>JAHEET010000001.1 GCA_024640565.1 Flavobacteriaceae bacterium
ATTTATGTGGGAGAGTAGGTCGCCGCCTTTCTTTATACTGATTTTTATCAGTCCTTTAAACCTCATATCTAACGATATGAGGTTTTTTTTTAACCCTCGATGAAATAAATAAGCGCTTGTTCGTTATTATGTAAGATATTCTTTTTTCCTTTGTAAGATCGTTTATGAAACATTTGTTTGGTTTTCTTACCTTTTTCTATTTTACCAACTTTTTTGCTCAAGTTGGAGGAGCATCCGTTTATCAATTTTTAAATCTATCTTCATCAGCAAGACAAATTGCCTTAGGCGGTGAAACTTTGACGATAATGGATGATGTAAATCAACCTATTTGGAATCCCTCGGTTATCAATTCAGAAATGGATAACAAAATTTCGGTCAACTATTCAAGTTTTTTAGCGGGTGTTAATATTGGTTCTGTATCCTATGCAAAAACACTTTCTAGAAGATTTGGAACGCTCCATGCTAGTATTAAATACTTAGATTATGGATCTATGATAGCTGCGAATGAATTTGGTGTTGAAACTGGAAATTTTAGTGCAAATGATATCGCTATTTCTGTGGGGTATGCCTATTCTATTCCGAGATCCAATATCGCCATAGGCGCCAACCTAAAGTTGATAAACGCTACTATTAGTAATTTTACATCTTTTGGGACTGCAATCGATTTTGCGATTCTTTATTACAGCGAATTTCAACCACTTTCAATGTCCCTTGTTGTTCGAAATCTTGGCACCCAATTAAAATCTTTTAATGGTGTCCAAGAAAAAATGCCTTTAAAGGTTGCATTGGGAGTTTCTTATCGTTTACAATATGTTCCTATAAAATGGTATGGTACCTTGGATAATTTACAGCAATGGGATATCTCTGTGGCCAATCCATCCAATCAAACTGTTGATTTGGAAGGAAATGTAACCAAAGAGGATATTAATTTTTTAAACAATATGTTTCGACATATCATTGTAGGTGCTGAGTTATTTCCTGATAATCTGATAAATATTCGTGCTGGTTACAATTTTAAAAGAGCCCGTGAACTGGCATTGCAAAATGTGAGAACATTTAGTGGTGTTTCTTTAGGTTTTGGTGTAAAAATGAATAAATTTAAGTTCAATTATGCATATTCTAAATTTCATGCTGCTGCCAATGCGAGTACTTTTAGTTTATTAATAAATTTGGATAGAAGATAATTATGAAAAAGAAAATTACAATAGCAATTGATGGATTTTCATCAACCGGTAAAAGTACCATTGCCAAACAATTGGCACAAAAGTTAGGTTATATCTATGTAGATACTGGTGCTATGTATAGAGCAGTGACGCTTTTTGCCATGAATCAAAATCTCATTACAGCTACTGAATTTGATATTGCTGGTTTGGAAAAAGAACTTTCAAGAATCTCGTTGTCCTTCACTTTTAATTCCAACTTTGGCTTCGCAGAGATGTATTTGAATGGTGTGAATGTTGAAAAAGAAATTAGAACTCTAGAAGTTTCTCAATTGGTGAGTAAAGTTGCTGCGGTTTCTTCTGTGAGGAAAAAGTTAGTTCTGGAACAACAAGCGATGGGTAAAAATAAAGGCATCGTTATGGATGGTAGGGATATTGGTACGGTTGTCTTTCCGGATGCTGAATTGAAAATTTTTATGGTAGCTTCTGCAAATACAAGAGCGCAAAGGCGTTATAAAGAATTGATTGCCAAAGGAGATACTGTTAGTTATGAAGAAATTTTACAGAATGTAGTAGAAAGAGATCATTTAGATTCTACCCGAAAAGACTCTCCACTTGTTAGAGCGGAGGACGCTATTGAAATTGATAATTCTGACCTCGGCTTTAAAGAGCAGTTTGATAAAATTTATGCACTCGTAGAAAGCCTATCCTCTTTGAATTAAGGAATGTTTAGGTATTTGTGTGTTTGTAGTGATATTTTCCATTTCGGATTTTTCATTACATAGTCTACAATTAATGCTGTCATTTTTTCTTTACGACTCCATTCAGGTTGTAAAAATAATTGACATTCTTCATTTACCTTTTGGGCTTGGGCTTCAGCAAATTCGAAATCTGATTTGTTATGAATAATCATTTTCAATTCATTTGCTTCTTTGTAAACTTCTTCTAAAGGTAATTTTGTTTTCTTTGGAGACAGGCAAAACCAGTCCCATTTTCCAGAAAAAGAATAGGCACCGGATGTTTCTATATGTGTTTTTATTTTGTTTTTTTGGAGTAATTCTGTAAGGTAATCCATAGACCACATCAAGGGCTCACCCCCAGTAATAACAACTGTATTGGCATGTTTTGTTATATTTTTAACTATGGTGTCTGCGTATGTAGGTGGGTGCAAATCTGCATTCCAACTTTCTTTTACATCGCACCAATGGCAACCTACGTCACATCCACCAACTCTAACAAAGTAGGCAGCAGTTCCAGTATGAGCGCCTTCGCCTTGTATTGTATAAAATTCTTCCATCAGTGGAAGCATAATACCTTGATTTACTAAATCTTGTGTTTTTTTATCCATTGCCATTGTATTCTCTAAAAAAGTTTTGAGAAATGCAAAGGTAGTTTTTTGATTAGCAACAATAAAAAGAATAATAAATTAATTCTAACACCTTAAAAATCAAATGATTTTTTGTAAATTTGCACTCCTTTTTACGGTAACAGATTTAAAGAAGGAGCGAAACAAATCATTTTATAAAAACAACTCTTGGCGTTTTTATCGTTAAAAATCTGAAAAACAATAAGATACAAAAATTATTTTCGGACATGTCTGAAGAAACAAAAAACACTGAAGAGCAAGTTGTTGCTACAGAAGTACAAGAAACAGTGGTAGAAACTGTAAATCCAGAACAATTTTTAGCGGATTTTAACTGGCACAAATACGAACAAGGTATTGAAGCTGTTGATGAGGAAAAATTAGCAGAATTTGAAAAAGCGTTGGAAGGAACTGTAGGTTTCGTAAACGAGCGTGATGTAATTGAAGGTACTGTCATTAGAATTACAGACAGAGACGCAATCATTGACATTAATTCTAAATCTGAAGGAGTTATCTCTTTGAACGAATTTCGTTACAACCAAGCATTAGCAGAAGGAGATAAAGTAGAAGTATTGGTAGACAAGAGAGAAGATTCTTCTGGTCAATTAGTATTGTCTCACAAAAAAGCAAGAGTTATAAAGGCATGGGAACGTGTTAATAATGCACATGAAACTGGTGAAGTAGTCAACGGTTTTGTTAAATGTAGAACTAGAGGTGGTATGATTGTTGATGTTTTCGGAATCGAAGCTTTCTTACCTGGTTCTCAGATTGATGTGAAGCCAATTAGAGATTACGATCAATATGTAGAGAAAACAATGGAATTCAAAGTTGTGAAAATCAACCACGAATTTAAAAACGTTGTTGTATCTCATAAAGCATTAATTGAAGCTGATATTGAAATTCAAAAGAAAGAAATTATTGGTCAACTTGAAAAAGGACAAGTATTAGAAGGTGTTGTTAAAAACATTACTTCTTATGGTGTGTTTGTTGATTTAGGTGGTGTAGATGGTTTGGTGCATATTACTGATTTATCATGGTCAAGAATCAATCATCCAAATGAAGTTGTTGAATTGGATCAAAAATTAAACGTTGTAATTTTAGACTTTGACGATAACAAATCTAGAATCCAATTAGGATTAAAACAATTGTCAGCACATCCATGGGAAGCTTTAAACACAGACTTGAAAGTTGGAGATAAAGTAACTGGTGAAGTTGTAGTTTTAGCAGATTATGGAGCATTTGTAGAAGTTGAACAAGGAGTAGAGGGATTGATTCACGTTTCTGAAATGTCTTGGTCTACACACTTACGTTCTGCACAAGATTTCGTAAAAGTTGGAGATAAAGTAGAAGCACAAGTCTTAACGCTAGATCGTGAAGATCGAAAAATGTCGCTAGGGATCAAACAATTACATCCAGATCCTTGGACCGATATTACAACGAAATACCCAGTTGGAACGACGCATACAGGAACTGTTCGCAACTATACCAACTTTGGTGTATTTGTAGAATTGGAAGAAGGTATTGATGGCTTGGTTTATATTTCTGATTTATCTTGGACTAAGAAAATCAAACACCCATCAGATTTCGTAACTGTTGGCGATAAATTAGAAGTTCAGGTACTAGAATTAGATGTTGAGAATAGAAAGTTAAACTTAGGGCATAAGCAAACTCAAGACAACCCTTGGGATGCACATGAAGCTACCTATGCGATCGATTCTAAGCACGAAGGAACAATCAAAGAAAAGAATGACAAAGGCGCAGTAGTAACTTTTGCTGATGGAGTAGAAGGTTTTGCACCAAGTCGTTTCTTAGAAAAAGAAGATGGTTCTAAATTAGATAAAGGTCAAACAGCTGAATTTGTAGTTTTAGAGTTTTCTAAAGAATACAGAAGAGTTGTTGTTTCTCATACTTCAATTTTTAAAGTGCAAGAAAGAAAGAATATCAAAGCAGCAGCAAAGAAATCTGCTGATGCTGAAAAAACCACATTGGGGGATATTGGAGGTCTTGCAGCCTTAAAAAAGAAAATGGAAGAAGGTAAATAATCATTTACATTTCATATAATTTTAAAAGCCGATACAATTTGTATCGGCTTTTTTTATTAAAGATTAGTACTGGTGTATCTATTCAATTTTTTCAAAGCGCTACATTTTGTAATTCTTACAATCCTATTTTTTTGTGCTGTTTATCTATATGATTATCTTCAAATAAATTATTCATTTACATCATTTTCTAAATTTAAAAAAGATCATTTTTTAATTTTCCACTTATTCTTATATCCTCCCACTTATTCCTTGTTTCTCCCACTTATTACTTGACGTTAGTTTTCCTATTTTCTTTATCGCACATTCGTATGGCTATTGCTACTTTAAATAGGTTTTTGGATTTTATACCACAAAAAAATAAATGATTTCAATGAAATAAAATCATTCCTTGAACCTTTTTTTACGATGAGTTTGCAACAAACTTTTAGCGTTAAAGAGACCCAATGATGAACTCTATTTTTTTTGATTCGAATACTTTTTTTATTGATAAAAAGAGCAATCATTTTAAATACGAAAGTTACTTCAGAGTATTTAATGAAAATGGAAACCATGTTGGTTTTATTATCGAAGAAGTTTCTAGCTTACAAAAAATTCTCTCACACTTTCTTAACAAGAATATACTACCCTTTCGGTTCCAAATTAAGGATTGTAAAGGGAATTTACAATCTTCAGTTTTTAAAGGGTGGACACTCCTGGGTTCTCCAATTATCATAAAGAATGACCAAAACATTACCATTGGTTATGTGAAACGAAAACCTAAGGTATTCAACCTTGTTTTTAAAATTTACAATCAAAACAATTTAGTTATTGCATCTGTAATAGATTCTTTTTCCAATTATTCATTACACATAGTGGATGCAACTGGAAAAGTCATTGGGAAATTTAATGAAAAATGGGACGGAGAGCTGTCAGGTTTTTTTTCCACCGCAGACAAATCCTTTCTCAGTTTGAAAACTAATGCCATGGATTTTTCAAGCAAGTGCATGCTCTTATCTGGTGCACTGATTATTGATAAGATTTTAAAATAAAGAGTTTCCCTTTTTTTGCTTTAGAAGTATTCTATTATAAATCCACTTTTTTGATGTATAAATCTTTCTTTTTTTTAACTCAAATTAAGGAAGTAAATTAGAATCATTTATCTTTGTTTTACATAAATTTAGAGAAATGACACTAATTAAATCAATATCAGGCATTAGAGGCACCATTGGTGGAAATATTGGCGATAATTTAACCCCAATAGATGCCGTAAAATTTGCAGCTGCTTATGGTACATTCATTATCAATAGAAATGCAAATAAAGATAAAATTAAGGTAGTCATTGGAAGAGATGCGCGCATTTCTGGAAAAATGATTTCGAGCTTGGTGGCCAATACTTTAGTAGGACTTGGGATAGATGTCGTAGATTTAGGGCTTTCTACAACTCCTACTGTTGAAGTCGCTGTCTCCATGGAAAATGCAGACGGAGGAATCATTATTACTGCTTCCCACAACCCCAAACAATGGAATGCACTCAAGCTATTAAATGCGCAAGGAGAGTTCTTAAATGGAGCAGAAGGGGAGCAGATACTAGCATTGGCAGATCGTGAATCTTTTTCTTTTGCAGCTGTTGACGATTTAGGAACCTATACCAAAGACAATACCTATTTAGAGAAGCATATTCAAGAAGTTTTAAATTTAGAATTGGTAGATGTTGCCGCAATCCAAAAAGCAAATTTCAAAGTAGTTGTAGATGGGGTGAATTCGACAGGAGGTATTTTTATTCCAGCCCTGTTGAAAGAATTAAAGGTAACCTGTATCGAGTTGTATTGTACTCCTAATGGTCAATTTCCACACAATCCAGAACCTCTAAAAGAGCATTTAACTGCGATCTCAAATTTAGTTGTTGAAAAGCAAGCAGATTTTGGGATTGTAGTTGATCCAGATGTAGATCGTTTGGCGTTGGTATCGGAGGATGGTTCTATGTTTGGTGAAGAATATACACTCGTTGCTTGTGCAGATTATGTTATAGGTAGATTGGGAGGTGGGAACACCGTGTCTAATTTATCTTCTTCCCGAGCTTTAAGAGATGTTACTCAAAAACATGGTGGTGAATATACCGCAAGTGCTGTTGGTGAAGTAAATGTTGTTATTAAAATGAAAGAAACTAATACCGTAATTGGTGGTGAAGGAAATGGAGGAATTATTTACCCAGCCTCACATTATGGTCGTGATTCTTTGGTTGGGGTTGCATTGTTTTTGTCACACTTAGCGCATAAAAAAATATCTTGTAAAACGCTTAGAGATTCTTATCCCAGTTATTTTATGAGTAAAAATAAAATTGAGTTAACACCCGAAATTGACGTAGACACGATTTTAGAAACGATGGCAACAACGTATAAAAATGAAGATGTCAATACCATCGATGGTGTTAAAATCGATTTTGATGCACAATGGATTCACTTGAGAAAGTCCAATACAGAGCCTATTATTAGAATATATACGGAAGCAACTTCACAACAGGCTGCTGATGATTTGGCTGTTCGGTTTATCAATGAAATAAAAGAAATTATTGAATGCTAAGTTTAGAACACTATTTTGATCAATTTCGAAAGAATATTGTTGGTATTGATCAAACGTTTTTTTCTCCATACGGAGAGAAAAAGATGGTCTATACAGATTGGACAGCAAGTGGAAGGTTGTACCATCCTATTGAAGAAAAAATGCTGCATAAATTTGGCCCTTTTGTAGCCAATACTCATACCGAAACAGCAACTTCTGGTGCTGCTATGACCCTAGCATACCATACAGCTAGAGGTATTATAAAAAAACATGTTAATGCCGATGATAATGATGTATTAATCACATCGGGCTCTGGAATGACTGGTGTTGTCAATAAGTTTCAACGAATTCTGGGCTTAAAAGTTTCCGAGAATTTAAAAGCACACACAACGATACCAGAAGACTTAAAACCAATAGTTTTTGTTTCCCATATGGAACACCACTCCAATCATACATCATGGTTGGAAACTATTGCAGACGTGGTGGTGGTCCCCGGTGATGATCAAGGGTTACTGTGTTTAAAAAACTTTGAAAAATCCATGAAGGAATATCAGCATCGGAAAATTAAAATTGCGGCGATTACTTCTTGTTCAAATGTAACTGGTATAAAAACACCCTATCATAAAGTAGCCAAATTAATCCACAAATACAATGGATATTGTTTTGTAGATTTTGCTTGTTGTGCACCTTATGTAGCTATTAATATGCACCCAGCATCAAAAGATGAACATCTCGATGCTATTTTCTTTTCACCCCATAAATTTTTAGGAGGCCCAGGAAGTGCTGGGGTTTTAATTTTTAACAAAAACTTATACAAAAATACCATTCCGGACAATCCAGGGGGCGGAACGGTAACTTATACCAACCCATGGGGAGAACATGATTATTTTGAGGATGTTGAAACTCGAGAAGATGGTGGAACACCAGCATTTCTACAAACGATCAGAACAGCGCTTTCCATACAGTTGAAAGAACAAATGGGAACGGCGAATATTGAAAAAAGAGAAGCGGAAGTTAATGAAGTGCTCTTTGAAACTTTAGAAAGTTTGTCTGGAGTAAAAATTTTAGCACCAAATCATAAAAAACGACTCAGTATTTTTTCTTTCTATTTTGAGAAATACCATTTCAATTTAGTTGTAAAGTTGTTAAATGATCGCTTTGGATTACAAACCAGAGGTGGTTGTTCTTGTGCAGGAACCTATGGGCATTTCTTGTTAAATGTAGACCAATTCACTTCCAATAAAATTAAAAGTCAAATTTTAGAAGGATGTACTACATCAAAGCCAGGTTGGGTTCGTCTGTCTGTGCATCCAACCATTACAAATGCAGAAGTTACTTTTATCTGCAATTCTCTAAAAGAGTTAATGAAAAATATTGAAGCATGGTCAAAAGATTATTTTTATGACGCTCAAAAGAACGATTATATACACCATAATCAAGCCCCTATAGAAAAGGAGTTAGTTGCAAATTGGTTTTCTCTGTAGTCTTTATTGAAAAGCTGCAGGTACTTTATTTCTGTGTTTAAAACGTTTGTGAGACCAAAGATAAAATTCGGGTTGTTCCAGAATGTTTTTTTCAGTTAACGCAATGTATTTGTCTGTAATTTCATAATCTTTAAATTCTTTGGGAGTCTCTGTAATCAATTGAAATTCTGTTTCATAATACCCTCTTTTTATTTTTTTTGTGATGTAGTTAATGACAACTAAATCAAATTTTTTGGACAACATTTCTGCCCCCGTATGAATGGGTACCTTTACACCGAAAAATTCACTCCAATAATAGGTTTTATGAACTTGGGGAGATTGATCACTCAATAAAAGATACGCACCTTGTTCCTTGTTGGCAAACCGCTGTTGCATGCCTTTTACCATTTCAGAGGTTTTATAACCAATACAACCAAATTTTTCTCTAGATTCACGAACCCACTTTTCAAAGTATTTGTTACTGAGCCTGGTGTAGGCTCCGTAAAGTGGAGTTTCTAACACTAAAGGAAGACTAATAGACCATTCCCAGTTTGCTTGATGCGCTCCCATTAAAGCAATATTTCGTTTTTTTTTGAAATAATTATTTACCAATTCAGGGTTCTTATATGTATATCTTTTTAAAATTTCTTTCTTACTAATGGAAAATGCTTTGATACTTTCTACAAATAAATCTGTAAAATGAGTGAAAAATTGTTTTGCGATTTTCTTTCTTTCAATGGCTGTTTTTTCTGGAAACACCAGTTTCAGATTTTCTAAAACAACTTGCTTTCGATACTTGAATACAGTATATATTAAAAAATATAGAACATCTGACAAAAGATATAGCATTGACATTGGCAATCTTGACAAAACCCATATTATTGGGTATGAAATTATAAACAAAAGAAACTGCATCATTACATATTTATTTTGCAAATATCGGATTTAAATTAATAATGAGATCGTTTTCTTAAGTTCATTTTAGTATGTTTGTCTCAGTTTTAAGAAGATGAATCAAGCAATTTTATTTATTATTATCGCAAATGTCATAACCTCTATGAAGGGGTTTAAAGATTATTCATTTATAAATTCCTATAAATTTCAAGTCAATAGAATTTTAGCAGGTGAAAAAATAAGGATGCTTACATCTGGTTTTCTTCACGTAGATTGGACGCATCTTGGTTTTAATATGTATGCATTGTATTTATTTGGAGCTATAGTAACCAATGGAATGGGAACTCTTTCTTTTGTGATCATTTACCTAGGGAGTTTACTAACAGGTAGTTTGTATTCGTTACGTTTTCATAAAAATGAGCCTTACTATAGTGCTGTAGGTGCTTCAGGAGCAGTTTCCGGGATTTTATTTTCAGGGATTATTTTAGCGCCCAATAAACTGTATAATTTTATTTTTTTTCCATTCGTAGATATTCCAGGATATATTCTTGGGGTTGGTTATCTGCTGTATTCTATTTATGGAATGAAAAAACAACTCGGAAATGTTGGACATGCAGCCCATTTAGGGGGAGCCATGGGTGGTTTTGTTTTGACCTTAATTTTAAATCCCGAAGTATTTGTTGCCCATACTTTTGTTGTTGTTTTATTAACAATACCGATTGTCTTACTATTACTTTTTGGTGATAAGTTAAAGAATTTATAAGCTAAGAAATCAGTTATATTTCATGTTCCATTGAGATCGTTTTTCTGTTTCTTTGTTCGCTACAAATTTCTAATCTTATCGATTTTTTACATTAAATTTAGGGAATAAAAAAGACTTTACAGTTATGTAAAGTCTTTTTGGAGCGAAAGACCAGGTTCGAACTGGCGACATTCAGCTTGGAAGGCTGACGCTCTACCAACTGAGCTACTTTCGCATGGTAAAGAGATTACAAATATAGCATCCTTTTTAACTTACACAACCTTTTTTTTAATAAAATTAATAAAAATTACCGTCATTTCTCACTTTTTTGAAAGGCAGAAAAGTAAGAAACGTAGTGTTTGTTTTATGGGTTTGGAAATCAGTTTGTAATAAAAAACCCCAAACATTTGTTTGGGGTTTTTGTGTAGCGAAAACGGGATTTGAACCCGTGACCTCAGGGTTATGAATCCTGCGCTCTAACCAACTGAGCTACCTCGCCATTTGTTCTTTGGGCTGCAAATATAATTGAATTTTGTAGACTAGCAAGTGCTGTTTTTATATTTTTTTAAAATAGAATAAATAACTATCTTGTCACCTCAATTAATACCTATGAAAAAAATAAAATATGAAATTGAGATCCCTATTCATGCTTCGCCAAGAATGTTGTATCAATACATTTCTTCCCCGTCTAATTTACAAGAATGGTTTGCTGATAAAGTGAATTCTAGAGGTAAAGTTTACAGTTTTTTTTGGGAAGGTGTAGAGGAGAAAGCGGAATTAATTACCAAAAAATCGGACGATAGAGTTCGTTTTAAATGGCTAGAAAGTGAAGGAGATGATAGTTTTTTTGAAATCAAAATACTAGTGGATGCATTAACAAAAGATGTTTCATTAATCATTACCGATTTTGCAGAGGATGAGGAGGAACTTGAGGAATCAAAACAATTATGGGAGAACCAAATAGATGAATTGAAACACACAATTGGTGCCTAAGGTACCATTAAAAGTTTTTATATAACTCGACAAATCGTCGAGTTTTTTTATGTCTCATTGTTTCAAAAAACATTAATTTTACAACTTAAGAAAAACGGATAATGATAAATTTTAATGGGACTTTAGAATCTTCAGAAAACTTCACTTTAACAATAAATAACAGAGCCTTTAAGTATGGTGATGGAATTTTCGAAACCGTTAAGGTATTGAACAATAATATTGTTTTTTGGGAAGACCACTATTTTAGATTAATGTCTTCTATGAGAATGTTGCGTATGAAAATACCCATGTCTTTTACCTTAGAGTTTTTGGAAACAGAAATTTTAAAAACTGTCAAATCTCATGAGATGTCAGGTTCTTTTAGAGTGCGTTTAAGTGTGTACAGGCAAGATGGAGGCTTGTACAAACCAAATACAAATAATATTGATTATTTAATAGAAGTTTCCCAATTAAAGATTCAAGAAAAAGCTTCTTACACCATTGATTTGTTCAAAGATTTTTATAATTATTCTGGTTTGCTTTCTACCGTAAAAACCAATAATAGAATGCTAAATACCTTGGCAAGTGTTT
This sequence comes from Flavobacteriaceae bacterium, assembly GCA_024640565.1. Taxonomy (GTDB): domain Bacteria; phylum Bacteroidota; class Bacteroidia; order Flavobacteriales; family Flavobacteriaceae; genus Polaribacter. Next base: position 11,766 of record JAHEET010000001.1, read on the forward strand.
TTGCTTCAGAAAATGATTTAGACAATGCCATTCTTTTAAATGAAAAAAAAGGAGTCGTAGAGGCTACAAATGGGAATCTATTTGTTGTTAAAGGAAATACAATTAAAACTCCAGCCTTAACAGAAGGTTGTATTAAAGGAATTACACGCGGTAAAATCATAGAAATTATTACTAAAAATGCTGATTTTGAAATTGAAGAAACCTCAATTTCACCCTTTGAAATTCAAAAAGCTGACGAGGTGTTTATTACCAACGCGATTACAGGTGTTCAAATTGTTACCAATTATCGAAAGAAAGTGTTTTCTAGAGTTGTTGGTGACAAATTGTCTAACTCATTGCGAGTGTTACAGGTTTTAAAAAAATAATTAGTTAAGGTTGATATCGCCAGGTGCATTTGCCCATAGTTTATATTTCCCTCCTTTTTGTAGTAATTTGTTTTTCCAAAGAGTTTCATCATTTACAGAAAAAATATTTTTAAAATCATTTTCTGATACAAACCAAGAATCCGTTTGTATTTCGTCTTTGAGTTGACGTTCACTCCACCCAGAGTATCCAAGAAAAAAACGAATTTCTGTAGCATTTAAAATATTATTAACCAATAGTTTTTTGAGCGCATTAAAATTACCTCCCCAATAAATTCCGTTACTCACAGCTATACTGTTAGGGATTAAATATGGAACTCTATGCACGAAATAGAGATTTTCTTTTCCTACAGGGCCTCCTTCATAAATTGTAAATTGAGAATGTATGTCTGGTAGTAAATCTTGAATTGTAAACTCTGAGGGTCTATTCAATATAAAGCCAATTGCATTGCTATCTGAAATTTCGGTAAACAGTATGATGGTTCTATTAAATGTATTGTCATTTAGTATAGAAGGTGCTGCAATCAGTAAGTTTCCAGTTGTTGGTTCGATAATTTATTTTTTATAGAATCTAAGATACATTTTTTTAATCCATAAAAAAAACTCTCTTAAAACAAGAGAGTTTTTGTATCACTTAAAGTGTTTTCTTAGTTTACAGCTTCGCTTAAACCTGCACCTGCTTTAAATTTAGCTACATTTTTAGCAGCAATTTGAATTGTTTTTCCTGTTTGAGGGTTTCTACCATTTCTAGCAGCTCTGTTAGAAACAGAAAATGTTCCAAAACCAACTAATGCAACTTTATCACCACCTTTTAAAGCTGATGTTACATTACCTGTAAAAGATTCTAATGCTGCTTTAGCTGCTACTTTAGAAATTCCTGCATCTGCAGCCATTGCGTCGATTAAATCTGACTTGTTCATAATTAATAGATTTTTTAAGTTAATATTATTTTGCTTAATAGCTTAACAAATATAGACGGATTAAGGTGTCATGCAAATTAATGTCCTCAAAAAGGAGGGTTTTGTTAATAAATACAATCAAATTGTTAATAACAGCTGAGTGATAGCAATGTGTTTCTCGAAAACCAAGCTAGTATTGGCTTTACACCATTTTAGCGTTTTCGGTAAAAACATATCCATTCAAAAGACTTTTTGCATCCATTTTCTTCTTTCCAGCAAGTTTAATTTCTCCAATACATATGTAGCCATTTTTTACAGCAACTTTTAACTCCTTTTTTGTGTACATTATTTTTCCAGCTTCATATTGATGCACTGCAATTTCTTTTTTGATCTTGTAGATTTTCGCGGAAATTTCTTCGCCATTATTATGCATGTTTGTCCACGCTGCTGGAAATGGATTTAGTCCGCGTATTTGATTGTAAATGTCTTCCAAAGAAGCAGTCCAGTCTATTTTACAAAGGGTAGGGTTTAATTTATGAGCAGGTTTCGCTTCTAATTCTGGTTGTTTGACGGTTGTAACACGATCATCTTTAATCAATGCAACAGTATCATTCACCAATGCTGCTCCTAGGTGCATTAATTTATCATGTAAGGTGCCAACAATTTCATCCGTAGCTATTTCAATGGCTTTTTGAAGAATTATTTCACCAGTGTCAATTTTGTCATCAATAAAAAAAGTGGTTACACCTGTCTTCGTTTCGCCATTTATAATTGCCCAATGTATTGGTGCTGCTCCTCTGTATTCAGGCAATAGGGATGCATGCAGATTAAACGTTCCATAAAGAGGCATTTGCCATACTTTCTTGGGCAACATTCTAAAAGCGACTACTATTTGTAGGTTCGCGTTTAAGCGCTTGAGTTCTTTTTGAAAATCTTCGTTTTTTAAATTTGTAGGTTGTAAAATAGGAAGTTCTTGCGATAAAGCATATTCTTTTACGGCGGATTGATGTATTTTTCTACCCCTACCAGCAGGTCTGTCTGGCGCGGTAATAACTCCTGCAATCGTATAATTTGCTGCGATTAAATTTTTTAGAATGGTCACAGCAAAATCGGGTGTTCCCATAAAAACAATGCGTATATCTCTCATTATTGATTAGTTAGGTAGAATTTATTTTGATGGTTGAGTGTAACCTTTCCTTCCGAGAGTAGGAATTGCAAATGTATTAAAATGTGCTTCTCATTGGTGTCTATAAGATGACATATTTCTAAAGAACTAATTGAAGTTGTTCTTGAAAGGAGCTCTAAGATCCGAGTTCTTAACCAATCAGGCGCTTTCTTATTGGACAAACACACATCACAAATACCACATCTTGTGGATTCTTTTTCATCAAAATAGGTAAGTATTTGCTGGCTTCTACAAATCCTATTCTCTTTAATGAAAGCAATTACTTCTGCCGCTTTCTTTTTTTTCTGATCTAGGTATTGTTGTATTTCTTTGGCATTCCTATTGATGGTTTTTTCATCTTCTCTTGGATGTAAAAATAAAATTTCTGTATTCAAGGTCGATTGTTGATATACAAGGACATCTGCATCCGCCAGTTTTTTGAGATACGTTCTTACCAATTGATTGGTAATCCCTGCTTTTTTTGCTAAATAATATTCATCAATCTTCGTTTCTTGTTCAAACAATCCCCCATAACTTCTCAGTAAAACTGTGATAAACTGATGCAATTTGTTGTTGTTTTTGGTAAAATTGATGACTTTTTTACTTGTGGTCGTAAAGTATACTAGTGATTTTTTGTTGAAATCGGTTTGAACCGTTATAATTCCTTGGTTGTTTAATATCTTTAAACAGGTAGTCACTTTGGAAGAACTAAAACTATATTTTTCACAGAATTCTAAAAAATTAAATTCTAATGAATTCTCAAGTAATTCTCCATTTCCAATTTGAAAATGCTGAAACATTTTTTTATAGATTTCTTTGATCTCTTTAATCGTTGGTAAATTTCGAGCCAATTGTTTTTCAAAGTAGCGAATATCGGTGTCATTTTGCAAGACTACCGAGAATGATTTTTTACCATTTCTACCGGCTCTTCCTGCTTCTTGTACATAATTTTCGATACTCGAAGGAATGTCTAAATGAACTACAACACCAACATTTGCCTTGTCAATACCCATTCCAAAGGCATTGGTAGCAACCATAATAGGGGTCTTTTCTGTCTTCCAATTCGCTAGCGTATTTTTCTTTACTTCAGCCGATAATCCTGCATGGTAAAAACTACTCTTGAACTTGTTTGCATTGAGAAAATTTGAAATATCCTCCGTCTTTTTTCTAGAGTTGCTGTAAACAATAGCAGGTGTTTTTGTTTTATTGAAAATTTGTAAAAGACGGTTTAATTTATCTTCAACGGTAAAAATCTGATAGGCTAATTTTTCACGTTTAAATGATTGTTTGAAAAGAATTTTTTCTTCTTCTAATTTTAGATTTAAAAAAATATCTTTAATTACTTTTTGATTCGCCGTGGCAGTAAGTGCAATGAAATTGACATTTGGCACCAATTCCCTAAGGATACTTATTTTTCGGTATGATGGTCTAAAATCATGTCCCCATTCAGAAATACAATGCGCTTCGTCTATTGCTACAAAAGAAACATTAAGTTCTTTAATCTTTTGTTGTATGAAGTTTGATTGCAGTCTTTCGGGTGAGAGGTACAAGAATTTAAAATTTCCAAATTTTAAATTATCAAAAAGGGTAATTATTTCGTTTTGAGAACTTTTTGCAGGAATTCTCATTGCTTTTATTCCCTTTTCTTGCAAACGCATTACTTGGTCTTCTATTAATGCTGTTAGTGGAGATATTACTATACAAACTCCATCCAATAGTAGTGCTGGAACTTGAAAGCAAATTGATTTTCCCCCACCAGTTGGCAATAAGGCTACCGTATTTTTTTTTGCTAAAACCGCATTGATGATTTCCTCTTGTAAAGGTCTAAACGCAAGGTGCCCCCAATGTTCTTTCAATATTTCTCTTGGAGAAATCATTCTTTTGTGTCTAGTGAATTGAGAATGAAGTTGGTGCGGTCTTCGATACTTCCAAAAGGAACTGTGATCAACTCATATCCTATTTTTTTGTATGCTTTTTCAAGAAAAGTATTGATCACAATTGCTTGTTCAAAAGTTTCATATCGCTCATTGTCTGAGGTGTAAATTTCTTCCCAGGGGGAAAACATAAAAACTTTGTTATACAGGTACTCTTTGCTTTTTTCAATGAAAATAGAAGGGTAAGATATTTTAAAATAATCCATATAGGCAAAAACATCTGGAATCCCGCGATCAAAAAAAACAATTTCTTCTTCGGTGTTGGTCGCTTTTTGATATTGCTTTTCTCTACCTTCCAAGAGTTTTTCACTAAAGAGTAATGGCGCCGTTAAAAACAACTGATCAATGCCGTCTTTCTTCGCTTTTAAGATGACTTCCCTTGATACTTCAGCCATGCAAAAAAAGCCTTTTTGACTTAGGGTATTAAGTACTGAAGTTTTCCCAGTACCTGGTCCACCAATTAAAACTATTTTTTGCTGCATACCACAAAAATAAATCATTCCCTTTATAAAACTAATATTTAGTGTAATTTTGTGTATTGTTATTTGTAAATTATAAACTTAAAAATTCAATTTATGGTTAATGAAAGAGAAGCATTTTATGCAAAGTTAAAAGTACAGTTAGGAGAAACAAGTAAGTTTCCTTCGGATTATATGTATAAATTTATTGTGCCCAAGACTCAAAACCAAGTGCAAGAGGTAAGAGATCTTTTTAGTGGAACCAATGCTGACATTAAAATTAAAAAATCAAAAACAGGAAAGTACGAAAGCTTATCTATTGTTTTACAAGTGAAAAGTCCTTCAGAAATTATATCCTATTATAAAAAAGCAGAAAAGATTAAAGGAATTATCTCCCTATAAAAAAACTATGAAAAAAAGTATTGTATTCTTCATGCTAGTGGTGCATGTTTTGGTGTTTTCTCAAAAGAAATCAAAAACGTTGGTTACGATAAATAATTCAAAAATAACAGTAGCAGACTTTAAAAAGGTCTATGAAAAAAATTTGGATGCAATTGACAATGAGGAATCGAAAAACATTCACTATAATTTAGATTTGTTCATCAATTATAGTTTAAAGGTAAAAGAAGCGTATCAACTTAAATTAGATACCTTACCTTCCTATATAAAGGAGATTGAAACCTACAGAAATCAACTTTCTGCGCCTTATCTTCAGGATAAAAGCTTTACCGATAAATTAATCAAAGAGGCTTATTTTAGAACTAAAAATGAAATAAAAGCAAAACATATTTTAATTCGAACTAAAAAAAATGCTACACCCGAAGATACCTTAGCCGCCTACAATAAAATTTTAAACATTCGAAATAGAATTCTTGCGGGTGAAGATTTTGAAAAAGTGGCCGTTGCAGTTTCAGAGGATGCCTCGGCTAGAGACAATCCACAAAGAAATTTTAAAGGGAATCAAGGGAATTTAGGTTATTTTTCAGCGTTTAAAATGGTCTATCCTTTTGAAGTGGCTGCTTATAAAACTCCCGTAGGAGAAATATCTATGCCATTTAAAACAAGGTTTGGATACCATATTGTAAAAGTTGATCAAATTAGAATTTCCAAAGGAGAAGTAGAAGTTGCTCATCTTTTGATTACCGATTTAACACCAACGGGCAAAACAAAAATAGAGCAAGTATATGCTAAGTTAGTTGCGGGTAAATCCTTTGATTCTCTAGTTAAGGCCTATTCTAATGACAATTCCTCAAAAGATAAAGGTGGAAAATTGGCCAAATTTGGAACAGGTAGAATGGTGCCCCCTTTTGAAGAGGCCGCTTTTTCTTTGCAATCAGTCGGTGATTTTTCAAAGCCTTTTAAAACTCGCTTTGGATGGCATATTCTTCGCTTATTAAAAAAACATCCTTTAAAGTCTTTTGACGAAATGAAAGCGACGATTACTGCAAGTTTAAAGAGAAGTGGAAGAATGAAACTTTCTGATGATGCTGTTCTAAATAAATTGAAGAAAAACTACCAGATTATTGAGCATGAAAAGGCAAAAGAACTTTTCAATAGAAAAGATATTAGAAAGATTTCAAAAGATTCTTTACAAAACATTCTTTTCAGTATTAATGAGCGTGCGTTTACGCAAGCAGATTTTGTTTCTTTCATTGCAAATAAAAAACAACAGCCTATTGGCATTCTTTTTGAAAACTATAAAAATCAACAAATTGTAAAGTATTTTAAAGAAAATTTGGTTAACACAGTTCCAGAATATGCAACCCTCCTAAAAGAATATGAAGATGGCTTGCTGCTGTTTGAACTAATGCAGCAAAAAATATGGAATACATCTTCAAAAGACACTTTAGGGTTGAAGCAATTTTTTAGAGACAATAAAAAAAACTATGCTGCGCAGGAATTAACCGAGATAAAAGGACAAGTAATTAACGATTATCAAAATTTTCTTGAACAAAATTGGATTGCTGATTTAAGAAAGAAAAACAAGATCAAAATCAATAAAAAACAACTTAAAAAACTAATTAAATTTTACGAGAAAAAAGAATGAAATTTGTACGTGTTTTAATGTTTTTATTTCTTTTTTCATCCTGTAATTATTTTGGTTTAAAAAAAGAAACAGCTCCCAAAGACATGCCTATTGCATCGCTCTTTGATGAGGAACTGTATAAACATGGCTTAGAAAATTTAATTCCAAACAACATCTCGAAAGAAGATAGTTTGGTGTTGGTCAAAAGTATGATTCACAATTGGGCAGTAAAAAAATTGTTGCTTAAAAAATCGTTAGAAAATAATTCTTCTCAAGAAAATTCTGCGATCAATGAACTGGTTGAAAATTATAAACACAGCTTATTAATCAATAATTATAAAGAACAGTTGATAAAACAGCAACTGGATACTGTAATTTCTGAAGCAGAAATCGATAGCTATTATGCATTGAATAAAAAAAATTTTAAATTGAATGAAGAACTTATAAAGGTTAAATTTATAAACTTCAATAACAATTTGATAAATAAAAAAGAAGTGGTTGCTCTGTTCAAATCAGATGACTCAGAAGCCACGGAAGCTCTTGAGAAATACCACCTAAACTTTAAATCTTTTCAGTTAAACGATAGTGTATGGGTACCATTAGATAACATTATGTTAAAAATCCCTTTTTTGAAGGAAAAATTGTTAAAAAAAACAAAATTCATTCAAAAACAAGATTCATTAAGTTTATATTTGGTGGCTGTAAAAGATGTTTTGAGAAGAAATGACCTCGCACCCAAGAGTTATATAAAATCGACCATCAAACAATTAATTTTACATCAGCGTAAAATTGAATTAATTAGAGAAATAGAACAAATAATAGTTAAAGATGCCTTACAAAACGAGAATTTCAAAATATATTAAATCAATTACATTATTTGCTTGCTTTGCAATTTCAATACCAACCTCCATTGCCCAGAAAATAAAAATTGATGGTGTAGCTGTTGTTATTGGTAAAAATATTGTTTTGGACTCTGACATCGATAAATTTAAACAAGAAGTTTTAGCCAATAGTGAAGGAAAGATAGAAATTTCAGATTGTGAAATGCTAGAGCAACTAATGTTGCAAAAATTACTTTCGCACCATGCCGTTGTAGATAGTGTTATTGTTTCAGATGAACAAGTCAATGCAAGTGTTGAAAATAATATTGCTTATTTTAAACAACAATTTGGCTCTGTAGAAAAAATGGTTGCTGCTTATGGTTTTAATGATGAAGAAGATTTAAAGAAAGAGTTGTTTGTAATTGAAAAAGAAAATGCACTTATTAAACAAGAACAACAAAAAATTACAGAAAAAGTAGATTTAACTCCAGAAGAAGTACGTTTGTATTACAAAGGGTTAAAAGAGAATAATGAATTGCCAGAATTTCCAGCAGAAATAGAATTGGCTCAAATTGTTATCAATGCAGAACCAACTGCAGAAGAGAATGAACGAATTGTTGCAAAACTTAACCAAATAAGACAAGATATTTTAGACGGATCGAGCTTTAAAATGAAAGCAATCATAAATTCGGATGACCCCGCTGTAACCAACAATGGAGGGAAATATGAACTTACCAAAGAAACACAATTTATCAAAGAGTTTAAAGAAGTAGCATTTACTTTAGATACAGAAGGTCAAATTTCAGAACCTTTTAAATCTTTGTTTGGGTACCACATTATTCAATTGCATAAAATCAAGGGAAACACGAGGTCTGTTTCTCATATTTTAATGCAGCCAGAAATCCCTGAAGCGAAGTTAAAAGAAACCGAAAAGAAAGCCGCAGCTATCATTAAAGAGATTGAAGAGGGGAAGATTACTTTTGAAGAAGCTGTAAAAAAATACTCTCAAGATAAAGATACTAAAAATAATGCAGGTTTGCTCATTAATGGTCAAACCGGAGAGTCCAAGTTTGATTTGACAAGAATGGATCCTGCTTTGTACGCCAGAGTAAGTGATTTGAGTCAAGGAAATATGACACCTCCGTTTTATGATGAAACCAGAGGAGGTGAGAAAATGTACAAATTCTTCTACATGAGAGATAGAACAGATACTCATACGGCGGACTTGGTAACGGACTATGAAAAAATACAAAACTTAGCGCTTCGAAAGAAGAAAGAAGAATCAATTGCAAAATGGTCTAAAGAAAAGATTTTTGAAACCTACATTAAATTGAATAATAAGCACGCTAAATGTACTTTTGAAAGAAATTGGAAAAAGGAAATTAGTAAATAATGTCAGACGTTGCAGCCGTAAATAATCTAGTAGAAAAGTACCATCAACTAAAAAAAGAAATTGGTAAAGTAATTATTGGGCAGCACGAAGCTGTAAATTATACTTTACTCTCTGTTTTTTGTGGCGGACATTCGCTGTTAATTGGTGTGCCAGGTTTGGCAAAGACACTTTTAGTAAATACTGTTTCAGATGCCTTAGGATTGAATTTTAAAAGAATTCAATTTACCCCAGATTTAATGCCTTCCGATATTTTAGGAAGTCAAATTTTAGACGAAAACCGGCAGTTTAAATTTTTAAAAGGACCTATTTTTTCTAATATCATTCTTGCAGATGAAATCAATAGAACTCCCCCCAAAACGCAGGCAGCTTTACTAGAAGCCATGCAAGAACGTTCTGTTACTATAGCAGGGAATCAATACCAGTTGGCATTGCCTTTCTTTGTATTGGCAACTCAGAATCCAATAGAACAAGAAGGAACCTATCCTTTGCCAGAAGCCCAATTGGATCGGTTTATGTTTTCCATCAATTTAGAATACCCAAGTTTTGATGAAGAAGTTGCTGTTGTTAAGAACACTACATCTGCTATTGTTCACCGGGTAAAATCTTTGTTTTCTGCTCAAGAGATCGTTGCTGTGCAGCAATTAATTAGAAAAATACCCGTTGCAGACAATGTTATTGAGTATGCGGTAAAACTAGTAAGTAAAACAAGACCAACCACCTCTGAAGCCACCGTGCTAGTAAAAAAATACATCGATTGGGGAGCAGGTCCAAGAGCGTCTCAGAATTTAATTTTGGCAGCAAAAGCGCATGCGGCTGTCAATGGGAAGTATTCGCCTGATATTGAGGATGTAAAAGCTGTGGCCATTCCAATTTTATCGCATCGTATTGTGAAAAATTACAAAGCCGAAGCAGAAGGAATCACCCTCTCAGAGATTATTACGTCTTTGTTCTAATCTAGATAATTTGTTTATTGATAAGCATAAAAAAACAGCAAAACTGTATTTTACATTAGTATTCAAAAAAGCTAAATACATTCCCACCATAGTGTTTTTCATACGCGTATTTTTTATGCTTTGTTAAATCGGTATGCTTCGAGTGTTCTATAATTAGGACACCTTGCTCGCGTAAGATTTCTTTTTCAAAAACCAAATCGGCAATTTTTAGAAATTGTTCCTCTGCAAAATCATAAGGAGGATCTGCAAAGATAACATCAGCTTTAAGCGCTGTTTTTTCAAGAAATGTATACACGTCATTTTTGTAGGCGTTGATGTCTAAGTCTAGTTCTTTTGCAGTTTCATTAATGTATTTTATACAACCAAAAAAAGCATCAACAGCATACATTTCTTTTGTTCCTCTAGAGGCAAATTCAAAACTAATATTTCCGGTGCCTGCAAATAAATCAATGACAGCGATGGCATCAAAATAATAAGTATTGTTTAGAATGTTAAACAGTGATTCTTTCGCCATATCGGTGGTGGGGCGAACTGGTAATTTTTTAGGTGCTTTTAAGCGTCTTCCTTTGTGTTTCCCTGATATAATACGCATAAGTCTATCCTAAAAGTATAAAGTGTGAGTGGCTTGAAAAACTGGAATTTATGAAAATAGGGTTCTTACTTCGTAAAAAATCAATATTTCGAATATATTGAAAGGCAATTTTATAAATTTCGGTGTCTTCTAGAATATCCCCTGTAAAGAATAACGGAAATTCATTGGTGTCTAATTCGAGTTGCTCTGCTGTGAAGAGAAGATAATAAATGAAATCTTCTTTAGATGTAAAGGCAAAGGAATTGGAAAATAATACTTCCTTGTTTTCTAGCACCACAACAGAAATTTGATCTTTCCAAACATCTACAAACATTGTTTTTTCCTGAGTAGTTGTTGTTTGAAGCAATTTTTGAATGAAAGCGGTCACTGAATGTTGGTATTCGAATTCTCCAAAATTTTGGAATAAATAATTGTTAACGTTAACAAAGGGGACATACACATTTTTCGCAGCAATTTGATCGATACTGTCAAAAGCAAAGAAATCAGTTTCTAAGGTCTTAATATTGTATGCTAAGTACTCCTTAAGCTGTGTTTCCTTAAAAAAGGTATTGGGTACTAACGTTGCCAGATTATTCTGATGAATGACCAAGATCTCCTTAAAATCTTCTTGAAGATAGTTGTCATTCTGAAAAATAGTTTCAAAATGAGCAACTAATTTTTCTGGGGTTTCTAATGTTTTTGGAAATGTATAGGCACAAAAATGTATGATTTCTTGTGTGTCTAAATTAGTAATGCAAAAAGAAAATCCACCCAATGTAAATTGGATGGATAATTTATGGTGATTAGATTTCTCTAATGTTGTCTTAATTGTCTTTTTTTGCACTTTTCTTATCGTATAATGGAGGCCAGTTTCCACCTGTAGTCACCTTGTTTAATGAACCTACCGAAACGTATTCTCCTTTGATTTCATCAGTCGCGTTTGCTTCAAGCTCTAATTTCACTAAAGAAGGATTTAGATCTTTTAAAATCGCCTTCTTTTCAGTTCTTGCTTCAAAGGTTGGTACAATTAAACCTTGGAATTTTTCGATAACTCCAGTTTGTAGTTCAAATGTTTTACCGGCTACACCTGGTACTTCAAACATGGTTTTGTAATCAACATCTTTAAAATACTTAGAAACGGGTTCATAACCAATTGTGTCTTTAATTCTCATTTCTACATCCACCATGATTCTACCCCAGGTATTGTTACTACCTTTATTCACTTTTACTACAGTATCTCTAATTTCTGTTAGAGCAAGTTGCGCAGAATCTATGAATTGAATTAAAGCGTCCTTGTCTTTGGTGTACACACCGTTTACTTCATAAAATCGAATCTCAGCATTTCTAATTATTTTTAGTTTCTCGACTACTTTTGCGTAGCGAACAACTTTTTCTTTATTGAAGTTGATGGGTTCCATGATACCATCATAAATTTTTGTTACTAATAGAACAGTACACAATAATAGTAGCAAAGAAGCTATCCATCTGAATTTTAAAGGTAAAAATTTAACCACTACAATAGCTAGCACAACAGCAACTAAAACCGCTGCTAAAATCTGTAATATTAATCCCATCTGATATTTTTATTTTTATAGTATTACGGCAAATCTACAATTTTTTTTCATTGATAAAAATTTTTATTCGCAATTCAATGTATCTTTGGTATTTTAATAGATTTATGATAGAATTGCCTGCTGATTTTTATAAAGAAACCGTAAAAAAATTTCCGTTTCAATTAACAATCAAACAACGTACCTTATTTCGTTTGTTGTCAGATTTTATTTTTGATGAAGACAAAAGCACTGTTTTTATCTTAAAAGGGTATGCAGGTACCGGTAAGACAACCACCATAAGTACACTCGTTAATAGTCTGTGGAAAGCAAAAAAAAAAGCGGTTTTATTGGCCCCAACCGGAAGAGCAGCCAAATTGATTGCTGTGTATTCAAAAAAACCAGCATTTACCATTCACAAAAAAATTTATTTCCCTAAAAAACAAAGTAATGGTGGTGTACGTTTTGTTCTTCAACCCAACAAGCATCGTGATACTATTTTTATTGTGGATGAAGCATCGATGATTCCAGACAAAGCCCAAAACGGTCAACTTTTTGACGCTACTTCATTATTGGATGATTTAATTTCCTATGTATCTGCAGGTAAAGACTGTAAGCTAATTTTCGTGGGAGACACCGCACAACTTCCTCCTGTAAAATTGGATATAAGCCCCGCTTTAGTTGCAAATACATTCGAATTGGATTATCAAAAAAGTGTCGTTGAAATTGAGCTGGATGAAGTAACACGACAACAAGAAAATTCTGGAGTATTGGCAAATGCCACATCGCTAAGGTTGCACATCAAACAAAGTAGTATTCACTTTAAATTTGATTTGAATTTTCCAGATATTGTCCGCTTAACAGATGGCTACGATATCGAAGATGCTTTGGTAACGGCCTACGATTATGGTGTTGAAGACACTGCATTTATTGTTCGCTCCAACAAAAGAGCCAATCAATATAATGAACAAATACGATTTCAAATTAGAGGTCAAGAAAATGAGATTTCTACAGGCGATTACCTGATGATCGTAAAGAATAATTACTATTGGTTGGACGAATCTTCGGATGCTGGATTTATTGCCAACGGAGATATCTGTGAGGTTGTAAGAATCAAAACAATTAAAGAATTGTATGGATTTAAATTTGCTGAAGTAACAATACGAATGATCGATTACCCCCACATGAAACCATTTGATACTGTAGTAATGTTAGATACGCTTTCAAGTGAAACCCCCTCTTTATCTTACGAAGAATCCAATAGGTTATATGAAGCCGTAAAAGAAGACTATGCCGATGAAAAATCGAAATACAAACAATTTTTAGCCATAAAAAAGAATAAGTATTTCAATGCTTTACAAATTAAATTTTCTTATGCAATTACCTGTCACAAATCGCAAGGAGGGCAATGGAAAACTGTTTTTATAGAACAACCTTATTTGCCAGATGGACCCTCGGTTATTTATTATAGATGGCTGTATACTGCTATTACAAGAGCCCAAGAAAAATTATACTTAATTGGATTTAAGGATGAGAATTTTGAATTGGCTAAATAAATGCCTTCACGCTCCATAAATGTTTCTTTATAGATGGGGTAGGAAATGATGGATGTTTTTAAATTAAACAGTGAATTCTTTTCGCTATTTTGTTTAAAAGGTGTAAAGCAACATTGAAATAGGTAAATTGTTATTTAAATTGAGAATTATTTAACAATTTAATAAAAAAAAGGAATTACTTTAGATTTCTAATTCAATAAGATGGCTGCACAAAAAAATAAACTCTCTTTGGCTGATTTTGAAAATCTTGAAACAAATAAAGATTTGCTCAGTGTATTGGAACATAGAAAAATTTCTTTTCAGAAAGTACAAAAAAGAATTTTGTACAATGAAGAGTTAAGATTATTACAAATAGAATTGGTGAAACTTCAGCAATGGATTTCTAAAAACAAAAAACGAGTTGCTATTATTTTTGAAGGAAGAGATGCGGCAGGAAAAGGAGGAAGTATTCGTCGTTTTATGGAACATATGAATCCAAGATCTTCCCGATTGGTCGCTTTAAATAAGCCTACAGAAGTAGAAAAAGGGCAATGGTATTTTCAAAGATATATTAAAGAATTGCCCAATCCAGGAGAGATTGTTTATTTTGATAGAAGCTGGTATAACAGAGCTGTTGTGGAGCCTGTCATGGGCTTTTGTACCGAAGCACAGTATAAAGATTTCTTGGTGCAAGTGCCAGAATATGAACACATGATGTATGAAGACGGACTCATTATTATTAAGTTTTGGCTTTCGATCTCAAAAGATGAGCAATTGAAACGATTTGAAGCCCGTAAGACCAACCCTTTAAAACGATGGAAATTTAGTCCTGTAGACCAAAAAGGACAAGAACTTTGGGATTCATACACAGATTACAAAGATGAAATGTTTAGTAAAACACATACTTCTTACAGTCCTTGGATTATTATCAAAACAAATGATAAAAAGACGGCAAGATTAGAAGCAATTCGACATGTGCTCTCAAAATTCAATTATGATGATAAAGGAACTGTGGCCACTACATTAGCACCCGATCCAAATGTTGTGATGCGTTACTTTCGTTCAAATGACCAAATTGATTAACAATGAAGAAGATACTTACAGAAGCAGATTTAAAAAAACTTAACTCAAAAAAAGGGCTTTTAGCATTGTTATCCAAAGGTCCAATAAATACAGATAGAGCCTTACGCTATGTAGACTATGAGAAAAAACTGGTCAAGCTACAAACCGAATTGATTCGATTACAGACCTGGGCCATCGAAAAAAATGAACGAATCATTATTCTGTTCCAAGGAAGAGATGCAGCAGGGAAAGGGGGCGCAATTCGAAGAGTTACCGAAAGAATTAACCCAAGGCATATGCGAATTGTTGCATTGCCAAAGCCAACAATAGACGAACAAAGCCAGTGGTATTTTCAAAGATATGTTGAACAATTTCCAAAAGCAGGAGAAATTGTACTATTTGATAGAAGTTGGTACAATAGAGCAGTCGTTGAGCCTGTAAACGGTTTCTGTACTCAGAAACAATACGATGTTTTTATGAATCAAGTAAATAATTTTGAGCAAATGATTCTAGAGTCTGGAATACATTTGGTCAAGATTTACATGTCAATTTCTAAAAAAGAGCAGGCAAAACGTTTTGAAGATATTAAAAGTGATCCGTTAAAACAGTGGAAAATGACTCCCGTAGACGAAAGAGCTCAAGAGCTTTGGGATGATTATACAATCTATAAAAAAGCCATGTTTGCCAAAACAAATACAGCTACATCCCCTTGGAAAATTATTCGAGCAAACCGAAAAACGGAAGCTAGAGTCAATGTGATTAATCATATTCTAAAAAGTATTCCCTACGATAAGAACATTGAAGTTTAAACCATTCGATCCCTTACTTTTGTGAATATGTAAAAAAGTTCCCCTGCAATTTGTTGGCTTGTTTTTTCATAGGTTTCGTGAGCAGCTTCAGTTTCATCAGAAAACTTAGGATCTACAAAAGGCAAATGAAAACGATGCGTTGCGGTAGGAATAAAAGGACAATTCTCATCAGCACTATTACAAGTCGTAATTGCAATAAATGGATTTAGATTCTGAGCATCATCAAACAACTTCGAAAATCCGAGAATCGTTTTGTCTGTTCCCTCAAATGAAATTGAATATTTTGGATTTTGATGCGAAAAATCGACGAGCTTAAAATGAAATCCTTCCGATACCAATGTTTGTACCGTATTCCTAAAAAAAGCAGTAACTTCGGTGCCACCTGAAAAAGCATGAATGTTTAACTTAAAGTATGCTGCAGCAAAAAAAGCCCAAGCTTGTCCAAACTGACTTCTTCTCGAATTGTGTGTGCAAATAAAATTTAAGTTCACAGTTCCTTCTTTCTGATATTCTTTTGCAATGTTTTCTGCAATAGTACCTAGTAATTGCCTTCTCTCATTAGAAATTGAAATTGTATTTCCTGAATTTTCGAAGAAATTTTTGATAGAAGTAGTAGAAGTCTTTGTCATCTTGTTATTTTTGTACAAAAATAAGACATCAAAATAAGTCTTACGTGAATTAATTGTTAAGTATGCGTTTTCATATTGGTCAAAAAGTAGCTGTTTTAGATGATGTTCTAAAAGGAGAAATTGTTGCTGTAAATGGGAGTAGCATCACTATCAGAGATGCACAGGAAATGCTGTTTAGTTTCGAGTCCAATGAATTGGTTCTTATTGAAGCACAGCAATCTGAACTTTCTAAATTTTCAGACATCAATCATCCTTTACTAAAACAAAAGATGATGGATGTAAAAAAGAAAAAATCGGCATTCATTACCGAAAAAAAAGAAGTGATCTTAGAAGTTGATTTACACATCAATCAATTGACGAAGTCTACCCGTGGAATGGATAATTTTGAGATGTTGACTTTACAATTAAATACTGCTCGAGACAAAGTGGAATTTGCCATTCAAAAAAGAATTTCTAAACTCGTTTTTATTCATGGGGTGGGAGCAGGTGTTTTAAAAACGGAATTGAATTACTTGCTGAATAAATATCCAGTAAAATATTACGATGCTTCCTATAAAAAATATGGACTCGGCGCCACTGAAGTGTACATCTATCAAAACCCAAATTAATACGTATTTTTGTATCATGAATTTAATTTATTTAGACAACGCGGCCACTACTTCTATGGATCCAGAAGTGATTCAAGTGATGCAATCCTCTATGAAGCATAACTTTGGAAACCCTTCTTCGACACATCAATTTGGAAGAAAAGCCAAATCTGCACTGGAAACCGCACGCAAAAATATTGCCCATCATTTTAATGTTACCGCAAGTGAGATTGTCTTTACGTCTGGGGGTACAGAAGCTGACAACTTAATACTTCACAATGCTGTGACACATTTAGGTGTGCAAAGAATTATCTCTACAAAAATTGAACACCACGCAGTGTCACACACCATTGCACATTTGCATGAAAAGTATGGTACTATTGTTGAAAATGTAGATATAGATGAATTTGGGACGGTTGATTTGGAACATTTAGAAGCCCTATTAAGCAATTCAACTCAGAAAACTTTAGTGAGTTTGATGCTTATTAACAATGAAATAGGAAACATATTGCCAGCAGATGCTGTTTGTGCTTTGTGTAAAAAATACAATGCGTTGTTTCATTCAGACACTGTTCAGGTTGTTGGGCATTATCCGTTAGATTTACAGAAAACACCCATTGATTTTATCGTGGCGAGTGCGCACAAGTTTCACGGTCCCAAAGGGGTGGGCTTTGCTTTTTTTAGAAAAGGCTTTGGAATCATGCCTATGTTTCATGGGGGAGACCAAGAAAGAGGTGCAAGGTCAAGTACCGAAAATGTTCATGCTATCTTAGGAATGGAAACTGCATTGGATATTGCCATTGGAGGAATGGAGCATGATAAAATAAAGATTCAAAAAATAAAAAACTACTTTATTCAGGAACTTAAAAAATTAAATTCAAAGATAGCTTTTAATGGGCTTTCTGCAGATGTAAATAATGGAACTTACACGATTTTAAACGTTCGTTTCCCTTTTGATAATGATATGTTGCTTTTTAGTTTAGATCTAGCAGGAATTGCTGTTTCTGGAGGTTCTGCCTGTCAGAGTGGTAGTAATTCAGGTTCTCATGTACTGCAAGAAATTTTAAAGGATACTGCATCCAATAATACCTCGATTCGATTTTCTTTTTCAAAACTGACGACATATCAAGATATTGACACCACGCTTTTAAAGTTACAAGCACTTTTGTAGAGTGCCGCATTGGCTGTGTCTAAAGTTTGCGCTCCTACCAACAGGGTATTGACACCTCTAAAACGAATGTGATTTTAGAGGAGTTATTAAAAAGTATTTGGGTAGATTGGGCGTACTCTTTGTACTGAACTTTCATTTCCTTTTTTTATTTTACATTTTATAGGGCTGTAATTTTTTTCACAGTACTACAGTTGATGGTTTGTAATGATGAAAGTAACAATAGCTCTGTGTATTGAAAGTTTTGTGATCATTATTCAACCATACAAAATGAATTTTTTACACTACATTATTTTTAAAATCCCTAATCATATTGCTTTTTTCATTAATTTAGAGCCCAAAAACTTCAAGATAATGTCCACATTTTTTTCAAAAATAACGAGGTTTATATTTTTATTCTTTGCTTGCTATGTTAGTTTTTCACAAGAACTTCCACCAATTAATGTTTTTACTACAGAAGATTACACTGCAGAAAATCAGAATTGGGCAATATCACAATCCGACAATGGATTTATGTATGTTGCAAATAATCTGGGATTGTTAGAGTTTAACGGAGCAAGTTGGCAACTGAATCAAACGCCAAACAATACGATCATGCGATCTGTGAAAGCATATGAGGATAAAATTTTTACCGGTTTTTATATGGACTTTGGTTTTTGGAAGAAAAACAAACATGGTGCACTCGAATATACTTCCATTGTAAAAGAAAAGGGTATAAAGATGCTTGAAGATGAACAAATCTGGAAGATTATTGAAATAGAGGGTTGGTTTTTGTTTAAGTCGCTTCAAAGAATTTACATGTATAACATAGAAACAAAAGAAATTAAAATTATTAACGGCGAAAATCGAATCCATGCACTCTCAAAATCAAAAGATATTATCTATTTTCAAGAAGCCAACAAAGGAATTTTTAAAATTGAGAATGGCAGTCCTATATTAATTTCTGATGCTCCTGTTTTCAAAGATAACATTGTAGTAGATTTTTTTGAGAAAGAGAATGCTCTTTTAGCTCTAACACAACAAAAAGGCTTCTACCTTCTGAATGATGGTAAAGTCAATAAATGGAAGTTGCCTTCCAATGTTTTGAAGGATAAAACTATATATAGTGCAATACAATTAAAGAATAACAATTTTTTACTAGGAAGTATTTCTAATGGGATTCTTTATTTGAACGAAAATGGATCTGTTAATTATCAAATGAATAAGAGTTCGGGATTAAGCAATAATACCATTCTTTCCGTTTATGAAGATAAAAGTAATAATATCTGGTTGGGGCTAGATAATGGAATTAATTGTGTTAATAATGCTTCTGTATTTAAAAAAGGAAATGAGGAAAGTGACTATTTAGGTACTATATACACTTCAATTGTTTATAATGAAAACCTTTATTTAGGAACCAATCAAGGGTTGTTTTATCGAAATATAAAATCAAAAAATTCTTTTCAATTGATCAAAAATACCCAAGGTCAGGTTTGGAGTTTAATTCAGATTGATGGCGCGTTGTTTTGTGGGCATGACTCCGGAACTTTCTTAATAGAAGAGCATCAAGCCAAACAGATTTTTGATAAGCAAGGTACTTGGAATGTAAAAAAAATAAATTCGACAACCCTCTTGCAGGGATGTTATGATGGCTTGTATGTGCTAGAAAAAAAGAATCAAACTTGGAGTCTTAAAAATAAAATTCGTGGTTTTGAAAACTCCAGTAAGCATGTGGTTCTATGGAATAATAAGGTTTTTGTCAACCATGAATACAAAGGAGTTTTTAAATTAGATGTAGATCCAAGCTATACAAAGATTATCAAAGTTGAGAAAGATACCTCTTTAAAAAAAGGAGTACATTCTAGTATTATCAAATATCAAAATAAGATCCTGTATGCCAGTAAAAAAGGTGTTTTTGTATATGACGAAGCAAAAGATTCATTTAAGAAAGACCCAGTTTACAGTAGTTTAATTGATGCAGATAATTTCATTTCTGCAAAATTAATTCATGACCCTGTAAAAAATTGGTTATGGTCTTTTACAAAAGAGGAAATTAAATACTTAACTCCAGGAAAATTAAGCAATAAACCAAAAGTAAACACCATTTCAATATCAGAATACATACCCAAAGCAGTTTCGGGATATGAAAACATCACCTATCTAGCGCCTCAAAAATACCTCATTGGTACCTCCGATGGATTTATACAAATGGATTTAAATTCATTAAAAAAACCAGCGGACTTTATTGTGCACATAAACAGTATTCATAGTTTTAAATTGGATGGCATTAAAAAAAGTATTGACCTTTCCTTAGTAAAAGAATTTCCAAATGATGAAAATAATATTGAGCTATCTTTTAGTACTCCTAACTTTAATAATACTTCGGTAACGAAGTATCAATATCAGTTGTTGGGGCAAAACAAAGATTGGAGCGCAGCTTCCAAAGCTTCTTCTGTATTGTTTGAAAACCTGCCATATGGTAGCTATACATTCAAAGTTCGAGGAATTATAGCTGGTAAAATGAGTACTAATGTGGCCAAATATCAATTTAAAATTAAAAGGCCTTGGTATTATTCCAACCTTTTTATCGCTGGTTATGTAAGTTTGTTTTTGTTTTTTATATACCTACTGCACCTTGCCTCTAAAAGGTACTATAAACGTCAAAGAGAGCGTTTGTTGGACAAGGCTCAAAAGGAATTAGAATTAAAAGAATTGGAAAGTTCGCAGACCATCATTAAACTTAATAATGAAAAGCTTCGCAATGATATTGAAAGTAAAAATAGAGAGTTGGCCATTTCAACCATGAACATTATTAAAAAGAATGAGTTTTTAAACTCTATCAAAACAGAATTAATAAAGTCTGATGTGAATAAAAATTCAAGTGTTGTGAAGATTATTGATAAAAATTTGAACAATACAGATGATTGGAAAATGTTTCAAGAAGCGTTTAACAATGCCGACAAAGATTTTTTAAAGAAAATGAAAAGTATGCACTCAGATTTAACACCAAACGATCTACGATTGTGTGCCTATTTGCGATTGAATTTATCTTCCAAAGAAATTTCTCCACTATTGAATATTTCACCAAGAAGTGTAGAGGTAAAACGATATCGATTACGCAAAAAGATGTCTTTGCCACACGATGCGAATTTAACAAACTATATTTTAGAAGTTTAATGTTTTAAGTAGTGTTTTTCAAACCATACAAAACCACAACATTCATCGAATTAAAGTTTTCATTTTTTGTTTTTTTTAAGCTATTCTTGAGTTAAACTATTTTTTTATGATGTATGTTTTTAGTTGGGGTTAATTTTTTTGATTCAGTAATTTTTATCCTGTATATTTAGAGTATCAATAATAAATAACATTTTATGCTTAGAAAAATCACAGTATTACTTTTTGCATTATCAACATTGTGTGCAACTGCTCAAAAGTTGAATGTAAAAGGAATTGTAAAAGATGCAGCGTCTGGAGAAGTTCTCCCAGGGGTTAGTATTGTCATTAAGGGGAGTACCACTGGAACTGAAACAGATTTCGATGGACAGTACAGCTTCACCAATGTATCAAAAGGTGCAACGCTTGTTTTTAGATACCTAGGGTACAAAACAAACGAAGTTGTCGTAAACAGTGCAACCATCAATGTTTCTCTAGAAGCCACTGCTGAGACTCTAGATGAAATTGTTGTAATTGGGTATGGTACACAACGTAAAAAAGAAGTTACAGGTGCCGTATCTGTTATTTCAAGTGAATCCATAGAACAATTAAAACCAACACGTATAGAACAAGCATTGCAAGGACAAGTTGCCGGTGTAAACGTTACGGCATCTTCAGGTTCTCCTGGAGCCGCTTCCAACATTCGAATTCGTGGAATCTCTACCAATGGAGACAACAGACCCTTGATTTTAGTGGATGGGAATGTGATTGAAGATTTAAGTGTGGTGAATCCTTCCGATATCGAATCAATCAATGTATTAAAAGATGCAACGGCAGGTATTTATGGAGTAAGAGGTGCTAACGGAGTTATTCTGATTACCACCAAATCGGGTAAGAAAGCAACAGATTACAAATCAACTTTGAACTACTATGTAGGTTTTCAACAAACCACAAAAGAGATTTCATTGTTAAATGCAACCGAATATGCATTGCTTGCCAATGAAGCTTTCGCTGCCAATGGAGAAGCATTGCCGTTTCCAAATGTAAATGGTTTAGGACAAGGGACAAACTGGCAAAAGGCCGTTTTTGATACCGCACCAATTTATAGTTTGGATTATACCTTAAACAAAGGAACCGATAAATCAACCTATTCATTAGGAATTTCTGTTTTAGACCAAGACGGGATCGTTGGAGGAGACAAAGCCAACTTTAACAGAAGGAATGTTAAGTTTAACTACAACAGAGATCTTTCTGATAAGTTGAAATTAACAACTTCTACTATTTATACAAATACCAACAAAAAGAATTTAATAGAAAACACTTTAGGATCTGTTTTGTTCAATGCTTTGAACATGCCAGCAACCACACCTGTTTATGATGCGAATGGCGATTTCTCATTGCCTCCTGCAATTGGAACGGGTATAGAAGTTGCCAACCCACTCGCTCAAGTAGACAATAGTTACAACCGAACTTGGGTGAATAAAATTTCGGGTTCTTATGGATTGAATTACAAATTTTTAGATGGTTTCGCTGCAGAAGCAAGATACCAATTTAACCATGCAAAAGTAAATGGGAAATCTTTCTCCCCAGTAGCTTATTTTGGAAACGGTAGTGTTTTTAACGTAGATGTTGCCGGTCTTAACGAATATAGCCAAACCTATAAGGATTATACTTTTGATGCTTTTGTAAGCTATGAAAATACTTTTGATGAAGATCACAACGTAAAAGTATTGTTAGGAACATCTGTATTTAGATCTCAAGGATTTAACGATACGAATTTTTCGCAAAATGGTGTAACTGGTACCGACTTAAATAGTGTGAGCATTACTGCTGGAGCACAAGATAATTTAGCGTTGAGCAACAATCCAAGACAATTTTTTGATAGCCGATTGCTATCTTATTTCTCTCGTTTGCAATACAATTACAAGGGGAAATATTTAGTGTCTGCTGTCATAAGAAGAGATGGTTCCTCAAACTTTGGACCTAAAAACAAGTTTGGTTTTTTCCCAACAGCCTCTCTGGGTTGGGTAGTTTCAGATGAAGCTTTTCTTGAAGATTCAGCAGTTATCAATAACTTAAAATTAAGAGCCAGTTATGGTATCATTGGAAACGATCGAATAGGATCTTTTGGTTTTGTCTCTTTATTAACAGGACAAGGAACTTATGTCTTCAACAATCAATTGAACTATGGAACAGCTTTAGGAGCGATTTCCAATCCAGAAATTAAATGGGAAAAACAAATCCCATTGGATGTAGGTCTTGATATCAGTTTGTTCAATAACAAAATAGACATTACTGCCGATTATTTTAAAAAGACGACAGAAGATTTATTACTAGTGCCCCAGGTATCTGGAATATTGGGTGTTACAGCTCCTGGATCAGGTGCACCTATTGTAAATGCAGGTTCTGTTGTCAATGAAGGATTTGAATTCTCTATTGGATACAATCAAACCGTATCTGAAGATTTCAAATTCGGTGCCAACTATAACTTTACCACATTAGACAACAATGTAACTTTTGTAGGGAATGCGACGGGTGTAATAGAAGGTGGATCTTTTGGAGTAGGGCAACAGCCACCCTCTAGAATGGAAGCGGGTTTCCCAATTGGGTATTTTTACGGATACCAAACCAACGGAATCTTTCAAACCCAAGCCGATGTTGACGCACATGCTACACAAACCAATGCAGCGCCTGGAGATTTGAGATTTGTTGATACGAATGGCGACGGAACGATTACCAATGAAGATAGAACGTATATCGGTGATCCGATTGCAGACATTACTATGGGGATGAATTTTTCATTCAACTACAAAGCCTTTGATTTCAATGCCTATGCATTTGCATCTTTAGGAAATGAAATTGTAAGAAGCTATGAGAGAAACTTACCATTGACCAATCGACTTAGCTATGTTTTAGACCGATGGACGGGTCCTGGGACAAGCAACACTTCGCCAAGAGTAACCACAGGGGCAACAGGAAACACTTTGTTTTCTGACTTTTATGTAGAAGACGGTTCTTTCCTAAGATTGCAAAACATCCAATTGGGGTACACATTTACCGCGGACCAATTAGAGAAATTGCAATTTGATACGGTACGTTTTTATGTGTCAGCTAGCAACTTGTTTACATTGACAAAATACAAAGGATACGATCCAACAACTTCTAACGGAAGTCCAATTGGAGGCGGAATCGATCAAGGATTCTACCCGAGTCCAAAGACCTTTTTATTCGGAGTTAATCTTAATTTTTAAAATAAAGAAAAATGAAAAAAATAAACATAAAGATTTTATCAGCAATCGTTCTTCTTACACTTGGTTTTTCGTGTAGTGATGATTTTGTGGATGTAAAATCTCAAGCAGAGAATTCAGAAGACTACTTCAACACTGAAGAAGATTATCAGAATGCATTAATTGGTGCATACGATTTATTACAATCGAGTTACATCAACGTAATGTTAGGAGAAATTGCTTCTGACAATACCTTAGCCGGTGGAGAAAGCGCCACTGACGTTATTGGTATTCAAGAAGTAGACGACATGACCCACACCCCCGTAAATGCGCAATTAAGAGATATTTGGGGATGGATGTTTTCAGGAGTCAATAGAGCCAACTATATATTAGAATTTAAAGATAAGACAGATTTTGAAGGGAAAGAAGAAATTCTTGCTCAAGCACGCTTCTTAAGAGCTTACTATTATTTTGAATTGGTAAAGTGGTTTGGAGACGTTCCATTGGTGGTCGATCAAAGAATTTTATTTGGTGATCAATTCAATGTAGATCGAACTCCAAAAGCACAGGTATATGCTCAGATTGAAATGGATTTAATATATGCAGCAGACAACCTACCATATACACAAGCTGAAACCGGAAGAATTACAAAAGGGGCAGCACAAGCTTTATTAGGAAAAGCGTACTTGTACCAAAATAAATTTGAAGAAGCAGCAACTGTTTTGGAGAATTTGATTTTAAACGGACCCTATGATTTGGTAGCCGATTATGATACCATGTTTGAAATGGAAGGAGAAAACAATATCGAATCTGTTTTTGAAGTACAATACTCAGAATTGGAAGGTGCTAGTTTTGCATGTCTACAATGTAGTGAAGGAAATGTAGCTGTTGGTTTTAGTGGAATCCGTAATTACTCTGCAACACCAGGATCTGAAGGAGATATTTTCTCTTCAGGATTTAGTTTTAATGTTCCTGTACAAGAACTTGCAGATGCATTTGAAGACGGAGATTTAAGAAAAGATGTTACTGTTTTAGACATTGATGCTTGGGCGGCACAAACCGGAATTACCTTTGGAACAGGGAATGAGCATACTGGTTTTTTCAACAGAAAATACATTCCAAGAAAAAGAAGTGATGCGGCGCAAGGAGATCGAAACTTGACCAATCCAAACAATTACAGATCAATTCGTTTTGCAGACGTTTTATTAATGGCTGCAGAAGCCTTCAATAGAAGCGCAACTCCAAACGATGCCAAGGCACAAAGTTACTTAAACAGAGTTCGACAACGAGCTTTTGGAGACATGATGCACAATATCACAGCAACAGGTACTACTTTAACAGAAAATATCTACCAAGAAAGAAGAGTAGAATTGGCTGGAGAAGGACATCGTTTTTTCGATTTGGTACGAACAGGAAAAGCAGCACAAGAAATTGATGGTTTTGTTGCAGGAAAACACGAAGTATTTCCAATTCCAGTGATAGAAATTCAATTAACAGGTAACCGTTGGTCTCAAAATCCAGGGTACTAAAAAAATACAACCATGAGAAAACTTAAAAATATTTACAAAACAATTGCAGTGTTGCTATTCATAGCAGCCTGTACAGATACCGATGTAAGAGAGTTGTCTTTCCTAGACAGCATGTCTGCACCTACCAATTTAGAAATGTTGTTCAACATTACACAAGACAACACCGGAGCTGCTACCATCACACCCAATGCAGATGGTGCATCTACTTTTGATGTTTATTTTGGGGATGCAACTCCAGATCCATTAAGAATACCCAATGGAGAGAATGCACAGCATGTGTATGCAGAAGGTACTTATGATGTGAAATTGGTAGCTTACAATACCAAAGGTGATGCTACAGAATTGATAAAACCAATTGTGGTTTCTTTCAGAGCACCCGAAAATTTGATGACGACCATTGAAAATGATGCAGCCGTTTCGAAACAAGTAAATGTAAGTGCTTCCGCTGACTTTGCTACCATGTATGAATTTCATTCTGGTGAAACTGGCGTAACGCAGCCTGTTGCCACCGCAAATATTGGTGAAGCATTGTCTTACCAATATGCTGATCCAGGTACCTATACCGTTCAAATTATTGCAAAAGGGGGGGCGATAGAAACAACAACTTATACCGTTGATTTTGAAGTTACTGAAATCTTAGCACCAACAGTAGGAGCAACAACTCCTCCAGGAAGAGATGCTTCAGATGTCGTTTCAATCTTTAGTGATGCATATACAAACGTAACTTTGGATGAATTACCAACGAGTTGGTCTTCTTCAGGTTTTGAGGCAACAACCATCGGTAGCGATAACGTATGGAAGCTAACCAACTTAGATTTTGTGGGTATGGTAACCAACTATGCAAATGGAATAGACGTTGCTGCAATGGAAATGATGCACATTGATTATTGGGTACCAGAAGGAGTCACCAATGAACTGCTCGTTAAAATTGTAAATACTGTAGATGGTGGTGAAGATGTAGAATCTTTAGGTACTACCTTAGCAGGTTCTTGGCAAAGTGTGGAGATAGATATGGCCAATTTTGATGGAAATCTTGCTAACAAAAACAAAATAACCCAGCTATTAATCGATTCAGACGGCGTTGCAGGAATTGTGTATGTAGATAATTTTTATTTCTACAAAGCGAGCTCGGCTTCTACTTTTGATGATGGATTATTAACCAATGGAGATTTTGAGGCAGGAAGTGAAGCTTGGCTTGTTGGAGTAGATGACAATTCTGCTGCACCCGTAGTTACTGTTAGTGGAAATACTTACTATTCTTTTAATGTTACCAATGCGGGAAATCCGTATGATGTGAACATGAGTCAAAAAGTAGAAATTATAGACGGGAATACTTACACCTTAACCTTTGATGCTTGGTCAGATACGAACAGACCAATTGTAGCAGGAGTTGGTTTGAGTGCTTCACCATGGTCAAATACCACAGAAACAGTTAATTTAACCACCTCGAGAACCACCTATTCGGTGACCGTTGCAGCTTCTGGATATGGTGCACCCGATGCCCGTGTTATTTTTGATTTGGGTGCCGCTACTGGTTTGGTAAATATTGACAATGTCTCTCTAAGAATCGGAAACGGAAATTTAGTTACTAACGGAGATTTTCAAGCAGGAAGTGCTTCCTGGTTGGTAGGAGTAGATGATAATTCTGCTGCACCCGTAGTTACAGAAAATGGAAATACATATTATTCAGTATCTGTAGCAACTGCTGGTAACCCATATGATGTAAATATGAGTCAAAAATTAGAAATTATTGACGGAAACACTTATACATTGGTTTTTGATGCATGGTCAGATACCGATAGAAATGTTGTTGCAGGAATAGGCCTAAGCGGTGCTCCTTGGTCAAATACAACAGAGACAGTAGCAATTAACACAACTAGAACTACCTATTCAGTAACAGTCGCTGCTTCAGGATATGGAGCTCCTGATGCGCGTGTTCTTTTTGATGTAGGCGCAGATACCGGTATGGTAAATATTGATAATGTTTCTTTGTCTATTAATTAGATTAAAAACATTCATGATCATTAACGTTCTTAAATTATAAAAAATGAAAAATTTAAAAAATATTTATTTCCTCTTATTTTCCGCAATGGTGGCTTTTTATGGCTGTCAAGAAGATGAGTATTCTTTTGGAGACATTGTGACGCCTTCAAATATTCAAATTACAGCTGAAATTGTAGGAGCAGATGCAGCAAACCCTTATGGGGATGGTAGTGGTGTTGTAAATTTTGCAGCAACTGCAGACAATGCCGTATCCTACAAGTATGTATTCAATGGTGAAGAAACAGTTTCTTTGTCTGGAAACAATAGTATAAGCTTTAGTTCTCTAGGGGTAAACACCTATACGGTAACCGTAGTTGCTTCTGGAACTGCTGGCGTAAGTTCTAGCAAATCCATCGAAGTAGAAGTATTGTCTACCTATGCACCCCCTGCAGATTTAATTGCAAAGCTCTATGGATACGATGCTGCAGACCCTACAGCAGTAACTTCTAGAACTTGGAAAATTCACTCAGCCAAAAACAAACACTTTGGATTAGGCCCCGTAGGAGGACAAGTTTTGACAGAATGGTATGGAGCTGGTCCCGATGAAAAAGTGGGAACAGGAATGTATGACGACCGTTTTACCTTTAGTTCAGACGGTACCTTTACTCACGTTACCAATGGAACTATTTTTGGTAGAGATCCATATATCGTGAACGATTTAGGACCCAATGCATCCGGAAATGTAAACGGAGCAGATATCGAAAACTATGCTTTTGACGATTATGCATCCACTTGGACTTTAACAGCTCCAGGAGGAACCGAAACGATTAGCCTTTCGGGGACTGCATTTTTAGGATACTATACCGGTGGAAATCACCAGTATCAAATCTTTGATAGGGAAACTCCTAATGAAATGATCCTAAAAACAACCGATGCAAATGCTGAATTTGACTGGTGGTTCATCATTACTTTAGAATAAGGTTATTCTTTAAATACGTGGCAACCCTTTTTGATGGGTTTGCCTACCACAAAAAAACTCAAGACATATTGTCTTGAGTTTTTTTACTTTTAAACAACAGGCTAGTAGGAAGCACTGATGAAATAAGTTGCTAAATTTTAGCATTACTAGCCTACTCCAGCCGCATAAGATCTAATTACCTCCCAGTGTCTTCTAGACTATGCGTTTGTGTCATTATCTATGCTTTTATTAGGAAATAGTGTGTTTTGAGAGCATCCATCATTGTACTTCCTTGTTTTTTATGTGCCGCTATGTCAAAGACTTTGTGGAGTGGTCAATTCTATTATCTACTTTGGCTTTTATATTCTAATTGTTTTTCCCTATTCAATAAAGACACTCAGCGATAAGACAACTTTTAAATTTTCAATAGAAAGCAAAAAAAACTCCAACGAATTTCGTTGGAGTTTTTTGATCTAGTAAAAAGAAATATTATCCTTTTACTTTGTTTTTGAAGTTTTCAAATTTTGTTGCTTCCTTTTTAGGCCAGCTATTGTTTGAAGTATCTACGTCCGCAGTTTCTTCGTCTGGATCTAGTTTAAAGCTTACAATTTCTTGAGTAGCAGAGAACACTCTTTTTACAGAAGTGTCGTTTTGCATCCAAATTTGAGCAGGGAAGGTTTGTCTTTCCGTAGTTCCATCTGCATAGGTCAATTCTACAATGATTGGCATTACCAATCCACCTGGCTTTTCAAACTCTACAGCATAGATAAAAGAAGGTACTTCTTTTCCATCTACATAAGTATCCATTGCTTTCGCATTGGCATCTTCCTTTTTGTCGGTAATGTATACCAAGTCTCCAAGGTTGTCAAAATACTGCTTGTATTGTTGTTTTAATTGGGTTACTCTTTCGTTTGGCTTGTCGGTTAAATACAAAGGCTTTACAGACTTAATTCCGATATCCGTTACATCCGTAGTATAGAACCATCCTCTCCAGAACCAATCCAAATCCATTCCAGAAGCATCTTCCATAGAACGGAAGAAGTCAGCCGGTGTTGGGTGCTTAAACATCCATCTCTTCGAATAGGTTCTAAAAGCATGATCAAACAATTCAGGCCCCATAATGGTCTTTCTTAACATGTACAAACCGGCAGCTGGTTTCGAGTAGGCATTCGGTCCAAATTGCTTTACATAATCTCCTTGAGACATGATTGGAGAGATGTTCGATTGATCTCCGCCCATATAACGCGTAATCGCTTTGGTTGGGTTGGAAGCAAACAATTCGGCATCATACACATCTTCTGCTAAAATTTCTACAAAAGAATTCAATCCTTCATCCATCCAAGTCCATTGTCTTTCGTCAGAGTTTACAATCATTGGAAAGAAATTGTGCCCCACTTCATGAATAATCACACCAATCATTCCTTTTTTGGTTCTGTCTGAATAGGTTCCATCTGGATTTGGTCTTCCAAAGTTGAAGCAAATCATTGGATATTCCATTCCTTGTCTTTCTGAGTGTACAGAAATTGCTTTAGAATATGGATAGTCAAAAGTTAATTTTGAGTATTCAACAAGGGTGGTAGCCACCGCTCTAGTAGAGTGCTCTTCCCATAAAGGATTTCCTTCCTTCGGGTATAAAGAAACCGCCATTACAGTTTTTCCATTGACATTGGTTGCCATAGCATCCCAAATGTATTTTCTAGAAGTCGCAAAAGCAAAATCACGTACTTTGTCTGCTTTAAAGTGCCATGTTTTTGTTCCCGTAGCACGTCCTTTTTCTGCAGCTTCCGCTTCCGCTTGGGTCACAATTAAAACAGGATTGTCAAAAGTTTTTCTTGCTTTCGCAAAGCGTTGACGTTGTTTTTTAGACAATACTTTTTTCTCATTTTGTAAATCTCCCGTTGCATCTAAGATATGATCTGCAGGTACGGTAATTTTTACATCATAGCTTCCAAATTCTAAGGCCCATTCACTACGTCCCCAGAATTGCATATTTTGCCAGCCTTCTACGTTGTTGTAGACTGCCAATCTTGGAAAAAACTGTGCAATGGTGTAGTTGTTGTTTCCGTCAGGAAATGTTTCCAAACCAGATCTTCCTCCGTCTTTATTGATGTCGTTAATCTTATAATTCCATGCAATGCGAAATTTAAACTTTTCTCCTGGCTGTAAAGCATTTGGTAGGTTGACACGCATCATGGTTCTGTTGATGAAATGGGATAGGGGAGCACCATTACTTTCTACTGCTGTAATGTTGAATCCAAATCCTTTCTTTTCATTCATATAAGTACTCTGAAAATTCGCTGGAGTGATAAAAAGAGAAGCACCGTTTGACTTCGCCAAGGGTGTTTTAGAATCGTCTGCTCTCATGTTCTGATCTAATTGGACCCATAAGTAGTCTAAAACGTCCTTAGAATTGTTGTGGTAGGTAATGTTTTCATCACCATAAATACGATTGGCACTTTCATCCAAACGAATGTCCATTACATAATCTACCTTTTGTTGCGTGTATTGGCTTCCTGGAGCGCCAGATGCAGCATGCTGGTCATTTGGTGTTGCCAAAACATCTTTCATTTGTCTGAATTTGTTTTGATCGGTGTGTCCTTGTTGTGTTTTCTTTTTTTCTTTAACAGGCGCTTGTGCAAAAGAAGCAGTCGCCACAAAGAAAAGTGAAAATACGAGTACAGATAATTTTCTCATTTTTTTGTTTTTTTGAAATGGCGTGTAAATTAAGAATTTGAATTTAAATGAGTAAAAAAAAAGCAAAGAATTAACAAATATTTATCAGACAAAACTTCTAAATAGTTGCAAAAAAAAAGCGAAATCAAATTGATTTCGCTTTCTGGAAAAAAAGGCATTTTCTAACCTTTCATTTTCTTTTTAAATTGGGTAAATTTTATTTGCTCTTCTCTAGGAAAACTATTGTTTGAAGTATCTACATCTGCTGTTTCTAAATCTGGATCCAATGCAATTTTTGTAATCTCCTTTTCAGAGGAGAAGATCTTTGTCACTTCCTTGTCATTATATCTCCAAATTTGTGCTGGATAGGTTTTTCTTTCTTTAGCGCCGTCTTTATAAGTAAATTCTACAATGATTGGCATCACCAACCCCCCCGGTTTGTTGTAGGTAATTTCATAATGAAATTTTGAATTAACCTCTTTATTGGTAAAACTTAATCCTGCAGAGGTATCCTCCACAAATTCGATCTCGTCATTTTCACCTGTTTTTGTTTGAAACTTTTTTACACTTTGGATTCCAATGTCTGTTACGTCTGTTGTGTAGAACCATCCTCTCCAAAACCAATCTAAATCCATTGCAGAAGCATCTTCCATAGAACGAAAGAAATCGGCTGGCGTTGGATGTTTAAATTTCCATCGCTGTGAGTAGGTTTTAAAAGCATGATCAAACAATTCTTTTCCCATAATGGTTTCTCGAAGAATCCATAGGGCTGTAGCCGGTTTCCCATATGCGTTGTTCCCAAAACTATATACGTTGTCTCCTTTAGACATGATGGGTGCAATTTTAGATTGATCTCCATTCATGTACTTGACAATATTTTTTGGATACCCTCTCGTAATTGGGAAATCTTTGTCATAGGCCAATTCTGCTAACATTTCCATATAAGAATTCAATCCCTCATCCATCCAAGTCCATTGTCTTTCATCCGAATTTACAATCATAGGAAAGAAATTATGTCCTACTTCATGAATCGTTACTTTAATCATTCTGTATTTAACACGGTCCGAATAGGTTCCGTCAGCATTTGGTCTTCCAGGATTGAAACAAATTTGTGGATATTCCATTCCCATTTGTCCATCTACAGAAATTGCTTTGTGATATGGATAATCAAAAGTATATTCGGAATAGGTTTTTAAGGTTTGAGCCACTGCCTTTGTAGAATGGTCTCCATACAATGGGTTTGCCTCTCTAGAGTAGTAGGAATAGGCCATAACGGTCTTCCCATTTATGTCTACAGCCATACCGTCCCAAATAAATTTTCTCGAACTTGCAAATGCATAATCACGCACATTGGTGGCTTTAAATTTCCAAGTTTTGGTTTTCGTTGCTCTTTTCTTTTCAACCTTTTCAGCTTCTTCCTGAGATTGAATGA
This sequence comes from Flavobacteriaceae bacterium, assembly GCA_024640565.1. GTDB lineage: Bacteria > Bacteroidota > Bacteroidia > Flavobacteriales > Flavobacteriaceae > Polaribacter. Next base: position 44,622 of record JAHEET010000001.1, read on the forward strand.
TGACAATTTTATCAAAAGACTTTTTAGCTTCTGCTAATTTTTTTAATTGCTTGCGTGTTAATACCTCTTTCTCATTGAGTAAAACACCTGTTGCACCCAACATATGATCTTCGGGCGTGGTAATGTTTACCGTGAAATCTCCAAATTCCAAAGCGAATTCACTACGTCCCCAAAATTGATCATTCTGCCATCCTTCTACATTGTCATACACACACATTCTCGGATAAAATTGTGCAATTACATAGTTGTTGTTTCCATCCGGAAAGTGTTCATATCCAGATCTTCCTCCTTGAGTTCTATGGTTGTTAATGTTGTACCACCATTTTATTTTGAATTCAAACGTAGCACCAGACGGCAAAGGTGTTGTAAGATTGATACGCATCATGGTTTGATTGATTGTGTAGGATAAGTCCGAACCATCTACATGGGTCACCTCTTCAATTTTAAAACCTCCATCAAAAGCTTCAGCTGGGAAGCTTCGATCGAACCTACTTTTACTTAGTTTGCGAGGTATTTTATTGGGTTGAATGTCTGGTGTTTTAGAATCTGAAGCACGCATGTTTTGATCTAACTGTACCCATAAATAAGCAAGTTTGTCTACAGAATTATTGTGGTAGGTAATGGTTTCATTTCCATAAATTCGTTGGTTGTCATCATCTAAAACAATGTCCATATTGTAATCTACCTTTTGTTGGGTATAAGCAATACCTGGAGCTCCAGAAGCTGTATGTTGGCTGTTTGGAGTTGCCAACTCATCTTTTAATTGTCTGAATTTATTCTGGTTTGTGTGTCCTTGTTTTGTTTTTTGCTGTGCAAAATTGGCTCCAGCGATGAAAACAAATGAAAACAATAGGAAGCTTAATTTTTTCATTCTAATTAATTGGTTTTAATTTTTTCTAAATTTATGAATATCTGTGAATATAGGGGTGTTAAATTTTTAATATTTTAAAGTTTCTGAGTAATTTTTTGCATTTAATAATACACTTTTATTGACTTGACCAACTTTCGATTTTATGAGATTTTCTTGTGCTGGAAAGTGTTGGATGAGTAATTTATTAGAAATAGCGATTTGATCAACAGCATTAATATTTTCAATCTCTAAATAAAAATACACCAATTCTCCCTCGTATTCTTTGCCAATATAATTAAACCTCTTTGCAATACCATTTACTTTAAAGGATAGTTTCTCATTCAAATACTTTTCAAAATAAACATCATTTTCTTTGAGTTCTTTTTTAGTGGTCAATTGTAAGTCAATACTATAATCCTGGTTTAACGCTGTTTCTATGTCGTCCATAAAAACATTGATAATTATTTGGATCGATTTTGATTTGGGATTAAAGTTTATTTGTGTGAGACTCAAGTAATATTTGTGTGCAGAAAAAGACAGCACTGGTAGGAGCAGTAATAACAAAAAAGTTTTGTATCGTTTCATAGAGGAGGAGCAATTCAATTAGCGGTCCAAATTACTGTTTAATTTATTAAATTCGATGGCTTTTTCTTCTAAGAATTTAATAAGTGCAAATTCATCGTTAAAGAGCCCTTTGTTAAACATCTTGTCGGTTCTGCAAAAATACAAGAAGCGTGTTGTGTGCTCTTTTTGAATGTTAAAATTTTTTTCCAAATCATAATTGTACTGCTTCAATAAGATTTGAACATCCATATTTTCTTCAACTATCACTTTCTTTTTTCGCAACATTTTTATTCTACCCGATAAGGTGTTTAATAGGTGATCCAAAGAGATACCGCCGCTACTGGTGGTAGCGGTGTAAATTTCGCGATCTACTTTTTTTATTTTTTTTCTTCCTGCATTCGGGAGTTCCAGGGTAACAGCGCTTATTTTATCCTCCTTCATCACTTTTTGAACATCGATGCCCAAGCGTCCAGACAAATCATGCTTTTTTAATTCAAACGCTTCTAAGACAGTAGTCTGAATAAGCAATTGAATGGCTAATTTTTTACGCGTTAAAATAGTCTTAGAAATGTAGATGATTTTTGTAATGTGCTGTACTGAAGAGAATCGCAAAGAATCTCCCAAACGCACGCGGATTTCAAACACCCCCGAATTGTTAGAAACCGTTCCTCTTTTTGTATTTAAATTTACAATGGTAGCGTCGGAAATGGTCCCAATAGAATCTTTAAGTTGCCCTGTTATCAAAGTGCTTCTTTGTGCGACCATTCCTTTTGATACAAAGCAGAAAAGGAATAAAAAGAGCACTGTCTTATACATGGATATTTCTATTTTAGAAGAAAGGATACGCACAAAAATAAGAAAAAATAACCCTTCTATAAGAACAAAGAAAATTCAACGAGTTGTTTAATTGTTTGAAGTTACTGGTAAATTTTTGTTAAATAACCCTTTTAATTTTTTTAAATTCGCTGTTCATAAACCATGCTATTTTGAAAAAATTAATCATTGCAAGTACATCAACCCTTTATGGCAGCACCTATTTGGAGTATCTGCTGCCAACATTAGCTACATTTTTTGAGGGAGTTACCTCATTGTTATTCATTCCATATGCAAGACCTGGTGGTATTTCCTATGACGGATATACGAAAATTGCAGCGAATGCATTTGCAAAAATAAAGATGGATGTGAAGGGGATTCATGAATTTGAAAATCCTAAGGAGGCAGTCCAAAATGCACAAGCCATCTTTACTGGTGGAGGAAATACTTTTGAGTTGTTAAACCAACTCTATCAACAGGATCTTATTACAGAATTAAAAACCGTTTTGGAAAACGGAACGCCCTATTTAGGGACCAGTGCCGGAAGTAATATTTGTGGTGTTTCTATTCGCAATACCAATGACATGCCTATTGTGTATCCTCCTAGCTTTAAGGCATTGGAGACGATACCTTTCAATATCAATGCACATTATTTGGATCCCGTTAAAGGGTCTACACATATGGGGGAAACGCGTGAGACACGTATCCAAGAATTTCATGTTTATAATGACACACCTGTTTTAGGTTTGCGAGAAGGTAGCTGGCTTGAAGTAATTCATGAAAAGATCTTACTAAAAGGTAAGTTGCCTGCAAGGCTGTTCCAAAAAAACCAACTCCCTAAAGAATTAACTTCAGGGCTTGAAGTGTTCATATAAAAAAAAAAGCTGTAAATGAATTACAGCTTTTTTTTTAATATAAAGATGAGGGAGGGTTTATTTTAATCCACCAATCATTTCTTCAGGTTTTACCCAAGCATCATATTCTTCAGGGGTTACATAGCCCAAACGAATGGCCGCTACTTTTAAGGTAGTGCCATTTTCATGCGCTGTATTTGCAATTTCAGCAGCTTTGTAATACCCAATTTTTGTATTTAAAGCGGTGACCAACATTAAAGAATTATTCACTAATTCTTTAATTCTTGTGTGATTTGGTTCAATTCCTGTAGCACAGTTTTCATCAAAAGATTTGCAAGCATCTCCTATTAATTGAGCAGATTGTAATACGTTTGCAGCCATCATGGGTTTAAAAACATTTAATTCATAATGTCCCTGAGTACCACCAACTGTTACTGCGACATCATTTCCCATTACTTGCGCACACACCATGGTCAAGGCTTCTGCTTGTGTTGGATTTACTTTTCCGGGCATGATAGACGAACCGGGTTCGTTTGCCGGAATGATCAATTCTCCAATTCCAGATCGAGGTCCAGAGGCCATCATGCGAATGTCGTTTGCAATTTTATTTAATGAAACAGCAATTTGTTTCAACGATCCATGTGTTTCTACAAAAGCATCATGGGCAGCCAATGCTTCAAACTTATTTTCTGCGGTTATAAAGGGCAATCCCGTAAACTGTGCAATGTACTTAGCCACCAAAATGTCATACCCTGGAGGGGTGTTTAAGCCGGTTCCAACAGCAGTTCCTCCGAGTGCTAATTGACTTAAATGCGTTAAGGTGTTTTTCAAAGCTTTTACGCCAAAATTTAATTGGGCTACATAGCCAGAAAACTCTTGTCCCAAAGTTAGTGGAGTAGCATCCATTAAATGCGTTCTTCCAATTTTTACAACATCTTTAAATTCTTCTGACTTTAATTTTAAGGTAGTTTTCAGTTGCTCGATGCCCGGAAGGGTGGTTTCGACAATTTTCTTGTAGACAGCAATGTGCATCCCCGTGGGAAAAGTGTCGTTTGAAGATTGTGATTTATTGACATCATCATTGGGCTGAATCGTTTTTTCGCCTTCACCAATGACATTTCCTGCAATTTCATGGGCTCTGTTGGCAATCACTTCATTCACATTCATATTTGATTGTGTACCTGACCCCGTTTGCCAGATGACTAATGGGAATTGATCATCATGTTTCCCGGCCAAAATTTCATCACATACCTGTGCAATTAAATCCCTTTTTTCTGCAGTTAGAACACCCAAATCACAATTGGTGTATGCTGCTGCTTTTTTAAGATAAGCAAACCCATATACAATTTCAAGAGGCATCGATCCTGCTGCACCTATTTTAAAGTTGTTGCGAGATCGTTCTGTTTGGGCTCCCCAATATTTATCTGCTGGAACCTTTACCTGTCCCATGGTATCCTTTTCTATTCTGTAGGTCATGTTTGTTTCTGTGAAAAATTAAAATACAAATTTACGAAAACTAAGATAAAAGCTATTATGAAACGCTTTTAAAAACAATTGAAAAATTTTCATTTTACATAGTAGAATTTGAAAATATGTATTATTTTTGCAGTATCAATATTCTCAAACAAAAGCAAATGTTAGATTTTTCACAATTTTCAGGATTAGTTTTATTCATGTTCATCTTTACAGCCGGTTTTTGGTTGTTGATTTTCCTGTTAACATTTGTCGTTCCTTACTGGATTGGCGGTACAATTTGGGAAAATTTAAAATTAAAAAGAGAAGCCAAAAAAGCTGCCGAAGGTAAATAAGTAGTTTTTTATAGAGATCGTTTTTTATGCGGTCCAACAAAATTAAAAAAGCAATAATCTTTTGATTATTGCTTTTTTCTTGCTCCAGTATTTTCTTAGCAAAAGAAAGTGTTTTACTTTTTTTATAATTTTTTACTCAACAACCCATCCTCAACAAGTGAAATTTAAAATTTAAAATTGAGCTTTCATTTTTGATACTTTATGTTCAAGGATTGCTCTAAGAATCTCTCTATTACAAGGATGTTTTTTAGAAAACCAGAACGCAACATATATTTTCTAAATTTAAATATCCACAACAACTGCTAAATAAGCAATACAATACCACAACAATTACTCCCAATGTGTTTTTTTTTGTTAAGAGAATCATAGTTATTTTGGCGCTATCACTATGATTTTAGTTTATTCAAATTTGTATGTTTTTTATTGTGGTATAATTCACAGATTGAACATTTATAATACTTAAATTTATGAAAATTAATAAAAGTAGAAACCTTTGCTCTCATTCATTTGGGTAAAATAAGTGTCTGGATGTAAATTTAGATTGTCTACAAAACAAAAATAACACATGAAGAATTATTTATTAAGAATTATTTTACTCAGCTGTTCTTTGAGCTTTTTTGCACAAACGAATAGCGTTAAGTTAATTGACAATGCTCAAGGAATAAGATTGTCTGTCAATGGGAACAGTTTTATGATTAATGGTATGAATTGGGACTATTTTCCAATTGGTACGAACTACTCATACAGTTTATGGAATCAGTCCGAAGATGTTATTAAGGCTGCTTTAGATGCAGAAATGAGTTTACTCAAAAATATGGGTGTAAACACTATACGAGTATACACGGGCATTCAGCCGAAATGGATTACTTACATCTATGAAACCTATGGGATTCATACAATGCTTAATCACTCCTTTGGTAGGTATGGATTGACAATCAATGGCGCTTGGGTGGCCAAGACAGATTATTCAGATGCGACTACGCAAGCTGTTTTGTTGGAGGAAATGAAAGCCGTTGTTTCTGAATACAAAAACACCCCTGGATTACTTATGTACCTATTAGGAAATGAAAATAATTATGGATTGGTATGGAAAGGAGCCGAAACGGAAGACTTGCCTATCAATGAAGATGATTATTCTGTTGCCGCTAAGTATCTATACCAAATGTTTAACAAGGCAGCAGTCCTTATGAAAGCGATCGATGGTTCGCATCCAGTGGCAATCTGTAATGGTGATTTAGGTTTTTTAGATATTGTTGCAAAAGAATGTAAGGATGTAGACATTTACGGAACAAATATGTATCGTGGGAAGTCTTTCGGAGATGCCTTCAAAAGAGTAAAAAATGAACTAAACATGCCCATCATGTTTACAGAATTTGGAGCAGATGCCTTCAATGCAGTGACCAACGAAGAAGATCAAAAAATGCAAGCGCACTTTATGGTTGAAAACTGGAGAGAAATTTACCAAAATGCTGCCGGATTAGGAAAAGCAGAAAATTCTTTGGGTGGTTTTACCTTTCAGTTTAGTGATGGTTGGTGGAAGTTTGGTCAGACAAAAGATTTAGATGTGCACGACAACAATGCCTCTTGGTCCAACGGAGGGTATTACATAGATTTCAAAGAAGGAAAAAATAATATGAACGAAGAATGGTTTGGAATCTGTGCCAAAGGACCTACAAATGCGGCAGGATTGTATACTTTATATCCAAGAGCTGCGTATTATTCTTTACAAGAAGCACATCGCATCAATCCATTTGATGAAGGAGTTACCTCCAGTTCAGTAGCAAAACATTTTTCGAACATTAGTTTAATGGACGGTGTCTTAAGAGCAAGAGGCGGTAATGCTACGATGGGGAGTAGTGAAAAAATACGTCTGAGTAATTTAAGAGCAGAATTTACAACATTTAATACAGGAGGAGATTTATTAACCACCCCAAGTATTGCCGATCCAGAAAATACAGGCTATCCAAATAGAACCGGTTTCGATCATATGCAATCTTACTTTGTTGGAGTACAAGCACAACCATCTGCAAATATGAGCGCAGAAGTGAATGTCAATGTTCTAGGAAATGTAGCCGCAAATCCGATTGATGAAATATTTTATGAAAATAGAAATCGTCCAGTTGTAGTCAATACAGATAATGGAAATGTTACGCTTACAGACAATAATAGAGTGCAAGTTTACAATGCATCTTTCGATTGGAAATCAAATGCTTTTAATGTGAGAGGTTTTTATAGAACTGGTCATTACCACTGGCAATATGAAGGTGATGTTTTTGGGTTATACCCAGAAGCAAATTATGGACCTAATTTAGATATTTACGGAGGTGAGATTTTAGGTGTAGAAGTAGATGGTAAAGGTGTTTTAGAAGGCTTAAAAGCGGCTTTTGGACCACAATTATGGTGGGGAGCGAATCCGGCCTTGCTTTTAAAATATAGTACACAAATAGGAAATTACACCTTTACAAGTGTGTTTCATGAAGATGTTAATAAAAGAGATACTAGAGAAGCACAAACATCTGGTTTTATTCCCTTACCTCAAACACGAAGACTTACCCTAGCATTGGAAAGAAAATATGACAATTTTGGATTCCAATTAGGAGGAATCTGGGGAGGTCAACCTTTAAACGGAAGAGAATATCAAGATATTAGATACAATAATGATGGTACAAGTGATGTTGTGGTAGATCGTGTAAAAGCAGCTGATAACTGGGGAAGTAAATTAAAAGTTACCTACACCAAAGGAACTTTTAACTGGTATGCACAATCTGCTGTCATGGGACTTGTTGCAAACGGAGGTGCCGATGCAACCACTACTTTTACAGGTTGGAAATTGAAAGACACCGGAAGTGGGAATCAGGCAAACTTTTTAACAGGATTTACATTCAGTTCAGGAAACTTACAAATTGCACCAAACTTTTTATGGCAAAAACCTCTTGTAGCTGCCATGCCAAATGATATTGATGCTCCAGGAAGATTGAGAAATATACAAGCAGATCCATTTGTGGTAAGAGGCAACAGGGAAACAACTGCAGGAGAAATTTTATTTACCTACGATCCAACCCCAGGAACTTGGATGTATGAGTGGGATAATGACCGTGCAGAAGATGCAAATTTTGCGATGAATTTAGGATTTGTATACAGACACCTACCAACAACACAAGATGCTGCAATCGGTTTCTTTTCCAATCGATCAATTTTTGCCTTTGGAGAATCAACACCTGCAGAAGACCTTTGGGAAGTAAATTCAAGAATTGTTTCCAAAATGAGTCCAGACTTTGGGTTTATTGCAAACCTATATTACGGAAACGGTCAAGCAAACGGGAGTGATGCACGACTGATAACAAGATCGGGAGGAGACCTTCGTATGATTTATAATAAATTGAAAGTAACCGCTACTGCAAAGTTTAATGATTGGGGACCTTTTGACTATCATCGAGATTTTAACCTAACGTATCCAACACAGCTAATGTTGGATTTTTCGACTACTTTAGGAAAGCCAGGTTGGTTTGTGCTGCCAAACACCAAAATGGGAATCCGAGGAACTTGGAGATCCCTAGACCAATATTCTCCGAGATATACTTTTAGCAGTACAGATGCTTCTACTTTAAACCTTGCAGGACAGTCGAACGGTTCTGAATGGGAAATTAGAACATACATTCATATTAATGTTGGAAAACAATAAACAGTTACGATCATGAAAACAAGAAAACAAATTTATTCAAAAATTACCCTTCTTTTAAGTTTACTTTTAATTATAACCATAGGCTGTGAAAGAGCGCTTTCAGAAGATGTTGTTTTGGCTACCTATTCTCCATCGCCGGATGTTTATATAGATGGTTTTAGTAGTGGGCTAGAATACTACCCATATTTAAATTCTAAATACGAAGCCTTTTCTGTAGACACACAAGTAAAGTATAAAGGAAGTTCTTCAATGCGTTTTGATGTTCCTGTAGAAGGAGATCCAGCCGGAGGGTATGCGGGAGCCATTTTTAGAGATGATAATGGTGGAAGGAATTTAACTCAGTATGATGTTTTAACATTTTGGGCAAAAGCAACCCAATCGGCAAAAATTAATGACATTGGTTTTGGACAAGACTTTGGAGAAAACAAATTCGAAGTAAGTAGTCGAGGATTGCAATTGACAACCAATTGGGTAAAATATATAATCCCAATTCCAGATGCCTCCAGATTAATTCAAGAAAAAGGAATGCTTTGGTATGCAGAAGGGCCAGAAAATGGAGAAGGATATAGCTTTTGGATCGATGAAGTGAAGTTTGAAAAATTAGGAACCATCTCAGCGATTGAACCACTAATTTTATTGGGAGACGACAAAGTAATTACCTCCTTTAATGGTGTACAAACAACCATAGATGGAGTTTCTGCAACCTTTAGCTTCACAGATCAGCTCTCTCAAACCATCTCGATCTCTCCTGCTTATTTAAACTTCAGTTCTTCGAATACAAGTGTTGCTACTGTTGATGAATTTGGTGTAGTAACTACCCTTAATGAAGGAACTGCAGTCATAACAGCAACCTTTAATGAGCAACAAGTGTCAGGAAGTCTAACCATTAATTCTTTAGGAGCATTTTCTCATGCACCAGTTCCAACACAGGATCCAGCAAATGTAATTTCATTATTTTCAGATGCCTATACCAATGTACCTGTAAATTATTACAATGGATATTGGGCTCCTTGGCAAACAACTTTGTCAGATGATTTCACAGTAGATGGCGACAATATTTTACAATACACCATTTTTAATTTTGTAGGTGTGGAGTTCAGTTCACCTACCGTAGATGCTACATCAATGTCCCATTTTCATTTAGACGCATACATTCCAGGTCCCATTACTCCTGGAAGACAGCTTAGAGTTTTGTTGGTAGATTTTGGTGCCGATGGCGCTTATGGAGGTGGAGACGATACCAGGCATTCAACAACCTTTACAGCCCCTACATTGGTGTCTCAAAATTGGATATCAATTGATTTGCCTTTTTCGAGTTTAACAGGTTTGGATAGCAGATCTAATTTGGCACAATTGATATTGGAAGGTGGAGATGGCTCCAAAATTTTTATAGACAACCTTTATTTTTATAATTAAGCAAACAGTATAAATAGTAATTTTAAAAAGTAAAAAACATATGGGACCATATGTTTTATGAAGTATTTTATGACGAAGAATCCGATTTTTTTAGGTAAAAATAGCGCTTATAACCCTTCTCTAGAAGTAAGCGGAACTCAAGTAATTATTGAAGGTGAGGTCTATTACAAAATTTTAAATAGCAATAAAATGAGACCGTTTTTCATCAGTCTCGTAAGCAATTCCGATCATTGGATGTTTATTTCTAGTAATGGAGGTTTATCTGCTGGTAGAAAAAATGCTGAGAACGCATTGTTTCCCTACTATACAGATGACAAAATAACAGAATCTTCCGATATTACTGGAAGTAAAACCATACTTCATGTTTATAAAGAGGCGAAAACATTTCTTTGGGAACCGTTTTCAGACAAATATGAGGGTGTATACGCAATTAAAAGAAATTTGTACAAAAATAATTATGGCAACAAGCTTATTTTTGAAGAAATTAATGAAGATCTAGGAATTACTTTTCAATACCAATGGAATTCAAGTACCAAATATGGTTTTGTTAAAAAATCTACCTTATATAACACAAACACCGCTGCTGTTGAGGTAAGTATTTTAGACGGAGTTCAAAATATTTTACCTTATGGGATCGCTTCAGATTTTCAAAATAGTACGAGTAATCTTATTGACGCCTACAAAAAATGTGAATTAGAAAAAGATACCGGTTTAGGAATTTTTGCTTTGAGCGCTGTGATTGTTGATAAAGCAGAACCAAGTGAAGCTTTGAAGGCCAATACAGTTTGGTCTACAGGGGTTAAAAATCCGACTTATTTAATTTCGTCACTACAACTAAATGCTTTCAGAAAAGGTGAAGAGGTATTCCAAGAAGAAGATATAAAGGCAGAAAAAGGGGCTTATTTTACTGTGCAGCACCTTACACTAACTTCTAATAATCCAACTTCTTGGATGTTGGTAGCAAATGTAAATCAGAACCTTATTTCAATACAAGAAACAAAGGCAATCATTAAAAACACTCCAGATGTTACTGCTTTGATTCAAAAAGATATCGAAACGGGTACCGCAAAGCTGGTTCAACTAGTTGCTGCCTCTGATGGATTGCAATTGGGTGAAAACCAACCCAGAAACACAAGGCATTTTGCCAATACTCTTTTTAATATTATGAGAGGTGGTATCTTTGATGATAATTATCAAATTGAAAAAGAAGATTTTATAAAATACATTTCAAAGGCCAATAAAAAAGTCACCAAAAAGAAAGAAGATGTTTTAAAAAACTTACCTGAACTTTTCAATGTTGATTTTATTAAAAACCTAGCAAATGCTCAGTATGACGCCAATTTCAAAAGACTTTGTTACGAATATTTACCATTAAAATTTAGTAGAAGACATGGAGATCCAAGTAGACCTTGGAATAAGTTTTCTATCAATACACGAAGTGAAATTGACGGTTCTAAAATTTTAGATTACCAAGGAAATTGGAGAGATATATTCCAGAACTGGGAAGCCTTAGCGCATTCTTATCCAGAGTTCATAGAAGGAATGATCTATAAGTTTTTAAATGCAACAACTTTTGAAGGATACAATCCGTATCGAGTAACCAAAGATGGTTTCGACTGGGAGATTATTGAAGAAAACGACCCTTGGTCTTATATTGGATACTGGGGAGATCATCAAATTATTTATTTGCTGAAGTTCCTAGAATTTATAGAAAAATATTATCCAAATAAATTGGCTAAAAACTTCACAGAAGATGTGTTTGTATATGCGAATGTACCTTATGTAATTAAAAGTTACGAGGACACCTTAAAAGACCCAAAAGATACCATTGATTTCAATGCAAAATTAGATCAAAAAATTCAAGAAGAGAAAGAAAGACTTGGTGCTGATGGCGCTTTGTTAAGAGACGAAAATTTCTTTATTCACAAAGTGAATTTAATCGAAAAATTATTGGCCACTGTATTGGCGAAAGTTTCCAACTTTATTCCAGGAGGAGGTATTTGGTTGAACACCCAAAGGCCCGAATGGAATGATGCAAACAATGCTCTAGTAGGGAATGGAGTATCTATGGTGACACTCTATTATTTAAGAAGATTTATTAACTTTTTTGAAGATATCATAGAAAAATCTTCGGAAGCATCCTATGCAGTCTCAAAAGAACTAACACACTTTTTCCAATCGGTAGCTTCAGGATTATACAGTCAAGAGGGCATATTGTCAGGAAAAATTTCAGATACTGACCGTAAAACACTTTTAGACATCCTTGGAAAAGCAGGAAGTACCTATAGAGCCACAATATATGAAACGGGTTTTACTAGTGATAAAGAAGCAATTACGAAAGATGATTTAACTTCGTTCTTCAATGTGCTTAAAAAATATTTAGACCACACAATTGTTGCCAACAAACGTACAGACAATCTGTATCATGCCTATAACCTGATGACGGTAGAAAACGATGCTGAGGTGTCTATTTCCTATCTATCAGAAATGTTAGAAGGTCAAGTAGCTGTTTTAAGTTCTGGTTATTTATCTGCAAAAGAAGCCTTATCTGTGTTGGATGGTTTAAAAGCAAGTGCTCTCTTTAGAGAAGATCAATACAGTTATATTCTCTATCCGAATAAAGACCTGCCAAGGTTTACTAGCAAGAATATTATTCCAGCAGCATCCGTAGAAAAATCGGAATTATTAAATCAACTCCTCGCAGATGGGAATACCCAAATCATCGAAAAAGACATTACAGGGGCATGTCACTTTAATGCGAATTTTAACAACGGCGCTCGATTAAAAGAAACCTTGGATACCCTTTCAGATAAGTACCAATCTTTATTGGCAAAGGATGAAAAACTCATTTTAGCGATTTATGAAGAAATGTTTGATCATAAATCCTTTACAGGAAGATCTGGAACATTTTTTGGCTATGAAGGTTTAGGGTCAATCTACTGGCATATGGTTTCGAAGTTGCTAATTGCAGCTCAAGAAAACTGTTTGTTGGCAATTGAAGAAAATGAAAGTGAGGAAGTAATCGGAAGATTGTTGGAGCACTATTATGAAATAAATGAAGGGATTGGCGTTCATAAGTCTCCGGAATTGTACGGTGCATTTCCAACAGATCCTTATTCACATACCCCAGCTGGAAAAGGGGCACAACAACCAGGAATGACCGGACAAGTGAAAGAAGATATTCTTTCGAGGTTCGGTGAAATTGGTGTTTTTGTAAAAGCCGGACAGTTACAGTTCAATCCAAGGTTGTTAAGAAAAGAAGAGTTTTTAACAACTTCAAAAGAGTTTGCCTACGTTGATCTTGACAATAGCGAAAAGACCATACGGATAGAACCAAATAGTTTTTGTTTTACCTATTGTCAAATTCCAGTAATTTATAAGACTTCAGAGAAGAAGGGTGTTGAAGTGTCTTTTGAAGATGCATCAACCAAAACCTATGAAGACTTAATGATTGAGTCCTCGGTGAGTCAAAAAATATTTGAGAGAACCGGTGAAGTAAAAAAAATAATTGTTTTTATCCCTAAATAAGCATGCAAAAGAAGCGAAGGTTTACTTATCGAATTTCTAGAAAAGCAATACGCATTTTGAGTATGACGCTACTGGTGTTTGTTTTTTCATGTACTTCTTCAGTCCCCAAAGATGTAAGGGTCGAAAAGACATCTAAGACGGCTGCACAGCTCTTGGGGAATCCGAATTACTTGGCAATGTCTTACGGTGGTTATAGAGAAAACTCAAGAGACATACAACCTTCGATAGAAGCATTGAAAGAAGATTTAAAGATTCTTTCAGCAATGGGTATTAAAATCATTCGAACCTATAATGTACAAATTCAATTTCCTCATGCGGCCAATGTTTTAAGAGCAATAACCGAGCTTAAAAAGGAAGATCCTAATTTTGAAATGTATGTGATGTTGGGAGCTTGGATAGATTGTTTAAATGCATTGTCTTCATCTCTACCAGACCATACCAAAGAAAGTTTGCAAAATGCAGGAGAGATAGATAGAGCTGTAGCTTTGGCAAAACAATATCCAGCTATTGTAAAGGTAATTGCTGTGGGAAATGAAGCCATGGTAAAATGGGCTACAAGTTATTTTGTGCAGCCTAAAATAATCTTAAAATGGGTTAACCACCTTCAAAAATTAAAAAAAGAAGGCATCTTAAGTAAAGATCTATGGATTACAAGTTCCGATGATTTTTCTTCATGGGGTGGCGGTGATTCTAGCTATCACACGCAAGATTTAGAAGCTTTGATGCGTGCAGTGGATTTTGTTTCAATGCATACCTATCCTTATCATAATTCTCATTACAATCCTTCTTTTTGGAAAACACCAGACCATTTGGAGAATTTTTCAGAGCATGAAAAAATTGATGCTTCCATGTCGCGCGCGCTACATTTTGCAAAAAACCAATATTATGCAGTTTCAAACTATATGAAAAGTCTTGGAATTGAAAAGCCAATCCATATTGGAGAAACAGGATGGGCAACGGTTTCAAATGGAAAGTATGGGGTTGATGGATCCAGAGCAACGGATGAATACAAACAAGGTTTGTACTATCAGGCAATTCGAAGATGGACCAATAAAGAAGGTATTTCTTGTTTCTTTTTTGAAGCTTTTGATGAGCCTTGGAAAGATCCTAATAATGTCAGCGGTTCTGAAAATAATTTTGGTTTGATTACGCGCGATGGTGCTGTAAAATTTGGACTGTGGAATTTAGTAGATCAAGAAGTTTTTAAGGATTTGAAAAGAAATGGAAATCCAATAACAAAAACATTTAATGGTAATCATAAGGAATTGATGAAAACTGTGTTGGTTCCGAATACAATATATAAACGATAAATCTAAAATCGATGAAAAAAACAATCTACCTATATCAAATAATACTTCTATTGATCGTTTTGAGTTGCAATCAAAAAGAAAGTGAATTACTGGTTACGGTATACGAAACTTCGGAAAGTGGGAATCACTTAACAAAAGTTTCGGGTTTCACAGCAGTTGAAAGCGCAGCTACTATTACTTTAAATCCTTTAGAGAAATTTCAAACGATTTCGGGATTTGGGGGGGCTTTTACAGAGGCTTCTGCTTATTTACTCAACCAATTAAGTGAGAAAAATAGAGATAGCATCATGCAAGCCTATTTTGGTAAAGAGGGGGCCAATTATTCATTAACAAGAACCCATATGAATTCCTGTGACTTTTCTTTGTCTCAGTATTCCTATTCTCCTGTTGCAGAAGACATGACATTGGAACATTTTACCATTCAAGAAGATAAAGATGATCTAATACCAATGATCAAAGAAGCTTTGAGAGTGTCTGAAGACGGCTTTAGAATCATTGCTTCCCCTTGGACCGCTGCCCCTTGGATGAAAGACAATAAAAAATGGGTAGGTGGGAAATTATTGCCAAAGTACTACGATACTTGGGCCTTGTTTTTTTCTAAATATTTAGATGCCTACAAAGAAGAAGGGATTGATCTTTGGGGTTTTACAGTAGAAAATGAGCCGCATGGGAATGGTAATAATTGGGAAAGTATGCATTATTCTCCCAAAGAAATGACCACTTTTGTGGAACATCACCTAGGACCAAAGCTAGAAGCGGATGGTTATGGCGATAAAATTATTTTAGGATATGATCAAAATAGAGCGGGTATTAAAGAATGGGTAGATGTAATGTATGCGACTGAAGCATCTTCAAAATATTATGATGGTACTGCGATTCATTGGTACGAAAGCACCTATGAAGTTTTTCCAGATGCATTGCAATATGCACATCAAAAAGCACCTAATAAATATTTAATAGAAACCGAAGGTTGTATTGATTCTCAAATTCCTGAATGGAAAAATGACGCTTGGTATTGGTTGAAAGAAGCTACTGATTGGGGCTGGGATTGGGCATCAGAAAAAGACAAGTATTTACATCCAAAATATGCACCTGTAAACCGCTATGCCAGAGATATTATTGGCTGCCTAAACAATTGGGTAGATGGATGGATTGACTGGAACATGGTATTGGACAAACAAGGAGGTCCAAATTGGTTTAAAAATTGGTGTGTGGCACCCATATTGGTAGATCCAGAGAAAGATGAGGTCTATTTTACGCCGCTCTATTATACCATGGCACATTTTAGCAAATACATTCGTCCCAATGCACAAGTAATTGGCTTGGAAAGTACTGATAAAGAATTACAAGTCACCGCTGCAAAAAACCCAGATGGTACAATTGCAGTAATTGTATTTAATGAAGGAAAAAAAGAAAAGAATTTTAAAGTTCGCCTAGGAATCAAAGAAACTTCAATCCGGATCAATGCACAAGCATTGCAAACGATTGTTATAGCATCAACCATATAATAAACAAAAACGCATATGTCAAATATCAATACCCCTAATAAAATCCCAATGGGACAAAAAATAGCTTTTGGATTGGGAATGTTGGCCAATCAAATGTTTCCCGCTGCATTGGGTATTTTTATGGTGGTTTTAGTACAAGATTATAAAATTCCTACTTGGATGTGGGGAATCTTATTTTTTCTTCCACGTATTTTTGATTCCATCACAGATCCAATCATGGGTTTTATTTCAGACAACACAAGATCCATTTGGGGAAGACGCAGACAATACGTTTTTTTAGGAGCCATCATTATGGGCGTGTCTTTTGCTTTAATGTGGCAACTTCAAGCAGTTAATATTGAAGAAAGTATCAATTACAACTTTACTTATTTTTTGATTTGGTCTTTGGTTTTTTACGTTGGATTAACTGTTTTTAGTGTTCCTTATGTAGCGATGGGCTATGAAATGAGTGATGATTTTCATGAACGCACAAACATCATGGCAATTGCACAATGGATTGGGCAATGGGCTTGGGTAATAGCTCCTTGGTTTTGGGTGGTTATGTATGATGAAAATTGGTTTGGAAATGATACAGCCGAAACCACTAAATATCTTGGTGTTTGGGTGGGTGTTATTTTTGCTTTATTAGCAATGGTACCTGCTATTTTTATTAAAAGTGAATCCACTCTAGATGATGATAATTTAACACCTTTATCACTAAAAACAATTGGTGGAAGCCTGAAACAGATTTCAGAGAACTTTAAAGAAGCTTTTAAAATTGAGGCTTTTAGAAAACTATGTTTTTCAACGTTTCTAATTTTTAATGCGTTTAATACGGTTGCAGGTTTTTCGTTTTTTATCGTAGTATACTATCTGTTCGAGGGAAGCACAGAGGCAGCAGGTCTTTGGCCAACCCTTTTGGGAAGTATTGGCGCTTTGTCGACTACTTTTTTAGTAATACCAACCGTAGCAAAAATGTCATTAAAAATAGGGAAAAAGAAGACGTTTTTAGTTTCCCAAGGAATTTCGGTGATTGGGTATTTAATGCTTTGGTTTTTGTTCATTCCAGGGAAACCTTACATGTTTTTATTTGCATTGCCTTTTTTCTCGTTCGGAATCGGAAGTCTGTTTACCATCATGATGTCCATGACTTCAGATATTATTGATATCGATGAATTGAATACGGGGAAACGAAGAGAAGGTGTATTTGGAGCGATTTATTGGTGGATGGTAAAATTTGGTTTTGCAATTGCTGGATTATTAACCGGCGCTATCATGTCATTAGTAGGTTTTGTGCCAGATACCATTAACTCGGAAGCATCCATTACTGGAATAAGATTATTTTATTCCGGGTTGCCAATACTAGGTACACTGGGAGCAATTTGGATAATGCGTAATTACGATCATACCGAAGAAAAAGCGCGAGCAGTAAGTCGAGAATTAGATGCAAGATCTGCTCAAAATAACTCTTAAATAAAACAAAAGCTACATTTTTTATTGAAGATATACTTTTAAAATCGCCTGCAGCTGCTGCAAGCGATTTTTTATTTCATATCCAAACCTATTGCTACTTCATGACGGCAAAAAAAATAAAGCCATTTTTGTTTGTAACGAATTGATTTTTTGTAACATGGCTACCTTCAAAACATTTTAGCATATTTTTCATCGGATAGTATGGTTCAAAGCAGCTATCGAATCAGATTCACCAATACAAAAACCATACAAGTATTTTAATGTGCCATTTTTTAGGCTTTGCTATTCAAATTTAATCCCTTTAAAATCATCGATTGGGAGCCTTTTTAATGTAACTTTAATTTATGTTCAGTATGTATGTATTATATATAGGTGTTAATTGTTCAGAAAGAAAAAAAAAACATTAATATTATAAAGTTAAATTAAATCAAATTTTTATGAAAAAGATTACTTTGTATTTTGCAATGATTTTATCATCATTGATGTATGCGCAAGCACCTGGAAGTGCCGCAACCGAACCTTCAGCAAGAGCTGCTGAGAATGTAATTTCTTTATTTACACAAACAACCGATGCCACAACAACGGTGTATGACGATATTGCAGTGTCAGATTTTAACCCAAACTGGGGATCTACCTCTGGAAATGTAACTACAGAAACACTCAACAGTGACAATGTATTGAAATACCCTGCTTTTAACTATCAAGGAATCGTAATTGGTTCTGAGATTAACATTGCAGGAATGACAAAAATGCATGTAGATATCTGGACAAACGGAATCTCTCCAAATGTATTTTTAATAAGTGCCACAACCGGAGAAAAATCTGTCAATGTTCCTGCAAACGCAGGTGCGTGGTCGAGTGTAGAAATTCCGTTATCTGATTTTACAGACCAAGGAATGTCGATTGCAGACATTAAAGAATTGAAATTTGATGGTGGAGATTCTACCACAGATATTTATATAGACAATATTTATTTTTGGAAAGAACCTGTAGCTGAAGGAACCGATGCTTCTTTGAGCGATTTAAATGTCAATGGAACCATCGTAACAAATTTTAGTCCTTCTACCTTTGCATATACGGTTGGAGTAGCTGTTGGTGCTTCTGTTCCAGAAGTTACCGCATCAGCAACAGATGCCAATGTAACTAGCGTTACCATTACACAAGCTACAGCGGTTCCCGGAGAAGCAAGTGTAGTCGTAGTTTCACAAGATGGTTCTGTAACCAATGAGTATACAATTTCATTTGTGGTCGAAGGTCCATCTGAAGCAGCTCCAACGCCACCGGCAAGGAATGCAGAAGATGTAGTTTCTTTGTTTAGTAATGCTTATACAGACATGCCCATTGATACTTGGTCTGCAGCATGGGATGATTCTTCGATTGAAGACATCCAAATTCAAGGAAATGATACCAAAAAAATAAATTTCGTAAACTTTATTGGTGTAGAATTTCAAGATGCTGGAAGAATAGATGCAACAGAATTTACGCACTTTCACATTGATATTTATACGGAAACGGAAACACTTGATAAAAGTTTCAACTTGAAGTTTTCAAACTGGGCAGGAGGGACTGCTGAAGCAAATGCTATTGAATTTTCAACAACCAATGGAAGTTCACCAGCGTTACCAAATCCAAATCCAGGAACATGGATCTCTTTAGACATTCCATTTTCAAGTTGGGGAGGTGTCAATGGTCTTTCAAGAAGTGATTTGGCACAATTTATAATCACCTCAAATTTGGGACAAGTATATGTAGATAACATTTATATGTACAAAATACCTGTTGCAACGGCTCCAACCACAGATGCACCAACGCCACCAGAAAGAGATGCAGCAGATGTTATTTCAATTTATAGTGATGCGTATACCAATATAAATGTGACCAACTTCAATCCAGGTTGGGGACAGTCAGGAGCTGTTGATGCCGCTTATGACCCTACTGGAAATGGTGTAAACACGGTTTTAGAATATTCTAACTTCAATTATCAAGGAACAGAATTTGATGCTACAGATGCATCTGAAATGGAATTTGTTCA
Source organism: Flavobacteriaceae bacterium (assembly GCA_024640565.1). Taxonomy (GTDB): domain Bacteria; phylum Bacteroidota; class Bacteroidia; order Flavobacteriales; family Flavobacteriaceae; genus Polaribacter. Next base: position 64,439 of record JAHEET010000001.1, read on the forward strand.
TATTGATATTTGGACAGCCGATGCAACCAATGTGCAGTTTAGTCCAATTAACAACGGTACGGGTGCTGGTGAGTTTTTAGTAGATGTTCCTGTTGTTACTGGAGCATGGAGTAGTGTTGATATTGCCATCGCTGATTTTACAGGGATGACATGGGATTCTTTATTTCAAATGAAATTTGATGGACAAGATGGTGCCAACCCATCTACCATTTATATAGACAATGTATATTTTTACAGAGCACCTGCCTTTAATGGAATTGCTTTGCCATTTGATTTTGAAGATGGAGAAAACCCATTTACAGCAAATCCAAATGTTGGAACCGTAATCGAAGACCCAACAGACGCTTCAAATAAAGTCCTAGAAATTGTAGGAAGTGCTGGAGATTGGGACAATGTAATTGCAAATTTAGACTTAAACGTGGATTTATCGGATGACGATAACAATACCATTTCTTTCAGAATCAAACCAATGAATGGTACCGGATCTGGTGATCACTTATTAAAATTTGAAGGAGAAGCAAATGCAGGACCCAATACAGAATTAGCATTCAACACAACAGGAACCGATTGGGAAACCATTAGTTTAAACTTTCCAGCAGGTTTGGGTAGCTATTCAAAACTAGTACTCTTTACAGATGCTGGAAGTGGAGCTACAGATACCTATTTAGTGGACGATATTCAGGGAGCTACCAATATAGCACCTCCATCGGATCCAGAAGCGCCAACAGTGGCGGCACCAACGCCTCCAGCTAGAAACGCTTGGGATGTGATTTCATTATTTAGTAACGCTTATGACAACATTACCATAGACGCTTGGTCTGCAAGTTGGGACAGTGCTGCAATAGAAGATGTTCAAATTGTTGGAAATGATACTAAGAAAATTACTTTTGAAAATTTCTTAGGTGTTGAATTCCAAAATAGCAGTCGATTCGATGCAACTCCATTCACACATTTTCATCTGGATGTTTTTGTTACAGAGGCAACTTTAGACAAAAGTTTTAATTTGAAGTTTTCAAACTGGGATGGTGGTGCTGCAGAAGCAAATGCGATTGAATTTTCTGTAACAAATGCAAGTAATCCATCGATTCCAAATCCGAATCCTGGAACTTGGATTTCTTTAGACATTCCTTTTTCTGATTGGACAGGAATTGGAAATGATTCAAGAAATGACTTGGCACAATTTTTAATCACCAGTGATTTGAATGTTGTTTATGTAGACAATATCTATATCTACAGACCTGCAACTGCTAGCGTTGATACAGACAACTTGTTAAATGTAAGTTTGTCTCCAGTTCCAGCAACTGATGCGTTAAAAATTAGTGCACAAGATCTTATTGAAAATGTAACTATTTACAATGTGTTGGGTAAAAAGGTAATAAATGCAACCCTTAATAAAAGAGAAGATGTACTAGACGTATCTTCTTTAAAAACAGGGGTTTATATTTTAAAATTCACGATTAACAACGCAGTAGGAACGATGAAATTTATTAAAGAATAAATAAACATTCCTTCCATAAATAAGAAAATCGCTTACAGCAATGTAGGCGATTTTTTTTATGAAGAAAAAATAATTTTAAAGATCCAAAAGTCTTTTAGCAGCATTAAAAGGTGTCGTTTTCCCATTTTCTAAAGCAAGAATTTCTTTAGACATTGCCGCTTTAATCAACGGATTTTGGTAAAAATTCGTTTTTAGTTGCTGATCAATTGTAGCCAAAAGCCAAAATTTATTTTGCGCATTTCTTTTGTTTTCAAAAGAGTTGTTCGCTTTGGTTAGTTGAATGTATTCAGAAATTAAAAGTTCAATTTCAGTAATACCATGATTTTTTAAAGCGCTAGCTGTAACTACTTTTGGCTGCCATTTGCTTTCCTTTAAGGGATATAAATGCAAGGCGTTTGTAAATGCTACTTTCGCTAGGTTTGCCCGTTGCACATTATCACCATCTGCTTTGTGTATTACAATTGCATCTGCCATTTCAATAATACCGCGTTTCATTCCCTGCAATTCGTCACCAGCCCCCGACAGTTTCATTAATAAAAAGAAATCGACCATCGAATGCACCATGGTTTCAGACTGTCCAACCCCTACTGTTTCAATAATAATGGTATCAAAACCAGCAGCCTCACAAAGGATGATGCTTTCCCTTGTTTTTTGAGCAACTCCGCCCAAAGAATCTCCAGAAGGAGATGGTCTAATAAATGCATTTTTATCAGTTACTAGGGTTTCCATACGAGTTTTATCCCCTAAAATGCTTCCCTTGTTTAGGGCACTACTAGGGTCTACTGCCAACACCGCAACTTTTCTCCCCTGTGAAGTTAAATGTTTGCCAAAAGCTTCTATGAATGTACTTTTTCCAACGCCAGGAACCCCTGTAATTCCAATTCTTATGGAATTGTTCGCAAAAGGCAGACAATGCTCTAAAATAGCATTTGCTTTCTGTTGGTGCTTTGCCGAAGTGCTTTCTACCAGTGTAATGGCACGGCTTAAAAAAGGAATATCACCCGCCAAAATATTCTTAACAAACACTTCCACAGAATGCTGTTTAGCCCTGCTCAATTTTATTTTTTGAGCAGCATGATCGCTGGTAGTTTCTGGTGGAGAAACCCCTTTATTTTCAATCACTGCAGATACTTTTTTATCCATGGCAAGAGTTTGTATGTAAATTTAAGTATATTTTTTGCAACATGGCCAAAAATAGATCGTCTATAGAATAAGCGTATTGTCATGAGTTTAGCGAAACAACTTCACCAGCCGATCATTGATCTTTGTAAAGAGCACAATAAAAAAGCACAAATGCAATTGTACAATTTGTATTGTAAAGCAATGTTTTTAGTATCGCTGCGGTATGTAAAAGATCGTTTTATAGCAGAAGATGTTATGCAAGATGCATTTATAAAAGCGTTCAAAAATATTAAAACATATAAAAATGAAGTCCCTTTTGGTGCCTGGCTAAAGAGAATTGTCATCAATCAAAGTATTGATTATTTAAAAAAAAACAGGTTGGAATTCGTAGCAATTAATGAGGAAGTATTGTCCATTGAGGAGGATACAGATTGGAAAGTAGAAAATACAATCTCAGTTAGTGATATTGTAGCGAAATTAAAGCAATTAAAAGAGAAATACAGGTTGGTGGTTTCTCTATATTTAATAGAAGGATATGGTTATGGTTCTTTTGATGCGCATACCTTGTTTGGAGGAGATTTGAAAATTAATTATTCCTCTGTGACTATTAACGCGTTAAATGATTTTAATTTACATCTGAATAATGTTTCAAATGCGACAATTACTTCCGTTGAAAATTCAATTATAAAATCCAATTCTGGAAGCTTATTTATAGATCAAGTGAATAAAAATAATGAGTTATTTCATAATTACGGGGAATTAAATATCAATTTGATAGACCCTGAATTTGAAAAATTGAAAGTTCATTTAAATTATTCAGAAGTGGCAATACCGCTTGAAAATCTCCCTGCAAATATTGAAGTAGACACAAAAAAAACCAAATTTTTATACCTTTCAAAAAAAGAGTCTCTTTTTTCGAAAATGCTAGATAAAATAATTCGAAATGAAAGCGCTATCATAAATGGAAAAATAACTTTCGGAAAAAAGACAGATAATTTCGTAAAACTAGGAGCAAATTATAGTGCAATCACATTACAGTAAGTTTAAAATAAAGAGATTTAAAAAGTCAAACTTCACTCAAATTCTATTTCGTCATTCTTTATAAAGTTCCTATATTTAAAAATTGTAAATAGGTACTTTTTTTAATGGAACGCTACAAAGAAAATCAATTGAAAGTATACAATTCGCTTTCTAAAAAGAAAGAGGATTTTAAAACCATAACAGACGGATATGTAGGTATGTACGTCTGTGGACCCACTGTATATAGCAATGCCCATTTGGGCAATGTAAGAACTTTTATGTTCTTTGATGTGGTGTACCGTTACCTATTGCATTTGGGTTATAAAGTTCGGTATGTGCGAAATATTACCGATGCAGGGCATTTGGAAAATGATGCAGATGAAGGCGAAGATCGTATTTCTAAGAAAGCACGTTTAGAAAAAATTGAACCTATGGAAGTGGTTCAAAAATACACTGTAGACTTTCATGACGTTTTAAAAAATTACAACTTTTTACCACCAAGTATAGAGCCTACTGCAACAGGACACATTGTAGAGCAAATAGAAATGATTACAGAAATCATTGAAAAAGGCTTTGCTTATGAAGTAAATGGATCTGTTTATTTTGATGTTTTGGCTTACAATGAAAAGAGTCACTACGGAATATTATCCGGTAGAAAAGTAGAAGATTTAATTCATAATACGAGGTCATTAGACGGACAATCTGACAAGAAAAATCCACAAGATTTTGCCCTCTGGAAAAAAGCGGACCAAAGACATATTATGCGTTGGCCTTCTCCATGGTCGGATGGATTTCCTGGTTGGCACTTAGAATGTTCAGTAATGAGTACCAAATATTTGGGCGAACAATTTGACATCCATGGGGGTGGAATGGATTTGAAATTTCCGCATCATGAATGTGAAATTGCGCAATCTCAAACGTGTAGCGGTGTAAAACCTGTCAATTACTGGATGCATACCAATATGTTGTTGTTAAATAGTCAGAAAATGGCAAAATCTTCCGGAAATTTTATTTTACCAAATGAGATTTTATCGGGAGAAAATGACATTTTGCCAAAACCATTTTCAGCAAGTGTGGTGCGTTTTTTTAATTTACAAGCCAATTATAGAAGTATTTTAGACTTTTCAGGAGATGCCCTAGAGGCCTCAGAAAAAGGGCATGCGAAATTGATGGAAGCCGTTCGTTTTCTTGATCATATTCCTGCAGCTGAAACTTCAACTTTTGACGTTCAGAAATGGGAAAAGGATTGTTACGCTGCCATGAATGACGACTTTAATACACCAGTTTTAATTGCACATTTGTTTGAGGCCGTAAAAGTTATCAATCAAATAAAAGAACAAAACGCAACCTTAAATGCTACTGATGTAATAACGCTTAAAACAACCTTGAACGTTTTTGTTTTTGATGTTTTAGGATTGATGAATGAAGCCAATCAAGATCATTCAGGAAAAATAAGTGGTATGGTATCATTGTTGATTAAATTGCGAAAAGAAGCCAGAGAAAATAAAAATTGGGCCTTGTCTGATCAAATTAGAGATGAATTGATGGCCTTAGGCATTCAATTAAAAGATGGGAGAGAAGGCACCACATTCTCAATACAGTAATTTGAAAAAAAGAATCACATATCCATTTATTCTGTTGGTTCGTTTTTATCAAACAGCCATTTCACCATTTACCCCATCTACTTGTAGGTACAGTCCTACATGTTCTCATTATACCATAGAAGCTTTGCAAAAACAAGGCATGATAGCAGGAGGTTGGTTGGCCCTAAAAAGAATTTTCAGTTGCCATCCCTGGGGCGGTAGTGGCTACGATCCAGTACCAGAAAAAAAGAAGAATACCGTTTTAAAAGATGGAAGCATAAAATAGATAACCTATGAGTTTTTTAGCAATAAATTGGAATTGGAATCCCGAAATCTTTAACATCGGAGGAATTAGCATCCGTTGGTATAGTGTCATGTTTATTACCGCTTTTTTATTGGGCCTTCGGCTGATGAAAAAAATATACATCCAAGATAAAATTTCATTAGATAAATTAGATCCTTTGTTTATGTATGTTTTCCTATCTATGTTGATAGGAATGCGTTTGGGAGAAGTCTTCTTTTATAGTTGGGGCAATTACCAAGACAACTTATGGCAAATTATATTGCCTTTTAGAAGGCAAGAAGGCGCTGCTATGATTTTTGGTTTGATTGAAGGCTGGAAGTTTACAGGAATCTCAGGATTTGCAAGTCATGGTGCCGCCATAGGAATTCCGATTGCAATGTATTTTTATGCGAAGAAACACCTACAGAAACCTTGGTTATTTATTTTAGACAGACTAGGAATTATGGTCGCTTTGGCTGGGTTTTTCATTCGATTTGGAAATTTTTTCAACTCAGAAATTTACGGAAAAGAAACCGGTTCTAGCTTTGGAGTTATTTTTGAAGTTGCAGGAGAAACAGTTCCAAGGCATCCAACACAACTCTATGAAGCTTTTAGCTATTTGGCCCTATTCTTTGTAATGTGGCACTTCTACTGGAAAACTGATAAAAAACAAAAATCAGGGTATTTATTCGGTCTCTTTACGACGGTTTTATGGTCGCTGCGATTTGTGATTGAGTTCTTAAAAGAACCGCAAGTACAAAAAAGAGGTGAAGAATGGTTCTTTAGCCCATTAAATACCGGGCAAGTGTTAAGTATTCCACTGGTCATATTGGGGCTTTGGTTGATGTTTCGAAAGAAGAAGTAATCAGTTTCGTATCCCATTAAAAAACCTCATTCTTTTTGCTAGAATGAGGTTTTTTTAATGCTTTTGTTTACAATGTTTTGAAGTGTATTAGCCTTCGAAACCTTCGCCACCATCGCCGTCATTACTACCACCTCTTTGCGCTTCTTTCTTTTTTTGATTGAAACGGTAGCTAAAGTTTAAAGAAATTTGACGCTGTCTCCACTGAAAGGTTTGGTTGGATATGTTTGTTGGGTTCTCTCTATTGGGAGTATAGTTTACAGTACTCCTTTTTCTAGAATTGAACACATCACTTACATTCAATACCAAGGTGCCCTTTTCTTTAAAGACCTCTTTACTGAAAGCTAAATTGGCCGAAAAGATTCCATTTGTCACATTTTGTGCACTTTCATTTGGTCCTCTGTAGGACAGTCTTGTTTGCCATTCTATCGCATAAGGAAGATTTACACGTGCGTTCAAACGCGCTCTCCAGCTGGTATTGCTATTGCCTAAATCATCTGTAATGACAGTAGTTTCATTGGTGTCTGGATCTAAAAAATTATAGGTGTAGATTCCTTCTGTTCTGGAGTTGAACAGATTGAAACTTCCATCAAAACGCAGCTTTTTTGAAGCGTTGTAATTGGAGGTAAATTCAAAACCATACCGGTCTTCTGTTGCCAAATTGATAGGCTCTCTGATAAGGACAGATTCATCATTTCCGTTAATTTCTCTTATTTCTTGACGTGTAACTCTACTGATATTGTTGGTAGAATGCTGGTAATATACAGAAGCATTCAGAGTTAACTTTCCTATCCTGTTTAAATAACCCAAATCAAAAGAGTTTGTAAACGTAGGAATCAATCCTGGGTTTCCTTTAAAGATAATGTTTTGACTGTTTCGGGATTCAAACGGATTTAGATACCAGAAACGAGGTCTTCGTAAGCGTCTGCTGTATCCCAGCGTATAACTTTGTTCTTCAGTGGCTTCAAAACCAATATTTACCGTTGGAAATAATTCGGTGTAGTTAAAATCATTATTTTCATTGGTGCCTAACAACCGTACTTTTACATCGGTGGTTTCAAGACGCATCCCCAATAAAAAAGAGAACCGATTGCGTTTATTTCCGTATTGGGTATAAAAAGCGTGAATATCTTGTCCAAATTCCAAGTTGTTGGAAGGGTCAAAATCAGGGTCCGAAACTGGGGTTACTAAAAAGTCAGAAGTCAACTTTTGAAAATCACCCCGGTATCCTGCTTCAAATTGGGTGTTTTCTCCAATAGGCAACACATAATCTGCTTGCACCAACGTGTTTTTAGAAGCTTCATTGGTAATATTGGTTTCATCTGCAAAACCAGGTTCCGTATTAATCGCTGTTTCGTTTTCTTTGCTATCACTGTATTGAAAATCTACCGTTAGTTTGTGACCGTCTTTCGAAAAGTTATTGGTGTAGTTTAAAGAATATTGTAGTGTTTCATCATCGCCATCTTCATCTTGAATACGAACCACACTGTCGGTGTTGTTTCCATTTGCATCAAACTCTTCAATGGTATTTTCTGAATAATTACCGCCTTTGGTATTTCGATAAAAGAACGTTCCCGTAAGATTGCTTTTTTTAGTTAGAAAATATTCCAAGCCAGCATTGGCATTAAAGCTTTTTCTTCTTTGCTGCCAAATTCGATCTTCAATTCGTGAACTCGAAACGATCCCTTCTGTGAAATTTTTTAAATCGGTATAAGAATTTCCCGGTCCTTTGCTGTAACGATATCCAAAGTTAGAAAAGAGATTGGTTTTTTTTCCTCGTTGATTTAAGTTGGTCCCAAATTGAAATTGATCTGGTGTTCCAACGGTTGTATTTAAAGATCCATTAAAGCCCAATGCTTTTCCTTTGCGCAAAACGATGTTTAAAATCCCTGCAGTTCCTTCAGCATCATATCTAGCAGATGGCGATGTAATGACTTCTACTTTCTCGATGGCGTCCGCTGGCAATTGTCTTAGTGCATCTGCACCACTCAAACCTACCAATGCTGATGGTTTTCCATCAATTAAAATACGAACGTTTTCATTGCCACGCAAGCTCACATTTCCCTCTACATCCAAACTTACAGAAGGTACGTTATCCAATACATCAGAAGCGTTTCCGCCTTTTACAGTCATGTCTTTTCCCACATTGTAAATTCGTTTGTCTAAGCGAATGTCTACGGTGGATTTCTCGGCAATAATGACCACTTCATTCAAGCTGTTTGCATCTTCAGAAAGTTTGAGGGTTCCTAAATTTGTGTTCGCTGTTAGCTTTTGAATTGGCAATTGGATACTTTTAAAAGAAATATATTCGATACTTATTTCATAGGTTCCGGTTGGAGTTGTAATGTCGAAAAATCCTTTTTCGTTGGTAATTCCACCAGAAATCTTTTGGGTTTCAGTATTTCTTAAAACAATGGTTGCATATTCTAAAGGCGCATTGCTAGTTGCTTCTACAACTTTTCCTTTCAGTGAAATATTCATACTCTTATTGGCTTGTTGTCCAAAGAATAGGGGGGTCGCAAAAAGGCAAAAAAGGAGGAGGGGAAGTTTCTTAATCAAAGTGTTTTTTTTTGTTTTATTTTATACAACAAAGATTGCATAAAGTTTACGATCGTAGTTGTTAAAAAAACGTTAAAGAGTTTATTGAATTGATTGCTAAATAATTGATAAAATGTCTGAGGTAGGTCTTCCAATAATTGCCTTGTTTTTATTAATAACAATGGGGCGCTCTATTAATTTAGGATGGTTCACCATGATGCTTATAATTTCAGCATCTGATAGTGGAGTTCCTTTAAAATTTTCTTTCCAAATTTTTTCATTTTTCCGAACCAATTCAATGGGTGTAATGTTCAGTATTTGAAGTACTTCGTCCAAGGATTCGTAGGTAAATTTGGCATCTAAATATTTGACGGTTTCAAATTTTTTCCCGCTATTTTCCAGAAGTTCAACAGCTTGTCTCGATTTTGAACATCGAGGGTTGTGGTATATTTTGATCATTTTTAAGTTTTTTAATGATTGCGAGCTGACAACAGATACTGATTATGAAGCCTCTTCCTTCTTCTGCCCATTCAACATCAAGTAGGATTTTAAAAAAGGATTGATTTGTCCATCCATGACGTTGTCTACATTACCAGTTTCATGTCCTGTTCTTACGTCTTTTACTAATTTATAGGGATGCATTACATAATTCCGGATCTGACTTCCCCATTCGTTTTTCATCTTATTGGCTTCAATATCATCTCTTGCTGCTTGTTGTTTTTGCAGCTCAATTTCATACAATTGTGATTTTAACATCTTTAGGGCTGTTGTTCTATTGTCGTGTTGTGAACGGGAATTAGAACAAGAAATTTGAATGCCTGTTGGTTTGTGTGTCAGTTGGACTTTTGTTTCTACTTTGTTTACATTTTGGCCACCCGCACCACTCGATCTAGCGGTTACAATTTCAATATCTGCTGGGTTGATTTCAATTTCTATCGAATCATCGGCTACTGGAAATACATAAACCGAACCAAAGGTGGTATGGCGTTTCCCATTACTATCAAAAGGGGAGATGCGTACCAAACGATGCACCCCATTTTCCCCCTTAAGCCATCCAAATGCATAATCACCCTCAATTTCTATGGTGATCGTTTTAATTCCAACTACATCGCCAGCTTGGTAATTCAGTGTTTTTAATTTATACCCTTGTTTTTCTGCCCACATGGTATACATTCGAGAGAGCATTTCTACCCAGTCACAACTTTCTGTTCCACCAGCTCCAGCAGTAATTTGTATCGTAGCAGCTAAAGAATCTCCAGGTTCAGAGAGCATGTTTTTAAATTCAATATCTTCTAGGAATGTGCTTAAGTCTTGAAACGGTACTGTTAGTTCACTTTCCGCTACTTCACCCTCTTTGTAAAATTCATATAATACTTGAATGTCCTCATTTAATGAAATGACTTTTTCATAATCATCGACCCACTTTTTCTTAAAACGAAGTTCTTTCATGATTACTTCTGCTTTTTTAGGATCGTTCCAAAAAGTTGGATCTGCCGTCTTTTCTTCTTCGTTGGCAATTTCAATCCGTTTTTTGTCTATCTCTAAATAAGTTTTTAATTTCTCAATTCTTAAAGAAATATTTTTCAGTTGTTCTTGTGTAATCATAGGCACCACAAAAATAAATGAATTTTTAAGATATCTTCTTTTAAAACCGATCCTTATTTTATAGATTTAACAAAATTATGTTTCTTATGAAAAAAACAGTATTCATTCTTTTTTTTATCTCAATTTCTTTCAATGGATTTTCGCAGTTTTTTATAGACAAATCTGGGAGTAAACTTCAGAAAGGGATCACAAAATATGAAGGTTTTTATGACTTTTATCATGATGAAAATTTGGATAAGATTTTCTTACAAATAGAAGCGTTGGATAAAGAATTTCTATACGTGCGGTCTCTTTCACAAGGAATTGGTTCCAATGACATTGGTTTAGACCGCGGTCAGTTAGGCGACGGTGTGGTAGTTTCTTTTCAAAGGTTTGGAAACAAGATCATGTTAGTTCAGCCCAACCAAGATTACAGAGCTATTACTGCAAATCAGGAGGAGAAACAGGCGGTAAAAGAAGCCTTTGCAAAATCCGTTTTACACGGTTTTGTGATCAAGCAAGAAAAAAAAGGCGTTTTTTTAGTCGATGCAACCTCTTTTTTTATGCGAGATGCCCACGGAGTTGTCAAAACATTGGCTAGCAACAAACAAGGAACGTATAATTTGGACACGAGTAAGAGTGCTTTTTTTGCCGAAAGAACAAAGGCATTTCCAAAAAATGTAGAATTTGATGTGATGCTTACCTTTAAAGGTTCGCCAAAAGGAGCTCAACTTCGAAGTGTTACAGCCAATGCGAGTTTGGTAACGGTGCATCAACATCATTCATTTGTAGCATTGCCAGATAACGCCTACAAACCAAGAAAATTTGATACGCGTTCTGGAGGATATCCGATGAGTTATTTAGACTATGCAACTCCTGTAAATGAATCCATTAGACAACGTTTTATATACAGACATCGCTTGGAAAAGAAAAATCCAAATGCTGCTGTTTCAGAAGCTAAAGAACCCATTGTCTACTATTTGGATCGGGGAACTCCAGAACCGGTTCGCACTGCTTTGTTAGACGGTGGCCGATGGTGGAACGAAGCTTTTGAAGCAATTGGTTATAAAAATGCCTTTCAAATGAAGCTATTGCCAGAAGGCGTCGATCCCTTAGATATCCGTTACAATGTGGTTCAGTGGGTGCATCGTTCTACGCGAGGATGGAGCTATGGTGCGAGTATTGCGGATCCAAGAACAGGGGAAATTATCAAAGGACATGTGAGCTTAGGAAGTTTGCGAATTCGTCAAGATTTTTTGATTGCTCAAGCACTGCATGCGCCCTATAAAAAGGATACGATTGATGACTCTTTTGCTTTAGAAATGGCCATTGCAAGAATACGTCAGCTCGCTGCCCATGAAATTGGACATACATTGGGCTTTGCACATAATTTTGCAGCAAGTACTACTGACAGAGCTTCTGTAATGGATTACCCACATCCAAAATTTTCTTTAGATGAATCGGGTACCATCGATTTCTCAGCAGCATATGACACCAAAATTGGTGCATGGGACAAGGTCACTGTTGCTTATTTTTATCAGGATTTTTCTTCAAAGGTAAACGAAGACATTGCGTTGAATTCGATTCTAGAAAATGCATTTTCTGATGGATTAAAATATTTGTCAGATGCCGATGCGAGATCGGGAGGAACTGCCAGTGCTACGGCCCATTTATGGGATAACGGTGGAAACATTCATGATGAGTTGTACAATGTCTTAAAAATTAGAAAAACAGCGATTGACAATTTTTCAACAGACAATGTCAAAAGGAATACACCATATTCTGTTTTAGAAGACGTTTTTGTGCCTTTGTATTTCTTCCATAGGTATCAAACAGAAGCAACGGTGAAACTGATTGGCGGGCTCAATTACAATTATGCAGTTACAGGTGGAAATCAAAAAGTAGTAAAACCTGTTTCGGGAATTTCGGAACGAATTGCATTGCAGGCAGTTTTACAAACGCTGCAAGTGGAAGAAATTGCTATTCCGAGAGAAAAACTAGCTTTGTTTCCTCCCAGAGCTATGGGATATGGAAGAACAAGAGAATCTTTTCGTAGTAAGCTGGGCGTTGCTTTTGATCCTTTTTCTGCAGTAGAAACGGCATCAGATATGACATTGCGTTTGCTTTTGTATCCCCAAAGAGCTTCCCGTTTAATTGCTCACAAAAGTATTGGTAAAAGACAATTAGGTTTGGCAGAATTATTGGATGAATTAATCGCTAAAACGATAAAAAAATCGCACGATGATCATTATTATCAAGAATTGCAAAACACGATTAATAATACTGTATTGGAACAATTATTTAGACTTTCAACAGCGAAAAACCAGTATTCGCAAGTACCCGCAATTGTTCAGTCTAAGTTGAAAGAAATTAAGGAGTATCTTACCGAAAAAAAATCGGAAGGGATACAAAAAATATATGAAGAAGCAATGGTTGACAAGGTAGCCCGATTTATGAAAAATCCAAGAGCTTTTAAAGAGACTGTTGTACCAAAAATTCCAGATGGATCTCCAATTGGGAGTGAACATTAGTTATCCATTGCACCAAGCACCCGAATTGAATAATTTTTACCTCGTTGAAAACGTGTTTAAAATAAAAATATGACAATAGATTTAATATCAGATACGGTTACCAAGCCCACTCCAGCAATGATGGAGGCAATGCTGCATGCGGAAGTAGGGGATGATGTTTTTAAAATGGATCCCACTGTAAACGCCTTGCAAGAGAAAGTAGCCAAATTATTTGGCATGGAGGATGCGTTGTTTTTTCCATCAGGAACGATGGCAAATCAAGCTGCTATAAAATTGCATACACAACCTGGCGATCAGTTGATTTGCGATAAATATGCGCACGTTTATAATTATGAAGGAGGAGGTGCTGCGTTTAATGCAGGAGTTACTTGTAAATTAATTGATGGAGATCGTGGGATGTTTACAGCAGCACAACTCGAAGCTGCAATTGCAGGAAGGGCAGACATTCACGTGCCATTTTCACGATTGGTTTGTATTGAAAATACAACCAACAAAGGGGGTGGAGCTTGTTGGGATTTTTCAGAATTAGAAAGCGTACAAAAGGTCGCGAAAAATAATAATTTAGCATTTCATCTAGATGGTGCGCGATTGTTTAATGCTTTGGTCGCAAAAAATGAATCTCCAGCCCAATACGGTGCTCTTTTTGATACAATTTCTATTTGCTTGTCTAAAGGATTGGGCGCACCAATTGGGTCCATTCTCTTAGGTTCTAAAGTACATATTGCAAAGGCACTAAGAATTCGAAAATTATTTGGAGGTGCCATGCGACAAACTGGTTTTTTAGCAGCTGCAGGAATTCATGCATTAGATCACCATGTTGAAAGGTTGGCCAAGGATCATTTAAAAGCAAAGGAATTGGGTCACGTTCTGCAGAACGCTTCTTATGTTACTAAAGTAGAGCCCATAGAAACCAATATCATTATTTTTTATGTAGATCAGCAAATTGGTGACGCTCGTTTTATCCAAAAAATGAAGGAAAAAAACATTCTTTTAACTCCAATGGGGGAAGGGAAAATAAGAATCGTTACCCACCTAGATTATACTGATGAAATGCACGAAATACTTCTAAATGAGCTAAAAGAAGATTATTCTTTTTGATCTAATTTTGCCAATTCGGTGTAGTTCCTATTTAATTTATTTAATAAAATTCCATAGAGGAGCTGATAGAAGCCCCAGAAGAGTAATAACATAATTACGGTAACAAGGATCATGATGAGGACAATAAGCCATTCGGGAATATTTTGAAAGCTTCCTTGCGGAGTTCTGACCATTCCAAAAGTCATTATTGCAGCAATATAGACAATGTAAAGTAGGTTAAAGATGACGTAATTTCTTACCGTTCTTCTTGTTTTTTTGATCTTGGTCATCAATTTTTTTGTGTTATCAATACTCGAAATGTTTTTATAATTTTTGTAAAACAAGAAGAGGAAATAAAAGAGTACAGGAATCGTCAAGTATTGTGATATTTGAACAAACTCATAAATGCCCATGGCCATCATGATTTTTTCGTCATTAGAGACATCAAAAATAAAAGTAGATAGAATCATAAAAGCAAACTCTAAAATTCCAATCACAAAAATCCATTTTACAATCGATGATGACTTTTCCTGTGTCATTTTATAAATTTCCAAAGCAGAAATTTTCTTGATTTCTTCGGGCTGATTGTCCCAAGCTTTTTTATAGTTGTCTAATAAATCCATGGGGTATCTTATGGGTTTAGTATATTTTTAAGTTTTTCCTTTGCTCTGTTCATTTTGACTCTTGCATTTCCATTTGAAATCCCTAAGGTTTCTGATATTTCTTTGTAGGGTTTGTCTTCCAAATACAAAAAGATTAATGCCTTTTCAATATCGTTTAATTGATGAATAGCACGGTAAAGTGCTTTTAATTGTAGCTCTTCACTATCATCATAATCATCGGCTTTTATTTTGTATTCAAAATCGCTAATATTCTGTGTTTTTATCCTTCTTGTGGATTTTCTATATAAAGAAATTGCAGTATTTAAGGCAACTCGATACATCCATGTACTAAACTTTGCTTCGCCTCGAAACTTTTCATAGTTTCTCCAAAGTTGAATAGTTACTTCTTGAAACAAATCATTATGTGCCTCTTTATCTGTAGTGTACATTCTACAAATTTTATGCACAATATTCTGATTTTTTTCAAAGTCCGATAAAAATTTAGATTCTAAATCTTTCAGCACTTTTATTGTTGATTTTCTTATAGGTCACAAAAATCCATAAAAAGTTACAAGTTTTAAAACAAAAGATTTTTTTTATTAAAAACTAGTATCTTTGTGTGGCCACTAATAAAATAAGTTTGAATAATATTAAGCAGGATTTTACCATAAGAGATTTGCAGAATATCTCTGAAATTAAAGCACATACGATCCGAATCTGGGAAAAAAGATACAATTTACTGCAACCCAAAAGAACAGATACAAATATCCGATCTTATTCTCATCAAAATTTAACCAAGTTGTTAAATATTTCTTTGTTGAATAAAAACGGCTTTAAAATTTCTAAAATAGCGGAAATGTCTGAGGCAGAAATTATTCAAAATGCCCGAGATCTTGCATTCAAAATAGCCATCAATGATGAAGCCATTAATTCATTAAAATTGGCGATGTTTCAATTTGACGAAACTTTATTTAATGAAACCTACAATAAATTATTGCACAAAATAACCTTTAGAGAAGTGTTTAAACAGGTGTTTATTCCTTTTTTAGAACAAATTGGATTGCTCTGGCAAACAGAGACGCTACTTCCTGCACATGAGCATTTTATCTCCAATTTAATTGCCCAGAAAATACAAATAAATACAGAGAAATTACAAGCCATTTCCTCAAATTCCAAGAATACCTACGTGTTGTTTTTGCCAGAAAATGAAATTCATGAATTGGGACTGTTGTATCTTAATTATGAACTTGTTTTAAGAGGGAATCATACCATTTATTTGGGCCAGAGTTTGCCTTTAAATAATTTGAGTTATTTTTTTAATAGTGATCGTAAAATTACCTTTGTTACTTCCCTTACAATTCAACCTTACAATGATCATATCATAAGCTATTTTAATGAAATCGATACTATTTTAAAAGATTGTAAGCACCACTTCATTGCCATAGGTAAAAAAACGAACGCAGTTCAAGGATCTGAATTTAAATCAAAGATTCTCTTATATGAATCTATAAAAGATTTATTAAAAGTGTTGTAAATCGCTATTTAAATATTCATTATATTATTATATTTGTTCAACAACTAACCCCTTACTTCAAATAGCTTTATTTGATGGTTATATGAATCAATGAAAAAACAAGTATATATTATTGGCTCCGGATTCTCCTCGCTTTCGGCTTCATGTTATTTAGCCAAAGCAGGCTACAAAGTTACTGTTCTAGAGAAAAATGATTCTTTAGGTGGACGTGCAAGACAATTTAAAAAAGAGGGATTCACCTTCGATTTAGGGCCTTCCTGGTATTGGATGCCCGATGTGTTTGAACGGTTTTTTGCAGATTTCGGAAAAAAGCCCTCAGACTTCTATACCCTAGATAAATTATCTCCAGGGTACGAGGTTTATTTCGGAGATCGTTCTTCCCTAAAAATAGCAAGTAAACTCGCAGAAATTTATGAATTGTTTGAAAACGAAGAAAAGGGAAGTGCGAAACATCTAAAAACATTTTTAGATTCTGCAAAAGAAAATTATGATACAGCTATTAAAGATTTGGTTTACAAACCAGGGATTTCCCCGCTAGAACTTGTAAATACAACGACAATTTCTAGAGTTACTCAGTTTTTTTCAACGATAAGAAAACAGGTAAGAAAAAATATAAAAAGTTCAAAATTAATCCAAATTTTAGAATTTCCTGTGTTGTTTTTAGGGGCAAAGCCAGACAATACTCCTGCCTTTTATAATTTCATGAACTATGCAGATTTTGGATTAGGAACCTGGCACCCTAGGGGCGGTATGTACAAGGTAGTGGAAGGAATGGTTGCATTGGCAAAAACCTTAGGTGTTGAATTTAAAACCAAAGCAACAGTTTCTAAAATTCTTACAGATGACCAAAAAAACGTAACTGGATTGGTGGTTAATGGTGAAGAAATTGAAGCAAATATGATTTTGAGTGGTGCAGATTACCATCACACAGAAACCTTGTTAGATGAAAGTGTAAGGCAGTATTCTGAAAAATATTGGGACAAGAAAACTTTTGCACCTTCTTCATTACTCTTCTATGTTGGTTTTGATAAGAAGATTGAGAATGTGAGTCATCATACGCTCTTTTTTGATACCGATTTTGATGTTCATGCTGCTGAGATTTATGACAACCCAAAATGGCCAACAGATCCGCTATTTTATGCCAATTTCACATCGATTACAGATCCTACCTCGGCACCTGAAGGAAAAGAAGCAGGTTTCTTTTTAATACCGTTGGCTCCAGGTATTGAAGATACTGAAGCTTTAAGAGCGGAGTATTTTGATAAAATAATGGACCGCTTCGAACAACGTACCAACCAAAAAGTTAAAAGCAGCGTATTGTTTAAAAGATCATTTTGTGTAAATGATTTTAAGGGAGCCTATAATTCTTACAAAGGAAATGCATACGGAATGGCAAATACCTTGTTGCAGACCGCCTTTTTAAGACCTAATATTAAGAGTAGCAAAGTAGGAAACTTATTTTTCACAGGACAGTTAACCGTTCCTGGACCAGGAGTACCCCCTGCGCTAATTTCAGGGAAATTAGCCTCAGAATTAATTATAAAAAAACAGTCGTAATATGAAAGATTTATTTGATGATGTTTCCAACGGGTGTAGTAAATTAGTAACCCAAAAGTATAGCACTTCATTTTCTTTGGCGGTAAATATGCTTTCACCAAAAATAAGAGCTGATATTTATAATATCTATGGTTTTGTGCGTTTTGCCGATGAAATTGTAGATACTTTTCATGAATACAATAAAGCAGATCTCATGGCCCACTTTGAAAAGGACTATTATACTGCCAAAGCGGAAGGAATTAGTTTAAATCCGATTTTAAACTCCTTTCAAAAAACAGTCACTAGATATAATATCCCGGATGAAA
Organism: Flavobacteriaceae bacterium; assembly: GCA_024640565.1. Classification (GTDB taxonomy): domain Bacteria; phylum Bacteroidota; class Bacteroidia; order Flavobacteriales; family Flavobacteriaceae; genus Polaribacter. The sequence continues at coordinate 82,535 of JAHEET010000001.1, forward strand.
TGGTACAAGCATTTCTGAAAAGCATGAAGGCAGATTTGCATAAAACGGAGTATACCACCAAAGAAGAATATGATGCATACATCTATGGCTCGGCAGATGTTGTTGGTTTGATGTGTTTGAAGGTGTTTGTAAATGGGGATCACAAAATGTATGAAGATCTTAAGGATGCTGCAATGCGTTTAGGTTCTGCTTTTCAAAAAGTAAATTTCTTGAGAGATTTAAAAGATGATTATGAGGTATTGAATCGTTCGTATTTTCCGAATATTGATTTAGGTAAACTAGATGCTGCCTCAAAAGATTTAATTATTGAAGAAATTGAAGCTGATTTTGAATATGCATTTTCAAATGGAATTTTAAACCTTCCTGCAGAAGCAAAATTTGGGGTTTATATGGCTTATAGGTATTATAGAAGGTTGCTTAAAAAATTACACAAAATTCCATCAGAAAAAATTATGGATTCAAGGATTCGTATTTCTGATCCAATGAAAATTAATCTTTTAGCAAGAAGTTACGTAAAATACAAATTGAATATTATCTAATGATGTACGCATTAATTACTTTAGGTGTTTTTTTAATAATGGAAGGAGTCACATGGTGCACTCATAAATATATAATGCATGGTTTTGGCTGGTACTTGCATGAAGATCATCACCAACCCAAATACAACGGGTTTGAGAAAAATGATGCTTTTTTCGTAGTATTTGCCATTCCAAGTATCGCCTTGTTCTATTTTGGAACCTACACAGTACATACCTACCTGTTTTTTATTGGTTTGGGTATTTTATGTTACGGTTTGGCTTATTTTTTAGTCCACGATGTATTAATTCATCAACGCTTCAAATGGTTTAAGAACACCGATAATTCCTATTTAAAAGGGTTGCGTAAAGCGCATAAAATTCATCACAAAAATATGGGAAAAACAGACAGCCAATGCTTTGGGATGTTGTTTGTTCCATTTAAGTATTTTAAAAAACCCAAATTAAGTTAGCGATAGAACTACTTAATAGTTTACATAGTCTGTAATTTCTAGCCCATATCCAATCATTCCCACACGTTTGGTTTGTTTGGTATTGGTTACTAGTTTTAACTTGCTAATATGAAGATCATGTAAAATTTGGGCACCAATTCCAAAATCTTTGTTGTCCATTCCTATCGCTGGAGCTTTTAATTGTCCGTTTGCCTGATTTTCCTTCAATTTACTCAATCTTCCCAATAAGTTTTGTGACTGGTTTTGTTGGTTGATAAATAAAATTGCTCCTCTGCCTTCTTCATTGATGACTTGAAACATTTGATCCAATTTTTTATCGGCATTGTTGGTGAGTGTTCCAAGGATATCATTATTTACTAGGGTAGAATTTACACGTGTTAAAATGGGCTCTTCTTTGGACCAAGTTCCTTTTGTTAAGGCCAAATGTACTTGATTGTTCGTTGTCTGTTGATAGGCTCTAACACGAAATTCACCAAAACGAGTTTCCAGTTGAAAATCTTCTTTCTTCTCAATCAAAGAATCGTGTTCCATTCGATAGGCAACTAAATCTTCAATAGAAACAATTTTAATATCAAATTTTTCAGCAACTTTCAACAGTTCTGGGAGGCGTGCCATCGTACCATCCTCATTCATGATTTCTACAATGACTCCTGCGGGTTCTAAGCCAGCTAAGCGTGCAAAATCTATGGCAGCTTCTGTATGTCCAGTTCTTCTTAAAACACCTCCTTCTTTCGCCTTTAGCGGAAAGATGTGCCCTGGTCTTGCGAGGTCGGCGGGCTTTGTTTCTTTGGCTACCAATGCTTTTATAGTAAGTGCTCTATCTGCTGCAGAAATACCAGTGGTAACTCCTTTTCCGCGTAGGTCTACCGAAACAGTAAAAGCGGTTTCCATAGGATCGGTATTGTTTTGTACCATCATTCCCAGTCCTAGTTCTTTACATCGGTTTTCTGTGAGCGGTGTACAAATCAATCCACGACCATGCGTAGCCATAAAATTGATCATTTCTGGCGTTGCCATTTCAGCTGCAGCCAAAAAATCACCTTCATTTTCTCTATGCTCATCATCTACAACAATGATAACTTTTCCATTTTTTATATCCTCAATAGCAGCTTCTATAGCATGTAATTGAGTGTTATTTTGCGTTTTGATAGGGGTCATAGTTTGTGGGTGTTTTTGGACGTAAATTTCTTGAAAAAGTGAATAATAGGTTGTGTAAAAACATCAATGTTAAAGAGTCCTTTGTCTCTGGTGGCTCTTCTGGTGAGTAAAATAGCAATTGGTAGCATTATCAAAATGGCTATCCAACCACCAAGCATGGAGGTAACAGAGCTTTCTTCTGCTAAATTTTTACCAAATGTATTGCTGAAAAAATAGATAACATAGATGGAAATTGCTAAAATCATCGGCAATCCAAAACCACCTTTTCTAATAATGGATCCTAAGGGAGCTCCAATAAAAAACAATAACAAACAAGACAATGAAAAAGCGATTCGATTGTAAAATTCAGTATCATAAAGATTTAAATTCTTCCTCTTGAATTTAAAATTATTGGTATTCGATTTTATATTGTTTTCGGCTCTACCTGTAACCGAAATTGCATTGCTGAGAATATTAATTTTATTATTCAAATTAAAATTTGCTAACAAATTGGATGAAATGTTTTTAGTTTTTAGGGAATCATGATACGCGTACAGTTTTTTAACCTTTAAAATGGAATTCAAACTTTTGGTTCTCAAGCCCACATATTCATCATAATTATTTTTTAAATCGGGTAGGGTATCATTAATTTGTTGTATGCTGAGCATGTTATGACGTCCTTTGTATCTTTCATCCTCCAAATCTTCTTGGGACAATGAAGAAATATCAATATTCATTTCGTATTCTTTAAACGTTGCATTCGATGAAGGCATTCGTTTTCTTTTGATGAGTGATGAGCCGGATCTAATGTGTTCTTCATAATAGTTACCATCATAAAGAATGAAGGTCATGTACTTACTTCCTTCTTCAGAAACAATTTTACCTCTTTCTGCAGTAATTACCTTCTGATTTCCTTTTCTACTTTTAAGATCATAGATTAAAACCTTCTTTAGTAAGTTTTCTTCTTCCCCGTATTTTTCTTCAAATTTTATTTGATAATTAGGAATTTCAGTATTGAAACTTCCAGGTATCAATGCCATTGCAGGTTGTTTCTTTTTGATATTTTGTTTTAAGTTTAATTGTTTAAATACGGCATATGGATATACATTATTTAAAAAGAAAAAGTTAATTCCACTCATAAAGATCGCCAAAATTGCCAAGGGTCTTACCAGTCTTTGTAGCGAAATACCTGCAGACTTTGCTGCAGCAAATTCATAGTTTTCGCCCAAGTTCCCCAGTGCCATAATCGAGGAGAGGAGCACTCCAATAGGCAATGCTTGTGGAATGATCATTAAGGCAGTATAATACAAAAATTTAAAGATAAAAGCCAAACTGATACCCTTTCCAGCAATGTTTTCAAACGTTTGCCATAATGCTTGCATGACCAAGACAAATAAGACAATAAGAAAGGTTGCAAAAAAAGGAACTAAAAAACTTTTGAGTATGTATCTATCAAGAATTTTCATCCATGCAAAAGTAGTTTCTTAAACTATAAGATGCTACTAATTTTCTGTTAATTGAGCGTTAATCGATTGTATATCCATTTTCCTCAGAATACTTCTGCGTATCTAAAGAAAATATTTTTTCTGGTAACTTTTGATTGGGCTTTAGTGTGCTTATGGTAAAGGTGGTTTTAGAGCCGTTTTCACCCGTCTGAATTAGCTGGTAAATGTGTGTTGTCTTTACATCAATCGCCAACGTTATTTTTATAATATTTGAGGCACTGTCTATTGGGAAAAGGTCTATAAACTGAAGATTGAGACCGTTTTTCTTTTTTATTTCTCCCATCGTATAGGTATATCCTTCTTTGTAAAACGTTGCTAATTTTGAGGGGTAAATAAAACCATCTTCTCCATCAATATCTCCTTGTGAAACCGTAACTTCTTTTTCTTCCTCGTTAATCACATACATCGTAAGGCCATTAAAAAGAAAAGTATTTCCCAAGTACACTAGGTGGTATTTTTCTTTTTGAAGGGTAATTTTCCCATAAATTGGAGGTTCGTCTCCGTCAAAAATGCCGGCATCCTCATTGACTAAGGTTTGACGAAATTTAATCTCCATATTTTCGTATCCTTCCATTTTTGTTGCTACAGCATCTAAGAGCAACTTTGCCGCTTTGGAGTTTTGCCCAGCAACTTGTAAGGTGATGAAAAAACTGATTATTACAATTCCAAAATTTTTCATGTATAAAAATTAATTGCGCTGTTTTACAGCGTGTTGTTATTGTTTTCGCTTTCTAGGAATTGATCGAGTGCCACTAAATCGGTCACTAATACCTGTCTTGCTTTACTGCCTTCAAATCCGCCAACAATACCGGCAGCTTCTAGCTGATCTATCAATCGACCGGCCCTGTTATAGCCTAGTTTTAATTTTCTTTGCAATAAGGAGGCAGATCCTTGTTGTGCAATTACGATAATTTCAGCAGCCTCTCTAAAGAGTTTGTCACGATCTGCGATGTCTATATCAAGAGTAGTACCATTTTCATTGTCAATGTATTCTGGTAACAAATGCGCTTCTGCATAGGCTCTTTGAGAACCAATAAAATCGGTAATTTTTTCAACTTCGGGGGTGTCTACAAAGGCACATTGAATTCGATTGATATCATTTCCATTGGTGTATAATAAATCTCCTCGACCAATCAATTGATCGGCACCTCCTGCATCTAAGATTGTTCTAGAATCTATTTTTGAAGTTACCCGAAAGGCAATTCTTGCAGGGAAATTTGCTTTTATAATTCCGGTAATTACATTTACGGAAGGTCTTTGTGTGGCAACGATCAAGTGAATACCAATGGCTCTTGCCAATTGTGCCAATCGTGCTATAGGAGTTTCTACTTCCTTCCCAGCTGTCATAATTAAATCTGCAAATTCATCAATGACCAAAACTATATAAGGCAAAAATTGATGCCCGTCATTCGGATTTAATTTCCGTGCTTTGAATTTAGTATTGTATTCTTTGACATTCCGAACCATCGCATTTTTAAGCAAATCGTAGCGATTGTCCATTTCGATACACAATGAATTTAAGGTGTGTACAACTTTGGTTGTATCGGTAATAATTGCTTCTTGAGCATCGGGTAATTTGGCCAGATAGTGCCGTTCAATTTTGTTAAACAAAGTCAGTTCTACCTTTTTTGGATCTACCAAAACAAACTTTACCTCTGCTGGGTGTTTCTTGTAGAGCAGTGAGGTTAATACGGCATTTAGTCCTACCGATTTTCCTTGTCCTGTAGCTCCAGCCATTAGTAAGTGTGGCATTTTTGCCAAATCGACGACAAAGGTTTCATTAGAGATGGTTTTTCCCAATGCAATGGGCAATTCCATCGTTGATTTTTGAAACTTTTTTGATGCAATCACAGAATGCATGGATACAATGGTTGCTTTTTTATTGGGTACTTCTATACCAATGGTCCCTTTTCCTGGAATGGGAGCTATGATACGAATTCCCAATGCAGACAAAGACAAGGCAATGTCATCTTCTAAGTTTTTAATTTTTGAAATTCGAATACCAGCATCGGGTACAATTTCATATAGGGTAATGGTAGGGCCTACAGTTGCTTTAATTTCAACAATCCCAATCTTATAATTTTTTAAGGTTTCAACAATCCGATTTTTATTCGCTTCCAATTCTTCAGGATCTATAGAAATGGTTTCGTTGTATTGTTTTAAAAGATTGAAGGTTGGAAATTTAAAATTCGACAATTCCAATGTAGGATCAAATTCACCAAAATCTTTTACAATTTTATCGGATAGATTTTCAGTAAGACTCTTCTCTTCCTCTATTTTTTCAACTTCAATTTCTATTGCTGGCGCTTCAACTGCTGGGGAAGGTTTTTTTTGCTCTTCTACATTGAGTAGAATTTCTTCTGCTTTGGTAATCGGCTCAGAATGTTTAGAAATGGTGGGTTGTAAGTTTTCTAAAGACAATTCAAATTCAGATTTTAAGGGGGCATCGATCACCAGATCACTGGATGAAGCATCCGCTTCTCCTGCAATGACTGATGTCGTTTCATTGGAGGAATTACCCAAGGCTGCTTTTTTAGCATTTCGTTCTCTAAGTTTCTCCACAAAACGATCTGCAGTTAATTTGTAACGAATTGCTAGATAGCTGATTAAAAAGAAGGTTAAAACGATGGCCAACCCTGTTTTTCCTAAAAAGCGTTGCAAGTAATCATTTACTTCATATCCAATGGTTCCCGAAAGAAGGGTCGAGGAAGCCTCCAGAAATCCAAAAGCAATGGAAATCCAGAGCATTGTTAACAATCCCCAGTTCCATGAAAGAATGATTTTACCTATTTTCTTTTGAAAAATTAGATACAACCCCGAAATTCCTATTTGAAAAGCAATGATAAATGCGCCAATTCCAAAACCTTTGTATATGAAAAAGTGGCTCAAATTTGCACCGATTTTTCCCAGGAGGTTTTTACTCAGTACATTTTTATTGCTTAATTGGGTAAGTGTGCTTTGATCCTCTTGCCAGTTGAAAAAGAAGGATATAAATGCAATGGTTAAAAAGCAGGCAAATAAAATTAAAAACGTAGCCATAATGGTTTGAGACTGTCTTGTTTTTAGAAATGCAAAAACAGGAGTTTTAGGCGTTTTGGTAGCGGTGTTTTTAGTTGCTTTTTTAATCATTGAAATTGTTAAGAGCTGTTTGGTAAAGATACCTTTTTATTAAAAGAGTTCGATCATTCTCTGGCCATAAATAAAACCTGCAATAATGAGCGCAGTAAATGCCGCAAAACTTGGTGCTCCGGCAGCAATGTCTTTAATAAAACCAATTTTTTCATGGTAGTCTGGGTGAACGAAATCGGCCAATTTTTCAATTGCAGTATTCAATGCCTCTGCAACCAAAACCATTCCTATGATGAGGAATTGAATCATCCATTCCGTATTTGAAATATTAAAATACAAACCAAAACCCACGGCGACTGCTCCAAAAAATAATTGTGCTTTAATACTGTCTTCGGTGGTTATTAAAAGCCACATTCCTTTCAATGCAAATTTTAGACTGCGGATTCTTCCTCTTAAAAAACTATCTTTTGGATTTTTCATGAATTTATAGTGCCTTTAGTGCAGCATCGTAGTTGGGTTCTTTTGCAATTTCCGAAACTTGTTCTGTATAAATGATTCTTCCTTCTGTGTTGGTGACAATAAGAACTCTCGAGTGCAAATTTGCCAAAGGACCATTGGTCATTTCTAATTGGTATTTTTTTCCAAAACTACCCGTTGCAAAATCAGACAACATTACTACATTTTCAATCCCTTCTGCACCACAAAAACGTGCTTGTGCAAAGGGTAGATCTCTCGAAATACAGAGTACTACTGTGTTTTCTAGGTTGGCTGCTTTTTTATTGAATGCACGAACAGAAGTTGCACAGGTAACCGTATCGATGCTGGGAAAGATATTGAAAATAATGTTTTTTCCAGCATAATCTCCAAGATTTTTGTGACTTAGATCGACAGCTGTTAAGTCAAATTCTGGTGCTTTTTCGCCGGTATTTGGTAAGGTACCTATCGTTGTTATTGGATTTCCACCCAATGTAATGTTCGCCATTTTTTTTGATTTTTAATAACATCAAAAATACATTTTTTTGTTGAATTTAAACTGTTACTCTTTTGTTAATATTCCTCAGTTATTATAAATACCTTTGCCATCAGAAAAACAACAAATAGCCGTGAATATTTCACAATACACTTCAGAAATTAAATACAATTGGAAGCTGGCTGCCCCGGTAATGCTGGGCATGTTAGGGCATACCTTTGTTAGTTTTGTTGATAATATCATGGTTGGTCAAATTGGTACAGCAGAATTGGCTGCGGTTTCTTTAGGAAATAGTTTTATGTTTATTGCCATGTCTCTAGGAATTGGTTTTTCTACAGCCGTTACTCCTTTAATTGCAGAAGCGGACAGTGCCAATAATTTTAAGCAAGCAAAATCTACTTTTAAACATGGGCTGTTTTTATGTACTGTTTTAGGAATTGTTTTGTTTTTGGGTGTTTATTTTGCAAAACCGTTGCTCTATTTAATGCAGCAACCTCAAGAGGTCGTAGCATTGGCAATCCCGTATTTAGACTTGGTTGCTTTTTCTTTAATTCCATTGATTGTTTTTCAGGCATTAAAACAATTTAGCGATGGTATGTCGATGACCAGATATCCAATGTATGCTACATTAATTGCCAATATTGTTAATATAGTTTTAAACTATTTGTTGATTTTTGGAAAATTTGGTTTTCCTACATTAGGAATTGTTGGTGCTGCGTATGGTACAGTAATTTCTCGTTTTATCATGCTTGCCTATCTTTGGTGGCTTTTGGCAAAGAAAGAACGCACAAAAGCGTTGGTTACGAATATTAAGCTTTTTGTTTTGGAAAAGTTAATGCTTCAGAAATTAATTAATTTAGGAGCACCTAGTGCCATGCAAATGCTTTTTGAAGTGGCTATTTTTACGGCTGCAATTTGGTTGAGTGGTTTGTTGGGCAAAAATGCCCAAGCGGCAAATCAGATTGCCTTAAACCTTTCTTCGATGACTTTTATGGTAGCCATGGGCTTAAGTGTTGCTTCGATGATTCGGGTTGGCAATCAAAAAGGATTGCAAAATTATAAAGAATTGAGAAGAATTGCTTTTTCTATTTTCTTATTAGGAATTTTATTAGCGATTTTCTTTGGTAGCGTTTTCTTCTTATTTCATAAGAGTTTGCCTAAAATTTATGTAGATTTTACAGATATCACCAACTATGCAGACAATTTAGAAGTTGTGTCTATTGCTTCACAACTCCTGTTTGCGGCCGCTATTTTTCAAATATCAGATACTATCCAAGTGGTTGTTTTGGGAGCTTTACGGGGTTTGCAAGATGTGAAAATCCCTACCATTATTACCTTTGTTTCTTATTGGGTTATTGGGTTTCCAACCAGTTATTTTTTAGGAAAAGCTACTAGGTATGGTAGTTTTGGTATTTGGCTGGGTTTGTTAGCAGGTTTGTCTACCGCAGCAATTTTACTTTACTTGCGTTTTAATTATTTAACGTCAAAACTAATTCGTGAACAACAGAATTAACCTACATTTGTGTTTATAATATGACATTTACAGTACTATAGCTTGGACATTTTTCAAGCTGATTTAAAAAGAAACTCATGGAAATCCCAAAATTTTTATTAGCAGACAATAGCAAGTATCCAGAAGATATTTTTATTCTTCATACGGAGTATCCTCGTTTTTTAATCAATTTAAAAGACGATCAAATCGAATGGTTTGAGGATTTAACCGGAGAAAAAGAAGAAGATATTGCCACCGAGTTGGCCGATTTAATGGACAAAGCGGGCCTGTTTTATGACAAAGAAATTGGGCAATACGACGGCTAAATTTCTTACCGAAACTATTTTTCATTACTCTTTTGAAATGAGCTTCTAAAAGCTTCGATGCAATGAACTACGAAAAGTAATTTTTCGTAGTTTTTTTTGCACTGCTATTTCGACTTCAATTCCCCAAATCTTATTTTGTTTTTCTCTTTTTTCCGACAGTTTAGATGTTCTTTTTTTAAAAAATAAAGCTTCTTGTCGCTCAATTATTTTTATAAAACTGTTCACTTATTTTTTTAGATTCTTTTAATTAATTTAATAGCTACTAAAATATTGTTAATCAATATTTTATATTTTATTTAAAACAGAATATAATAACATATGTTAATTTTATTTTTTTTATTATTTTGGCGCTATAAAAGTTGAAAAGCACTCTTCGATTGGTAATGTCCCAAACTGGCGCTTTTGAAAAGCCAAAATATGGAGCTAGTAAAAATCAAAATGGAATTGTATCTTTATCAGGTGCTACGGACTATTATCCTGGCGGGATGCCCATGTCAAATAGACAAATTGTGAACGGAGAAGCTTATAGGTATGGTTATCAAGGGAATTTTTCAGAAAAAGATGAAGAGATTGGTTTAAATTCATTTGAAAGAAGGTTTCATGTACTAGGAGATACATTAAAAATAGATATAGTCATTAGGAAACCGCCATACGACAGTATTTACAAAGTGGGTGAGTTATTGTTATTCAACAAGAAATAGAAGAAGTCATTGAAAACAACAATGGGGTAGTGTCCTAAACTGGTGCTTTTGGGAAATGCTTATATGTAGTTATTGACAATCAGGGTTTTACAAAACAAAGGCCCGCTTTTTTGAGAGGCATACACGTTCATTGAAATAGTAAAAGTTTCTTAGCGGTTGTTATTATTGGGTTTCTTTCCACGTCGTGTCCTAAATTGGCGCTTTTGAAAAGCCAAAATATGGAGCTAGTAAAAATCAAAATGGAATAGGATCTTTATCAGGTGCTACGGACTATTATCCTTTTGGGATGCCAATGCCAAACAGGCAAATTGTGAACGGAGAACGGTACAGGTATGAGTATCAAGGAGAGTTTGCGGAGACGGACCCCGAAACGGGCACTTTTAATAGTTGTTTTATTATTTACTGTTGCGTGTAGTAATCGTAATCGGTGAGTACAACTTTTAGAAAATCTATGGGCTTTAGTTCCGTTTTAATTCCTGTAATTTCTATAATACGTTCGTGCAGTTTTATAATAATGGCATGCTTTCTTTTTTGAAGCGCAGTGTGGTAGAGTTTCTTTATCGTTTGAGCATCTGCATCCGAAAGTAGCGTTACTTGCGGAAAAGTAGGGGAGTAGTCTTCCGCTGCATCTGCCAAAAAAACTTCCTGCAAAGTCACTCTTTTCTTTTCACTAATAATGGTGGTGCCTGCTGCTAGGTCTCCCAAACGTTGTCCTTTTCCATTCAATAAAATAGTTAACACTGCTACCGAACCTGTGGCCATTTGAATATCGATGATTCGCATCATCCATCTGAGCAGATAATTCCCAAGGGTTGGTTTAGAGCCATCCAGCTTAACCACTCTGGTTTTATTGATCCGTTTGCCAGGAGTCTGACCGTTCCACAAAGTTTCAAAAATCAACGTATAAAATAGCGTGGGCAAGCTAAGAATGAGTGATATGGCCCACTGTTGTATTCCAAAATTAAGATTCAGCCAAGACATTATAAAAATTAAAAGGATGTAATAAGAAATGATGATCAATAGGTCTATTAAAAAGGAACCAATGCGGGTGGTAATGTGCGCAACGTTTTGATGAATGTTAATATTTTGAGCAGTTTCTATTTGAAAGTTATCCATTTTTTCTTTAATTTGTTATACCAACTTTTTTCAAAGAATTGCTAAGATAATAAGTTTCTATGGTTTGCGAATTTCAGCATTTACTTTTTAATGATAATACATTTTTCAGCCCATGAGAGAGGCAGCATTTGTTCGGAAAAACAAAGAGAAATGGGCGCTTTTTGAAAATATTCTTTCAAAAAAAGCACAGGTTTCTCCTGACAAATTATCGGATTTGTACATTGAAATTACCGACGATTTAAGCTTTGCCAAAACATTCTATCCAAAAAGCAATACCACACAATATTTAAATACAGTTGCCGCAAAGGCACATTTGAAAATATACAAGACAAAGAAAGAAGGTAAAAACAGCATTGTCAATTTTTTTAAAATAGGCTTTCCTACCGCTTTTTATCAGTACCATACACAATTGGGGATAGCATTTTTAGTATTTGCTTTTTTTACACTCATTGGTGCTTTTTCTGCCGCGAATGATATTGATTTTGTACGGCTTATTTTAGGAGATGGCTATGTAAACATGACCCTTGAGAATATTGGAAAAGGCGATCCGATGGCAGTTTATAAAGATGCCAATGCAATAGAAATGTTTTTAGGAATTACCATTAACAACATTCGAGTAGCCCTGTATGCTTTCATTTTTGGAATGCTTTTTTCTGTTGGAACTCTTTATATAATGATGCAGAATGGCATAATGTTGGGGTCTTTTTTGTATTTTTTCTATGACCAAGGTTTGCTATGGGAATCTTCTCGCACCATTTGGATTCATGGAACTATCGAAATTTCTGTCATCGTAATTGCCGGGTGTGCCGGACTGGTTTTAGGGAACGGTTTGTTATCTCCAAAAACATACAGTCGTTCCGAGTCTTTTAAAAGAAGTGCAACGGCAGGTTTAAAAATTATGGTTAGCACCCTTCCTTTTTTTATAGTTGCTGGTTTTTTAGAGGGGTTTGTTACGCGACACACAGAAATGCCCGATTGGTTGGCTATTTGTATTATTGCTTCCTCATTTTTCACAATTATTTATTATTACATCCTATATCCAATAAAATTAAATCACAAAATTCAAACAGATGGAAGAATCTAACATTATAACATTTAGAAAAGAAAGAGATTTAGGCGCAATTATTACAAACACTTTTAAATTTATTCGCATCGAATGGAAACCTTTTTTTGCATTCATTTTTAAAGTAGCCCTTATTCCCATAATACTTTCCTTTGGGATCAGTGCTTATTCAAATACATTTGTATTAGATACTTCTTTTCGTGTTGCCCCACTTGTTTTAAATTTTGTCAATTACTTCTTGGTATGTATCATTTATTATTTAATTACCCTCTCTGCACTGTCCTATATCAAAAGTTATATTGAGAATGATGGACTTGTAGATGTTTCAAAAATAAACGCCTACAGAATCACAAATGTGCTTCCATTTTTAGGCATGGGATTTGTTTCTTGGATTCTTATTGTTGTGAGTGCATTGCTTTGTTTTTTTCCAGTATTTTATACGGGTACGGTACTTTCTTTTGTAGGATGTATGTATGTTTTTGAGCACAAAACAGCACTGGATTCAATCGGAGCTAGTTTTTCATTTTTGAAAGGACATTTTTGGGAAAGTCTTGGAATTTTATTTGTTGTTGGATTGTTATTGGCCATTTTGAGTTTTGTGTTTTCATTGCCAACGATCCTATATACCATGATCGAAGCCTTTTCTGTTATGGAGAGTAAGGACATTACACAAATATCTGGACTGTTTTCGAATCCAGTTTTCATACTATTTGCTTTTATTTCTTCAGTTGCACAACAACTTTTTTCTGCCATTTTTACTGTTTCTATTGCATTGCTTTATTTCGATATCAACGAACAAAAAAATGCCTCTGGTGCCATGGATCAAATTAACAATTTAGGAAGATAAGGTTGCTCAAATACTTCATTTACATATCATTGTTATGCGGTACGCTCACTCTTTTTTCACAAGAAAAAATGACCGGAATTCGCGTGGATTCTTCCCAGGTAACGCCAACAAAGTTTGATCAAAAAGCCTTGGATCGATTTAAGAATCAAGACGAATTTAATTATACCACAAAGCAAGATGAAGAAAATGTTTTTGAAAAAACGTGGGCATGGTTGGGTAGAGTGGTGAAAAGAATGCTATCCTTTATTTTTGATGATATTGGTCCTGCTGTAGGTGTGTTGGCGGCAATAGTAAAAGCAATTCCATGGATTGTTTTAGGGCTTTTGCTGTTTTTTATGCTTAAGTTTTTTTTGAAAGTAAATACTCGAAATGCTACTGATGTACTCGCAACAATACCCTCCATTCAATTGACCAATGATGAAGCGCTCATAAACAATTTACAGTTAGGTGAACTCATTGCGCAAGCGATTCAAGAAAAGGATTACCGACTGGCAGTTCGATTTTATTACTTACAAATTCTACAAAAGTTGACCGATAAAGAATTGATTGTTTGGCAGCAAGAGAAAACAAACGAAGATTTTATACGAGAAATAGCCCAGCTCAAATTTGCCTCAGATTTCACTGAAATTACCCGATTGTATGATTTTGTCTGGTATGGTAATTTTGAGATTAATGAACCCGAATTTTTAAAAATAACCACTTTATATAACACGTTGACACAAAAAATTAGTGGATAAAAAACTCAAAATATACATCGCTCTTTTTATCGCCATTGTTGGGGGATTAATGTATGCTGAAGCTACAAAGACCCAACCAATTAATTGGTTTCCGAGTTATGCCGCAAAGCATAAAACCCCCTATGGCACCTATGTTTTAAAAACACAGTTACCAAGTTTGTTTCCAAAAACTACCGTTAGAGAAATTCACCAATCGCCGTTTCAATTTTTAACCGATACCACAAGATCGGGTACCTATTTCTTTGTAGATGGATTTCTTAATTTTGACAAAGCAACATTTAAAAAATTGCTGGCTTTTGTTGCAAGAGGAAATACTGTTTTTGTAGCCACCAATGGTGCTAATATTGATACATTGGGGCTAGAGACCCAACAAATGATCACCACAGAATTGGAGGAGAATTTTGAAATAGCATTGTTAAATCCGTCTTTTAGTAAAGTCAATTTCACTTTTGATAGGCCCTCGACAAACTTAGTATTCGCAAAAATAGATACGTTAAAATCAACTGCTCTGGGGAAGTTAATGGCCACAAACCAAGAGAAGGAAGTCGTATCAGAAGGTGTTAATTTTATTGAACATCCACATGGAAAGGGGCATTTTTATTTTCATACAGCTCCGTTGTTGTTTACAAATTACAACCTTTTAAAAGAGAACAATGCCACCTATGTAGCAAATGCACTCTCCTACATTCCTGCCGATCAACCTATTCTATGGGATGCCTACTACAAGAGCGGAAAAAGTAAAATAAGTTCCCCAATGCAATATGTTCTTGGATCAGAAAACTTAAAATGGGCTTATTATATGGTGCTAATTGGTGTGCTTTTCTTTGTGCTTTTCAAATCAAAAAGAGTACAAAGAATGATCCCCGTTGTACTCCCGTTAAAAAACCAAACCCTTGCATTTACAAGAACAGTGGCAAATATGTATTATGAGAAATCTGAACATAAACACATTGCAACACATAAAATAACTTATCTTTTAGAACACATTAGAACAAAGTTACACTTGTCAACAAGTGTTTTTAATGAATCTTTTTACAATCATTTAGCTGCGCGAAGTGGTAATAAAAAAGAAGATATTCTCTCGTTGTTCAAAACAATAGGAGACATTGATCAATTAAAAAACATTACGAAAGAACAATTAATTAATTTAAATAAAAAGATTGAGTCTTTTCTGGAGAAACAATCAAGATCTTAAAAAAAATATAATCCTATGGAAAATACAGAAAACAAAGCTCAGGAAGAAAAATCTTTTTCAAACAGAATCGATTTATCCCAATTAAAAGCAGCAGTTGTAGCTATTAAAGCACAGTTAAAAGAAGTGATTGTTGGGCAAGATGACTTTATCGAATTGTTGTTGGTTTCCCTATTGGCAGATGGACATGTTTTAATTGAAGGAGTTCCAGGCGTTGCCAAAACAATTACTGCAAAATTATTGGCAACAACCATTGCTACAGATTTTAGCAGGATTCAGTTTACACCAGATTTAATGCCTTCTGATGTTTTGGGAACCTCTATTTTAAATATGAAAACTTCTGATTTTGAATTTAAAAAAGGCCCTATATTTTCCAATTTGGTGCTTATTGATGAAATCAACAGAGCCCCAGCAAAAACACAGGCAGCCTTGTTTGAGGTCATGGAAGAAAAACAAATTACCATCGATTGCTTACAATACAAAATGGCACCTCCTTTTATGGTATTGGCCACCCAAAACCCCATTGAACAAGAGGGGACTTATGCTCTTCCAGAAGCACAATTAGATCGTTTTTTGTTTAAGATTAATGTAGGTTATCCCAATGTAGCGGAAGAAGTTCAAATTATAACGGCACATAATAAACGGAGAGGTGCTACGCCACAAACCTTGGTGAAACCGGTATTGACAACAACAGAATTAGCGCAATTTAGAGATCAAATATTTGATATTTTAGTCGAAGAAAATATCATACAATACATAGCAGCAATCATTTCAAACACCAGAAATCACCCACATCTATTTTTAGGAGGTTCTCCAAGAGCTAGTATTGCGGTATTAATGGCATCGAAGGCTTTTGCGGCCATTAATGGGCGTGATTTTGTAATACCAGAAGATGTAAAGAAAAGTTTATTTCCTGTCTTAAGACATCGTGTAATGTTAACTCCAGAGCGAGAAATGGAAGGGATGACCACCGATAAGGTCATCGATATGATTATTCAATCCGTAGAAGTACCAAGATAATTTGAAATTTTATAAATCACTTTATATTCACAGTCGTTTTTTCGCTTATATAAGCGGAGTTGCTGCGCTATTCCTAATTTCATATTGGATCCAAATTTTTTACAATCTAGCTTGGGTAGCGACATTAACTCTTGTTTTTTTTATAGCTTTTGATTTGGTGCTACTTTACAAAACAAAAAACGGCATCCATTCCAAGCGAAACCTACCCGATAAATTTTCAAATTCCGACGAAAACCAAGTTGCTATCTTTTTGGAAAACAACTATGCGATCCCTGTTTTTTTAAATATTGTTGATGAACTACCCATACAATTTCAAAAAAGAGATTTTGAATATACAACCCATCTCAAGGCGTTTGAAAATGAAACCTTTCAGTATGCTATCATTCCTTTTGAAAGAGGTCTGTATTTTTTTGGAAATATCAATGTCTATGCTTCCACTTCCTTGAAAATATTTGCAAGAAAGTATCAATTCGACAACGAAAAAAAAGTAGCAGTATATCCTTCTTACATTCAAATGAAAAAATACGAATTTTTGGCCATGAGCAATCAATTGACAGAATTTGGTTTGAAAAAAATAAGAAGAATTGGCCACACCATGGAGTTCGAAAAAATTAAAAACTATATCGCTGGAGATGATGTTCGAACAATTAATTGGAAAGCAACTGCAAAACGAGGCGCTTTAATGATCAATCAATACCAAGAAGAAAAATCGCAGCCCATCTATTCGATTATAGATACCAGTAGAGCGATGAAAATGCCTTTTGAAAAATTGAAATTATTAGATTATGCGATCAATGCAACCTTGGCATTTTCGAATATTGCTTTGTTGAAAAACGACAAAGTGGGCATGATGACCTTTGCTGAGAAAGTTGACAATGTAGTTGCTGCGCGTAATAAAAAAACAAACCTATCGATCTTAAATGAAGTTTTATACAACGTAAATACCGAGTTTAATGATGCCGATTTTGGATTCTTAAATGGCATGATAAAACGAAAGATAAACCAGCGAAGTTTACTTATTTTGTATACCAACTTTGAACATATTTCTGCTTTGAAAAGACAATTGCCTTACTTAAAGTCCATTGCAAAAAAACACTTATTGGTTACAGTATTTTTTGAAAATACAGCATTGGATGCAATCATCAAAGAAAGGGCCGATGATCTTCAGGGAATTTATTACAAAACCATTGCAGAAAAGTTTTCCTATGAAAAACGCTTGATTGTAAAAGAATTGGAGAAATCGGGAGTACATTCCATTTTAACAAAACCAAGTCTGTTGTCTGTGAATGTGATTAATAAATATTTAGAATTTAAATCGAAAGGACTTATTTAAAGAAAAAAAGAGAAGCCTAAGCTTCTCTTTTAAAAGTTTATATACGTTTTGTTATTCTTTTTCTGTTGTTGCTTTTGGCTTCTCAATATTCAACTTCACCATGACCAATTCCGTAATATCAAAGGCACTATCTACATAGGCAAATTCATTTCCCTGAAGGGTTAAAATTTGTGTATAGTTGTTTTCTTTTGCAACGGCTCTAATTGCATCTCCCAATTTTTTATACAAAGGCTTCATCAATTCGTTTTCTTTTTGTCGCATTAATTGTGTTCCTGCTTCCTTTGCCTGATTCACTTCAGCTTCAAATTTCTGAATTTCAATCAATTTTAAAGTTTTTGTATGAGAAATACTATCAGCGAAATCTCTAAATTCATTCAAACTGTTTTGATAGGCTGTTACTTTAAGGGCAAAAACAGAATCCAATCTTTCTGCATATTCTTTGGTTAGCTTGACAACAATTTTACTTTCGGGCATTACACTCAACAAATAATCACTGTTTACAGTTCCTACTTTAGATTGTGCGAGTGAAATACTGCTTATTAAGATGGCAAATAAAATACTAATTTTTGATTTCATGTTTTTTGTTTTGTTCGGCAAAGATATAAAAGGGATTGACTTAGAAAAAATTACGGTTCTTTAATAGCGTTCATTTTTTCTGTAATTGCTGTAATAATTTTTTCAATACCCGTTTGAGAGTCAAACCAGAGGGTGTCTTTGTCTCTTTTGAACCAGGTTAATTGTCTTTTTGCAAAACGGCGCGTATTCTTTTTAATTTCTGATACCGCAAATTCTTGCGTAAATTCTCCTTCAAAAAATGAGAATAATTCTCGATATCCTACTGTTTGTAATGCATTGAGCTGTTTGTGTGCATGTAGCTTTTTTGCTTCTTCCAACAACCCATTTTTTAGCATGTGGTCTACACGTAGGTTGATGCGGTCATATATATGGGATCTTTCTGCATCCAATCCAATTTTTATAGCAGTAAAATTTCTTGGCGCTTTGGGTTTGTTTTTATAGGAGGAATAGGGGCGTCCACTTCCAATACATACCTCCAGGGCTCTTATAACCCGTTGTGGATTGTCTATTGCAATATTATTGTAGGTTTCTATGTCCAACTCTTTTAGTTGATTTTGAAGTGCTTCCAAGCCTTTGGTCTCTAGTGCCAAATTTAACTCCTCTCGAACCTTGGGGGCTACCTTTGGAAATGCATCCAAACCGGTTAATACAGCGTCTACATACAAGCCACTACCGCCTACCATAATTTGCACGGTATTTTCTTGAAACAATGTGGCTAGTTTTTTAAGGGCATCTCTTTCAAATTGCCCTACATTATACGCTTCAAAAATACTTTTGTTTTGAATGAAATGATGGTTAGCAGCAGCAAGTTCAGTTTCCTCTGGAACCGCCGTACCAATTTTCATTTCCTTAAAAAATTGTCGAGAATCACAAGATATAATATCGCTTTTAAAATGTGTTGCGAGTTGAATACTGAGTGCAGTTTTTCCAATGGCTGTTGGTCCAACAATGGTAATTAAAAATTTTTGTACGTCTTTCATTCGTTGAGTATACTTCCGCAGTCATCACAAAATTTCGCATTGTCTTTATGGGTGTCCTTTAAACAACTCGGACAAGATTGTGTATTGCTATCGATTTTGTTTGTGTTTTTAGCAATTTCAGAACTCACAATCCCTGTTGGAATGGCAATGACACCGTATCCTAGAATCATAATGATACTTGCAATGAATTGGCCAAGGGGTGTTTGTGGAGCAATGTCTCCAAAACCTACGGTTGTTAGGGTTACAATTGCCCAATAGACACTTCGTGGAATACTCGTAAATCCATTTTCTTCTCCTTCAATCATATACATAATGGTTCCCAGAATAATACAGACGATGACCACGAAAAATAAAAAAACTGAAATTTTGGCTCTGCTAGATCTTAGAGCAACCAATAGGGTATTGGAAGCGCCCACATAGCGAGTGAGTTTTAAAATTCTAAAAACTCTTAACAGTCGCAGTGCTCTTAATGCAACCAGGTGATGTGAACCTACAAAAATAAAGGAAAGGTATTTTGGAATGGTCGAAAGCAAATCGACGATGCCATAAAAGCTGAAAATATATTTGAAAGGTTTTTTTATTGAAATCAAACGTAAGATGTATTCCAATGAAAAAAGCAATGTAATGCCCCACTCTGCGATGTCTAAAAAATTATGGTATTTGGCGTCGAAACTTTCAATACTCTCCAACATTACGAGCAGGATACTCGCTATAATAGCAATTAGAAGAATGACATCGAAGAGTTTTCCTTCTTTGGTATCTGCTTCATAAATAATTTCATGAAGGCGCTGTTTCCAAGTTGTTTTTTTTATTGTAGTGTTCAAGTGTTTTTATTTATGTGTTTAAAGTAACGAAGTTATGTTATTTTTATCAAAATTTATTTTGAAAGAAGATTATGGTGATAAACGTATTAACTTTTGAACATTGTTTTTTTTGAGGTAGTTTTTTATAATTGTTTTAGAAATTTCTTTATTTTCAAAAGGTGTTAGTACCTTTTTTAGGACATCAATTTTATTTTCTTGGAAGGCTAGATTGGTATATCCATAGCCATATACTGCATTTCCTTCCACTAAAATAATAGCGTTTTCTCCCACTTCACGCCCTCTTTCAATAATTAAAAAATCATTATTATTAAAATGGTCATTGCTGCGTTTCACGTGTTTCTTAAAGTTGAATTTTGGGGCCAATGCCGCCAATTCTATCTGGTATTTTAATTTTGTAAACAAATCATTTCCGGTTTTTTCAAAGCTTACAGAGGCGGTTCTTTCTTGTATTTTTACCGCTCTTTTGCCTTCTTTTGTAAATAATTGATTTACTACTGCTTTTATATTTTTCCCTTTTCCAATGTAGATGATGGTTCCCTTTTCATTGTGCACATAAAAAAGTCCTTGTGCAGTTGGTAAACCCTCCAAGATGAATTGAAATTTTTGTTTTTCTGTTCTTTTGTCAAAATATTTGATGGTATTTTGTGTAATGTCCTTGTGTACATCTTTCTGAAGTAACAATTTAAACAATTGTACGGTGGCCAAAGCATCTCCATTTGCTCTGTGTCTGTCTGTAATTGGAATACCGAGTGATTTCACCAATTTTCCTAAACTGTAGGAGGGTTGGTCTACAATAAGTTTTTTGCTCAATTCAACCGTACACAAGGTGTTTCTTTCAAACTCAAATCCTAGTCTTGAAAATTCAGTGCGTAAAATCCGATAATCAAATGCGGTATTGTGTGCAACGAGAATACAATCTTTTGTAATTTCTACAATTCGTTTTGCAACCTCATAAAATTTGGGGGCATTTCGCAACATCTTACTATTGATGCCTGTTAGTTTTACTACAAATTCTTGAATTTCTTTTTCGGGGTTAACCAAACTTATAAATTGGTCTACAGTATTTTGACCGTCAAATTTATAAATGGCGATTTCTGTAATCCCTTCCTCGTTAAATTTTCCTCCGGTAGTTTCAATATCTAAAATTGCGTACAAATTTCTTTTTCTTTGATGCTAAATTTACGCAATGTAATTGCGACTACCAAATATAGCACTCCCTACCCGTATCATATTACTTCCGTTTTTAATTGCTAACGGGTAATCGCCACTCATCCCCATAGAGAGTATGTTCAATGCGCAATTGGTAGATGCCGTTTTTTCTTTTTGACGATCAAAGAATTGCTTTAACGATTTAAATTCTGCTTCCAATTGTTTTTGATTGTCTGTAAATGTGGCCATTCCCATAAAACCAACAATGGAAATATTTTGCAAGGTTGCCAATTCTTCAGAAGTAATAATTTCTTCAATGGCATCAAAAGACAATCCAAATTTAGAATCTTCTTTGGCAATTTTTGCTTGTAACAAACAGTGAATTATACGATTGTGTTTTTTGGCTTGTTTGTCGATCTCTTTTAAGGTTTTAAAGGAATCTACTCCATGAATTAAATCCACAAAATGTGCCATGTATTTCACCTTGTTGCGCTGTAGATGGCCAATCATATGCCATTGAATGTCTTTTGGCAGTGCCTCAAACTTGTCTGCCATTTCTTGAATTTTATTCTCTCCAAAAATGCGTTGCCCTGCATCATAAGCCTCCTGCAAGTCTGCAATGGGCTTTGTTTTTGAAACTGCCACCAGGGCTACATCTTCTGAAATAGTGGCTTTTATTTTTTCTAAATTATCCTTAATCATTTTCTTTTAGTTGCTTATGCCAATAGCGCTATAATCTGATTTGCTAATTCGCTACCGATTCGATCTTGTGCCTCTTTGGTGGCAGCACCAATATGTGGGGTTAAAGAAAGTTCTGGATTCATCAACAATTGCATTTCTGGAGTCGGTTCTTTTTCAAAAACATCCAATCCAGCAAACAATACTTTTCCTTCTTCGATGGCATTTACCAGGGCTATTTCATTGAGAATCCCACCTCTTGCGGTATTTATGATTCCAACACCCGGTTTCATTTGTTGGATCTCGTTCTGATCAATTAAATAATTTTCGGTGCTAGGTGTATGAATTGAAATAAAGTCAGCTTCCTTAAAAACCGCTTCTTTTGACACCGTGTCGATATTGAAATTCACTTTCTGACCATCGAAAAAATTCAAGGAAATGGTAGCGTTTTGAATAAAAATATCGGTAGCAATTACCTTCATGCCCATTCCTAAGGCAATTTTTGCCGTTTCTTGACCTATGCGACCAAAACCTATAATTCCAAGCGTTTTGCCTCGTAACTCAATACCCTCTGCATACATTTTTTTTAAATCATTGAAACGGGTATCTCCTTCTAATGGCATTTCTCTGTTTGCTTGGTGAAGAAAACGAGCCAATCCAAATAAGTGTGCAAAGACCAATTCTGCTACTGCAATGGAAGAGGCTTCAGGAGTATTGATGACATGAATTCCTTGGTCTTCTGCAAATTGTACATCGATATTGTCCATACCAACGCCTCCGCGTCCAATTAATTTAATACTTGGACAGGCTTCCAATAATTCTTGACGAATTTCAGTTGCGCTTCTTACCAAAACGGCATCAATACCGTTAGTATTGATGTAACTTTCTAATTGATTTTGTGCTACTTTTATGTTGAGTACTTCAAAGCCTGCAGCTTCCAAAGCGTCCATTCCATTTTGTGAAATTCCGTCGTTTGCTAATATTTTCATTCTAAATTTTTCTGAGTTGGACAATTTAAAAGTAAGTTAGGGATGCAAAACTTACTTTTAAATAACTTATTTTATAGTTTTTTCTAGTGTTTGCATAGTGTTTACCAATACTTGTACGCTATATAGGGGCAATGCATTGTACATGCTTGCTCTATAGCCACCAACACTTCGATGTCCGTGTAAACCATTGATTCCGGCTTCTTTCCACAGGGTGTCAAAAGTGTCTTTTAAAGAAGGGTCTGTGAGGACAAAAGTAGCGTTCATTGTACTTCTGTCTTCTTTAGCCACTACGCCTTCAAACAAGGGGTTTCTGTCAATTTCTGCATACAGCAATGCTGCTTTTTTATCATTTACTTTTTCTATAAAAGGAATGCCTCCGAGATCTTTCAACCATTGCAAGGTTAATGTAGCAACATATACAGCAAAAACAGAAGGCGTATTGAACATGCTGTCTTTGTCGATATGGGTTTGGTAATTGAGCATTGATGGGATGTGTCTGGTTACTTTTCCTAAAATTTCTTCCTTGATAACGATCAAAGTAGCACCGGCGGGTCCCATGTTTTTTTGCGCTCCGGCATAAATTAAATCAAATTTCTCAAAATCTAACTGACGTGAAAAGATATCTGAGCTCATGTCACAAACCAAGGGTGCATTGGTGTTTGGAAATGTCTTCATTTGTGTGCCAGCAATGGTATTGTTACTTGTACAGTGAAAATAATCGATATCTTCAGGAAGGGTGTATTCTTTTGGAATATAGGAAAACCCTTTGTCTTTGGAGGATCCCACTTCAATGATTTCTCCAAAAGCCTTAGCTTCTTTAATGGCTTTGTCTGACCAAGTACCTGTATTTAAATAGGCCGCTTTTTTCTCTAATAAATTGTAGGCAACCATTAAAAACTCCAAACTAGCACCGCCTTGTAAAAACAAGGCTTTGTAGCCTTTGTTTTCGAGGCCTAATAATTCCAATGCCAATTGTCTTCCTTTTTCCATCACCGCTACAAAAGAGGGGCTACGGTGTGAAATTTCAACCAAAGACAAATTATCCTCATTAAAATTTAGGATGGCTTCCGATGCTTTTTGCAATACTTCTTGTGGAAGAATACAAGGTCCTGCACTAAAATTGTGTTTTTTCATTTGTTTCATTTTTAATGGGCCATTTTTTAAATTTTTACTAAAAAATCTAGGGTGTTAATTCCATCTGCATAGTCCCATAATTGTGGATGCTGAGTTTCACCAAAAGCAATTTCATTTGCTGTAAAACCCTTGGAAACAATACATTGAATTTTATCGCTATCGGCTTCTAATTTATTTTTTAAGTGCGTTGCATTTTCATAATATTCATAAAATACAGTGGCAATAGGAGAGGAGTAACTTTCATCTTCTTTGATCATTAAAAACCCATTTTCCAACAAGTCAAATTCACTCATTAAATAGACGGCTTTGTTATAGTCATAGTTGTTGGCGTATTTGGCATTGTTGATAATCTTTTTTTTGTTGAACATGCCATTAAAAAAAGCATCAAAATTATATCCTTTGGGAACATACAATTTGGATACACTTCTACAACCGAGACCAAAGTACTTGAAAACATCATCTGAGAGTTTTTCTAAGTCCGAATCCGATTCCTTTCCTGTTAAAACGGCAACAGAATTTCTGCTTTTTCGAATGATATTGGGCTTGTTTTTAAAATAATATTCAAAATATCGGGCAGTATTATTGCTTCCAGTAGCTATTACTGCATCAAAGGCTGTTAATTTTCCTTCAGTAAAAGTGATTTTTTCTTTAAAATAAGGATCTATATGTTCCAAATACTTCGCTAAGAGCGGTAATAAGTGTTTGTCGTTTGAAGATTGTTTTACCAAAACAGCATGTCCGGCAATTAAGACCGTCAAAAAATCATGAAAACCAACCAAGGGAATATTTCCCGCCATTACAATTGCTACTTTTTTAGCGGATGTAGCGCTGGGATTGTATGTTTTTGTAAATGTGTGTAAATTACTATCAGTAAGTGCTTTAGACCAGCTTGAGAGCGCATCTAAAATAGTCTCTTTTGTAAACCAAGAATTGTGTTCTTGTGCAATTTTTATTTGATGTTTAAAGCCGTCAAAAAACAGCTCATTTAAAAGAACAGTTTCATTTTTTTGAATGCCCGCTTTGGAAAACTGACTTAAAAAATCACCTAATTTTACAAAAGCATTTATTCTATTTTCAATACGAGCCATAATATTTTGGTTGTCTGTTTTATTGGCGTTATTTTTGCAATTGCAAAGTTACATAAACTCAAAGAAAAAAACGATGGCAATTATAATTACTGATGAATGTATTAACTGTGGAGCATGTGAGCCAGAATGCCCAAATACCGCAATTTACGAAGGAGCCGATGATTGGAAACACGCAGATGGTACAGATTTGACAGGAAACATTGTTTTGCCAAACGGAAAAGCGATGAATGCCGATGAGGCACAGGAGCCTATTTCAGATGAAATCTATTATATTGTAGCTGACAAATGTACAGAATGTGTTGGTTTTCATGAAGAGCCTCAATGTGCTGCTGTTTGTCCGGTAGATTGTTGTGTCCCAGATGATGATCATGTGGAAACCAAAGAAGCATTGCTTGCAAAACAAAAATTTATGCATTCGAAATAAAACGAACTGTTTTTAATATCATTATAAAATCCTGAAGAAATTTAGGATTTTTTTATTTTCATAATTAATTGAAATTTCTTTCAATAAAAAACACCCAACACTTTAAAGTGTTGGGTGTTTTCATTCCAAAGTACTTATTTTATACTTACATCGAAGGATGTTCGACTAAAATTGGTAGTTTAATGACAAGGGATAATAGGTTTCAAAAAGCACTGCAAAAGCATTTAGATCGCCTTCCTTAAGTGATTTCCAAAGATATTTATCCGTCAATTTCTCCATGAATTAGTAAAAAGTTTAAAAATAATGTCTAAGATAAAGAAAAATATGAATTCCTGTTTTCTTTATTGATTTTATTCCTCATTTTATGAAACTTCCTATATATTTGCTCACGCAAAATTTATAGAGATGAAAGCCGGAATTGTAGGATTACCAAATGTAGGAAAATCAACCTTATTTAATTGTTTGTCAAATGCAAAAGCACAAAGTGCCAACTTTCCTTTTTGTACGATTGAACCCAATATTGGTGTTGTAAATGTCCCAGATGCCCGTTTGGAAAAGTTAGAAGAATTGGTAAATCCAGAACGAGTGTTGCCAGCCACTGTAGAAATTGTAGACATTGCTGGTTTGGTAAAAGGAGCAAGTAAAGGAGAAGGTTTAGGAAACCAGTTCCTAGCCAATATTAGAGAAACTGATGCTATTCTACACGTAGTTCGTTGTTTCGATAACGACAACATTATTCACGTTGATAGTTCTGTTGACCCTGTTAGAGACAAAGAAACCATTGATATTGAATTGCAACTAAAAGATTTAGAAACCGTTGAGAAGCGCTTAGAACGTGTAAAAAGAACCGCTAAAACGGGGAATAAAGAAGCACAGGCCGAATTGGTTGTGCTATTGAAAATTCAAGAAACGCTCTTAAAAGGTTTTTCTGTACGAGCATTGGATTTCTCAGAAAAAGAATTGGAATATGTACAACCGCTTCAATTCATAACTTCGAAACCAGTATTGTATGTGTGTAATGTTGATGAAAATTCAGCAGTATCTGGAAACGATTATGTAACTCAGGTTCGTGAAGCGGTGAAAGATGAAAACGCAGAGGTAATTGTTTTAGCAGTAGGTACAGAAGCAGATATCACAGAATTAGATGATTATGAAGAAAGACAAATGTTTCTAGCAGATATTGGTCTAGAAGAAGCTGGTGTTTCGCGTTTAGTGCGTTCTGCATACAAACTTTTAAATTTACAGACTTATTTTACTGCGGGAGTTAAAGAAGTAAGAGCTTGGACCATTTCTATTGGTGCTAAAGCACCTCAAGCAGCAGGTGTCATTCATACGGATTTTGAAAAAGGATTTATCCGTGCAGAAACAATTGCTTATGAAGATTATATAACTTTTGGTAGCGAAGCCAAAGTTAAAGAAGCTGGGAAGATGAGAGTAGAAGGAAAAGACTATATTGTTAAAGACGGAGATGTAATGCATTTTCGATTTAATGTGTAAGTCTTACCTAAAGAGGTACTATTAAAAAAAAACGCGAATAGCGTTTTTTTTTTTTGTTTTAAAATTAAAAAGTAATTTGGCACTCTAGTTGTTTAGAAAAAACAGAAAATTTAACAACATGAAAAAACACTTACTTATTTTATTTTTAACCCTCTTCTTTTTAGCGTGTAATAGTATCAAGAAAACACAAGAAGCGATTCATAAAGGAAATTATGACAAAGCCATTAGTTTGGCTGTTCGGAATTTAAATGGCAATAAATCGAAAAAGAAAACTCAGCCTTATATTTTAATGTTAGAAGAGGCCTTTGGCAAAGCATCTCAGAGAGACCAAGAAGAAATTGCTTTTTTAAAGAAAGATGCAAATCCTGAAAATTCAGAAAGAATTTACAATATATACCTTCGTTTAAAGGATAGACAACAAAAAATCAAACCTCTGTTGCCTCTTAAAATTTCAAAAAAGAATGCAAATGCACGTTTTGACTTTGAGAATTATGATGAAGCGATTATCACATCAAAAAATGAGGTATCAAATCATCTGTATACAAAAGCAAAAGCATTATTTGCTTCGAATTATAAATACGACTATCGAAAAGCATATGAGGAGTTAAAATATATAGAAGAAATAAATCCAAACTATAGAGATACACGTTTTTTAATGCAAGAAGCGAATGCCAAGGGAATCGATTATGTTTATGTTTCAATGAAAAACGAAACAACGCAAGTGGTTCCAAAAAAATTAGAAAAAGATTTGTTGAATTTTGATACGTATGGCTTGAATGATTTGTGGACGGTGTATCACAGTAAAAAAGATACTGAAATTAGATATGATTTTGGATTGTCTTTGAATTTAAGAAAAATAGAAGTTTCTCCAGAACAGTTGAGAGAAAAGCAACTCATAAAAGAAAAACAAATAAAGGACGGATATAAATACTTGTTAGATGCAGACGGGAATCAAGTGAAAGACAGTTTGGGCAACAAGATTAAAGTTGATAAATTTGTAAATGTACGTTGTGAATTATATCAATTTACACAGTTTAAATCTGCCATAGTATCTGGGGAAGTGACCTATGTAGATTTTAAAACAAAACAAACGATTAAGGTATTTCCAATAAAAAGCAAATTTGTTTTTGAACATCAATATGCAGATCACAATGGAGATAAAAGAGCTTTAGAACGTTCTTACTTGAGTTTATTAATGGCTAAATCTGTTGTTTTTCCGAGTAATGAACAAATGATTTATGATACTGGTACCGATTTAAAAAGAAAATTAAAAGCGATTATTTCTCGGAATAAATTCCAGAAATAATCGCTACTCTATTTTTAGATACTCTTTATTATCCTTTGTAAAAAGGCAATTTAACCACCGTTGCCGGAATTGCTTTTTTACGAATCTGAATGTGTATTTGTGTTCCTGATTTCGCAAAGGCTCTTGGTACGTAGCCCATTCCAATACCCTTTTGTAAACTCGGACTCATGGTTCCAGAAGTTACATTTCCAATAACACTTCCTTCGGTATCAACGATATCATATCCATGTCTTGGAATGCCTCTTTCATTCAATTCGAAAGCAACGAGTCTCCGCGCTGGTTTTGCTTCTTTTTGAACGGCTAAGGCCGGTGCATTTATAAAATCTTTTGTGAATTTGGTAATCCAACCCAAACCTGCTTCAATCGGAGATGTTGTTTCGTCAATATCATTTCCATATAGGCAATACCCCATTTCTAAACGTAAAGTATCTCTTGCTGCCAAACCAATGGGTTTGATTCCAAATTCTTCTCCGGCTTCAATCACGGTATTCCAAATTTGTTCCACTTCATTATTCTTACAGTAAATTTCAAATCCACCAGCACCCGTATACCCAGTTGCAGAAATAATCACATTTTCAATGCCTGCAAAATCACCCACTTTGAAAGTGTAAAAAGGAATATCAGCCAAATCTAAGGAGGACAAAGATTGCATTGCATCCACTGCTTTTGGCCCTTGAATTGCTAGCAGCGAGTACGATTCAGACAGGTCTTTTAGCTCTGCACCAAAATTTTCATTATGTTTCGAAATCCAATTCCAGTCCTTTTCAATATTCGAAGCATTTACGACGAGTAAATACTGATTTTCTTTTATTTTGTAGCAGATAAGGTCGTCTACAATTCCATTGTTTTCATTTGGGAGGCAATTGTATTGTGCATCACCAACCCCCAATTTAGAAACATCGTTAGAAGTTATTCGCTGGAGAAGTGCCAATGCATTTTCACCACTTACCAAAAACTCACCCATATGACTTACATCAAAAACACCAATGGATTCCCGAACGGTAAGATGTTCAGCTGTAACACCTTCATACTGAACGGGCATATTGTATCCTGCAAAGGGAACCATCTTTGCGCCTAATAAGATATGTGTATTGTGCAGTGCTATATTTTTCATTTGTAGTTTTCTTAAATTTTTCGCTAAATTATTGAAAAATAGATAAAAATCAATCACTAAATTTTGGTTAATTTTCTAAAATCAGAAGTTGCGACAATTTTAGTTATGTATTTAAGAAGCAGGGACCCTTTAAGATTATTTTAGGAGGGTGGTTCAGGAAATTGTTTTTAATTTCGTACAATTGCAAGATACAACTGTTTAGAATGATTTTGTTTTACCCGATATAGATAAATATGAGCAAGGAACAACCAAACAATCCCATGCATGGGATTAAATTAGCAACTATTTTAGAAGAACTGTTCAAAGAATATGGATGGGAAGAACTAGGAATTATTTTAAATATGAAAGCATTTCAGAACAATCCAACCTATAAATCAAGTTTAAAATTCTTAAGAACAACACCATGGGCGAGGGAGAAAGTTGAGAAATTCTATGAGAAAACCATGTTGAAATAATCCTAGATTTTCCGTTTGAAAAATTCAAATATTTTTTTCAAAATTCTTGCTATTTATTCTGCGTTTAAATATCTCTTTAGCGCTTCGTAGGAACCGATCTTCAGCGATACTTTTTCTTTATCAATTACTTTTTTGATCTGTTCTGGAATTTCTATCTCGACCGGAAGCGTTGTTTCTACAACATCTAAAAACTTTACAGGATGGGCTGTTTCTAAGAATACGCCATACTCATTTTCTTTTACATCATATTTTTGCAATCCCAAATATCCTACGGCTCCATGAGGATCTGCAACATACCCGGTTTTTGTGAACATTGATTGCATCGCTTTTTTGGTCATCTCATCTGTAAAGCTATAGGATGAGAATTTATTTTTCAAGGCCAATAAATCATTATTAAATAATTCTTGAATCCGAATAAAATTGCTGGGGTTTCCAACATCCATTGCATTTGAAATGGTAGCTTTAGAAGGTTTTGGAACGTAGTTTCCGTTTTCTAAATAGTTGGATACAGTATCGTTGATATTGGTAGCTGCAATAAAGTGTTTGATGGGTAATCCTAATTTATTAGCCATGATTCCTGCGCAAATATTTCCGAAATTTCCACTTGGTACTGAGAAAACCAATTCTCTATTTTGTTTCTTTAGTTGTTTGTAGGCAAAGAAAAAATAAAACATTTGCGGTAACCAACGTGCCACATTTATAGAGTTGGCAGAGGTCAATGTTCGTTGAATACTTTTATCCAAAAAGGCTGTTTTTACCATGTCTTGGCAATCATCAAATACGCCATCTACTTCCAAGGCAGTAATGTTGTTTCCTAAGGTAGTCAATTGTCGCTCTTGAATATCGCTTACCTTTCCACTAGGATATAAGATCACTACTTTTATTCCCTTCGCATTTAAAAAACCATTTGCAACGGCTCCCCCTGTATCTCCAGAAGTTGCTACTAATACCGTAATTTCTTTGTCATTGTTACGATTGAAATAGGCCAAGCATGAACTCATAAAACGGGCGCCAACGTCTTTAAAAGCCATTGTAGGACCGTGAAATAATTCAAGGGTACCAATGTTTTTTTCAATTTCTACTACCGGGAAATCAAAGGAAACGGTTTCCCTGATTATCGCTTTTAATTCGGTTTCAGGAATCTCATCTCCTACAAATTGTTTAATGGCTTCAAAGGCAATTTCTTCATTACTATATTGTTCAATATTCTCGATAAAATCTTTTGATAACGGTGTAATATTTTCTGGAAAATAAATCCCCCTATCTTTTGCAAGCCCTTCTATTACGGCATTTTTGAACGTTGTACTTGGTGACTTTCGATGTAAACTGTAATAGTTCATTGTTGTGTTTTTTTTTAATTTAGGGTGTTGTCAAAATAAAAAATAGCTCTAATTACTACTTAATAATTTTCATGCCCTCTGGATTGATTTTCGAAATAAACATTTCAAAACCGATGCCTGTTTTTTTATAGGTGGATTCTATGGCTTTATACACGTCTTTTGCACTTTTTTCTCCTTTGCATAAAGCAAAAATTGTGGGGCCTGACCCACTAATTCCCGCTCCTAGAGCTCCTGCATTCAACGCATTTGTTTTTACTTCATCGAAAAAAGGAATTAATCCTTTTCGAAAAGGCTCCACAATAACATCCACCAAAGAGTTGCTTAAAAGATCGTAGTCATTTGTAAAAAGACTCGTTACCAGACCTCCTACGTTTGCCCACTGTGTAACAGCATCTTGCAAGGCAATTTCTGTTGGCAAGACCGCTCGTGCATCTTTTGTTTTTATGGCAATTTGAGGATGAATTGCTACGACTGTCAAGGCTTCTGGGACAGGAAGTTTTATGACTTCTAGAGGTTCATAACTTCTCACCAAAACAAATCCGCCATAAATGGCCGCTGCTACATTATCGGCTATGGCAGATCCACAAGCAACTTCTTCACCAAACATGGCAAATTTAGTCAACTCTAAAAGGGAATATTGTTTTGTTAAAAATTGATTAACTCCAAATGCCGCACCTGCAGCACTTGCTGCGCTACTTCCTAGTCCGCTTCCTGGAGAAAAACCTTTGTGAATAGTAATTGCAATACCGAAATCTGCTTTTGCTTCAGAGAGCATTTTTTTTATTACGGCACTGGCCGCATTTTTATCCACGTCGTAGGGTAAATCTGC
Organism: Flavobacteriaceae bacterium; assembly: GCA_024640565.1. Lineage (GTDB taxonomy): Bacteria > Bacteroidota > Bacteroidia > Flavobacteriales > Flavobacteriaceae > Polaribacter. Next base: position 114,414 of record JAHEET010000001.1, read on the forward strand.
ACCCGTAATGTTGGTTATTTTTACCCCTTTCTCGCTCGTTTTTGTAAAGGTCATTTCATCACCAATAGCATCTACTGCAAAACCCAAAGAATCAAATCCGCAAGAAACATTAGCAACCGTGGCTGGAGCAAATATTTTTAAATAATCCATGATTTATAGTCTATATAGATTGAAAAATAATAATAATGGATTGTTAAAATCCAAAATACGATTATTTTTTACTTTTTTATTGTCTTCAAATTTACAAATTCCCAATTCTGATAATGTCTGCAAAAATACCCGATGCTGTTACATCTGCTCCTGCACCTGCTCCTTTAATTATTAGGGGGTTTATAGGGTATCTGTCTGTGAAAAACAACACAATGTTATCACTTCCTTCTAAATTGTAAAAAGGATGTTCTGGGTTTATTTGTTGCAAACCAACATTGGCATTTCCATTTTCAAATGCTGCCACATACTTTAAACGACAATTCTTAGCATTTGCCTCCGAGAATAATTTTTTGAAATGTGCTTCATTTTCTGTTAAAGAAGCATAAAAAGCATCATTATTTGCTGTTTTTAAGCTATTTTCAGGTAAAAAGGCATTGTTTTCAATATTTTCTAACTCTAAATCATAGCCACTTTCTCTGGCTAAAATTAAAATTTTTCGTGCAACATCGATACCGCTCAAGTCAATTTTTGGATCTGGTTCTGTATAGCCTTCCTTTTGGGCTTGTGCTACTACGTCGTGAAAAGTATTGTCCGCATTATAGTTGTTAAAAACAAAGTTTAAACTTCCAGACAACACCGCTTGAATTTTATGAACTCGATCGCCTGAAGCGACTAAATTCTTCAAGGTATCAATGATGGGTAAACCTGCTCCAACATTTGTTTCAAATAAGAAAGGAGCATTGTATTTTCTTGCAGTTTCTTTTAATTTTTTGTAATTCTCTAAAGTAGAGGCACAGGCAATTTTATTACAAGTTACAACACCAATACTTTCACTTAAGTAATTTTCGTAAAATTCTGAAACTTGCTGATTCGCGGTGTTATCAACAAAAAGGCTGTTTCTTAAGTTGCTGTTTTTTACTTTTTCGAAAAAGGCGGATAGGCTTGTTGGAATTCCGTTGTCTAACTGTTTTTTCCAGTTTTCCAAGTCGATGCCATTTTCGTCGAAAAACATTTTTCGTGAATTGGAAATTCCTACGACTTTAATACTCAATTTTAAATGCTTTTTTAAATACTTTTTTTGTTGATGAATTTGCGCCAAAAAGCGTTCTCCAACATTGCCAACCCCAGTTACAAAGAGATTGAGTTGTTTTATTTTTTCTTCAAAAAATTGTTCATGTAATGTATTAAGTGCTTTTTTTGCATCCTTTTTATTAATAACAGCCGAGATATTTTTTTCTGATGCTCCTTGGGCTATTGCGCGAATATTGACATTGTTTTTTCCTAAAGAACTAAACATTTTTCCACTCAATCCTTGGTGGTTTTTCATGTTGTCTCCAACCAATGCTATAATGCATAAATCTTGCTCTAAAATGACAGGTCTTACTTTTTGTTGATGAATTTCATACTCAAAAGTAGTATCAATTAATTTCTGTGCCCGATCTGCGTCTTTATTTTCAACACCAATACATATTGACAATTCAGAAGATGCTTGTGTAATTAAAGTAATGTTAATTTCATGTAATGAAAGCACTTCAAACAAACGTTTAGAAAATCCTGGCATTCCTACCATTCCAGTACCACCTAATGTAATCAGTGTAATGTTTTCTATGTAGCTGATTCCTTTAACAGGTTGATTGTTGGTGTGGGTATCTTTGGTAATTCGGGTTCCTATATCTTTGGGTTGAAATGTATTTTTAATAACAATTGGAATTTCTTTTTGTAAGACTGGCTGAATGGTTGGAGGATAAATCACTTTTGCACCAAAATGTGACAACTCCATCGCTTCGTGGTAGGAGATGTGTGGAATTGCAAATGCTTGTTTTACAATGCTTGGATTGGAAGTATACATTCCGCTAACATCTGTCCAGATTTGCAATTCTTTGGCATCTAAAGCCGCCGCGAAGATGGCCGCAGAATAGTCAGAACCGCCTCGTCCTAATGTGGTAGTTTGTCCTTGGGCTGTTCGAGCAACAAAACCAGGTAATAAGCTAACTTGAGCAGAATTGTGCTTAAAGTAGGCCGTAATATTTTTATTGGTTGCAGGGAAGTCAACCACAGCATCTAAATACATTTCAGAGGCTACAATTAAGTCCCGACTGTCTTTGTAGTTGGTGTTGAGTGCTAAATTAGAAATTTCTGCAATAATTGCAGCGGAGAGCAGTTCGCCAAAACTAGAGATTGTAGCCAGTGTCTTTGAACTTAATTCTTCCAATAAGTAACACCCTTTGTAGATGGTTTCTAGTTGGTTAAATAATTCTTTGACATGAGCAATGATTGCAGGTTGTTGCTGAATAGGTATTAATTCTTGAACGACATCGAAATGATGTTTTTCTAACTTTTGAATGATTTCTTTATAGTTGCTATTTTTATTTTTTGCGAAATGTGCTCCTTCAATTAATGCATTTGTTGTTTTACCAAAAGCAGAAACCACTACAATTACTTTTTGTTTTTTAGCTGCAGCTGTAATGATAGTTATTACTTTTTTTATGTTTTCTGAATTGGCTACCGAGGAGCCTCCAAATTTTAAGACGTTCATTTTTGATACTGAAATAGTTGATAAATAATTTTATGAATTTGTTTTCGATTTCTTTCGAAGTTATATTGACCTAAATTGATATGAAAAATAAAAACCCTTAAAGGGTAATAATTGTAGGAATCTGAAAGGTACCAGTAGGTGCCATGCCAATTAAAATTGCAGAAATTGTGAATGCTTTGATATGTAAACTTGTAAGTTGCACAAGGCAAAAATATTGCTAATAATCAATAAAGTAACTTTTATTGAAGATTATTTTATGCGAATCTCTTATTTATATCAAATGATTAAAAATAGCTACTAAAAAATATTAAATTAGTTTCTTTTTATAGATTTATTTGCCTTTTCCTTAATGATCATAGCAATGGGTTTGTTTTTTATCTTGCTTTCCAACCATGATAAAATATCTAAATATAAAAAAGCTCTTTTTTCGTATGGATGATCTTCATATTTACTTAATCGGGCATGTATTTTTTTAAACTCATTTTTAATTTCATGCGGATACACATCACTTAAATCCCGTATGGAGGTGATGAACTCTTTTTGTACCTCTTGTAAGTTTTCCATTTTTAATAAAAACTTATAGGTATCTACAAACTGTCTTTCCAAATCATAATCCAGCCCACATTCATAGTGTGCTATTAAGTTTAAGACCCTTGCAAAACACTGCAAATCTTCAGCAACTTTTAAATCTTTAGTATTAATAATTTTGCTTAAATAAAAGATGCATTCTTTATTTTTATTCATTCCAAAATACAAACAAGCAATTTTGTAATACAAAATCACAATATGATGATTGTCCAATCTAGATTGATACGTCTCTATTTTTGTATTGATAATAGCTACTAAATATTCCCCTTCACTAAAGGTTGCTTCAAGAAAATGCAAATGCAGCTTATTGGTGTAAAAATAGAGAAAGATGAGAATCTCTGTATTGCTATTAAATGGAATGCTTTTATTCTCAATTTCATTTTCGAAATAGTTGAGTTCTTCTTTGAATTTTTGGTTGTTTTTCACTAAAAAAGAGGCCTCTAATAGATAGTTTTTTCCTTTTAAATAAAAGACGGGATGCAAGGAAATGAGCTCTTTATGATTTTTGAATAAGTTGACCCATTTGCTAGCGTACTTATAACTTTGCAAAAAATCTTGCGTAAGTAAACTAAACCATAAATGTGATTTGTAGAGCCATAATTTTTCTCGAAACCCAAAGTCAGAAAAATTATATTTTGGCAATTTATTATTAAAATAAGTCGTGATAAAATGCAATTCCTCATTATTTTTCACATAGCCATTTTGTAATAAGTGACTGTACAATTGCAGCGATAAATTAGAGAGTTTACTCGTGGTTACATTCAGTTGACTTAAATTCTTTGCTTGCACAGAAAGAAAATCAGCACGAGAACTAATACTTCGGGTAATATATTGTGTTTCAATTACCTTCTCCAACTCTACAATTTCATAAGCGACATTCTTTTCTTCGTTATCAATGGCCAATCCCTTCGCTTTCTCTAGTAATTTTAGACTTTGCTTGTACAATCCTTTTTGATATAAGATCGTGGCAAAATCAAGTTGTTCTCTTATTTGTAAGCGAATATTTTGGTGGGAAGGATTTAGACGTAAACTAATTAAAATTTGTTTGTATAAATGCGCTTTTAGGTTGGATAATTGTTGTTTGGTGACAATATTACTTTTTATGATTTCCTTTTCATTGTAGGTTTTCATTTTGTCTAAAAACTTAAACAAAGAAAAGAATTTAGCGTCTACATTTCCACCCAATCTACTCACATAAAGGTTAAATTGCCTTTTTTCTGATTTTGATAACGATTTTACCAAAATAAACAAGGAATCCTTTTGTTGGTTGAGTGATGTAATGCTTTTGCTCATAAAACACTGATTATAAATAATTTGAGTAGTAAAAAAAACGAGTAGCAATCGTATTTACTACGCTTAAAACATCCTTTTACTGATGCCCAAGATATACATTTGATTTATATATATGAAATACAAAATATAATATGCAGGATAATAAAGTTCAAATTTTTGATACTACCCTAAGAGATGGAGAACAAGTACCCGGGTGCAAACTGGATACGAAACAAAAATTGGTGATAGCAGAACGATTAGATCTGCTGGGCGTCCATGTCATCGAAGCTGGATTTCCTGTTTCCAGTCCGGGAGATTTTAATTCTGTTTCAGAGATTTCAAAAATAGTAAAAAATGCAGCTGTTTGTGGATTGACAAGAGCTGTTGAAAATGATATAAAAGTCGCAGCTGAGGCTTTAAAATATGCAAAACACCCAAGAATTCATACTGGGATTGGTACCAGTGATTCTCACATAAAATTTAAATTCAATACCACCAAAGAAAAAGTAATTGAACGGGCTGTAAAAGCTGTTTCGTATTCAAAATCATTTGTAGAAGACGTTGAGTTTTATGCAGAAGATGCCGGAAGAACAGACAATGAGTATCTAGCTCGAGTATGTGAAGCAGTGATTAAAGCGGGAGCCACTGTATTGAATATTCCGGATACAACTGGGTATTGCTTGCCAGAAGAATATGGTGCAAAAATAAAATACCTAAGAGAAAATGTCAAAGGAATAGAAAATGTAATTTTATCTTGTCATTGTCATAATGATCTCGGATTGGCAACTGCAAACTCTATTGCAGGAGTTATGAACGGTGCACGTCAAATAGAATGTACCATTAATGGAATTGGAGAGCGTGCCGGAAATACAGCTTTAGAAGAAGTGGTCATGGTTTTAAAACAACATCCCTACTTAAATTTAGTCACTGACATCAATACAAAATTATTGTACGATACCAGTATATTGGTTCGTGAAAGCATGGGAATGCCTGTACAACCCAATAAGGCGATTGTGGGTGCAAATGCTTTTGCACACAGTTCTGGGATTCATCAAGACGGTGTTATCAAAAATCGGGAAACCTATGAAATAATGGATCCTGAAGATGTGGGTGTCACAGAAAGTGCCATTATTTTAACCGCAAGGAGTGGTAGAGCTGCTTTAGCCTACAGGGCAAAAAAGATCGGATACGAGTTGACAAAGCTGCAATTGGATCATGCTTATAAAGCATTTCTTGAATATGCAGATAAACAGAAAGAAGTAATGAATGACGATCTTCACTTGATCTTAAAAGAAGTAAATAAAATATCTAAAATAGCAATGGCATAATGGGAAAAACATTATTTGATAAAGTGTGGGATGCTCATGTGGTTGATGTGATTGAAAACGGACCACAGATCTTGTATATCGATAAGCACTTAATCCATGAAGTAACAAGTCCTCAGGCTTTTAATGAGTTAGAAAGTCGTGGAATACCTGTAGCAAGACCCGATAAAATTGTCGCTACAGCAGATCACAACACCCCAACATTAAATCAGCATTTACCTGTAAAAGATGAGTTGTCTAGAAATCAATTAGAACAACTTACTAAAAACTGTGCCAAAAACAAGATTACTTTATACGGATTGGGGCATGAGAATAATGGAATTGTGCATGTTATTGCTCCTGAATTAGGGTTTACACAACCAGGAATGACCATGGTTTGTGGCGACTCTCATACGTCCACACATGGTGCTTTTGGTACCATTGCTTTTGGAATTGGTACAAGTCAAGTAGCACAAGTATTTGCAAGCCAATGTTTGTTGTTGGAAAAACCCAAAAGTTTGCGAGTAAATGTCAACGGAAAATTAGCGAAAGGGGTATTGCCAAAAGATGTTATTTTGTATATTATTTCTAAATTGGGAACCAATTCTGGAACCGGATATTTTTGTGAATATGCAGGAAATGTTTTTGAGGAAATGTCTATGGAAGGCAGGATGACCGTTTGTAATATGAGTATAGAAATGGGTGCAAGAGGAGGGATGATAGCTCCAGACGAAACAACATTTGAATATGTAAAAGGAAGAGAATTTGCACCCAAAGGAGCTGCATTTGACCAAAAGGTTGCTGAGTGGAAAACACTCCCAACAGATGCAGATGCCGTTTTTGATCAAGAATATTCAATAAATGCAGAAGATATAGGTCCTATGATTACCTATGGAACCAATCCAGGAATGGGAATTAAGATTTCTGAAAAAATTCCTGAAATAGCAGATGTTTCTTTTGAGAAATCACTAGCATATATGAATTTCAACAAAGGAGAGTCGCTCATTCACAAGGCAATTAATTATGTCTTTATTGGAAGTTGTACCAATTCGCGAATCGAAGATTTTAGAATTGCAGCCGCATTTGTGAAAGGGAAAAAGAAAGCTCATAATGTAATTGCTTGGCTAGTTCCAGGTTCACAGAAAGTGGCAAAACAAATAGAAGCAGAAGGATTAAAAACTATTTTTGAAACGGCAGGTTTTACATTAAGACAGCCAGGATGTTCTGCTTGCTTGGCTATGAATGATGATAAAATTCCAGAAGGGGAATATTGTGTTTCTACTTCAAATAGAAATTTTGAAGGCAGACAAGGTCAAGGCGCTAGAACCATTTTGGCCAGTCCATTAGTAGCCGCTGCTACCGCAATAGAAGGAAGGATTGTGGACATTACTAAATACATGAATTAATGGAGAAATTTAAACAATTAATATCGACAGCAGTTCCTTTAGAAACAGAGAATGTGGATACAGATCAAATCATTCCGGCACGTTTTTTAAAAGCAACTGATAAATTAGGATTTGGGGACAATGTTTTTAGAGATTGGCGTTTCCATAAAGATGGAAGCGTTAATGAAAGCTTTCCACTCAATCAATCTATTTATGGTGGAAGTATTTTAGTGGCGGGTAATAATTTTGGTTGTGGTTCTAGTAGAGAACACGCAGCATGGGCTTTGGCAGGTTACGGTTTTAAAGTGATTGTAAGTAGTTTTTTTGCAGATATTTTTAAAGGAAACGCGCTAAACAATGGGGTTTTACCCATACAAGTTTCCGAAGTATTTTTGAAAGATTTGTTAGGTAAAATTCAAGCAGATCCAACACTAGAAATCAGCGTAGATCTAGAAAATCAATACATTTCTTACAGCAATGGAAAAGAAACGTTTGAAATAGACGCGTACAAAAAAGTCTGTTTGATTAACGGATATGATGATATTGATTTTTTAATCAGTAAAAAAGATAAAATAAACGCCTTTGAGGCAACACAATAAAAGTTATGAAATTTAATATAGCAGTAATTCCGGGAGACGGAATTGGTCCAGAGGTAATCAATCAAGCAAAAAAAGCACTCAATGCAGTTGCAAACACGTTCAATCATATCTTTATATACAAAGAGGCGCAGATGGGCGCATGTGCAATAGATGCTACTGGAAATCCTTTGCCAGATTCGACACTAAAAATTTGTAAAAATTCTGATGCCATCTTGTTTGGTGCTATTGGCGATCCAAAATACGATAATGATCCAACTGCCAAGGTAAGACCGGAACAGGGGTTATTAAAACTGCGAAAAGAGTTAGGATTGTTTTGTAATATCAGACCTGTAAAAGCCTATGAAAAACTCATCGCGAATTCTCCTTTAAAAAGAGAAATTATTTCCGGTACAGACATCTCTATTTTTAGAGAATTAACGGGTGGAATTTATTTCGGAATAAAAGAATTGAGTGAGGATGGTACTGTTGCGTTTGATGGTTGTTCATATTCCGTAACCGAAATTTCAAGAATTACGCACCTGGCTTTTAAAGCAGCACAAAACAGTCGAAAAAAAATTACTTTAGTTGATAAGGCAAATGTATTGGAAACGTCTCGTTTATGGAGAAAAACAGTTACAGAAATTGCCAAAGAATACAAAGACGTTACCTTAGAATTTCTTTTTGTTGACAATGCAGCCATGCAGATGATTTTAAATCCAAAACAATTTGATGTCATTCTTACAGAAAACCTTTTTGGAGATATAATTTCTGATGAAGCAAGTGTTATTGGTGGGTCTATTGGCTTGTTAGCCTCCTCTTCTATTGGGGAAAAGAATGCACTTTTTGAACCCATACACGGCTCATTTCCACAAGCAACAGGGAAAGATATTGCCAATCCTTTGGCCTCTATTTTGTCTGCAGCCATGTTGTTAGAACATTTAGGTTTGCATGATGAAGCGGAAGCTGTTGAAAATGCTGTTGAAAAATCACTAGAATTATCGATTGTTACCGAGGATTTAAATTCTGAAAAATCGTTTTCAACTTCAAAAGTCGGCGATTTTATTGCAGATTATATTGAACATCCCGATGATAGTAATCATAATTTTCAAAATATACATATGGGACAAAGTACCATAATCTAGTCCCCTAAAAACGAACTCATTATATGCACATCAAGCATCGAAATATTCATGTCATTTCAATCCAAGTCATTGCAATTTGTAAGAGTTGACCTGGATGTGCTTGTTGATCCTATTTGTAACAAACCTTCCCAAGCTCTGGAAGGTTTTTTTTGAAAATAATTCAAAGGTTGGGTGTCATATAAATATCGAATTAAATACTTTATAATCAGTTGTTTGTATGGTGTATATAGTGCGTGAATTTAGCTTTTTTAATTTTGAAATATTCAACAAAAACACAGAAACATAGTAATTTAGTCAACAAATTGAAGCATTTAATAAATGGAACTGAATAAACACAGTAAAAGATTAACACAAGATGAATCTCAGCCAGCATCACAAGCGATGCTATATGCTGTAGGTTTGTCTGACGATGATATGAATAAAGCACAAGTTGGTATTGCAAGTACAGGCTATGATGGGAATCCATGTAACATGCACTTGAACAATTTGGCAGCAGAAGTAAAAGTAGAATCTAAGATTGCAGGTTTAGTTGGTTTGGGTTTTAATACAATAGGAGTGTCAGACGGTATATCGATGGGTACATCGGGGATGAATTATTCGTTGGCCTCTAGAGATATTATTGCTGATTCGATAGAGACTGTGATGCATGCACAAAGTTATGATGGATTAATTTCAGTCGTTGGCTGTGATAAAAACATGCCAGGAGCCGTAATTGCGATGTTGCGATTGAACAGGCCATCCATCATGATGTATGGTGGTACAATTGCCTCTGGAAATTATAAAGGAAAAAAACTGAATATTGTTTCTGCATTCGAAGCTTTAGGACAAAAAGTAGCCGGAGAAATCGAAGAAGAAGAATACCGAGAAATTATAAAAAGAGCCATTCCAGGAGCAGGGGCTTGTGGTGGAATGTATACTGCAAACACAATGGCTTCTGCCATAGAGTGCATGGGGTTTGCATTGCCTTACAACTCCTCCATACCTGCCGAAAATCCAAACAAGTTATCGGAAGCAGAAAGAACAGCATTGGCCATTAAGAACTTGTTAGAATTGGATTTAAAACCGTTGGATATCATTTCCAAAAAATCCATCGAAAATGCCATTACCATTGTTAATGCTTTAGGAGGCTCTACAAATGCAGTGCTCCACTTTTTAGCAATTGCGCATGCAGCTAATATCGACTTTACCTTAGCTGATTTTCAAAAGGTGAGCGATCTAACTCCATTAATTGCCGATTTAAAACCGTCTGGTAAATACTTAATGGAAGATGTTCATGGGGTTGGTGGAACACCAGCAGTCATGAAGTATTTGTTAGACAATGGTTATTTACATGGAGAATGTTTAACGGTTACTGGAAAAACATTGGCTGAGAATTTATCACAGGTAGAACCATTGACTTTTGAGGAAGACTTTCAAGACGTCATCTATCCAAAAGACAAGGCGCTTAAATCCTCTGGAAATATTCAAATCTTATTTGGAAACCTAGCGCAAGAAGGAGCTGTGGCTAAAATTTCTGGAAATGAGGGGTTGTTTTTTGAAGGAAAAGCAGTGGTGTATGATGGAGAACAAGCTGCCAATACAGGAATTTCAAAAGGAGAAGTCTCTAGAGGTGATGTTGTGGTTATTCGCTATGTAGGTCCTAAAGGAGGTCCAGGGATGCCAGAAATGCTAAAGCCTACATCCTTAATTATGGGTGCTGGTTTGGGGAAATCGGTGGCACTCATTACCGATGGTCGTTTTTCAGGAGGAACGCATGGTTTTGTTGTAGGACACATTACCCCAGAAGCACAAACTGGTGGAACCATCGCGCTTATCGAAACAGGAGATACGATTCGAATTAGTGCAGAAGATAACACCATTAATGTATTGCTTACCGAAGCAGAATTAGCCGCTAGAAGAGATAATTGGAAGGCACCAGCATACAAACATAAAAAAGGAATCTTATACAAATATGCAAAAGTAGTTGCGTCCGCTTCAAAAGGATGTATAACAGATGCTTAATATACAATAAGTTATTTCTGTCTAAGCAGAAAGTTAAAAAATAAATATATGGAAACGCAAACCATCAAAAATAAAGAAACAGCTACAAAAGTTACCGAAAGAATTACAGGTAGTGAAGCCATTGTTCGTTGTTTAATTGAAGAAGGAGTAAAGGTATTATATGGATATCCAGGCGGAGCTATTATGCCCGTTTATGATGAATTGTACAAATACCAAGACAAAATACACCATGTACTAACACGCCATGAACAAGGAGCTACCCATTCAGCACAAGGATTTGCAAGAATTTCAGGAGAGGTAGGTGTTGCCATTGCAACTTCTGGACCTGGAGCCACCAATTTAATTACTGGGATTGCAGACGCACAGATTGATTCTACTCCAATGGTTTGTATTACGGGACAAGTACCCTCTCATTTGTTGGGTAGTGACGCTTTTCAAGAAACTGATATTGTGGGTATTTCAACTCCGGTAACAAAATGGAATTGCCAAGTAACAAAAGCTTCAGATATCCCTGCTGTGATTGCCAAAGCATTTTTCATTGCCAGAAGTGGAAGACCTGGTCCTGTTTTGGTAGACATTACCAAAGATGCTCAGTTTAACGAATTGGACTTTGCCTACGAAAAATGCACAAAAGTAAGAAGTTATGTACCTGTTCCTAAAACAGTTTCAGGCACTTTAGAAGCTGCTGCAAAACTGATTAACGAAGCTAAAAAACCAATGATTGTATGGGGGCAAGGTGTTGTTTTAAGTGAGGCAGAAGCAGTATTTAAAGCATTTGTAGAGAAATCAGGAATTCCTGCTGCATGGACCATTTTGGGCGCATCGGCACTTCCAACTTCACATCCACTAAACGTGGGGATGCTGGGCATGCATGGCAATTATGCACCTAACAAACTGACCAATGAATGTGATTTGTTGATTGCTATCGGAATGCGTTTTGATGATCGTGTTACAGGAGATCTTAGCAAATATGCGATCCAAGCAAAAGTGGTTCATTTTGAAATTGACCCAGCAGAAATTGATAAAAATGTAAAAACTGATGTAGCCGTTTTAGGAGATGCAAAAGCAAGTCTGACATCCATTTTACCGCTTATAAATGAAAATTCACATACAGATTGGCATCAAGAATTTAAAGACCTATATGCCATTGAATACGAGAAGGTAATTAAAGATGATCTCTATCCTACAAAAGAAGGATTGACCATGGGAGAAGTGATTCATCAAATCAATATGCACAGCAATGGTGATGCTGCCATAGTTACAGATGTAGGGCAACATCAAATGATTGCCTGTCGCTATGCAGAATTTAATAAAACAAAAAGTAATATCACCTCAGGAGGTTTAGGAACTATGGGCTTTGGTTTACCCGCTGCGATTGGTGCAAAAATGGCCGCTCCAGAGCGAGAAGTAGTTTCCATTTCGGGAGATGGTGGTTATCAAATGACCCTCCAAGAATTAGGAACTATTTTTCAGCAAAAAGCAGCCGTTAAAGTGGTGGTTTTAAATAATGAGTTTTTAGGAATGGTTCGACAATGGCAGCAGTTATTTTTTGACAAACGCTATGCATCTACCGAAATGATCAATCCCAATTTTGTGGCCATTGCAGAAGGCTATTATATAAAAGCCAGAAAGGTAACAAAACGAGAAGATTTGGCAGGAGCAGTTAAAGAAATGATGGAAAGTAAAGAAGCCTATTTTCTAGAAGTTTGTGTTGAAAAAGAAGGAAATGTATTTCCAATGGTTCCCTCCGGAGCAAGTGTTTCAGATATCCGTTTGTCATAAAATAATAGAGGACACATCGAAGAAATATTTTAACAAATATGAGTACAGAAAAACAATTATTTACCATCTCAGTTTATACCGAAAACAATATCGGCTTGTTGAATCGAATTTCCGCAATTTTTCAGCGAAGACATATCAATATCGAGAGTTTAAATACCTCGCCTTCAGAAATTGAAGGAGTATCTAAATTTACTATTGTGGTCAATATAGCCGATGAAAATATTAAAAAAATCATTGGTCAGATAGAAAAACAAGTAGAAGTTATAAAGGCCTATTATCACAAAGATGAAGATACGATTTATCAAGAATCCTGTATTTTTAAAATGCAGTCTGACTTGCTCTTTGAAGAAAGACAGATTCAAAACATCATTAAAGACAGCAATGCAAGAATTGTTACCGTAAACAAATCCTTTTTTGTGATTGAAAAATCAGGCAGAAAAGAAGAGATTGATTCAATCTACAAAGAACTAAAGCCTTTTGGAATATTACAGTTTACACGTTCTGGAAGGGTATCCGTATCAAAACAACCCATGGAAATTTCACAAATGCTGACAGCATTTAACTAAATTAAATTAAAAATGTCAAATTATTTTAACACATTATCATTAAGAAATCAATTAGCACAACTAGGAAAATGTAGGTTTATGGATTCCTCGGAATTTGTAGACGGTGTCCAAGCATTAAAAGGAAAGAAAATTGTAATTGTAGGTTGTGGAGCACAAGGATTGAATCAAGGATTGAACATGCGAGATTCAGGTTTGGATATTTCATATACTTTACGCCAAGCAGCCATTGATCAAAAAAGAGATTCGTATCTCAATGCAACTGCTAACGGTTTTACAGTAGGTACTTATGAAGCTTTGATTCCTACTGCAGACTTAGTATTGAATTTAACGCCAGACAAGCAACATACCAACGTGGTAAATACGATCATGCCTTTGATGAAAAAAAATGCAACTTTAAGCTATTCGCATGGTTTTAATATTGTAGAAGAGGGGATGCAAGTTCGGAAAGATTTAACCGTAATCATGGTAGCTCCAAAATGTCCGGGTAGTGAAGTTCGTGAAGAATATAAACGTGGTTTTGGAGTGCCTACTTTAATCGCGGTTCACCCAGAGAACGATCCAGAAAATAAAGGTTGGGCTCAAGCAAAAGCATATGCAGTTGCCACGGGAGGAGACAGAGCAGGTGTATTGGCATCCTCTTTTGTAGCCGAAGTAAAATCCGATTTAATGGGAGAACAAACCATTTTATGTGGTTTGTTACAAACCGGTGCCATCTTGTCTTTTGATAAAATGGTTGCTGAAGGTATTGCACCTGGCTATGCGGCAAAACTTATTCAATATGGTTGGGAAACCACAACAGAAGCCCTAAAACATGGAGGAATTACCAACATGATGGATCGTTTGTCCAACCCAGCAAAAATTGAAGCATTTCGAATTTCAGAAGAATTAAAAAACATTATGCGTCCACTGTTTAACAAACACATGGACGATATTATCTCAGGTCATTTTTCAAAAACAATGATGGAAGATTGGGCAAACAATGATAAGAACCTACTGTCTTGGAGAGCAGCTACAGGAGAAACCGCTTTTGAAAAACAAGAATTAACAACGCAAGAAATTCCTGAACAAGAATACTTCGATCACGGTACATTATTGGTAGCTTTTGTTAGAGCAGGCGTTGAGTTGGCTTTTGAAGCAATGACCGCAGCCGGTATCATTGAAGAATCTGCTTACTACGAATCCTTACATGAAACTCCATTAATTGCAAATACCATCGCACGTAAAAAATTATTTGAAATGAATCGTGTGATTTCAGATACAGCAGAATACGGTTGCTATTTGTTTGACCATGCTTGTAAGCCTTTATTGGCAGATTTTATGAAAACAATTAAAACAAATGTCATTGGAAAAGCTTTTGCAAGTGAAAATGGTGTAGACAATCAAGAGCTAATTGCTGTAAATAGTGCCATTAGAAACCACCCTGTTGAAATCATTGGTGCACAACTAAGAGCCTCCATGACCGCTATGAAAGTAATTACCTCAGAAGCATAATTAATGCAAGCTAAAAACACCTATTTTCCAAGTTTAGACGACGTAAAAGCAGCCGCTTCAAATTTAGAAGGAGTGGCTTCTATTACGCCTTTGAGTAAAAATGTTCAATACTCAAAGAAATTTGGAGCCAATATTTTATTTAAAAGAGAAGATTTACAAGTTGTTCGGTCCTATAAAATAAGAGGTGCTTACAATAAAATGTGTTCTTTATCATTGGCCCAGAAAACGCGAGGAATTGTTTGTGCTAGTGCAGGAAATCATGCGCAAGGTGTTGCTATGTCGTGCAAATTATTGCAAATAAAAGGAACTATATTTATGCCTTCACCAACCCCAAATCAAAAGATAGAACAAGTAAAAATGTTTGGTGAAGATTTTATTGATGTAGTTATAGAAGGAGATACTTTTGACGATGCCTATCATGCGGCTATCACAGCTTGTGAACAAGAAGACAAAACTTTTATCCATCCTTTTAATGATAAAAAAGTGATTGAAGGACAGGCAACTGTTGGATTGGAAATTTTGAATCAGACCACAGAGAACATAGACTATGTATTTGTAGCAGTTGGGGGTGGAGGCTTATCTTCTGGCTTATCTGCTGTTTTTAAATACATGTCACCAACTACCAAAATAATAGGTATTGAACCAGAAGGAGCTCCTTCAATGAAAACTTCGATCGCTCATAAAAAAGTGATTGCTCTAGATACTATTGATGCTTTTGTAGATGGCGCTGCTGTAAAAAGAGTGGGCGATTTAAATTTTGACATCTGCCAACAAAACTTATCAGATATGATAACCATTCCGGAAGGAAAAGTTTGTCAAACCATTCTGGATTTATATAACAAAGATGCCATAGTAGTAGAACCTGCAGGAGCTTTAAGTATTTCCGCACTAGATCTTTACGAAGAAGAAATTCGCGGTAAAAATGTTGTTTGCATTGTAAGTGGAAGTAATAACGATATTACCCGAACGGCAGAAATTAAAGAAAGAGCCCTGTTATATGCCAACTTAAAACATTATTTCATTATTAAATTTCCTCAAAGAGCGGGAGCATTAAAAGAATTTTTGGTTGATATATTAGGACCAAACGATGATATTACCCATTTTGAATATACGAAAAAAACCAATCGTGAAAATGGTGCTGCAGTCGTTGGATTGCAATTAAAGTCTTCAAATGACTTAGCACCCCTAATTGCTAAAATGAAAGAAAAGAATTTTTTTGGAGATTATTTGAACAATAAACCCGATTTATTTCAATTTTTAGTGTAAATTTAGATTCAATTCTAAATTATCTTTAAGATATGAGAGTGCCAGAAAAATATAAAATTACCTCGTTATTAGATCAAAAAAAATATTTAATAGCAGGAGAATTAAAAGAATGGTCGGGAGAAACAGCCGACGTTCTTTCTACAATTTCTTCAACACCAGATTACAAACCAACCCTCTTAGGTAGTGTACCGCAATTGGGAGAAGCACAAGCTCTAGAAGCTTTAGATGCCGCTTGTAATGCCTTTGATGAAGGAAAAGGGCTTTGGCCAACAATGAAAGTGGAAGGTAGAATTGCTGCCATGGAGAAATTTGTAGCACAAATGAAAACCAAGCGCGATGAAATTGTAAAGCTATTAATGTGGGAGATCGGTAAAACCTTGCCCGATTCAGAAAAAGAATTTGATAGAACAGTCGAATACATTTACGATACTATAGAGGACTATAAGCAGATGGATCGAAATTCTGCAAAATTGGAGAAAAACTCAGGAGTTTATGCCCATGTAAGACGTGGACCGTTGGGAGTTGTTTTGTGTTTAGGTCCATACAATTACCCACTAAACGAAACTTTTTCCTTATTAATCCCAGCACTAATAATGGGGAATACTGTTGTTTTTAAACCTGCAAAATATGGAGTTCTCTTAATAGCTCCCTTGCTGGAAGCATTCGAAAATAGTTTTCCAAAAGGTGTGGTAAATATTATCTATGGTCGTGGAAGAACCTTGGCAACCCCCATCATGAAAACGGGTAAAGTAGATGTTTTGGCTTTAATAGGAAATAGCAAATCGGCCAATGCTTTACAAGCACACCATCCTAGGAAAAATAGATTGCGTCAGATTTTAGGCTTGGAAGCAAATAATCCTGCCATTGTATTAAAAGATGCCGATTTGGACTTGGCCATTAACGAATGTATTGCAGGAGCTATGTCTTTCAATGGGCAGCGTTGTACAGCCTTAAAGGTTTTATATGTTCATGAAGAAATTGTAGATGAATTTAACAAGCGTTTTTCTGAAAAGGTGGATGCTTTAAAATTTGGAAATCCTTGGGAAGAAGGGGTGAAATTAACTCCATTACCAGAAGTAGATAAGCCAAGTTATATTCAAGAATTAATTGATGATGCATTGCAGAAAGGAGCAAAAGTCATGAACAAAAAAGGAGGCGAACATTCTGAAAATTATATTTTCCCAGCAGTTTTATATCCTGTCAATAAAGACATGCGTGTTTTTCATGAAGAGCAATTTGGTCCGGTAACTCCAGTGGTTGCCTTTTCAGATATTAATGAGCCCTTAGATGATATGGCAGCTTCAAATTACGGACAACAAGTCAGTATTTTTGGTAGTAATGCAAACACTTTAGCCCCTTTAATTGATACATTGGTAAATTTAGTCTGCCGTGTAAATTTAAATAGTTCTTGTCAAAGGGGGCCTGATGTGTATCCTTTTACAGGAAGAAAAGATTCTGCAACAGGTACTTTAAGTGTTCATGATGCATTGCGATCCTTTTCAATTAGAACCTTTTTAGCATCCAAAGATAGCGCATACAACAATGCAATTTTACAAGACTTATTGGATAAGAAAGTTTCCAACTTTATAAGTACCGATTATATTTTGTAAGCTTATTTACAAATTATATCAAGTACCAAATCTTTCGTCAATGGTTTTCCATTGGCGATTTTTTTGATAGCGTCAAAAGTAAATATAAAATTGCAACCTACTTTATAATCCGAACACCCATAGGCCGTTTTCCCTTTTAAGAGCGTTCCTTTTTTACATTTAGGACAACTGATTTTATCCGTTGTGCTCGCTGTTTTTACCGGTTGTTTCTTTGGCGCAAATTGAATCCCAAAATCTGCATCAAATCGAAGGAGTCCTTCCACAGTTCCTGTTGCTGTTTTAAAGCCTTTTAAATTGGTTGTACTCCCTTTGTTTATCAATCGTATGATTTGATTTTCAGAAACTTTCTTTCCATAGATTTCAAAAGGAATTTTTAAATTACAATTGTTTTTGTATTCAGAACAGCCAAAAGCAGATGACCCTTTTATCAAAGTACCTTTTTTACATTTAGGACAGGATTTTCCAACAACTTCTTTTTTCGATTTTATTGTTTTTGCTTTCATCGGTTTTGGATTTTTTGTTTGATTTCCTTTTTCAAAAACAGATGAAATTCGTTTTACAGATTTGTTAGCTCGCACTTCATAGACCAACTCATCCACCATTTTCTTCATATTATTAATGAAGGTACCTGCATTAAATGCTCCTCGCTCAATTTCTTTCAAACGCTTTTCCCAACGTCCTGTGAGTTCTGCAGATTTTAATAATTCATTATCAATCAAATCAATGAGATCGATCCCTGTTTGAGTTGCAATGACCAATTTCTTTTTACGTTCAATATATTTTCTTCGAAATAAAGTCTCAATTATACTCGCTCTTGTAGAAGGTCTTCCAATGCCGTTTTCTTTCATTAATTCGCGCATTTCATCGTCATCTACTTTTTTTCCGGCAGTTTCCATGGCGCGCAATAAACTTGCTTCTGTAAAATTACGTGGAGGTTTCGTTTCTTTTTCTAAAAACGATGGTTGGTGCATTCCTTTTTCTCCTTTTACAAAGGCAGGCAAATTCTTAGTTTCTTCCTTGTTGTTATTTTGTGTTTGTCGCAGTGCTTTTGTCTTGCTATCATTCGCCTCAAAGACAACTCGCCAGCCTTTGGTTACAATTTCTTTACCGGTTGTTTTAAAGGGTACATCTGCAGCTTTTCCAATTACTGAAGTATTAGAAACCTCAGATTCTAGATAAAAGACTCCTATAAATCTTCGAGCAATGATATCGTATACTTGTTGCTGATTGTATTGAAGATTTCCTTGAATTCCTGTTGGAATAATGGCGTGGTGATCGGTTACTTTTTTGTCATCAAAAACTCGTTTTGATTTTGGTATTTTGGCATTTAATACAGGTTGGGTTAGCGCACTGTAATTGGTTAGTTTGGATAAGATTCCTGCCACTTTTGGATAGACATCATTCGGTAAAAAAGTAGTGTCTACTCTGGGGTAGGTGACCACTTTCATTTCGTATAACTTCTGCACCATTTTTAAGGTTTCATCTGCAGAATAGCCAAATTTATTATTGCAATACACTTGCAAACCGGTTAAATCAAATAGTTTTGGTGCGAATTCTTTCCCTTTCTTTTTAGTAACAGAAACAATTTCGAAATCGGAAGCGGTTATTTTATTGGCTAAAACCTGTCCATCTTCTTGTTTTAGAAAACGCCCATCTTCATAGTTAAAAAGCGTATTTCTATAGGTGGTTTGTAGTTCCCAGTAGGGTTGGGGTTTAAAATATTGAATTTCTTTAAAACGATTGACCAACATGGCAAGGGTAGGAGTTTGAACTCTTCCAACGGATAATACTTGTTTGTATCCGCCATATTTTACGGTATACAATCGGGTTGCATTTAATCCCAATAACCAATCTCCAATAGCGCGCGAAAATCCTGCATAATATAAATTGTCGAAATGTTCTGCAGGTTTTAAGTTTTTAAAACCTTCTTTAATGGCTTCTTCTGTTAGAGAGGAAATCCATAAACGTTGCACTTCTCCTTTATATCCCGCTTGGTTAATCACCCAGCGTTGAATGAGTTCTCCTTCGGTCCCCGCATCCCCACAGTTGATTACAACCGTGGCTTTGTCAAACAAAGATTTTACAATATTGAATTGTTTTTTGATACCATCATTACTTGTTACTTTGGTGTCAAAACGCTCGGGTAACATCGGTAAGTTGTTCAAGTCCCAACTCTTCCAATGCGGTTTGTAATCTTTCGGTTCCAATAGGGTACACAAATGTCCAAAGGTATAAGTTACAGCATAGCCATTGCCTTCATAGTAACCATCACGTTTTGTGTTGGCACCTAGTATATTAGCGATTTCTCTTGCGACACTTGGCTTTTCGGCAATGCAGACTTTCAATAGTGATGGAGTTTAGGATTTCGAAAATAGTGAAATAATTGGGAATTATTTGATAAAAGAGTAAGCTTATTGCTATTTTACAATTGCCATTTGTACTTGTTTTAGAGCAATACAAATACTGATAATTTTGCAAGTAATTGTTACGCTACTTTTAAAAATTGGATTATTTCTGAATTACTTTTTCGAAAGCCAGTCTTTTAGCGCCGTAATTCGTGTAAATGATACCACAGTATTGATATCCTATTTTTTTAATGAGTGCTTGCATTCCAAGATTTTCTTCGTGAGTGTCAATTTTTAAGCTTTGAATGTTTTTGCTTTTTAGTTGTTGATGAAATTCATCAAATAGTAGTGTTGCTAAACCCTGTTTTCGGTATTCTTTTTTGATAGCCATTCGGTGGATAACTCCGTATTTTTTTGATGCGTCAACTTTCCATGAACCTTTTTCAATTATTTGATAGCTGGGTTCTTTGTTTGTTGTAAACATTGAAGTAGCGATCACTTGATTTTCATCATTCAATACCACGTAACTTTCTCCTTTTAAAATATCCGTTTCAACTTGAGCAGCATTTGGATATCCATTTTGCCATTGATCAATTTTTAACACTGCTAAAAGTTCTTTAGCATCTTTGATAATTGTCATTATTTCAGGCAAGTTTTCAAGGGAAGCGTGCTTGATTTTCATTAAAATATAAATTAAATCATTTTAAAATCCAACATCAATTCCCCATTGACTGCACATTGGAGTCGGTCACCTTTAAAAATTTCTCCTTTTCCTAGCGCAGGGGTTCCTGTAAAGATTAAATCTCCAGGTTGCAGCGTCATGTATTCAGATATAAAAACAATGATGTCAGCAAAATCATGAATCATAAAAGCGGTGTTACTTTTTTGTCTTTCTTCACCATTAATTTTTAAATCAAAATCAATATCTGCTAAATTAGGGTATTCAGCAATGGATTTAAAGCTTGATATTGGAGCGGCTCCGTCAAAGCCTTTTGCAAATTCCCAAGGATGTTTTGTTTCTCGAGCTTTCTTAAGGATGTCTGTAGCCGTATAGTCGATTCCAATTGCAATTTCAGAAATATGAGAAGTGGCTGTTTCTCTAGAAATATTTTTTCCTTCTTTTCCTATTTTAATAACCAATTCTACTTCGTAAATTAATTCCTTTGTAATTTGGGAAGGATAGACAACATCGCAATTAACTGCTAAACTCGAAGTTGGTTTGGAGAAAATAAATTTTTTCCCTTTCTTTTTTTCTGGTATGTCTTTTAAATCCGTTACATAATTACTTCCTATTCCTAAAATCTTCATGGTATCTTATTATTTTTATAACTTGTATAAATGTATAAAAAATCCACTAGAAAAAAGAAGAGATACTTCCATTTAAAAGTGGATAAAATTGTAATGTATTTTTTTTTAAGACAGTTCTATGATTTCTTGGTTGTGCAAAATGTCTTTAATGGTTTGTCTTTTTCTGATTAAATAATCTTTTCCCTGGTGTACCATAACCTCTGCAGGCAAATAACGGGAATTGTAATTGGACGCCATGGAGAAACAATAGGCACCCGCGTTGTGGAAACATAAGACATCTTCTTCAGAGATTTCTGCGATGCGCCTATTAGATCCAAAGGTATCAGTTTCACAAATATATCCAACCACAGAATAATATCGATCTCTTCCCTCTGGGTTAGAAATATTGGTAATTTGATGATAAGAGTCATACATCATAGGTCTTACCAAGTGATTGAAGCCAGAATCTACATGTGCAAAAACAGTAGAGGTGGTTTGTTTAACAACATTTACTTTTGCTAAAAATACGCCTGCTTCAGAAACTAAAAATTTACCTGGTTCAAACATGAGGGTAATTTCTTTGCCATATTCTTCACAAAAGGCATTAAATCGTTCCGACAATTGCAATCCTAATTGTTCGATATCTGTAGAAATATCTCCTTCCTTATAGGGTACTTTAAAGCCACTTCCAAAATCAATAAAATCGATATTGTCAAACTGTTTAGCAACATCAAATAAAATTTCTGTTGCACGCAAAAAAGTATCGATATCTAAAATATCAGATCCTGTGTGCATGTGAATTCCATTGATGTTCATTCCAGTGTTTTCTACAACACGTTTGATGTGGGGTACTTGGTGGATAGAAATTCCAAATTTAGAATCAATATGTCCGACAGAAATTTTAGAATTTCCGCCCGCCATAATGTGTGGATTAATACGGATACATACTGGAATTTCGGGATGTTTTTGGCCAAATAATTCTAGAATAGACAGGTTGTCAATATTAATTTGTACTCCTAATTTCGCTACTTCTTCAATTTCCTTTAGCGATACACCATTGGGTGTAAAAATAATTTTTTTTGGAGCTATGCCAGTAGTCAATCCCAATTGTACTTCCTGAATTGAAACTGTATCGAGACCAGCACCAATATTTTTGAAAAACTTTAAAATGTTGATATTGGAAAGTGCTTTTACAGCATAGTTCAATTTTAAGTTTTTTACACCACTAAACGCACTGGTTAATCGGTTGTATTGCGATTCAATTTTATCGGTATCATAGACATATAATGGGCTTCCGTATTTGTTTGCCAATGCCAATAGTTGTGTTCTTTCCACGAATGTTTGTTTTTTATTTTTCACAAAATTAGCCAAATTACAAGCGGTAGCAGTATTTGTTTAAAAATAAAACAAATTGTTTTTTTTTGTGATTTTTACATTCAAAATGAATTGCTAGCGAGTTGCTTTTTTAGTTACTAAATGCTTATTTCTCTTTTGTGAAAAGTGTAGATTATACAGTGGAATTTTCGTTGAAATCCTGTTGATAACTAATTAAAAAAGCCGTTTTATTTTTCTGTGTTAAATCCTATTTTAGCTATCACTTCACAGTTAATTGTAGTACGCTATTTTATGAGTCAAGAATCCAAATATACAGAAGATAATATTCGATCATTAGATTGGAAAGAACATATAAGAATGCGCCCCGGAATGTACATTGGTAAGTTGGGTGATGGTTCTTCTGCAGATGATGGGATCTATATTTTGGTCAAAGAAGTTTTAGACAACTCCATAGATGAATATGTCATGGGTGCTGGGAAAACAATTGAAATTTCTATTCAAGGGAGTAAAGTAACTGTGCGTGACTATGGTCGAGGAATTCCATTGGGAAAAGTTGTAGACGTAGTTTCTAAAATGAATACTGGAGGGAAATACGATTCAAAAGCTTTTAAAAAATCGGTAGGTTTAAACGGTGTAGGAACCAAAGCTGTCAATGCATTGTCATCTTTTTTTAGAGTAGAATCTTCCAGAGAAGGTAAATCCGCATCTGCAGAGTTTAGTAAAGGGACGCTGACAAACCAGGAGTTTTTAGAAGAAACCTCTCGTAGAAAAGGCACCAAGGTTTCTTTTATTCCAGATGAAGCGATTTTTAAAAATTATAAATACCGAAATGAGTACGTAGCAAAAATGCTAAAGTACTATGTGTATCTAAATCCAGGATTGACCATTATCTTTAACGGAGAGAAATTCTTTTCAGAAAATGGACTGAAAGATTTACTGGAAGATAATAACAATCAAGCAGATATGTTGTACCCTATCATTCATCTAAAAGGGAATGATATCGAAGTTGCTATTACCCACAGTAAAACCCAATATTCAGAAGAATACCATTCCTTTGTTAATGGACAATATACCACCCAAGGGGGCACGCATCAATCTGCATTTAGAGAAGCCATTGTAAAAACCGTTCGTGAATTTTATGGGAAAAACTTTGAAGCTTCCGATGTGCGAAAATCAATTATTTCTGCCATTGCCATTAAAGTAATGGAACCTGTTTTTGAGAGCCAGACCAAAACAAAGCTTGGATCTACCGAAATGGGGGGAGATTTATCCACAGTAAGAACGTATATTAACGACTTTGTAAAAACACAGCTTGACAATTACCTTCACAAAAATGTGGAGGTTGCCGAGCAATTACAAAAGAAAATAATTCAAGCAGAAAAAGAACGAAAAGAACTTTCAGGAATTCGAAAACTTGCAAGAGATAGAGCCAAGAAATCGAGTTTACACAATAAGAAGTTGCGAGACTGTAGAATCCATTTGGGAGATGTTAAGAAACAAAATTATCTAGAATCTACTTTGTTTATTACCGAAGGAGATTCTGCCTCTGGCTCCATTACCAAATCGAGAAATGTAAATACACAGGCCGTTTTTAGTCTCAAAGGAAAACCCCTAAACTCCTATGGATTGACTAAGAAAATTGTATATGAAAATGAAGAGTTTAATTTATTACAAGCCGCATTAAATATTGAAGATGGTTTAGAAGGATTGCGTTATAACAACATTGTGATTGCTACGGATGCTGATGTAGATGGGATGCACATTCGATTGTTATTAATTACTTTTTTCTTACAATTTTTTCCAGAGTTGATTAAAGAAGGTCACTTGTACATTTTAGAAACCCCTTTGTTTCGAGTTCGAAATAAGAAAGAAACGCATTATTGTTATTCAGAAGATGAAAAACGGATGGCGATCGAAAAATTAAGAGGAAAGCCAGAGATCACTCGATTTAAAGGATTGGGAGAAATTTCACCGAATGAATTTGTTCATTTTATAGGAGATGATATCCGTTTGGATCCTGTAATGTTAGGCAAAGAAATGTCTATCGAAGAAATGTTGCAATTCTACATGGGGAAAAATACCCCAGATAGGCAGAAATTTATCATCGAGAATTTAAAAGTAGAGTTGGATACCATAGAAGACGAAGTGTAGCATATGAGCGAAGAAATATACGACAACGAACACGAAGAAGAATTGAAAGATCAATCTGAAGCGTTAGCGCATCAGAGTGAACCTGTTGAAACCATTACCAAAGTAACTGGAATGTACAAGGAGTGGTTTTTAGATTATGCTTCCTACGTAATTTTAGAAAGAGCAGTACCATCCCTGGAAGATGGTTTAAAGCCAGTACAGCGAAGAATTATGCATTCCATGAAAGACCTGGACGATGGACGCTACAACAAAGTAGCGAATATAGTTGGGCATACCATGCAATATCACCCTCACGGAGATGCTTCTATTGCCGATGCGATGGTACAGATTGGTCAAAAAGAATTGCTCATTGACATGCAAGGAAACTGGGGGAATATTCTTACAGGAGACCGTGCTGCAGCTTCTCGGTATATCGAAGCCCGTTTGTCAAAATTTGCTTTAGAAGTTGTTTTCAATCCAAAAACAACCGATTGGAAAATGTCTTATGATGGGAGAAGAAAAGAACCCATAGACCTGCCTGTAAAGTTTCCACTATTGCTGGCACAAGGAGCAGAAGGTATTGCAGTGGGCTTATCTACTAAAATTCTCCCCCATAATTTTAATGAATTGATTGATGCTTCCATCAAATACTTAAAGGGAAGAAGTTTTACCATTTTACCCGATTTTTTAACGGGTGGAATTGCAGATTTCACCAACTATAATGATGGAAAACGAGGCGGTAAAGTTCGGGTTCGAGCAAAAATTGCTCAATTAGACAAAAAGACATTGGTTATAAGTGAAATTCCTTTTGGAACCACCACCAGCTCTTTAATTGATAGCATTATCAAAGCCAATGAAAAAGGAAAAATAAAGATTAAAAAAATTGAAGACAATACAGCAGCAGCAGTAGAAATCGTAGTACATCTACCGCCAAATGTTTCGCCAGATAAAACCATAGATGCGCTGTATGCTTTTACCAATTGTGAAAATTCTATTTCACCTTTGTGTTGTACTATTGAAGATAATAAACCTGTCTTTTTAGGCGTCAGCGAAATGCTAAAGCATTCTACAGATTTAACAGTAGACTTGTTGAAAAAGGAATTGGAAATTCAATTGAACGAATTGGAGGAACAATGGCATTTTTCTTCTTTGGAGCGTATTTTCATAGAAAATAGAATCTATCGAGATATTGAAGAACAAGAAACTTGGGAAGGTGTTATCCAAGCTATTGATGCAGGATTAAAACCACATATAAAACATTTAATCCGGGCAGTCACTCAAGAAGATATTGTTCGTTTGACTGAAATTAGAATCAAGAAAATATCAAAGTTTGATATTGATAAAGCCAAGCAATTCATACAAGGCTTGGAAGATAAGATTACAGAAGTTAAAGGACATTTAGCCAATTTAATTGAATTTGCAATTGATTACTTTAAGCGTTTAAAAGCGGCTTATGGAAAAGGCAAAGAACGCAAAACTGATATTCGAATTTTTGATGATATTGTTGCCTCAAAGGTAGCCATGAATAATGCCAAGCTTTATGTGAACAGAGAAGAAGGCTTTATTGGAACTTCTCTCAAAAGAGATGAATTTGTAACAGATTGTTCGGACATTGATGATGTGATTGTTTTTAGAAAAGACGGTAAAATGATGGTCACCAAAATAGATGCTAAAATCTTTATTGGTAAAGACATTATTCATGTTGCCATTTTTAAAAAGAAAGACAAACGAACGGTTTACAATTTTATATATCGAGATGGAACAAAAGGCCCTTCCTACATGAAGCGTTTTAATGTGACTTCAGTTACCCGAGACAAAGAGTATGATTTAACCAATGGGAATAAAGGTTCTAAAGTATTGTATTTTTCGGCAAATCCAAATGGAGAGGCAGAAGTAGTTACTGTAAATTTACGTGCTGTTGGAAGTGTTAAGAAACTCAAATGGGATCTTGATTTTGCAGACCTGAGCGTGAAAGGTAGGGCGGTAAGAGGAAACACTATAACCAAATACACCATTAAGTCCATCGAATTTAAATCTGCAGGAGTATCTACTTTAAAACCACGTAAGATCTGGTTTGATGAAGCAGTACAACGTTTGAATGTAGACGATAGAGGAGATCTTTTAGGAGAGTTTAAAGCAGAAGATAAGTTGCTCATTATTACACAAAGTGGAAAAGCAAAAGCGGTAAAACCAGATCTGGCCATGCACTTTGAAAATGATATGATTGTTTTGGAAAAATGGAATCCAGACAAACCCATTTCCTTGCTTTATTTTGATGGAGAGAAAGAACGTTACTACATTAAACGTTTCCTTATAGAAACTACTGAAAAAGAAGAAATTCTTTTTGCAAACCATCCAAAATCACAATTAGAAATTGTGGCAACAGATTACCGCCCAATGGCAGAAATTGTCTACTCCAAAAGAAATCTTGAAAATCAAACCATCAATTTTGAAACTTTTATCGCGGTCAAAGGAATAAAAGCTCAAGGAAATCAATTGACCACCAATAAAATAAAGCAGGTAAATTTGTTGGAACCGCTGCCCTTTGTAGCACCAGAACCACCCTCATCAGACGCAATAGAAGTGATAGCACCCCAGGTTATTGAAGAAACCTTGCCCATGGACGTGCCTACAATAGAAAACTCTTCTGAGTCAGAACTTCTAAATAAAGAAACTAAAAAGGAAGCCCTGTTGAAAAAAGCAATTCAAAAGAAGAAAGAAAATACCAACGATGATACCCAGCAATCTCTTTTTTAGAAATGAAAGTTATTTCATTTTCTCAAAAAAGACCAATTCATAATTGGGTAACAATGCTGGATTTGTAATTTTAATGAGGTCTTTAAGCACTAAATCTGGTCTAGTTGTTGCTAATTCATAATAAAGAACACCGCCCGATTTTCCTTTTTTTGTGGTTGGTGTATAGATTTGGTCGTCTTGAAATGCTTTGAATTTTGCATACAATGCATTGCTCTCTAAAAGTTGTTTTTTCGAAGTGAAGTAGCCAGGAGCTATCCAAAATTCTGCATTTGCACCCTTGTCAAAAACACTTTCAAAACTCAAAGAAAGACTTCCTTTACCTTTCGTATCTTGCCACAAATAAGAAAGATTTGCGTCTTTTAAAAATTGCGCAACATAACTTTCTCCTGCCGGTAAATTCCAGATATCCTTACTCATAATTGCTCCCGATACAACTGTTGCTTTTCGGAAGCTTTGCAACGCCTTTTTCTTAGCATTTTTATAGTTGGTTTCAATCGCTTTAAAAATACTGTCAGCTTGCTTTTCTTTGTCCAACAATACGCCAAAAAACTTAATCCATTCTGCTCTTCCTAAGGGAGTTTCTTCGAGCCAATCCCCGTTATAAATGATGTTAATTCCTGCTTTTTGCAGTGTTGTTAAACTTTTGTCAGCAGACGTAACACTGAATCCAACAACGAGGTCGGGATGTAAATCCAATAAAATTTCGGTGTTCAAAGAATTCTCCTTCCCAACTTCAGTGATTTTTCCTGCATCCAACAATTTTCTTGTTCGCTCTGAAGAAATATACTGTCCATTTGGAAAACCAACTAAGGTGTTTTCTGATTGTAATAGCTCCACCATTGGAATGTGCGTGGTAGATGTTACTACTATATTTTTGACGGGTACTTGAATTGCCTGAAGGGGAGAAACATTCGATGTATTAGGGGGTATTCTTTTATAAAGGTGGTAACTAGTAGCCTGTTTAGCCTGCAGATATGGCGCTTTTACAATCAGATTTTTGTAGCCTTTTTTTTCAACGATCTCAAAACCTTTGGCATGTATAATTTTCGAAGTTGTCTTTAGGGGTGCTTCAGGTAGTGCTTCTTTTTTACAACAAACAACTACTAGAAGTGCTGCAATAGGTATAATTTTTAAAGAATTAAGTTTCATTGAAGGTAAATTATGCAACAAGATTACAAAACAATTTTGTATTAGCAATTTTTATATTAGTTTCGCAGTGATTTTAGGTTTTGATATCACGTTCGTTGGATATCAAATTAAAAGGGAATCTGGTTAAAATCCAGAACTGTTCCCGCAACTGTAAGTTTATGCTGCACCTAGTACTAAATTCATTTTAGTGTGCGGCACCTTAAAAGGATGTTACTGCAACTTTTGCCACTGATGTATAATTG
The DNA here is from genome assembly GCA_024640565.1 of Flavobacteriaceae bacterium. GTDB lineage: Bacteria > Bacteroidota > Bacteroidia > Flavobacteriales > Flavobacteriaceae > Polaribacter. Next base: position 143,330 of record JAHEET010000001.1, read on the forward strand.
GGAAGGCTACGTAACATGAAAACAAGTCAGGAGACCTGCCCATCATCATGAGTTAAAAACTTTCGGGATAAAAGTTTATGTACCAAATCTATTTTCGTACACGAAATTTACCTGATTTATTGTTTCAATTAAATCAAAAAAATGAAAAAACAAGTTTTATTTGTAGGTATTTTGGCATGTAGTTTTGTTAGCACAACCCTTTTTGCACAAGAAGAAAAAAAAGAAAAAGTAGAATTTTTAGAGGAAGTGGTTGTTACAGCTACCAAGTTTGAAACCAACACCAAAAATGTTGGTAAAATTATTTACACTATTACCCAAGAAACAATTAAAAACAACGCTGGAAAGACTATTTCAGATTTACTTAATGAGATTCCTGGGGTAGAAATTAATGGAAATTTCAGCACCAAAGGACAGAATTTAGGCTACTACATTCGAGGAGGTAGAAATCGACAAGTTGCCATTTTAATCAATGGCGTTGCTGTGAATGATCCCTCCTCATTTAATGGCGATTTTGACTTACGCCAGATAGATATCAATCAGATTGAGCGTATTGAAGTTTTAAAAGGTGCTTCCTCTACATTGTACGGTACAGGAGCTGCCACTGGTGTGATAAATATCCTCTTAAAAAAGGCTTCTAAAAAAGAGTTTGCTGCCACTTTTACTTCTTCTATAGGTACAAATACTTCTTCTGAAGACACACGTTTTGCGGGAGATACTTATATGACAAGTCTGAACATGAATGGAACGTTAAAGAATGTAGATTATTTGCTAGCTTTAAGTGCGAATAGTTCTAACGGCTTGTCTGCTGCTGAAAGCACTACCAACACCCTTTTTGAGGAGGATGCATTTACCCGTAAAAATGTATTACTGAACTTAAATTTTCATATAAATAACCAACTAAAAATAGGCGTTAATTCTAGCTATAACCAATTTTTTACTGATTTTGATGGGACCGATTATGATCCGGTAACTTACGAAGCGACTCCTGCAGATAGAGACAATAGGCTGAAAAGTGTTCAAAAAAGATTTGGAGTGCATGCTGATTATAAATACGCCAAAGGAATGTTGAAAGTGAGAACTTTTTTTACAGGAATTCAAAGAAATGAAACCCCTTCTGAAGATTATTTTAAGGGTGAAGTCTATGGATTAGATGTGTTTAATAATTACAAGATCAATAGCAAATATTCATTTTTAGTAGGTTTTACAGCGCAATCTCAAGACATGCTGCAACAAACCGCGTACAGTGCTATTGAAAAAGGAAGCGGAAAGCAACATTTTTACGATCCGTATTTGTCGTTTAATTACAACAGTAACGTTGGATTTTATTTGAATGCAGGTACTCGTTTGAACATTCATAGTGAATACAATCAAAACGTTGTATTCAATGTCAACCCATCTTATAACTTTCGCTTTTTAGATAGCGATGCAAAGATTTTTGCTTCCTACAGCACGGCATTTGTAACCCCAACACTTTCGGAAATTTTCACAAAACTTCCTTCAATAGATGCGCTATTACCAGAAGAGGATGTAACCATAGAAGGAGGGTTTGAACTGCTTTTCTCCAAAAAACTGGTATTGAATGCTACTTATTTCCATCTTGAAGAAACCAATAAAATTGGATATGATCCAATTAGCTATCAAACAATGAACGATTTTGGAACTTTTTCTGCAAAAGGAGTTGAAACTGTAATCACTTTTAAGGCTTCTGATAAAATGCAGCTGTCTGCCAACTATACCTTTATCGATAGAGATGAAAGTTTGTTGCTTAAAATCCCTCAAAACAAATTTTTTGTAAAAGCAGCCTATCATTTATTAACGGATACCTTTACATCTTTAAGTTATCGATTTGTTGATGCTACCAAAGATTTTGGAAACGTCGCATTGCCCTCGTATCAGTTGGTCGATTTTTTTGTACATCATCAATTGCTTGAGGATACCGTTACATTTTACGGAAGTGTGACCAATCTGTTTAATGAGGACTTTCAAGAAATTGCAGGATACACCACCCGCGGGAGAAATTATAATATTGGGCTGCGTTTGCAATTCTAAAACGAGGAACTTTTTTATTGCTTTGTTATAGGGGATAGTGTTGTTTTGTTGCTAAATACCCCTATAAACAAATCATATATTCGGAATATTTCCCATTTTATTTATTGACATCAAAATATCAATTCGTTAAATTAATTTGATACCTATTGAATGGGAAATAATTTCCAGTAACTCATGCTATTTTAATAATTTTTTGACATCATTTTTTAGAATGGCAATCGCAGTTTCAGAGGGCGATATTGATGTTGAATAGTCAATCAAAACAGTTTCTCGTAATGCATTGGCGTTAATCGCAGTTTCTGCTACCTGTTTCAATTTTTTTAAAACGGCATTCTTTGCGCCCACCACAGCAGTCCATGCATCTGTAGATACATAAATTTGTTGCACCAGATTGTGTTCAAATTCTTGTTCGATATTGCTCATTAAAAGTTGTAGATAATCCTGCGTACTTTCTGAAATTGGAGGGATGCGCACCAATATCTTTACCGGATTCATTCGATCCGAGAACAAAAGCATACGCTCATAAGCCTGTAGTTTTATTGCCAATACCTCTTTGTTTTTTTTGGCCATTAGGGTAGCTCTAGTATTGCCGTCGGTTTTGTTTACAAACCGGTTGAACATATAATAGGCAATACAACCCGTGACTACTGCGGGCAATAAGTACCCAATACTTTCAATTATTTTATCTTCCATACTTATAACATTATTACTGCATACGAATATAGGATTCCTATTAATATTGCCAATCCAAAACTTAACAAAGTTCCAATTAAAATATATTCCGTTAATTTTCTGTCTTTAGACGAAGTTAAATCACCAAAACGAAAGACCGATTTGGCCGTTATTAAAAAACCAATGGCTTCCCAATGATTTGTTACAACAAAAACAAAGACAAATAAGCGTTCTAAAATACCAATATAGCGACCAGCCTTTGCCAAAGAGGCATCATTTTCGTTTTTGTTTTCAGGCTGCCACTGAGTAATAAATTGCTTTATAATTATAGATGAAACCTTGGTAAGTAGAAGAAATGCAAGTAGTAGCAACACGTATTTATCATTGTAATAGTGGACTGCTAAATAATTGAATTCGGTATATATTGTTGCTGCGACTATCAATATAAAAAGATGTAGTATTTGATCAATGACAAACCAAGTTCGTTTTGTTTTTTTCTTTTGATACGTTATTTTTAGGACATCAAAGACATAATGAGATGTAACAATGAGTACTATACCTAGCCAATATTCCTTCAGCTGAAATTGAATTACCAACAGTAAAAGAAGGGCATGTACTAAAATATGAAGGTATAGCTTTGGAGCCTTTATTTTTTTTCCTCTTTATTTATAACCTAATTAGTGGGTTGAAAAACAAAATCACCTAAAATATGTGCCAATAAAAATTTTAGAAATAAAAACATTATTTGGTGATTTTTTGATCAATTATTTTTCTAAAGCGTTTTTCAAACTTCATGATTTCATCCAAACCTGCTCGTTTTCTTCGTTCACTTGCGCTGCTCGGAGAAATGCTTAACTTTTTGGCGATTTCTTTTTGAGTAATGTGCTTGTTTTCTAAGGTTAGTTTTACAATTTCGGCAGAATTTTGTGTCCAGTTATCCATGATCAACAATCCCAATCCCAAACCAATATTAACTTCCGCATCAATTTCATCCCATGGCGTTTTTATGGCCAAATTCTGTTTTTTAAGAAGCTTGTCAAATGCAAAACCAGAGTTTATAAAAGCCTCTCCATTGGCCTCTCTTACGATATTTGAATCGAAACCTCTCGCACCAATTCCAATCGACATTCTTACGTCTATATCTTTTATTTTCTTTAAACGCGCTTTTATTAAAATGGCTATAAATAGAGAATTTACCGCATTTTTAACCTCCAGTTGAAAACTATCTCCTCTGTAAATTTCTCCCGGATTGACCTCGTTAAAAATAGTTTTCAAAGTTTGCAACCAAACTTGGTTAGAAACATTTCTAGAATTAATAATATCGCCCGTAATTACACTCGTCATACAATGAATAATTTATGTAAATATACTTTTTTTGCTTCAATTCCCCAAATTTATCGGGTTTTAAGACGAATTTTAGCATTATCGGGTTTTAAGACGAATTTTGTAATTTATGAGTTGTAAGGTGAAGCATCACTTTGTAAAAATTTGTGAATAAAAAAAGTAATTCGCATCCTATTAGACCCAAAGAATTCTTAAATTCACGCTTTAAATTCTTCAAAAATAAAACGATTGAATACGTACTTAGATTCCTTAAACGAAGCACAAAAACAAGCGGTCTTGCAAAAGGACGGTCCCATGATTATTATTGCTGGTGCGGGGTCCGGTAAAACTCGTGTGTTGACCTATCGAATTGCACATCTAATGAAGCAAGGAGTGGATTCTTTTAATATTTTGTCGCTTACCTTTACAAACAAGGCGGCTAGAGAGATGAAAGAGCGAATAGCGTCGGTCGTAGGAAGTACCGAAGCAAAAAATTTATGGATGGGTACTTTTCACTCTGTTTTTGCAAGAATTTTACGTTCCGAAGCAGATAAGTTGGGTTTTCCCTCCAATTTTACAATTTACGACTCACAAGATTCTGTGCGTTTGATTGGTGCCATTATAAAAGAAATGGGTTTGGACAAAGAGCGCTACAAATCCAAACAGATTTTAAATAGAATTTCTTCTTTCAAAAACAGTTTAATTACGGTGCGGGCCTATTACAATAATGCCGACTTACAGGAAGCAGATTTGCATGCTAGCAGACCCAAAGTAGGTGAGATCTATAAAGAGTACGTAGATCGGTGTTTCAAAGCAGGTGCGATGGATTTTGACGATTTACTCCTAAGAACCAATGAATTGTTGGCACGTTTTCCAGAATCTTTGGCAAAATACCAAAGTCGTTTTAAGTACATTATGGTGGATGAGTACCAAGATACCAATCACTCTCAATATTTAATTGTAAAAGCATTGGCAGATCGTTTTCAAAACATTTGTGTGGTTGGCGATGATTCGCAAAGTATTTATAGTTTTCGAGGAGCAAACATTCAAAATATTTTAAACTTTCAAAAAGATTATCCCGAAGTAAAAACCTTTAAATTAGAACAAAATTACAGGTCGACTAGCAACATTGTAAATGCTGCTAATTCTGTAATTGAAAAAAATAAAACCAAATTAGATAAAGAAGTTTGGACTCGTAATGATGCTGGAGAGCTTGTACAAGTAATGCGTACAATTTCCGATGGAGAAGAAGGACGATTTGTGGCACAATCTATTTGGGATGCAAAGATGAATTTGCAAATGCAAAACGATCAATTTGCCGTTTTGTACAGAACCAATTCTCAGTCCAGAGCAATAGAAGATGCCTTGCGTAAAAAAGGGATAGACTACAAAATATATGGAGGGATTTCATTTTACCAAAGAAAAGAAATCAAAGACATTCTGTCTTATTTGCGAATACTCGCCAATCCAAATGATGAAGAAGCCTTAAAAAGAATTATCAATTACCCAGCACGAGGAATAGGTGCAACAACAATAGATCGATTGACAATTGCAGCAAATCACTATAAAAAATCCATTTTTGATGTTTTAAAATACATCGATAAAATCGATTTAAAAATCAATGCTGGGACCAAAAATAAATTGAATAATTTCATGAACATGATGTTGCGTTTGCAAATCGAATCGCAAACCAAAAATGCTTTTGAAATTGCCGAAACCGTTGTAAAAGAAACCCTATTAATCAAAGATTTGGAAAAAGACGGTACACCAGAGTCGGTAAGTAAAGTAGAGAATGTTCAAGAATTATTAAACGGAATTAAAGATTTTATTACTGACAAAATTGAACAAGGAGAAGATGCTTCGCTGACTTCCTTCCTAGAGGATGTTGCCTTGGCTACAGATTTTGATTCTAAAAAAAAGGATGACAAGCCAAGCATATCCTTAATGACCATACACCAATCCAAAGGGTTGGAATATTCGCATGTATATGTAGTAGGTTTGGAGGAAAATTTGTTTCCATCGGCCATGAGTATGAATACGCGAAGTGAATTGGAAGAAGAGCGCAGGTTGTTCTATGTGGCAATTACGAGAGCAGAAAAAGTAGCCTATTTAAGTTATGCGCAAACACGGTATCGCTGGGGAAAATTAGTAGATGCTGAGCCGAGCCGATTTTTAGAAGAAATAGAGGACCAGTATTTGCATTTTATCACTCCTAAAACAATCGTACCTTCGATCAATCGATTTGTAGACAAAAGTTTGTTTGAGGATGCCCCCAAAGGAATTCGATTTCAAAAACCAATTCAGCGAAAGAAAATAGAACGCGATTTGGCAAAAAAGAAAGAAATTATTCTTCCAAAAAACTTAAAGAAAGTATCACAAACAGCTTCCGGAGCAAACCTTTTTGACAATGATATTACAGTTGGAAATATTATTGAACACGAACGGTTTGGACGTGGAGAAGTCATTTCATTAGAAGGAAAAGGACCCGATAAAAAAGCGATGATTCAGTTTGGTACTGCGGGTAAGAAAAACCTTTTATTACGTTTTGTGAAGTTGAAAATTATCGGTTAAAAGAGTTTGTAGATTTCTTTTAAAATCATTTAAAAAACTAAAAATAAAATGTTATTTTGCAACTTTTAATAAACACTGCACACAATTTTGTTGATCCGACATTATTGCATCTTACACGTGCTCTTAGTAAAAGGATTAGATAAAATTTACGCGCATTATCAATTTCTTACTTATACACCATAAATAAGAACTTCACAAAAATAAATAAATGACATTCGATTTAGAATACAACTCAGAAAGACCGTTAATGATTATACCTGAATACGGCAGACACATTCAAAAGTTAGTGGACCATTGTGTGGCTTTAGAAACCAAAGAAGCGCGCGATAAAATGGCAAAATCAATTGTTGATGTGATGGGGAATTTACAACCTCATTTACGAGATGTCCCAGATTTTAAACACAAATTATGGGATCAGTTGTACATTATGTCCGATTTTCAGTTGGATGCAGAATCTCCCTATCCAAAGCCATCAAAAGAAGAACTGCAAGAAAAGCCTGAAGCTTTGGCTTATCCAAAATCTGCTTCTCGATATCGTTATTACGGAAATAACATTCAAACGATGATCGATATTGCTTTAAGTTGGGAAGCAGGAGATAAAAAAGAGGCATTGATTTTTACCATTGCCAATCATATGAAAAAATGTTATTTGAATTGGAACAAAGACACCGTAGATGATGTCGTTATTTTCAAACACTTGTTTGAATTGTCCGATGGTAAATTAGATTTAAGAGATACCAAAGAGGCACTATCTGAAAGTAAAAATTTATTGAGAAAACGAAATACTCAGGGGCAACACAATTCAAAAACGACCTACAAGAAAACACACCACAACAATCAGAACAAAAATAGAAAAAGATAAGCAGCAATGGCATCATTTAAAATAGAAGGAGGACATAAGTTAGGTGGGACCATTACACCCCAAGGAGCAAAAAATGAAGTATTACAAATACTTTGTGCTGTTTTATTGACACCAGAAAGAGTCGTTGTAAACAATGTACCCGATATTATTGATGTTAATAAACTCATTTTTATTCTAGGAGAATTGGGTGTTAAAGTTGAAAAACTAAATAGAAGTTCTTATGCTTTTCAAGCAGATGAAATTGACTTACCTTACTTAGAATCTGCTGCATTTAAAAGAGATGGAAGTTCCTTGAGAGGTTCTATCATGTTAGTAGGTCCGCTATTGGCTCGTTTTGGAAAAGGATATATTCCACGTCCTGGAGGGGATAAAATTGGAAGAAGAAGACTAGATACGCATTTTGAAGGATTTATTAAGCTAGGTGCAAAATTTAGATACAATAAAAAAGAATATTTTTACGGTGTAGAAGCAGAAAGTCTACAAGGAACCAACATGCTCTTAGACGAAGCCTCTGTGACGGGTACTGCCAATATTTTAATGGCAGCGGTTTTGGCCAAGGGAACAACTAAAATTTACAACGCTGCTTGTGAACCTTATATCCAGCAATTAAGTAAAATGCTGAATTCGATGGGTGCAAAAATAACAGGGGTAGGATCTAACTTGTTAATCATTGAAGGAGTAACTTCTCTGGGAGGTTGTGAACATAGCGTTTTACCAGACATGATCGAGATTGGCTCTTGGATTGGAGTAGCCGTAATGACACGCTCAGCACTCACTATTAAAAATGTAAGTTGGGAAAATCTGGGTCAGATTCCAGATGTGTTCCGAAAATTAGGAATCCAATTAGAAAAGAGAGATGATGATATCTACATCCCAGAACAAAGCTCTTACGAAATACAAAACTACATAGATGGTTCTATTTTAACAATAGCAGATGCACCATGGCCAGGTTTTACGCCAGATTTGTTAAGTATTGTTTTGGTCATAGCAACGCAAGCTAAAGGAACCGTACTTATTCATCAAAAGATGTTTGAAAGCCGTTTGTTTTTTGTAGACAAATTAATTGATATGGGAGCAAAAGTTATTTTATGTGATCCTCACAGAGCTACTGTTATTGGGCATAACTTTCAAAGTCAGTTGAAAGCGACCAAAATGACTTCCCCGGATATTAGAGCTGGAATTTCTCTATTAATTGCAGCACTTTCAGCAAATGGAACATCAATTATTAATAATATTGAACAAATTGATAGAGGGTATGAAAATATTGAGGCCCGTTTGAAGTCGATTGGAGCGAAAATAACGCGTATTAAAGACTAAGAAAACGCAATTCGATTTTAAAAGTTGGGTTGGGATTAAACAGAAAAAAATAGTGTCACTTTGACACTATTTTTTTGTTGGCAACATTTTTGCAAAACAACACTATATAATTTAACGATTACAAACAAATGAGTAAGAAAGAAGATCTAAAAGAAGAAGAAATAAATACGGCAGAAGAAATACAGCAAATTGATGAAAATCAGGAGGTTGTAGAAGAAGTTGAAGCAGAGGCTCCAACAGCAGAAGCATTGCTTTTAGCTGAAAAAGATAAGTTTTTACGTCTTTTTGCAGAGTTTGAAAACTATAAAAAGAGAACAACTAGAGAGCGCATAGAGCTTTTTAAGACCGCAGGACAAGAAGTAATGACATCTTTACTGCCAGTTGTAGATGATTTTGAACGTGCTTTGTCACATATTGAAGAAGACAAAGAAGCCGAAAAAGTAAGCAAAGGCATACTGCTGGTGTATCAAAAATTTTACAACACATTAGCGCAAAAAGGGTTGTCCAAAATAGCTACAAATGCAGGAGATGTTTTTGATGCTGAGATTCACGAAGCAATTACACAAATTCCAGCACCAAGCGATGACTTAAAAGGAAAAGTAATTGATTGTGTAGAAAAAGGATATAAGTTAGGAGAAAAAATTATCCGATATCCAAAAGTAGTGATCGGACAGTAAATAAATAACATTTAACATTATACAATTACCAATGATTATTTATCACTGTTAATTGATTCCTCAAGGCATATGGCAAAACAAGATTTTTACGACGTATTAGGCATTTCTAAATCGGCAACTCAGGCAGAGATAAAGAAAGGTTACAGAAAAATGGCAATCAAGTATCATCCAGATAAAAATCCGGATGATAAATCAGCCGAAGAAAACTTTAAAAAAGCAGCAGAAGCTTACGAGGTTTTAAGTGACGAAAACAAAAAGGCACGTTATGATCAGTATGGTCATCAGGCATTTGAAGGACCACAAGGCGGCGGCGGCTTTGGCGGTGGAGGAATGAACATGGATGACATTTTTAGTCAGTTTGGAGATATTTTTGGCGGCGGTGGCGGTTTTGGTGGTTTTGGCGGAGGAGGCCAACGTCAAGCCCGTGTTAAAGGAAGTAATTTGCGAATTCGCGTAAAACTAACTTTAGAAGAGATAGCTGAAGGTGTAGAAAAGAAAGTTAAAGTGCGCAGAAAGGTACAAGCTGGAGGAGTTAGCTATAAGACATGTACCACTTGTAACGGTTCTGGGCAACAAATGCGAATTACCAATACCATTCTTGGTAGAATGCAAACTGCAGTCACTTGTTCTGTTTGTTCAGGTGCAGGTGAAATGATTAGTAGCAAGCCAAATGGTGCAGATGCCCAAGGTTTGGTGGTTGAAGAAGAAACAGTATCGATAAACATTCCAGAAGGTGTTACTGAAGGAGTTCAATTAAAAGTGGGAGGTAAAGGAAATGATGCACCCGGGAAAAATTCAATTTCAGGGGATTTATTAGTTTTAATCGAAGAAATTCCACATGCTACATTAAAAAGAGAAGGAACAAACATACACTACGATCTCTATATCAACTTTTCGGAGGCTGTCTTAGGAACAAGCAAAGAGGTAGAGACGGTAAAGGGTAAGGTGAAAATTAAAATTGAATCGGGTACTCAGTCCGGTAAGATTTTACGCTTAAAAGGAAAGGGTTTGCCTAGCATTGAAAGATATGGAACCGGAGACTTCTTAATTCATATTAATATTTGGACACCACAAGAGTTGAATAAAGAACAAAGACAATTTTTTGAGAAAATGTCTACCGATGATAATTTTGCACCCAATCCAAATACATCAGACAAATCATTTTTTGAAAAAGTAAAAGACATGTTTTCATAAACATTTATTTAGAAATTGCTGTTTTATTGAATATTTTTTTTTTGGTCAACCAATTTAACATATATTTGTGATGTAGCTGAGTATTCAGTTACACTTTTTCTTTTTCATAGCAATTTTTCCCACTCATTTATGAGTGGGTTTTTTTATAAATAAATTTGTACATATATTTACACTACGAATAGCAGATCTATCTTATCGCCATGCTTAAGGCGTGGAGGAAAGTCCGGACATCAAAGAGTAGCATAGCGGATAACGTCCGTCCAGCGTAAGTTGAGGACCAGTGCAACAGAAAGCAAGTACAGTTCGGCTGTAGTGAAACCCGGTAAACTCTATGCGATGCAATGCCATGTAAATTAGAGCTTGAGAGCTACTCGCTCGATTCTAAAGGGTAGGCAGATAGATTCTAAAAGTAATTTTAGAGCTAGATAAATGATAAGAGCCTTTTTTTAAGGTACAGGATTCGGCTTATTGATCTGCTATTTTTAATATTATTTCTTTACCATATTCCTAAAAAAAATATTTAAAAAGTTGTTTTTATTCATTTATTTTCAATAAAAATAGAAATAACTTTTATTTATTTATTAATTAAAGCAATCTATTAATTATTTTTTAAAATACCCATAAAAATAGTAGATTTGCGATACTAATTTTCTAGATAATAAACAGATAAAACTTTTTAGACTCTTTGCATCTAATGGGTTTATAATATTAAAATATTTCAGATGAATACTTATAAAGATTACCTTCAGCAAATAGAAGATAGAAAAAAGCAAGGACTGAGTCCACAGCCAATAGATGGTGCTGAATTGCTTAGCGAAATCATTGCACAAATCAAAGATTTGGACAACGAGCATAGAGATGATTCTCTCAATTTCTTTATCTATAATGTTTTGCCTGGTACAACCAGTGCCGCTGTGGTTAAAGCGAAGTTTTTAAAGGAGATCATTCTTCGTGAAACAACTTTAAAAGAAATTACGCCTACTGCTGCTTTTGAACAACTGGCACATATGAAAGGGGGACCTTCAATTAATGTTTTATTGGATATCGCCTTAGGAGATACTTTGGACATTGCAGCGCAAGCCGCTGAAGTACTTAAAACCCAAGTGTTCCTTTACGAGGCAGACATGGAACGCATTGAAGCTGCATACAACAAAGGGAATGCAATTGCGAAAGCACTTCTTGAAAGTTATGCAGAAGCAGAGTTTTTTACAAAATTACCAGAGGTAGAAGAAAAAATAGAAGTCGTAACCTTCATAGTTGGTGTAGGGGATATTTCTACCGATTTACTCTCTCCTGGAGGTGATGCGCACTCTCGATCAGATCGTGAATTGCATGGTCAATGTATGTTTGAGCATAACAAGGAACAACAAAATGCATTGTTAGCATTGCAAAAACAACATCCGGATAAGCGGGTAATGCTAATTGCAGAAAAAGGAACCATGGGAGTAGGATCCTCGAGAATGTCTGGTGTTAATAATGTGGCATTATGGACAGGTATCAAAGCAAGTCCCTATGTACCTTTTATCAACATTGCTCCAATTATAGCAGGAACAAATGGTATTTCACCTATTTTCTTGACAACAGTTGGGGTAACCGGTGGGATTGGTGTTGATCTTAAAAACTGGGTAAAACAGAAAGATGAAAATGGAAAAACGATTCGTGATGCGGAAGGCAATCCTATTTTGAAGGAAGCGTATTCTGTGGCAACAGGAACCGTACTTACCATTAATACAAAAGAGAAGAAATTATACAATGGCGATCAGGAATTAATTGATATTTCTGCGTCATTAACGCCACAAAAAATGGAATTTATCAAAGCGGGAGGCTCCTATGCAATCGTATTTGGTAAAAAATTACAAACATTCGCATCAAAAGTTTTAAATACAAACGTAACTCCAGTGTTTGCAACATCAAAAGAGATTTCTCATGAGGGGCAAGGACTAACAGCAGTTGAAAAAATATTCAATAAGAATGCTGTAGGAACAACACCGGGCAAAGTATTGCATGCTGGATCGGATGTACGTGTAGAAGTAAACATTGTGGGCTCTCAAGATACTACCGGACTAATGACTTCTCAAGAATTAGAGATGATGGCGGCAACCATAATTTCTCCAATTTTAGATGGAGCCTATCAATCTGGTTGTCATACTGCTTCGGTATGGGACAACAAGTCGAAGGCAAACATTCCAAGACTAATGAAGTTTATGAATGACTTTGGATTGATAACTGCTCGCGATCCTGAACACAAGTACCAACCTATGACAGATGTTATTCATAAAGTATTGAATGATTTAACTGTAGACGATTGGGCCATTATTATTGGTGGAGATTCACATACGCGAATGTCTAAAGGTGTTGCCTTTGGAGCAGATTCAGGAACCGTTGCCCTAGCACTTGCTACGGGAGAGGCTTCCATGCCCATTCCAGAATCCGTTAAAGTAACCTTTAAAGGTGAAATGAAACCTTATATGGATTTTCGTGATGTAGTGCATGCGACACAATCTCAAATGCTTACACAGTTTGGTGGCGACAATGTATTCCAAGGTAAAATTATTGAAGTACACATTGGAACACTTACTGCCGATCAAGCCTTTACATTTACAGATTGGACAGCAGAAATGAAAGCGAAAGCTTCCATTTGTATTTCTGAAGATAATACCCTAATAGAATCTTTAGAGATTGCAAAAGCGAGAATTCAGATCATGATCGAAAAAGGGATGGACAATGATCTTCAAGTTTTGAAAGGATTAATTGCCATTGCAGATAAGCGAATCTCAGAAATTAAATCAGGAGACAAACCAGCCTTAACGCCAGATGCAAATGCAAAGTATGCTGCAGAAGTAGTGATTGATTTAGATATTATTTCAGAACCAATGATTGCAGATCCAGACGTAAATAACGACGATGTTTCAAAGCGCTATACACACGATACCATTAGACCGCTTTCTTTCTATGGAGGAACCAAAAAGGTGGATCTTGGTTTTGTGGGTTCTTGTATGGTTCATAAAGGCGATATGAAAATATTAGCACAAATGCTCAAGAACATTGATGAACAAAAAGGTGGAGTAGTTTTTGAAGCTCCTTTAGTGGTAGCTCCTCCTACCTATAATATTGTAGATGAACTAAAAGCAGAAGGAGATTGGGATATCTTGAAGAAATATTCAGGTTTTGAATTTGATGACAATGCACCAAAAGCCGTTGCTCGTACTGGATATGAAAACATGTTATATTTAGAACGTCCTGGTTGTAATTTATGTATGGGGAACCAAGAAAAAGCAGCTCCTGGTGATACAGTCATGGCAACATCTACACGTTTATTCCAAGGAAGAGTTGTAAAAGATTCTGAAGAGAAAAAAGGAGAATCCTTACTTTCTTCCACACCAGTAGTAGTATTGTCTACTATACTTGGGAGAACCCCAACTATAGAAGAATATGTAGCTGCAGTAAAAGGGATCAATCTAACGAAGTTTAAGCCTTCGCACAAACTTCTTGTAAATTAAATAAAACCCTTATTTAAACGTATAGAAAGCTTGAATCTCTCGATTCAAGTTTTTTTCTTTAGAATTAGTATATTCAAAAAATAATTCGGGCTGTATCTATTAGAGTTGCCAATGGATCGTAATTGCAAGGTTTATGACTGCGTCGTTACTTCATCAATAACATTTTTTAACAGTGTACAGGCCTCAATAATTTCCGTATCAGAAATCGTTAGGGGAGGTGTCATCCGGATGGCACACTTTTCAAAAAGGAGAAAGAAAAGAATCAATCCTTTTTCCAAACAAGCTAATATAATTTTTGCTGCCAATTCTGGGGTGTCAACAATAGCAGCTAACATCAATCCTTTTCCTCTAATTTCTTTGATCGCAGGATGTTGAAGATGATGTCTTATAAGTTTTTCTTTCTGAATTGTATCTGATATCAAAGTACCAGCCACTATTTCTTTGACTGTTGCAAGACCTGCAGCTGCAATCACAGGATGGCCTCCAAAAGTAGTAATATGTCCCAATTTGGGTGCGGTTTGTAGTAAACGCATCATTTTAGTAGGCGCAATAAATGCACCAATGGGCATTCCACCTCCTAAGCCTTTACCTGTAATTACAATATCTGGGGTTACTTGATAGTTTTCAAAACCCCAAAATTTTCCAGTTCTACCAATTCCAGTTTGTATTTCGTCTAGAATTAACAAGGCACAAACGGCATCACATCGCTCTTTTACTTTTTTAAGAAAATCATTTGTAGGACAAATAAATCCTGCCCCTCCTTGGATGGTTTCTAAAATAACAGCGGCAGTTTTATGAGTAATTTTTTCTAAATCTGCTTCATTGTTATACGCAATAAATCGAGTCCCAGGTACCAATGGTCGGAATGCTCTATTTTGTTCTTCTGCACCAGAAACACTCATTGCGCCCTGTGTATTTCCGTGATAGGAATTCGTAGCCGAAATAATTTCTGATCTTTTGGTAAGCCTTTTAGCAAGTTTTAGAGCGCCTTCAGCAGCTTCTGTTCCTGAGTTGGTAAGATAGACGGACATTTCACGATCTGGAAATGTTTGAGCAAGTATCTTGCACAAAGCAACAGGTGCTTCTTGTACAAACTCCCCGTATACCATTACATGTGCGTGCTTGTCTAATTGATTTTTAATTGCTTGAGATACTTTGGGATGATTGTGTCCTAGGCTGTTTGCTGAAACCCCTGCAACAAAGTCTAAATGTTTTTTTCCTTTGGTATCATAAATATAAGAACCTTTTGCATGCGAAATTTCAATGGCAAGTGGGTGTGGAGATGTTTGTGCTTGGTATGTAAAGAAATCATTTTTCATTCCTGTTTCTCAATACTTATGGGTCCTTTCAGTTCTTTGGTTGTTTTTAATTTTGGAGAAGTCATAGGGCTTATAGGCCCCAATTTCTTGGTAGCTTTCTTTGTTTTTTTGTTTTCCCCATCTTTGATAAAAATATCTGTCATTTTTTTGGGTTGTTCATCTTCACGCCAAATAAAACCCTTTAATTCTTTTACATGATCGGGAAGTTTTGAAGGAGGGTAGGTTTTTCCTTCTGTCGCCTTCAAGTATTTGATGGTTTCAATTTCACCGTTAAAGAGGGTGAATTCAATATTACTTGAAATTTCTTTTGAGATGGATTCTAAAACGCCCAATTCGTTTCTGTTGTAATATACCGATTCTGCATTTCCTTTAACCAATAGGGTTCGAATACGGTTGTCTTTAAATTTACCGAAAATATTTCTTCCTTTAATCTGGTTAAAATCTGCAACTGATAAAGAATCTTTGGAATTGATGAAGGCGTTGTTTAGTACTTTTATGGAATCTAATTTCTCAGTTTCAATATTGGTAATTAAATGAATTGTATCTCCAGTAATTTGATTCTGATCTGCCCATAAAATAGGGTTTTTAAACATTCGGCTGAGTCCTGTCGCTTGATTTGTGTGAATAGAATCACATTTGCCCTGTAGGTCCGACTTAAAAATTTTTACATTATTAAAAGTACGAATAATGCGTTCTTCAGGCTTGCCGGTAACCAACAAAGTATCTCCATGAACAAACATTGAATCCTTATCTATAATTGTAATAGCAACGGCTTTGTCTACAATAAATAAAGAATCTTTGCGTTCAAATAATTCAGCATAATTGCCTTTGGTTAAAAAATTCTCTACAGTATCTTTTACAATAATATTATGGGTTGCAGAAGCAAAGCCACGGTTTTTATCATAGTACAAGCTATCTCCTTCAACGGTCCTTTCCTTTAAAAATAGTTTTGCATTTTTTACAAAATGAGAAATGTCTGTTTTTGTATTGTAAAAACCTCGTTCACTATAAATTTTGTTTTTGTTGGTTGAATTGGTAATTGTAGTTGGTCCATAAAAGTAGCTGAGCCCCGAATTTGTATAATAATCCAAATGCGTTGAAACTAAATTGTGTTCTGGATTGATGACATTTACACGAGTTGTAGCTGTAAACTTTTTATCGTTTAAATAATAATTTCCGTTTTTACTTTTTAAGGTATTGGTTGCATCCTTAATAGTTGCATAACTTCGATAATATAATTTTTGTTGAATGCGGTCAAATTGAAGTGTGTCCGATGTTAGGACCATTGTTGGGTCTTTTAAGACCACATTCCCCCAGGACAGCACTTGTTTCGAATTTCCATCATAATCTGCATAATCACTGGTTTGTGTAATGGTGTCTCCTTGTTTTAGGTAGACATTACCAATGGCTTTGAAAAAGTTTTTCTCTTTGTAGTATAAGGCTTGCTGACAGGTTAAAACGGCACCTTCATGAAGCATTCGAACGTCCCCAATTAATCGTGTTGCGCCCGGATATTTTTTTTCGTCGGTATCTTGAAGTTTTGCACTATACCGTATTTTTTTGCTCTGCGCATTTGCTGATAGCGCGAAGAGGGTTAGACATAAAAAAAATATTCTTTTCAAAACGTTTGGTTTTAGGTAAAAGTAATGAAAAGAATATTTCAACGGTCTTAATATTTAGATAAAACTATCTTATGATGGTTTGCTTTCTATCGGGTCCAACAGACACGATTTTAACTGGAACTCCAGTTTCTTTTTCAATAAACGCAACGTAATCTAGTAAATTTTGTGGCAATTGTTCTGCAGAAGTCATTTTTGTTAGATCTTCATCCCAGCCTTTAAATTCAGTATAATTTACAGAAACGTTTTCTGGCTCAATATTGTAAGGTAAATGTGTAATTTCCTTTCCTTTATAGGTGTACGAAGTACATACTTTTAGATTTTCGAAACCAGACAATACGTCGCCTTTCATCATCATTAGTTGTGTTACACCATTTACATCTACAGCGTATTTTAGGGCTACTAAATCCAACCATCCACAACGTCTAGCTCTTCCTGTTGTTGCACCAAATTCATGTCCAATACGTGCCATTTCAGCACCATCTTGGTCAAATAATTCTGTTGGAAACGGTCCTGAACCCACTCTAGTCGTATAGGCTTTGAAAATTCCAAAGACTTCACCAATTCTATTGGGTGCTACACCTAAACCAGTACATGCGCCAGCTGCGGTTGTATTTGAAGAGGTCACAAATGGATAGGTTCCAAAATCAATATCCAATAAGGAACCTTGAGCCCCTTCTGCTAAAATTGTTTTTTTGTCTTTGATGGCTTGGTTAAGAAATTCCTCACTATCTATAAACTGTAATGTTTTTAGCTTCTCAATTCCTTTATCAAATTCAGCTTCTAATTCATCTAAATCATATTCGATCTGGATATTGAAATAGTCCAACATTCCCAAATGTTTGGCTGTAAGTGCATGGTATTTGTCTTTCCAGTTCTCCATTTCTAAATCTCCAACTCGCATTCCATTTCTACCGGTTTTATCCATATATGTGGGACCAATTCCTTTGAGTGTAGAACCAATCTTGGCTTTTCCTTTGGAAGTTTCTGAAGCCGCATCTAATAAACGATGTGTTGGTAAGATCAAGTGCGCTTTTCTTGAAATTAATAATTTTGAAGTATAATCTATTTTATGTGTGTCTAAGTTTTCCAGTTCTTTTTTGAAAATCACAGGATCGATGACCACACCATTCCCAACAACATTCAACGCCGTTTTGTGAAAAATACCAGAAGGTATTGTGTGCAAAACATGTTTTGTTCCGTCAAAAATTAATGTATGACCCGCATTAGGACCTCCTTGAAAACGTGCGATAATATCATAGTTGGTGGTTAAAACATCTACGATTTTACCTTTTCCTTCATCTCCCCATTGTAATCCGAGTAATAAATCTACTGCCATTTTGTTGTTTAATTTGTGTGATTGTTGTGTTGTTGTTTGTTATTTTTTCTTGGTTCCGTAAAAATATAGCGAGTGATTGTGAATGTCTACATTGAAAACTTCTTCAATTGTTTTCTTGATTACTTGGATTCTTGGGTCGCAAAACTCTTTAACTTCTCCAGAATCTGTAAATATTAAGTGGTCGTGGTTTTTATCGAAATAACTTTTCTCATACCTCGCCATGGATTGCCCATCAAACTGATGTTTTCTTACCAGTCCACAATCTAAAAGTAAATCAATAGTATTGTATAGGGTGGCTCTACTTACTCGGTAGTTTTTATTTTTCATATTGATGTATAAAGACTCAATATCAAAATGATCTTCTACAGCATAAATTTCTTGAAGAATTGCAAAACGTTCAGGAGTTTTTCTGTGCTTGTTGTCTTCCAAAAAAGAAGCAAACACTTTTCTTACTACCTCCTGATTATTTTCAGAATTACCCATTTGTTGTTTTTTTCAAAAACAAATTTAATCTAATTTATGAATAAATGAATGGTTTTAAATAAATGATATTTACAAAGTATTAACACGGGCCACTTTTTTGACACCTTCAATTCTTTGAATGCTGTTAATGAGCTTTTTAAGCTGCGCGCTATTGTTGACACTTAGCGATAATTTACCATCAAAAAAACCTTCATTTCCAGCAATGTTGATACTGTGAATAAAAACCCCCATATTGTTGGATATGATTCGGGTTAAATTATTTGCAATTCCGGCTTTATCCACACCATTTATTTGCAAAATAACTTTGAAGTCTTGCTTTGTTGAATCGATCCATTTTGTTTTTATAATCCGATAGGCATAGTTCGACTGCAACGAAATAGAATTTGGGCAATTTTTCTTATGTACTTTTATGCCATCGTTGATGGTGATAAATCCAAAAACATTGTCACCAGGGATTGGATTGCAACAAGGAGATAATTTATATTCTAGTTTTTCTTCATCGTTACCAAAAACCAGTGCATCGTATTTGTGAGTAACCACTTCCTCGCCAACAACCTCTGAACTTGGAGATCTTCTTAGTTTGTTTTTAAAATAACTAATAATGGCACTGTTTCTTCCCGATACAAAGCTTTTAAGTTGGGTGTTATCGATAGCGCCATTTCCAATTCTAAAGAACAAGTCGAAGCTTGTTCTCAACTTAAAAAAGGTCACCAATTCGTTAACTACTTTTTCGTTAAAAGAAATTTTTAAGTGACGTAATTTCCTAGCCAATATGGCTTTTCCTTCTTCAGCAATTTTTTTCTCTTCATCTTTTAAAGCAGCCTTAATTTTTGTTCTCGCTCTCGCAGTAATTACAAAATCCAACCACCTAGAATTGGGTTTATTGAGTGCAGTAGTAATGACTTCTATTTGATCTCCACTTTTGAGTTCATAGCTCAAAGGAACTAATTTTCCATTTACTTTTGCGCCCCTACATTTTAAACCTACATCCGTATGAATTGAAAAGGCAAAATCCAAAGCAGAAGCTCCTTTTGGGAGCGATTTTAAATCACCTTTCGGCGTAAAAACATAAATTTCCTTTGCGTATAAGTTCAATTTAAAGTCCTCCACAAAGTCAACTGCATTTAAACTTTGATTCTCCAGGGTTTCTTTCAATTTATTGAGCCAACCTTCAAGACCATTTTCATTGACGTCTCCTTGTTTGTATTTAAAATGCGCCGCATACCCTTTTTCTGCAATTTCATCCATTCTTTTAGAACGAATTTGTACTTCAACCCATTGGGCATCTGGCCCAACCACTGTAATATGTAATGCTTCATATCCTGTAGATTTTGGCTGAGAAATCCAATCTCTTAAACGCGATGGATTGGGTTTGAAATAATCGGTAACGATGGAATAAATTTTCCAAGCTTCAAATTTTTCATCCTTAGAATTGGGATCGAAAATTATTCGAATGGCAAATTTATCGTAGACCTCATCAAAAGTCACATTTTGTTTTCTCATTTTTCTACGAATCGAAAAAATGGATTTAAAACGGCCCTTTATTTCATAATTAAAATGCTCTTTACTTAATCCTTTTTGAATGGTTTCTGAAAACGTATTGATGTAGGTCTGCTGTTCTTGTTTACTTGCTTTTATTTTAGCAGTAATGTCATTAAATATTTCGGGTTCCGTATATTTTAATCCTAAATCCTCTAAATCTGTTTTAATATTATACAGTCCCAATCGATGTGCTAGCGGTGCATATATGTATAAGGTTTCAGAAGCAATTTTTATTTGCTTGTGCCCAGGCATTGCATCCATCGTTTGCATATTGTGCAATCTGTCCGCAATTTTTATTAAAATAACACGAACATCATCATGCAATGTAAGAAGCATTTTTCTGAAATTTTCTGCTTGTATGGAAGCGTCCTTTTCCTTGTTTAATCGTGAGATTTTGGTCAATCCATTTACAATACGTGCAATAGTTTCTCCAAACAATTGCTCTATATCTTCAATTGTGTAATGAGTATCTTCTACCACATCATGTAAAAGTGCTGCTGCTATTGATGTAGCACCAAGGCCAATTTCGTAAGCAACAATTTTTGCCACTGCAATTGGATGATAAATATAGGGTTCTCCCGTTTTTCTTCGCTGCTCAGAATGTGCTTCCACTGCTACTTCAAATGCCTGCCGAATTAAGTCTTTATCTTTTTTTGACAAAACTTCATAAGTTCCCTTCAACAAGTCTTTATACCGACTTGCAATTTCCTTATTTTCTTCCTCTATGGAGATCCTATAGTTCATGTACCTCTGGTTGCATTTCAATCCAAAGTGAAATTAGGGTAAACAAATTACATAAACAACTATTCTTTTTTTAAATTTTGAATTCTTTCAAACAAAGTTGGGTGGGAGTAATGCATAAAAACATATGCAGAATGAGGTGTTAAGTTGCTCAAACTGTTTTTAGAGAGTTTCTTAACTGCGCGTATTAAAGGAAAGGAACCGTAGGTTTCTTTTACATAATTATCTGCTTGATACTCAAAAATGCGTGATACATAATTCACAAAAACCCCTGTAACTGCTGAAATCGGCGAATATAAAATCCCAAAAGCAATTAAACCAATATGAAATTTGGGTACCGCAATGCCCAAAGCTGCTGAAAAAAGGGGCATACTGACAAATAAGGATAAAAGAAATAACATAAAACCAGTGAGTAGAAGCGAGGTAAGCAAATTAAAAAGAAGGTGTTTTTTCTTATAATGACCAACTTCATGAGCTAAAACCGCCACGATTTCGGAAATTTCCAAATCATTGATTAAGGTATCAAAAAGTGTAATTCTCTTTTGCGAACCAAAACCAGAAAAATAAGCATTTGCTTTCGTAGAACGTTTTGATCCGTCGATCACAAAAATAGTATCCAATGTAAAACCAACTTTATTCGCATATGCCTCAATGGCTGTTTTCAATTCACCATTTTCTAAAGGGGTTTGTTTGTTGAATAGGGGCACAATTAATTTCTCATAAAAAAGATTCATAACTAGGGTAAATACTGCCATTAAAACCCAAGCATACACCCAGAAATTTTCTCCGAAAATTTGAAAAAACCAAAGAATCATTGTTAGTATTCCCCCTCCTAAAAAACAAGTAATGATCAATCCTTTTATCGTATCGATCCAAAATAAACTCCTTGTCGATTTATTAAAACCAAAACTTTCTTCAATAACAAAGGTCTTGTAATAGGAAAAAGGGATGGTCAATAGACTGGAGCCAATAATGAGTACGCCAAAGAAAATTAAAGCGCTAAGAATGGGGTGTGCTGTATAACTTTCGGCAAAATTATCAACAAGCTTAAATCCTTCCATAAAGAAGAAAAATAAAGTGACAATTATTGAAAATAAAGAAGAGATGTTTGAAAAATGAGTATTTTTTTTCTTGTATGCTTGTGATTTTTGATATTCATTTTCATCATAAACATCTGCCAATTCAACAGGGATTTGATCGTTGTAGTGCCTTGTATTTAAAATGGTTACTATTTTGTCAATGATAAAATTGGTAACAATGATACCGACCAATAAATAAAAAAGTGTAGTTGCGTCCATATAATTTTATACAGTTTCGATTGTCATCGCATAGTAGCTCTTTAATTTGTCATTTTGATGTTTACCGAGTATGAAGTTACATGAATAAAAGAGTATGAAATGTTTGATCCTTCTGCTATTTATTTTTCTTAACTGCATACAAAGCCGCACCAATAATACCTGCATTGTTTCTAAATTTTGCTGGTTTTACAGGGATGTCTACGGTTAAAAAGTTTTTAAATTTTTTAAACTTCTTGCTAATGCCCCCACCTAAAATATACATTTCTGGCGTGTGCAATGTTTTGATATGTTGTAAAAAAAGATCAAATCTTTTTGCCCATTGCTCTAAAGATAATTCGTCTCTTTTTCTCGCAGAATCAGCAACATGCTTTTCAATAATTTCCCCATTTGTATGATAAATTCTTCCCAACTCTACATTTGGAATCAACCTTCCATTGTAAAATAGACCAGAGCCAATACCTGTCCCAATTGTAATTACAAATATTTTACCTTTCACTTCTTTTCCAGCACCCAAACTCACTTCAGCCAAACCCGCTAAATCGGCATCATTGCTCACATAAAAAGGCAGCCCATCACAAGTTGTTTTAAAAAGAGTATCAATTTTAATGCCCACCCATTCTTTGCTCAGATTTCCTTTGTGTTTGCATTCCCCTTCAACGACAATCGTTGGAAAACAACAGCCTACAATTCCATTCCATTCAAAGTGAGCAACCATTTGCTTTACAACACTTGCCACTGCTTCTGGAGTGGCAGGTTTTGGTGTGCTTATTCGATGTCTTTCTGTAATTAATTCCCCATTTTTTGTGTTTACAATTGCTGCTTTTATACCTGTTCCTCCAATATCTATTCCTAAAACCTTCATATTAATTAAAATTTCGTTGTCTTTTTGCTTCAAATAAAACAATAGCTGCGGCTACAGATACATTCATTGAGTCTATTTGTCCCTGCATGGGTATTTTAATATTCTGTTGTGCTTTTTCACGCCAAATTTCCGTTAAACCTGTGGCTTCGGTACCAACAACAATGGCTGAAGCCTTGGTATAGTCTTCTTTGTGGTATTCGTTCGAATTTTGTAAGGTGGTGGCATACAATGGTATTTTATGCGCTGTTAGGAAATCAATAATTTCTTCTGAAGTACCCGTTCCTATCTGATTTGTGAAAATACAGCCAACGCTGGATCTAATAATATTTGCATTGTATAAATCGGTTTTGGGATCTGCAATGATTACAGCATCTATATTCGCAGCATCTGCTGTTCTTAACAAGGCGCCAATATTGCCTGGTTTTTCAGGAGCTTCTGCAACTAAAACAAGTGGTGTATCGTTTTTAAATTGAATATTTTTCAGAGCCAAATCTTGTGTTTTTACAACCGCTATAATTCCCTCTGTAGCATCTCTATATGCCAATTTTTGATAGACTTCTTTAGAAACTTCAATTCGGCGGATGTTTTCATTAAACAGATGTAAAATGTCATCTTCTGAAACAAAATCTGTATTGTACAATACAGTATCAAAAGCGTAATTGCCTCTAATTGCTAAAGAAATTTCGCGTTTTCCTTCTATTAAAAAGAGTCCTTGTTTTTTTCGTTCCCTCGCTTTTTCTTGTAATTTAAGAAGGTTCTTTATATAGGCGTTCTGTATGCTTGTTATGACTTTCATTATTGCAAAGATACCCAATTGATAGTTGTGTGTAAAGACTAATTTTTAAGAATTAATATGCTGATAGAATCTTCTTTTTTATTTTCAATTTATATTCCAAAAAAAAGACCCGCCAAAGCGAGTCTTTTATGGTTGTTACATTTTTTTAATTTGTTTTGTATTTGTTGGAATAGCGCTTCCAAAGTTTGGTTTGGTGCGTTTCTAAACTAATTTTTCTTCCTTGAATGAATGCATCGGTTAAAATATTCCCTTTCATTTCTAGGGCATCTCCTTCAGAAATAAATAGGGTAGCATCTTTGCCTACTTCCAACGAACCTACAAAACTGTCAACACCCAGTATTTTAGCATTGTTCAAGGTAATCATTTTTAAGGCTTCTTCTCTTTCAACTCCATAGGCAGCATAAGTACCTGCATAAAAAGGTAAGTTTCGCGTATTCATTCGTTCCATTTGTCCTTCCATTCCAATTCCAACGGTAATTCCTTTGTCCATTAAAATTTTGGCATTTCTATAGGATAAATCGAAATCATCATCTTCACCCTCAGGAATTCTATGCGAACGTTCTATCACAACAGGGACATTGTTTTTAAGCAGTAAGTTCGCAACATTTTCTGCTCCTTTTGCATGCACCAATACTAGGTTGTGAATGCCAATTGCTTTCATATTTGTAATTACATCTGTAATTTCTTTTTCACCATTGGCATGGATGAAAAGTTTTTGACTGCCGTTAAACAATCCTTTAGTTGCAGCAAATGGAATGTTTTCCCTTTTTTGATTGCTGGATAAATATCTTTTTGCATCTGCAAAATAAGTCACTATCTTCTGAATGTTCTCTCCATATTTTGGATCTAATTTTAAGGCGGGATCTTCTCCCATCCACCAACGTCCCCGAGTTAAACTTCCAGGCCAATTGATATGAATGGCATCGTCTTTTTTAATCGCAGCATCTTCCCAGTTCCAAGCATCAAATTGCACAACAGAGGATGTGCCCGATATGGTACCACCTCTGGGAGTTATTTGCCCCATTAAAACACCATTTGGGCGCATTGACTCAACTACTTTACTCTCTGCGTTGTAGGCAATTAAACTGCGAATATGTGGCAGCATCGAACCTACTTCATCTTCGTCATCTGTTGCTCTAACAGCATCAATTTCTACCAAACCTAAAGAAGCATTTGCTGCAATAAATCCAGGATATACATGTTTTCCTGTAGCATCTATTCGAGTGCCTTGCCGTGCTATTTTTGCAGTCGCCTTTCCAACAAAAGTAATTTTACCGTTGTTAAATATCAACAACGAATTTTCAATTACCGCACCTGTGCCCAGGTGCGCAGTTGCTCCCTCAATGGAGTAGGCTTGTGTTTGTTGTACTGCAGGTGTTTGTTGAGCTACTAAATTTCCTATCCAAAAGAAATAGAGTAAACTGTATATAAATATATTTTTCATTTTGTTTGTTTTTAAGTGCTTATTCAGAGTCACAGTGGAAGTTTCTATTTCTTTTTTTCTTTGGCATTTGAGTTGCTCCACCGCCCATTTTTGCATCCAACATCATCTTTATCAATTTGCTTTTTTCAGTTTGAATGGCCTTTCTTTTTGCCAAGTCGGACTCGATATCAAAATAAACAGCCCCATCAATAATGGTTTTTTCAGCTTTCGAATAAATAGACAAAGGATTGTGATTCCAAAGAACGACATCCGCATCTTTACCAATTTTTATACTACCCGTTCTGGTGTCTAAATGCAATAGTTTTGCAGGATTAATTGTCACCATTTTCCAAGCTTCCAATTCAGACATCCCACCGTATTTAATGGTTTTTGCAGCCTCCTGATTCAATCTTCTCGACATTTCTCTATCATCGGAGTTGATGGCTACAGTAATCCCCTGATTTGCCATAATCGCCGCATTGTATGGAATGGCATCCAATACTTCATATTTATAGGCCCACCAATCTGAGAAGGTGGAGGCGCCAACACCGTGTGCTTTCATTTTATCAGCTACTTTATAGCCTTCCAAAATATGTGTATAGGTATTGATATTAAAATCGAATTTTTCTGCGACCTTCATCAACATGTTAATTTCTGACTGTACATAAGAGTGACACGAAATGAAACGTTCTTTGTTGATGATTTCTGCCAAGGTTTCCAATTCCATGTCCTTTCGATATGGATTTCCGCTTTTCTTCAAGGCATCATATTCTTTTGCTCTCTGAAAATAATCGATAAAAACTTGTTCAGTTCCCATCCTTGTTTGAGGAAAACGAATGGTATTAGAGGCTCCCCAGTTGGATTGCTTTACATTTTCACCCAAGGCAAACTTGATGTATTTTGGAGAGTTTTTAAGCAACATTCCTGCAGCATTTTCCCCCCATTTTAATTTGATGATTGCAGATCTTCCACCAATAGGATTCGCGGATCCATGCAAAATTTGAATGGTGGTCACACCCCCTGCTAAGTTTCTGTAGATGTTCATGTCATTCGGGTTGACAACATCTTCGATGGTTACTTCTGCGGTAGAGTTATGGCCCGATTCGTTGACGGCAGACGTAGCAATGTGTGAATGTTCATCGATAATTCCAGCTGTTAAATGTTTTCCAGTTCCGTCAATGACTCTCGCAGCTTTGGCAGAAAGGTTTTTACCGATTTTTTCAATTTTTCCTTTGCTGATTAGTACATCAGTATTTTCTAAATTTCCTGCAGCTTCGGAGGTCCAAACTGTGGCATTTTTGATTAAGATTGTTTCTTGATTTGGGATTTCATAATTCCCGTACCCAACATTTGGATAGCTTACTGGAAAGGGTTTTAAATCCTTTTTTTGCTTCTTTTTGTCTTTTTTGGTCTTTTTATCTTTTTTCACCTGTTTTACTGCTGTCCATGAAGTTTCATTGCCTGCATCGTCATAGGCAGTCCCTTGCAGGGCATTGGTAGTGTTAATAGTTTGTCCTACCAATCGAGCATATCCATTGGCTTCGTTTAGTGTAATATGAATCCAGTTATCTTTGAATGAAAATTTAGATTTCACCTTTTGATCACCCAATTTAACAGCAGCGGTTTGTTTGGCACCTTTACCAGAGATAGTAAGCGTGTAGTTGACATCGTTTAAAGCCAAGTTGTAACTACCGGTAAGATCTTTGATGTGTCGGTCATTGATTACATTTTTAGCGCCCTGAACCCAGTTTTCATAAAGGGTTGTTTTGGCATCAAAAATATCTCCAGAGGTAATGATAAAGTTCGCATGACTTCCAGGTTGTAAGTTTCCAATATTGGTGCTTCCCAACATTTTTGCTGGATTTGTGGTCAAAGCTGCCAGAGCGCTTTCTTTGCTAAAACCAAGTTCAATGGCCTTTTGCAAGTTTTTGTGAAAAGCATCCATAGACTTTAAGCTATGCATTGTAAGTGCAAAATTGACACCGTTCTTATCTAAAACTGCCAAGTTTGTAGGTTCTTGGTTCCATTTACGCAAATCGCTTAAGGGAATGTTTTTAGAAATATTTGGATTGCTTACATCGTACGGTTTTCTAAAGTTGATGGGAATGATAAAATTGGCATTGGTTTTTTTAATGTCTGCAATGCGTTCAAATTCGTCACCACCACCCACAATCGTGTATTGGATCCCAAATTCGTCGCCCACTTTATCGGCTCTTAAAGCGTCTAAGTGATTCCCAGCTTCAAATATTTGAACTAAATTTTTGTTTTTATTCAATGCTGCTAAAGAAGCATCTTTATTTTTTACATGACCCTTGGCATACCAATCCGCATCCAAATAAGTCTGACGCAATAATGCCATTGCACCCATCCTAGAGGTAGGGTAGGACTGACGCGATTGCAAACTTTTTGTAAATGATAAATACTGTGCAGACGTATTTTCTAAAATTCGGTAGGCATCCGAAGCATTTGGATTTAATGCAACTAGCATTCCATTTCCACGAATGATTCCATCTTGCAAGTGCGTATTTACCACACCAAAACCTGCCTCTAAATAATTCTTTGCTTTTTTAGTATCAAATTTAAAAGATTGTGTAGCTCTGGTTTCTGGCCGTATATGATCGTTCCAGTAGTACCCATCTCTGCTTGCATCGTATTGCGGTGTTCTGTTATTGGAGCGCACTCTTTTTGGTTTTGCAATTCCAAAGTCTGCATAGATATCAATAAAGGATGGATAGATAGTTTTTCCTTTTACATCGATGATTTTAGTTCCAGTTGGAATTTGTACTTTTTTTCCAACAGCAACCACTTTACCGTCTTTAATAAGGAGGGTTCCTTTTTTAATTTTTTTTTGTGGAGTTACATAGATCGTTGCATTTTGGAAAGCAATGACAGTGTTTTTGGTAGTTTTTACGCCCGTATTTGTAGGAAAATAATCCTGTGCATTGGCAGACATTACCAACAGCAGGGAGCATAGTAAGAGTAGTTTTCTCATAAGTTTGAATTGATTTTTAACATCGATCGACAATTTAATCAGAAGTAAGCAAGCAAAGGTAAAAATGATTTTTTTTAACAAAATTTTAAGAAAAATTAGTGCCCTTTTCTTCAAAATAAGAAATCAATAAATCCACCACATAATGGTATGAAGCAGTTCCTTTGTCTTGTTTATTGGCTTTTAAATAGGCATTGTATCCTTTTTTTACCAAAGGTTCAAAAGGGTTTTTATAGGATTCCCAGAAAGCGGCACTGTTTTTAAAATCCTTAAGAATGCCTTTGTGAGTTTTTTTCCAAATTTCTGCGTAAGCTTGGCGATCTCTTTTTCGCAATTCACGAATTAAATACCCGAAAGCCATTCTATAACTTGCATACTTAAAATACAAATCGTCGGTATAATTTGCTGCTAAGAAGCCCACGAAATTGGCTTCATTTTCTGCGGCAAATCCAATCTGATGCGCCATTTCATGACAGGTAGTGGTAGGATATCCTGTTTTTGGAATTCGATCATTTACTTGCGCTTCCCCAGTGAGTGGATTGAAATAGCCAGAAGTCCCATTGTAGGTTTGTAGCAAACTCATGAAAGAGCGCTTCACCGATGGTACTTCATAGGTAAACATTGGAAAATCTTGTGCTAAATTTTGATACCCTACGACCGCCATTTGATGTATTTTCTTTTCTGAATAGGGATTTTCAACTTGTATGCTATCGAAGTTGGTAATATTTTGCTGATAAAAATTCAATTGTTCAACAACATAGTAGGTAGTGTTTACTAATTGACTCGTGGTATATTCCCTTTGGTTGTAGCCTAGTGTTTCTTTCAATGGTGCACGGTAGTAGTTCAATCCCCAAAAGAGGTAAAAACAACAATAAATCCCAGATAAAATTGCTGTTAAATGCACTAATTTTGCAATCCAATTTTGAAATCGTGACTTGCACAACCGATAGACAAATCGGAGCGATGCAAACACAAGAAAGAAAAGCAGCAGATCACCTACAGAAAAAGGAATCCACCCGAATAAAAATCTCAAAAGACGCGCAATCATTGGGTAGATGCCATTGGAATAAAAATGCTCAATAAAAGCAGGGTACTGTCCAGCAATTTGCACCAATACAATCTGTACAGGCAATAAAAAAGTAAAAAAAAGATGCTTTTTTTGAATTTTCATTAGCGTAAAAATAACAAATCAAACTCGAAGTTGTTTGGTTATTAACAAGATAATAACAATTTAGTTTACAATAATTGTCAACAAATAAAAGTTAGAATTAAGAAACGCAAATCAATGTAAAAAATTACATTTGTAATCATGGAAAAAACGAAGGAAGTCGCAGGAAAAAAAGCAGACAAATCGAGAATCATAAGCCTTGAAAAAGGGAAATTTCCTCCACAGGTATTAGAATTGGAGGAAGCAGTCTTAGGTGCAATGATGATTGATAAGAAAGGAATTGATGATGTTATTGATATCTTAAGTCCCGAAGCTTTTTATGACAGCAAGCACCAAGAAATTTATGCAACAATTTTTCAATTGTTTCAGAATTCAGAACCGATTGATCTTTTAACCGTTTCCAATCTATTGAAAAAGAACGGAAAGCTGGAATTTGTCGGGGGTGATTTCTTTTTAATTCGCTTGACGCAAAAAGTAGCTTCTTCCGCCCATATCGAATTTCATGCCCGCATAATTCTTCAAAAGTACATTCAAAGAAGGTTGATTTCTATTTCCAGTGAAATTATAGAAAATGCCTATGATGAGAGCACCGACGTTTTTGATTTGTTAGACGATGCTGAAGGAAAGCTTTTTGAAGTAACCCAAGGAAACTTAAAGAAAAGTTCTGAAGATGCAGGCTCTTTGGTAAAGCAAGCTTTAAAGAAAATACAAGAAATCGGAAATCAAGAAGGAATGTCAGGGTTGGCAACCGGTTTTACCAAATTGGATGCACTAACTTCGGGTTGGCAGCCCTCCGATTTAGTGATTATTGCGGCCCGTCCTGGTATGGGGAAAACGGCCTTTGTAATTTCAATGGCAAAAAACATGGCCATTGATTTTAATCATGGGGTGGCAGTATTCTCCCTAGAAATGTCCTCTGTGCAGTTGATTACCCGTATGATTTCCTCAGAAACAGGTTTGACTTCCGAAAAACTAAGAAAAGGAAACCTAGCACCACATGAATGGGAACAACTGAATGTAAAAGTGAAAAAACTTTCGGATGCGCCTATATTTATTGATGATACTCCCTCTTTATCTATTTTTGATTTGCGTGCAAAAGCCCGTAGATTGGTTTCACAACATGATGTAAAAATTATAGTAATTGACTATTTACAACTCATGACAGCAGGAGGAAAAGCAGGAGGAAATCGTGAACAAGAAATCTCGATGATTTCGAGAAACTTAAAAGCGTTGGCCAAAGAATTGTCCGTTCCCGTAATTGCATTGTCACAATTGTCGCGTGCTGTAGAAACCCGTGGTGGATCTAAAAGACCGCTACTTTCAGATTTACGTGAATCGGGTGCAATTGAGCAAGATGCCGATATTGTATCGTTTATTTTCCGTCCAGAATATTATGGAATGACCGAATGGGATGATGATGAACACACCCCATGTGAAGGACAAGGAGAGTTTATTGTTGCCAAACATAGGAATGGTGGTTTAGACAATATTCGTTTGAAATTTACAGGTCACTTAGCAAAATTCTCCGATTTAGAAGAAGGCTTTAGTTCTGAATTCCAATCATCTATGAATGCTGATTTTCCATCGGATGTTTTTCCAGATCAAAGGATTGAACCCAAAGATGCTTTTGGTGGGGACGATGTACCCTTTTAAACCACAAACATTTATAAAATTATAGAAATACACAATTGCATTCAAGGAATTGTGTATTTTAGTTTTTGATATGAAAAAAAGTCTTTTAATCCTAACGCTTTTGTGGATGACAAACTCGATTTGGGCCTCATTTATTTATGTGCCCATGAGTGCAGATACACAACAAAATCATTTAAAAGCCTATGGGATTGTGTATTTTGGTTTGGAATTGGGATTAAAATCAAAGTGGTTGTTGAACTACGATGGTGGAGCCTTTCTGATTGAAAACAATACCATTATTGAAAATGAATGCAAGGTCAGAGGGGTTTCCTATCAAGTGGTTTCAGATGCCAAAGCACAACTTATATTAGAAGCAATTGCAGCCCCATCAACAAATCAGGACGCTGTTACTTTAGAGAAAGCACCCAAAATAGCAGTGTATTCCCCTAAAGATAAAATGCCCTGGGACGATGCTGTAACGATGGTATTAACCTATGCCGAAATTCCTTTTGAGGTTGTTTATGATCAAGAAGTGTTGGAAGATCAACTGCTTTTGTACGAGTGGCTGCACTTGCATCATGAAGATTTCACAGGTCAATACGGACGTTTTTATGGCGCATACCGAACCGCACCTTGGTATGTAGAAGGGAAACTACGAGCAGAAAAGAAAGCAAAGGAATTGGGGTTTGCAAAAGTATCGCAACAAAAATTGGCCGTAGCAAAAAAGATTAGAGATTATGTAGTTGGCGGAGGTTTTATGTTTGCCATGTGTTCTGCTACAGATAGTTTTGATATTGCGCTATCTGCAGAAGGTGTTGATATTGCAGAAGCCATGTTTGATGGGGATGCTTCGGAAGCAAATTATCAATCGAAAATTAATGATAAAAAAACCTTTGCTTTTAAGAACTTTGTATTGGAGCGAAGACCTATGACCTATGAGTTTTCTTCCATAGATATGACCAGGAAGCGAAGAATTCCTAAAACATCTGATTACTTTTCATTGGGTGCTTTTTCTGCAAAATGGGATCCCATACCAACAATGTTAACCCAGAACCATACCAGTTTGGTAAAAGGATTTATGGGGCAAACGACTTCTTTTGATCGAAATACTATAAAATCGAATGTGATGGTTTTAGGAGAAAATACCACCAATAGAGAAGCAAGATACATTCATGGAACCAAAGGCAAAGGAATGTTCACGTTTTATGGCGGTCATGATCCAGAGGATTATACCCATCGCGTTGGAGACCCAAAGACAGAATTGGATTTGCATCCTACATCTCCAGGATATCGTTTGATTTTAAACAATGTGCTCTTTCCTGCAGCAAAAAAGAAGAAAAACAAAACCTGATTTTTGGTAATCAGGACCCACCTTTCAATCTGTTCATCATTCTGTTAATAATTATCGAATAAATACTTTAGAAAACAATTTCTAATCCAATCCCTTTTGTATTTTTGTTGGCAACTAATTATAATTTAAAATGCCAACAACACAACAATTACAAGATTTTACACAGCAGGTTCGTAGAGACATTTTGCGCATGGTTCACAAGGTTAATTCTGGTCATCCAGGGGGATCTTTAGGCTGTGCAGAATTTATTACTTGTCTTTATCAAGAAGTAATGGAGTATGCAACAGATTTTACGATGGATGGTAAAAACGAAGATGTATTCTTTTTGTCAAATGGTCATATTTCACCAGTTTTTTATAGTGTTTTGGCACGTAGTGGTTTTTTTCCTGTCGAAGAATTATCAACTTTTAGACTCTTAAATTCACGTTTGCAAGGACATCCAACAACTCATGAGGGCTTACCCGGAGTTCGAATTGCATCGGGTTCTCTAGGACAGGGAATGTCGGTTGCTTTAGGGGCTGCTCAAACAAAGAAATTAAATGGAGATGCAAAAATCGTTTACTCCTTACATGGGGACGGCGAATTGCAAGAAGGGCAAAATTGGGAAGCTATCATGTATGCTTCCGCAAAAAAAGTAGACAATATCATTTGTACAATCGATTTAAACGAGAAACAAATTGATGGTACTACAGACGAAGTTTTGTCTATGGGTAGCTTAAAAGCGAAATTTGAAGCTTTTGATTGGGAGGTTATTGATGTTGAAAAAGGAAATGATATCCAAACTATTTTAGCAGCTTTAGCTCAAGCAAAAACAATGACTGGTAAAGGAAAACCCGTATGTATCTTATTGCATACAGAAATGGGGAATGGGGTAGATTTTATGATGCATACACATGCATGGCATGGAAAAGCACCCAATGATGCACAATTAGAAAGTGCACTGGCACAAAATCTAGAAACATTAGGAGATTATTAGTCCTAAAATTTTAATACGAACAAATTTAAAAAGAGTTTTTCATTCCGATGAAAAACTTTTTTTTGGCATTTATTTATAACAAATAATGTTAGATTACCGCTATATTTACACCAGATAAATCATGCCGTCATCGATTTATATATCATTAGTTTAAATTTTTCAAGAAGCAGTATGAAAATAGGGATCGTTTGTTATCCTACCTTCGGAGGTAGTGGGGTAGTAGCAACAGAATTGGGGATGGCCTTAGCCGACAAAGGGCATGAAGTCCATTTTATTACCTACAACCAACCTGTGCGATTGGATTTTATTTCTCACAACTTGCATTTTCATGAAGTGATGCTAGAAGAATATCCATTGTTTCAGTATCAGCCCTATGAATTGGCACTTTCTACTAAAATGGTCGATGTTGTTGAAAAGCACCAATTGGAAGTTTTACATGTACATTATGCGATTCCGCATGCCTATGCAGCTTTCATGGCAAAACAAATGTTGAAGGAAAAAGGGTTGCATATCAAAGTAGTAACGACTTTGCATGGTACCGATATTACCTTGGTTGGGAGTCATCCAACCTACAAAACAGCGGTAGCATTTAGTATCAACAATTCAGATGTTGTTACTGCGGTATCTAAGAATTTAAAAGATACGACAAACCGTTTGTTTGCAATAAAAAAAGAAATTGAAGTCATTTATAACTTTATTGATGTTGAAAAGTATGATCATGCGCACAAGCAAGAGTGCAAACGTATTGCGTTGGCAAAACCAGATGAAAGAATTCTAACCCATGTAAGTAACTTTAGACCGGTAAAAAGAACTGAAGATGTCATTCGGATTTTTAATAAAGTACAGCAACAAATTCCCGCAAAACTGTTAATGGTTGGGGATGGTCCGGAAAGAGCAAAAACAGAACAATTAGTCCACGAACTAGGAATTTCTAACAAGGTGATTTTCCTTGGGAATAGTAATGAAGTTGCAAAAATATTATGTTATTCAGATGTGTTTTTGTTGCCATCAGTCACAGAAAGTTTTGGATTGGCAGCATTGGAAGCTATGGCGGCAAGTACTGCCGTTATTTGTTCCGATACAGGAGGATTGCCTGAGGTAAATATTCAAGGAAAAACAGGTTTTTTAAGTGAAGTAGGGGATGTAAGTGATATGGCAAAAAATGCTATTTCAATTTTAAAGGACGATAAAACTTTGCTTGAATTTAAGCAAAATGCAAAAGAACATACCAAGCAATTTTCGTTGAAAAGTATTTTACCTTTTTACGAAACTATTTATAGATCCTGTGTAGATAAGGGTTAAGAGTTGTAAAAATTTAAGCTCTCAACAATAAGTTCTTCAGAGACTTTACAATCTAGTTGATGCTTTTCGAAATCTTTTATTAACACAAAGTTGACCTGTCCGTTTTCATTTTTCTTATCGTGTTTGAGTAAGTCTATGATCGAAGTATAGTCTTCTTTTAGAAGTGTTGTTTTTCCGTAAATGGCTAAAACAGTTTCTTTAATTTCAGAAACTTGCTGGCTAGAAAATCCTAATTGTATCGAAGAAATATAACTTTCACAAACCATCCCAATAGCAATTGCTTCTCCATGTGTAAAATTTTCTTTGTCTACAGATTCTAAGTAAAACGACTCAATAGCATGCCCAATTGTATGACCAAAATTTAACACTTTTCGTAAGTTTTTTTCAGTTGGATCTTTCAATACAATTTCATTTTTTATCTCAATAGATCTAAATATTAAATCACTAACATTCAATCCCTTATGCTGTTTTATATGATTAAAAAGTCGAAGGTCGTATGTCAGTCCATATTTAATAATTTCTGCCATGCCAGATTTCATTTCTCGGTCCGTAACCGTTGTTAGATACGCCGTATCAATCAGCACCATTTCTGGATTTGAAAACAGGCCAATTTGGTTTTTTAATACACCCAAATCAACACCTGTTTTTCCACCAACGGCAGCATCTACCATGGACAATAAAGTGGTGGGTATGTTTACAAAATCGATGCCTCGTTTAAAAGTAGATGCCACAAAACCACCTAAATCTGTGATGACACCACCTCCTAAAGTTATGAGTAGACTTTTCCGATCTCCACCTAATTCTGTAATTGCGTTCCAAACACCCACACAAGTTTCAATATTTTTATTGATCTCTCCAGATTCTATTTCTATGACCTCTATGTTTCTATCGGTATTCAAATTTGGGATAAATTTTGGATAACAATGCGTAAAAGTATTCTCATCTACCAAAATAAAGATGGTAGAGTATGCTTCTTTACGAATTAGATCGTTTAATTTTTGGTAGGCTATTTCTTGAAAATGAACAAGATATGTGGCTGCTTGTATGGATTTCATATCGATATAAATGGGTTTGCAAATTAAGAAGAAAATATTGAATTATTTGCAGTCTATAACTATCTTTGTTTATATAAATTGATACTGAATGAATTTCTTCGACAACACGGAAGTTGCTTTTTCTTTAAAATCAGATTCCGAGCTAGAACGTGCTTATTTTCTCTTTAAGATGATTCAAAACCAACCGATGGTAAGAATCGGTACCGCAGTTACCAATTTTGCTTTAAAAGCAAAGCTACCCGTAGAAGGGCTAATTCGATCTACTGTCTTTGACCATTTTTGTGGTGGTGTGAATGAAGAAGATTGTTTGCCTGTTATCGATAAAATGTATGAAAAAGGAAAGGTGTGTAGTGTTTTAGATTATTCTGTCGAGGGCAAAGAGGGAGAAGCAATTTTTGATGAAACAATGGAGAAAATTCTTAAAATCATCAAATTTGGATCTGAAAAAGAAGCCATTCCTTATGCTGTTTTTAAACCATCCGGCTTCGGAAGGTTTGCCTTGTATCAAAAAATTACAGCGAAAAAAGAATTATCAGCAGCAGAGATAGCCGAATGGGAATGCGTGAAAGAACGTTTTGACAAAGTATGCGCAGTTGCCTTGGAAAAGAATGTTCCGCTACTAATTGATGCAGAAGAAAGTTGGATGCAAGCTGCTGCAGACGATTTGTTAGAAACCTTAATGGAAACCTACAACAAAGACAAAGCCATTGTTTTTAATACCCTGCAAATGTATCGACACGATCGAATGGACTATTTAAAAGGCCTGCATGCGCGTGCGCTTCAAAAAGGCTTTCATATAGGAATTAAAG
Source organism: Flavobacteriaceae bacterium (assembly GCA_024640565.1). GTDB lineage: Bacteria > Bacteroidota > Bacteroidia > Flavobacteriales > Flavobacteriaceae > Polaribacter. The sequence continues at coordinate 180,199 of JAHEET010000001.1, forward strand.
TGGTGAGAGGTGCTTATATGGAAAAAGAACGTCAAAGAGCAAAAGAACAAAACTACCCTTCACCAATTTGTGCTGATAAAAAAGCTACAGATAACAATTATGACGCTGCTGTTCATTATATGATGAAGCATAAAAATATGGCCATTTTTGCAGGAACTCACAACGAGGAAAGCTCGATGTTGGTTGTAGCGTTGGCCAAAAAATATACAATAGCACCCAACGATGCACGTTTGTGGTTTGGGCAGCTTTTTGGTATGAGTGATCATATTAGTTTTAATCTTGCAAAAGAAGGGTATAATGTGGCCAAATACCTACCTTTTGGACCTGTGAGAGATGTGATGCCTTATTTGATAAGAAGAGCTGAAGAGAACACCTCTGTTGCCGGGCAAACTAGCAGAGAGTTGAATCTTCTAAAAATAGAGCGCAATAGAAGAAAGTTGGTATGACAACCTTAGATGAAATAAAAGAACTCTTACACAAAAATAAAGCAAGATTCTTAAAAGAGTTGGAGGAAAGTAGGGAAGTCGTTCACTTGCTTCAAAAGTCAAGAAAAACATCTTTGACCGACATCGAGAAAACAAAAGTAAAGGTGCAATTGCTTGATATTTGCAAAGCCATTCCATCGTTTGCTGTTTTTATGTTGCCAGGCGGTGCTTTGCTTCTTCCATTATTAATCAAATTGATTCCAGACATATTGCCATCTGCATTTCGGGAAGACTTGGGAAAATGATTTAAAATAATTTTTTTTGAATCGGGTTTGCTTACTATTGTCAGTCCCTTATATTCGCTAACACAGCTTTAAACAAATCAAGTGTTCCTAAAGTCAATACCCTAGAAGAAATTCCAAATACTTTAAAGTTTAATCTGCAATGCATTCCATCAAATTAACCAATAAATAGGATGTTGACACAAAATAACTACTTAGAATTGGTATAATTTGTATAGAATCAACTACTTTTGCACGAAATTTAAGAATTACAAATGCAACCAATCAGAAATATCGCAATTATTGCGCACGTCGATCACGGAAAAACAACCTTAGTAGATAAGATTATTGATCAAGCTAAAGTCTTGGACGAACGTAAAGAACGCACCGATTTATTGTTAGACAATAACGATTTAGAACGTGAAAGAGGAATTACAATTCTTTCTAAAAACGTATCTGTAACTTACAAGAACACGAAAATTAACGTTATTGATACTCCGGGTCACGCCGATTTTGGTGGTGAGGTAGAACGTGTATTAAAAATGGCTGACGGTGTGTTACTTTTAGTAGATGCATTTGAAGGCCCTATGCCACAAACACGTTTCGTATTAGGAAAAGCCTTAGAACTAGGTTTGACACCGATTGTAGTTGTAAATAAAGTAGACAAAGAAAACTGTACGCCAGATATTGTACATGAAAAAGTTTTTGATTTAATGTTTGCCTTAGAAGCCTCGGAAGAACAATTGGACTTTACGACCATTTATGGTTCGGCAAAGAACAATTGGATGAGTACCGATTGGAAAAATGAAACAGACAACATCATCCCTTTATTGGATGCCGTATTAGACTCAATACCAGCAACGAAATACAACGAAGGAACCCCACAAATGCAAATTACCTCTTTAGATTTTTCTTCTTTTACAGGTAGAATTGCGATAGGACGTGTTTTTAGGGGAGATTTGGAGGTAGGAAAAGACTATATGTTATGCAAAGCAGATGGTGCTACTAAAAAAGTACGAATTAAAGAGTTACACGTATTCGAAGGTATGGGGAAAGTTCAAGTAGAATCTGTGCCTTGTGGAGAAATCTGTGCGATTACTGGTCTTGATGGTTTTGAAATTGGCGATACTGTGGCCGATTTAGAAAATCCTGAAGCATTGCCAAGAACAGAAATTGATCAACCAACAATGAGTATGTTGTTTACCATCAACAATTCTCCTTTCTTTGGAAGAGAAGGAAAGTATGTGACTTCCCGTCACATTCGTGACCGTCTGTTTAAAGAATTAGAAAAGAATTTGGCTTTAAAAGTTGAAACAACAGATTCAGAAGACAAGTTTAATGTCTACGGACGTGGTGTATTGCACCTTTCCGTATTGATTGAAACGATGCGTAGAGAAGGATATGAATTGCAAGTGGGAAGACCTCAAGTAATTATTAAAATGATTGATGGGGTAAAGCATGAACCCATGGAAACCCTATCGATTGATGTTCCAGAAGATGTAGCTTCAAAGGCGGTAAATTTAGTTTCTTTACGAAAAGGAGATTTACTAATTATGGAGCCTAAAGGAGATTTACAACATTTAGAATTTTCAATACCATCTCGTGGATTGATTGGTTTGAGAAATAAAATTTTAACAGCAACGGCAGGTACTGCGATTATTAATCATAGATTTTCTGAATATGGCCCTTATAAAGGAGACTTTACAGAAGATGTAAAAGGAGCCATTGTTTCTTCAGCTGCGGGTAAAGCTACTGCTTATGCATTGAACCGTTTGCAAGATAGAGGTCGCTTTTTTATCGATATCAACCAAGAGATCTATGTGGGTCAGGTAATTGGAGAAAACTCTAAATCTGATGAAATGGCTGTAAATTTGATCAAAGGAAAACAACTGACAAACATGCGTAAATCTGGAAGTGATGATGCAATGAAAATTGCACCCAAAGTAAATTTTTCTCTTGAGGAAAATATGGAATACATCAAAGCAGATGAGTATTTGGAAGTAACTCCAGAAAACTTACGTATGCGTAAGATTGTTTTCAAAGGATAAACACCCAAAAAGTAACAACAAAAAAAAGCCCAAGGAAAAACTTGGGCTTTTTTTTGCACATACCCCATATAATTCCTTTCATTCTCTACCTTTGCACTATGAGTGATATTAATATCCTTTTTAACACATTACAAAATAGTCTGACAAGGAATGAGTTTGTCAAATTAACACTCAGTAAATCACTACGAAAAAGTGAAGGCTTGCTAAATGTATACATGCGTTTGTTTTTGGTGGATGGAAAACAAATTTTTCAATTTAAATATCGATATAAAACACAAGAACTTTACAAGCAATTTACTTTCGTAGAAGCCTTAGTAGAAATCGAGAAATTACTCATGGAAACCTTTAGAGCCGGAACCTTATTTACCTTAAGTGAAGATTTGTTGATCCTTATTTCTAAAAAGAAAATGATTTCTTATAGAGACAATGCTCCAAGTTTTAGAAACCTTTTGCCCGACATCGCTTTGCAATCTAATGTAGATTGATTTTTTGGGATCAGTAAAAAATAAAATCCCTAAAACTCTCTATAAAAAGCCGTTGGATTGGGAAGCTGCCAAAGGCAGTGTTATGGTAAATGTGCTTCCTTTTTTAGGTTCACTATCTACGCGAATCGTTCCGTTGTTCTTTTCAAGATATTCTTTACATATTAATAATCCCAATCCAGATCCCTTTTCATCCAGAGTTCCTCTTGTGGTCCTGTTTGTTTTAAAATTGAACAAATCTGCTTGTTTGTTAAAGGGAATTCCAACACCCTTATCTGAAATCATAACCTTACAATCATCATCAATTTGTTTTATTGAAATGTTCACCTTACTACCGACATGACTAAATTTTATGGCATTTGAAATTAAATTTCTCATGACAGCTTCGAACATGATTTTATCTACATACACATAAAGTTGCTCTTCGATCTCACATGTCAAACAAATGTTTTTAAGTGTTGCCTCTGGAAGATGCGATTTGACTGTTTGGTTGATGATAGCGGAAAGTGTGATTCTTTTTGGATTAAAATGGATGTATTTGCTATGTAAATTTCCATAATCCAATAAATTATCGAGTAGGGTAAGCGTTTCTTTCGCTTTTACGTTTATTATTCTACTTTAGTTTAGCGTTTCTTCTACATCTTGTTGATCTCAGAAAAATAGTATTCACATTTTTGTAATAATAATCCACCACACTATCATTTTTATCATAAATGGGGGTAATGAATTGAAAAGAACTGTTAGTTGTATTGAATAATGAAGGTAGTTTTGAATTCTTTTTTTCAACCTGCACTTTGTATTTTTTTTCAAGTGCCGCCTCGTATTTTTTCTTATAATCCATTTTAGAGGAATTTTTTATTACTTGTAAAATAGGTTTAATTCTTGACTTATACCATAAACATAGGTGTGTTTTTAATGTTCGCAGTACAACTAAATTATTATCATCAAAAATCAAAAAATAACGACTGATATTTGTCAATAATTAAAAACTTGTGGTAAAAAATATAGATATTGATAATAGTTGTCAAAAAAATATAAAAAAAAGTATCTGATTGGGATTATGAGAAATAAAGGCAATATATTTGTAAAAATTTTTTTAAAAATATGAAATCTATTCAAAAACATCACCATCATTTTCAATTTTGCAATCAAGCGAACTGAAAGTGTATTGAATAAAATCAAGATATTTACAAACCCGTTTGAGACAATCAAACGGGTTTTCTATTTAAATTCAAAAGGTTGCTCAAGCATCAAAATAACAAGAAATGAATAAAATTAGAATTGCCGTTCAGAAATCTGGAAGATTGAATCAAGATTCCTTACGTATTTTAAAAGAAATTGGTATTTCAATAGACAATGGCAAAGACCAATTAAAAGCCGCTGCAAGAAATTTTCCATTAGAGGTTTTTTATCTAAGAAATGGAGACATTCCTCAATACCTGAGAGACGGGGTCGTAGATGCCGCTATTATTGGAGAAAATGTGTTAATCGAAAAAGGAAATGATATCGAATTTGTTGAGCGCCTCGGTTTTTCAAAGTGTAAGGTTTCGATTGCTGTTCCAAAAAATGCAACAGCAAATGCATTGAAAGATTTGGATGGAAAGCGCATTGCAACTTCCTACCCAAACACCGTAAACAAATACTTAGCAGCAAATAACATTAGTGCCCAGTTGCACACCATTAACGGTTCTGTTGAAATTGCTCCAAATATTGGTTTGGCAGATGGAATTTGTGACATTGTTTCAAGTGGAAGCACGCTGTATAAAAATGGTTTGAAAGAGATTGAAGTTTTATTTGAGTCGGAAGCAGTATTGGCGGTATCTCCTGCAATTTCTGAGGATAAAAAAGTGATTTTAGAAAAGATTCAGTTTCGCTTAAAAGCTGTTTTAAAAGGAAGGAATTCAAAATATGTATTGTTGAATGCTCCCAATGATAAGCTTTCAGAAATCATTGCTATTTTGCCAGGGATGAAGAGTCCAACCGTATTGCCGCTGGCAAAAGATGGTTGGAGTTCTGTGCACTCTGTGATCAATAAAGGTCAGTTTTGGCAAATCATCGACGCATTGAAGGAAAAAGGTGCAGAAGGAATTCTGGTATGTCCCATTGAAAATATGGTCGTCTAATGAAAATTATCAACAACCCTCCAATAAAAGATTGGAATACGCTTTTACAAAGACCGACACAAACGGTAGATGATATCGAAAAGACAGTAACACAAATTTTTGAAGATGTGCAAAGAAACAAGGACGTTGCTATTTCAAAATACACCCAATTATTTGATGGAGTATCCTTAGAAAGTACAATCGTATCAGCCGCAGAAATAAAAACGGCGATTGCTGAGGTTTCAGATACACTTAAAATTGCCATTCAAAAAGCAAAATTAAACATTGAGCTATTTCATACTGCGCAGAAAACAGAAAAGGTAGTCATAGAAACCAGTCCCGGAGTTACCTGTTGGCAAGAAAAAAGACCCATTCAGAAAGTGGGCTTGTACATACCAGGGGGAACTGCACCGCTTTTTTCAACAGTCTTAATGTTGGCAGTTCCAGCTAAAATAGCTGGTTGTAAAGAGATTGTTTTGTGTTCTCCACCCAATAAAGAAGGTAAAATTCATGCAGCAATTTTGTATACAGCACAACTTTGTGGCATTACCAAAGTAGTAAAAGTTGGAGGCATACAAGCCATAGCCGGTATGACTTTTGGAACCGAAACCATCCCACAAGTATCCAAAATATTTGGTCCAGGAAATCAGTTTGTTACCGTAGCCAAACAATTGGCTACAAAATTTGGCGTAGCCATAGACATGCCTGCTGGTCCGAGTGAATTGTTAGTAATGGCAGACGCTTCTGCAAATGCTTCTTATGTAGCTGCAGATTTATTAAGTCAGGCAGAACACGGAGCTGATAGCCAGGTGATTTTGGTAGCCACTTCTCAAGAATTTATCAATCAAGTCTCAAAAGAAGTCGCCCAACAAATTTTGGCATTGCCGAGAAAAGAGTTAGCGCAAAAAGCGATAGACAATTCGAAAGCTATTTTTGTTGCAACAGACGAGATTGCCTTGGCACTTATTAATGAATATGGCCCAGAACATTTCATTCTTTGTACGAATAATAATGAGTACTATCTTAAGAATATTGAAAATGCAGGTTCCGTTTTTATTGGTAATTATACCCCAGAAAGTGCAGGAGATTATGCTTCGGGCACCAACCATACACTGCCCACAAATGGTTTTTCAAAAGCCTATTCTGGTGTCAATCTGGACAGCTTTTTAAAAAGCATCACTTTTCAAGAAATTACCCAAGAAGGAATTTTAAACCTTGGAAATACCATTGAAGTAATGGCAGCAGCAGAAGGCTTAGCGGCACACAAAAATGCGGTTACCGTTCGATTAAAAGACTTACAATGAAAACAAATTGGAATCTAAATGCCCTTGTAAGAGCAAATATTAAGGCGCTCAAACCTTATTCCTCGGCGAGAGATGAATACAAAGATGCGACCTCAAAGGAAGTGATTTTTTTAGATGCCAATGAGAACCCGTTTGAAAATGGTGTAAATCGGTATCCAGATCCTCAGCAACACGCAGTAAAAGCCTTGTTGTCATCAATGAAAAATGTAGAGAGCGGAAATATTCTTTTGGGAAATGGCTCTGATGAAGTACTCGATTTACTTTTTAGAGTATTTTGTGAGCCCAATGTAGACAATGTTATTACATTGCCGCCCACCTATGGAATGTATGCTGTATTGGCAAATATCAATGCCATAGAAAATAGAGCTGTTTTATTATCAGACAACTTTCAACCTCGCGTAGATTCAATTTTGGAAGCAGTAGATGCTCGGAGTAAACTGTTGTTTTTATGCTCGCCCAATAACCCTACAGGTAATAGTTTTTCTATGGAACGGGTAGAGGAATTGTTGCAAAGGTTTAATGGCTTGGTGGTCATAGATGAAGCCTATATTGATTTCTCCGATACAAAAAGTTGGTTAGAAAAATTAAAGAATTATCCAAATTTAGTGATTACACAAACACTCTCCAAAGCCTATGGATTGGCAGGAATTCGTTTAGGTATTTGCTACGCATCCAAAGAAATAATTACAATTTTAAACACTATAAAGCCACCGTACAATGTCAACGAGTTGTCGCAGCAAAAAGCCATTGATCGATTGCTACAGCCCAATGAAGTAGCACAAGAAATTCTAAAAATTAAGGAGGAGAGAACCAACTTAGTGACACATTTAAAAACAATAAATGTTGTCCAAGAAATTTATCCCTCAGCATGTAATTTTGTGCTAGTCAAGGTAGACAATGCCACAAAACGCTATGATCAACTAATTGCAAAAGGAATTGTAATTCGCAATAGAACAACCCAACCTTTGTGTGAAAATTGTTTGCGTTTCACCGTGGGGACCCGTTCAGAAAATACCCGTTTAATTCAAGTTTTAAAAGAAATTTAAATGAAGAAAGTATTATTTATAGATCGAGATGGAACTTTGGTTTTGGAACCACCAGTAGATTATCAATTAGACAGTTTAGAAAAGTTAGAATACTATCCAAAAGTGTTTCAACACCTGGCAAAAATTGCCTTAGAATTGGATTATGAATTGGTGATGATTACCAATCAAGATGGTTTGGGTACCGCGTCATTTCCTGAAAACACCTTTTGGCCCGCTCAAAATAAAATTATTACTGCTTTTGAGAAAGAAGGGGTTGTTTTTTCTGAGGTATTGATAGATAAAACTTTTCCTCATGAAAATGCAAACACAAGAAAGCCGAGAACGGGATTGTTGACAAAATACTTCTCCCAGGACTACGATTTAGAAAATTCATTTGTACTGGGAGACCGGATGACAGACATGGAATTGGCTAAAAACTTGGGGGCAAAAGGGATTTACTTATCAAAAAACCCAGCATTAGGAATCGACGAAATAGAAACGTCTCAAAAAGAAATAGTAGATTGTATAGCCACAACAACTACCGATTGGGCTCAAATTTATGAATTTTTAAAACTGGAAGACCGGGTTTCAGAAATTACAAGAAATACCAATGAAACTCAGATTTTTATCAAACTAAATTTAGACGGTTCTGGGAAGAATAAGATTCATACAGGCCTGTCTTTCTTTGATCATATGTTAGATCAAATTGGTCGCCATGGCGCAATGGATCTAACCATTCAGGTAACAGGAGATTTGGAAGTAGATGAACATCATACAATAGAAGATACGATGATTGCACTTGGAGAAGTCTTCAACAAAGCCTTGGGTAATAAATTGGGTATGGAAAGATATGGTTTTTGTTTGCCAATGGATGACTGTTTGGCACAAGTTGCTGTTGATTTTGGAGGACGAAATTGGCTGGAATGGGATGCAGATTTTAAGCGTGAAAAAATTGGTGATATGCCTACTGAGATGTTCTTTCACTTATTTAAATCATTTACAGATGGTGCAAAATGCAATCTGAATATCAAAGCAGAAGGTAACAATGAGCATCATAAGATTGAAGCAATCTTTAAAGCCTTTGCCAAAGCAATGAAAATGGCTGTAAAAAGAGATGCAAACAAGCTGTTTTTACCTTCTACCAAAGGAATGCTTTAATCACCTCAATAGATACAACCAATTATGAAAGTCATTATCATTGATTACGGAGCTGGAAATATTAAAAGCATACAATTTGCTTTTAAACGCTTGGGAGTAGACGCAATATTGTCAAATGATATTGATGAAATCACCACTGCAGATAAACTTATTTTCCCAGGGGTTGGTGCAGCAAATGCTGCCATGAAAATGCTTGAAGAAAGTGGTTTGGATAAAATCATTCCAACATTAAAACAACCCGTTTTAGGAATTTGTTTGGGCATGCAGTTGATGTGTTTGTCCTCTGAGGAAGGAAATACAAAAGGGATGGGTATTTTTAAGGTAGCCGTAAAACGTTTTTCGAATGAACGAAAAGTACCACAAATGGGATGGAATACCATTGCTAGTTTAAAATCCGATTTGTTTTTAGGAGTCAAAGAAAACGAATTTATGTACTTGGTGCATAGCTTTTATGCAGAAAAATGTACGGAATGTATTGCCACCACGACCTACGGCATTGCATATGCTGCTGCCTTGCAAAAAAACAATTTTTATGGAGTGCAGTTTCACCCAGAAAAAAGCGGAACAGCAGGCGCTAAGATTTTACAAAACTTTTTAAAGTTATAAGCTATGAGAATCATACCAGCAATTGATATCATCGATGGAAAGTGCGTTCGCCTAACCAAAGGAGATTATACGACAAAAAAAATATACAACGAGCAGCCCTTAGAAGTTGCAAAAGAATTTGAAGCAGCAGGTATCGAATACTTACACGTTGTCGATTTGGATGGGGCAAAGGCAAGTCAAATTGTTAATTACAAAGTATTGGAGCAAATTGCCTCCAAGACTCATTTAAAAATTGATTTTGGCGGAGGCTTAAAATCAGATAAAGATGTAGAAATTGCTTTTAATTCTGGAGCCAATCAAATAACCGGTGGGAGCATCGCTGTAAAAGATACTGCGACTTTTGAACGTTGGATTTCGAAATATGGACCTCAAAAAATCATTTTAGGTGCCGATTTTTATCCAGCTGCTTCCGGAGGAAAAATTGCCACAAACGGATGGCAAGAAGAAAGTAGTTTGGAGTTGATTCCTTTTATAAAAGGCTACCAAGATAAAGGAATTGACACTGTTATTTGTACTGATATTTCTAAAGATGGTATGTTGGAAGGCCCTAGTTTTGATATCTATCAGGAAATTGTATCCATATCAAAAAAACTCAAATTGATTGCTTCGGGTGGAATTTCAACTTTTGATGAGTTGCCAACATTGGCCCATTTAGGCTGTGAAGGAGTAATTATAGGAAAAGCAATTTATGAGCACAAGATCAGTTTAAAACAATTAGAAAATTTTATAATCAATTCATTAAATGTTAACCAAAAGAATCATTCCTTGTCTGGACATTAAAAATGGAAGAACTGTAAAAGGAGTCAATTTTGTAAATCTTATCGATGCAGGAGATCCCGTAGTCTTAGCAAAACAGTATGCAGCTTTGGGGGCCGATGAATTGGTCTTTTTAGATATTTCGGCAACCTTAGAAGGTCGGAAAACCATGTTGGAAATGGTTTTGAAAGTAGCAGAACAAGTAAATATACCCTTCACCGTAGGAGGCGGTATTTCCTCGGCAGCAGATGTAACAGCACTGTTAAACTCTGGTGCAGATAAGGTTTCTATCAACTCCTCTGCAATTAAAAGACCTGAATTAATTAACGAATTGTCAGATAAGTTTGGGAGTCAATGTGTGGTTGTTGCCATTGATGCAAAACAGATAGATGGTCAATGGAAGGTGCATTTGGCTGGAGGAACTGTACCAACAGCACTCAATTTATTTGACTGGGCAAAAGAAGTCGAAAAACGAGGTGCGGGTGAGATTCTCTTTACTTCTATGAATAACGATGGTACCAAAGCAGGTTTTGCAAATGAAGCTCTGGCTAAATTATCTGCTTCGCTAAACATCCCAATTATAGCATCAGGTGGCGCTGGTAACGTGCAGCATTTTATAGATAGCTTTCTAATAGGAAAGTCGGATGCCGCGCTGGCAGCCAGTGTTTTTCATTTTGGTGAAATTGAAATTATGGATCTAAAGACCCAATTAAGTGAAAACAAGATTCCTGTGAGGATATAAGAGGCCATACAAAATCAAAAAAAATAAAAATTATGAATATCAATTTCAATAAAAATAATGATGGTTTGATTCCAGCAATCATACAAGATGCAACGACCAAAAATGTGCTCATGTTGGGGTATATGAACGAGGAAGCATTCCTTAAAACGCAAGCAACTAAACTTGTTACTTTTTTTAGCAGAACTAAAAAACGTTTGTGGACCAAAGGGGAAGAAAGTGGCCATTTGTTGCATTTGGTTGCTATGAAATTGGATTGTGATAATGACACCTTGTTGATTCAAGTAACTCCCAATGGGCCTACCTGTCACAAAGGATCCGCTACCTGCTGGAATGAAGAAAACACACCCAATTATGGATTCTTTTCTACCTTAGAAACCACCATTGCTGAAAGAGTTGCTCAAAAGAATACTGAAAAGTCCTATGTAGCAAGCCTATTTGCCAAAGGGATTTCAAAAGTAGCACAGAAAGTAGGAGAGGAAGCTGTGGAAATGGTTATTGAAGCCATGGATAATAATGACGCATTGTTTTTATACGAATCGGCAGATTTAATGTTTCATTATTTAATGCTTTTACAAGCAAAAGGATTTACACTTAAGGATATAGAAACTGAGTTGAAAAAGAGGCAGCAATAAAAAAAAATTTACCACCAAACCAAGAAAAATTTTTCGATACAACCGTTTTTATGTTTTATCCAACACATGGGGGAGAAATTCCGTTGCCGAATTTTATTACAGTCTTTGGTAAAGGATCTAAGGGACTGCCAAGCTACCTGTGGATGTGGTAGGGTTAACCAATCTTTTTTGTGGGGAATGTAAAAGCTACACTTTTTAAATTGTTGCAATGCCTCCATATGGATGTAAAAACCAACAATACAGGCTGAATTTAATTGTTTTAACTGAATATTTTTGTTTGTGAAAGGTACAAATAACTGGGCTTTAAAATAGACTTCTTGTTCGATGTCATTAGCATTTAGACCGATTGTTTTTAAATAGTTTTGGCATTCTTTGGAGTAGAGAAGGGGGAGTTGTTTTTTTTGAAGCTTCTCTAACTTGGACTGTAAACAATCTTTTCTATTGGGGCCAATAAAATGGGCAATCTCGTCTGTACCAACAGTAGCGTCATAAAGGTAGAATTTGTAAATAATCTCTAAATGTATGGGTTGATGTGCTTTTAAAAGGATGCAGTCTAACTCGCCTAATGTGATTTTATCTTGTTGGATCTGAATGTTTTCTGAAATAATTTCAAGCTGTTCGTTTTGATCAAGTTGATAGGAGACAAAACGCTCGATATATTTCCCAAGTCTTAATGAGCCATCAATTTCTTTGTTTAGAGAGATCGATTTTTGGTCTATTTGAAATTGTTTTAAATTATAAACAGCTTTTTCTGTCCATAAAGAAGGGGTTTTTAGAAAACCTTCAAAATGATTTTGGATATCTTTTGTTTTTTGATGCATTGTGCTTCGAAATTACAAAACGATTTTCATTTTCTTTTCGTAAATTTCAGTTTTAAAAATTAGATTATGAAAATTGAAAATGCCACTCTTGAATATTTAAAAGACCTTCAAAAAAACAACAACCGAGATTGGTTTTCAGAAACCAAACCGAGGTATGTACAGGCGCAAAAAAATGCGAAAGAAGTTTTTGCTGCCATACATGAGGAATTACAAATGCATGACGAAATTGAAAAATCTAAAATGATGCGTATTTATAGAGATGTGCGTTTTTCCAACGATAAGACACCTTACAAAGCACATTTTGCAAATTCTTATTCGAGGTTGGGTAAGGAATTGCGTGGAGGCTATTTTCTGAGAATACGTCCAGGAGAATCTTTTTTAGCAGGAGGCTTTTGGGAACCTAGTAAGGAAGATTTATTGAGAATTCGAAAAGAAATTGAATTGGATGCCTCTGAAATTAGAGCCCTTCTAGCAGCCAAAGACTATCAACAATATTTTGGTGGCAAATTCGAAAGTTTTAGTGAGCTTAAAACAGCCCCAAGAGGCTTTGATAAAGCACATAAAGACATCGATTTATTACGTAAAAAGGGCTTTATTGCTTCTCGAAGTTTTACAGATGCAGAAGTGCTCTCTGAAAATTTTTTGGAAGAAGTTGCCAAGAGCTACAAAGCATTGCGTCCTTTTTTCGATCTCTTTAGTGATCTTCTAACCACCAATTTAAACGGAGAAAGCATTCTTTAGATACCTACTGTAAGTTTTTTTTTATTTCTCTTCTTACAACAATGTAGGTAATAATAGTTGCTAAAATATCTCCAATGGCAAAGGAATACCAAACACCATCAACTCCATAATACATTGGCAAAATATAAGCCAATGGTATTAAGAAAAAACCTTGCTTTAAAAGGGTTAAAAACAATGCAGGTAATGCTTTTCCTGCCGCTTGAAAATAGGCAGAACCAATGAGTTGTATGGCAATTATTGGAGAGGCTAAGAAAACCAAAAGCATTGCTCTTGGAGTTGCTGCCAATAGGGTGGCATCAGTTGAAAAAACACCGATAATTTCTTTTGCAAAGACTACAATCATGATATAAATGAATCCTGCAACGACGCAACCATAGACAATGGCTTTTTGGATGGTTTCTTTGACACGATCGTATTTTTTGGCACCATAATTATAGCCTGCTATTGGCAAAAAACCTTGGGTAATTCCCATGATTGGAAACAGTGCAAACATCATTACGCGATTGATGATTCCAAAAATTGAAATCGAAATTTCACCACCATAGGTATACAAAGAATAGTTTAGCACAATCATTAAAACACTAATCGTCCCTTGTCTTGCAATTGAAACACCTCCTAACCGTATAATCTCATTTACAATAGAAAAATCCAACCCAAAGTTTTTAGGGATAATTTTTAATTCACTTTTTTTTGCAATAAAGAAAAAGAGAATAAACAATCCACAACTTGCGTAGGCAATTGCGGTAGCCAATCCAGCACCGTACATTCCAAGGTGCATGTATTTTATAAAGAGAATGTCTAATGTAATATTTACAACAGCCGGAATTAACATGGCATACATGGCAAATTTAGGTTTCCCAACTGCTCTAATGACGGGGTTCCCCATCATGGCAAAAGTTAAAAAAGGTACGCCGTAAATAATGACATCAAAATAGGCTTGGGCCGGATCCAAAATAGCTCCTTTTGCACCAAAAAGCGATAAAATTTCTGTACTGTAAATATTGCCCAATAGTACAAAAAGAAGTGCCAAAATGCTGGTTAAGCTAATTTGATTTCCAAATGTAAGTAGTGCTTTTTCTGAATTTTCATTTCCCAAAGCTCTCGATATGATTGAGCTTCCTCCTATACCAATTCCCATCCCAATAGAAGAAATCATAAATGCAATGGGTAAAACGACAGTAATAGCTGCAATCGCCAAAACACCAATCCATTGTCCCACAAAAATGGTATCAACAATCATGTTTAAAGACATTACAAGTATTCCAATAGCTGCAGGAACTGCCTGTTGTATCAGTAATTTACTTATCTTTTCTGTTCCTAATTCTCCTGCTAATCTTGCCATAATTTTCTAGAGCACAAAGATGCTACTTTATAAACTAGATTGTATCATAGCAACATCAATAATTGTTATGGATGCATTTAAATTTTATAAGTTTGTACAAAAAATAGATAGATGAGCACAGTTTTTCAATTGAAACACGTTGTAGAAATCGCTGATATTGATGATTTAAACCATGTAAACAATGCAGTTTATGTGAAATGGATGGATGCGATTGCCCACCAACACTGGGTTGCTTTAACGTCAAAGCATCCCCTGCCACAATTTATTTGGGTGGTGTTAAGACATGAAATTGATTACACTGGACAAGCTGTTTTAAACGATTTGGTTATTTCTAAAACATGGGTAGGAGATACAAAGGGTTTTAAATCGGAACGGCATTTTGAATTTTCTACCAATGAGAAGCTACTTGTAAAAGCTAAAACCATCTATGGAATGCTAGACGCCAAAACGTATAAGCCCTCCAGAATTAGAGAAAATGTATTAAAAGTATTAGAACCTTTTAAATAAAAGTATCTTTGCCAATCTATATTTGAAACAGCTATTATGTCAACATTTACCGCACTAGGAATTCGCAAAGATTATCTTAAAGGATTGCATGAACTCGGAATTAAAGTTCCGTCAGAAATACAAGAAAAAGCAATTCCAATTTTATTGAAATCCAAAACAGATTTTGTTGGATTGGCTCAGACAGGTACTGGTAAAACAGCTGCATTTGGTTTGCCTATTCTACAAAAAGTAGATCCGAACAAGGCCAAAATCCAAGCATTGATTTTGTCACCAACCAGAGAGTTGGTTCAGCAAATAAAAAAACAACTTTTTAAGTTTACGAAGTATGCTGATGATAAAATTTTTTTAGAAGCTGTTTATGGTGGAGAAAAAATAGATATTCAGATAAAAAAATTAAAAAGAACTACCCATGTGGTTGTG
Source organism: Flavobacteriaceae bacterium (assembly GCA_024640565.1). Taxonomy (GTDB): domain Bacteria; phylum Bacteroidota; class Bacteroidia; order Flavobacteriales; family Flavobacteriaceae; genus Polaribacter. The sequence continues at coordinate 195,591 of JAHEET010000001.1, forward strand.
GCAACTCCAGGACGACTGGTAGATTTAATTGAACGTGGTGCAATTGATGTGCGCAACATTCATACCTTGGTGTTGGATGAAGCTGATGAAATGTTGTCTATGGGTTTTAAACAAGATTTAAATCGAATTTTAAAGTTTACAACTGGTGCAAGAAATACCTGGTTATTTTCTGCAACCATGCCAGAAGGAATTCAGCGAATTATTAAAACCTATATGGATGCAAATGCTCCAAGAATAGCAATCAATACAAAGGCTTTGGTCAATGAAAACATCAAGCATCAATTTATAAAAACTACGATCAAACAAAAAACCAACGATATTATTTCATATATCGAAAAACGAGGAACCGAAAGAGGAATTATTTTTTGTAGAACCAAATTAGGTGTTCAGAGCTTATACCAGCAACTAAAAGAAGAAGGATTTTCTGTTGGTGCTTTGGAAGGGGATATGCAACAGAGAGATCGAGAAAAAGCCATGCGCGCCTTTAAAAGTGAGCGCTTACAATATTTAGTATCAACTGATGTTTCTGCGAGAGGTATTGATGTGAGAGGCTTGGAATTTATCATTCATCATCAATTACCAGAACAATTAGAATATTATACGCATCGAAGTGGAAGAACAGCCAGAGCGGGGAAAACAGGAAATTCCATCGCCTTTATTTTACCGAGTGAATTGGAACGAATTCATCAAATTCAAAAAGCACTGAACATAAAATTTAAGGAAGTAGAAAAATAGCAATGAGTTTAATTTATAGTTTAGACATTATTGGCACCTTTGCATTTGCCATTAGTGGTGCATTATTTGCTTCTGATAAAAAGTTTGATTTGTTTGGGGTTCTCATTATTGCCTTTGTAACGGCTGTTGGTGGTGGCATGCTTCGAGATGTTTTGATAAACGCTCACCCAATTAATTGGATTGGCGATTTAAATTATTTGTGGACGATTTTAATTGCGGTAGTTTTTACCATTTTATTTAAAAGTAAAATTGCGCCCTTAAGCAAAACCCTTTTTTTATTTGATACTATTGGAATTGGTGTTTTTACCTTATTAGGAGTTCAAAAAGGATTTAGCTACAATTTGCATCCCTCAGTGGCAATTATCATGGGAATGGTATCGGCAGTCTTTGGCGGTGTTTTAAGAGATGTTTTAACCAGTAGGGTCCCCCTTATTTTTCAAAAAGAAATTTATGCTTCTGCTTGTTTAGTTGGAGGATTGGTCTTTTGGGCCACCAATTATTTTCAGGTTACTGAAACCACTCAATTTTTATGTACATTGTTTTCCGTAATTTTAATAAGATTTACAGCGGTAAAATTTCAACTGGAATTGCCGAAAGTAAAAGACGATTTATACTCAAAAAAATAACACGATGAAACCTCAAATTTTTAAAAATATTGATACTTTTAGAGGGGTTCTTGGAACATCTTTGCCAGATGGCGAATGGTACACCATTACCCAACAAATGATCAATGACTTTGCAAATGCTACTTTAGACAAGCAATGGATTCATGTTGATGAGCAAAGAGCTGCAAAGGAAAGTCCTTTTAAAAGTACCGTAGCACACGGCTTTATGTCGGTGGCCATGATTTCTAAAATGCTCGAAAATGCATTTAAAATTGAGAGTGTAATCATGGGCTTAAATTACGGAATGAACAAAGTACGTTTTCCAAATCCAGTGCCGGTAAATAGTGAACTTAGAATGTTAACTTCTGTCAAAGAAATTGACAGCCTTGGCGATAACGGCATAAAAGTAACCTTTAATTGTACTATCGAAATTAAAGGACATGAAAAACCGGCATGTGTGGCAGAGTTTGTTGCTGCACTCTTTGAATAAAAAAAAGCTGCCAGTAGCAGCTTTTTTTTGAAAATATTTTTTTTAAGAAAGCCAACCCTTGGCATCTACAAATCGAGAATACCAAACTAAAAAAACAGAAAATAACGGGATGATGGTAAGCATTGAATATTCCATAGATCCGTAGAGTTCTATCCCTGGATTCATAAAAACATTATACACTGTTTGAACAATTACTGCCAATAAGCCGATAACGAAAAACATTTTCGAAGACTTTTTCCTTAATAACAATAATACGCCAGCGAGTACAGATGAAAAAACAGCCATTGCAAAAGCTGCTGTTACCCATGCGGGACTATTAAATATAATTTCTAATTGTTCCTCCGAATACATAGATTTAAAACGCTCCGTTTTATAGGTTTGATTAAGATAACCATCAATACCCATAAGGTTCCAGATAACTGCTAATGAGCTAATCACCCAAAAGCCAACATTTGGTTTTTTTGATTCTGACATAATCTATTGTTTTATTATTGATGATATAAATGTAATAAAATTAAGTTAATCATTTAAAAGTAAAGTTTATTTGTCATTATATAAAGTTTATTTGTCATTATGTAATATATTTGTAGAAATAAAAAATAATTAAATAAAATGAAAGGATCCAAAATTTGTGAAAGAGAGAGAATTCAACTCGAAAAAATGAATAAATTTCAATTAGAGAACCACTATAAGAAAGTTGGTTTTATAGCGGCTATTGGTAGTTTTGCATTCATGATTGCAATGAAATACTTTGACAATCCTGTTTGGTTGAAACCTATTTTAGAGGGCTTCTTATTGATGGGTATGTTATTGATTTCTATATCAAAAGACAAAATTGAAGATGAGTATATTGACAGTCTTCGGTCTCAGTCTTATCGATTGGCATTCGTTTTTGCAATTCTGTATGCTTTGTTACAACCGCTTGTAAATTTTGTTGTTTCTTATGCCTTACAGCAAGACAATGAATATGAAAGCTTTAATTATTTTCAAGTCTTGTTTTTTATGTTAGTAGTACAATTACTATTTTTTTGGAAATTAAAAAAACAGCATTAAAAGTATGAAGAACACGCTAAAAGTACAACGTGCAATTTTAGATTTAACTCAAGAAGATTTGGCGAATAAAATTGGAGTTTCACGTCAAACCATCAATTCAATTGAAAAGAACCGCTATATACCGTCTACAGTTTTAGCATTAAAATTATCTGCAGTGTTTAAACTTCCCGTAAATACTTTTTTCGCTCTTGAGGAGAACGACTAGTTAGGCAACCAAAGTAGTTTAGTTTGATTTTATGATTTTTTTTACAAAATGCAGCTTCTCGTTGCGCGTGTAAATTTTCACAAAATACAGGCCCCTATTTAGGGAGGAAAGATTTACGGCATTGCTTGAATCTATTTCATTGGAGAACACTCTTTTTCCCAGTACATCGTAGATATCGATGCGTGTTAAATTCGTAATTGTCGTATTTATAAAAAGGTTTTCTATAACAGGATTAGGAGAGATTGTAAGGTTCTGTGGATCATTCTCACCCTGTGTAGCTAAGCTGGTAGTAAAGTAAGTATTGGCAAAATCAAAAGCTTCTTTCCCAATTTTATTTCCAATAATTCGTCCTTTTATATCGTCTATGGGAGGGTGAATCCCACCCCATATTCTTGACAAACTCGTTTGATCTGAGGCATCTCTATAGGTGGCCCATTGCAAGGAGAAACTTTCAGAAGGTCCTTGTTCAAAAACCAGAAACTCATTTTGAGCAACATCAAAAACACCCATCCCACCTGGGAAAAAAGCATCATTTGTAATTAAAGTTAACACCTCAGAAGCCGCTCTTGAAAAGGCAGAATGGCCAGAAAGATATCCCGCAAAGGGTGGCGTAACGAAAGAAGGGCGTTGATAGGGCCACCATCGCGTACCCAAAATCCAATCGACCCCAGCAACATCCATGGCTGGGTCGTTTATAAAATCGGGCCCCTTCCAGGACCTTACTTTTATTTTTCCAAGATGTTGGTTGTTGCTTCCTGCTAAGGCATCTCCTTCAGAAATTACAGCTATTAAATTTTCAATTAGAGGCAAACCGTGTGGATGGTAATTTGGCAATGCCATGTTTGTACTTTGTCCTTTAGAAGCCATGTATCGTATCGCAGAAATGGGACGTATGTAATCATAATACCCTTTAATTCCCCAAATGTTTACCGCAACATCATGCATGGCACCACCAAGGGTTAAATAGCTTTTGACATCCCATTCTAATGCGTTTAGTTCTCTAGAAGAATTTCCAAAAGTTTTTTTGGAAAGCGGGTGGTCACTCACATAGTTTAAAATTGTAAACCAATGCCCAGGCGGTGTTTCAGAATCGGGACCATCTGCCCAAAATTCGGCTAAAACTCTCGCATAATCTGCTCTTTTTACAAAGTTGTCCAGATACGGCTCATTGGTAGTTGGGTTTTTTTGATGTCCTTGGCCAAGGTCTCCTCCATGGTCAAAATTATAAAAGTTCTTGTATTCCTCAAAGCTTGCAGGAAAATCACTCATGGCCACATTTCCAATCGTATTTGGAGAAATATTGATAATTTCATCATCGGAAGGATCTAAGTGAGCAGACCAAGAAATTACCAATGAAAAGTGCCATTTATAAGGATCCTCAATACCGTTTTCATTCGAATCTTGAATGTAAGCAGGGGCTCCTGGGTTGTTGTAGACAAACGAATCAAAATCATTATTTAGAATTTCTAAATCTGCACTTTGCAGTGCAAAAGGGGTGACTTCTCCCCATTCTGGACTTAAAAAATCTGGTGTATTTAAAGGGAATGGATTTCCAGATTGATCGATAAACACATCGAAAGCGAGTGGTTGCCATCTATTAGGATCTATGCCACCATTGTCTGCATACAATTCCAGCGCAAGTGGGGTATTGACAGACTCATAAAACTGGTTTTCATAGGCATTTTCTTCATTTGCTCCATCTTGGAAACCAAAATCAATCATTTTACTGGCCATAAAATTACCAAGCGCGGCATAAGAACCGTCGCTGTAATCCAAAGAGGTGTTGTTCTTATCGTAGCCCAAAGAAGAAAAAAAAGTTTCCAAAGATGCCAATGTTTCCAATGCGTTTGGAGAATTTTCAAAACGATGCATTAACAATCTGAAAACAGCGTAACTCATTATTTCTTTACGAGCCTCATTTTTATCAATGGGCATTGCAATAGGAGTGTATTCTGTGTAATAACCGCCAAAAGTAGTCCCTAAAAAAACAAGCTTCGCAGCATTGTCGAAAATGGCCCATGCATCATACATCAGTACCGAAGCGTGAAAAAGATTTCTAGCATGAACAGTAGGGCGTGCAAAATCTTTTCTTATAGCTTCTAAAAGTTGTTCATTCCATTCTCTAGCTACCGAATGCTGAGCATATAGTTTGGGAGAAATAATCGTAAAGACTATGCACAAAATTGGAAAAAGAAGCTTTTTAATCATTTTTTAAAAATCTGCTGTAAAATTATCAAATAAACTGGACAATCAAAGAAGAAGAAGAAATTCTTTCTATTGTAAATATAGGATCTTACACCGAAAAAAAACAGCTAAAATTTTCTCTAATTCCATAAAATTTAAGAATTATTTTCAATTGTTTTTTTGGGATACTTTTCGGTTAATCAGTAAAAAATAGTATCTTTGTTACTCAAGAAAAAATACACCATATCATTAAAATTCTTTCATATTTTAATTTGAACCGATGTTTTAATCTTAGAGATATCAAATTTTATAAATATTTATTTCGTCAATGGCAAAATCGCAACAGACATTTAGTAAGAGTGAAAAGGAAAAGAAACGTTTAAAAAAACGTCAGGATAAGCAAAAGAAAATGGAGGCTAGAAAAGCGGAAAGGGAAGAAAATGGATCTGCAGGGATACAGTTTGCTTATGTTGACCATAATGGTAATTTAACAGATACGCCACCGGATCCAGATTTAAAAGTAGAAATAGAATTAGAAGATATCGCAGTTTCAGTTCCCAAAAAAGAAGACTTACCTGAAGAAGATCCTGTTAGAAAAGGAAAAGTGTCATTTTTTGATTCTTCAAAAGGTTTTGGTTTTATCATTGATTCGTTAAACAATGAGAAATATTTTACACACGTAAGTGGTTTAATTGATACCATTGTAGAAAATGATAAAGTATCTTTCGAATTGGAAAGAGGAATGCGCGGAATGAACGCGGTAAAAGTTACTAAAATATAGTTTCTTGTACACAAAGAAATCAAACTCTGCTATTGGCAGAGTTTTTTTTTGCTTTTTTTAAAGATCTATTGAATTCGTATTCCCAAATATTTATTCAAATTAAATGGTTACATTCGTCGGCTAAAACTAAATTTTGAAACAGAACAGCAATAAAATTTTAATACTATTCGCCTTTTTCGCTATATATGTCATCTGGGGCTCAACGTATATGCTTAATAAAATTGCGGTCGCTGAAATACCTGCCTTTTCATTGGCAGCCATTCGTTTTTTAATCGCTGGAACTCTGATTTTAATCATCGCAAAAATTTTAAAGAAGCCTTTATCTGTTTCTAGGAAACAATTTTTAAATGCTTCCATCGCAGGTTTTCTCTTTTTGGTATACGGAAACGGCGTATTTGTATGGGCATTATATTATATTGATAGTAGTTTTGCAGCACTTTTGGCAGCCACACAACCCTTGTTTGTATTGGTGTTAATGCGTTTGATTGATGGTAAAAAAATGCAAGTAAAATCAATTATTGGAGTTGTTTTAGGCATGCTAGGCATGTATTTGTTAGTTAGTCAACAAGGAATCTCTGCGAAAAAGGGAAGTCTTTTTGCCATTTTTTTGATGTTTACATGTGTGCTTAGTTGGAGCTATGGAAGTATTTTTGTCTCCAAAGCTAGCTTGCCTAAAAACTTTTTTGTGAGCACAGGTTATCAGATGATTGTTGCAGGAGTGTTGTTGTTAATCATTAGCCTGGGGCTGCAAGAGACTTGGTCATTGCCAATAAAATGGAGCCTACAAGCACAATTGTCTGTGGTTGGATTGATTTTATTTGGAGGGATACTAGCCTTTACTGCATTTAATTTTCTGTTAAAAAATGTTTCCCCAGAAAAAGTAGCTACTTCGGCTTATGTAAATCCAGTAGTAGCAATGATATTAGGTTGGTATGTATTGGATGAACAGTTATCAAATCAATCAATAATAGCATCTGTTGTACTGTTAACAGGGGTCTATTTTATAACTTCTCGCAAACGCAGGTAAATTTGGACGCTGGTATGGAGTTTTTTAAGGCAAACAAAAAAAGAATTTAAAAATAAAAGTTAAAAAATGAGTTCATGTTAAAATATGTTATACATTTACAACTTAATAACTTAATTACAATATAATGAATACAGGAACCGTAAAATTTTTCAATGAAACTAAAGGATTTGGTTTTATCACTGAAGAAGGAGTTGAAAAAGATCATTTCGTTCACATTACTGGATTAATCGATGAGATTAAAGAAGGTGATCAAGTAGAATTTGATTTAAAAGAAGGAAACAAAGGATTAAATGCAGTTAACGTAAAAGTTATCTAAATATATACTTATAGTTTTTAAAAAGACCCATCAATTATGATGGGTCTTTTTTTATTTGTATGGATTGCGAATAATAGATCAATCCGTACATTTTTCACATTAATAGTATAACTATCTTTGCTAAAAAACACATTTTATGTCCAACCGTTTCTCCGATTTAGGAATTAACTCAGAAATTCAACAAAGCCTATCAGCGCTTCAAATATCGACCCCTACAGAGATTCAAAAAAAAGTAATTCCTGTAATTTTATCCCAAAAAGAAGATGTTGTAGCCTTGGCCAAAACAGGAACTGGAAAGACTGCTGCTTTTGGTCTGCCATTACTACAACTCATAGATACCAATAAACCCATCATTCAAGCAATTGTTTTGGCTCCAACAAGAGAGTTAGGACAGCAAATACATCGTAATCTAACCTCTTTTGCGGCAAACAGTCCAGCGATTTCTATAGCCGTTATTTGTGGAGGAATTCCCATAAAACCTCAGATAGAAAGTTTAAAAAAAACCAATCATATTGTTGTTGCAACTCCAGGCCGGTTAGCCGATTTGGTGCAACGGGGTGCCATTGATATTAAAAGCATCACACATTTTATTTTAGATGAAGCAGATGAAATGGTCAGTGCCCTGAAAGAAGGACTGGATTGCATTATCAAGGAAATTCCAAAAAGAAGAAGAACCCTTTTGTTTACGGCAACAATGCCAGGAGCTATCAAACAGCTGATCAATAATTACATGTCTGATGATATTGTAGAGATTGCCGCAGACATAACTTCCATTGGACATCAAGGAATTGACCATCGGTATGTAGTTGTTGAACCGATTGAAAAATTGGCCGTTTTATTACATTTTTTAAGCTCGAAAGAAGGTCAAAGAGGAATTATTTTTTGTAAAACAAAAGCAGCTGTAAATAAGTTAGCAAAAAATTTAGCAATCAATAAGTTCGCTTCAGGAGCGTTGCATGGGAGTTTGACACAGGGAATTCGTGATCGTATTATGGACCAATTTAGAGCAGGGCATCTTGATGTTTTAGTAGCAACCGATTTGGCGGCTCGTGGAATCGATGTAAAAGAAATTGCCTATGTGGTAAATTATCATTTGCCGGATACCTATGCTGCATATGTGCACAGAAGTGGGCGTACTGCTAGAGCAGGAGCAAAGGGGGTATCTCTGACAGTTATTCAGCAAGAAGAAATTCAAGATATTGCCGATTTTGAAAAAGAATTAGACATTGTCTTTCATACATTTCAAAAAGCAGATGCCCAAAGTATTAAAGAAAATAATGGATTGTTATGGGCCAAGAAAATATTTAAGACCAAACCCAACAAAAACATTCCAGAAGCGTTTCGCAAAAAAGTGCATACGATCTTTCATCATTTAACAAAGGAAGAGATGGTAGAAAAAGTGTTGGCAAATTATTGGAAAGAAACAACCCCAAGTACGCAGCCAAAAGACACGGTTAAAAAGAAAAAGAAGCAATAGGACAATTGTTATAGATATGGCAAATACAAGAAAAGGGCAACAAGATATTTTAGCAAAATTAAACATTCATACACTGAATCTGATGCAAGAGGAAGCGATTTCTGTGATTGCATCAAATACGAATACCATCTTGCTTTCTCCAACTGGAACTGGAAAAACATTGGCCTTTTTATTGCCAGTTATTCAGGCATTAGACCCGAATTCAAATGAGGTGCAGGCATTGATATTAGTACCTTCTAGAGAGTTGGCAATACAAATTGAGCAAGTAATTCGCAACATGGGATCTGGTTTTAAGGTAAATGCAGTGTATGGCGGTAGACCCATGTCAAAAGATAAAATAAAATTGAAACATGTACCTGCTATCTTAATTGGAACTCCGGGTAGAATAGCAGATCATTTTGCAAATGAACGTTTTGCAAAAACCCATATTAAAACCTTAATATTAGATGAATTTGACAAATCTTTAGAAGTTGGTTTTGAATATGAAATGAGAGGAATTATCAATCAATTAACAGCGTTAAATAAGCGCATCCTAACTTCTGCTACGCAGGGGGTTGAGATTCCAGAATTTGTGAGGATGGATCCAGTAAAGACTATCAACTATTTGAAGAAAAAAATAGCTTCTAAATTGGAGCTTAAAACGGTGGTTGCTAAAAAAAATAAATCCGAAACCTTGTTGGATTTAATCTTGCACATCGGAAATCAGCCCGGTATTATTTTTTGTAATTTAAAAGACAGTATCAATAAAGTAAGTGCGTTTTTAGCTAAAAATAAAATACCACACAGTTGTTTTTCTGGCGGAATGGAACAAAGAGATCGAGAACGTTCTTTAATTAAATTTAGAAACGGAACCAGTCAAATTTTAATTGCAACAGATTTAGCGGCCAGAGGGATTGATATTCCTGAATTGAAATTTATCATTCATTACGAACTTCCCAAGGCTTTAGAAGAATTTACGCATAGAAATGGGAGAACTGCTAGGGTTGACGCAAAAGGGACTGCTTATGTATTGAAATGGGAAAAAGAAAACTTACCTGATTTTATTAAGAAATCGAAAATTGAAGATATTTCCAAAAGCGCTCCTCGCAAATCGCAGTATTGGGAAACCTTGTTTATTTCTGGAGGTAGAAAAGACAAAATATCGAAAGGAGACATTGCTGGACTCTTTTTTAAACAAGGGAATGTGACGAGGGATCAATTGGGAAATATCGAATTAAAACAAGACTGTGCATTTGTTGCAGTTCCCTTAACGATGGCTAATGATTTGATTGAAAAACTTAACAATACACGCTTGAAAAAGAAGAAAATACGCGTAACATTGACCTAACCTCTTTTACCATCGATTGCATCCAATTGACCGCTCAAGTTTTGATGCGGTCATTTAATTTTAAACGATTGCACCATTTAGATCAGTCAAAAAGCTATTGGAAGAAGAATGCTATTTTATCGCTGTCGTTTGTTAAAATACTATTTTTTATAAAAAATAAGTAGATTTATATCTAAGTTTGTTTTTATGATGGATCAAAAACTACTTGCTTATTTGGAAGGCTATTTAACGGAGAAGAGAAAAGCGTTGTTTAAGAAAGTTTTAGAAGACAGAACCCGACATTTTACGGTTGTTTTGGAAGATATTTTCCAGCCTCACAATGCAAGTGCTGTGGTAAGAACCTGCGATATTTTTGGGATTCAAGATGTGCATGCCATTGAGAACAAATACAACAATAAGATTTCGAGACACGTCGCGAAAGGTTCTCAAAAATGGCTCAGCTACAATCGCTATCGTGATGATGGAGATAATACAACAAGTTGCTTGGCTCCATTAAAAGAAAAGGGCTATCAAATTATCGCCACCACACCACATAATGATTCTTGTGTATTGCAAGATTTTGACATCACCAAAAAATCCGCCTTCGTTTTTGGTGTTGAAGCAGAAGGGGTTTCGGAAACAGTACTGAAAAATGCAGATGGATTTTTAAAAATTCCGATGGTAGGCTTTACGGAGAGTTTAAACATCTCTGTAGCTGCTGCGATTATTTTACAAGAAGTGACTTCAAAATTGAGAAATTCGGAGGTTGATTGGAAGTTGTCCGAACAAGAAAAACAAGTTTTATACTGCAACTGGGTGAAAACAACCATAAAAAATGTGGATAAGATTGAAGCCCATTATCATCAAAAGTTAAAAAACATTAAATGACACCCGTTGAAATTTACATCCATAAAAAAGAGGCTTGGAAACAAGAATTGACACTTTTACGTTCTGTTTTTACAAATTTACCTTTGGAAGAAACAATAAAATGGGGCGCACCTACCTATGTTTTCAAAGGAAAGAATATTGTAGGTTTGGCTGCTTTTAAAAAGTATTGTGGTTTGTGGTTTTTTCAAGGGGTATTGTTAGAAGATAAACAAAAAAAACTCATGAACGCTCAAGAAGGCAAAACCAAAGCCATGTTGCAATGGCGTTTTTATACCAAGGATGAAATTGACCTGCCTTTAATAAAACAATACGTTTTAGAGGCAATGCACCAGGTAGCGATAGGGAATGAGGTGAAGTTTAGCAGCAACAGGAAACCGCTGGTAATTCCTTTAGAATTGTCACAGCAGCTGGCAATTGATACGTCGCTAGAAGCTAAGTTTCGTCGTTTTTCCAAAAGTAAACAGCATGAATTTGCCGCGTATATTGCAACGGCAAAAAGAGCAGAAACAAAAGAGAAAAGACTACAGAAAATCATTCCAATGATTCTTTCTGGGGAAGGCTTAAACGATCGGTACAAGAAATCTTAGTGGATTATTACTTTTTCAATGGTAGCGCTAGAATCGCAACGTTTTACCAGTAGGTGAATGTTTTCTAATGCTTCGGTTCCAGTAATATAGTATTCTCCACAGGGTTTTTTCCATTGATTACTTTTGTTGAAATTAACATCTCCAGAATGCAATAGGGTAGTGATCATGGTTGTGTCAATACGATGTTGTTGCATAGCAAGTTTAGCTTCTTCAGAAAACAAACGTTCTCTAATCCGAATTGTTTTGAGTGTTCTAGCATCCATTCCATAATCAAAAGAAGCATTTTTCTTTTGCCAAAAAAAATAAACGGCAATAGAACCCAAAGATAATCCCACCAAATAATAAAAAATTCTTTTTACGAGCATCGTTTCACATTGAGCTGCAAATTTATGGAAAAGGAGTTGTTTTATTCAGGAATTTACAACTTATTTCGCTGTGTTTTGGAATAGATATTGCTGTTTTTTGGCGCTTCTACCAATGAAATTCATAGATCTTTTTTAAGAGATCAACAAATTAATATCTCTAAAAGGAAGGTCAAACCAGTCTGCAACAGTTCTATTGGTAAGCACGCCATGGTAAAAATACAATCCATTTCTCAAGCTTTTGTCGTAACGAGCGGTGTTTTCAAATCCGCCCTCCTCAGCAATGTTCAATAGGTAAGGTGTAAAGATATTGCTAATAGAAACCGAAGCCGTTCTTGCGTAACGTGCAGGAATATTTGGAACACAATAATGAACAACGCCATGTTTGATAAAGGTGGGTGTTTTGTGTGTTGTAATGTTTGATGTCTCAAAACAGCCTCCTCTGTCAATACTAACGTCCACAATAACAGCCCCTTCCTTCATGCTTTCTATCATGGATTCTGTGGCAATAATGGGTGCTCTATTTTCTCCTCGAATTGCGCCAATGGCAACATCACAACGCATCAATGCTTTGGCGAGTGATTTGGGTTGAACGGTAGAAGTATAGATGGGCGTATTTAAACACTGTTGCAATCTCCGTAATTTGCTTATCGAATTGTCAAAAACTTTCACTCTTGCTCCGAGGCCTATGGCAGTTCTTGCGGCAAACTCTCCAACAGTACCCGCACCTAGGATGACAACATTTGTTGGGGGAACCCCTCCAATATTTCCAAAAAGCAATCCATTTCCTTTGTTTAGGCCACTCATCAATTCCCCTGCAATTAAAACTGCGGCGGTACCGGCAATCTCACTGAGTGATTTTACAATTGGATACGCCCCATCTTCATCCTTGATAAAGTCAAAAGCAATGGCTGTAATTCGTTTTTTTGCTAAACTTTCAAAATACTGCTTGTTTTGTGTCTTCAATTGTAGCGAAGAAATTAAAATTGCTTGTGGATTAATACATTCAATTTCTTCTTCTGTTGGGGGGGCTACTTTTAAAATAATCGAACATGTAAAGGCTTCTTCAGTATTGTAGGAAATTTTAGCTCCTGCATCTGCATATTGTTTGTCGCTGAAGTTTGCCCCTTCTCCAGCACCAGTTTCAACCACAATTCGATGCCCATGAACGGTAAGTGCTGCCACGGCATCTGGCGTTAAACAAACTCTTTTTTCACTTAAATGGGTTTCTTTTGGCAATCCAATAAACAAGGAGCCTTTGCGTTTTTTTATTGCTAGCCGCTCTTCTTGAGGCAACAATTCTTCTTTACTGAAGGGAGAAAATGAACTCATAAAATATTACGTTAATTGAATAGTTCGCTGTCCATTTTCTAAAATAGTGATATGAATTTGAACCGCCTCTAAAGGTAGTAAATTTTCTATGTTTTCAGGCCATTCAATCAAACACCAATCATTTTGGTACAAATATTCTTCAATACCCATGTCCAAGGCTTCTTCTTCCTGTGTAATTCTATAAAAATCAAAATGATAAACAATGGCATTTGTAGCGGTATGGTATTCGTTTACTAATGAGAAAGTAGGGGAAGAAACCCGATCTTGAACCTCCAATACATTGCAAATTTCTTTTATCAATGTAGTTTTACCAACCCCCATTTCTCCACGAAATAAGAGGGTTTTGTATTTAGCCTTGGCAATCACTTCTTCTGCAATGCTCGCTAAATCATTTAAAGAATACAACTTGTTCATGAGGCAAAAATAAGAAACCTTACAAGGTTTTAAAGCATGGGGATCATATTTTTAAACTATTTTTTAAAACTGATAGTGTCCGATAATCTTATAATCAAACAAACAATCTTCTATAATTTGGCCAGAACCGATATTGTGAACGATTAAAAAACGTTTCCCATCTTTCGATTTTTTATTCACGACCATACCTGTATGTGTGATGCTTTTTCCCAAGCTCCAGCATACAATATCTCCGGGGACATAATCTTTTGGGTTTTTGGTAATGGCTTTTACGGTTCCTTTTCTGGAGAAAAAGGTCATCAGGTTGCGCACTCTGCGATGATCAATATTTCGATCGGGTTTTTTTAGCCCCCAATAGTTTGGGTAGCGCTCAAAATGTTGTTTCATGTCCTCATGTACTTCTTTCTGCAAATCAACGCCAATTTTTCTAAAAGCTCTAATAACTACGTCAGTACATACCCCTATTTCTTTTGGTACATCTCCGTTGGGGTAATCTATAGGAATGTATCTGGGGTCATAAACAACACGATCATTGGTAAGCATTAAAGCCGCATTTGACAGTTTTTCTTGTCTTGTTTGTGAAAAATGACTGTTGACAAAAAATAATAGAAGTAAAAATAAGACGATTTTTTTCATGTCAGATTGTTTAAAAAAATGAATATTTAAAATCATGCTTTCATTACAATAAATGCATCTTGATAAAGTTACAGATTTTTTTCACATTCTACAAACCTTTGTAAGTGAGTATTTTAAATGGACTCTTGCGAAGAGTGAATACACGATGACGTTCTTTGAAGTAGGTTTTATAACCATGCCTAGGTATCTGTCGGGTGGTGTTCTTTATGTGGCACAAATGATAGGTAACAGCACTGGTTTTGAAATGCGCTTTTATTTCAAAAGTTATTGCTTTCGAATTTTGAAAAAGAAGTTACTTTGGGCTATAAATGGCACATGGAATAATCACTTCTTCCAAAGAAATCCCTCCATGCTGATAGGAGTTTTTGTAATACTTTACAAAATGATTAAAGTTGTTTGGATACGCAAAAAACAAATCTTCTTTTGCAAAAATAAAGGGACTATTCATGCCAATAGTAGGAAGAAAAATATCTTTGGGATTCCTTACTGCATAGACATCTTTCTCCTCATAGGAGAGGCTCCTTCCGGTTTTATAACGGAGGTTTGCGCTGATGTTTTTATCACCGATTACTTTGCTTGGTTGCTTGCAGTTTATGGTTCCGTGATCGGTAGTAATGATTAATTTTTGACCGAGTAACTGCGCTTTTTGTAGAATGTCTAGTAAGGGAGAATTTTTAAACCAACTCTGTGTCAAAGAGCGGTAAGCTTTGTCATCACCAGCCAATTCTTTGATTACTTCCATGTCTGTTTTCGAATGAGAAAGCATGTCCACAAAATTATAAACCAATACCGTCAGATCGTTTTGTTTGGTGCCCTTATAGTTGTCTGCCAATTCTTTTCCTTTTTTTAAGGAAGAAATTTTATAATACGCGTGTTTAATATCTAATCCTAAGCGCTTTATTTGTGCTGTTAGAAATTCATTTTCAAAAAGGTTCATTCCACCATCATCGGTATCGTTTTTCCAGAAATTAGGATGTTTTTTTTCCATTTCCGAAGGCATCAATCCAGAAAAAATAGCATTTCTTGCATATTGTGTTGCTGTTGGGAGGATTGAAAAATAAGAATGTTCTTCTTCTTTTTTGAAATGATTGTTTATGGTTGGCTCTAAGATTCGGTATTGATCATAACGGAGATTGTCGATAACAACCCATAAAACGCCTTGTTTCTTCCCCAATTCTGGCGCTATATAATCTTTAAACAAGGTGTGCGAAAACGTAGGTTTGTCATGAGCCGTAAGAAAGTCCTCATAATTTTTTTTAATAAATTTAAAGAATTGTGTGTTGGCTTCTTGTTTTTGACTTTCTAAAATCCCCAACATTCCAGAATCATTAATGTTTTCTAATTCTAGTTCCCAGTGGATTAGTTTTCTGTACAATTCAATCCAGTCTTCATAGGAATTGACCATTGCTAGATCCATCGAAATTTTCCGAAATTCTTGTTGATAACTAGAAGTTGTTTTTTCAGAAATAAGCCGCGAATGGTCTAGGTTTTTCTTTAAAGTAAGGAGGATTTGATTGGGATTCACAGGTTTTATTAAATAGTCTGCAATTTTTGAGCCAATAGCTTCTTCCATAATGTATTCTTCTTCACTTTTTGTAATCATAACCACCGGTAAATTTGGTTGTTGCTGTTTCATTTCAGAAAGTGTGGTTAATCCAGAAAGCCCGGGCATGTTTTCATCTAGAAAAACAATGTCAAAATTCTGTTGATCTAGTAATTCTATTGCATCGGCACCATTTGTACATTGGGTTACCTCATAATTTTTTCGCTCTAAAAATAGAATGTGTGGCTTTAACAATTCTATTTCATCATCTACCCATAAAATCTGTATCGTAGTCATAATCTCACCATTTAGTACTCAAACGATAAAAGTATTCAATTGTTATAGTTTTCTTTGCTTTAAAATGATAAAATATTCCCAATTAAATAAAGTTCTGAACTATTGTTTGTATTTTGCCGTAGAATCAATAGCATGACAACTTTGAAATCAAATAAATTAAAAATTTTAAACGATCCTATTTACGGATTTACGAGCATCCCAAATTCATTATTATACGATATTATAGCCCATCCATATTTTCAAAGATTGCGAAGAGTTTCACAAATGGGATTTTCAAATATGGTGTATCCCGGGGCAAATCACACCCGTTTTCATCATGCAATTGGCTGTTTGCATTTGATGCAGAAAGCAGTTCGCGTTCTGCGTTTTAAAGCAATTGATATTTCTGATGAAGAAGCCAATGCACTCTACATTGCCATATTGTTACACGACATTGGGCATGGAGCTTTTTCACATGCATTGGAGCATAGTATTGTGGAGGGTATTTCTCATGAAGAAATATCTTTGAAATTTATGAAAAAAATGAATGCCGAATTTAACGGTCAGCTTACAATGGCCATTCGTGTATTCGAAGGGAAGTATCCCCGTAAATTTCTAAATCAGTTAATTTCCAGTCAATTGGATATAGATCGTTTGGATTATCTAAAAAGAGATAGTTTTTATACAGGGGTCGCAGAAGGGAACATTTCCTCAGAGCGATTGATTGCAATGATTCATGTAGTCAACGATGAGTTGGTGATCGA
Source organism: Flavobacteriaceae bacterium (assembly GCA_024640565.1). Classification (GTDB taxonomy): domain Bacteria; phylum Bacteroidota; class Bacteroidia; order Flavobacteriales; family Flavobacteriaceae; genus Polaribacter. Next base: position 212,572 of record JAHEET010000001.1, read on the forward strand.
ACAAAAAGGAATTTATTCGGTAGAGAAATTTCTAATTGCACGCCGGTTAATGTATTGGCAAGTATATTTACACAAAACAGGTTTGTCTGCAGAACACATGTTGGTAAACGTGTTAAAAAGAGCAAAAGAATTGTCTCAAAACGGCGAAAAATTGTTTGCAAGCAAAGCATTGACCTATTTTTTGACCACAAAAATCACAAAAGAAAACTTTACAGATCAAACCTTAGAAATATTTTCTAAGTTAGATGATTACGACGTTCTGGCTGCCATTAAAGAATGGACGGATCATTCAGACAATGTACTTTCTTTGTTATCGAAAATGATCATTGATCGAAATTTACTAAAAGTAAAAATTCAACAAATGCGCGCTTCAGATGCGGTTATGGATGCCAAAATTTCCGAACTAAAATCGACCATGAATTTAGCTGAGAATGAAGCCCAGTATTTCGTGTTTCAAAAGCAAATTCAAAATCAGGCCTACAATCCATCAACACCAATCATGATATTAAATAAAAATGGAAAATTAGAAGATATTGTAAAAGCATCTGACCAATTAAATTTGCAAGCATTAACAAAACCCGTAATTAAACACTTTGTTTGCTATCCAAAGCAAATGAAATTAGTGCAATCCTAAGAAATTTTATATTTTTGCACCTTATGAAATTTACAGCTGAGCAAATAGCGGAGATATTAGAAGGTGAAGTTGTTGGGAATCCGGCAGAAGAAGTTTCAAAATTATCTAAAATAGAAGCAGGAGAGAAAGGGTCTTTGACTTTTTTGTCAAATCCAAAATACAACTCTTATCTCTACAATACCAATGCATCTATTGCTATTGTTAATAGGACTTTTGTTCCAGAGAAAGCCGTAAGTGCGACTTTGATAAAAGTAGAAAATGCCTATGAATCGTTTTCAAAGTTATTGACATTTTACAATACTGTAAAAAATAATAAGACAGGGAGAGAAACACCCCATTACATTTCCGAATCTGCTATGGTTGGTACTAACGAATACATTGGTGCATTTTCTTATATTGGGAATGATGTGAAAATTGGAGATCATGTAAAAATATATCCCAATGTTTATATAGGAGATAATACGGTGATTGGTGCTAACTGTACCCTTTTTCCGGGTGTAAAAATATATTCCGACACCCAAATTGGAAATGATTGTAAAATTCACTCAGGTGCTATTATTGGCGCAGATGGCTTTGGTTTTGCACCCGATGAACATGGCGTATACCAAGCAGTGCCCCAGATTGGAAATGTAGTTATAGAAGACCAAGTAGACATTGGTGCTGGTACAACCATAGACAGAGCTACACTCGGATCTACAATTATTGGAAAAGGCGTTAAGATTGACAATCAGGTGCAAATAGCTCACAATGTAACAATTGGAAAAAACACCGTTATAGCATCTCAAACAGGCATTGCCGGTTCTTCCAAAATTGGGGCCTATTGTATGATTGGCGGACAAGTAGGTATTTCGGGGCATTTGTCAATAGGAGATCACGTAAAAGTACTAGCAAAGGCAGGTATTACACGAAATATAAAAGCGCATTCCATTGTGAATGGAATCCCCGCTTTTAATGCAAAAGCGTATAACAAAAGCTATGTTTATTTTAAAAATTTACCCCAATTAGCAGAAAAAATAACTACAATTGAAAAAGACTTGAAGGCTCAAAAAACAAAAAAAAATGGGTAAAAAACAAAAAACAATTCAAAAAGAAATCTCCCTTTCAGGGGTAGGTTTGCATACAGGAGTTACCGTGAATATGACATTTAAACCAGCGCCAGCAAATCATGGATTTGCCTTTGTACGTGTTGATTTAGAAGGAACTCCTATTGTAGAAGCAAAAGCAGAATATGTTGTCAACACACAGCGAGGTACAAATTTAGAGAAGAATGGCGTTCAAATTCAAACTTCAGAACATGTCTTGGCTGCCGCTGTAGGACTCGATATCGAGAATCTTTTGATAGAAATGGATGCATCAGAGCCTCCAATTATGGACGGTTCATCTCAGTTTTTTGTAGCTGCATTAGAAGAAGCTGGAATTGTAGAACTTGAAGAAGAAATTGAGGAATACATTGTAAAAGAAGTCATTTCCTACAAAGATGAAGTCACTGGGAGTGAGATTATGTTAATGCCCTCAGACGAGTATCAAGTTACCGCGATGGTAGATTTTGGGACTAAAATATTGGGAACTCAAAATGCAACTCTAGCAAAACTATCTGATTTTAAAAATGAAATAGCAGCTGCCAGAACCTTCAGTTTTTTACATGAAATAGAAATGCTTTTGGAGAATGATTTGATAAAAGGTGGCGATTTAAATAATGCCATTGTTTATGTAGACAAAGAATTGTCCGATAGCACCATGCTAAAATTAAAAAAGGCATTTAATAAAGAAGAAATCTCGGTACAATCCAATGGAATTCTTGACAACTTAAAACTTCATTGGGCAAATGAAGCTGCGCGTCACAAACTTTTGGATGTTATTGGTGATTTGGCGCTTGTTGGAACGAGAATTAGAGGGAAAATTATCGCAAACAAACCGGGGCACCAAATCAATACACAGTTTGCAAAAAAATTAGCCCAAATTATAAAAGTTGAGAAAAGGAACAAAGTGCCACAATATGATTTAACACAGCCCCCCTTGTTAGACATTCATCAGATTATGGAAGTATTACCACACAGGCCCCCATTTTTATTGGTAGATCGTGTGCTAGAACTTTCTCCAACACATGTGGTTGGAATGAAAAATGTAACGATGAATGAGGATTTCTTTGTTGGGCATTTTCCAGGTTCCCCCGTAATGCCAGGAGTATTGCAGGTAGAAGCTATGGCACAATGTGGAGGTATTTTGGTTTTGAGTACTGTTCCAGACCCAGAAAATTATTTGACTTTTTTCATGAAAATGGACAATGTAAAGTTCAAACAAAAAGTGTTGCCAGGAGATACGCTAATTTTTAAATGCGACTTAATAACACCCATCCGAAGAGGTATTTGTCATATGCAAGCCTACGCCTATGCAAACGGGAAAGTAGTGGCAGAAGCAGAATTAATGGCTCAAATTTCTAAAATCAAATAATACATGAATCAACCATTAGCCTACGTACATCCGCAAGCAAAAATCGCACGAAATGTAGTTATAGAACCTTTTACTACAATTCACAACAACGTAACAATTGGTTCTGGAACTTGGATTGGTTCCAACGTGACCATTATGGAAGGTGCACGGATTGGAAAAGATTGTAGAATATTTCCAGGAGCAGTTATCTCTGCAATTCCCCAAGATTTAAAATTTGAAGGAGAAGATTCTTTAACAGTTATTGGTGACAATACCACGATTCGAGAATGTGTAACCATCAACAGAGGAACCAATGCATCTGGAAAAACATCCATTGGTGAAAATTGTCTCATTATGGCTACTGCTCATATTGCTCATGATTGTGTATTGGGAAGTAATTCTATTGTTGTAAATGGTGTTGCTTTAGGGGGGCATGTGACGATAGGAGAACATGCAATTATTGGCGGATTGGCCGCTGTGCATCAATTTATTCATATTGGAGATCATGCCATGGTTTCTGGAGGATCTTTGGTTCGAAAAGATGTTCCTCCTTATACCAAAGCAGGTAAAGAACCCTTGTCTTATGTAGGAATCAATTCCATTGGATTGAGACGAAGAGGTTTTACTACAGCGAAAATTAGAGAAATTCAGAATATCTATAGAATTTTATATCAAAGTAAATACAACAATACCCAGGCTTTAGAGAAAATTGAAGCAGAAATGGAGGCTACTCCAGAAAGAGATGAAATCATCTTATTCATTCGAAATTCTCAACGAGGAATCATGAAAGGGTATTTGGGAAGTTAAAAAATTAAAAAATCCATTGTGGATTTAAAAATAAATAAACAGCAAAATGGCAACAACATCAGACATTAGAAACGGATTGTGTATTCGTTACAACAACGATATTTATAAAGTAGTCGAATTTTTACACGTAAAACCTGGAAAAGGACCTGCATTTGTTAGAACAAAATTAAAAAGTGTGACCAATGGAAAAGTGGTTGATAATACTTTTCCAGCAGGAAGAAAAATTGAAGACATCCGAGTTGAAACGCACAAGTTTCAATATTTATACAATGAAGGAGAGACTTATCATTTTATGAATGAGCAAGATTATTCTCAAATTCAATTGGAAAAATCGGCATTGGATTCACCAGAACTAATGAAAGAAGGACAGGTAGTAACCATTATTATCAATGCTGAAGACGATATGCCTTTGTCTGTAGACCTACCAGCAAGTGTAGAGTTGGAAGTAACACATACCGAACCGGGTGTGAAAGGAAATACAGCAACCAACGCAACAAAACCTGCTACGGTAGAAACGGGTGCCATTGTAAATGTGCCTTTGTTTATCAATGAAGGGGATAAAATTAAAGTAGAAACAACCAAAGGTACCTATCAAGAAAGAATCAAAGAATAATTGTACGTATTTGTATTCAGCGGCCTTTGCTTTCTGAATACTGCCTAAAGAATCCTGTTTCCCAAAAATGAAGTTTAGTAATTCACAAACATTAAAAGAAATTGCTCAAATAATTCAATGCGAATATGTTGGTGACGCAAATTTCCCGGTCCTTGGTATTAACGAAATTCATGTAGTTACAAAAGGAGATCTAGTTTTTGTAGATCACCCCAAATATTATGACAAGGCACTTAATTCGGCAGCAACTACTATATTAATCAATAAAAAAGTGGAATGCCCAGCAGGCAAAGCACTGCTGATCTCTGAAGACCCGTTTCGAGACTTCAACAAGTTGACCCATCATTTCAATCCATTTATAGCTGCAACCGCCAGTATAGCAGAAAGTGCAAGAATTGGAGCAGGAACTCGAATTCAACCCAATGTTTTTATTGGTAACAATGTTTCGATAGGCAAGCACTGTGTCATTCACCCAAATGTAACCCTATACGACAATACTGTTATTGGCGATCATGTAACCATTCATGCAAACACTGTTTTGGGAGCCGATGCTTTTTATTACAAAAACAGACCCGAAGGATTTGACAAGTTGCTGTCAGGCGGAAATGTTGTTTTGGAAGATCACGTAGATATAGGGGCTTCTTGTACAATAGATCGAGGAGTTACTGGAGCGACCACTATAGGTAGTGGTACAAAAATAGACAACCAAGTACATGTAGGTCATGACACGATAATTGGAAAAAAGTGTTTGATAGCCTCACAAACAGGAATTGCAGGATGTGTAGTTATCGAGGATGAAGTGACCCTTTGGGGCCAAGTAGGAACAAACAGTGGAATTACAATTGGTAAAGGCGCAGTAATCCTAGGGCAAACCGGTGTTACAAAATCCATTGAAGGAGGGAAATCATACTTTGGAACTCCCGTAGCAGAATCAAGAGAAAAACTAAAGGAAATGGCTGAAATGAAGCGATTTTTAAAAGTACGAAAGAATGCTTAAAAAATTCTTTTTTTAAAACCTGCAATAAACTATTTTTGCAGCGGTATAAAATATAAAAAAACAAACCAATGAGTGTTTTAGTAAATAAAAATTCAAAAATTATTGTTCAAGGTTTTACAGGTAGTGAAGGAACTTTTCATGCGGGTCAAATGATTGAATACGGAACCAATGTAGTGGGTGGTGTAACGCCAGGTAAAGGAGGTCAAAAGCACTTAGACAAACCCGTTTTTAATACGGTGGTAGAAGCAGTAGAAAAAGTAGGAGCAGATACCTCAATTATATTTGTACCACCAGCATTTGCTGCCGATGCAATTATGGAATCTGCTGATGCAGGCATTCAAGTAATTATTTGTATTACAGAAGGAATTCCTACTGCAGATATGGTAAAAGTAAAAGCCTATATCGATGCCAAAGACTGTATATTGGTGGGGCCTAACTGTCCAGGAGTTATTACTCCAGAAGAAGCAAAAGTGGGTATTATGCCCGGTTTTATCTTCAAAAAAGGAAAGGTAGGAATTGTATCTAAATCGGGAACGCTAACCTATGAAGCGGCCGACCAAGTTGTAAAACAAGGTTTTGGTATTACTACAGCCATTGGTATTGGAGGAGATCCAATTATTGGAACTACGACCAAAGAAGCGGTAGAATTATTAATGAACGACCCAGAAACGGAGGCGATTATAATGATTGGTGAAATTGGAGGAAATTTAGAAGCTGAAGCAGCGCAGTGGATCAAAGCAGATGGTAATAGAAAGCCTGTTGTAGGTTTTATTGCTGGGCAAACTGCCCCTGCTGGTAGAACAATGGGACATGCTGGAGCCATCGTTGGAGGTGCAGATGATACCGCACAAGCGAAAATGAAAATTTTAGCAGAAAACGGTGTCCATGTGGTAAGCTCTCCTGCTAAAATTGGAGAAATGGTTGCCAACGTTTTAAAATAACCAGGCAATACAAATACGAGCAGCGTTAAGAACTACTCAAAAAATAAATAGTAGATTCCCGCTTAGTTGGCGGGAATTTGTATTTAATGATTAACAATACAAATGCGATTGATATGAAATTATTAGAAAACAAATCTGCAATTATCACCGGTGCTACAAGAGGTATTGGGCGTGGAATAGCCATTGAATTTGCAAAACAAGGTGCCAATGTGGCTTTTACCTACAGTTCCTCTGTAGCAGCTGCAGAAGCCTTAGAAACCGAATTGAAAGCTTTTGGCGTTGCTGCAAAAGGTTACCAATCCAATGCCGCAGATTTTGATGCGGCCCAAGCATTGGCCAAAGAAGTTTTAAAAGAATTTGGGGCAATTGATATTTTAGTTAACAACGCTGGAATTACCAAAGACAATTTGTTAATGCGCATTTCAGAAGATGATTTTGACACGGTTATCGAAGTCAACTTAAAATCTGTTTTTAACCTTACAAAAGCGGTCATTCGTCCTATGATGAAGCAACGTGCAGGATCCATTATAAACATGAGTTCTATTGTAGGTTTAAAAGGAAATGCAGGACAAGCCAATTATGCAGCTTCAAAAGCAGGAATTGTAGGTTTTTCAAAGTCGGTAGCCTTGGAATTAGGATCAAGAAATGTGCGAAGCAATGTGGTTGCACCTGGTTTTATTGAAACTGAAATGACAGACAAATTGGATGCTGCAGTAGTACAAAGCTGGAGAGATGGAATTCCATTAAAAAGAGGCGGAAAACCCGAAGACATTGCCAACGCATGTGTATTTTTAGCCTCCGATATGAGTGCTTATATAACAGGACAAACTTTATCTGTAGATGGAGGTATGTTGACCTAATGTCCTAGATAATTTACATAAGAACCTGTAACAATTTCATGTTACAGGTTTTCTTTTTTTAGGAAGTTCTTTATATCTTTCCCTAAAATAAAAACATTGCAAACAACCACCATGCTTTTTATATTGATTGCAATCCTAGTAAGTTTGGCAATCGCCTATTACCAATACTTTCATGGATCAAAAGACCTGCGTTCTCGAAAAGTACTCTTATTTTCATTTCGGGCATCAAGTGTGTTTTTATTGCTATTGCTACTAATAAATCCAAGCATTCAACATAAAATATTTGAAAATACAAAACCCGTTTTAGCAGTTTTAATCGATAATTCTGCATCCATAGCCAACTTTAAAGAAGAACAAAAGGTGGCAACCCTCGTAGCAGCGTTCGAGACAAATGTTCCCTTAAATGCTAAATTTGAATTGGACTACTTTTCTTTTGGATCTGACGTAAAAGTGAAAGATTCTTTGACCTTCGATGCGCCTGTAACAGCCATTTCAGAAGGCATTACAGCAATTAACAAACTTTATAAAAATAGAAAAGGGGGGGTTGTACTTCTTTCAGATGGGAATCAAACTACTGGAAAGGATTATGAGTTTATAGGCTCTAAAATGCCCATTTCTCCCATCATCTTAGGAGATACAACTACTTTTAGCGATCTTCGCATTCGTGCTATAAATGTCAATAAGTACAGTTACTTAAACAATCAGTTCCCAGTAGAAGTTGTGTTGTTTTATGAAGGATCTGATCCTATAAGTACTCACTTTCAGATTGTGCAGAATGGAAAAGTGATTTTCAAACAGCCTGTTCGTTTTTCAGCATCAGAAAGATCAAAAACACTCCGAACCAATTTAAGAGCCATCAAGAAAGGAATCAATTTTTACAAAGCATCTATAGCCGCTTTTAAATTAGAAAAAAATACAAAAAACAATCTCAAAGATTTCTCTATAGAAGTTATAGATGAGCAAATGAAGATAGCGCTTATTGCGGCTGTTCCGCATCCCGACTTGGGAGCCTTAAAGCGATCTATAGAAAAAAACAAGCAACGCAGTGTTACGATTTTTTCTGTTGAAAATAAAAAAATACAATTAAATGATTATCAATTACTTATACTATATCAACCAAACAATAGCTTTACCAATATATTTTCAGAAATAAATGCGTTAAAATCCAATTATTTGATCATATCAGGCACCCACACAGATTGGGGTTTTCTCAACAAACAGTCGCTCGGATTTACCAAAAATGCCATTGCGCAAACAGAGAATTACACGGCCAATTATCAGTGTTCTTTTCAACCATTTCTACAAAAAGATATTGGATTCAATGATTTTCCGCCACTAGAAGATCAGTTTGGAGCTCTGTTGCTTTCTTCAAAAAATCACGTTTTACTGCAACAACGAGTTTTTGGCGTTGCCACAGCGCAGCCTTTATTGGCTACATTTGAGCAAAACAGCCAAAAGTCTGCTGTGATCTTTGGAGAAGGAATTTGGAAATGGCGCGCCGCTTCTTATTTGCAAAATAATTCTTTTGAAGATTTCGACGAGTTCACAGGAAATTTGGTGCAGTATTTGGCTTCAAGCAGGAAACGTAAACGTCTGGAGGTTTCTGTAGAGCCCCTTTATGCAGCAAATGCGCCCATTCGTATTTCTGCTTACTATACGGACAAAAACTATCACTTCGATCCGAGAGCTTCTTTGCTACTCACAACAACTAATAGCCTTACCAAGCAGCAACGAAGGTTTCCTTTTTCTTTGGCACACAATTCGTTTCAAGTTGCTGTAGAAGATTTAGCGCCCGGAACCTATTCATATACCGTTGCTGTAGCGGATCAGAAAAGCAAATACAGCGGTGTTTTTGCTATTTCAGAAGCCCGCATTGAAGCACAATTTACCAAGGCAAATACAGCCAAATTGAATCGTTTGGCCAAGAATACAGGTGGGAAGCGCTATCATTCCAGTGAAATTTCAACATTGATCAACGCACTTGTGGCAGATGAAGCGTATGCTACCCTTCAAAAAACAATTTTAAAAAAACAAGCGTTCATAGACTGGAAGTGGGTATTATTTCTACTCCTCACGCTACTAACGATTGAATGGTTTGTAAGAAAATATTATGGAAAAATTTAAACAATGTTAGAACACTTTTTTCAATGTCCCTATTGCTGGGAAGAAATTTCGATGTTATTGGATGTCAGTGTCTCCCATCAAAATTATGTAGAGGATTGTGAAACCTGTTGCAATCCGATTTTATTGGATACACATTTTGATCAGGGGACCTTAATCGCTTTCAATGCAGTTAATTTAGAACAATAAAGATGAAATATGAAACAAGACGCTGGGTAAAACCTGAAGATTTAAATCCATCTGGGACTTTGTTTGGAGGGAGAATGTTAGAATGGATAGACGAAGAAATTGGCATCTATAGTAGTCTGCAGCTAGATACACCAAGAACAGCGGTAAGGCATCTGGGAGCGATCAATTTTGTAAGCCCTGTAAAATTGGGGGCAATTGTAGAAATTGGCATGGAAGTGCAGCAGTTTGGCAGCACCTCCATTACGCTTTCTTGTAGCGTTAGAGATAGCCGTACCCACAAAACAATCCTCACCATAGCACGTATTGTTATGGTGGCATTAGACGCACAAGGGAGGCCTAAAATTCATGGGAAAAGAAATTGATTTTTAAAACTGCATAAAATTGTATAAACTTTTGTTAAGCGATATGCCCAGTTTTATTTTCATTAATGAGTATTAATTTTGTAATTTTGAACAAAACATAAAAAACAAATAAAATGACAAAGAATCAAGTAGATCTTAATTTCCCAAAAGGAGGCGTTTTTCTAACCATTGTAGCTGTGATTGGAATTTTCTTACTCTCAAAATCAACGGTAACAATTGGACCTGGAGAAGGGGGTGTAATTTTTGAAAGTCTTGGAGGCGGTATAGACACAGAGAAAACCTATGGTGAAGGCTTTCACATTATGTTGCCATGGAATAAAATGATTGTTCGAAAAGTACGTCAGCAATCAATTTCCGATGAAATGAATGTACTTTCAGTAAATGGATTGGAAGTAAAAGTAAACGGAACCATTTGGTACGAACCTGAATTTAGTAATTTAGGAAAACTAATTAAAACCAAAGGAGAAGATTATGAGCGCGAATTGTTGGATCCCGCTATTAATGCCGCGGCAAGAAGTGTAGTTGGACGTTATACACCAGAACAATTGTACTCTAGTAAAAGAGATGTTATAGAACAAGAAATTTTAGACGAGGTTCAAAAAGTATTGCAAAACCAATTTTTATTGGTTACGCGAGTTTTGGTTGAAGATGTAAAACTACCAGCAACCATTCGTACTGCTATTGAAACCAAATTAAAACAAGAGCAAGAGTCTTTAGAATATGAATTTCGAATTTCGAAAGCTCAAAAAGAAGCAAAAAGACAAAAAATTGATGCAGAAGGAAAGGCCATTGCAAACAAGATTTTAAGTGCTTCTTTAACTGATAAAATTTTACAAGAAAAAGGAATTGACGCCACTTTAGAGTTAGCAAAATCCCCAAATAGTAAGGTAATTGTGATTGGTTCTGGAGAGTCTGGAATGCCCATTATCTTAGGGAATCAATAGTTAAATTCCAATTCAATATGCAAGAATCCAGCCTTAGGCTGGATTTTTTTTATGCCTACTTTGTGCTTTGCAACCCAGTGCAATTTCTTAAAGATATGTTAAATAAAGAAAAAAAGTGTAACAAATAGCATTCTACTCGTCTTACAAGACAAGGAGCACCAATATTATAGAATGAAAGGGAGATATAGCCCTGTTAAGAAGCCATGAAAAATGGTTCTTAGATAAGATTTCGTTTTCACAAAGAAACTTGAAACTCTCGAAAAAATTGCAAATACATTTGTGTATATTTTAAAAGAAAAACCCGAAAAATCATATAAGGCTAGTTAGTCAATAATAGAGTAGGGTTCGGTCAGAAACTAGGTTTCTGACCGTTTTTTTTGCAGTATTATTATTGTTTTCTTTCTGGAATGTTATTGCGTTCAATCTTTCCTTTTTTAAGCGCTTTGTAGTTCTCATAGCAATCCAAGACGGCTTCAATCATTTGCAGGTCAGAAGCTTTTTTAATAAAATACTCCGAATAATTACAATCAGAAAGCAACTCATTGAGTTCTTGGCTGTCCATTTCTAGATACTCCATCATCACCTCACGGTCAAATTTTCCGGCCAACATTTTCCGCAAATCATCCTGTTTTTTTAGTTTTTGAAGTTTCTTCAATTGTTTGGGTTTCTTCCCAAAAAGCGAGTATAGAAAATCTACAGGTTGAAACAGGGCGGCCAACGGGGAGGAGAAGTCCTTCTCTCTAGGCTTGCCCACCTCATAGGTTTGTGGCAGGCCATTGATATGAATTCGTGTAAATTTATCTTTGGGTACTTGTTTGATATCTACTTCTAAAACTCCTATAAGTTTGGTAGATTTGATGATGACCTCTCGCACCTCTTCCGGTTTTTCATAAAGTGCGATTACCAATTCATTTCCTTTCAACAGATCGTTTGTAACTTTTAATTTGATGGATGCAAAGCCCAAATAAGAGACCAAAATGGTATCATTTGCTCGGGTGGGTAGCTCAAAAAAACCTTTGTCATTGGTAATGGTTCCAACAACGGTATTTAAGTTGAGAATGTGGGCCGCGCTTAAAGAACGTTTGCTGACCCCGTGCACAATTTGCCCCTTTAAAGTACTTACTTTTAGTGAATCTGTTTGAGAAAAGCAACTGATTGTAAAAACGAAAAGGAAACCGAAGAGTATTTTTTGCATAGTGACAAATTTAAGAATATTCGGGTACAATTGGATATTTATTTGTTAAAATGAACGAAAAGGAAATTTTAGCACTGCCAGCAGAAGTGGGTCGTATCCTAAACTGGCGGTTTTGTAGAAATTGTAAAATTTAGAACTGATAATCAATGTTTTAAAAAAAAAATACCCGCTTTCTAGTGGGGTATTTGGGTCGTATCCAAAATTAGCGCTTTGAAAAAGGGAATAGCTATTGAAATCGGCAAGCGTTGTAGGTCAAAAAAATGAGATGGAATTGCGTAGTTGTTGTAAAAAAGTGCGCACGAGAAGATTCGAACTTCCACGTTCTTGCGAACACAGCCCCCTCAAGGCTGCGCGTCTACCAATTTCGCCACGTGCGCTTTTATAAAAGTAAAAAAGTCAAGCATTAAGCTTCACTTTTTCTTGGTGACCGGGCTGGGGCTCGAACCCAGGACCCTCTCCTTAAAAGGGAGATGCTCTACCAACTGAGCTACCAGGTCGATACTCAATTTAATCGACTGCAAATATAATATCATTCTTAAAAATTAACCCTATAAAATTGTCTTTTTTTTATCGATATTTGCAGAAACTCCCAAAGAATGAAAATCGTTTTATTAGGTTATATGGCTTCAGGCAAATCGACCATTGGAATGCTTCTTTCCAAAGCACTTTCGATGCCTTTTATCGATTTAGACGCCTACATAGAATCCAAAGAAAAAAGTAGTATTAAAGCTATTTTTAATACCAAGGGAGAAATATACTTTCGAAAAATAGAACATGCCCATCTTTGCGATCTCCTAGATTCTGAAAAAGATTTTGTCCTTTCTTTAGGCGGCGGAACCCCTTGTTATGCAAACAATATGGACGCTATTGTAAAAGCCCAGCAAACCACTTCATTTTATTTGCAAGCAAGTGTTTCTCTGTTGGAAGAAAGATTGCTAAAAGGACGTGAAAATAGGCCTTTGGTCAAAGAAATAGGGGATGAGAAGTTGGGAGAATACGTGGCAAAACACCTATTTGAAAGACGTTTCTTTTACGAACAAGCCCTTCATAAAATTGGAATAGATCAAAAAGAACCCGCTGAAATTGTAGCGGCCATTCAAACAAGGTTACTTTAAATAAGCAATGGTTTCATTCTTATCAAACGCTACCACCACATGTTCGTTGATCGAAGTTGACAAAGAAATTCCTTTGAAATCTGCTTTTACAGGGTATTTTTTATGATTTCGATTCACCAAAACCGCAGTTTTAAATCTTTTTAAAGGAACGTTTAAAAAATGCTTGACAGCATAGATTAACGTAGCTCCAGAATTGAGCACATCGTCTACCAAAACTATCGATTTGTACTTGTAATCTTTTTCATCCAAAGTCGTATGAATGGGTGCCAATGGGTTCTTCTTGTCGATCACAACCTCACAGAGTGTTGTTTTAATGTCTGAGATGCTGTTAAGATCTACCACCAATTTTTTTGCCAAAAGCAAACCATTGCCTACAATTCCAGCAATTACCACCTCTTTCTCGTTGGAATTACTCTCTAAAATTTGATAAGCAATTCTTCGAATCTTTTGTGTCACCGCTAAAGTGTCTAAAATAATGTTTTTTGTATCAGTCATCTTGGGCATCTATATCATCAATATCTATATAATCTTCTAGGTCGCGACGGTCTTTTTTGGTAGGGCGTCCCATTCCTTGTTTTCGGTAATGATCCTTGGCAAATTTAAGCAATTCCATTTTCTCAAAAGCCGCTTTTGGAGTCACATCTTTGCGATACAAATCTACAATTTTTGCGCCAACACGGCTTTCAGGCAAATCTAAAACTTTAAATTGATAATTGATTTGATTTTTTCGCACCAAAAGAAGCTCGTTTCCAAAGACTTCTTTGGACGGTTTTACAGGGCTATCATTCATCTTTACATGGCCTTTTTTACAGGCTACTGTAGCGATATTTCGAGTTTTATAAACCCGAATGCACCAGAGATATTTGTCAATTCGCATAAAAAATGTTAAAAAAGTACTTTTGCCTTTTTACAAAGGTATTAAATTGCTAAATTGCGACACCAAATTAAGACGAATAAATGAATAAATTAAAAAATATTTTTGCACTTTGTATCCTCAGTGTTTTTGCATTTGCTTGTAGCGATTCCAATACAACTCCTACGATTGAAGCATTTGACCACGAAGCACAAGCACTCATTGACAAAGACTCATTATCGACTTTCTTTACAAAACATTACTATGACACTGCGGTCGATTCTGTAAAAAGCCTCGTGCCAGGTGCCACTCCGCTTTCGGAAGATGCAAATCTGAAGATCATGAATGTCACTGAAAATGAAATTGATTATGACTTGTATTACTATGTGGCCTCAGCGCAAGACATTGGGACCCCCATCATAGACAAAGGCTTTCCAACCCCTGTAGATTCTGTTTTTGTAAAGTATGAAGGCTTTCGAATTTACGGTACCGATAGTATTACACCAAGATTTGAAATCAGAGAAATTCCTATTTGGTTTACCCTCAACGCAGTCATTCGAGGCTGGTCTTATGGTTTTACCAATTTCAAAAATGGCGACAATGTAACAGACAATGGACCCATTACCTTTGAAAACGGAGGAAAAGGTATTTTATTCATTCCTTCTGGTTTGGCCTACAGGAATTCTGGAACTACCGGTTCTATTCGTTCCAATGAAAATTTAATCTTTTACATCCGTTTGTATGATTTTGTAAAAGATACAGACCATGATAATGACGGAATTCCTTCTTGGTTAGAAGATCCTGACGGAGATGGTGACCCAAGAAATGATGATACCAATGGCGACTTTTTTGTCAATTACCTCGATGCCGATGATGATGGAGATGGTGTATTAACCAAAGATGAAGATGCCAATGGTGATGGAAATCCTGCAAATGATTTTAGTGATCCAAACAATCCAACATTGGCCGATTACCTCAATCCAGACATCAACTAACAAAATATATATTTTTACCCCACAAAAAAAGCGCTTGAAAATTTCAAGCGCTTTTTTTGTGACAGAAAGCATCTTTTTAGAATCGATAGGACAATCCTACAAGTACTTGATTTACACGAGTGTCAAATTCTATACTCGTTGCATCATCCAAAAAACTAGATTCGATATCGTTGAAACCTCTCTCCAAACGCACATCAATTCCCAATTTGCCCAATTCAATTCCGGCACCTATTTGGAGCCCAACTGTAAAACCGTCTCCGGTAACCTCTGGAATATCATTCACGTCAAAACCTTGGGTTAAGACATATTGAAAACTAGGGCCAATAAATACATTTCCAACGCCTAAAAACTTTTTACCAAACAATACAGGAATATCAATTTTTTGAAAACTAAAATCTGTTTGTAGCGCATCTGCTCCAATTCTTGCTGGAGAATAGGTAATACTGCTCTCTAAATTGGTATAAATCAGTTCGGGTCTGATGTAAAGTCCCAATACTGGAATCTTTGCACGTACCCAAATCCCTGCGTGGTATCCAGTTTTGCCTTCTGCACCTTTAAAAACATTTTCGGTAACCGCAATAATGGCCTCCGAATTGTAATTGACTCCTCCTTTGATTCCAAAATGGAGTTGTGCATTGGTGGTTTGACCAAAAGCAAATGCCAAACAAAGACTTAAAATTAATTTTTTCATCGTGTTATTTTTTTCTTGAAATTACTTTTTTAACGGCGGCTACTATTGCTTCCGCATCCAGTCCGTATTTTTTCATTAATTGTTCGGGTGTTCCAGATTCACCAAAAGTATCATCGGTAGCGATAAATTCTTGTGGAGTAGGGTTGTTAAGTGCTAATGTTCGTGCAACACTTTCTCCCAAACCACCAAGTTTATTATGTTCTTCTGCAGTTACAATACATCCTGTTTTGGCAACAGACTTTAAAATAATCGCTTCATCCAACGGTTTGATAGTGTGAATATTGATTACTTCAACAGAAATTCCCGCTGCCTCTAATGCTTCAGCCGCTTGCAAGGATTCCCAAACCAAGTGTCCTGTTGCTACAATAGTAACGTCTGTTCCTTCATTCATTAGAATTCCTTTCCCTACCACAAACTTTTCATCTGCTGGCATAAAAACAGGTACCTTAGGTCTTCCAAAACGTAAATATACCGGTCCATCATGATCTGCAATGGCAATGGTTGCTGCTTTGGTTTGATTGTAATCACAAGTGTTGATAACCGTCATACCTGGCAACATTTTCATCAACCCAATATCTTCTAAAATTTGATGCGTTGCTCCGTCTTCCCCTAATGTGAGTCCCGCATGAGAGGCACAAATTTTTACATTTTTGTCAGAGTAAGCAACAGACTGACGGATTTGATCATACACACGACCCGTCGTGAAATTTGCAAAAGTTCCTGTAAAGGGTATTTTACCTCCAATGGTTAACCCTGCTGCAATTCCAATCATATTTGCTTCTGCAATCCCAATCTGAAAAAATCTTTCTGGATTTTCTTTGATAAACTGGTCCATTTTTAAAGAACCAATTAAATCGGCACAGAGGGCAACTACCTTCGGGTTTGTTCTACCCAATTCTGTTAAACCGTCTCCAAAACCAGATCTCGTATCTTTTTTTTCTGTGTAGGTGTATTTTTTCATTCCAAGTATGTGTTGTTAAATTTTGCGTAAAAATAAACTTTTATTTCACTTTATTGATAAGAAAAGACAGAATCCAATCAAGACTTTCACACATTCTGTTGAAAAGTCTAAGAGAAATTTTATAAAGATTAAAAAAGATGGATACAACTTATAAATCCACCAATGCTTCATAAAGTTTATGCACAGGCAATCCTACCACATTAAAAAAACTACCTTCTATTTTATCAATAGCTATAAAACCAATCCACTCCTGAATTCCATAGGCTCCAGCCTTGTCAAAAGGTTGGTAAGTGTCAATGTAATAATTGATTTCTTCGTCAGAAATTTCTTTGAAATAAACAACCGTTACATCATGCACCAGCTTCTGAAAATCGATACCTCGTATTGAAATGGAAGTCATTACTTCATGTTTCTTACCAGAAAGGGCGCGGAGCATCTTAAAAGCATCTTGCCTGTCTTTGGGTTTTCCCAAAGCTTTTCCATCTAGCCAAACTATGGTATCTGAGGTGATCAGCAAATCGTTTTCTTTTAAATTGGTAAAGGATTTTGATTTTAAATCGGCCAAATAATCAGTAATGGCAAGTCCTTTCAATGAGGAAGGATATACTTCTTTTACATCTTTTAATTCAATGGTAAATGTAATGTCTAAATCCTTGAAGAATTGCTGTCTTCTTGGAGATCCAGAAGCCAAAATAATATGGTAATTTTTTAATTTTTCGTGTAACATCTTGTTGCCTTTAGATTCGGAATCGCTAATTGAAGTTCTTTTTAATTCTGGCCAAATCTCGTTTATTGTCTCGGTCTTTTAATACTTCACGCTTGTCATGAGTTTGTTTTCCTTTCGCCAATGCAATCTCCAATTTAGCAAAACCGTTTGCATTGATAAACAAACGCAAAGGAACAATTGTATTTCCTTTTGCCTCTACATCTCTTTTAAGTTTTTTAAGTTCCCGTTTGTTTAAGAGTAACTTTCGTTCACTTTTGGGCTTGTGATTGAATTGATGCCCATAGATATATTCTTCAATATACATGTTAACAACAAACAATTCTCCCCGTTCATTAAACTCGCAAAAACTCTCGGTAATTCTAGCCTTGCTTTGTCGAATTGATTTTATTTCAGTACCCGTTAATTGAATTCCAGCAACTAATTTGTCGAGAATTTCATATTCAAAACGCGCCTTTTTATTTTGTATGTTGATGTTTTTTTGAACAGTCATTGACTGGATTTTAGAATCGTTACTGCTTGTAAATGGCTTTTTTTTTTTGGATAAAAGCCAGCGACCAATTATTTAACAAAGATACAGTTTTGATTAAGATTAAGATGTGTAATTTAGCAGTCAATTTATGCTCTAAAATTCATCCCAATGACTCGCTTTTTTTTGCTACTGACTTGCACACTTATAATTTCTTGTGGAAAGTGGAAACCTTCGCTTACTGCGCAACAAATTGTAGATAAAACCCTCGTTCGTTCTGGGGCGGACAAGGTTGCCAATGCCCAAATTGAGTTTCAATTTAGAGATAAAAAATATACGGCATTCCGACAAAAGGGAACATTTGTTTTGGATCGAACTGCAGGCAATACTGGGTCCAGAGAAAGGGATGTCCTATCCAATAAAGGGTTTCAGCGGTTTAAGGAGGGAGTTCCCATGACCGTGTCGGATAGCATGGCCCAAAAATATCGAAATTTAATTAATTCTGTTCATTACTTTTCTGTATTGCCTTTTGGACTCAATGATAAAGCGGTAAAAAAGCAACTATTGCCCTCTGCCGTTGTTGCCGGAAAGGACTACTACAAAATTAGGATTACATTTTCGGAAGCGGGTGGAGGAGAAGATTTTGAAGATGTATTTGTGTATTGGATTGGAAAAGAAGATTTTTTAATTGACTATTTGGCCTATACATTTCATACAAATGGGGGTGGAAAACGCTTTCGAGTACTAAAAGAGCAATGCAATATAAAAGGAATACGATTTGTTGATTACCACAATTATCAACCGGTAGATCTTAAAATCCCACTGATCGATTTGGATCTTGCCTTTGATAAAAAACAATTAAAAAAAGTATCAGAAATTATCCTAGAAAACATTGAAGTAACGCTTTTAAAAGATTAAAATGAGCAAAAACGAACTCATCAGTAAAACATTAAACGATTTTTACACCAAGGCCTCCGAAGAAACACGCTTGGACAGCGGCATGGGTTTTTTTGAATTTGAACGGATCAAGTCGCTTATTGAAAGGCATCTTTATAAAACCAATGCAACAATTGTTGATGTGGGTGGTGGTACTGGGAAATACAGTGAATGGTTGGCAAATATGGGGCATGATGTGCATTTGATAGAACCCTTAGAAAAACACCTCAAACTAGCACAAAAACGCGCTCAGCAATCAAAAAATCCTTTTTCGGTGACTTTAGGAGAATCGCGAAATCTCGAACTTAACAATGCGTTCGCTGATTTGGTCATCTTACACGGCCCTCTATATCACCTTCAAGAAAAAGAAGATCGATTGCAAACCATTCAAGAAGCAAAAAGAGTATTGAAAAAAGGAGGCATTGTTTTGGGTTTTGCCATCAATTCCGCTGCATCAACCGTAGCAGGCTTACTGCAAGGACTTATTCATAAAAAACCTTTTTTTGACATGTGTAAGACAGTGCTAACTTCTGGAATACACAATCCGCCAAAGGAATTTCCTTGGTTATTGGCCGATGGGTATTACCACAAGCCAAAACAATTAAAAAAAGAATTCACTTCTCAAGGCTTGGAGATCGTTAATTTGCTTGCAGTGGAAGGGATGATTTGGTTGGACAATGAATACTTTGCAAGCATGCTACATCCTCAAAAGAAAAAAACCTTATTGTCACTTTTAGAAGTTACCGAAAAAGACGAATCAGTATTGGCTTTTAGTCCGCACATGCTGTTGGTTGCAAAAAAGTAATCTTATTCCAATACTTCGATCCTACTTGTTCTTTTTGTTCCAACCACAGTAACAATATAAAGGCTTGCATTGTCATGATTATCCATGTTTTTGTACTGCTCTTTTCCTAAAATCTTATTGGCAAATACAGGGGTTGTATTGCTATGACCAACAATTAAGACCGTTTTCCCTTTTGTTGCTGTAACAAAATCTTCTGTATACATCTTTCTGGGATCGTACTGTAAAATGGGGAGTTTTTTTTCCGCAGCTGTTGGGGTAGCAGTTTGTAGGGTTCTATTATAATTTGTAGAATACACGGCATCCAACGTAATATTTTTAAAATAACCGGCCCAATTTGAAGCTCTTTTTTTTCCAGCTTCGTTTAAATCGGGATTGCGATTTGTTGCATCGGTTCTTACTTTTTCTGCATGACGAATTAAATAATAAGTCGTTGTTTCTTCCGGAGTACAAGAGAGCAGTGCAATTAAAACAAAAAGAAAGAGGGAGTTTTTTTTCATCAGGGTTTACTTTAAGCAACGAATATACATAAAATCAAAAAAGTGATGTCTTTTAAAACATCACTTTTTGGCAGATTTATTCGGTATGTATTATAAACTTTTCACCAAGTCAGATTGATTTCTAAACACGAGTTGATCGTCAAAACAATCCAATAAGATGATACTATCGGTTGTTATTTTTCCGGCTAAAATTTCTTTCGAAAGTGTATTTAATACTTCTTTTTGAAGTACTCTTTTTACTGGTCTTGCACCAAACTCTGGTTGGTATCCTTTCATGGCGAGGTATTCGATGGCCTCATCTGTAGAATCCATAGTGATTTTTTGTTGATCTATCCTTTTTTTCAATTCTTCAAATTGTAATTTTACAATTTGAAAAATAGCAGCTTTGTTTAAAGGTGTAAAGAGTAGGATGTCATCGATTCGATTCAAAAATTCAGGCCTTACAGTTTTTTTCAACAGTCCGAGTACTTCAGTTTTTGTAGCCTCTGAAATCACTCCTGTTACTGTTTTTGAAGCTTCAAATTTCTCTTGAATCATAGCACTTCCCAGATTCGAGGTCATGATGATGATGGTATTTTTAAAATCGGCTACACGTCCTTTATTATCCGTTAATCTTCCTTCATCTAATACTTGTAGTAAAACATTGAAAGTGTCTGAGTGCGCTTTTTCAATTTCATCCAATAAGACCACAGAATAAGGTCTTCTTCGAACAGCTTCTGTCAATTGCCCCCCTTCATCATAGCCAACATATCCTGGAGGTGCGCCTACCAATCTGCTTACAGAATGCCGCTCTTGGTATTCGCTCATATCGATTCTTGTCATGGCATTTTCATCATCAAACAAATAACCAGCCAAAGCTCTTGCCAATTCTGTTTTTCCAACCCCTGTTGTTCCCAAAAACAAGAAGCTTCCAATGGGTTTGTTTGGCTGTTGCAACCCAGCTTTCGACCTTCTAACTGCATCGGAAATAGCCGTAATTGCCTCTTCCTGACCCACGATTTTTTTGCGCAATTCATCTTCCAAATGCAATAATTTTTCACGTTCGGATTGTACCATTTTTTTGACTGGAATACCGGTCCATTTGCCAACAACTTCAGCAATATCATCCAAGACAACTTCTTCTTTAATGATCGAGTTTTCGGATTGATTTTCTCGCAAATGATCTTGCAGGGCTTCTAATTGATCCTGTGCTTCTTTAATTTTACCATATCTAATCTCTGCCACTTTACCATAGTTTCCTTCGCGTGCAGCTTTTTCAGCCGCTATTTTAAAGTTCTCTATGGCCAGTTTTGCATGCTGAATATTATCAACTACATTTTTTTCAGATTTCCATTTGGCATTAATTTCGTTTCGGGCTTCTTTAAAATTGCCCAATTCTGCGCGCAAACCTCTCAGTTTTGTTTCATCTTTTTCACGTTTAATGGCTTCAATTTCAATTTCTAATTGCATTATTTTACGATCCAAAACATCCAGTTCTTCAGGTTTGGAGTTGATTTCCATTCGCAATTTTGAAGCTGCTTCATCCATAAGATCAATTGCTTTGTCTGGTAAAAAACGGTTGGTTATGTACCGTTGCGATAAGGTTACAGCACCAATAATGGCCTCATCCTTAATACGAACTTTGTGATGTGTTTCATATTTTTCTTTAATACCTCGCAAAATTGAAATTGCACTCTCTGTATCTGGTTCGTTTACTACGATTTTTTGAAAACGTCTTTCGAGTGCTTTGTCTTTTTCAAAATGTTTTTGATATTCGTCTAAGGTAGTCGCACCTATTGCGCGTAATTCTCCACGAGCCAATGCAGGTTTTAAGATGTTCGCAGCGTCCATGGCTCCATTTCCACCACCAGCACCAACCAAGGTGTGAATTTCATCTATGAATAAAACAATGTCTCCATTGGAAGTAGTAACTTCTTTGATGACCGCCTTTAAACGTTCTTCAAACTCTCCTTTGTATTTAGCACCTGCAATTAAGGCTCCCATATCCAAAGAAAAAATGAGTTTGTCTTTTAGGTTTTCGGGCACATCTCCATCCACAATTCGGTGTGCCAATCCTTCTGCAATTGCTGTTTTACCGGTCCCTGGCTCTCCAACCAAAATAGGATTGTTTTTGGTTCTACGAGAAAGAATTTGAAGCAAGCGTCTTATTTCATCATCCCTACCAATAACAGGGTCTAGTTGATTGTCTTTCGCTAACTGATTTAAATTTTTAGCGTATTTGTGCAACGAATTGTAGGTTTCTTCTGCATTTTGAGAAGTCACTCGTTCGCCTTTTCTTAGTTCTTTAATACATTGTTCCAACTCTTTTTCGGTAGCGCCGAAATCTTTTAAAATTTGTGATATGGTACTTTTTGATTTAAAAATACTGAGGATTAAATGTTCGATGGAAATAAATTCATCTTTCATTTTTTTTGCAATTACGCTTGCCTCGGTTAAACTTTTACTTGCGTTTCTGGAAAGGACTATATCGGCTCCTGTAACTTTAGGAACATGCGCTAGATGTTTTTCCAATGTCTGCATTACAAGTACCATGTTTATGTTTAATTTTTTAAGGGTAAACGGAAGTACATTTTCATCAACTTGAATCAATGCTTTAAAAAGATGTTCATTTTCTATCTGATTGTGCCCAAATGCTTGTGCAATTTCTTGAGACAATTGTATTGTTTCCTGTGCTTTGGTTGTAAAATTATTGATATTCATTTTTTTTCTTTTTTCTTACAAATGCAATTCTAATACCATTTGAAAAATTTAGTAAAATCAAGTCATTATGTCGTGTTGTAGCTTGGAATTACTGACTTTTTGACTTAATAAAAGTTTCCTACATTTGCAGTCAATTAAAAAATAAAAAGACAGCTATGGGATTGTTAGACGGAGTTTTTAAGCGTAACAAAAAAGAAAAAGCAATTGCAGCAACATGGATCAACTGGATCCCTTTTACCGAAATAGCGCAATTGAATTCGATCAAAGCAACTTCTGAGAATGAATTTGTTTTAATTTTTAAGCATTCTACTCGTTGCGGAATTAGCAGCAGGGTTCTCAAACAATTTGAAAACTTGTTTACAGCGGAGACAAAGCAATTAAAAGTTTATTATTTAGATCTTTTAAACCATCGAAATATTTCGGATGAAGTTAGTGCTTGTTTCCAGGTGGTCCATCAATCTCCGCAATTAATTGTAGTTCGAAATGGCGTTTCTGTAGCGCATTCTTCACATCATGAGATCCTTGAAACAAATTTATCAAAATTTCAATAGCTTAAAGTAGTGAAAAACCTATTTTAAGTCTTATTTTTGTATTTCAAAATTTTTAAAGTCTTGGCAGAAATTAGCAGCTTAAAGAATACCTCAGGAAAAGAATTATACAATTATCAACGGGATGCCATCACGGAAATCTTTCAACGTTTTGAGAACGCAAGTGACGATTATCACTTGTTATATCAGCTTCCAACAGGAGGGGGTAAAACCGTTATTTTTTCTGAAATTGTAAGACGTTATATTGCGACCTACAAAAAGAAAGTACTGGTGTTAACGCACCGAATAGAACTTAGCAAGCAAACGTCAAACATGCTCAGTGAGTTTGGAGTTGAAAACAAAATTATTAACAGTACTGCACAACTAGACGACCAGCACAAATATGATTGTTTTGTTGCCATGGTGGAGACTTTGAAAAACAGATTGAATGATGAAAAGCTTGATATTTCTGATATTGGTTTGATCATTGTTGATGAGGCGCATTATAATTCTTTTACAAAGATTTTTAAGTTTTTTGAAAATTCCATGATCTTAGGAGTCACAGCAACTCCTTTGAGCTCCAACATTAAGTTGCCCATGTATGAAAATTATCAGGAGCTATTTGTAGGGGAAACCATTCAGCATCTCATTGATAACCATTATTTGGCTAGCGCAAATTTACATTCCTTTAATGTAGGGTTAACCTCACTAGAAGTAGGTGCAAATGGAGATTATACTGTAAAATCTTCGGAAGATTTGTATACCAATTCAGACATGTTGACAAAGCTTGTAGAAGCTTATGAAGCAACTTCCAAAGGAAAAAAAACACTGATTTTTAATAATGGAATTAATACTTCGATTCAAGTATTTGAGGCTTTCAAAAAGGCAGGATATCCAATTGCACATCTAGACAATACCAATACAAAAAAAGAACGTGACTTTATTCTTACTTGGTTTAAGAAAACTCCCAATGCGATTATTACCTCTGTAAGTATTTTAACTACCGGTTTTGATGAACCTACCATTGAATCAATTATTTTAAACAGAGCGACAAAATCACTGACATTGTATTATCAAATGATTGGACGTGGGTCTCGAATTTTAGACAACAAAAATACTTTTGATGTTGTAGATTTGGGAAATAACTTTCACCGTTTTGGCGCTTGGGGTGCAGACTTAGATTGGCAAAAGATGTTCAAGTCACCCGATTATTACTTAGATGCTATTCTTTCCGATGAAGATATTGAAAGTACCTTTCGGTATGAGTTTCCTACCAATCTAAAGAAAGATTTCGAAAAATCTACGGATACCTATTTTGATGTAAAAAAGGTCTATATTGATACAATCCGAAATGGAGAATCATCCAAACGGGTACTAGAAAAATCCATTGTGCATCATGCAAAAATGTGTATCGAAAATAGTGAAGATGTTTTTGATGCTTTACTCTTGGCAAAGAAAATAGGAGCTGAGATTGACGATCGCATCAACCGGTACGCCAAATGTATTTCAAAAAGTACGCATAATTTTGTTACTTGGTTAAAAGAGGATTATCGTAAAAAGTTAAAATCCTATCTCCGTGAAAATTTTGATAGAGATTTTGAAAAAATTCATGGACATCCCCCCATTTAAGAATAAGAAACCAAAAAAAGCGCTGTTAATAGCGCTTTTTTTGGTATTTCTAAAAAATTTATTTGGCTGGCAATACTTTACCAACACATTCGCCAAATCCAATTCGTACATTCTCGTTTTCACAATGTGCACGCATAATCACCGTATCATGATCTTTGATAAATGTACGTGTGGTTCCATCTTTTAGCTTAATGGGGTTTTGACCTTTCCATGTCAATTCTAACATTGAACCATAACTATCCTTTGTAGGCCCAGAAATGGTTCCAGAACCCATCATATCACCCGCTTCTACTGGACAACCATTGACAGTGTGATGGGCCAATTGTTGTGCCATGGTCCAATACATGTATTTAAAATTTGATTTTGAAAGAATGGTTTCTTCACCATTTTCTGGCTGAATACCAACTTGCAAATGAATGTCATAACTCCCTTTTCCTTGTTGCTTTAAATAGTCCAAAGGAGGATGTACTTGTTTTGGATTGTCGGTTTTAAAGGGTGCTAAAGCATCTAAAGTAACAATCCAAGGAGAAATGGTAGAGGCAAAGCTTTTACCCAAAAAGGGGCCGAGAGGCACATATTCCCAGGCTTGAATGTCTCTTGCCGACCAATCATTAAATTGGACCAATCCAAAAATATGCTCTTCTGCTTCATCAATAGGAATGCGCTCTCCCAACACATTCGCATCGGTAGTTATAAAAGCCATTTCCAATTCGAAATCTAATAATTTTGTAGGACCAAATCCAGGGGTGTTGCTTCCTGCTGCGGGTTTGGTTTGTCCATATGGTCTTCGAATAGGAGTTCCAGAAGGAATAATCGATGAACTCCTTCCATGATATCCAATTGGGATGTGAAGCCAATTAGGCAACAGTGCATTTTCTGGATCTCTAAATAAAGAACCTACATTAGTGGCGTGTTCTTTACTGGCGTAAAAATCGGTATAATCTCCTACAGAAACGGGCAATAGCATTTCTATTTCGTCCATGCCAAATATTACATGTGCTTTGTGTTTTCCATGGTCTCGAAGTTTTTCATTTGTGAGATCAAAAATATCAGCAATTCTATTTCGAACCAAGCGCCATGTTTTTCGGCCATCTGCAATAAAATCGTTTAAACTATCTTGTAAAAATATATCGTCAGTGAGTGGAATGCCCTCAAAATACCCCAATTGATGTAAGGCTCCCAAATCGATTGCAAAATCTCCAATCCTAGTTCCTATGGTGATGATGTCCTCTTTGGTGATAAATACACCAAAAGGAATATTTTGAATTGGAAAATCGGAATTGTTATTGACATGCAACCAAGTTTTTCTGTTCGGATTGTTTGCTGTTATGATCATTTTTATTTTTTTAATTTGAATCAAATTTATGCATTTTTTTTTCATTATATCTTCAAAAAATAAGCAATAATCTATTTTTAATCCCTCTTTTTTTTGGATTCAATAATTGTTAATAGAAATGTTCAAAATATCTAAAAAACAGCTTTACTGAACGTTTGATTTTCAGTATTTTTGTATATTTAAACAACACACACCAATGCAACAAGACAATTTAATTTTTGACCTCATAGAAGAGGAGAAAGAAAGACAATTAAACGGATTAGAATTAATTGCTTCTGAAAACTTTGTAAGTGACCAAGTAATGCGAGCACAAGGTTCTGTTTTAACCAATAAATACGCTGAAGGCTACCCTGGAAAACGTTACTATGGTGGTTGTGAGATTGTAGATGTTGTTGAACAAATTGCAATCGATAGAGCCAAAGAGTTATTTGGTGCTGCCTATGTAAATGTACAACCGCACTCCGGTTCTCAAGCAAACACAGCTGTTTTTTCAGTGTGTTTAAAACCAGGAGACAAAATTTTAGGTTTTGATTTGTCACATGGTGGGCATTTAACGCACGGTTCACCAGTTAACTTTTCTGGTAAATTATACCAGACTTCTTTTTATGGAGTTGAAAAAGAAACTGGAGTTTTGGATTATGATAAAATTCAAGAAACAGCAACAAAAGAACAACCAAACTTAATTATAGCTGGAGCTTCTGCCTATTCAAGAGATATTGACTTCAAGCGTTTTAGAGCGATCGCAGATAGTGTTGGTGCATTGCTACTAGCAGACATATCGCATCCTTCTGGAATGATTGCGAAAGGAATTTTAAACGATCCTTTACCACATTGTCACATTGTTACGACAACCACTCACAAAACATTGCGAGGCCCAAGAGGTGGAATGATTATGATGGGGGCAGATTTTGACAATCCATTTGGAGAAACACTGAAAAATGGAAAATTAAAGAAAATGTCATCACTACTTCAATCGGCTGTTTTCCCAGGAAATCAAGGAGGGCCCTTAGAACATGTAATAGCGGCCAAAGCCATTGCATTTGGGGAAGCTTTAACGGATGAGTTTTTAGCCTACCAAATTCAAGTGAAAGAAAATGCAGCTGCCATGGCAAAAGCATTTGTAGCCAAAGGATACGATCTTATTTCTGGAGGTACAGACAATCACATGATGTTGATTGATTTGCGAAATAAAAATATTTCAGGAAAAGATGCTGAAATAGCGCTTGGAAAGGCAGATATTACTGTAAATAAAAACATGGTTCCTTTTGATGATAGAAGTCCTTTTGTAACTTCTGGAATCCGTGTTGGAACCCCAGCAATTACAACGCGAGGTCTGTTAGCTTCAGATATGGCGGCTGTTGTAGATCTTATTGATGAAGCAATTCAAAATGCTACAAATGAGGAAGCATTGCACGAAATTGGTGAACGTGTTTCTGATATGATGTCTCACAGAAGGTTATTTGTGATGTAAAAATATGATTCGGCAATTGCATTTCTTCCAACAATTTCAATCGAAAACTCGGTTGGTGAAGCAATGCAATTGCCTTCTTTTTACCTTTCTTTTTTGTTCTATTCCATTGCTCAGCCAAGTTTCCTTTCTAGAAAGTGCAGCTTCCTTTGGAATGAATATTTCCTATGGTAATAGCGATTTGGGCGGAGGTGTCTCCTTCATTGATTTTAACAACGATGATAGGGATGACATCACTTTTGCTACCGAAGATACCGAAGAAATATGTTTCCTAGAAAACAATAACGGTTTGCTCACACGTGTTTATTTCAAGGGAATTTCAAATACCTTAAAAACAAAACAAATCATTTGGGTAGATTACGATAATGATGGTGACAAAGATCTTTTTGTTACGGCACTAAATGGTAGTAACCATTTTTACAAAAACAATGGTGCTATGGTTTTTACCAATATTTCAAATTCAATTGGTTTTTTTTACAGAGAACAAACACACTACGGGTGCCACTTTTGGAGATATTGACAATGATGGTGATTTGGATGCTTTTATTTGCAATCGAGATGATGAAAATGAATCTGAAAGGAATTATTTATACCAAAATAATGATGGTATTTATACAGATATTTCTGAACAAGCGGGTATTTTACTTACGAGCGAAATCTCTTTTTGTGCAGTTTTTTTTGATTATAATAATGATGGTTTTCAAGATATTTATGTAGTAAATGACAAGCCTAACTATCCGAATCGGCTCTATAAAAATAACGGAGATAGCACTTTTGAAGATGCCTCAGAAAGTATCGGTGCGGGTATTTCTATTAATGCGATGACCACTACAATTGGAGATTATAATAATGATGGGTGGTTTGATATTTATGTGACAAATACACCTGATGGAAATCAATTGCTAAGAAACAATGGTGACTGAACTTTTACCGATAAGGCTATGGATACCAATACTGAATTTAATAGTGTTGGCTGGGGCGCTGTCTTTTTGGATGCCGACAATGATGCCGAACTAGATTTATATGCTAGTGGTGAATTTGATGGTTCTATCTCCAGTTTATTGCCCTCTGCATTTTATCACAATCAGGGCAACGATACTTTTGAAATTCCCGACGATATTGGCTTTGAAGAAGATACTAGAAAAAGCTATTCGAATGCAATTGGAGATATTGACAATGATGGGAAACCAGATATAGTTGTTAGCAATGATACGGAGACAAACTTTCTATTTAATAACAAGAGTACAAATGCTAACAATTGGATAAAGATTCAACTAGAAGGAACACTTGGTAATAGCGATGGTATTGGAAATCGGATTGAAGTTTTTGCAGGTGGAAAGTCTCAATACCGTTATACATTGTGTGGTGAGGGATATTTAAGTCAAAATTCATCCAATGAATTCATTGGTTTGGGGAGCGCTAGCAGTATTGATTATATCAAAATTACTTGGAACCACAGCGGAGTCGTTGAACTCATCGAGCAGGTAGAAGTCAATCAATCAATCCTTATTCAAGAGGGCAATGGAATAATATTAGGGAAGGATGCTTTTTCAATAGCAAAATTGAACGTATTTCCCATTCCGAGTCGCGACGGTGTTTTTCATATAACGTCCAACACTACATTTGAAAGCATTAAATTAGCGGTTTATACCATTTCAGGGAAGTTCTTGTTTTCTGTAAACGATAATGATTCCATAGATATTTCTTCCCACGGAAAAGGAATTTATTTGGTCAAGATCATCACGGACAATCAAATTTACACAAAAAAACTGTTGTATTTATAGGGTGTCGTCACCTGCGCGCTCAATAATATTTTCTGGAAGTGCCTTTTTTGCTTTTGCGCCCATTTTCTTTAATTTCTCTACACTTGTAATTAGATTGCCTTTTCCATCAATAAGCTTGTTCATAGCTGCATTATAATCTGTTTTGGAAGCATCTATTTTCTTTCCAATTCCAATTAAATCGTTTAATAAGCCATGAAATTTATCATACAAACTCCCAGCTTGCCTTGCAATTTCTAGTGCATTTTTTTGTTGCTTTTCATTGTTCCATATGGTGTCAATAGTGCGAAGTGTAGCCAATAATGTTGAGGGCGTTACGATCACAATATTCTTGTCGAACGCTTTATTATACAGGGAGTTGTCTGAGTTTATTGCCACAGCAAAAGCAGGTTCTATTGGTATAAATAATAAGACAAAATCTGGCGATTCAATTTTATAAATATCCTCATATTTCTTTTCACTCAGCTGTTCGATATGACGCTTAAGAGAATTAATATGGTCTTTCAGAAACAGCGCTTTTTGATGTTCCTCTTCAGTATTTACAAATTGTTCATAGGCCGTTAATGATACTTTGGAATCGACAATCATCTTTCTATTGTTGGGCAAATGAATTACCACATCGGGTAAGACTCTTTTTCCTTGCTCATTGGTGAAACTTTGCTGCACAACATATTCGCGGTTTTTTTCCAACCCCGATTTTTCTAAAACACGTTCCAAAACCAATTCTCCCCAATTTCCTTGGGTTTTATTGTCTCCTTTTAAAGCCTTTGTTAAATTGATCGTTTCTTTGCTCATCTGCAAGTTCATTTCTTTCAATCCTATTATTTGCTGACGAAGCGCGGCATGATAATCGATACTTTCTTTGTGTGTTTTTTCAACTTTGTCTTCAAAACCTTTAATTTTTTCTTGCAATGGATGTAAAATAGTTTGAATATTTTCTTTGTTCTGTACCGTAAATTTGGTCGATTTATCTTCAAATATCTTATTGGCTAAGTTTTCAAATTCTTTGGTAAATTTTTCTTGAAGCTTGTTTACTTCCTCTTTATGATCATCTAATTTTTCTTGCAAATTTCTTAAATCTGCAACTTGACTCGAATTGACTGTGAGCAACTGCTCTTTTTCTTGTTGCAAAGTTTGAAGCTCTTTTTGAACTTTTAATACCGCATTTTCTGCAATTTCCTTAGCAGATAGTAGCAAAGCATTCTGCTTTTCTAAAACTGATTTTTCCTTTTCTAATTTTAATTTTGCGAGCAATCTGCCTATGTACAAGCCAATTAAAATACCAAAAACAACAATTAAAAAGTTCATCCCTAAATTATCCATCATATCAAATTAAGTCCTTAAATTTAGAACTTTAAAATATACAATGAAAGCATTTTCAAGTTTTATATTATTTCGTCTTTTAGGTTGGAGAATTATCAATGATTTTCCCCAACATATAAAGAAGTATGTTGTAATTGCAGCACCGCACACGAGTTGGATTGATTTTCCGATTGCCATTTTAGCGAGGATGTCCTCTGGCACAATGGTCAATTTTATTGGCAAAGGTTCTTTATTTAAAGGTCCTTTTGGTTTTATCTTCCGACTTTTAGGGGGGACTCCTGTGGATCGCAGTAAAAACAATAATCTTGTAGACTCGATTGTAGCGCTTTTTAACTCCAAAGAAGAATTTCGTCTTGGCCTCTCTCCGGAGGGAACTCGTAAAAAAGTAGCCAAATGGAAAACAGGTTTTTACTACATCGCTAAAGGGGCCAATGTACCAATTGTAATGGCTACCTTAGATTTTGGAAAAAAACAAATAAAAATCTCAAAAGCCTACACCGTCACAGATGATAAAGAAGCAGACTTCACTTTTTTTCATGCCTTTTTTAGTCAGGTTCAAGGGAAAAACCCAAATCAATTTTAAGATTCTTTTTTCGTAGCGATCAAATACACTGTTTATTCAGATTTTTTGGAGACTTTCGCTGCTATTCGAACAATGACTTCAGTAGCCTTAATCATTGATTCAACAGGAACATATTCATATTTCCCATGAAAATGATGTCCACCAGCAAAAATATTTGGACATGGCAATCCTTTAAAAGAGAGTTGCGATCCGTCTGTACCCCCTCTAATTGCTTTTATCAAGGGTTTGATTCCTAATTCTTCCATCGCCTCTTTTGCAATGGTAACAATATGCATAACGGGTTCAATCTTCTCTTTCATATTATAATATTGGTCATTGATTTCTATGTGGACCGTTTTTTCTCCGTATTGGTTGTTGAAATCTTTACCAATTTGCTTTACACAACGTTTTCGCGCTTCAAACAGATCAAAATCATGATCACGAATGATGTATTCTAACACGGTTTTTTCTACGGCACCCCGCATGGCATGCAAGTGAAAAAAACCTTCGTAACCTGTTGTTTTTTCTGGAACTTCATTTGCGGGTAATTTCCTCATGAATTCATTTGCGATGGTCATCGAATTGATCATTTTTCCTTTTGCATATCCTGGGTGTACAATTTTTCCAGTAATGGTTATTTTAGCAGCAGCAGCATTAAAATTTTCATATTCCAACTCTCCAATCTGACTCCCATCCATAGTATATGCCCAATCGGCATTGAATTTTTCGACATCAAACAAATGTGCTCCTTTACCAACTTCTTCATCGGGAGTAAAGCAGATGCGAACAGTTCCATGCTTGATGTGAGGATTTTGTACCAAATACTCCATGGCCGAAACAATTTCTGTAATTCCAGCTTTGTCATCGGCTCCTAAAAGGGTAGTACCATCGGTGGTAATGAGAGTTTGTCCTTTGTATTGCAACAAATCTTCGAAATAGTTTGAAGACAATACAATGTTTTGCTCTTTGTTTAAAATAATATCCTTTCCATCATAATTTGTGTGTATTTGTGGTTTGACATTTTTCCCTGTAAAATCGGGGCTTGTATCCATATGAGAAATAAACCCGATGGTGGGTACTTCGTAATCAATATTACTAGATAAGGTCGCCATTAGATAGCAATTTTCATCCAAATCAACATCTTCTAATCCAATTTCTTTAAGTTCTTTTTCTAACAAACGTGCTAAATTCCATTGCTTTTCTGTTGATGGGAAATTTGGATTGTTGGGATCTGATTCTGTATCAATCGTTACGTAGCTTACAAATCTTTTGATAATATTTTCTTTCGTGATCATTATTTATGTTTTTTATTTTTTGAATACCACCCTTGCAAAGTTGGAGTAGGCGTTTGCTATTTCTTATTTCAATACGAGTTTGCCTATTTTGTTATTGCCAGACAACCACGCTGTATTTATATCGACAAACTGAATGGCATAATAGCTTTCTTTTGAAATGTTTTTCCAGGTATTTCCTGCGTCATTAGAAAAAGCAATCCCAGTTTTGCCAACCGCAAAAATTTCTTGTCCTTGGGTTCCTGGTACATATTGCACACAACTCTTATAGTTAGGAATTTGTGAATCTGCAACCAACTTCCAGGTTTTTCCACCATCCGTAGTGATGGCTTTATTTGCAGTATTTTCTTGAGGTTTTGAGTAGTCTCCACCCATAACAATACCATGGTTCATATCATAAAAATCGATCGAGTAAATTCCTTGTGGTCCTTTTCCCTGAACCAACGGAGTATTGAAAATGTCCCATGTTTTACCGTAGTCATTTGATTTCAAAATGCGTGCTTTTTTTCCTCCAGAAGCAATCCAAACTGTACTACCTTTTATTTTAATATTCGTGTTACTGGCAGCAAAAAAAGCTTCCCCTTCTTCAAAGATTGGTAAAGAACTGCAAGGTATTTTGTTCCAGGTTTTTCCTCGATCTTCGGTAACGATGATCGCAGCACAATTTTCTGTTGGATCGCCAACAGCGATTCCATGTACCTTGTCTTCAAAAAATTGGATCGCATCATAAAAGACCTTTGCTTTGTTCTCGGAATAAACCAGACTTGTATTCCCCTCTGATAGTTTATACAACAACGCTGGATTTCCAATCGAAAGCGCAAAATAATCGCTTCCATTAAAAGCAATACTTCTAAAATTGGGTTTTATAGAGTCTTGGTAGCTTGGGAAATACGCTTGCGAATGCTTTTTATCTTCAGAAAAAACACCCATGACTCCGCTTGAGCCTGCATAAGCAACACGGGTTGAATCAATAACTTGAATTGCTCGAATGCTTGTGTTTTCAATAGGAAAGCTTTTTATTGTAACAGATGTTATGTTTCTTGGTGTATACGGTGTCTGACAAGATATTAAAATAATTGCTGCCAAAATAAGGACGGAAAATCGCTTCATTTTTGATATTTTTACATGACGAAATTAATGAATACAAATTGAGTTTTATGAAAAAAGCATTGGTAATTTCTGGGGGTGGGAGTAAAGGTGCATTTGCAGGGGGTGTTGCCCAGTATTTAATGAAGGAGGAAAGAAAAGCATATGAACTTTTTTTAGGAACTTCTACTGGAAGTTTAATGGTCTCGCATTTGGCATTGGGAAAATTAGATGCACTCAAAAAACTTTACACCAATGTAGATCAAAAGACTGTCTTTAGTAACAGCCCATTTACGATTCGAAAAGTGGATGGCGAAAAGGTGGTTAGTATCAATCACTTGAATACACTGTGGAACTTTATCAGGGGGAGAAAAACATTTGGGGAAAGCAAGAATTTACGAAAACTCATCAAGGAAAATATTACAAAAGAAATGTACAAGACAATTCTTAAAAATCACAAAGAAGTAGTTGTAACAATTTCTAATTTAACGACCAATAAGATTGAGTACAAATCAATCAATGAAACTTCCTATGAAGATTTTTGTGACTGGATTTGGGGTTCTTGCAACTACATACCTTTTATGAGTTTGCTAGAAAAAGACCATTGTCAATATGGAGATGGCGGTTTTGGCGCGCTAATTCCTATTCGAGAAGCCATTTTAAGAGGGGCCACAGAAATTGATGCCATTATTCTTGACACAGAAGTATCTCAAGTAAATCGAATGCCTTCTAAAAACCCGTTTTCACTCTTGTTTGATGTATTTGATTTTATGCAAACTCATGTAGAAAAGCACAATATTACCATTGGGAAATTAGCCGCCAATCACAAGAATGTTACCTTAAACTTATACTATACCCCAACGGTTTTAACAACAAATTCGTTGGTATTTGATAAGAAACTGATGCGCAGATGGTGGGCATCAGGATTCGAGTATGCAAAAACAAAACGAGAGAAGGATCGGAGTGCCTTTCGGCCCGATGTATTGGGTTAATTCCGACGCCCCATTCCTTTAAAAATTCTTATTTTGTAACAAAATAAAAGATCGCTCGTCGTAATTGTGTAAACCAGATTTGCAATAGGGTTTTGTATCAGACAAAGAGCTTAGTTTAACCATCGTAACCATGAAGCAATCCGATTTTTTAAAAATGGTTTTTCCATTTAAAAATAAGGTTTTTAGATTTGCAAAAAGACTTTTAGTTTCTACTGAAGAAGCAGAAGATGCAACGCAAGAGCTGTTTTTGAAATTGTGGAAAAATAGAGAAAAGATTGCCGATTATAAAAATGTTGAAGCCTTTGCAATGACCATGACAAAGCATTATTGTTATGATCGATTGAAATCAAAGCAGGCTGGTAATTTGACACTGGTACACACGAATTATAAGGAAAAAGAAACCAGTTTAGATAAAAAAATTGAAGATCAAGATAGCGTAGACCAAGTACATCGATTGATTCAACGGTTACCCGAACAACAAAAAATGATTATTCAGCTTAGAGATATTGAGCAATATGACTATGATGAAATTTCGAAAATAGTTGATATGCAACCCACCGCTGTAAGAGTGGCACTAAGCAGAGCTCGAAAAACAATTCGACAAGAACTCACAAAAACACACAACTATGGAGTTAGCTAACATAGAACAATTAATAGAAAAATACTTAAATGCAGCAACATCTTTGCAAGAAGAAGCAACCTTGAAAAACTATTTTACCCAAGGAAATATTGCTCCTCATTTACAAGAATATGAAGCGTTATTTAATTATTTCGAGAAAAACAAAGCAGAAGTTTTCACGGAAACCATTCAATTGGATATTAAAAAACGCCCAAATAGAAAATTGAAGTGGCTATCTGTAGCAGCATCTATAGCAGTATCAGTAAGTGTTTTTATTGGAAACCAAGAGTATCGTAAATACCAAAAAGAAAAAACATTTGCACAAGTAAGGAATGCACTTCAGATGCTTTCATTGAATCTTAACAAAGGGGCGAGTGCGATTGCAAAAGTGCACGCCTATGAAAACACCATCAATACAATAATAAAATAAAACCGAGAAAATTAGTAAAACCAAGTAACCCCTAGAAATTATGAAAAAATTAGTAATAGTAATCGTTTTTTTAATTGTATCGTCCTTAAGCTATGCACAATCCTTTTTTGATAAACTAGAATATATGGAAGGAGTCGATATGGTGGTAGTAACCAAAGATGCTTTTGAAATGCTCTCTAAGTTTCAAGATATTAAAATAGAAGACAATCAAACGATGAAGGTTTTTAGTTTGATCAATGATCTACAAGAATTGAAAGTATTCACTACAAATGATGCCAACAATGCCAAGAAAATGAATCAAATGGTAAGTCAAGCCATTAAAGAACAAAAACTAACAACGTTAATGCGAGTAAAAGATGAAGATACTCGCATGAAAATCTATGTAAAAACAACAAAAAACAAAGCCTACGTGAGTGAAGTTTTAATGTTTGTCAATGGTGCAGGAAAAAAATCAAATAAGAATGTAGAATCGTTAATTATCTCCTTGACAGGAAGGATTGATATTCAGAAAATTTCTGAAATCACAGATACGTTAGTCAACGAATCCAATAAGAGGTAATGCCTTTAAAAAAATGCTAATTTTAAATTTTATATAAAATGAAAAAATCAACCCGTCTCCTCTCTATAGCATTCTTACTGCTTCTTATAGTAAGTGCCTGTGACCATCAAAAATCATTACAAGCATACATTGTAAATAGTAGTGAGAAGCAAGGTTTTATGTATGGCGATCTCCCTGTAGGATTGATGCTAACACCCAAGGAAGATGCTTCCGAAGCGGTCAAAGAAACAATCAAGAGTATTAAAAAAATAAATGTTGTATTTTTTAAAAAAACAAAAGAGAATGCAGCGGATTATGAAATAGAAAAATCAAAAATAAAAAATATATTTACAAATAAAACATATAAAACCTTAGGAGTTTTCAAGACAAAAGGAATGAATATGAAGTTGTATTATACAGGTCAAACAGATCAAATCAACGAAGTAATTGCTTTTGGCTATGGTAAGAAGGTTGGGGTTGGTGTTGCTAGATTGCTGGGTAAAAATATGAATCCAGCACGAATCATGGAAATGATGAATAATATTCAATTGGATACCAACATGATTCAACAAGGGCAATTTAAAGCTATTTTTAATGGCCAATAAGTTACGTATGGATTGTCTAGCGTCGGCTACTATTTTTTGTTGCTTTTGATTCTTTATTCAGGCGCCAGCGGCCTGTGAAAGATTGCGAGTAAAAACTGTAATTCCTTTGGGATTACAGTTTTTACTTTTTAACGAGTGCTTAACGGTTTCGACACTTTAATTTCTTATTTTTGAAATTTGACGGAAATGCCTTATGAAATTTAGACAACAACTATTTCTTTTTATCTATTTTACAGTAGCAACAATTTTTGCACAGCACTCCGCTGACTATAAAGGAGAGAGAGAAAAACTTCATCTTTTAGAACACACGAAATTAAAAGTTGATTTTAATTTTAAAGAAAGGCAGCTCAATGGTGAGGCTTGGATTACGCTAAAGCCTTATTTTTATCCAACAGACAAACTTGTTTTAGATGCTAAAGGAATGCGTATTCATCAAGTAGTACTCGAAGATAAAAAATTAGATTTTAATTATGATAGTTTTGAATTGCGGATCGATTTACCAAAAAAATATACCAAAGAAGAGTCCTATACCGTCTACATAAAATATACAGCAAGACCTGAAAAAGTAAAACAAAGCGGGAGTTTCGCTATAAGTGCTGCTAAAGGATTGTATTTTATAAACGCTGACGGCGCGGATAAAAACAAACCAACACAAATTTGGACACAAGGGGAGACAGAAGCCAGTAGTTGTTGGTTTCCAACGATAGACAGTCCCAATCAGAAGTCTTCACAAGAAATTTACATGACGGTTCCTGACCAATACCAAACCCTTTCAAATGGCGAATTAGTCAGTCAGATTAAAGAAGGAGCAAACCGAACAGATTACTGGAAATTGGATCAAAAACATGCACCCTATTTATTTTTCATGGGGGTAGGTGAGTTTGAAATAATTAAGGATTCTTCTTCAAAGATTCCAATTGCCTACTATGTTGAAAAGGAATACGCTCCTTATGCAAAGGATATTTTTGGTGATACTCCTGCGATGATCGATTTCTTTTCTGCGCTATTAGGAATTGCATATCCATGGAATAAATACAGTCAAATTGTTGTGAGAGATTACATAAGTGGTGCTATGGAAAATACAACTGCCGTTGTTCATGGTGAACAAGCCTATCAGAAACCCGGACAATTAATTGATGAAAATACACATGAAAACACCATCGCACACGAAATTTTTCATCATTGGTTTGGGAATTATGTAACTGCAGAAAGTTGGGCAAATCTATCTTTAAATGAATCTTTTGCAAATTATAGTGAATACTTGTGGAGAGAACATAAATATGGGAAACAAGAAGCAAATGCACATTTGTTTGAAAACAATCTAGCGTATTTGAATGGACAAAACGCGAATAAAAAATTAGTTCGTTTTAACTACTCAAATCAAGAAGATTTGTTTGATTTGGTAAGTTATAATAAAGGAGGCGCTGTACTACATATGCTACGAAATTATCTTGGAGATGCAGCATTTTTCAAAGGATTAAATATTTATTTAACAACCAACAAATATAAGACTGCAGAAGTACACCAACTTCGGCTGGTTTTTGAAAAATTGACTGGAAAGGATTTAAATTGGTTTTTTAATCAGTGGTTTTTTGGAGCAAACCACCCTCAAATAGAGATTTCTTACGATTACAATATCATTCAAGGGAAGGTGACTGTCAATATTATCCAGTTGCAAGCGGAGAAGTTTAAATTTCCTTTTGCAATTGATATTTATGAAAATGGTATTCCTAGAAGAGAGACTGTTTTTGTGGATGGAAATGACGCTTCTTTTACATTTTCATACCAGGAACAACCCGATTTTATTCAAGTAAATGCTGATGGAGTTTTACTCTGTGAAATTACCGAAAATAAGATTTTAAGCGATTATATTTTTCAATTAAAGAATGCAGAAAATTACAGTGATCGAAAAAAAGCTTTACTAGAGGTTGCTAAAAAACAAGATGATAAAGCGGCTTTCAATGCCGTAGTAGGCGCTTTAAACGATTCTTATTATAAGATTCGAATACTGGCCCTAGAAAATATCGATTTAATCAATAAATTCTTTAAAAAAGAAGCCATTCGTAAAATCGCTAAAATTGCAAATTCAGATCCCAAAACCTTGGCAAAGTCAGCTGCAATTGAAACCTTAGGGAAGTTATTAGATCCAGAATTAAAATCAATTTTTATTAAAAATCTAGAGAGTAAATCCTATGCGGTGATTGGAAAGAGTTTGGTGGCTTTGTATTACGTAGATCCAAAATTGGCGGTTGAAAAATCAAAATCATTGCCCAATGAAATTCGGAAAATATTGGCCACACCATTGACTCGAATTTTTATTGAAGAAAAAGATGAGAAGGAACTTCCATTTATCGCAAAGAACGTGCTTTCTGGGATGTATTTATCTGGAGATGATAAAACCAAAGCTATTTATCAAAAAGCGTTTCAACAGATATCTGAGAGTAATAATAAAGAAGCTATTAGAAATTTAGTTGAAGATATGATTGATAAAGGAACTCAATACAAGAGTTTTAATTTTGATAAAGTGATGATTACTCAGATGCGAAGAATGATACAAATTCAAAAAAAACAAAATAAGCCGAATAAGAAATTGAATATTCAGATTATAAAAACGGCAATGGCAGCGCTGTTATAGCGTAGGAATGTCTTGTTTAAAATTTCAAAAGTGATGGTTTCCATCACTTTTTTTTATTTGTGATACTCATCAAATGTACCATCTTCAAAGAATACTACGATTCTTTTTATTTTTTTACCGTTCACATCCACAACCGAACTTGCATTTGTAGGATCTTTTGCAGGAAGGGTAGGACTCTCTATAGTGCTTTTCGGGAAT
Source organism: Flavobacteriaceae bacterium (assembly GCA_024640565.1). Taxonomy (GTDB): domain Bacteria; phylum Bacteroidota; class Bacteroidia; order Flavobacteriales; family Flavobacteriaceae; genus Polaribacter. Next base: position 252,429 of record JAHEET010000001.1, read on the forward strand.
TCTCCTATGCCGTTTAATAACCATTGAATGTCAACGTCTGAAAAAACCCTCGTTACTTTTAAAATAAAATCTAAACTCGGTTTGTTTCTTCCAGACAGTATGTGGGAGATACTAGAACGCTGTACTCCAATCTTATCTGCAAATAAAGATGCAGTAAGTTGATGGATTTCCATCACTTTTTTTAACCGATTTGTAAATTCAACAATGTTTACCAATGTAATTAATTTTGTCTTTACAAAAGTAACCTAACTTTAATTAGGAAACAATAAGAAGTTGTTTTTTAACACAATTTCTAATAAAATAATTAAACTTATACATTAGGTAGTATTTATAAAATACTAGTATATAGTAATTTAAATAAAATACATAACAAAATACTATTCTTTTGTTTGAGGGAAGTTTACAAGTATAACCTTCAAGAATATTGTTTACATAAGTACTCCATACCTGCAGGAATATAGTTTATAATTGTAATATAACTGGTTTTTACATTTGTGAAAAAATGATTTGCTAACAAAACTGAATTGAGTATTTTTGAAGTCAATATTAGAATTCATTTTATGGCCTTACTATCAATCTCTTTATTAGAAGCATTTTTCAAAAAGGAGAAAGAGACCGCATTATTTGGAAGATGGATTCGGTTTTCGGACATCGCGCCATTAATTCATACATACGAAAAATACACAACTGTAAAACAAATTGGTCTTTCTGAGCAACAAAGACCTATCTACAGTATTCAATTAGGAACCGGAAAAAAGAAAATACTTGTATGGAGTCAAATGCATGGAAATGAAAGCACAGGTACCAAGTCTATTTTTGATCTTTTAAATACCCTAACACAATCCTCAGAGGCGTGTGTTCAGCAAATTTTAAATACCTGTACACTGCAAATTATTCCAATGTTGAATCCTGATGGTGCAGAAGTTTACACAAGAGTAAATTCTAAAAAAATTGATTTAAATAGAGATGCTGTAGCTCGCACTGCTATTGAGAGCAAGATTTTAAGACATACATTGGATAGCTTTCAGCCAGATTTCTGTTTCAATTTGCACGATCAGCGAACAATCTTTGGAGTAGAAGGAACTTCAAAACCTGCCACGATCTCTTTTTTAGCGCCTTCAGAAGATGTAAACAGAACCCTAACGGCGGGTAGAAAACAAACAATGAACATTATTGTTGCAATGAACAATTTGTTACAGAAAGTTATTCCCAACGGTGTTGGACGGTATACCGATGAATTTTACCCAACTGCTACAGGTGATAATTTTCAAAAATTGGGATACAATACGATTTTAATTGAAGCAGGGCATTATCCCGATGATTATGAACGGGAAATAACAAGGAAATACCACTTTTATGCATTATTACAAGGCATACACCACATTGTTTCAAATGATGATTATGCTGTGTATAAGCCTTATTTTGACATTCCCAATAATATTAAAAATTTCTACGACGTGGTCCATAGATACCCAAATCAAAACAGAAGTTGCGATGCCTATCAATATGAAGAAAAAATTATCAAGAATACATTGGTCTTCGATCTTCAAAAAGTAGCGGAAAAACAGATTGAAAATCCACTTTCACATAACGAAATCCTTTTCGAAGCATAATTTATTTAAATATTTATCATCATTTTAGTGATTTTTGTAAATTAAATTCATATTTTTGTGTTTATAAGTGAATTATACGTAATTATGAAAAAATACATGCTAGATGAAATTGATCATCAAATTTTAGACATTTTAATTGAAAACGCAAGAACTCCGTTTACTGACATCGCTAAAAAGCTTTTGGTATCTGCTGGAACCATTCACGTGCGTGTCAAAAAGATGGAAGATGAAGGAATCATACAAGGTTCTACACTTACACTTAACTACGAAAAGATGGGGTATTCATTTATAGCACATGTAGGAATCTTTTTAGATAAAACTTCGATGACACAAACTGTAATTGAAGATTTACGTAAAATTCCAAATGTAACAGTTGCCTATGTAGTAGCAGGTATGTACAATATATTTTGCAAAGTAAGAGCCAAAGGAACTAGCGATGCGAAAGATATTATTTATGCCATTGATGAAATTCCTGGTGTAAATAGAACAGAAACCATGATTGCATTGGAGGAAAGTATCAATGACAAAAAACGAATGATGCACGCAATTTTTAAAGAATTGTAAAAATAGTACTATATTTTTTATGAAATCCTCATCTTTTGATGGGGATTTTTTATGTTTGTATATAAACAATAAGAAATGTCTCCATCGATTCGCTATCTACAACACCACTTGTCACAAGAAAACTTGCTTACACTTTATCGAAATATGCTGAAGCCTCGTTTAATAGAGGAAAAAATGTTGATTTTACTGCGCCAAGGAAAAATTTCAAAATGGTTTTCGGGTATTGGTCAAGAGGCAATTGCTGTTGGTGTGACAATGGTCTTAAAAAAAGAGGAGTATATTTTGCCAATGCACCGAAACTTGGGTGTTTTTACTACCAGGGGAATTCCACTTTCCCGACTTTTCTCTCAATGGCAAGGAAAAATGAATGGTTTTACCAAAGGAAGAGATCGCAGTTTTCATTTTGGTACTCAAACCTATAAGATTGTTGGAATGATTTCTCATTTAGGCCCTCAATTTGGCGTAGCAAATGGTATTGCATTGGCCAATAAAATAAAAGGAATCAAAGAAGTTTGTGCTGTATTTACCGGAGATGGAGGTACTAGCGAAGGCGATTTTCATGAGGCTTTAAATGTGGCTTCAGTATGGAATTTGCCCGTCTTATTCTGTATTGAAAACAACGGGTATGGACTTTCAACCCCTACTAAAGAACAGTTCAATTGCAAAAACCTTGCAGATAAAGGAATTGGGTATGGTATGGAGAGTCATCTTATCGAAGGGAACAACATTCTTGAAGTCTACCAAAAAGTTTCTGAAATTGCCGAAAGTGTTCGAGAAAATCCAAGACCCATTTTAATCGAATTTAAAACATTTCGTCTTCGTGGACATGAAGAGGCGAGTGGTACCAAATACGTTCCAAAAGAGTTATTGGAACTCTGGCAAGCCAAAGATCCAATTTCAAATTTTGAGCAATACTTGTTGAAGACCGCCGTTTTAACGAATGAAATTATCGACCAATACACTTTAGACATAAAAAAAGAAATAAATGCTCATTTAGAAGTTGCCTTTGAAGAAGAAAAAATTATTCCAAATGTAGCATCAGAACTAGAAGATGTTTATAAAACATTTAACTACAAAGCAATTGTTCCTGCTGAGAAAAAGAAAAAGATTCGATTTGTAGATGCAATTTCTGATGGACTCCGCCAATCAATGGAAAAATATAATGACTTGGTAATTATGGGGCAAGATGTTGCAGCATATGGAGGTGTTTTTAAAGTTACAGATGGATTTGTAGCTCAATTTGGCAAAGCGCGAGTCCGGAATACCCCCATTTGCGAATCTGCAATTGTAGCAGCTGCCTATGGTTTGTCTGTAAATGGCATGAAAGCAGTTATGGAAATGCAATTTGCCGATTTTGTTTCATCTGGCTTTAATCCGATTGTAAATTTATTGGCAAAATCACATTATCGCTGGGGCGAAAAAGCAGCCGTAGTTATTAGAATGCCTTGTGGAGCAGGAGTAGGAGCGGGACCTTTCCACAGTCAAACAAACGAAGCTTGGTTTACGAAGACACCTGGATTAAAAGTAGTGTATCCTGCATTTCCACAAGATGCAAAAGGCTTATTAGCTGCTGCTATTGACGACCCAAACCCTGTTTTATTCTTTGAGCACAAAGGACTTTACCGTTCCATATATCAAGAAGTAAGTGAGAACCATTTTACCCTTGAAATAGGGAAAGCAAATCAGTTGAAAACGGGCGCACATATTTCAATAATAACTTATGGTGCAGGCGTGCATTGGGCTTTAGAAACGCTTGCGAAAAACCCTCTAATTTCAGCAGATTTAATTGATTTAAGAACATTACAACCGCTTGATATTGAGACCATATATCGCTCTGTAAAAAAAACTGGGAAAGCTATTGTTTTGCAGGAAGATTCTCTTTTTGGAGGTATTTCAAGTGACATTTCTGCATTGATAACAGAAAATTGTTTTCATTATTTAGATGCTCCAGTAAAACGGGTCGGGAGTTTAGAAACTCCAATTCCATTTCAAGGAGATTTAGAAAATCAATATTTGGCAAAAAATAGTTTTGAAAATGATTTAAAAGCTCTTTTAAATTATTAAAAAAAAAGTATATATTTAGGACAAATTAGAAGGAATGATTAACAAACAATTTATATTAAAAAAGCGACCAATTGGGGCCCCAGATGAAACGACTTGGGAATTTCAAGAAAATGAAGTTCCAGCATTAGAAGAAGGGGAAATATTAGTACAACAGCACTATATTTCGTTGGATCCTGCAATGCGTGGTTGGATGAATGATACAAAATCTTATATACAGCCAGTAGGGATTGGAGATGTAATGCGAGCAGGCTCTATTGGTAAAGTAATTGCCACCAATAACAATCCGAAATTTGAAATTGGAGATTGTGTAACTAGTTGGGGTGGTGTGCAACAATATGCCATTGGAAATGGTGATGGCTGGTACAAAGTAGATGAGCGTTTGGCACCCATGCCCATGTATTTAGGAACGTTGGGAATGCCTGGAATGACTGCTTATTTTGGAATTACCCAAGTGGGGAAGATCAAAGAAGGAGATATTGTATTGGTTTCCGGAGCTGCCGGTGCTGTTGGAAGTATTGTTGGGCAAATTGCTAAAATCAAAGGATGTACTGTCATTGGGATTGCGGGTGGACAAGAAAAATGTGAGTACCTAAAAAACGAGTTGGGTTTTGACGAGGCAATTGATTACAAATCAGAAAATATTTATACAGCATTGAAAAGGAAGTGTCCCAAAGGCATCGATGTTTATTTTGATAATGTAGGGGGACTTATCTTAGACGCCGCGTTAAGCAAACTTAGGATGCATGCACGGGTTGTGATTTGTGGAGCAATTTCACAATACAACAACAAACATAAAATTAATGGACCTAGCAATTATTTATCGCTCTTAGTTACCCGTTCTACAATGCAAGGAATGGTTGTAATGGACTATACTAAAGACTTTGCCACTGCTGCAAAAGAAATGGGAACTTGGATGAAAGAAGGAAAACTAAAGTCACGTGAAGCTATTTATGAAGGTATTGAAAATTTTAAAGAAACCTATGAAAGACTTTTTTCGGGTGATAAAAAAGGTAAATTAGTATTGAAAGTAATTGAAGACTAATGATTTATACGATTGGATTTTTCCAGTCAAACTTTCTAAAAAGCGAATTCCAATCCTCTGGGAATTCGCTTTTTAGATTTAGGTCTTTGTTTGTAAACGGGTGTTTGAAGTTCAAATGGCCTGCATGTAAGAAGAGATTCTTCCAACCAAAATTCGTATCAAACATAAGGTCATGATTCTTATCTCCATATTTTGCATCACCAATTAATGGGTGGCTAATTTTAAGTGTATGCGCTCTTAATTGATGCGTTCTACCAGTTTTCGGTTCCATTTCTACCAAACTATAGCGGGACGAATGGTAAGGTTTTACGGGAATATCAAGGGTAACTGTAGCCAGTGTTTTTAGGTGTGTTAAGGCTTCTTTATAGGATTTCCCATCTTTTCCTTTGATAGGCGAATCTATAACTTTTGTTGTTGGGGCATGGCCACGAACAACTCCGTAATATATTTTTTGTATTTCTTTATTCGTAAAAAGCGCTTGAAATTTTGAAACATTTTCTGTCTGGTTTGTTAACAAGATAATTCCAGACGTTTTTCGATCCAATCGATGTATTGGATAATATCTTTCACCAAATTGTAATTCTAATAATTGTAATAAAGATTTTTCATCCGATATATTTCTCGAAAGATAAGAGTGATGTACAACCACGTTGTTGGGTTTGTTTACACAGATACAGTAATCGTCCTTATAAATAATCTCTAATTTCATACTTTATATTTTTGCTAAATTATAGAATAATTTCACAGTGTAGGTGTCAGAAGTATTTTTTATCATTGCCAAACAATCACAATGTTGATTATAAATACTCTATTTAACATAATATAAATTATAGTACAATTGATATATACTCTAAAGTAAACTAATAAAAAACATATTGATAAGTTGTATAATCGTATTATTGCCTAAAAAATTGAAATCGGGACGATTTAACTAGATCATTTTAGTTGTACATTTGCTGTGCAATTTCAAATAAAAACGATTTAGATTTCCTATGGCTTTTAAAAAATTACATCCCACTATAAAAGAATTTTTGGAGCATCAAGCGATTGCAATTCCAACCCCTTTTCAAAAAGCAAGCATCCCTGTTATAAAAAGTGGCGCCAATATTTTTTGTACGGCTCCGGAAAACAGTGGAAAAACTACTGCATTGATTTTAACAACAATGCATAAATTGAAGTGTGAAGAAATTGGGACAGCTCCTAGAGCCATTGTAGTTGTAGAAAACAATAAAAAAGCAGCAACATTGTATGAGCGTTTTTTAAAGTTTACAAGACGCACAGCCTTACGGGTCTATTTTGCTGATGAAAAAGCACATATTGACTTGCTAAAGTCAGAAATTTTTGAGGGCGTCGATGTGCTCATTGCTACGCCTAAAATGCTATACAAATTAATTTTAGCAGAAGGATTAAATACAACTCAAGTAAAACTATTTTGTATTGATGATGCAGATTTTTTAATCCAAAAATCATTTTCAGCAGATATAATATCGGTTACACAAAGTATTCAAAAATGTCAGTTTGTAATGTATACTGAGAAAATGCATCCCTCCTTAAAGCGTTTTGAGGCTTATTTTATGAGTCATTATAAAACAGTTACGTTATAATATAGCATCGTGCAAAGCGAAGCAAACTAATTTCTATTATCCAACAGAATATGCCCATTCCAAAATTACATTATATCTCAGAAGGAATTACTCCAAAAGAACATCTTAAAAACATTCAAAATGCTTGTACCGCTGGCGCCGAGTTAGTGCAATTATCTATGATAGAAGCTTCAGAAGCAACCCTTTTGAAAACGGCCACTGCAGCAAGAGATATCACTGCTCATTTTCAAACTAGATTGATGATTAACACGCATTATAAAATCGCAAAAACTATAAAAGCGGATGGTGTTCATTTAAACAATGTAGCCCCTTCAGCTAAAACTGTAAGAAAACACCTGTTCACCTGGCAGCTGATTGGGGGAACTGCAAATACCTTAGAGGATTGTGAAGCATTGTTGGCAGCAGATGTAGACTATATCAATTTAGGTCCGTTTAAGAGCGTTGAAAATGCGGATGCGAGTAATTTGGGAATCCAAGGCTATACCGAAATTTTGGAGGCTTTGAATACCACAACTCCCATTCTCGGTTTTGGAGGGATTACAACAGCAGATGTTACCTCGATTTTGAAAACTGGGATTTCTGGCATTGGTGTTTCAAAAGAAATCACGCAAAATTTTGACACGATCAAAAGATTCAATCAATTACTAGGAGCTTCATCAACAGACGAATTATGTCATCGGTTTTAAAAAAAAATACATAAGCTACTTTTATTGTGCAACTAAAAATTTCCCCAAAAAAGATCTTGAATATAGGATGCTAAGGGCATAAAAAAGTATCTTCGCGCCATGTGGATGTATTTGGGTTTATGGGCAGCACTATTCTTGGGGTTGCATAATATTTGTAAGAAACATGCAGTACAAGGAAATGCTGTTCTGCCGGTGCTTTTAGGGACTATTTTTTCAGGTTTTTTACTCCTACTCCCCCTATTCTTAATTTCTACCTTTGCAGCAAATTATGCGAAGCAAATGGGCTTTTACATCACGCCCCTTCCCGCACCTATGCATGGGTATATTTTTATAAAATCGATATTGATGTCAGCATCTTGGATATTGGCATTTCAAGCATTAAAGCATTTGCCCATTACCATTGTAAGCCCAATACGTTCTGCGGGACCTTTTTTTACTTTTATAGGTGCTATTTTTATCTACAATGAGCGACCAAATTTCATTCAGTGGTTTGGTTTTTTTGTCATTATTATTGCTGTTGTTTTGTACTCTAAAATTGGAAAAAAAGAAGGGATTAACTTCAAAAAAATAAATGGATTTTTGCCATAATTGGAGCCACTTTCTTGGGAGCCTCTAGTGGTCTGTATGATAAATTTCTAATCCAAAAATTACTCTTAAACCCACAAACGTTACAATTCTGGTTTTGTGGATATACGGTTTTAATTTTAACAATTATTCTTTCAATACTGTGGTTTCCATATAAAGAAAAACGAGCAAAATTTACATGGCGTTGGTCCATTATTGCTGTTGGAATTTTATTGCAAACTGCAGATTATTTTTATTTCAAAGCACTTCAGGATCCAGCTGCATTAATTATGCTCTTATCAGCAATCAAAAGAAAAATGTTCAAATATGAACAAATTATCATTATTTATCGTGTAATAAGAAGGCTTACGGGGAAGTTTAATACCATCTATTATGCGATTTTAGTCCAAATAATCCTATTTTCAGACAAAAATAATCTTTTAATAGGTGTGTTAAAAAGTAAAAACGGTGAATAGATTTTCTATGGGTTTTTTGTAAACCTATGTTTAGACGAATGGTTATGGGAAATGAATATTAAGAAATTAACTGATAGAAATATTCAAAAATCTCTCCTTTAGAAATATTGCTTCCTTTTTCAATTAAGTCAAACAATTCTGTATTTCTTTCCAATTTGTAAGGCTTACTCCCCTTAAAAATATCGACTGAATTATCCATTGGGTTTTGCATCAGCCACTCAAACCCTTGCTGTTCAAGTAAGTTAATATCCCAATTTACTTTAATGGCAATTCTATGAATCTCCGCTGCTTCACATTTAAAAAGATTCGCAGTTGTTTCCGAAAAATGTTCTAAATATTGAGTCTTTGTGAGTACGTCATCCCAAACAACATCTGAAAAAATATTCATTTCATCTATTGCCAACTTAGGATTATCTTCTTTTATTTGAATCCATTCTTTTGCATCTATGCGCTGCGTTGCTAAAAAGCGCGCAAACTCACTGTGTAAGGATTCAAATTGTTCTTTGGTTAATTGTCTGTACTTCATTTTTGTGATTGTTAAATAGTGCAAAGGGTCATCGTTTCCCCCATACTTTCAAAAATAGTTTAATAATTGGGATTGGCACAAATGCAAACAAAAAAGCTCGTTATTTCTAACGAGCTTTTAAAAAATTATTGAAAGTTGTCAATTACTCTTTCACAACTTCAAAAGTAATATCGGCAACTACTGCTCTGTGTAATCGAACCGTTGCTTCATATTTACCTAATCTTTTTACAGAGCCACCTACGACTTTGATAAATTTCTTATCCAAATCAGTTCCTGCTTTTGCAATTGCTGCAGCCAAATCAATATTGTTCACAGAACCAAATAACTTGTCTCCTGAACCTACTTTAGATGCAATCTTAATTTCATATCCTTTAATTGTTTCTGCAACTTTATTTGCATCTTCAATTAATTTAGCCTCTTTAAAAGCTCTTTGTTTTAAGTTCTCTGCTAAGACTTTCTTTGCAGATGAAGTAGCTAAAACGGCTTTTGCTGTAGGAATTAAAAAGTTTCTTCCATAACCATTTTTCACGGTTACGACGTCGTCTTTAAATCCTAAATTTTCTACGTCTTGTTTTAATATCAGTTCCATATCTCTACTTCTTTATTATTTTAACATATCTCCAACGTAAGGCATTAACGCTAAATGACGCGCTCTCTTAATTGCTTGCGCAACTTTACGTTGGTATTTTAATGATGTTCCTGTTAAACGTCTTGGTAAAATTTTACCTTGTTCATTTACTAAATACATTAAGAAATCTGCATCTTTATAATCGATATACTTGATATCTTTTTTCTTAAATCTACAGTATTTTGCTTCTTTCTTTGTGTCAATGTCTAATGGCGTTAAATATCTAACGTCAGCAGATTTACCTCCTTTTGCTTGTTGTTCTATAGTAGCCATATCTTATTTTTTTGCAGATTTAACACGTTCGCTTCTTACGGTTGCCCAAGCTGCAGCATGTTTGTCTAATTTAACGGTAAGATAACGCATAACGCTATCATCTCTTCTAAATTCTAATTCAAAGGCTGTAATTTCTTGACCAGAAACCTTATACTCGAATAAGTGATAAAAACCACTTTTCTTTTTTTGGATTGGATAGGCTAATTTCTTTAAGCCCCAATCTTCCTTGGATACTAATTCAGCTCCTTTAGAAACTAAATAGTCCTCAAACTTTTGTACTGTTTCCTTTATCTGAGTGTCAGATAAAACGGGATTCAAAATGAAAACAGTTTCGTAATGATTCATAATTAAATATTTATTGATTAATTTTAAGGCTGCAAATATAGTGACTTTTTTGTTATATAAAACATCTTATGAACAATATTTTAAAGGTTTTTTTATTGTTCTTCATGGAACTCCGATCATTGTTTTAAAAATCACATATCGATTGCTTTTTTAATAAGCGAATGCTGGTTCCCGTAAAGTTTAATAATTTTCAATGCTCCTATCCTTTTTCATTGCCTTACAAATATACAGACTCCAAAAGTCTATAAAAGGTTGCCTTCCCATTACTTTTTATCTTATTTCTTAGACGCATCGCATGCGAATTAAGTTAAATTCAGAAAAAAAGCTACTTAGGGTTCCATTGCAACAAATTGACGATTCTCTATATCTAGAAAGCCTATAAATGAAACGAAAAACAAAAGGTTTTCTGATAATTTAATTTGGAAAAGAGTTCGTCTTATACAAAGAATTTGCAGTTCAATAGAAATTATTTTTAATAGGCATCAACATCAATCACAAACCGAATTGGTCTAAAATCACTTACTGCCTCAAAAGTGTTTCTAATTTTGGTAATTTGTTTTTTAGTATTCGCTAAGGATTGTTTGGGTGGAATCTTAATGACTAAATTCTTAATATATTGATTTCGAATTCTTGAAACTACTGGTGCCGTGGGGCCCAAAACAAATTCGCCAAAGGATTGCTGTAAAGCCCTTGCTAGCCAATCAATTCCTTTGTCAACTTTGTTGTAATCGCGATGTTTTAAGGTGATTTTTATCAATCGATAATACGGAGGATATTTATATTGCCATCGTTCTTGCAACTGCTCTTTGTACATTTCGACGTAGCGCGTAGTGGAAACTTGTTGAAGAATTTGATGGTTGGGATTGTAAGTTTGAATGGCTACATTTCCTTGTTTTTTACTTCTTCCTGCTCTCCCCGATACCTGAACCATCATTTGATAGGCACGTTCGTGTGCTCTAAAATCAGGGAAATTTAACATGGTATCCGCATTTAAAATTCCTACCAAGGAAACGTTCTCAAAATCCAATCCTTTAGACAGCATTTGGGTTCCCACCAAAATATCAATTTCTTTCGATTCAAAAGCAGTAATAATTTTTTGATATCCAAACTTTCCTCGCGTAGTATCTAAATCCATTCGACCAATTTTAAAATTGGGAAAGAGCGCTTTTAATTCCATTTCAATTTGCTCTGTACCAAAGCCTTTGGTGTCAAGGGTATTGCTACCACAAGCACCACAGCTATTTGGCATGGCACGTTGGTAGTTGCAATAATGACAACGCAGTTCCTGTTTAAACTTATGAAATGTAAGTGTGACGTCACAATTTGGACACTCTGGAGAAACACCACAAGTTTTACATTCTACTACTGGAGAATAGCCCCGTCTGTTTTGAAATAAAATTACTTGCTCTTTTGCATCCAAAGCCTCCTGAATTAACCCCAGCATTCGATCTGAAAAATGCCCATTCATTTCTTTTTTCCGCTGTTTTTCTTTAACATCAATCAACTCAATTTTTGGCAATTGAACACTTCCATGACGTCTATTTAAAGCAACCAAGCCATATTTGTTTTGGGCTGCGTTGAAGTAACTTTCTAGTGAAGGCGTTGCAGAACCTAGCAGGATCTTGGCACCATGTAATTTTGCCAGCACAATAGCAGCGTCACGGGCATTGTATCTTGGAGAAGGTTCAAATTGTTTGTAAGAGCTTTCATGCTCTTCATCAACTACAATTAATCCTAAATTTGAGAAAGGTAAAAAAAGGGAAGATCTTGCTCCTAATATAATTCCTGCTTTTGATTTGTATTCCAACACATTTTTCCAAACTTCTACCCTTTCATTCATAGAGTATTTCGAATGAAAAACGGAAATTTGATTCCCAAAATATACCTGCAAACGAGTTATAATTTGAGTAGTTAATGCAATCTCTGGAACTAAAAATAAAACTTGTTTTCCAACATCTAAAACCTCTTGAATGAGTTTTGTATACACTTCTGTTTTTCCAGAACTTGTAATTCCGTGTAACAGTGTTACATCTTTTGTTACAAAAGTTTCCTTGATTTCCTTTAAGGCAAGTTCCTGAAATTCATTTAGTTGTTTTAAATCATTGGTAACTCCCTTAAAATTAATTCGGTCAATTTGAATTTCGTAAAACTCAAAAATATTTTTAGCAACTAGCGAATTTAAGATGGAAGATGAAACGTTTGCTTGTACTTCTAAATCTTTTGCTTTTATGGGTTTTTTGTTTGCTAATAATTGAAAGAAAGTCAATACTGCTTCGCGTTGTTTTTTTGCTCTTGTTAAAGAGGTTAACAAGGAGGCCAGAGAAGCATCTGTTGCGTAATTTTCATGCAAACGAACATACTTAATCAATTTTGGTTTGTATTGTTCGTAAATTTCTTCTTGAACACTAATAGCAGACTTTTTAAGTAATTCGTTGATTATGGGCATTACTTTTTTCTTTCCTAGAATTGCGGCTACTTGGTGAATGGTTAACTGAGATTGATGTTTCAAAGCCTCATAAACAAGAAATTCATCATCCAATAATATCGATGGATCAATTTCTTGCTTATTTTTTGTAATTACAGTTTCACTTTCCAGCAAAAAAGCAGATGGCATAGCAGCTCTGTATACATCGCCCAAAGCGCACATGTAATAATCTGCTGTCCATTGCCAATGTTTCAATTGTTTTTCATTGACCAAAGGCACTTCATCTAATATTTGATGAATTTCTTTTGCTTCGTATAGTGTTGGCGCTATTTGATGAATGTTAAAAACAAGTCCTGTATACATTTTTGTTTTCCCAAATGAAACGGCTACACGCATTCCTTTTTGCAAGAAATTTGCTTCGTCTTCAGAGATAGCGTATGTAAACGTTTTCTGAATTGGGATGGGTAATATAACGTCAATAAAATAGGACAAAAAATGTAAAATTTAGGATGTTATTTCTGGTGGAATTGTAACAACTGCCATGAATACTAAAAATTAATTCGCGACTCCGCTCTTCAAGACCTAAAAAAATGAATCTCAAAATTACATAAAAATGACTACATTGTCATTAGAAAACAGCAACAAATATGACAGCATTAGAATGGAGAAATAAAGGGAGATTTGTGACTGTTTTTGGCAGGAAAATTTTTGTGATTGATACTTCAGCAAATGTAAATTCATCGAACAGCGAAAAAGAAATAATAGTGTTGTTGCACGGTTATCCTACGTCTACATATGATTATTATAAAGTTTTACCTCAGTTAAGTGAAAAATACCGTGTAATTCTTCACGATCACCTTGGTTTTGGTTTTTCTGACAAACCGCTCGATTATTCCTATTCTTTAATTGAACAGGCAGATATTGCTTTGCAACTTTGGAAACAATTGGATTTAAAAGCGGTTACACTTTTGGCACACGATTATGGTACAAGTGTAGGTACAGAAATTTTAGCAAGGCACAACAGACAGCAACTAGATTTACAAATCAATACCTTACTCTTGTGCAATGGTTCAATACACATTGAACTTTCACAATTACGGACCATTCAAAAATTATTAAAAAATAAGTACACTGGAAAATGGGTTGCTAAACTTACAAGTTACGCTCTTTTTAGTAAAAACCTTCGGAATGTTTATTTTGACAAAACAAAAGCCACCGAGAAAGAATTGGTTGAAATTTGGAAGCAATTGGAACACAATAACGGACGTGCGGTTATTCACCTTTTAAGCGCTTATATGGTAGAGCGATATACGTTTTGGCATCGTTGGGTTGGTGCCTTAAAAGAAACATCAATTCCCACAAAAATTATTTGGGCAAAAAAGGACCCGGTCGCTGTTGCTGAAATTGCAGCATTACTTGCGACTGAAATTCCAAATAACAAATTGTATTGGATAAAAAATTGCGGTCATTTCCCAATGTTAGAATGCCCTGAGGAGTGGGCTTCATTGGTATTGAACTAGTCAGAAAACATTTTTTTAAAGAAAAAAATTAAAATTTTAATCCTTAATCTTCGAGGTATTGATTCCTCAATTTAGTTGTCCTTTCAAGGGTTTTTCGTTGTAAATGTATCTTCAGAATTTGAAGTTGATTTTGGTGAATCTTGTTGGTTTTTCTTGAACTTACGGGACCCTTCGTACAATTCATACTTCACGTAACGACAATCTAAATCACCGTTTTTTAAAGGAATTCTTTTAGAGGTTCGCAATCCTACACTTTTTAATGCTTGTATGTCCGAAGTAATTAACCAAGCAGTAGAGTTTGGATAATTGTGTTTCAAAGTATCCCCTATTTTACGATAAAAGGCATTGGTATCTATAGTCAAACGTTGGCCATAAGGGGGGTTGAAGATCATCGTTGTTTTTCCAAAAACTTCTTTTTTAGAGTTGAAAAAATTTACGTGATGCACACCAATAAACTCATCTAAGTTTGCTTCTTTTATATTGGCTTCCGCTTTCTGAATAGCAGATGGAGCCTTGTCAAAGCCCATAATTTTGAAGTGTGAGCTCCTAATTTTCTTTAATAAAGCATCCTGAATAATGAAATACAAATCTTCATCGTAGTCCTTCCAGGTTTCAAAACCAAAATGTTTTCTGTTGATATTGGCAGGAATGTTATTGGCAATCATGGCCGCTTCAATTAAAATTGTTCCAGATCCACACATCGGATCAATAAAATTCTCTTCACCACGATAGCCAGAAAGTAATACCATGCCAGCAGCCAAAACTTCGTTGATGGGTGCAATATTTGTTGCAGTTCTATATCCACGTTTGTGTAGAGAATCACCAGAAGAATCTAATGAAATCGTTAAATAATCATTTTTAATATGAATATGAATCTTTAAATCCGGATACGCAACATCCACATCGGGACGCTTCCCGAATTTATCTCTAAAATAATCTGCAATTGCATCTTTGGATTTTAAAGCAATATAATGGGAATGATTTGGCAGGTTTACAGAATTGGAAACGGCGCCAATCGCAAAAGTACCATCAATGTCTAAATATTTTTCCCATTTCACTTTTTTAACGGCATCATACAAATCTTCTTCATCATAGATTTTTGTCACTTTTATCGGTTTCAAAATACGTATCGCAGTTCTTAGAGCAATATTTGCTTTGTACAAGAAACCCGTATCTCCCTTGAAAGAGACACTTCTAACTGCCTGTGTTACTTCTTTGGCACCTAAGTTTGTTAACTCATTAGCCAAAATTTCTTCTAAACCGAACATGGTGGTTGCCACCATTTTAAAATCTTTCTCCATATTGTAAAATTCACTGCAAAAATACATTTTATAAAAATGATATTTCAAAGTTTCTAAATATCATTTTGCAGGCAACGATAATTCGTTATTTTTACATACTTTTTAAAACATATGGAAACAAAAGATTGGTTTACAGATTGGTTTAACACCACGTATTATCACATTTTATATAAAAATAGAAACGATTCTGATGCTCAGTTATTTATGCAGAATATTACAGCATTTCTAAAACTAAAAAAAGGGGCACATATTGCAGATTTGCCCTGTGGGAAAGGACGACATTCTATCTATTTAAATTCTTTAGGATACAAGGTTACTGGTGGAGATTTGTCTGAAAACAGCATTCTACATGCAAAACAGTTTGAAAATGAAAGCCTCAATTTCGAAGTTTGTGACATGAGAGATCCAATAGATCATAGCTATGATGCAATTTTCAATCTTTTTACAAGTTTTGGTTATTTTGAAGACGATAAAGACGATATTATGGTTTTAAATAATATTAAAAAAGGGCTTAACAAAGATGGAGTTTTTGTTTTCGACTTTCTAAATGCTGTAAAGTTGGAAGCCACATTGGTCAAAGAAGAAACAAAAATTGTTGAACAAATTACTTTCAACATTCAAAGAGAAATAAAAGACGGATTTATTTTAAAACACATCTCATTTACAGCAGCGAATGTAGCACATTCCTATACCGAGCGTGTAAAATATTTAGATTTATCAAAAATGACTTCTTATTTAAATAAGGCAGGTTTTCAGGTGGAAGCGATCTTTGGTGATTATAATTTAACTACTTTTGAAAAAAACACTTCAGATCGTTTAATTTTAGTTGCCAAATAAATGAGTTATCTATTACTTATCCTTGCTGTTATACTTGGTGTTAGCCTTGTTTTTTTATTGAAACCAAGTAAGAAGTTTGTACAAATACTTTTAGCCTTCAGCGGCGCATATTTACTATCGGTTACTATTTTACATTTGGTTCCTGAAGTATATGTAGCGGGTAATGATTTCAAAAGTATTGGGATTTATATTCTAATAGGGATTATACTACAATCTGTTTTGGAATCCTTTTCGAAAGGAGCCGAACATGGTCATGTGCACCTACACACCAGCGACAAACGCTTCCCAAGCCTGTTATTCGTCAGTTTGTGTATCCATGCATTTTCGGAGGGATTGCCAATTCACAATGCTGGAGAGAATTTGTTGTGGGCCATTGTAGTTCATAAAATTCCAATTGCTATTGTATTGACTACTTTTTTAGTTCACACAAAATATTCGAAAAAAATTGTGTTTACTTTTTTGCTTTTC
Organism: Flavobacteriaceae bacterium; assembly: GCA_024640565.1. Lineage (GTDB taxonomy): Bacteria > Bacteroidota > Bacteroidia > Flavobacteriales > Flavobacteriaceae > Polaribacter. Next base: position 269,365 of record JAHEET010000001.1, read on the forward strand.
TTTGGATTTATGAGTCCGCTAGGAATGTTGGTAGGGGATAAAATTCTTTTTTTTAAAACCTATGCTTCGGAGCTAACTGCATTGATAATTGGTGTTTTCTTACACATCTCTACAATTATACTATTTGAAAGTTCTGAAAATCACAAATTTAACCTACAGAAGTTTACAGCAATACTTATCGGTATTTTACTAACAATTTTCACATTGTAAAAAGTAACACAGCTTTTTTCAATTAATTTCCTACTTCGTTAATAAATTTGATTCGCATCAAACGGAGTTCGTCAAAATCATATTCTCCATCAAACTCATCGATAGCCTCCTGTATACTATCCGATTCAGCTTCCATAAAATACTCATGTATCTCATCTTGTTGCTCCTCATCCAACAGATCATCTAAAGCATAGTTAACATCCAATTTCGTTCCTGAAAAAATTATTGCTTCCATTTCTTTGATAAGCTCATCTAGCTTCAAACCTTTTGATTTGGCTATGTCTTCTAAAGGGAGTTTTCTGTCAGTATTTTGAATGATATAAAGCTTTAACCCTGAGTTTAGCCCCGTACTCTTTACAATTAAATCATCGGGTCTTAAAACCTCGTATTCTTCAATATAAGCTCCAATAATTTTTACAAAATCCTTTCCGAATTTCCTAGCTTTCCCCTCTCCAACTCCATGTACTTTGGAGAGTTCTTCTAAATTGATCGGATATTTTAACGCCATGTCGTCTAGCGATGAATCTTGAAAAACAGCAAAGGGGGGTACTCCTGCCTTATCGGCAACTTTTTTCCGTAAATCTTTTAATATTTTTATCAATTTCTGATCGGCAACCCCTCCCGAAGATTTTGTGCTTACATTGATTGAATTGTCATCTCCTTCATGATAAGAGTGATCTTCAGTCATTAAAAATGAGGTTGGATTCTCAATATATTTTAAGCCACTAGGGGTTAATTTAAGAACGCCATATTGTTCAATTTCTTTGCGAATGTAATTGACCACTAAAACCTGACGTATCAATGCCATCCAATAAGATGGAGATTGATCTTTTCCAATACCAAAAAAGGGCTGTTTGTGGGTTTTATGAGAGGTTAAAAGTGCATTTTCTTTACCAACTAATGTATTGACTACTTCTTTTGGTTTGTATTTCTGCAACGTATCTTTAATGACAGAAAGAAGTTTTTCTACATTCTCTTTTGCCTCATGTTTTGCTTTTGGATTTTTAGAATTGTCGTCCATTGCTGCACCAGGTCCATTTATTTCATCGAATTCTTCTCCAAAATAATGCAATAAATATTTTCTACGATTCATTGAAGTTTCCGCATAGCCAACTACCTCTTGTAACAAAGCATGTCCAATTTCTTGCTCAGCAACAGGCTTACTCGCCATAAATTTCTCTAGCTTCTCGATATCCTTGTAGGCATAAAAAGCCAAACAATAGCCTTCACCATCGTCACGCCCAGCTCTCCCTGTTTCCTGATAATAACTTTCTAAACTTTTAGGTATATCATGATGAATAACATACCGAACATCTGGCTTATCAATACCCATACCGAATGCAATGGTAGCTACCACAACATCACAATCTTCCATTAAAAACATATCTTGATGTTTTATCCGAGTTTTGGCGTCTAAACCTGCATGATATGGAACGGCTTTTATACCATTTACTTGTAATATTTGAGCTACTTCTTCCACTTTTTTTCTACTCAAACAATAGATGATACCAGATTTTCCAACTCGTTGTTTTACAAAACGTATGATGTCTTTTTCTACATCTTTGGTTTTGGGACGTACTTCATAAAACAAATTGGCTCTGTTAAAAGACGCTTTGAAGCGATTTGCATCTGAAATACCTAATGTTTTTAATATATCTTCTTGTACTTTTTCAGTGGCAGTAGCAGTTAAACCTATAATGGGAACATTGTCAATCGCTTTAATAATGTGTTTTAGATTTCTATATTCTGGTCTAAAATCATGTCCCCACTCGGAGATGCAATGGGCCTCATCTATGGCTACAAATGATATTTTCTGATCTCTCAGAAAACTAGCATATTCTTCTTTGATTAAGGATTCTGGAGCTACATATAATAGTTTAGTAATGCCATTAGCAATATCCGATTTTACTTGGTTGACATCTGTTTTGTTTAAGGAAGAATTTAAAACATGAGCGATCCCGTGATGCTCAGAAATTCCCCGAATGGCATCAACTTGATTTTTCATCAAAGCAATTAAAGGAGAAACTACAATTGCAGTGCCTTCAGACATCAATGCGGGAAGCTGGTAACATAAGGATTTACCTCCTCCAGTTGGCATAATGACAAAGGTATTATCGCCATTAATAATACTTTTGATTACTTTTTCTTGTAATCCTTTAAATTTATTGAATCCGAAAAATTTTTTAAGAGGACTGTGTAAATCCATTAGGTTTTGGGGTATGTGTAATTAATACGACTATAAATAATTTTTTAAGAATGCAAATGCATTTATTTCAGTGCTATAATTATTTGTAGTAATTTTGCTTTTAATAATAATTTAAAGATATGACTTTTTTTATTATGATAAAACCCTAAAAATTGAAAAATAACAACACAATAATCAACACGGCAAAAGAAACGATTCTAATTCAGAGCAATGCGATTGCAAATATTGCAAACTTATTGGATGAAAATTTTACTAAAGCCATTACTTTTATACTCGCTTCCAAAGGTCGTGTGATCGTTACAGGTATTGGTAAGAGTGCCAACATTGCAAACAAAATTGTAGCTACTTTAAATTCTACAGGAACTCCTGCTATTTTTATGCATGCTGCAGATGCAATTCATGGCGACTTGGGAAATGTGCAAAAAGATGATGTTGTTATTTGTATTTCAAAAAGTGGCAATACACCTGAGATCAAAGTTTTAGTGCCCTTAATTAAAAATTATGGAAATAAAATTGTGGCCATTACGGGAAATATCGATTCCTTTTTAGGCAAAAATGCAGATTTCCCCCTAAATACTTTTGTGGAAAAAGAAGCATGTCCCAACAACCTAGCGCCTACGACCAGTACAACGGCACAACTTGTTATGGGAGATGCCATTGCTGTATGCCTACTGAAATTAAACAACTTTAGTAGTAAAGATTTTGCAAAATACCACCCTGGTGGTGCTTTGGGGAAACAGCTATATTTAAGAGTTTCAGATTTGATTAAAGACAATCAAGTACCACATGTCTCAGAAAATGATAGCATTGCAAAAGTAATTGTAGAAATTTCTGAAAAAAGACTTGGAGTGACTGCAGTTGTTGACGCTAAAAATACAATTGTTGGAATCATTACGGACGGAGATATTCGAAGAATGCTAAGCAAAACTACTAAAATTGATAGTTTTACTGCCAAAAACATCATGGGAAATAAACCAAAAACAATATCATCGGATGCAATGGCCGTGGAAGCTTTGGAAAGATTAGAAAACAATAATATTTCACAAATTCTAGTCACAGACAATGCCAACAAATACATAGGAGTTGTTCATTTACACGATTTAATAAAAGAAGGAATTTTCTAATGACACAACAAAAAGAAATGTCGTTTCTATCGCATTTGGAAGAATTAAGGTGGCATTTGGTTCGAAGTGCTGTCGCTATATTTTTGTTGGGGATTGTCTTCTTTGCTTTTGCTGAAGCCGTCTACAATAATTTTTTATTGGCGCACATTCAATCTGACTTCATTACCTACCAACTTTTTTGTGATTTCTTTACTTTTTTTGATATCGAGAGTAATTTTTGTTCGATCAATTTTTCAGATAAAAAACTACAAAGTATCAAAGTAACCTCTCAGTTAATGAATTCTCTTTGGACGTCATTTATTCTAGGAGTTATTGTTGCATTTCCATATATTTTATGGGAGTTTTGGCGCTTTATTTCACCAGGATTGCATGAAAATGAAAGGAGACAATCTAGAGGATTTATTTTCATTGCTTCGCTCCTATTCTTTTTTGGGGTGCTGTTTAGTTTTTATGTGATCGCACCAATTTCGATACATTTTCTCTATAATTATCAAATTACGGACGCCATTCAAAACAACTTTACCTTAGAATCTCATATTGGATTAGTCACCAATATGATTCTCGGTGTTTCTGTTCTTTTTGAACTTCCAGTAATTATTTATTTCTTAGCTAAAATAGGATTAATAACACCTGCTTTCTTAAAAAGGTACAGAAAACACGCGCTTGTTTTTGTACTTATCATCGCAGCAATTATAACACCACCCGACGTCGCGAGTCAAATAATAGTATCAATTCCAGTTTTAATTTTATATGAAATTAGTATAAAAGTAGCTGCAATTGTCATTAAAAGACAACAAAAAAATGCCAAATAAAGTTCAAGAGTTCAATGAGTATCGTCAAAAAATGAACGATAAAATATTAAGTGGAGATAACAAAGTAATCAAAAGAATCTTTAACCTAGATACAAATACTTTTCAGGGAGGTCACCTACCCGCCAAAACAAAAGAATTATTAGGTTTAGTTGCATCTGCAGTATTACGTTGTGATGATTGTGTTCAATACCACTTAGAATCTGCTATGAAAAATGGCGTCACGAAAGCAGAAATGATGGAAACCATGTCAATCGCCACACTAATAGGCGGAACAATTGTGATACCACATTTAAGACGCGCTGTTGAATATTGGGAACTCCTAGAAGAAAACACATTATAAATACTTTAAGATTTCCCACAACCAGTTGTTTTATTATATTTGAAACATGATTTTAAAAGCCAAGAATATTCAGAAGATTTACGGAGGAAGAAAAGTAGTACAAGGAATTTCTTTGGAAGTAAAACAAGGAGAAATCATTGGCCTTTTAGGTCCAAATGGTGCCGGAAAAACAACCTCTTTTTATATGATTGTTGGTATGGTAAAACCAAATTTGGGGCAAATTTTTCTAAATGATGAAGAAATCACGAATGATGCCATGTATCAAAGAGCCCAAAAAGGGATCGGTTATTTGGCACAAGAAGCTTCTGTTTTTAGAAAATTGTCTGTAGAAGACAATATTATGTCTGTGTTACAATTTACAGGTTTATCAAAAAAAGCCCAAAAAGAAAAATTAGAATCGTTAATTGAAGAATTTAATATTGGACATGTTCGTAAAAATCGCGGGGATTTATTGTCCGGAGGAGAAAGACGAAGAACCGAGATTGCGCGATGTTTGGCTTCAGATCCTAAATTTATTTTACTAGATGAACCTTTTGCGGGTGTAGATCCTATAGCAGTGGAAGACATTCAAAGTATCGTTGCACAACTAAAAAATAAGAATATTGGTATTCTAATAACCGATCATGATGTACAAGCAACTTTGGCAATAACAGATCGAACTTATTTAATGTACAATGGAAGTATCTTAAAAGAAGGAACTCCAGAAGAGTTGGCTGCAGACGAAATTGTGCGTAAAGTGTACTTAGGAAATGATTTTGAACTAAAAAAGAAGAAGTTTATTTAGTCTTTAGATTACCAACCACAGAGAGGACCACATACAAAAGAATCACCAAAGGAATAGCGCTATATTGGCCTAAAAGTAACATTAGCAAAGAAGTAGCCAGAAAAAAGTATTTCAACAGGTTGTTTTGAAGCTTATAATTTTTAAACTTCAAGGAAAACAACGGCAATTCAGCATTCATTAATAAAGTTAAAAGCAACGTAATTGCAATCAGAAAGAAGGGATTGCCCATTAAATTACGGATAAACTCAAAACCTGTATTGATTTGAATTAATGGCAACACAATCACAAACAAACACATTGCAGGTGTTGGCAATCCTATAAAAGAATCGGATTGTCTTGTATCAATATTAAACTTTGCTAAACGGTAACAAGCTCCTAAAGTAAGCAACAAACCTATATATTTGAGTGCAGAAACTTCAGAAGAAGCATTGTCCAATAAATGATACATTATGATTCCAGGCACCACACCACTAGTGACCATATCTGCCAAAGAATCCAATTGTTTGCCTAATTCTCCAGAAACGTTGAGCAAGCGTGCTGCAAATCCATCGAAAAAATCAAAAACAATTCCAAATACTACAAAAAGTGCTGCAAATTCATAATTTGCTTGCACTGCAAAAATGGTCGCAATAGTACCACAAAAAAGGTTTCCGAGCGTTATTAAATTGGGAATGTGTTTCTTCATAAAGGCATGATCTGTTTAAAAAGCTAAAATAGGAAATCTATTTTGAGTGTTTTGACAATTGTGCTTTTTTTGTCATATTTGTAGCGAATCGCTATCTGAAAAGTCATGCCTTTATTAAAATCAACCTTCTTCCCTACACTACCGTTTCGGAATTCACATTTTAATACGATTTATCGAGCGCTTTTCATGAAAGAAACTGTTGTTTATACTCGAAAAAGAGTTCCTACTTGGGATCACGATTTTATAGATTTAGATTTTTCTTTTGTAGGATCGAAAACCTTGGTTGTTTTAATTCACGGATTAGAAGGAAGTTCCCAATCAAACTACATTTTAGCTGCTTCAAATACCTTTCACAAAGAAGGCATCGATTCAGTAGCTTTTAATCTCCGAAGTTGTTCTGGGGAAGATAATTTACTCTTACAAACCTATCACTCTGGTAAAACGGATGATGTTCATTTTATCGTAGCGCATATCTTAAAAAACTATTCCTATGAAAATATTGTTCTTGCTGGTTATAGTTTGGGAGGAAATTTAACCTTAAAATATATGGGCGAATTTGCAAAAACACAGTCTTCTAAAATTAAATGTGCCATTGCGGTTTCTGTTCCTATCGATTTGGCTTCATCGAGTGAAGCTATGAGTTCTTATAAAAATAAAATATACATGGAAGCTTTTTTAAAAACCTTACGATTGAAAGTTTTAGAAAAAGCGCATAAATTTCCAGAATTTAAAATAGATAAAAATAAATTGTTTAAAGCCAAGGCTTTCAGTGATTTTGATGCCTTGTATACGGCCCCTGTTTTTGGGTTTTCTGGAGCAGAAGATTACTGGAAAAAAGCAAGCTCAAAGCCTTATTTGAAGTCTATTGAAACACCAACATTATTAATTACCTCAGAAGATGATCCTTTTTTAGCCGCCGCATGTTATCCTGTAAAAGAAGCTAAAGCATCTAAAAACTTCTATTTAGAAATCACAAAATACGGAGGACATGTAGGTTTTATTTCCTCCTTTCAAGCGCATCAAAACAGTTGGTTGGAAAACCGAATGCTGAATTTTATAAAACAGAATGTATCATGAATACAATATCTATACGAAAGCACTGTTATTTCAATTATATATGTAGATATTTGTTATTCTTAAAACAACTCTTTTGAAACTTAAAAATCTTTTTTTTCTTTTATTGGTTTTCCCATTCATGATGCATGCGCAAGCATTTCGGAATTATTCCAATGAATTTTTAAACATAGGAGTTGATGCTGCTGCCTTGGGTATGAGTAAGTCTGTTGTTGCCACAAGCAATAACGTAAACTCGTTGTATTGGAATCCAGCTGGGCTTGTTGGTATCGAAGATTATCAAGGTTCCATAATGCATGCCTCTTATTTTGCAGGAATTGCAAATTATAATTATGCAGCTTTTGCAATGCCTTTAGACAAACAAAGTGCCGTTGCTTTTTCGATCATCCGTTTTGGAGTAGATGACATTTTAAATACAACAGCGCTCATTGACAATCAAGGAAACATCGATTTTAATAATATCAGTTTATTTTCTGCAGCAGATTATGCTTTTAACTTTGCCTATGCTCGAAATCTTATCTTTAAAGATTTGAAATTTGGTGTCAATGCAAAAGTAGTCCGTAGAATTATCGGGGACTTTGCTGCTTCTTGGGGTTTTGGATTTGATGCGGGGATACAATTTGAAAGAAATGACTGGTATGTTGGCCTAATGGTTAGAGATGTTACGACCACTTTTAATAGTTGGAGTATCGATCAGGAGGAATTTGATAAAATAAAAAATGCAATTCCTGGGCAAAATCAAGAACTACCAGCAACTACAGAAATTACAAAACCAAAAATTCAATTTGGCGTTGCTAAGCGTTTTGAGATAGGACGACTGTTTCATTTACTTTCTGAAGTGGATTTAAATATGCGTTTGGCAAAAACAAATGACCTTATTTCTTCAGATATTGTAAGCATAGACCCTGCCGTTGGCTTGCAATTAGATTTTGACGAATTGGTCTATCTAAGAGCTGGAGTAGGTAATTTTCAATACATCACTGAGTTTGATGATAGCAAAGCATTATCGTTACAACCCAATTTTGGTGTTGGCTTTAAATACAATGGAATTCAAGTAGATTATGCCCTAACCAACATAGGCAGTGTTGGAAATGCTTTGTATTCAAATGTATTCTCTATTACTTTTGATTATCAATTTTTTAGACCTTAAGTTTTATGAAAAAAAATTACTTCCTGCTGCTTTGCTTTCTCTCCTTTTTTAATCTTTCAAATGGGCAGGTACAACTCTCTGTATATTCTGAAGTAAGTATTGTTACTGCTGGACCGGGAACTGAAATTTTTGAAACTTTTGGTCACGCCGCAATTCGAATTAAAGATCCAGTTTTGCAGTTGGATGTTATTTATAATTACGGAATGTTTGATTTTAACGCTCCCAACTTTAACTTGAATTTTGTAAAAGGGACTCCCTATTACAGTCTAGGAAAACAACGTTTCAGTCACTTTATATCTAGTTATAATTTTCAAAAACGATGGGTAAAACAACAAGTTTTAAATTTATCTCAGTCAGAAAAGCAAGCCTATTTTTTATATTTAGAAAACAATGCAAGACCAGAAAACAGAGATTATTTATACGACCCGTACTATAATAATTGTGCTACAAAATTAAGAGACATTACAACAGATATTTTAGGAAATAAAGTAACTTTTAAAGCACTCGATTCTCGCAAAAAAAACTACACATTAAGAGAATTAATGCAACAAGAAATTCCTTGGAATACATGGGGAAGTTTGGGTATAAATATTGCTTTAGGTAGTGAATTGGATAAAATTGCGACCGAAAATCAATACATGTACTTACCAGACTATGTTTATCAAAAATTTAAAGTTGCTACAACCAATCAAAACAAAGAAGTTGTCCCCTTAGTGAAAAAAGAAGTGGATCTTTTACTACACCCAGAAAAGCAATACAAAAGTGCACTACTAAGTCCTTTTTTACTATTCATGCTCCTAGGGCTTCTTGGGTTGTTGATTACCTACAAAGATCATACAAATCGTAAAAGAACAAAATGGTTTGATTCTTTACTCCTATTCGCTACGGGTATCTTAGGCAGTTTGGTACTCTTTTTATGGTGCTTCACCAATCATTCAACAGCGCCAAATAATTTCAATTTTTTATGGGCCTTCGCACCAAACCTATTGGTAGCATTTTTACGCTTAAATAAAACTTGGAAGCGATGGTTTTCTCTTTATTTTAAGTTCTTAGCGTTGTTATTGTTTGTAATGCTTGTTTTTTGGGTGCTAGGAATTCAATCATTCCCATTAGCAATCATTCCATTTTTAATTCTATTGTTTGTAAGATATATCTATCTTCAGCACTATTTCTCGAGTCTACATAAAGAATAATTTTTACATTTCAGAAACGTAACAAAAATGAAAAAAAAACTTATAGAATGTGTTCCTAACATTAGTGAAGGACGTGATTTAAAAAAAATCCATGCCATTGCAAATACGGTAACTACAGTAGCCGGAATCAAACTATTAGACGTAGATCCTGGTAAAGCAACCAACAGAACCGTTATAACATTTGTTGGCGCACCAGAAGAAGTGATAGAAGCTGCATTTCTATTGATACAAAAAGCGGCTGAATTGATTGATATGCGCAAACAATCAGGGGAACACCCTAGGTTTGGCGCAACCGATGTTTGTCCATTAGTACCCATTGCAAACATTTCTATGGAAGAGACAGCCAACTATGCACGCATTTTAGGAAAGCGCGTTGGCGAAGAATTGGGCATATCGGGTTATTATTATGAAAATGCAGCCACTTCAGAGGATCGTAGAAATCTAGCAACGGTACGTTCAGGAGAATATGAAGGTTTGAAAGAGAAATTCTCAAAGCCAAATTGGCAACCAGACTTTGGGCCCACGGTTTTCAATGCGCAAGTAGAAAAATCAGGAGTCACTGCTATTTCTGCAAGAGATTTTTTAATTGCCTACAATGTAAATTTAAATTCAACTTCTACCCGAAGAGCCAATGCAATTGCTTTTGATATTCGAGAAAATGGACGTCTAAAACTTAAAAATGGAGAAAAAGTATTGGACAAAAATGGTAATCCACAACGAATACCAGGAAAACTAAAAGCTGTCAAAGGAATTGGCTGGTTTATTGAAGAGTATGGAATCGCACAAATATCCTACAACCTTACAAACATCAGTATTACTTCCATGCATGAGGCTTTTTATGAAACGACCTTATCTGCTACAAATCGAGGGTTGCGTGTTACCGGATCAGAATTGGTAGGTTTGGTTCCTTTACAAGCCATGTTAGATGCTGCTGATTTTTACTTAAGAAAACAGCAACGTTCTCTGGGAATTTCAGAAAAAGAAAAAATAAAAATTGCCATTAAATCTTTGGGATTGGATGATTTAAAACCGTTTAAACCAGAAGAAAGAATCATAGAATATGTAATGAATGCAGCGGCGCCAAAAAAACTAATCGATTTTACGGTTGCCGATTTTGCAGAAGAAACAGCTTCAGAGTCAATGGCGCCTGGTGGTGGAAGTGTTGCCGCCTATGTTGGTGTTTTAGGAGTTTCCTTAGGCACCATGGTAGCCAATCTTTCTGCACAAAAAGCAGGATGGGATGCACAATGGGAATCTTTTTCAGATTGGGCCGTAAAGGGGCAAAAATATAAAAACGACCTGTTGTTTTTAGTAGATGAGGATACCCAAGCATTTCATAAAATTATCGAGGGATTTCGTTTACCAAAAACGACTACAGAAGAAATTGAAATTCGAAAAGAAGCCATAGAGAATGCCACCAAGTATGCAACAGAAATTCCGTATAAAGTAATGGAAACGGCCTATAAATCTATAGAAGTTATGCTTGCTATGCTGCAGCATGGTATTCAAAACTCCTTATCAGATGGCGGAGTTGGAGTATTGTGTGCAAAAACAGCCGTGACAGGTGCTTATTTTAATGTGAAAATCAATGCAAAAGATATTAAAGACCGTGAATTTGCCAAAGAGATTTTAGCAAAAGCAGCAAATATCTATCAAAAAACCTGCCAACTGGAACTTGAAATGATGGCAATTATCAATGAAAAATTAGATTTATAGTGACTTCAATAACCATTGATATCGTTCCTTTTGAACCGCAATATGCAACTCATTTTTATGAACTTAATGTAGCATGGCTCAAAAAATACTTCTATGTAGAACCTTACGATGAAAAGATACTCAGCCATCCAGAAACCCATATTCTTAAAAGTGGTGGTTTTATTTTTTTCGCAAAAAGCAACGCAGCAATTGTGGGCACCGTTGCATTGATCAATCAAGATAATTTTTTTGAATTGAGTAAAATGGCGGTAACACCTGCATACCAAGGAAAAAAGATAGGAATGCAACTCTTGGAGCATTGCATAGCGTTTGCGAGAAAACAACAATGGAAAAGTATTACCCTCTATTCTCACAGATCATTGGTTGCAGCGATATCCCTTTACAAAAAAACAGGGTTTAAAGAAGTAGCATTAGAAGCGGACGTACATTATGAACGCGCAGATATTAAAATGCGGTTGGATTTATAAAAAACTTTCGATCGCTAAATCGTAGCTTTTAAGGCCAAAACCAGCAATGATTCCTTTTGCGTTTGGCGCGATAAAACTTTGATGTCTAAAGGCCTCTCTTGCATGCACATTGGAAATATGCACCTCAATAACCGGGGTTTCAATGCCTTTTACAGCATCTCCAATGCCAACAGAGGTATGGGTATAAGCTGCTGCATTTAAAATAACACCGGTATAACTAAAGCCCACTTCGTGTAATTTATCAATGAGTTCTCCTTCGATATTTGATTGAAAATAATGCAATTCTACATCGGTGTATTTTGCTTGCAGAACCTTCAAATAGGCTTCAAAAGTTTCTGAACCGTAGATACTTGGTTCTCTTTTTCCCAATAAATTAAGGTTTGGACCGTTTAAAATTAATAGTTTCATACGGCTAAAATAATCTTTTTTACACAAAAGAGGGATGCTTTATAAAAAGCATCTTTCAAGTATTTTTTGAAAAATTGTATGAGAATCGATATTAGCAATTGTATTTGTTTAATTATACTTATTTTTAGCTGCATGAACTGGCAAAACGCAATAAACGATTTTCAACTTTTTTTAAAAATTGAAAGAGGGCTTTCTAGCAACACCATAGAAAACTATGCAAGGGATTTAAAAAAGCTCATTGTTTTTTTGAAGGTCAATGAAATTGACATCTCTCCCATTGCTATAGATGAAAATATCCTTCAACAATTTATCTACGAAACAGCAAAAAAAGTAGCCGTTCGAAGTCAGGCAAGAGTAATCTCTGGGCTCAGAAGTTTTTTTGATTATTTAATTTTTGAAGACTACAGAACTACGAATCCAACGGATTTAATAGAGCCCCCAAAGCTAGGAGTAAAACTTCCTGACACCTTATCTGTAGCTGAGATTAATGCAATTATTTCGGCCATTGACTTGAGTCATCCACAAGGAGAACGAAATAAAACAATGCTTGAAACGATGTATAGTTGTGGATTGCGTGTGAGTGAGTTGATCTCCTTAAAAATATCGGATCTTTTTTTTGAAGAGGGATTCATAAGAGTGATTGGTAAAGGGAACAAGCAGCGTTTTATCCCCATCCATAGTACCACTCAAAAATTAATCAATGCGTATGTATTTCATTTTAGAAATACCACCAAGCCCAACAAAGGCTTTGAAGATATTTTGTTTCTGAATCGGAGAGGCAATGGTCTGACTCGTCAAATGGTCTTTATGGTTTTAAAAAAAATGGCGTTCAAAGCGCAAATTGAAAAAAGAATTAGTCCCCACACTTTTCGGCATTCATTCGCAACACACCTCTTAAAAGGAGGTGCCGATTTACGGGTAATTCAGCAAATGTTAGGTCATGAAAGCATAACAACTACGGAAGTTTATTTGCATTTAGACAAAAGTGACTTACAGAAAGTAGTAGAAAAGTTTCATCCTCGGAAATAAAAAAATCCTGCAAATGCAGGATTTTTTTTGATTTGAAAAATTTACTCCGATTACTTAGCAACATTCACGGCCCTAGTTTCTCTAATTACCGTTACTTTTACTTGTCCTGGATATGTCATGTCATTCTGAATTTTCTGAGAGATACTGAATGATAATTCTGCAGCTTTGGTATCATTTACTTTTGTACTTTCTACCATAACACGCAATTCTCGTCCCGCCTGAATTGCATAGGCTTTTTGTACTCCTGTAAAACCAAATGCAATATCTTCTAGGTCTTTTAATCGTTGAATATAAGAATCTAACACTTGCCTTCTAGCCCCTGGCCTAGCTCCAGAAATTGCATCACAAACTTGAACAATTGGAGAGATCAAACTCTTCATCTCAATTTCATCGTGGTGGGCACCAATGGCATTACATACGTCTGGTTTTTCACCATATTTCTCTGCCCATTGCATTCCAAGTAAAGCGTGTGGTAATTCACTTTCTTCATTGGGTACTTTACCAATATCGTGCAGCAATCCGGCACGTTTGGCTAGCTTCGCATTTAAGCCCATTTCTGAAGCCATAATTCCACAAAGATTTGCAACTTCTCTTGAGTGTTGTAATAAATTTTGTCCGTAAGAAGAACGGTATTTCATTCTCCCGACTGCTTTTATCAATTCAGGATGTAATCCATGAATACCAAGATCGATCACAGTTCGTTTTCCAACTTCAATGATTTCTTGTGTGATTTGTTTTTCTGTTTTCCCAACTACTTCTTCAATTCGTGCAGGGTGAATTCTTCCGTCAGTGACTAATTTATGTAAGGACAATCGGGCAATTTCTCTACGAATAGGGTCAAAACAAGATAAAATGATCGCATCCGGAGTATCATCAACAATAATTTCTACACCTGTAGCTGCTTCTATGGCTCGAATATTTCTTCCTTCTCTACCAATAATTCTTCCTTTTACATCGTCGGATTCTAAGTTAAATACAGAAACACAATTTTCGACAGCTTGCTCTACCCCCACTCTTTGAATGGTTCCGAGCACTACTTTCCGCGCTTCTTGTTCTGCAGTTAATTTGGATTCTTCAATCGTCGTTTGAACAAATGCCATGGCATCTGCTTTTGCTTCATCTTTTAATGATGTAATTAATTCTTTCTTGGCTTCATCGGCAGACAAACCAGATATTTGCTCAAGCATATCTACCTGACGCTTGTGGTTTCTTTCTAACTCACTTTCTTTTTTGTCAAGAAATTCAAGTTTAAAATCATATGCTTTTTCTTTTTGTTCTAGCGCGTGATTCAATTTTTTATTTCGATCTACTTCAGAAGCTACTTGGGATTCTCGATCACGAATTCTTTTTTCAACGTCTGAAATTTTCTTTTCTCGAGACAAAATAACTTTTTCATGTTCTGATTTTAATTCAATAAATTTCTCTTTTGCTTGAAGGATTTTATCTTTTTTTATAGATTCAGCATCAATTTTGGCTTGTTTTAAAATTGCTGCTGCTGCTTTGGTTGTTCGATTTAACTTTTTTTTGCCTTTTGCTTTTTCAGCAATTTTCAGGATTAAAAAACCAATAACAATTCCTATCAAAATTCCCACGATAATGGGAAGTATCATATTTTCCATAATTTAAATTTAATGTATAAAAAAGCCTACATCAGTTGGGTTTATATAAACTCCATTATGGTATTTATAGGACTAACTAGCAGATCAAAGATCCATACTGAGATGGCATGCTTTAGCTACTAAGACTCATCCTTCATAATAGATTCGTGTTGAGTTTATCAAACAAATTACTAACGTAGGCAGTGTATTATTAATATCTTTAAGAAAACTATTCTAAATGCGTATTTACCAGCTGGGTAAGCGCTTTTATTTTATTTAATACTTCGGTATCTGTCGCTGATTCTTCTAATTGTGAAATTTCTAATTTTGAAGCAAATTGTAATGCACACATTGCTAGGACATCTTGTTTGTCACTAACGGCATAATTTTGCTCGTAATTCTTAATTAAAGCATTGATGGCTATAGCTGCTTTACGCATGCCCTCTTCTTCTTGAGTGCTATTGACATTTAGCGGATAGGTTCTACCAGCTATAACAACGTTTATTTTTAATTTTCCCACAATATAATGAACTTACGCATTCAGTTGAATGATACACTTGTCGATTTCTCGAATTAAAGTATTTATTTTTAGTTTCGTCTCTCTTGTGTTTTCTTTACTGCCTTCTATAGTTTTTGCAATTTTTAAAAGATGGTATTGTTGCTGTTGTCCTTCTATTAATTGTTGCTGCTCTATAAGCTTCTGTTGATACATTGATGCATTTTGAAGCAATATTTCATTTTCATTCTTTAAGAATTCGTAATTTGAAAGCAA
This sequence comes from Flavobacteriaceae bacterium, assembly GCA_024640565.1. Lineage (GTDB taxonomy): Bacteria > Bacteroidota > Bacteroidia > Flavobacteriales > Flavobacteriaceae > Polaribacter. The sequence continues at coordinate 284,933 of JAHEET010000001.1, forward strand.
GTTTTTCAACTTATCTTCCAGTAAATGAATTGCTTCTAATGGTTTGTTCATTTTAACTTTTAGAAAAAAACTATAGTAACAAAGTTAATATTCTTTTTTCATTCTACAAGGTTTAATTGGTTTTTTAGTTAGTAATTGAATTTCAGTCAGTTAATAACTACCGTCAAATTTCACTATTTTAGCCAAAATTTTTTTTCTTTAATGAAATATATTCCTTTTACACTTTTATTCTTTTCTTTTTTGGGATTTGGTCAAGAAAAATACCCGAAAAATTACTTTCGAAGTCCTTTAGATATTCCGTTAGTATTGTCGGGTACCTTTGGAGAACTTCGTAGCAATCATTTTCATTCTGGTATTGATATTAAAACACAGGGCAAAGAAGGTTTGCAGGCTTATGCAATCGCAGATGGCTATGTTTCTCGAATTAAAATAACCCAGTTTGGTTTTGGAAAAGCAATCTACATTAAGCATCCAAATGGATATACAGCTGTCTATGCGCATTTGAGTAAATATGCAGATGAGATCGAAAAATATGTGAAAGAATATCAATACAGCAGAAAAAAAAATACTTTTGGAAATCTCTATTTAAAGGAAAATCAATTTCCTGTAAAAAAAGGAGATATTATAGCTTACACTGGAGATACTGGAGGTTCTAGTGGACCTCATTTGCATTTTGAAATTAGAGATTCAGCGACAGAAAAAACTGTAAATCCTATGCTTTTTGGAATCCAGCCCAAAGACGACATACCTCCCAGCTTTCAGTCACTAATGATTTATGCATTGCATAGTGATTCACGCATCAATGAAAACAACTTAAATGTGTCTCTCCCAATAAGAAAAACAGCAACAGGCGTTTACAGAACCAATCGATTTTCTTCTAATGGGCTCATTGGTATAGGGGTTCGTGTTTTTGACCGCCTAAACAATGCAAATAACAAAAACGGTATTTACAGTTTGGAAATGTTGGTCAACGGCAAAAGCGTATACTATCACGATCTAAGCACTTTTTCTTTTTCAGAAAGCAAGCTTATTAACCTACTTATTGATTATCAGAATTTTAAAAACTACAAACAACGAATTCAAAAAACACACCGAGTAGCTAAAAATAATTTATCCATCTACAGAGGTTTAGTGAATGATGGAAAGATTCTAATAGCAGAAAATTTGAACTACCAAGTACAGGTAATCGCAAAAGATTTTAGTGGGAATAAAAGTGTTTTAGAAATACCGATTCAAGGTGTCACTAGCAATGCATTATTCTCAAAAACAAAAGATACTACTGCCTATAAAATCATAGCAAAAGAGTTTCAGAAATTTACTTTTGATGATTGTACAGTTGCTTTTCCTAAAAACACCTTTTATAAAGATTGTTTTTTAAACCTTAGAAAAGAAAATGGAATTGTAAAGGTTCATGAACCAACAGTTGCACTTGATAAAAGCTATACCTTAACCTTTGATGTTTCAAAATATTCAGAAAAAGAAAAAGCACAAATGTATATTGCAAATGTTGATACTAAAAAATATCCACGCTATCAATACACTCGAAAAAAAGACAGTACCTTCTACGCTACCACTAAAACCCTAGGAAACTATCAATTATTGACAGACAGCATAAGTCCAAAAATAACTCCATTGTATTTTAAGGACCAACAATGGATCTCGAATGCTAGCTCTTTAAAAGTCAAGATTTCTGATGCAGATTCTGGTATTAAAAATTATTTAGCTACCATTGATGGTGAATGGATATTAATGGAGTACAACCATAAAAAAGGTATTTTGACCTATAATTTTAAGGATAAAAAATTGGTAGGCAGTAAACATATCTTTAAACTTGTAGTTTTGGACAATGTTTCAAATACGAATACAATAAAAAGAACGTTTTATAGAAAGTAATTAAACATATAATTCCACAATTTACGTGAAGAAAATATTTTTCATTTTCATTTTGCTGCCTACAATTATGTATGCACAGACAACAACAATTTTAAAAGGTGTCATTAAAGACACAAATAACCAGGCTATCGAGGGAGTGAATATTCAATTCAATACCGTCGGAACCACCAGCGACAAAAATGGAAATTATAGCCTACGAATTCCTTTAAACCAAAGCATTACAATTACTTACAGTCATATTGCCCATTATTCCTTTACAAAAGAGATTACAGCAACCAGTAAAAATCTGATGCGATTTTCGCCAATATTAACGCCAAAAACAGAGGCTCTAAAGGAAATTGTGGTTAAAAATAACAAAAAAAATGCTGCAGGAATCACCAAAATTGATGTCTTAAAAGCAAAGAATATTATTGGCCCAAATGCAGGAGTAGAAAATGTTTTAATGACCCTACCAGGCGTAAATAACAACAATGAACTTAGTACACAATACAATGTTAGAGGAGGGAATTTTGATGAAAACCTCGTGTATGTCAATGGGATTGAAATTTACAGACCTTTTCTCATTCGATCTGGACAACAAGAGGGATTGAGTTTTGTTAACGCTAACCTGGTAAAGAACATCAACTTTTCGGCAGGTGGTTTTCAAGCAAAATATGGAGACAAATTATCCTCTGTTTTAGACATCACTTACCGAGATGCAAAAGAAAGAGCTACATCTATAGATGCCAGTATTTTGGGGGGAAGTATTACTTTAGAAGGACAATTTTTAGACAAAAAATTAAGCGCAATTACTGGAGTTCGATATCGCGACAACAGCCTTTTTGTAAATAGCAAACAGGTAGAAACCAACTTTAAACCTCAATTTACAGATGTACAATCTTTTTTATCCTACAAAGCTACGGATGCATTCACACTTAATTTTTTAGGGAATTTCTCTTTAAATAATTACAACTATACTCCTATTTCGCGAAGAACTCGTTTTGGAACTGTAAATGCCCCCTTAGAATTAACCGTTTTTTATGAGGGTCAGGAAAAAAACAATTATCTCACCTTATTTGGCGCGCTTTCGGCAAATTATAAACTCAACGATGCCATAGACCTTATTGCAACAGCCTCAAGCTACAATACGCAAGAAGAAGAATATTTTGATATTGCAGCAGCCTATAATCTTGGAGAAGTAGATGCCAATGTTGGTTCAGAAGATTTTGGAGAAGTTGAATTTTCCGAAGGCATCGGTTCACAATTAAATCATGCAAGAAATGATTTAGATGCATTGATCAGTAATTTTCAATTAAAAGGAATTTACAAAAAAGACGCTTTAGAAATCTCGGCTGGACTTAAATACCAACATGAGGATATCAAAGACCGTATCCGGGAATGGGAAATCATAGATTCATTAGGGTTTTCGGTACGTCCTCCATTGACAGCAGGAAACAACCAACCTTATGTTTCTTTTGAAGGCCCCATTCTTCCCTATCAAAATATAAGAGAAGACAACAATGTGCAAATTAATCGTGTTTCGGGATTTGTACAATGGAATGAAAAACGTTCGTGGAAAGATCATGAAATCTGGTATAGTTTTGGTGTAAGAGCTCAAAATTGGAATGTAAGTGGTAATGGAGTTCGGTCAAAAAATCAAGTTATAATAAGTCCAAGAGCGCAATTTGCCATCAAACCCGATTGGTCACAAGATATGCTATTTCGAGTATCAAGCGGTTGGTATTCACAACCCCCATCCTATCGAGAATTAAAAGACTATAATGGGCAGTTAAATGTCGATGTAAAAGCACAAAAATCAATTCATTTAGTCGCTGGTATGGATTACAGTTTTCAAATGTGGGAGCGTCCATTTAAGCTCACAACGGAACTCTACTATAAGGATCTCAACAATATCAACGCCTATTCGATAGACAACGTAAGAATTCGTTATAGGGCAGACAATAAAACAATCGGATATGCTACTGGAGTTGATGTTCGATTGAATGGTGAATTTATAGCTGGAAGTGAAAGTTGGGTAAGTTTAGGCTATTTAAAAACAATGGAAAATATTAACCATCAAGGGTACATTGCGCGGCCCTCAGATCAACGATTAAAATTTGGTATCTTATTTCAAGATTATGTACCCAACTTACCCGATTTAAAAGCCTATTTGAATTTGGTATTCAATACCGGGGTCCCGGGAGGTTCTCCTTCCTATTCAAACCCATACGACTTTCAAAACCGGTTGCGTGATTATAAAAGAGCCGATTTAGGGGTTTCCTATGTCTTTACAAGCGCAAAAAAACAATTTACCACAGGATTTCGCTCATACTTCAAAGCGCTCACTGCAGGACTGGAACTCTTCAATATGTTTGATATTCAAAATGCCATTACAAACACTTGGGTTCGGGATGTGTATTCCAAAGCCCAATTTGGGGTGCCTAATTTCATGACAGGCAGGGTTTTAAATTTTAAAATAGGAATGCAATTTTAAATAGATAGCATTAACTAACCTAAAATTTGGGCAGCATGCGCTTTTGTTTTTACTTTTGAAATAATGTCTTCGATTACACCATTTTCATCAATTACAAAGGTTGTTCTATGAATACCATCATATACTTTCCCCATGAATTTTTTGGGCCCCCAAACACCAAAAGCATTGATAACCGTTTTGTCTTCATCTGCTAATAATGGAAATGGAAGCTCGTGTTTGTTAATCCAATTTTGTTGGCGTTTCGCAGCATCTGCACTCGCCCCAAGTATCGCATACCCTTTTGCTAAAAAAGCGTCGTAATGGTCTCTTAAATCACATGCCTCAGCTGAACAACCTGGCGTACTTGCTTTGGGATAAAAAAATAAAACTAATTTTTTTCCAGCATAATCAGACAATTTTATTGTGTTGCCTTTTTCGTCCTTTGCTTCAAAACTTGGAGCACTCTCCCCTATTTTTAATGTTGTCATGTTTTATATTTTATTCACAAAGATACAAAAAGTGATAACGTATCTATTTGTGCAGAAATTAAAGTTTTAGGTTAACTTTGTAAGATCAATCTTTTGAAATTTTGCAAGCCCTAAAAATGAACAAGTCAGAAAAAGTACAATTTGTCATTGACACCCTCGAAGAATTCTATCCAGAAATTCCAATTCCTTTGGATCATAAAGATCCTTACACATTACTAATTGCTGTTTTATTATCTGCACAATGTACAGACGTTCGGGTAAATAAAATTACACCCCTACTCTTTGACAAAGCAGACAACCCGTTTGATATGGTAAAGATGTCAGTGGAAGAAATTAAAGAAATTATACGCCCTTGTGGATTGTCTCCAATGAAATCGAAAGGGATTTATGGGCTGTCTAAAATTCTCATTGAAAAATACAACGGCGAAGTACCTCAATCTTTTGAAGGATTGGAGGAGCTTCCTGCAGTTGGGCATAAAACAGCCAGTGTGGTCATGAGTCAGGCTTTTGGAGTCCCTGCTTTTCCAGTAGATACCCACATTCACAGATTGTTGTTTCGTTGGAATTTAACCAATGGAAAAAGTGTAGCTCAGACAGAAAAAGATGCAAAACGGTTATTTCCAAAAGCACTTTGGAATGATTTGCACTTGCAAATTATTTGGTATGGCCGCGAATATTCTCCAGCAAGAGGTTGGGATCTAGAGAAAGACATCATAACCAAAACAATTGGAAGAAAGAGCGTTTTAGACGCATATCAAAAAAAATAATATTGATTTTCAATCATTAGAAAATAAAAAAGTTTCAACAATTGTTGAAACTTTTTCGGCTTTAATTCAAATTCAACTCAATGAAGTTTTTTGATTTTGTTTTTACAATGGTGAGTGATTTGGAAAAATGAATCAAAAATTGAATTGTTTCTTTTTTAGGCTGCATTTGAATATCAAATGACTCTTTAGGGTAAAGTTGCATCATACATTTTTGTTTAATAAGTTCACTATAAACAAGTAACGAGGCACATTTACTTTTATTGCTAATCGACTAATATAATTTTATTGTTCTCTATTAATTTTCTCATATTCATTAACGCATAGCGCATTCTTCCCAAAGCGGTATTGATACTAACGCCTGTATTTTCACTTATTTCCTTGAAGCTCATATCTTTATACATACGCATTATTAAAACTTCTTTTTGTTCGGCTGGTAATTCTTCGATCAAGGCTCTTACATCTGTACAAATTTGTTCTTGAATCATTTTTTTTTCAGCATTTAAATTCCCATCACCTATCACTGAAAAAATATCAAATTCTTCTGTGTTCTTAAAGGCTGGCATTCTGTTTGTTTTTCTGAAATGATCGATTACTAAATTATGAGCAATTCGCATTACCCATGGAAGAAATTTTCCTTCTTCATTGTAATTTCCTTTTTTAAGGGTTCGAATTACTTTGATAAAAGTATCTTGAAAAACATCTTCAGCAATGTCTCTATATAAAACCTTACTATATATAAAGCTATACAGACGCTGTTGATGTCTATTGATTAATACTGCTAAGGATTTTTCGTTACCCTTAATAAAATCCTTTACTAAGGTACTATCTGGAGTGGAGTTTTTACGCATCATAAAAATTACTTTTAGAAAAGCATAGCACTTTTCGTTCTTATTATTTTACATCAATAATTGAAAGTAATTTTTAGTATAGGCGTTTTTCTTTTAGTAGTTATTAACTCAAATATATTATTTTTATTCTATTTGGCAATATTTTTAACAAATTACATTTTAATTTATTTAATTAAGACTTTTAAAAGTGGTATTTTTAACGTTTATATTTTTTGATAAATGAACGTAGATATTTCTAAGATTGACCCCAAACAAAACATCATTATAAAAGGGGCAAAACTCCATAATTTAAAAAATATTGATGTAGTTATTCCACGAAATAAGTTGGTGGTGATTACTGGATTGTCTGGTTCTGGAAAATCCTCTTTGGCTTTTGACACCTTGTATGCAGAAGGTCAAAGACGCTATGTAGAAAGTTTGAGTTCCTATGCAAGGCAGTTTTTAGGCAAATTGCACAAGCCAAAAGTAGACTATATAAAAGGAATCGCTCCAGCAATTGCTATTGAACAAAAAGTAAACGCTACAAATCCACGTTCTACTGTTGGTACTTCTACAGAGATTTATGATTATATAAAATTATTGTTTGCTAGAATTGGAAAAACATTCTCTCCTATTTCAGGAAAGGAAGTAAAAAAAGACACCGTATCCGATGTGGTGAATTATGTAAAAAACTGTACAGAAAATTCCAAGTTACTTTTACTGGCTCCGCTTGTTATTGACGAAGGACGCGATTTGAAAACCCTTTTACAAGTTCTAGAACAGCAAGGGTATGCACGCTTAAAATGGAAGGAAAACATTGTTAGAATTGGAAACTTCAATGTGGAGGCATATCGCAATGAAGATGTATTTTTAGTGGTCGACCGTATTGTCAAAAAAGAGAATGAAGATTTTTATAACCGGGTAGCAGATGCCATTCAAACTGCTTTTTTTGAAGGAAAAGGGATTTGTTTCATCGAGAATCTAGAAACGAAGCATACAATCGAATTCAGCAATAAATTTGATTTGGATGGTTTGTCATTTTTAGAACCCAACACCCATTTATTTAGTTTCAATAATCCATATGGTGCTTGTCCTACTTGCGAAGGCTATGGAAATGTCGTGGGCATTGATGAAGATTTGGTAATTCCAAATACAGGATTATCGATTTATGATGATGCGATTTTCCCTTTTAAAACTCCTTCCTATCTTCACTACAAAGAATCCTTAATAAGCGTTGCTTTTCAATTTGATATTCCAATTCACAAGCCCTGGTTTATGCTAACCGACAAACAAAAACAACTCGTATGGAATGGCAACAAGAGTTTTCATGGTATTCATCACTTTTTTAAGATTTTAGAAGAAAAAAGCTATAAAATTCAAAACCGAGTCATGCTTTCACGCTATCGCGGAAAAACAAAATGTACGGCATGTAACGGTAAACGACTTCGTCAGGAAACGGAATTTGTAAAGATCAACAACCAAACAATTTCAGACCTCGTAACGTTACCATTGGATGAATTGGCAGCATTTTTTAAGAATCTACAATTAGACAAATACGAACAGAAAATTGGGAACCGATTATTAATTGAAATCAATAACAGATTGCAATTTTTAAATAATGTGGGGCTTAATTATTTGACCATTAATAGAACCTCAAATACACTTTCGGGAGGTGAAAGCCAACGAATTAACCTAGCCACTTCATTAGGAAGCTCATTAGTAGGCTCCATGTACATCCTAGATGAGCCAAGTATTGGTCTGCACCCAAAAGATACTAAAAAATTGATCGGTGTTTTAAAAGATTTGCGTGATTTAGGCAATACCGTTGTGGTGGTAGAGCATGACGAAGACATCATGAGGGAGGCAGATTATATTATTGATATTGGTCCTGAAGCAGGAACTTTTGGTGGACATGTTGTGGCAGAGGGAACTTTTAAAGACATTTTGAAATCGGATTCATTAACTGCCCAATACTTGAACGAAAATTTAAAAATTGAAGTTCCAACAAAAAGAAGAAAATCGACCAACAAAATTAAAATTATTGGCGCCAGAGAAAACAACCTTAAGAATATCGATGTAACAATTCCTTTAAACAGTTTAAGTGTCATTACAGGAGTATCTGGTTCTGGTAAAAGTACCTTGGTAAAAAACATATTGTATCCATCTTTGCAAAAGAAGTTGACCGGTTATGGAAATAAAATTGGGCAACATACAAGTATAACTGGTGATTTTGAGACTCTAAAAAATGTAGAATTTATTGATCAAAACCCAATTGGGCGCTCTTCACGTTCAAATCCTGTTACTTATATAAAAGCCTATGATGATATTCGTGCATTGTTTTCGAATTCTAAATTATCTAAAATAAGAAACTACAAACCCAAGCATTTTTCTTTCAATGTAGAAGGAGGGCGTTGCGAAATTTGTAAAGGCGAAGGCGAAGTTACCATTGAAATGCAATTCATGGCAGACGTTCACTTGGAATGTGATAGCTGTGCTGGAAGACGCTTTAAAAAAGAAGTTTTAGAAGTCAAAATTAATCAAAAGAACATTGATGATATTCTAAATTTAACCATAGATGATGCTATCGCCTTTTTTACAGACAATGGGGAAAAGAAAATATCTCAAAAACTAAAACCTTTACAGGATGTTGGACTGGGCTATGTAAAATTAGGACAATCTTCATCAACCCTTTCAGGAGGTGAAGCCCAAAGAATTAAATTGGCGTCATTCTTGGTGAAAGGAACAACGAAAGACAAAACCTTCTTTATTTTTGATGAGCCAACCACTGGCTTGCATTTTCATGATATAAAAAAATTATTGGCATCCTTTGAAGCTTTAATAGCAAAAGGACACTCCATATTGGTTATTGAACACAATATAGAACTTATAAAATGCGCTGATTATATTATAGATTTAGGTTTGGAGGGTGGAAAAAATGGAGGAAGTCTTATTTTTGAAGGGGCCCCAGAGCAATTAATCAAAAATAAAAAATCATTTACCGCTAATTACTTGAAAGAAAAACTTAGTGTCTAATTCATTGGCCTAAATGACCATAGGTTTTTACGTATCAATTTTTTCATAACCATTGTTTTTTTGATAATTAGAAATTATTACACTTCAATCTTACAAAATAAGTCAAACTTTACAAGCAAAACATATGTTAATTTTTGTAAAAAAGATCCTAATTTAGAGTTCATACAATCAAAAAAATCAATAAACCTATTCTACACTGCTGTTTTTCAAACACTTATTCCAGTATACGCCCACTTATTGATTTGCATTAGGAATATCCAATTATTTTTTTTGTTTGGAGTTTAAAACTTATAAATTATGAAGAAAATTATTAGATTCTTTGTTATTGGATTGTTGTTTGTTTCTTGTTCAGATTCTGAAATTGAAAAATCAAAAACAGACAAAATCAATTTTGACTTTTCAGATATGGATTTGTCTGGAATAAGCTTTGGGTTGGATAAAAAAGATAGAGTTATTACTCTTGGCACAAATAGCAGCAATCAAATTGATGGAGTTGTAAAAGACTTAACAAAGGAATTGTTTGATTTAGTTAAGCAGAATAGTTTTCTTTATGATACGTTGGAATTCTCATTATATCCAAAAAAAAAAAAGAAATTAATCATACATTATATTTCAGAAAAACAAATAGCACAACAAACAAGCTAAGAAATCCAAATTCGCAATATATCATAGCAAGTAAAGTAGAGAAGTTGAACGAACTGGAAACAACAAAAAAATCCTTCTCATATGAGAAGGATTTTATTTTGGGTGGAAGACGGGATTCGAACCCGCGACCCTCGGTACCACAAACCGATACTCTAACCAACTGAGCTACAACCACCATGTAATTTCGGGTGCAAATATAATCGTTTTTTCTATTGCAACGAAAAAAAAAATTAAATTAATTTACTTAAATTTTCAACGGCAACATAACGCTCTGTTGTATAGCCTTCTGCAGCATCTACACCGATTAAGCGTCCCAAATCTTTTGCGCGATAGTGAATACTTTCCATAAAATTTTTACTGGTAATTGGTGTTGCTGGTTCCTTACTATTTGGATTATAAAATTGTGACGAATAGGCCAAAATAGCGTTGGCTTTTACATCTAAAAAACCACTTACATCCACTACAAAATCGGGGTTGCTATTTTTCCACTGTATGTAATGATATACTTGCTTTGGGCGCCATTTCTCTTGTTGAATTCCAGCTATATCAGTCTCTATTTTCATAAGCCCACTTAAAAAACAAGCATCAGAAACTAAGCTACTTCCCTTTGGATGATCTATATGTCGATCTTCTACTGCATTACACAAAACAATGTCTGGTTGGTATTTCCGAATCATTTTAATAACTTCCAACTGATGTTTTTTATCATTGATAAAAAATCCATCTGCAAAGTTTAAATTCTCTCTTACAGAAACTCCAAGAATGTTAGCTGCATTGAGAGCTTCAAGACTCCTTAATTCTGCAGAACCTCGAGTCCCTAATTCACCACATGTTAAATCGATGATACCGACACTTTTCCCTAAAGAAATTTCTTTGGCAATCGTTGCTCCACAGCTCAATTCTACATCGTCTGGGTGTGCCCCAAAAGCTAATATATCTAACTTCATTTTATTGTTTTTTCAATAGCTTGTTCTATGTCTGCAATAAGATCTTTCGAATCTTCGATTCCTACCGAAAAACGAATCAAGCCCTCTGTAATACCCCGAGACAAACGTTCTTCTTCACTAAGTAAAGCATGTGTTGTTTGTGCAGGACTTACTGTAGTACTCTCTAAACCTGCCAAACTCAGCGAAGGCTTTATCAACTGTAGATTGTTCTGAAAAGCCATCGCATCCATACCTGCTTTCAATTCAAAAGACAACATGGCTCCAAAACCGTGCATTTGAGATTTTGCCAATGCGTGTTGAGGATGACTTTTTAAACCTGGATAATACACACGTTCAATATGCGAATTTTCCTCCAAATAGGTTGCCATTACAAGTGCATTTTTTGTTTGTTCTTTTACTCGAATGTTGAGTGTTTTCAAACTTCTTTCGAGCAACCAAACAGTCTGATCACTTAAATTTCCACCAAAATTGATTGCCGTATTCCAAATACGATCTATATGTGTTTGGCTCGCAGCAATTGCACCTGCAGAAATATCAGAATGCCCTCCCATATATTTAGTGGCAGAATGCAAAATGATATCAATGCCATAATCGGCAGGGGTTTGATTGATGGGCGAGGCAAACGTATTGTCAATCATCGTAATAATGTTACGCTCTTTAGCCAAATCACTAATAGCTTTTATATCCGTAATTCCCAATAATGGATTTGAAGGAGTTTCTATATACAAAACCTTGGTGTTTTCTTTAATCAGTGGTATAAAATCGGCTACCTGATCCGAATCGGTAAAAGAGTATTCTATCCCATACTTTTCAAATTCGGAAACGATTAAATGGTAGGTACCTCCATAGATAACTTGTTGAATTATGATGTGATCCCCTGCTTTAAGAAAAGAAAATAATGCCGTACTTATTGCGGCCATTCCGGACCCAAGAATCAATCCTGCTTCTGTATGTTCTAAAGCTGCAATTTTCTTACAAAGCATTTCTTGATTTGGCGTGTTAAAATATCGTGGATATCGTTTAACATCTACCCCATCAAAAGCATAGGAAGTGGCCATGAAAATAGGCGAAACGGCACCTTTAAACTGTTTATCTTCTACTTCACCAACGTGCACACATTGGGTATTGATCCCAAAATCATTTTTATTCGCCATTGTATTTTAAATTATAAAGCGAATTTAAGAAATTCGAATCTAAATTTCTATATAATTTGAATATCTTCGCTGTAATGATTTCGATATTAATTCTTGGAGACGGAAATGTGGCTTCACATTTATACAAGGCTTTTTCAAAAGTCAATACCATTGTTGTTACAAAGAAGAATTCAAGAAATTTAACGAACATCCCAAATACAGACATTACCATTCTTGCAGTTTCTGACGATGCCATTGCTGAAGTTTCATCAAATATAGCAAATTCATTGGTGGTTCATACTTCGGGAAGTGTAGCAATGACCTCCTTAAAGAACAAAGGTAGAAAAGGTGTTTTCTATATGTTGCAAACATTTAGTAAAGATAAAAATGTTGATTTTTCTGAGGTGCCCTTTTGTTTGGAAGCTGAAAATGAAAAGGATTATGCATTGTTAGCAACTTTGGCACAATTGGTTGGTGAAAAAGTGTACCCTGTTAGCTCTGAACAACGAAAAGCATTGCATGTTGCAGCGGTTTTTGTCAATAACTTTACCAATCATATGTACAAAACAGGAAGTGATATCTGTTCAGAATACAAGGTACCATTTGCTATTTTAGAACCATTGATAAAGGAAACAGCAGCAAAGATTGAATTCTTGTCACCAGCAGCAGCACAAACAGGTCCTGCAATTAGAAAAGATCAAAAAACAATAAACAAACACCTAGCATTGCTGAACAAACAGCAGCAAGAAATCTATACAACAGTTACAAAATCAATACAAAATGGAAATTAGTTTCAAACAGTTATTGCCAAATATTACGACATTTATTTTTGATGTAGACGGTGTACTTACCAACGGAATGCTTACCATTATGCCAGATGGTGAGATGGTGAGACATATGAATGTAAAAGATGGTTATGCCATGAAAACAGCCTTAAACAATGGCTATCGGGTATGTATCATTTCTGGTGGCACCAATGAAGGCGTTCGAAAACGACTAGCAGCCCTGGGAATCGAGGAGATCTATTTAGGTGCTCATAACAAAATTGAACAGTATCAAGAATTGGTAAACAAATACCATTTGAATCCAGAAAATATACTTTATATGGGAGATGATGTTCCAGATTATCCGGTGATGAAAATCGTAGGGTTGGCAACATGTCCCAATGACGCTGTGACTGAAATCAAAGAAATTGCCAACTATATTTCTAACAAAAAAGGAGGTGAAGGTTGTGTTCGCGATGTCATAGAACAAGTAATGCGAGTTCAAGGAAAATGGAATTCTAATTTTGATGCAACCCTCTAAACACCCTTTTATTATGAAAAAATTACTTACTAGCTGCCTATTCATTGCGCTTTCTATTTCTATGAATGCACAAACTATATTTGGAAAATGGAATTCTAAAAATGACACAACAGGAGAAATTGATTCTGTAATCGAAGTCTATCAAGAAAAAGGAAAAGCTTATGCAAAAGTGGTACAAGTTATGGACCCAAAAAGACAAGATGTTCTTTGTGATTTGTGTGAAGGAAGCAAGAAAGGACAAAAAATTCTTGGCATGAACATTTTAGATGGCTTGGAAAAAGATGGTGATGAATGGTCGGGGGGTACAATTCTAGATCCTAGGAACGGAAACGTTTATAAGTGTTACATCCTTCTTGAAAATCCAAATAGACTAAAAATAAGAGGTTATATTGGAATTTCACTTTTTGGTAAAACTGCTTATTGGGAAAGAGCAGAGTAATTAAGCTTTCAGTTACAATGCATTAAGTGTTTATTTGTATCCCTGTGCCCCATTTCACAAAACAGACACGTTACTTTATAAAATTAATTCTTTTCCGCTAGCATTGGCACAAAAGCAAAGTCACCCAATTCTTGCTTTTCAAATTCCTTGGCAGATTTTCGAATGAACAAGGTCATTATTTGCGTTGTATCACCAACCGGAATAAGAAGCATCCCTCCTACTTTTAGTTGTGATAGTAATGCTTTTGGTACAAAGGGTGCACCCGCAGTTACAATAATTTTATCAAAAGGCGCTTGCGCTGGCAACCCTTTATAGCCGTCCCCAAAAATAAATTTCTTGGGTATATAGCCCAATTTTGGCAGAAATAAAGAGGTCTTTTTAAACAATTCTTGCTGCCTTTCTATGGAGAATACAACTGCTTTTAATTCCAACAGCACAGCCGTTTGATATCCAGATCCAGTCCCAATTTCTAATACTTTGTCATTGGGTTGTATGGCCAGGGTTTGTGTTTGAAAAGCTACTGTATAGGGCTGAGAAATCGTTTGTTCTGCAGCTATTGGAAATGCTTTGTCTTTGTATGCATGATCTTCAAAACTACTATCAATAAAAAGATGCCTTGGAATTTGACGAATCGCATTCAATACTTTCTTATCCGTAATTCCTTTTGTTTGAAGTACGGTAGCTAATTGATTTCTAAGTCCTTGATGTTTTGATGTATCTCTCAAATCTGATTCCTTTGTGAAGGCTTAAAAGTAATAATAAAACCAAATACAATCTTATAAAATTGTATATTTGTTGCTATAAATTTATACTTTTTTGAACGAAAATTACAATTACATTTAACCAATCATGCTGAGCTAGTAGGTGGCGTTCTCTTCTCCTTTGAGATGGCTACCGTACTCCTTGAATTGAAATAAAAACACATTTATGTTAAAAGCTGGAGTTTTAGGTGCTGGACACCTTGGCAAAATTCACCTACGTTTACTACAACAATCAGAAAAATATGAATTGGTAGGATTTTTTGATCCTTTCACCGAAAATGCAACAAAAGTTGCCGAAGAATTTGGGTATAAATTATTTGATTCTATTGATGAATTAATGGCTGCTTGTGAAGTAATTGATATTGTAACCCCAACACTGTCTCATTTTGATTGTGCAAAAAAAGCAATTGAAAATGGCTGCCATGTTTTTATTGAAAAACCAATTACGAAAACTGTTTCTGAGGCAGAAGCTATTTGTGCATTGGCAGACAAACACCAAGTAAAAGGACAAGTGGGACATGTAGAACGTTTTAATCCTGCATTTACAGCTGTAAGAGAAAAAATTAACCATCCGATGTTTATTGAAACCCATCGATTGGCAGAATTTAATCCCAGAGGTACCGATGTGCCTGTGGTATTGGACTTAATGATTCATGATATTGATATTATTTTATCTGTAGTTCAATCCAACGTAAAAAATGTACATGGAAGTGGAATTTCGGTAATCTCTGAAACGCCAGATATTGCAAATGCTCGGATTGAATTTGAAAATGGATGTGTGGCCAATCTTACTGCAAGTAGAATTTCCATGAAAAATATGCGAAAATCAAGGTTTTTTCAAAAAGATGCATACATTTCTGTAGACTTTTTAGAAAAAGTAGCCGAAGTTGTTCGCATGAAAGAGGTCCCTGAAAACCCTGATGATTTTGCCATGATCCTACAAAATGCTGAAGGCATTAAAAAGCAAATCTATTTTGACAACCCAGCAGTGCAAGGAAACAATGCCATCTTGGATGAATTGGAAACCTTTGCCGACGCAATTCAGCAAGATACAACACCTATTGTATCCTTACGTCAAGGAACAGAAGCATTAAGGGTTGCACAACAAATTATTGATTGTTTTTAAAACAAAAAAACTCTTTATAAATAATTAGATACTTTAAAAAAATAATTTAAACAATAGCACATGAAGAATATCGCAGTTATTGGAGCGGGAACTATGGGAAATGGTATTGCACATACCTTTGCTCAATTCGATTATAATGTTCAGCTAATTGATGTTTCTCAGCTTGCATTAGACAAAGCCATGGCAACTATTTCGAATAACTTAGATCGAATGGTTGCAAAAGAAAAAATTTCTGAAGCAGATAAAACAAAGACGCTCTCAAATATAACCACCTTCACATCTATCAAAGATGGCGTAAAATATGCAAGCTTGGTAATTGAAGCTGCCACTGAAAATGCGGTTTTAAAATCTAAAATTTTTAAAGAATTGGATGTCGTGTGTCCAGAGGATACCGTATTGGCAACCAATACCTCTTCAATATCTATTACAGAGATTGCGGCGGTTACTAACAGACCAGATCGAGTAATTGGGATGCATTTTATGAATCCTGTTCCCATTATGAAATTGGTAGAGATTATTAAAGGATACAACACTTCCGATGAAGTGATGAAATTTATTACGGACCTTACACGCAAAATTTCTAAGATATCCGTTGAAGTAAACGATTATCCTGGTTTTGTAGCCAATCGAATTTTAATGCCAATGATTAATGAAGCTATAGAAACACTTTTCAATGGTGTTGCTGGGGTATCCGAAATAGATACCGTGATGAAATTGGGAATGGCGCATCCAATGGGTCCTTTGCAATTGGCCGATTTCATTGGGTTGGATGTCTGTTTATCCATTTTAAAGGTGATGCATGATGGCTTTAAAAACCCAAAATATGCACCTTGTCCCTTGTTAGTCAATATGGTGATGGCAGGTAAACTAGGGGTAAAATCCGGGGAAGGTTTTTATGACTACAGTCAAAGTAAGAAGTCAGAGAGCGTAGCTAAAATGTTCCGATAACAGTACAGATTAAAAAAATGAAAACAAAAAAAAGGAACTCAATGAAGAGTTCCTTTTTTTTATGCAACTAATGGTTCATTAGTCATTTTCCTCTTTGGCATCTGATTTCTTTGCTTTGTTCCAAACTTTAATCTTATCCGCTAGCGTAACGCCCTCTAAAACTTCAATATTAACCCCGTCAGAAGTTCCTAATTTTAGGGTTCTTTTTTCAAATTTTCCTGCTGCTGTTTGTACTTCTACATAAGGTTCCTCTGTCTTTCTATCAAACTTTAATAAGGCTTCTTTGATCGAAAGTACACTGTCTCTTTTTTCCAATACTATATCTGCATTCGCACTGTATCCGGCTCTAATAAAATACTTATCATCCAGTGTAACATCTGCTTTAATTTTAAATTGAACAGCTCCCCCTTCTTCAGTTCCTTTGGGGGCGATGAAATTTAATTTTGCAGGAAATTTTATTCCTTCTATCGCACCAATAGAAACTTCAATATCGGTTCCATTGAGTAGTTTTCCTACTTCAGATTCATCTACTTTTCCTTCAAAAATCATTTTACCCATGTCCGCTATCGATGCAATAGTGGTTCCCGCATTGAAATTATTTGACTGAATTACTTGATCACCCTCTTTCACAGGAATTTCTAAAACAGTTCCCGACATTTGTGCAATAATATTTGTATTTGCAGTGGCACCCGAACCAGAATATCCTTTTTTAATAATCTGATAATCATTTTCAGCATTTTTCAAATCCTGCTTTGCTTGATTAAACGCAAGTTCTACAGACTCATAGGCTGCCCTTGCAATTACTCCTTTATCAAACAATTGCTTGTTTCTTTTGTAGGTGATTTCCGAGTTATTGGTTCTCAATTTGGCATTATCTACACGTCCCTTGGCACTCAATAGCGATTGCTCATTTGGAACGACCCTCACAGTTGCAATTAAATCTCCTTTATTAACAGTGGCACCCTCTAGTAATAAAATTTTATCAATAATTCCTGTAATCTGTGGTTTGATTTCAATTTCTTCCAAAGGAGTTACTTTCCCTGTTGCTACGGTCTTTTTAACAATAGAAGTTTTAAAAGGGGTCTCCGTTTCATATTCAATGATGTTTCTTTTGTTTTTCATACCGAACCATACTAATGCGGCTGCAAAAAATAAAACGATAATTCCTAAAATAATTTTTGCTCTTTTACTCATGATTTGTTAATTGTTTTTTTGCTCTTTTTATTCTTCTCTTAATGCTTCTATTGGTTTCACTATTGTTGCCATATGCGCTGGAATTAAACCAATTAATGTTCCTAAAATGACTAATGTTGTAAATGCGGCTAGAATGATTGGAATGTTTACTGTTGGATTTACTAAGGTTGCATCTACACCTTGTCCAAACAGCGTATCGATTATCTTTAAAACACTGGCTCCCAAAATAATACCAATCATTCCCGCTACGGTTGTTAAAAATACCGATTCTAAAATAATTTGTTGTCGGATACTTTTTGGAGTTGCTCCCAAAGCTCTTCGAATTCCTATTTCTTTGGTGCGTTCTTTTACAGTAATTAAAAGAATATTTCCAATAGCAAAAACACCCGCAATTAAAGTTGCTATCCCCACAAACCAGGTTAAAAACTGCATCCCAGTTAAAAACCCAGTAAACTTCGCAATTTCTTTTCCAAGGTTTACACTTCCAAACGCTCTCTCATCTTCAGGATGAACTTTGTGTAAATTTTTAAGAGTGAGTAATACATCACTTTCCATTTGCTCAATGTCTATGCCTTCGTTAGCAGTAATCATCATCCAATCAATATTACTGGCTGTATTGTATACCTTTTTAAAGGTTGAAAAAGGAATGTATGCAGTATCCCCATCAAAATCAATGGTATTGGAGGGTTCGTAGACTCCAATTACTTTATAGTTGATATTGTTAATTTTAATGCTTTCTCCAATGGGCATTTTGTCTTTTTCAAAAAGCTGCTTGTACATATCTTCTGAAATGACGGTTACTTTTGCACTCGAGTTAATATCATTTTGGTTTAAAAAACGACCATAAATCAATTTCTTCTTCTGAATTTGATCTAAAACTGGAAAATCACCACTCACTTTAAAAGAACCTGATTTAAAATCTTTAATGATTAAATTCATCGTCTGATTTCTGGGTGCCAAAAGTTTGATCTCATCGGCATACTCCGATTTTAAAACTTGAATGTCTTTCATGTTTAATCGAAACCTTCTTCCTTTTTGAAATCCTTTGAAAGGAGTATCTGTAGATTGGGTCCAAACAAATACACTGTTGGTAGCAAAATTCCCAAAAGCTTTATTAAAACTATTTTCTAAACCTCTTGCAGCTCCTAGTAAAACCACTAATAAGAAAATACCCCACAAAACCCCAATAATGGTAATTCCAGTTCGTACTTTATTTTTACGAATGCTTCCGTAAATTTCTTGCCATGTATCTGAATCAAATAAAAATTTCATAATTAATCTGCTCTTAGTGCTTCTATGGGTTTGATTCTTGCGGCTCTTTTAGCGGGAACATACCCCGCTATTAATCCTGAAATAATTAAAACAACCGTCGCTCCAATAACAATTCCAGGGCTTACACTTGGGTCTTTGATAAAATATTGTTCTTCCAAACTATTTCCAATGGCAGTTAATATATAGGTTCCTAGTGTTAAGCCAAAATATCCTGCTAATGTAGTGATCAGTACAGATTCTTGTACAACCATTCGAACGATAGATCCTGGTGTTGCCCCTAAGGCTTTTCGAATACCAAATTCTTTGGTACGTTCTTTAATCACAAAAATCATAATATTACTAATGCCTATAATCCCTGCTACAAGCGTTCCTGAACCAATGAAACCAATGATCAAAAACAAAGCAAACATTAAAATACCAACAAATTTATTGGCTTCAGCCATATTTCGAACTGACAATGCACTTTGATCATCTGGATGGATGTTTAATCTTTTACGCATGTCGCGTTCTACTTTTTTACCGAAAGCAATGGCAGCATCTGTACTTAAACTTGGATTGTATCCTAAATTAATCTGATTAATGTAATCATTGTTTCCATACATCATCTGGGCCGTAGTAACTGGAATGTAGGCCATTCGCTCTTCGTTATCTCCTCCTTCATCTGAGAAGATTCCAATAATCAAAAAAGAACTTCCGTTTACATTCACTCTTTTTCCAAGAGCCGGTTTTTCACCAAATAAATCTTTTTTCACCAATCGACCGATAACAATAACTTTGGATTTTTCTCGAAGATCTCTATTATTTAGATAGCGTCCCTGGTCCATCATGGTTTTTTCCAAAAATTGGTGATCTGGATGAACGGCTCTTACATTGTAGGTACTAGCTTCGTTTTTATATTTGATTGAAAAATTCTTATAAATTCTTGCCGATTGATACTGAATTTGATCTTCATATTCCTCGGTAACGTAATTATAATCAGTATTTTTAAGTTGAATTGCTCTTCCTGTTTGCAATCCTTTATAAGGTTTTGTTGTTTTCCAAACTCGAACAAACATCATATTTTGTGCATCATCTGCAAAAGCACTTTTGAAAAAATTACCCAATCCAGAGGCAACTCCAAAAAGTAAGGTAAATAACAAAATTGCAAATGCAACTGTAAATCCAGACATTACAGAACGCAACCTGTTTTTATTAATACTTTGAAAAATTTCTCTCCAACGATCTACATCGAACATAATTATAGTGCTTTGGCGACTTTAGTAAGCGTATCATTTATAATCACTCCATCTCTTAGTCGAACAATTCTTTTTGTTTGATTTGCTACTTCTTCTTCATGTGTAATTACAAAGACAGTCATTCCTTCATCGTTAATGTCTTTTAGTAAATCCATCACAGAATCTGTGGTAGTAGTGTCTAGCGCTCCTGTTGGTTCATCAGCTAAGACTACTTTAGGATTTGTAACCAAAGCCCTTGCAATGGCAACCCGTTGTTTTTGCCCTCCAGATAATTCATTTGGAAGATGACTTGCCCAGTCTTTTAAACCTACTTTATCCAAGTAATCCATGGCAACTTTTAAACGCTCTTTTTTATTAATTCCTTTATAGTACAAAGGCAATGCGACATTTTCTAAAGCGGTTTTGTAAGAAATTAAGTTAAACGACTGAAAAACAAAACCTAAAAATTTATTTCTAAGAATGGCTGCTTTTTTCTCATTCAAATCTTTGATCAATTGACCATTTAAATAGTAGTTTCCTGCATCATGAATATCTAACAAACCAACAATGTTCAATAAAGTAGATTTTCCAGAGCCTGAAGATCCCATGATAGAAACAAATTCGCCCTCTTTAATATGCAAATCAATTCCTTTTAAAACGTGTAATGAATCCTTTCCAATAGGATATGATTTGTGGAGGTTTTCTATTTTAATCATTGATTGCTAAATTTTTATCCAAAGTACTTTCTACCCTACTTTCCGATATTATTTTCTATTCAAACCGGCAGGTATATTTCTATTTATAAGCAACTTCAAAGGTAAGACGTATCAATAAAAAAATTGTTACAATTTGTTCTAATAATTTTGTGGAAAAATATAAAAAAGATAAAGTACTTTTGTAGCGCATACTAGTAGCTGAAAAAATGATTGATTTACCCAAGCACAAAAAAATAATTTTATTTGATGGAATGTGCAATTTGTGCAACAAATCAGTTTTAAAGGTCATTGGTTGGGACACCAAAGATAATTTTGTTTTCTGTGCATTACAATCCGAAATTGGTGCAACATTTGTAAAGAATTTAGGAATTGACCTTTTGAAAATGGATTCTATAATACTTTATGAATCACCCAAGAACTTTGCCTGTAAATCAACTGCAGTATTAAAAATAATGAATAGTTTTGGTGGATGGTGGCATTTGACACAAATCTGTTGGCTTGTTCCTCCTTTTTTAAGAAACCGAATCTATGATTTCATTGCAAAAAAAAGGTACCAGTGGTTTGGTCAAAGCGATCGTTGTATGCAACCCAATCCAGCTTTAAAAAAACGCTTTTTATCGTCCGCTATTCCATCGGATCTAGGCCTGTAAAAGACAATCAAAAACAAATGAAAAAAGTTCCAAAAAATATTCAATGCGTCATTTTTGATATGGATGGTGTAATTATAGATTCTGAAGAGATTCACAAAAAAGCTTATTATGAAACCTTTGTTTCTTTGGGTTTAGAGGTTTCTGAAACACTCTATAAAACACTAACTGGTTCCTCTACAATCAATGCTTTTCAGCGACTGATTGCACATTTTAATTTGGAGTTGGATGCAAATGAGTTGGTTTTAGAAAAACGCAGACGTTATGTAAATTTTTTCGAGAGCAATCCAGATTTGCATTTGGTAGCGGGCGTTGAAGAAATTATAACCTATTTCTATGAAAAAGAACTGACTTTAATTTTGGCATCTTCCTCTGCAATGGTCAATATTAACCGTGTTTTTGATCGTTTCAAATTGCATTCCTATTTTTCAGCAAAAATAAGTGGCGCCGATTTAACTGCCTCAAAACCACATCCAGAAATTTTTGAGAAAGCCGCCCTTTTAGGGAAAACTCCAAAGGAAAACTGTATTGTTATTGAGGACTCAGACAATGGTATTAAGGCGGCCAATGATGCGGGTATTTTTGTTTATGGATACGCCAATATACGCTCAGAAGGTCAAACACTCGAAAACGCAGATGCTGTAATTGATTGTTTTAGCGCTTTAAAAAAAATTGTTTAACATTTAGAAATGACTTTAAAAAAAAAAGTGAAGCAGATACCTCAGTATGCACTTCACTTTATTATTTTCTATTTTTTGAATGACTATTTTACGTTCTCATAATGATCGTCCCAATTTTGGGGTTTCGGGTCGCGTAATTTCCCTAACGATTTTGCAATGATCATTGATACGGTTGCATCTCCAGTAACATTTACCATTGTTCTACACATATCTAAAGGCCTGTCAACTGCAAAGATTAATGCCAAACCAATTGGCAATAATTCTTCAGGAAATCCAACAGATTCCAATACTATTACTAGCATTACCATACCGGCACTTGGGACTGCTGCAGAGCCTATGGAAGCTAACAAAGCAGTTCCTACAATTATTAATTGGTTTGAGAACGTAAGTCCTTCTGGCCAAATCACTTGCATGATAAATACTGCAGCAATGGCCTGATACAGACTAGTTCCATCCATATTAATAGTGGCACCTACAGGCAGCACAAAACCAGAAACCTCTTTATCTACACCCAGATGCTCCTCCACTCGCTCCATGGTTACTGGCAATGTAGCAGCACTAGAACTTGTAGAAAATGCTAATAGTTGTGCTGGACTAATCTGTTTTAGAAACCAAAGAAGACTTTTCTTTGTATAGATACTAACCAAAAGGAGATAGAAACAAATCATTAAAAACAAACCTCCAACTACACACAATGAATACACGAGTAATTTCAAAAGAATCTCAGTATCATCAAATGCAATCATGACATTTGCCAATAAGGCAAAAACGGCATAGGGAGCAAAAAGCATGATAAGATCTACCATTTTCATGACCATTTCGTTTAACGAATCAAAGAAATCCATTAATGGTTTCGATTTCTTTTCTGAAATCAATAACAAAGAGATTCCAACAAACAGTGCAAAGAAGATAATTTGCAACATGCTTGCACTAGCAAAAGACTGAAAAATATTACTTGGAAATATATCTACCAATGCTTGCAAAGGACCAGCGTCATTTTGAACAGTTGCCTTTGATAGTTTATCTGCTACACCTGCGGAATTTTCATACTTTGTTTTTATTTTTTCAATGGTACCTGCAGACATTCCCTCGCCTGGTTTTACTACATTCACAATTCCCAATCCTATAACAATGGCCACTACAGTTGTTAAAACATAAACAACAATGGTTTTCATCCCCATTTTCTTAATCTTAGAAATATCCTTTAGATCTGAAATCCCTTTGATTAGAGAGGCTAAGATTAAGGGGACAGCGATTAACTTTAAAAGATTGATAAAAATAGTTCCAAAAGGTTTGATCCAATCTGTTACAAAATCTTTACCACCCTCAAGAGAATTCATTAGAAAACCAAAAACAATTCCGAAGACCATACCTATTAATATCTTCCAATGCAATGCTAGTTTTTTCATATGTAATGTTTCTGAATTTAGAGATTTGAAAGGTAAAAAAAAAATTTAAAAAAGACCTTGAATCCTGCTGGTAACTTTGAAACATTGTAGGGAGCAGCGAAGCCCTCTTTTCGAACATTTACTTTGCCTGTAGAAATTCTTTTAAAATTACACCGAAAATCACTTGTTCGCCTTTTTTTTTGTCCTTAATTTCGCAGGATGGAAAAACTTAAAAAACGTTGGGAAATTGAAAGCAACTGGTCGCTAATTGCAATTCTTGTAGTGTTTGCAATAAACGGTTCATTTGCGGCTTGGGTAGCCAAACCCATTACTGCTTTTTTAGGCTTATCTCCCGAGACAGTGAGTTCACTTATATATTGGCCATTGCGAATTTTATTAATTTTTCCTATTTACCAACTCACCTTACCTTTGGTTGGATGGTTGTTTGGTCAATTTAAATTTTTTTGGGCTTTTGAAAAAAAGTTTTTAAGTAGATTGGGACTCGGCTTCCTTTTTAAAGAATAAATCTTCCAGTTTTTTTCTGAATGATTGTCAATGCATTCGCTTTCAGAAAAAAGTTGCTTTATTTTTATCATAAATAAGACTTCTTTTCATTGAAAAATTTTAAGTCTGGTTAAAGCTCTATTTTAAATGAATTTTATTGATTTTAAAGCACAGATCCCTGATTTTAAAACCACGAAACTTGGAGGTTTGGATGCTCAATTTAAATTTGCTCCCCAGTTAAGGTTGCGTTATGATGAAGCGATGATCAAAGCAAAGAACCCAAAAAAGGCCGCAGTTTTGGCATTATTTTTTCCAGACGACTCCAATAAAACACGTATTTTACTCACCAAAAGAGCGAGTTACAAAGGCACACATTCTGCACAAATTAGTTTTCCTGGCGGTAAAAAAACAGCCCATGATGAAAATTTAGCCCAAACTGCTAAAAGAGAGACTTTTGAAGAAGTGGGCATTCATTCGGATACCATACACATTGTAAGAGAACTAACCACCGTTTATATTCCACCCAGTAATTTTTTAGCAACCCCTTTCTTGGGCTATGTAGAACATCGTCCTCTTTTTAATATAAATTATGAAGTAGCCAATACGATTGAAGTACTGCTAGAAGATTTATTAAACGAAAAGAATATTGACTCAGTAGCGATGTCTACCTCTTATATGGACACGATGAAGGTACCCTGCTTTAAATTAGATAATTACATTGTATGGGGAGCTACAGCAATGATGTTATCGGAAATTAAAGCGCTGTTCAATTAGAAAAATTCTAATTTCTTTTTGTAAATTGGCTGCGAATAAAAGAACTTTTATCATGCCCCTATTTAAAAGGAATCCGTTTGGACATATACTTTTCATAAAAAAATGGATTATTAGAATTGTTGGTGTATTTTTCCACAGTAGATTTAGTCGCTTTAACAATTTAAAAATAGAGGGATCTGAAATTATCAGAAATTTACCCGAAAAAAACGTCCTGTTTATCTCAAATCATCAAACGTATTTTGCTGACGTAATCGCTATGTTTCATGTGTTTAATGCCGCTCTTAAAGGCAGAGACAATACGCTTAAAAATGTTGGGTATTTATGGAATCCAAAACTAAATTTCTACTTTATCGCCGCAGGGGAAACCATGCGCTCAGGTATTGTTCCTAAAATATTTGGTTATGCGGGCTCTGTATCTGTAGAAAGAACTTGGAGAAGCAAAGGGGAAGACATTAATCGACAAGTAAGAATGTCTGATGTTTCTAAAATAGGAATGGCATTGGAGGATGGTTGGGTAGTTACCTTCCCTCAAGGAACAACTACAGCTTTCAAACCAATACGAAGAGGAACAGCACATCTTATAAAAAAATACAAACCGGTTGTTGTCCCTGTGGTTATTGACGGATTTAGACGTTCTTTTGATAAAAAAGGACTCAAAATAAAAAAGCGAAGTGTCCTACAATCGATGGTGGTTAAGCCTCCTTTAACCATTGATTATGAACATGAAGAAGTGGCGGATATCATTACTAAAATTGAATATGCAATTGAACAACATCCTTCCTTTCTAAAAGTACTTTCGGTAAAAGAACTCGAAAAAGTAGCGGAGCAAGAAAAAGCCTCAGAAGAATAACAACAATTTTTAAATTTAAACAGAGAAGCGGCAAGCTTCTCTTTTTTTTGAACTCTTCATTAAAACCTTTATTCCATTAGATTTTTATTTTATAGCAAAGGATAGCATCCACAGCAATAAAAAAATAATGGATCTACTATCATCATTATTGATGGATTTATTATCTTTATCAAAAATTACTATAGTTATGACAATTACACAATTAAGATATGTCTTGTCGGTTGCTGAATACAAAAATTTTACGGTTGCAGCTGCACATAGTTTTGTAACACAACCAACGCTAAGTATGCAAATTCAAAAGCTTGAAGACCAATTGGAGGTAAAAATATTTAACCGATCAAAAAAACCAATTGAACTCACAGAAGTTGGAAAAAAAATTGTTGAACAAGCAAAAGTAGTTGTTGACGAAAGTAATCGGATTTTAGATATTGTACATCAACAAAAAGGATATATTGGCGGTGAATTTAAGTTGGGAATTATTCCCACGATTATGCCCACGCTTCTTCCCATGTTTCTCAACAATTTTACAAAAAAATACCCGAAAGTAAAATTGATCATTGAAGAGTTGACAACGGAAGATATCATACGAAAATTGTCTGACGGTCATATCGATGCGGCAATTGCGGCAACCCCTTTAGAAAACATTGCAATTAAAGAAGAACCTTTATATTATGAGCCATTTGTTGGATTGGTTCCTCAAAACCACCGGCTTTTCAATAAAAAACAAATTACTTCTGAAGCATTGGAAGTAGATGACATTTTACTTCTTGAGGACGGACATTGTTTCAAGGACAGTGTAATTAATCTTTGCAGCACACACAAACTTGAAAATAAAAAAAGATTCCGTTTAGAAAGCGGTAGTTTTGATACCCTAATCAAGTTATCTAAAGAAGGTTTGGGGATGACCTTACTCCCCTATTTGCATACGTTGGACCTCAATGATGATGACAAGAGTCATCTTCGAGAATTTACCAATCCACCACCAGCCAGGGAAGTGAGTTTAATTTACCATAAATCACAACTAAAAATGCAAATGATTGCTGCCTTGAAAACAACAATTGATGGGGTCATAAGAGGTGCAATTTCCTTCTCAGACGTGAAAATAATTAGCCCTTTACAGAAGAAATAAAGAAAAAAAATATTTCTTTTTTAAGAATACATTTTAGCTCTTAGTTCTTTAATTTTTGGGTCTGCCAAATAATCATCAAAGGTTGTGTATCTATCAATAACACCTTTTGGTGTTAACTCAATCACACGATTTGCAACGGTTTGTGCAAACTCATGATCATGTGTAGAAAAAAGTACCGTTCCTGGAAAGTTAATCAATGAATTGTTTAAAGATTGAATGGATTCTAGATCCAGGTGGTTTGTAGGTTCATCTAATAACAAAATATTTGCTCTTTTCATCATCATTCTCGAAAGCATACAACGCACCTTTTCACCTCCTGACAAAACATTGCTTTTCTTTAAAGCTTCTTCACCAGAGAAAATCATTTTTCCTAAAAAACCACGGATATACACTTCTTCACGTTCTTCTTCTGTTTGGGCATATTGTCGCAACCAGTCTACAAGATTCAAATCTCCATTTTGAAAAAAAGAAGCGTTGTCAAGGGGCAAATAAGACTGGGTAGTGGTGACCCCCCAACTATAGGTACCTGTGTCAGGTTTTGCATTGTCTGTAACCGATTGATAAAAAGCCGTAATTGCTCTCGAATTTTTTGAGATGATCGCAACTTTGTCTCCTTTGTTAAGGTTGATATCTACATTGGCAAACAGTTTCTCTCCTTCAAAATCTTTGGACAAGCCCTCTACATTTAAAATCTGATCTCCAGCTTCTCGATCGCTTTTAAAAATAATTGCTGGATACCTTCTACTTGAAGGTTTTATGTCTTCAATATTTAATTTATCAATCATCTTCTTTCGAGAAGTTGCTTGTTTTGACTTGGCCACATTGGCTGAAAAACGACGGATAAATTCTTCCAATTCTTTCTTTTTATCCGCTGCTTTTTTATTTTGTTGCGCTTTTTGTTTAGCCGCAAGCTGACTCGATTCGTACCAGAAAGTATAATTTCCAGAATAATGATTTATTTTACTAAAATCAATATCCGAAATGTGCGTACATACGGCATCTAGAAAGTGTCTATCATGAGAGACAACTATTACCGTATTTTCAAAATTTGCCAAGAAATTTTCTAGCCATGCAATGGTTTCAAAATCCAAATCATTGGTTGGCTCATCCATAATAAGTACGTCCGGATTCCCAAACAATGCCTGTGCTATTAACACACGTACTTTTTGCTTTCCATCCAAATCTTTCATTAAAGTATAATGCAACTCTTCTCTGATACCCAAATTGGACAACATCGCTGCTGCTTCGGAATCTGCATTCCAACCATTCATCTCTTCAAAAGTAATTTGAAGCTCTCCTATTTTCTCTGCATTTTCATCTGTATAATCTGCATACAAATCGTCAATTTGTTTTTTAATTTTAAACAAATCTTTGTTTCCCATAATTACAGTTTCCAATACGGGAAACTCGTCATAAGCATAATGATCTTGCGTTAAAACAGACATTCGCTTTCCTTTTTCTAAATGCACCTGTCCTGATGTCGGCTCCATTTTTCCAGAAATAATTTTAAGAAAAGTAGATTTACCAGCTCCATTTGCGCCAATTATTCCATAACAATTCCCTTGGACAAATTTTGTATTTACTTCATCAAATAATACTCTTTTTCCAAACTGAACTGATAAATTAGAAACTGACAACATGCTTTTTATTATTTTTAAATTTGCTGCAAAAATAGGAAATTGATTTTGTTTTTTCATAGAGAAATCCAGCTGTTTTGCAATCAACTAAAAAATTAATTCCGAAACAAAAAGTACAAGCTCCTTTGTATCCTTTAATTTATAAAGTTACCTTTAAAATAGGCTTTTTAACAGCTAATTAACAATATATAGTGCTGCAGATGCGTAAATTTGCTTGACGAATACCCCTGAGTAATGAAACCCTATATTGCCTTATTTTCAGCATGCATTTTTTTAACTGTTTTTGTTAGTTGTAACAAAGACGTAAAAAGCAACACTACTTATTTTGGAGGTAAAATAATGAATCCAAAAAGCAATCATGTCATTTTATATGCGATGGACAAAGTAATTGATACTTTTCCAATCAATGCTGAAAATAAATTTGGTGGCATCTTAGATACGATTCAAGAGGGACTTTATTATTTTGTTCATGGAAACGAAAATCAATTTTTATACATCGAACCTAAAGACAGTATAATGCTAAGCTTAAATACTTGGGATTTTGATGAGTCGTTGGTTTTTTCAGGAATTGGTGCTGAACGAAATAATGTTTTAATTGATTGTTTTTTACAATTTGAAAAAGATGAAAAAACTTTTTACAGATACAATTCATTAAAACCAATTCCATTTAAGGCAAAAGTAGACTCTATCATTTTACTTCGTGGAAAAACCCATGAGGCTTATGCGAAAAGACATCCAACAGAAACTCCAAAATTTAAGGAACTATTAAAAATAGCGCTTACTTACCCGGTTTATGCTCGAATAGAAAGTTATCCCATCTCTCATGCAAAAAAATTAAAATTAACGCATTTTCCAACCCTACCTGTATCATTTTATGAATATCGAAAAGACGTTGATATAAATAGAGATGCTTTAATGTATTACAAACCCTACAGTAAATACATTACAAATTATTTATACAATGTAACTTATGCCAAGCGGCATGCTCCCATGCAAAATAATTTCTCTTCTAATTTTACGGTAGATCTTTTAAATACAATTGACGCAAAAGTAAGCTCCGAAACGTTTAAAAATGCATTTTTAAAACAAACAGTAATCAGTCATTTTTATAAAAAATCGACGTGTGAAATCAATCCGAAAGAATTTGATGTCTTTTTTGGTTTGAGTTCAAATGAAAAAGACAAAAATTTAGTCCGGAGGCTATTGAAAGACAACCAAGCGATCCATAAGGATCATGAAATGGAAAACTTCTACATCCATGATTTTACCAATGCAAGCTATCCCATTCAAGATGTTATTCAGGGTAAAAATACACTCTTGTTTTTTTGGAGTCCTAAATATGTATCAAAATCTTATGTGGGGGCACGCATCAATTATTTGTCAAACAAATATCCAAATATTCAATTTTTAACCTTTAAAATCGATGGAGACAGTTCTGATCAAATCAATGACTTGGATATAAAAAAACAATTCTTTATACCCCCTACCAGCAGTGCAAATTCTTTTTTGACAAGTAAAATGACACGTTCTATGCTTGTCAATAAAAAAGGAATTTTGACCAACGGATTCGCCTCCATAACTTCTAGAAACATCTACCGGCAATTGGACAGTTTGAATACTAATTAATTTATAGCCTTTAACAAGCCTACCTTGATTATTTAACGTACCTTTGCCCGATTTTAAATTTGGGAACAAACCCCTATAAAATCGAGTCGAAATATAAATACGGTTTGCAGGTGGGCGTCTGTGAATCAACAAAAACACAGTATGTCAACATTTTTAGAGTTAGGTTTAAAAGCACCTATCAACAAAGCATTAACAGCTTTAGGCTATGAAAAGCCAACTGTTATTCAAGAAAAAGCAATCCCGCAAATCATTGCTTCTACAGACGATTTAAAAGCATTTGCACAAACAGGTACCGGTAAAACCGCTGCTTTTAGTTTACCAATACTAGAACTTTTAGATGAAAAGAACAGCAATGTTCAAGCAATCATCCTTTCTCCAACTAGAGAACTTGCTGTACAAATTGGAAACAATATTAAAGATTTTTGCAAATACTTACCCGATGTTAAGGTAACTACCGTTTATGGGGGTTCTAGCATGGAAGAACAAATTAGATCTTTAAAAAAAGGTTCGCAAATTGTCGTTGGTACGCCGGGTAGAACCGTCGATTTAATAAAAAGAAGAGCTTTAAAATTAGGTAACGTTCAATGGTTGGTCTTAGATGAAGCTGATGAAATGTTAAACATGGGGTTCAAAGAAGAGCTGGATAAAGTCTTAGAAGCAACTCCAGAAACAAAGCAAACCTTATTATTTTCTGCAACCTTTCCAAGAGAAGTGGAAGCAATTGCTAGAAACTACATGACCAAACCTGTAGAAATTACCTCAGGTGAAAAAAATACAGGTTCAGAGAATGTAAGCCATGAATATTATTCTGTTACAGAAAGAACTCGCTACCCTGCTTTAAAAAGAATTGCAGACTTAAATCCAGATATTTATGCAATTATCTTTTGTAGAACGCGAAGAGAAACCCAAGAAGTTGCAGACAATCTAATAAGAGATGGTTATAGTGCCGATTCTTTGCATGGAGATTTATCCCAAGGACAACGTGATTCTGTCATGGGGAAATTTAGAAAGAAAACCATTAAAATACTCGTAGCGACAGATGTTGCTGCTCGTGGATTGGATGTTACGGAATTGACACATGTATTGAACCACAAATTACCAGACCAGATTGAGAACTACACGCACAGAAGTGGTAGAACCGGTAGGGCTGGAAACAAAGGAATTTCAATTGTTTTAGTCAATGGAAAAGAGAAAGGGAAATTACGTCAGATCGAACGAATCATTAAAAAGAAATTTATAGAAGGAAAAGTTCCTACGGGTAAAGAAATCATTAAAAACCAGTTAATCAATTTAATTGACAAGGTTCAAAATACGGAAGTAAATGAATCTGAAATGGAAGCATTCTTACCGAGTATTTTCGAAAAATTAGCAGATTTAGATCGTGAGGAATTGATTAAGAAATTTGTTTCTTTAGAATTCAATACCATGCTCAAGTATTATGAAAATTCGAAAGATTTAAACAATTTATCTTCCAAAGACAATTCTAGAGCAAGAGCAAATGATGAGAACATGACGCGATTCTTTATCAACATTGGACGAAAAGACAACTTAAACCCTGGAAAACTAATAGGCTTAATCAATGAGCAAAATATTGGCGACAAAGTAGAAATTGGTGCAATTGATATTTTAGATACTTTTTCTTTCTTTGAAATTGATAAAAATTACGAAGACGCAACCTTAGCCGCATTTTTAGACAACCAACCCGACTTTGATGGTCGCTCGGTAAATGTAGAAATTACCAAAAAAGAACGTGGTGGCGGTCGAAGAAGTGGTGGAGACCGAAGGTCTTTTGGGAATAAAAGAGAAGGTGGTTTTGGCCGAAAAAGAAACTCAGATGGCGGTTCTTCAAGAAGAAGTAGTAATTCTGGTAGAGGATCAAACAGAACTTCGGACAGACCAGACAGAGCTAGCAGAAGTGCTAGCGATAGAGGTCCAGGCGGTTTCGGAAGAAGACATAGAAACTAATGCATATAAAATAAACTATCTAAAAACGCACTTGGTATCAAGTGCGTTTTTTTTGTGTCTTTTAATTCAAAAAAATCTCTCAAAAAAAAGTACTTTCGTTTCGTTCAATAATAGCACTTTAAATGCCTCAGCTTCTCAAAAACAATCAGCTAGTACTCCAGGTAGATTTGCCCTCTGAAAACTATTGCTTTTCAAGGTTTGACTGGACTGGAAAAATACCGACTCTAAAGTACAAAGGACTCTTTGTTACAGGAAGCGAAACTAACGAAGGAGACCCAACGCATGTGATTGGCAAAGGGTTTTACAATGAATTTGGAATAGAATCTCCTTTGGGTTTTTCCGAAACTCCTATTGGAGGATGGTTTCACAAAATTGGTGTAGGGCTTTTAAAAAAAGAGGATTCACTTTACCAGCCAGGGAAAAAATACCAAATAAAACCAGCCACATTTAAGATATCTCAAGGCCTCAATCGGATTTTTATACGCTGTACCTCGGAAGCTATCAATGGCTATTCCTATATATTGGAAAAGAATATTTTATTGCTTGAAAACGGTTTTAGAATTGATTATAAATTACAGAATACCGGGACCAAAAAAATTGTAACGGATGAATATGTGCACAATTTCATGGCAATTGACAAAGATCCTATTGGTCGTAATTACAGCTTGGAATTTCCTTTTCAGTTGCAACCCACACACTTTATAGAAACAGTGAACCCAGAACAGAAGGTGCAGTTTGGCGTTAGTAAAATAACTTTTACAGATACCATAGACAAAACCTTTTTTTTTAGCAACCTTTCCGGAGCTAACAGGGTACGCGCGCAATGGGAACTCAAAAACCGTAAAAGCAAGCTTACAATTCGTGAAACTGGCAATTTTAAAACCAACAAAGTAAACCTTTGGGGCACAAAGCATGTCATGAGTCCAGAACTCTTTTTCGGGATTGATTTGGCAGCAAACACTTCGGTTGCCTGGTCTCGAAAATTTGAGTTGTTGGAAACCAAATAGTAAGCACCCCCCCTTCTTCCCTCCCGGATTATGCTTTAGTAGCACCTTTACAATCAACAACATACCTGTTAATAGTTGCCAAAATCAACGGGTTTTGGTGGTCCTAAAAAAACCACTTATTCCCAAATAACCACCACTTATTCCAAAAATATACCCACTTATTTATTTGCATACCAAAAAAATATTTTTTTAACTTAAGTTTATAGGATCAATCTTTTGTACAACTGATAAAAAGTGGTGTTTTCATGAGCCCAAATTGGAATACGAAAGATTCTAGAATGGAAAAAAGCCAGATACAGTATTTTGAAAAGCATAGGCTAAAAACAACTATAAATAAAAACAGTGAATATCTATCAGAGTTGGTGTATTAAAAAAGCTAAAATAAAAGCAAACAGACTTTTTAAGTTCTATCACACTAAAGATTATATTTTAGATATAGGATCGGGCAACTGTGCATTAAATTTATTGACTAAAAAAGCTGGATTTGATATTCTAGGATTGGATATTGTTTATAAATCAGCCTTTCATGAAATTAAGCCAATAATATACAACGGTGGAAAACTCCCCTTTAAAGAGAATGAATTTGACATCGTTCAATTAATTACGGTTTTACACCATATAAAAGCCTCAGAAGAAACTTTAAAAGAGGCGATAAGAGTAGGAAAAAAAATTCTTGTAATGGAAGATAATTATACCACTAGGCTTCAAAAGTATGTTACTTTCATAGCTGACAGTATCAACAATTGGGAATTTAAAGGGCATCCGCATACCAATAAAACTGACGTAGGTTGGAAACAAGTTTTTAAGGAACATAAACTAAAAATTGAAGATGTAAATTACTATAAATTTTTGTTTTTTTTTAAACAAGTAACTTATCTATTAACTAAATAATATAAAAATTATGAAAAAAATTATTTACATCTATTTTACAATAGTCATTTCAATATCAATTTATTTAATATGGTTACTACCATTGGAAAAAAAATATTATAGTTTATTATTTGTATTAGTCTTTATATTGTCAATTTTACCAAAACTTATAATTGGGTTTAAAAAAAACCAAAAACTTTGAAAATAAAAATTTAAAGACATTAACGGCTACACTTAATTGCTTAGATCTGTGCTACTATAGAAAAATCTCTGATTTTCCCAACTTGGTTTTGTACTTAAAAAGTTAAGTGCTTAATTGTTGCAACTATTCATAGACGAGACCGTTGTAGATAATTAAAAATTGGCTATAAATTAGAGATATTAATTAAAATAAATGGGAGCTGCAAGTGATATTATTAATTCAAACCCGCTCCGCAAAGTCTACCGACTTTACGGCACATAAAAACCTAAGACACACCAAAAAGCTAAAAAAAAAAGAGAAGCGGATGCTTCTCTTTTTACTATAAAAACTCGTTTATTTTTATCTTCTGCTATAGTTTGGTGCTTCTTTGGTAATGGCAACATCATGTGGATGGCTTTCATTAATACCGCTGGCAGTAATTCTTACAAACTTTCCACTTTCTTGCAAAGTAGCAATGTCTTTCGCACCACAGTAACCCATTCCAGCACGTAATCCACCTATGAACTGGTGAATGCTTTCGTCCAAATTTCCTTTGTAAGGAACCCTTCCTACGATGCCTTCTGGTACTAATTTTTTAATATCAGCTTCAACATCTTGGAAATAACGGTCCTTAGAACCTTGCTTCATGGCTTCAACAGAGCCCATTCCACGATAGGATTTAAATTTTCTTCCCTCATAAATGATTGTTTCTCCAGGAGACTCTTTGGTACCTGCCAAAAGAGATCCCAACATTACAGAATCTGCACCGGCAGCAATGGCTTTGGGAATATCCCCTGTATAACGAATCCCTCCATCGGCAATAACTGGAACGCCAGTTCCTTTAATGGCAGCAGCCACTTCTAAAACGGCAGAAAATTGTGGAAAACCAACTCCTGCTACTACTCTCGTAGTACAAATAGATCCCGGTCCAATACCAACTTTAACAGCATCGGCGCCTGCTTCTACTAAATATTTGGCAGCTTCGGCAGTAGCAATATTTCCAACCACCACATCCAAATTCGGAAACTTCGCTTTCACCGCTTTTAAAACCATGACCACGCCTTTGGTATGTCCATGGGCTGTATCTATGATCACAGCATCTACACCGGATTTTACCAAAGCTTCAGCTCTATCAACCGCATCTGCGGTAACCCCCAATGCCGCAGCCACTCGCAAACGCCCAAATGCATCTTTATTGGCAATTGGTTTTTGAGTCACTTTTGTAATGTCTCTAAAGGTAATAAGCCCTTTTAGAATGTACTGATCATCTACAATCAGTAATTTTTCAATCTTATTTTTTTGAAGAATTTTTTCAGCATCTTTTAAAGAAGTACCTTCAGATGCAGTAATCAAGTTTTCCGTTGTCATTACTTCAACAATCGGTCTTTGATCGTCGTGCTCGAAACGCAAATCTCTGTTGGTTACAATTCCTTGTAAAGTGCCATTTTCATCAACAATCGGGATTCCCCCAATTCGGTGTTCTTTCATGTATGCTTTTGCGTCAAAAACAGTGGCCGATAAAGGCAAGGTAACAGGATCTAAAATCATGCCCGATTCGGCACGCTTTACACGTCTAACCTCTTCCGCTTGTTGTGCAATGGTCATGTTTTTGTGCAAAACTCCAATCCCCCCTTCTCTTGCAATCGCAATAGCCATCGCGGCTTCTGTAACCGTATCCATGGCTGCAGAAACTATAGGAACATTAATGGTAATGTTTCTCGTAAATTTTGTTTGAATAATTACCTCTCTAGGAAGTACATCTGAAAAGGCGGGTACTAATAAGACGTCGTCATATGTGAGTCCTTCGCCTACTATTTTATCGTTGTGTGCTGTCATGTTGCAATTAAAGTATAATTGCAAGCAAATTTACAACTATTTATTGGGTTTTTACTAATAATTAGACCTAAGGTTTGCCCAAAGATTTTTTTAGAGCTGAACGCGCGTTGAAATTCCTTTTTTCTTGTAATTTTTACATATTTGAACAACTATTATTAATTTAATATACTGATTAGTAATGTTTTAAAAATATTATTCTTATTTATTCTAAATAAGCTTTGAAAAACTAAATTGGTACCCTATCTTTGCACCCGAAAAAGCTATTTATAATTGATCTAAATAAAATGAGATTCAAAATTACCTTCTTTACCCTCTTAATTACCAGCATATTAACAGGGCAACAAAAAGAAGAGAATAAAGAAATTGGGCAATTAGACAGCATCCAAAAATTGGACGAAATCATAATCTCTACCACGCAAATTTTTGGAAACAAATACGTAGCAAAACACAGAACTGGATCCGCATATTATCTATCTCCTAAAGAGTTACAAAAATTTAGTTTTACCGATATCAACAAAGCATTAAGAACTGTGCCTGGGGTTTCTTTGTATGAAGAAGATGGTTTTGGATTGCGTCCAAACATTAGTTTACGAGGAACTTCTCCTGAAAGAAGTTCAAAAATCACAGTAATGGAAGACGGGGTTTTAATAGCTCCAGCTCCCTATAGTGCTTCTTCTGCCTATTACTTCCCTACCATTGCAAGAATGGAAGCAGTAGAAGTTTTAAAAGGAAGTAGCCAAGTGCAATACGGACCTTTTACTACCGGAGGTGCCATTAATATGATTTCTTCGCAAATTCCTACAGATTTTTCGGGTAGTGTACGAGCATCTTATGGAAGTTTTAATTCAAATCAGTTGCATGCAAAAGTGGGTGGGAATCATAAAAACATAGGGTACTTTATTGAATATCTTAATTACGGATCGGAAGGTTTTAAAACCTTAGAAAGTGGTAAAAATACTGGATTCAACAAAAACGATGTGGTTGCCAAACTGCGTGTTCAACTATTTCCAAATCAAACAGTAAAGCAATCTTTGGCTTTTAAATTTCAATATGCCGATGAAAAAGGAAATGAAACTTATTTAGGACTCACAGAGGAAGATTTTAAGGCGAATCCTTTTTCGAGATATGCTGCTTCTAATAATGATGAAATGACTACAGATCATACCCAATACATGCTAACGCATCATTTGGGTTTTTCTAAAAACTTTACAGTAACCACTACCTTCTATCAAAATAATTTTGCAAGAAATTGGTACAAACTAAACGACATTACATTTGAAGGTAACCAGCAAAAAATATCGAAAATATTAGATGATCCTACCAACTATTCAGATCATTTTAGCATTGTAAACGGAACGGTAAATTCATCAGCTGATGCCATTGCAGTGAAGGCAAATAACCGATCATACTATGCCCAAGGAATGCAAACAAAACTCGATTACCACTGGTATACAGAAAATTTATTTCACGATTTAGAGCTGGGTTTCAGATATCATTATGATGAAGAAGATCGTTTTCAATGGGTCGACAAATACAACATCTCCAACACTGGAGTTTTAACTGAAACTACGGCAGGTGTTCCTGGAACCGATGCTAACAGAATTAGCAGTGCAAAAGCTTTTGCGTCTTACATTACCTACAAATTAAAATACCAAAACTGGACTTTTACACCAGGGGTTCGGTATGAAGACATTTTATTGGAAAGAAAAGACTTTGGTAAGAATGACATTACACGCGCTGGCAGTGATTTAAATGAACGACAAAACAGTGTAGCAGTTTTTATTCCTGGAATGGGAGCCAATTATAAGTTTAACAATGATTTATCTCTTTTTGGAGGAATCCATAAAGGGTTTTCGCCCCCCGGAAACAAAGAAGATGAAAAGGCGGAAGAAAGTATCAATTATGAATTGGGAACCCGTTTTAGCCTCGGGAAATTGAAAGGAGAATTTGTTGGTTTTTATAACGATTACTCCAATTTATTGGGAAGTGATATTGCAGCTACTGGTGGAACTGGTTCGCTAGATCAATTCAATGCAGGAGCTGTAAAAGTAAACGGAATAGAACTCTTATTAAACTACAACATAACCACGGAAGCTGCGCGATTTTCATTCCCAATGTCATTGGGCTATACGTACACCAATACTAAATTTTTAAACAGTTTTGGAAGTACTGATAGCTTGTGGGGAACAGTGACGCTTGGTGATGAATTGCCATACATTCCAAAACACCAACTAAACGCTGCATTGTCTCTAGAACATGCAAAATTTGAAATCAACGTAAATGCACGATACAATGGTGCGTTTAGAACTTTAGCGGGCTCGGGCACCATTCCTACAAATGAAAAAGTAGCCTCAAATTTCATCATAGACATGTCAAGTAAATACAGGATAACTCCCCAATTTCAATTGACAGCCAACTTAACAAATTTACTTAATAATACCTATGCTGTTTCTAGAGTACCTGCTGGTTTAAGGCCTGGACATCCTTTTGGAATTTACGCTGGATTCCAATACCAATTCTAGGACTTATAAAAATATACGGAAAATGAAAAAGTTGAAAAAAGTGTGCTAGTTGAGAACACTTTTTTCTGTTTCGGATATTAAATAGGAAACCACCGCTTTTCGAATATCTGAACCGAGTGCTGATGGTTTTGGGTGATATACCGAAAGAACATTGTTGTTTTTCTCTGATAAAAAAGGAATATCAAAACCTTTTAATAAGTATTCGGAGAAAGCAACATCATAGGTTTTAGTAAGGTCTAAGGGCTTATTTTTTATGTACCAATTTGACCCTACTTTTTCAGCCTGAAAACGTTGCAAGTAAGCGCCAGTACCGGCTGCCAAAATCCCATAATCTAAAACGCGTTTCAATAGGTTTCCGCTTATTTTCACTTTCAAAATAGCCCCTCCATAAGGCAATACCCTAAAAATATCTACAGGAGTGATCGCCCCTTCCAATGCATCGTCAATTCGGATAGACCCACCATTAACAAGTGCACAATCTACCTGGTTTTCAAAGGCAAAAGACATAGACTGTGTAATAATTTTTCCCAAATTGGTTTGTACACTGCGAATGGGAGTATCTCTTCCATCTAATGGTGTTTTGGCCGTATAAATAACCGTCGCTGGATTTGAAACAATTTCTTTGATTTTTGTTTTCAATACTTGCTGCCATTGCGCTACGATGGCGCCTACTTTTTCATCCGTTTTTATGTTTGAGTTTATGGCTTTTAATTCTGAACGAATACGCGCTTTTTTTGTTTTTTTATTAAAGGAAACACGGTGTATGTAGGCAGTTTTCGCGTTCGCATCTGCTTTTGCTATAAGGGTATTTTCCACCAAAACAGAGCGACTGGTATGCTCATGCCCACCCATAATTAATGGAATCTCTGGAAGCAACTTTGCAATTTTTTTGTCTTGTGCAATTTTAACATGTGTCAGACCAAAAACAACATCTGTAACATCTTTGAGTTCGTCATAGGCTGCCTTTGCTTGTGCATACATATCTTCATATACTACATAATCTTTTGGATTTGAAGGAATGCAAACACTGATAAAACCAATCTTTATTTTGGTACCATCAGCATCTGAAAATTCTTTGATAAAAGAGGGAGTTAATGGTATTTTTTTGCCGTTTATTTCTTTATGAAAAAAAGTTGAACCAGTTTTCGTTTTTTCTTTTACATTGGCAGTAATCCATGGGAAATTACTTTCATTTAAACGTTTTTGCAAATCTTTTTGAGGCACATCAAACTCGTGATTCCCAAAGGCTACCAAATCAAAATTCATGGCATTCATTACCGAAACCATCTGTTTTCCACGAAGGCGTTCGCCATCTACTTTTAAGGTTCCTAATAAGGAAGGGTTTAAAAAATCACCTGCCATAACGAGCAGGGTATTTTTATTTTCTTTCAATAATTCTTGGTGAACAGTTTCTACGCGTGCCATGCCTCCATAGGCACCCGCTTGAATTGGAGCAATTTCATAAACATCATTCAATTGTAAAAAGGTGAAATCTATTTTCTGATCGTCTGTTGAACAAGAACCAACAATGAACAGGGATAGAAAAAATACACTGATTTTAATAAATTTCATAGTATGACTATTTTTTTAAAGTTTTTAAATCCTTTTACGTCCTTTAAAGTTTCTACATTACAAGACCTCAAAAACTTCCAGCGCTTTGTTAAATGCGCTTTCAAAACTCATGGGCTTCAGATTGGTTGTCACTTTTTGAGCCGTAAAATAAGAGAACAATTTTTCTGTGGGCATGTTGCCAGTCAAATCATCTTTTGCCATTGGGCAACCACCAAATCCTTTAATAGCACCATCAAAACGTTTGCAGCCTGCTTTGTATGCAGCATCTACTTTTTCGAACCATTTGTCTGGTGTGGTATGCAAGTGTGCCCCAAACTCAATGGTCGGATACGCAGGAATTAAATGTGTAAAAAGGTGACGAATCACCTCGGGCGTTGAACTCCCAACGGTATCAGATAAAGATAGAATTTTCACCCCCATTTGAGACATTTTTTCTGTCCATTCCGCTACAATATCTACACTCCAAGGATCCCCATAAGGATTGCCAAAACCCATTGACAAATAAACGACAACTTCTTTGTTTGTCTTGGAAGCAATGTTTAAAATTTTATCTAGCGCCAAAACAGATGCTGCAATTGTTTTGTGCGTATTCCGCATTTGAAAGTTTTCTGAAATGGAAAATGGGTAACCTAAATAATCAATTTCATCAAATTGTGAAGCATCGTTGGCGCCTCTTATATTGGCAATTATTGCCAAGAGCTTACTGGTTGTCTTAGACAAATCTAATTTTGATAATACTGCAGCCGTATCTCGCATTTGAGGAATTGCTTTTGGCGAGACAAAACTCCCAAAATCAAGGGTATCAAATCCAACTTTCAAAAGCGAATTGAGATACAATGCCTTTTTATCGGTAGGGATAAAATGAGACTTTATGCCTTGCATGGCATCTCTTGGACATTCTATGATTTTGACTTCATTCATCTGTATCAAAGATAGACAAACAATTGAATATCAAAAAGAATAATACCAATGGAAAGTTAAAGGATAATAAAGATGGAAATGACCACAAAAACAACAATTTGCCCCCATTTCAAATACCATCCAATGTTTTTTCTTTTAGAAATAGCTGCTGAAATTTCACCTCCCAAGAGGGCAATCATTCCAAAAACAAAGAATGAGACAAGAACAAAAAGCAGGCCTAGAATATAAAATTGAACGAGATGGGAAAGTTGTTGTGAAAATAAAAATTGAGGGAAAAAAGCCAAGAAAAAAATTGTTACTTTCGGATTCAATACATTCATTAGAAATCCTTTTTTAAACAGTTTTATCGTTTTGTTGGGGAGAACCTGTTCGGTAGAAAAAATAATTTTTGCATCACTTTTATAGACCTGATAAGCTACGTATAAAAGATAGCTGGCTCCAAAGATTTTGATGGCCATAAAAAACAAGGGGTGCTGACTGAGAATGGCAGACACACCAAATGCAACAAATGTGGTATGCACTAAACAGCCAGTCATTAAACCAAATACAGTTGCAAGGCCATATTTTTTACCGTTTGCAATACTCTGTGTCAGGACAAAAATATTATCGGGCCCCGGGGAAATTGCCAAAATTGCTGTTGCAAGAATAAAAGCACTAAGAGTTTCTAACATTTTATTAAAAGTGAATATTGGCAGTTTCGGGATTCCATCATTTTCATTGTGAAAGAAATGATCTCTTACTCGTTTGCCAAGATTTTCTTATTGATTTTTTTAATCAATCCTGGACCTTCATAAATGAATCCTGTATAAATTTGAACCAAGTCGGCACCGGCATTTATTTTTTCGATGGCATCTGTTGCCGAGTGAATTCCCCCTACTCCAATAATTGGAAAGGATTTGTTTGATTTGTCGGACAAATACTGGATTACTTTGGTGCTTTGATCTTTAATCGGTTGTCCGCTCACGCCTCCATTGCCTATCATTGCTAACTGTTCTTTTGGAGTCTTTAAATTGGCTCTTGTGGTAGATGTA
The DNA here is from genome assembly GCA_024640565.1 of Flavobacteriaceae bacterium. Lineage (GTDB taxonomy): Bacteria > Bacteroidota > Bacteroidia > Flavobacteriales > Flavobacteriaceae > Polaribacter. Next base: position 327,233 of record JAHEET010000001.1, read on the forward strand.
TTGGAAGCAATAACACCATCGATTTTTGTTTCTGCGACCAATTCGATGATTTCATCCAATTGTTGGTTGTTTAAATCGGGTGCTATTTTTAATAAAATTGGCTTTTGAGTTGCCTGTGCATTGTTTAATTTCTGACATTCTGTAATTAGCGATACTAAATAGGTTTTATCGTTAAGCTTTGCATGACTACCAACGTTTGGGCAACTCACATTTAATACGAAATAATCTACATAAGGATGCAAACCTTCGAAACAAATTTTATAATCTTGGGTATAGTTTTCGGGAGCAGTTTGTGTGTTTTTTCCAATATTACCTCCGATTATTAATTTTCCCTGATTCTTTTTTAATTGTGCAATAGCGGTTGCAAGGCCTTCGTTGTTAAAGCCCATTCGATTAATAATTCCCTGATCAGTTTTTAGTCGAAATAAGCGTTTTTTGGGATTCCCCGCTTGTCCCTCTGGAGTGACCGTGCCAATTTCTATAAATCCAAAACCAAAGTTTGCCAATTCGTTATATAGTACCGCATTTTTATCAAAACCAGCTGCCAAACCTACAGGGTTTTTAAACGTGATTCCAAATAAAGTACGTTCTAATTTTTTATCGTTTACTTGATACAGTCCTCTAAAAATTGCAGCAACGAAAGGGATTTTACAAAAGATTCTAATAAGTGAAAATGTGAAATAATGCACTTTTTCGGGATCGAATAAAAATAAAATGGGTCTTAGTAGTAGTTTGTACATAGATCTTTTTTGAGTCTGTGTTATAAATTCTGTTGATTTTGAAAATATAAAAAAAGCCCCATTACAAATGGAGCTTTTAAATTATCTTAAAACAGCTTCTAAATTCTTTTCAAATGTTTGCTGTAATTTTTGCATTATTTTATCTATCTGCTTGTCTTCTAGTGTCTTTGTTTCGTCTTGCAATAAGAAACTAACAGCATAGGATTTTTTTCCTTCTGGTAATTTATCTCCTTCATAAACGTCAAACAGATCAACTTCTTTCAATAAGTTTTTCTCTGACTGAAAAGCCAAATTATAAATCTGTTTAAATTCGATTTTGCTATCTAATAAGAGGGCTAAATCTCTTTTTACTGCTGGGAATTTTGTTAAATCGGAAACTTTTATATTTTTATTTCCAGATATTTTAAGAATCGTATCCCAATTAAAATCAGCAAATAAGACTTCTTGTTTGATCCCGAATTCTTTTAATAGGGTCGATTTTACAACACCAAATTCCACGAGTTTCATTTTTCCTAAACTTAAGGTGATGCCTTCAGAGAATACATCTTGTTTGCTTGGCGTTGTTTTTAAAGTATCAATCCCTAGCCGATTTAAAACAGCGATAACCACTCCTTTTGCATAGAAAAAATCAGCTGTTTTGGAGGGTAAATTCCAACTATCTTTCCCTCTTTTCCCAGTTATAAACAAGGTCAAATGCTTGTCTTCTTGATAGGCATCACTGTATTTATGATAGGTTTTACCAAACTCATAGAACTTTAATGCGTTGTTTTTTCGATTGATATTGTAAGCGACAGATTCTAATCCACTAAATAACAAAGATTGGCGCAGGACCTTCAAATCATTACTCAACGGATTGAGCATGGCAACACTAGCAGCTTCGTTGATATTCGCTGAGTAGGAAGCATACAAAGGTTTTGTTAGCGAATTTGCCATCGTTTCATTAAATCCTAGCGAAGATAATTGATTGGCAACCACATTTTCAATTTTCGTTTCTTTGTTTGAATCGAAAGAAATGGAAGTATTTAATTTGTATGAAAATTCTATATTATTATATCCATACACTCTTAATATTTCTTCAATAATATCGGCTTCCCTTTGCACATCGGTTCTATAAGAAGGGATGGTTAAACCCAAACCACCTTCAGTTTCACTATTGATTTTAATTTCTAAGGAAGCTAATATGTTTTTGATCGTTTCTTTGTGGATTTGTTGCCCAATCAAACGATAGGCATTTTCATAGGATAAGAATACTTGAAAGTCTTCGATTTTTTCTGGAAAAAAATCAGAAATATCGGATGCCATTTTACCGCCTGCATATTCTTCTATTAACAATGCGGCTCTTTTCAGGGCATATTTAGTCATGTTAATATCTATACCACGTTCAAAACGAAAAGAAGCATCGGTGTTTAATGCGTGTCTTTTTGCTGTCTTTCGAACAGAAACTGGATTAAAATAAGCACTTTCTAAGAAAATAGAAGTGGTATATTCTGAAACTCCAGAGTTCAATCCTCCAAAAACTCCTGCAATACAGAGCGGGTTGGAATCTTCATCACAAATCATGATGTCTTCGGATGACAAGGTTCTTTCTTGACCATCAAGTGTGGTAAATGGCGTGCCTTGTGCTAATGTTTTTACAAGAATTTTATTTCCTTTTATTTTTTGTGCATCAAAAGCATGCAAAGGTTGTCCGAGTTCGTGCAATACATAATTTGTAATGTCTACAATATTATTTTTGGGCGTAATACCAATCGATTTTAATCTGTTTTGAATCCATTCTGGAGATGCTTTTACGGTAACATCTGTAATGCTAATTCCACAGTACCTGGGAGCTTCCTCTCGATCCGCTACCTCAACATCAATTCGTAAGGTTCTTTCATCTACATGAAAATCACTCACAGAAGGTGAAATTAATTCTAGATTGATGTCTTGATGCATAAGACCGGCTTTTAAATCTCTGGCAACTCCAAAATGACTCATTGCATCAGACCTGTTGGGAGTTAATCCAATTTCAAAAACCGAATCAACTTCAATATTAAAGACGCTTGCTGCAGGGGTTCCTGTTTTGATAGCTGCATCTAAAACAAGAATTCCATCATGTCCAGTACCCAGACCCAACTCATCTTCAGCACAAATCATACCGTGACTTTCTTCACCTCTAATTTTGCCTTTTTTTATTTTAAAGCTTTCGCCTTTGTCATCATACAATAGGGTTCCAATGGTAGCTACGGGAACTTTTTGACCTGCTGCTACATTGGGAGCACCGCATACAATTTGTACTGGATCTCCATTTCCTAGATCTACGGTAGTAACTTTTAATCGGTCTGCATTAGGGTGTTGAATGCAAGTTAAAACTTCACCAACAACAATTCCTTTCAAGCTTCCTTTGATAGATTCTTTCGTTTCAATCCCTTCCACTTCCAATCCTAAATCGGTTAACAATTCTCCAGTTTTGGTGGCATCCCAATCTGTTTGTAGAAATTGTTTGATCCAATTGTATGATATTTTCATAATTTTTCTGCTATTAACTCACGCAAATTTACTGATTTTCTCCTTTTCATAGCGGGTTTTTCTTTTTTTAAATACAGCTACTTATTCACAAGAAGTAAACAGTTTATTTTTATTTTTATGTATTAAAATCGTCTTCGAAAACACCTCAAAAAAAGCTTATAAACAGTTTTTTTGAAACGAATTCTTACCAGGTATTTTGAAGGTGTTTTTTTTTTAGGAATCTAATTTATTTTCCAAGGCCAAAATAAAGGTATATTCTTTGGCAGTATCTTTCAAAGCATCGAAACGACCTGAGGCGCCACCATGACCGACTTCCATATTCGTATCTAAAAACAACACGTTTGTATCGGTTTTTAATTCACGAAGTTTGGCAACCCACTTTGCAGGCTCCCAATATTGCACTTGAGAATCGAAGTATCCGGTAGTGACCAACATATTTGGATAGGCTTTGGCGGTAACTTGGTCATACGGTGAGTAAGATTTTATATACGCATAGTATTCTTTATCATTTGGATTTCCCCACTCGTCATACTCCCCAGTGGTTAATGGAATGCTTTCGTCCAACATGGTAGATACAACATCTACAAATGGGACAGCAGCAATAATACCGTTGTACAGTTCTGGGTTCATATTTACAATTGCCCCCATTAACAGCCCCCCTGCTGAGCCTCCCATAGCATACAAATGCGCTGCAGAAGTATACTTGTTTTCAATTAGATATTTGGAACAGTCAATAAAATCTGTAAACGTATTTTTCTTCGTCAGCATTTTACCCTCTTCATACCATGTTCTTCCAAGGTACTGACCTCCTCTAATATGTGCCAACGCAAAAACAAATCCTCGATCCAACAAACTCAATCTTGTTGAAGAAAAACCGTCAGAAATTGTATATCCATATGCGCCATAAGCATATTGCATAAGCGGGGTATTTTCATTGAGTTCGGTATCTTTGTGATGCACCAATGATATGGCAACCTTTTTTCCATCCCTAGCTGTTGCCCAAACACGTTTGCTGATATAATTTTCTTTCTGAAATTTCCCACCCAAAACAGCTTGTTCCTTTTTAATTTCTTTTGTTTTGTCTGTCATATTGAAATCAATTACAGAGGCTGGTGTGGTCATCGAATTGTAAGAATAGCGAATCCTATCAGTATCAAATTCTGGGTTTGCATATACGCCTACTGAATAAGTTTCTTCAGAAAAAGGCAAATAATAATCTTCACGAAGGTCCCAACGTCGAATTCTAATTGTGTTCAAACCATTGTTTCGTTCCTCTAAAATGAGGTATTCTTTAAAGATGGAAAAATCTTCCAACAAAGTATCCGATCTGTGCGGAATGACATCTACCCAATGTTCCTTTTCTGTTTGATTTACGGAGGTTTTCATCAACTTAAAGTTGATGGCGTTGTCTTTGTTGGTCAGCAAGTAAAAGTCATTTTCGAAATGAGAAACACTGTACTCTAGACCTTTTTCTCTGGCTTGCAACATTTGAAAGCTTCCCGTTGGATTGTCTGCCTCCAAAAACTGAGTTTCTGTAGAAAGGGTACTGTAGGATCCAATAATAATGTATTTGTTTGACTTCGTTTTGGAGACATAAGTTCCAAAAGTATCTTCTTTTTCATGATACACCTCAATATCTTCGGAGGAAGATGTGCCAAGAACATGTCTAAAAATCTTTTCACTTCGTAGTGTCACAGGGTCTTTTTTTGTGTAAAAAAGAGTTCGATTATCATTTGCCCAAACAGCACTTCCAGTAGTATTTTCTATAAGATCATCATAAATCTCACCTGTTTCTAAGTTCTTTATTCTTAGGGTATATTGTCTTCTACTAACAGTATCTGTTGCAAAAACGACCAGTTTGTTGTTTTCAGAAATAGTCAAACCGCCTAATTGATAATAGTCAAATCCAACAGCCATTTCATTGACATCAAACAAAATTTCTTCTTTGGCTTCTAAACTTTCTTTTTTTCTGCTGAAAATAGGATATTGCTTACCTGTTTCATAGCGCGTAATGTAAAAATAACCATTGTCTTTGTAGGGAACAGAAGCATCATCTTCTTTTATTCGACCTTTCATTTCTTGAAACAAGGTTTCTTGAAAATCTTTTGTAGGAGCAGTACTCTCCTTATAGTACTCATTTTCAGCGTGTAAATAATCAAGAACATTCGTTGTTTGATCGTCTTTTTCTGCTGCCAATTTTTGAGCATCCGACAAACGCATCCAAAAATAATTATCAATTCTTACGTCGCCGTGTTTTTCTAATCTTGTTGGTTTTTTGACTGCTTTTGGAGCTATTAATGATTTCCTTTTCATCGAATCTGTTTTAGAACGTTGGCAAAAATAAGACTTAATAGCATAGCGAAAAGAAATATCTTGCTCCTTTTTCTAAAAGATGATTCCATAAATTTTATTAAGTTTGTTTGCATGCACCATAAAAAATTGGAAATTGCTTCCCAAAAAGAAACAAGCGGCAATCGCAACAATAAAAACAGCTACAGGATTTAATTAGGAAAATAAATAATGATACAATACCTATATTTTGTAAGTTTAGAAGACTTTATGATTCCTTGTTTAAACAAGAAATTATTTGGCTTTGATTGTCCAGGTTGTGGTATACAACGGGCTATAGCATTTCTTTTTCAGGGCGATTTTATAGCCGCCTTTAAAATGTATCCTGCCATATACACACTACTATTCTTTGGTGGTTTCATTTTATTGAACAGGAAAATGAACTTTAAACATGCTCAGCGAATTATTCTTATATTGGCAGTCTTAAATGTTTTTATAATACTAGGAAGCTATATCATAAAAATGAATTTACAAATTAACTAACCCAAAAACGAAATGGAAAAACACACATTACCAAATTCAACCGGAATACTTGTATTAGGAATTTTATCAATCATCACTTGTTGTTGTTATGGTGTTGTCGGATTAGTGCTTGGGATTGTTGCGCTTGTTATGGCAAAAAAAGCAACGAACCTATACAAAGAAGCTCCAGAGAACTATACGGGTTATTCTAATGTAAAAGCAGGAAAAGTCCTTGCTATTATTGGTCTTGTACTCAATGTATTAATGCTTCTTTATATGATTTTTATTCTTATTTTCATTGGTATGGAAGGATTTCAAGACCCAGCAGTGTTTGAACAATTGTTTCGCTAACTGTATTCAAATACATGAAAAAAGGAGCGCAAATATCGCTCCTTTTTTTGTAAAAATACATGTATTCTTATTTCTTAAATTCAGTAATTGTTTTTTTAATAATCGAAATACAATCCCTTAGTTCTGCTTCTGTCATTACCAAAGGCGGCGCAAAACGAATGATATTCCCATGCGTTGGCTTTGCTAACAATCCGTTGTCACGCAACTTCATACATATATCCCAAGCCGTGGTACTATCTTCGGTATCATTGATTAATATTGCATTCAACAGCCCTTTACCTCTGACCGATTTTACCAATTCGTTTTCAGATACAAATTGTGACAATTCTGCTCTAAAAATTTTACCCAATCGATCTGCGTTTTCAGCTAAATCTTCCTCTTTCACAACTTCGAGTGCTGCAATAGCCACTGCTGCCGCAATTGGATTACCTCCATAAGTAGAACCGTGATTTCCTGGCTGAATGACATTCATAATTGCATCATTTGCCAAGACTGCAGAAACTGGATATGCGCCACCACTTAAAGCTTTTCCAAGGATTAGGATATCTGCTTTAGTTTCTGGAGTTCCTTCACAATTCTTCGTTGGACAGGTACAATTTCCACATGTAGCCAACAAACGTCCAGTTCTTGCAATTCCTGTTTGTACTTCATCGGCAATAAATAGCACTTTGTATTTTTCACACAATGCTTTTGCTGCCGCTAAATATCCATCAGAAGGTACATATACTCCTGCTTCACCTTGAATAGGTTCTACTAGAAAACCAGCAATATTTGCATTGGCTTTCAAAGCCGCTTCCAATGCTGTTAGGTTGTCATATTCAATTTTTATAAATCCGTTTGTAAACGGTCCAAAATTCTTTCGTGCAACCGGATCATTTGAAAAAGAGATGATGGTGGTTGTTCTCCCATGAAAATTATTTTCGCAAACAATAATTTGCGCTTCATTTTCAGGAATTCCTTTTACTTCATAAGCCCATTTTCTACAAATTTTCAAAGCAGTCTCTACCGCTTCTGCCCCTGTATTCATTGGAAGTAATTTGTCAAAACCAAAAAGTTCCGTTGCAAATTTCTCATAGGTTCCAAGCAGGTCATTATAAAATGCTCTTGAAGTTAAACTCAATGTTTTCGCCTGATGAACCATTGCATCCACAATTTTCGGATGACAATGTCCTTGGTTTACTGCGGAGTAAGCGGAGAGAAAATCGTAATATTTCTTTCCTTCTACATCCCACACATACACCCCATCACCTTTGCGCAATACTACGGGAAGTGGATGATAGTTGTGTGCACCGTACTTGCCTTCTAAATCGATCGCTTTTTGCGACGTAAGTTGTTCTAAAACAGCCATTTTTTAAACTTTTAAATGTTTATAATATTATAACCATTCCTGTTCTACCTTTATCCTTTCGAAGTTTCGAAAATTCAGCGTGGGAAAGAAATCATCCCCGAAGTAGTACAAAAGTAGCTAAAATAAATGAACTGTGTAATACTGAATTTTACCAAAGATGTATTTGGCAGGGTTGGCCTTTTTGATCTGCCATTTTTTCAATCTCAAAAGTGGAAACTACCACAATCACATGCATAAAAAAAGAAGTGCTTGCCAAAATAGTTGCTTTTAAAGGATTGATAGTTTTTCTAAACAGGTAAAGGCATTATCAATAAGTTTGCTTAATATTGCAATCCAATAAATGATAGAGAATGCCGCGTAGAGAACGAAATAAGTTTGTAAAAAAAAATCAAGTTTTAGAGTTAAAAATTGAAGCCTATGCTTTTGGAGGAAAGGGAATTGCAAAAATTCGCAGTGAAGCGGGAGATTTCGTAGTTTTTGTCCCCAATACCTTGCCCGGTCAATTGGTGAAAGTTCAGATAAGCAAATCAAGTAAAAATTATGCCGAAGCAAAACTAATTGATGTACTTACACCCTCAGAAGATGAAGTAGAAGTACCCTTTCAAGACATTCCTGGCGCTCCTTACATTCAGTTACCCATTGAATTGCAGCACCAATACAAAAAAGAAAGTACCCTTTCTTTATTCAAAAGGATTGGAAAAGTAACCAACATCGAAGATTTGTTTGATGAATTTGTAAGCTCACCAAATGTATTTCACTATCGAAATAAAATGGAATATGGTTTTTCTGCTATCGGATACGATCGGGTTGCAAAAAGAGACAAAGACGAATTTACCTTAGGCTTCAAAAGACGTGGTGTTTGGTGGATGGGAGACAATTTAGACAAAGACTCTGGCTTGTTTGACAAGCAAATGGAAGACGAACTAAAGAACATCCGTGCCTATTGTATTGAAACGGGGTTGCCCCCTTGGCATGGCCCCAAGAAAGAAGGTTTCTTTCGCTACTTTGTGGTACGAAAATCTTTCAAAACCAATGAGTTACTGTGTAACTTAGTTACTACCTCTGAAGCTTTAGATCAATTTGATTTGCAAAAGTTTGCCACTTTCTTAAAAGGTATTTTTGGAGAACGTTTGGCCGGTTTGTTGCATACAATTAATGATGAAACTGGAGACCGAACAATCGCCACTTCTGGTCGTATTAATTTGGTATACGGAAAAGATAAAATTGTAGAAGAACTGCTTGGATTGAACTTTGAAATTAGCATGAAAAGTTTCTTTCAAACAAATCCAAAGTGTGCAGAAAAACTATATCATAAAGTAGTAGAATACGTTTTAGAAGATCAAACAAAAGTAGACAATACCATCGTCATGGACTTGTTTTGTGGGACGGGTACCATTGGCCAAATTGTGGCTTCAAAAAGTAAAAATGCTAAAATAGTTGGAGTAGATATTGTCGCTTCAGCCATTGAAGATGCTAAAAAAAATGCCCAAAGAAACCACATAGAAGGCTTGCAGTTTTATGCTGCTGATGTTGGGAAATTTTTAGTTGCGCATCCCGAATACAAAAACAAAATAAAAACAATTATTTTAGATCCTGCTAGAGCTGGAATTGCGCGCAAAACATTACAAAAGATCATTGCATTGAATGCAAATCGAATGGTCTATGTATCTTGCAACCCTGCGACACAAGCAAGAGATACCGAATTGCTAAGAGCAGCTGGATATCAAATTAAAAAAATGAGTTTGGTAGATCAATTTCCTCACACTGCGCACATCGAAACGGTAGTATTGTTTGAAAAATAAGAAGAGAGATCATTATTTAGAAGGAATTAACACTTTTTCCTGAAAATGATGATATTTTAGCAAGACAAAAAAAACACTTAGATTGAAAACTATAAAGTTTACCAAAATGGAAAGATTAACCGAAAAGGAAATAGCCGAAAAATTAGCTTCATTAAACGATTGGGATTATTATGACAATGCACTGCATACCGATTTTGAATTTGACAATTTCAAAGATTGTATGTCTGCCATGAATCGAATCGCGTTTGAATGTGAGGCATTGAATCATCATCCAGAATGGACCAATGTATACAATACGTTGGACATTAAACTAACTACACATGATGCAGACGGAGTAACTGCCTTGGACTTTCAACTGGCAACCTTGATCAATCAAATTGTAGAAGTAGAAGAATAGCATTCTTATTGAGTATTTTTGAACCGTATTATGAATTCATTTTAATGAAAAGAAGCATCCTCCTTTTGATCCTTTGTATGGCTATTTTTAATCGCTGTGAGAAAGATGATTTTTGTACCAAAGATCCAGTAACTCCAAAATTAGTACTGCGATTTTACGATGCAAACGAACCAGGTCAATTAAAAAGAACCGAACGTTTGTCTATATGGGCTGCTGGAAAAGATACCATCCCTGCCTATAGAAGTGTTTCATTAGATAGCATTGCGATTCCATTAAATACCACCACCCTAGAAACTGTATATCATTTAAAAATAAATGATTTTGACGGCAGTATAGCCAACAATCAAATCGCTACACTTACCATACAGTATACTCCAGAGGAAGAATTTGTTTCAAGATCCTGTGGTTTTAGAGTCTTGTTTAACGATGTTCGTTTTTCAACAGATACGAATTGGATTCAGGACTTCACACCTGCTACCCTCTCAACAATAGACAATCAAAACACAGCGCATGTTCAGATATTCCATTAGTTCTATTTTCTTGTTGATTTGTTCGCTTGGGTTCGCTCAAGAAAAAGCAATGGAGTTTCCCGAAGTAGAAACAGATTCTACCGTTTACAAAACTGCCTACGGACTTCGCGTTGGTGCAGATATTAGCAAACCCATATTGGCAATTTTTAATGGAAATTATACGGGTGTTGAATTGGTGGCCAATTATCGCATTGGTAAAAAAATATACCTAGCCACAGAAATAGGCTTTGAAGAAAAAACTTCCATTGAAGATTATTCCAATTCCACTTCCAAAGGAAGTTATATTCGAATAGGCTTCAACTACAATGCTTATGACAACTGGTTAGATATGAACAATGAAATCTTTACAGGAGTTCGCTACGGGCTGGCCCTATTCGATCAAACCTTAAACAGCTATACACCCAATGTAAATTCACTTTATTTTCCATCAGTGCCTATAAATGCATCAATTACAGCACCAGACTTAACAGCGCATTGGACCGAGTTTTTAGTAGGAATAAAAGTAGAAACTTTGCGGAACTTGTTTGTAAGTACAAGTATTTCTTACAAAATAGCATTCGCTGTAGATGATCAAGAAAATTTTAAAACACTTTTTGCTCCTGGATTGGGTAGAGTTTATGAAAGCGGAACCGGTTTTGGCTTTAACTATACGATCTCTTACTTAATTCCGTTCACGAAAAAATAATTTCATTCCAGCTAATTTTTTGTAACTTTAAATTCTATTTTATTAAAACGAATACTATGAATAAAATACCTAGCGTAAATTTAACCGACTTTCTATCTGATGATCCCGTAAAAAAAGAAAAATTCATCAATGAAATTGGTCATGCTTATGAAAACATTGGATTTGTAGCTTTAAAAGGACATTTTTTAGACGAAGCACTGGTTGAAAATCTATACCAAGAAGTTAAAAACTTTTTTGACTTGCCCGTCGCTGTAAAAGAAAAATATGAAATTCCCGGTATAGGAGGCCAAAGAGGATATGTTTCCTTTGGGAAAGAATCTGCCAAAGGGAGAAAAGAAGGAGATTTGAAAGAGTTTTGGCATTTTGGACAATATGTAGACAGCGCTTCCAAATATGCAGAAGAATACCCAGAGAACGTAATTGTAGAAGAGCTAGCACGTTTTAATGAAGTAGGCAAACAAGCTTACCAAATGTTAGAAAAAACAGCAAAATATGTACTGCGTTCCTTATCCCTGCACTTGGGCTTAGAAGAAACCTATTTTGACAACTTCATCAAAAATGGAAATAGCATCCTACGCCCCATACATTATCCACCAATAAAAACAGAGCCCAAAGGAGCCGAAAGAGCTGCCGCGCATGGAGACATTAACCTCATTACTTTATTAATGGGAGCACAAGGAAAAGGCTTGCAGGTTCAAAATCACAAAGGTGAATGGATTGATGCCGTTGCAGCGCCCGATGAGTTAATGATAAATGTTGGAGATATGTTGGCACGCCATAGCAACAACAAATTAAAATCAACCATCCATAGAGTTACGAACCCACCAAAGGAAATGTGGGGAACATCCCGTTATTCGATTCCGTTTTTTATGCACCCCATATCTGCAATGAAATTGGATGTTCTAGAAAATTGTATTGACGAGGCAAATCCAAAGAAATACGAAGACATTACTGCTGGTGAATTTTTAAATGAGCGCTTAAAAGAATTAGGTTTAAAAAAATAACCCCTAGACTTTTTAGGAGTGGCCCAACTAAGCAATGCTTTGTAAACTCCTATTAAATTCTGAAACCAAATACTACAAATTATAGAATGGATCTCAAAGAACAACTTAAAAACTTATTTCCCGAGCATGAGGAATCCCCAGAACCTATAAAAGAAACCTCTACAATCTGGATGCAAGAAGCCCCTATTATTTGTAAATACGAAAAAAGAAAAGGAAAACCCATTACGATATTAGAAGGCTATACTGGGGCAACTGCTGATTTTAAAACCTTAGCAAAAGAGATTAAAACAAAACTGAGTGTTGGTGGAAGTTTTAAAGAGGATAAAATTATCATACAAGGAGACTACAGAGATAAAATAATGACCCTCCTAATCAAAAAAGGGTTTAAAGTAAAACGCGTTGGCGGTTAAAGAAACAATATGGCTATACAGCAATCCGAATTAATTTTAAATGAAGATGGAAGTATCTATCATCTGAACCTGAAACCAGGAGATATTGCAAAGGACATTCTCTTTGTAGGTGATCAAGAGCGTGTTGATAAAATTACCAAATGGTTTGATTCAATAGAATTTACCACACAAAAAAGAGAATTTAAAACCACAACCGGAATTTACAAAGGAAAAAGAATTTCTGTGATATCAACAGGAATTGGACCCGACAATATTGACATTGTTATGAATGAATTGGATGCGATTGTAAACATCAATCTCGCAACAAGAGCATTGAAAGAAACCCATACCGCGTTAAATATTATTCGAATAGGAACTTCGGGATCTTTGCAAAAAGACATTCCAGTAGATTCATTTTTAATGAGTACCCATGCCTTGGATTTAAACGGAATGCTTCACGCCTACCAAACAACTGCAATTTCAGATACTGAACTCGCAACTGCCTTTGCAAAGCAGACCAATTGGAGTCCACATAAATCAGCTCCTTTGGTAATCAAAAACAGTCAAATACTTGAAAATATATTATCCTCAGAAATTATTTATAAAGGGATGACCGCCACTGCCGGAGGCTTTTATGGTCCACAAGGTAGGGTGTTGCGATTAGCGCTTCAAGATCCTGATTTAAATGCTAAAATAGATTGCTTTCAACACAATGGGGTACGTGTAGCCAATCTAGAAATGGAAACTTCTGCCATCTATGGATTGTGCAAATTACTGGGTCACAATGCTTGTTCAATGAATGCAATAATTGCCAACAGAGCCCTTGGCACTTTTAGTAAAGACTCCAACAAAGTAGTTGAAAATTTAATCGTATATACCTTAAATAAATTGGTAGAATAAAGAGTTTCTTTAACTCAAGCAAGCGTTTCAGAGCATACAAATGATGCTTGGAACCTCCGTTAAAAAAATGTTTTAAGCTTGATCACATTCTGGATGATAGACATCAAAACAGCAAACCTACATTCAAAAATGATAGAGAATAACAGGATGGAAAGCGGAGCAACCCATCACCAAAACTTAAATACAGACCTACAAAATAAAATGATTGTCTTTAACGTTATCAAAAAAAGGAAAAATTCTGTAGATTTTATAAAAAATATGTACATTTAGCCTGTAAAACAAGTCCCCATGAAAAAAACAATCTGTATTGTAATTTGTATTTTAGGAATTTTTTGCATGTCTTCATGCAGAAGCACTGCAAGTTCTTGCGGATTGGCAGACAATACGCCCAGTGAAACTCACACACAAGAAGTCAGTTTTAGTTAATTGAACATCCTGCTAGGCTTCTTCGAATGAACCCGATGTTCGCATCCCATTATTCGGGGTGTAACAAAGCACAATCCCTAAAAATCATACCCAACTAATTTCCTTAGTATCCTGCGCATTTAAAACGGCATTTGTTTTGGAAAAATGCTGGCTCCCAAACCAGCCTCTCCAAGCCCCTAAAGGAGAAGGATGTGGCGCTGTAAAAACGGTATGTTTTGAAAGATCAATTTGTTTAGATTTACTTGCTGCAAACTTTCCCCAGAGTAAAAAAACTACATGTTCTTTTTGTTCAGATATTTTCGCAATGGCAGCATCTGTAAAAGTTTCCCAGCCTTGATTTTGATGACTCCCCGGTGCGTGTGCCCGTACGGTTAGTGTTGCATTTAACAATAAAACCCCTTGTTTTGCCCAATTCTCTAGATTGCCTGTTTTGGGCATCGGAACTTTTAAATCCATAGTCAATTCTTTAAAGATATTCTGCAAAGAAGGCGGATATTTAATGCCCTCTTTAACAGAAAAACACAATCCATTTGCCTGTCCTTCTCCGTGGTAGGGATCTTGACCAATTATAACCACTTTTAAAGCCTCGAAAGAGCAAAGGTCAAAAGCTGCAAATATGGCCTCCTCATTCGGAAAACAAGCGTTCTTTTTATATTCTGAAGCTACAAAATCTGTCAATTTTTTGAAATACGCTTTTTCAAATTCATTTTGAAGTATATTTTTCCAACTATCGGCAATATTTACCTGCATTGTTTCTTATTTTTGTCAATGAGTTTAAAAGTAATTCGAAGAATTCAAAGCGGCGGATCAATTCTGTTAAATATCCTAGGGCAATAAAATACTTTGATTCAGCAATTTAATACCTCAAAATTACAAAATTGATACCAAACATTTCAAATAAAACATTACAAGATTTAGAGTTTGCAACGGTTTTGCAGCATGTAGCGGCGCATTGTATTTCTGGACTAGGAAAAGAACGCATCTTCGAAACAACTCCAATTACCTACAAAAAAGGACTTTTCAAAGAACTGAATTTGGTCAACGAATACCTTTCCTCTTTCCAAAGCGAAAATCGTGTTCCTAATCATGGGTTTGACAATGTTACCGAGAGTGTAAAACGCTTAAAAATTGAAAATAGTTTCATAGAAACAGAAGCCTTTCTAAAAATAGCTGCCACTTCACTAACGGTCAATGAACACCTTACATTTTTTAAGAAATTTAAAATCCAATTTCCAACCTTTTTTGATCTGACCCAAAAAATTGAACACACTCCCTACATCGACAATGAGATTAAAAAAATTATCGAACTCAGTGGTGAAGTAAAAAACAATGCCTCAAGTAGCTTGAAGCAGATCCGAAAAGACATCAATTATGTACGCGGGAAGATTGGCGCAAGTTTCAACAGTGCATTATCAAAAGCCATTGGAGCAGGATTTTTAGATGACATTAAAGAAACCATTATAGACAATCAACGCGTGCTGGCAGTAAAAGCCATGTATCGAAGAAAAGTTGCGGGGAGTTTGTTAGGGGCTTCTAAGTCGGGAGGTATTGTCTACATTGCTCCACAAGCAACACTTTCGTATAGTAGAGAATATCAAAATTTAGTGTACGAAGAAAAACAAGAAGTGGTAAAAATATTACGAGAATTGGCAACAACGATTCGTCCAATGATATCACTATTGGAAGAATATCTTGAGTATTTAACACATGTAGATGCTGTGGGAGCGAAAGCAAAATACGCCCATGAAAGCAATGCTGTTTTACCAAAAATATCCAACGAAAAAAAGATCTATTTTAAGAATGCATTCCATCCCGTTTTGTGGCGAAAAAACAACGAACAGCAAATCGAAACGGTTCCACAAACAATTCAACTGCACCAGAAACAGCAAATTATTGTAATTTCTGGTCCCAATGCTGGTGGAAAAAGCATTACATTAAAAACCATTGGCTTATTGCAAATTATGCTACAAAGCGGGCTTTTAATACCTGTAGATGAACGAAGTGAAACGTATATTTTCGAAAATATTCTTACCGATATTGGCGACAATCAATCCATCGAAAACCAATTAAGCACCTATAGTTATCGACTTAAAAATATGCGTGCCTTTTTAAAAAAGTGCAATGCAGAAACTTTATTTTTAATTGATGAATTTGGCACAGGTTCTGATCCAGAGTTAGGTGGTGCTTTGGCAGAGATTTTCTTAGAAGAATTTTACAATTATGGGGCTTTTGGGATCATTACTACCCACTACTCCAATTTGAAGGTACTGGCCAATGAATTGGACAATGTGACCAACGCCAACATGCAATTTGATGAGCGTTCTTTAGAGCCCTTGTACAAATTGTTTATCGGACAAGCGGGGAGTTCATTCACTTTTGAAGTTGCTCAGAAAAACGGAATTCCATACAGCATTATCAACAAAGCTAAAAAGCGAGTAGAAACAGAAAAGATTAGATTGGACAAAACCATTTCCAAACTACAAAAAGAAAGAAATCGCCTGCAAAAAAACTCAGACAACCTTGAGAAGCAAAAGAAACAGGGACTAGAACATTTAGAAAGCTTACAAGAAAAAGATGATAAGATCCAAGCAAAATTAGCCGGATTTCAAGAATTGTATGACAACAATCAGAAAATGTTGTCTTTGGGAAGAAAAACAAATGAGTTGTTCAATAAATATTTTCAGACCAACAATAAGAAAGAACTTACAACCAATTTCAACAAATGGGTAGCAGATGAAAAAGTAAAACGCGCCAAGAAAAATCCTAAAAAACAACACACTAAAACTCAAAAGAAAAAGGCGAAAGCGGATGAAAAACAAATGCAACAAGTCATTCAGAAAGTAGAAAAAGAGGTGTTAAAAAAAGTGGTGGAAGTTCGAAAAGAGAAAAAAGTAGTAGCCGCAAAAGAAGCGAAAGAAAAAGCAGCATACACCTACAAGATAAATGATCGCGTAAGGGTTGTTGGCTCGAATACAATAGGAACCATTGAAAAAATTGAAAAGAAAAAAGTGGAAATTAACTATGGTTTCTTTACCACCAAAACAACGATTGATAAATTGGAGTTTGTAGAAAAATTAAAAAAATAATGGCTTTAAAAATAGAGCCATTAGAAATTTTACAATTTCTTTTTTACAGCTTTCTGTACAATAAAATGGCCTAAGTTTTTACCCTGTTCTAGACCGTTATCTACTGCAGCTCTGTAATGAATTCCGCCATACATTCTACTAATTGCCGCTTCACTAGAAGCATCATAAAACGAACTAAAACTTCTAACGGGCAAACCAAATTGTAATTCTGTGGTATCGTCAAAAGCAAAATTATCTCCGAACAATGTCGTTAGAACAACAGATGCGGCACCTGAAACCACCGAATGTCCGCTTGAATATTCAGGAAAAGGAGGGGTTTGTAGGATCGGGAGCCAATTGGGATCCAAATTTTGATGAATTAAGGTTTCTGGGCGTATTAAATTTGAACTGTATTTTTCATCCCAACAACTAATAAAAGCATCGGCAATGGCTAAGGATGTTTTGGTATACGCATTTACCGTTTCCATGAAATTTGCATTGGTTTTTTTGCTAGCAATTTTTACGATTCCAATCCAGTGAGCTCCTGGCGTAATCTTTTTTGTAGAAAACATAAAATGTCCTCGGGTAACAGAAACATAGGGATTGCAATCCCAAAATTGTGCAATGGCTACTTCTTCAGATTGATCTCCTTTGGCAGTGATACGATTGCTAATTGTGTACACCTCCAACAATTCTTTATAAAAATCGGAATCTTTATCCAAAGAAAACGTAGGGTGCGGTTGCGGTTTAAACTGGTTGGCAGATTGTAATAAAAAAGGTCTAATTTTATTCCAGTGAGGCTCAATTGCGTCCATATAAGCAGGTGGAGTGGGTTGCCATCTGGAGACCTCAGATACATCTACCGTATACTTTGGCATGGTTCGGGTTTGCGAATATTGATCTGCATCCATCCATTGTTTCACTTTTGAAACTACTTGTAAAGCATAAGATTGAGACGCTAAAAATTCTTTTTCATTGATCTGTTGCCACTTTTGGTACAAACTATCTTTCAAAACATCCAATTTCTCTTTCGAAAAAAGCAACATTTTACTTACCTCCATATGTGCTATTAAAGCAGCTACATTTGGATTTATATATGGATCCTCCCCCATTTTAGGAATGAAATTCAAACCATTTGCTGTGTGCACCAGGGAAGCATGTACGGTATCTTTTTGCACCAATATCTCATAAGCAGCAACATTTGGATACGCAAAAATTCGGCTCGCAACAGGAGGTGAAAAAATATCATGAATCATGATATCTGTCACCTTATCTACAGCTGCATGATAAACATCAGGGCTTACTACTATGGGTGCTGATGATTTCTGACAACCAATTAACATTCCAATTAAAAACACAAAAAAGCATCGCTTTATAGGACTAGATGGTAAATTACTCATGGTTGATTATATTTTATGTATTCGCCTTAGAATGTCTGACTTTTCTAAAATTAAAGCACCAAAATACTTCATCAGAATTAAACGGTATTGTTGAAGGTGCAGTATTGTATTTTAAAAAGGTAAAGATAATGCTATTGATTTATTAATTGAAAGGATTTTAAATTCAGTTTTTAAATCAAAATTAAAACAAATAACAATCCTTTTGAATACCTTTTGGATACCTTTTGTATACCTTTTGAAAGAAATGTACGAGTAAAATAAAACTTCAGTTACGCAGATAATGCCTATATTTGGTTAAAATAAGAACAAACTATTTCAAAACGCATCCATGAAAAAAAAAATATTTAGCTCGTTTTTACTTTTATTTTTCTTGTTGACCAGTAGTGCGCAAGAACGTACTTCTGTCTTGTCAGAAAATTCTTTTATTGAATGGAATGTTGGAATTGCATTCATCGCTGATGAGAGTTTTCCATTTCCAGGGACCTCGGTGCTTTGGGGAAAAACCCATGTAAATGAAAATGACATCATTTTTGAATATCAGGCTGGATTTGCATTCCCATCGCTTATCACTGGTAAGATTGGTGTTGGTAAAATGTTTGGTACTACTAAAGTAATCGCAGGCATAAGACCCTTTCCTTTTAATGTTTTTTTACAATCGAGTTTTGCTACCCAAAAAAATGGATATTGGATTGCTGCTGCTGAATTGAACCCTCTTAATGCAAATACAGCGATATCATTTGGATCAAAGGTAATTGTAAACGTTGGCTATAGATGGAGTCTAAATGTAAAAAAATAATGAGGAAGAGGAATTCGAAATCTAACTAATATTTGCCCAAATTCCGGTAGATTTATAGATGGCAGTAAAAGTTGTTAAAATACCTTTATTCTTGGGTTTCGATAAATTAGAATCTTCTTGCAACAAACCTATTGCAGCATTTCTTGCTTTCACCAAAGTAGCTCCATCTTTAACAACATCTGCAATTTTCAAATTCAACACACCACTTTGTTGAGTGCCCATAATATTCCCTGGGCCCCTTAATTTTAAATCGACTTCAGCAATTTTAAATCCGTCCGTAGTTTCCACCATGGTTTTTAATCGGGTTTTTGCTTCTGCCGAGAGCTTAAAACTCGTTATAAAAATACAATAACTTTGATCTGCTCCTCGCCCAACTCTACCTCGAAGCTGATGCAATTGCGAAAGCCCAAAACGTTCGGCACTTTCAATAACCATAACGCTTGCATTGGGAACATTTACACCGACCTCAATCACTGTAGTAGCCACCATAATTTGAGTTTCCCCTTTCACAAAACGTTGCATTTCAAATTCTTTGTCTGCAGGCTTCATTTGTCCATGTACAATACTAATTTGATATTTCGGTGCTGGAAATTCTCTTGAAACTCCTTCATAACCATCCATTAAATCTTTATAATCCATGGCAGCCGATTCTTGAATAAGCGGATAAACCAAATAAATTTGTCTTCCTTTTTCAATTTCATCTCGCATAAACTTAAAGACTGCGAGACGATTGCTATCATATCGATGTAATGTTTTTACTTCTTTTCTTCCTGGAGGCAATTCATCGATGATTGAAATATCTAGATCACCATACACCGACATGGCCAATGTTCTTGGAATGGGGGTGGCTGTCATTACAAGAATATGTGGAGGAACAACAGCTCCCCCATCGATATTTTGAGGGCCTTTTGCCCAAAGTTTAGCGCGTTGAGCAACTCCAAAACGATGTTGCTCATCAATCACAGCAATTCCCAAATTATGAAACTTCACTTTATCTTCGAGTAATGCATGTGTACCGACTAGAATGTGAAGCTGTCCGTTTTCTAAATTTTCGTGAATTTCTCTTCGTTTTTTTGTTTTTATAGAACCTGTAAGAATGTCTAAATTGATATTCATTCCTTCCAAGAGTTGGGAAACAGCAAGATAATGTTGTTTGGCTAAAATCTCTGTAGGTGCCATAATCGTGGCTTGATATCCGTTGTCAATAGCCAACAACATCGTTAGTAGGGCAACAATTGTTTTACCAGAACCTACATCCCCTTGAAGCAATCGGTTCATGTGCGCACTTGAAGCTACGTCTTTTCGAATTTCTTTTAAAACCCTTTTTTGGGCATTCGTTAAATCGAAGGGTAACTGCTCTTTGTAAAATTGATTAAAAACCTCCCCAACATTTTCAAATACTGGCCCTTGAATTTTTGTTTTATGAATCATTTTTTTTCTAGCCAATTGCAATTGAATGAAAAATAATTCTTCAAATTTTAATCGAAATTCTGCTTTGGCCAATTGTTCTTGACTTTTGGGAAAATGAACATTCAACAAAGCATCTCTTTTGGAAATCAATTGAAAATCATTAATAATTTCTTGAGAAAGATTTTCTTGAATTCCGTCAAAAACTTGTTGCAATAAGTTTTGAATATAGCCACGAAGCATCTTATTGGAAACGCCCGAATTTGTTAGTTTCTCAGTAGCGGGATATACCGGTTGCATTTTGGATTGCAATTTTTTTTTGTAGTCTGCAGCCAACTCCAATTCTGGATGCGGAATACTAAAATTTCCATGGTAATGGTTCAACTTCCCGTAGACGACATAGGGTTCGTTTATTTTCAAAGAATCTTTAATCCATTTCTGACCTTTAAACCAAACCAACTCCATAGTACCCGATGCATCTTGAAACGTTGCTACGAGTCTACTCCCTCGCTTTTGAGCAATTGATTTTATGCGTGTAATTTTACCCACAACCTGAACTTCGGAAGAATTGGGTTGCAATTCTTTGATTGCATAAAACTGTGTTTTATCTATGTAACGAAACGGAAAAAAATGCAATAAATCATTGCAAGATTTGATTCCCAATTCGGCATACAAAAGTGATGCGCGTTGCACACTAATGCCTTTGATGTATGTAATTGGGTAATTTAAATTCACTTGATCTCTTTTGCAACAACGAAAATAAAGAATTCAAAATTCACAAAAAACAATTATTGCTTCTTTTCAGGTTGGAATTCAAAAAAAAGCAGGAAAAAATTCCTTTTATTTAACCTATCTTTGCAGCCCGAAAGAAACGACACCATGAGATTACATAGAAACTTGACTTTTGCAGTTATAGATAGTATTAGAGATATTTTCAATGAAGGCGTTTACGCAGACAAAGCTGTAGAAAAAGCCTTAAAACGTGATAAGCGTTGGGGAGCTAGAGACCGTAAATTCGTAGCAGAAACCATCTATGAAATAGTACGTTGGAATCGACTGTATGCCGAGATTGCAGAAGTAAAGGTTCCGTACGATAGAGATAATATTTGGAGAATCTTTTCTGTCTGGTGTGTATTAAGAGGAATTGCTTTACCCGATTGGAATCAAATTGGAGAGGTACCCGAAAGAAAAATAAAAGGACGCTTTGCAGAATTATCACGCACAAGAAAATTCAGAGAGTCTGTCCCAGATTGGATGGATGCACTTTGTGTTGAAGAATTAGGAGAAGAAATTTGGACCAAAGAAATCGCCGCCTTAAACATTCAAGCAAGTGTCATTCTTCGAACAAATACTTTGAATATTTCACGGGAAGTTTTACAAAAAAAATTAAAAGCCGAAAACATCAATACGAACATTGTTCCCGAGCATCCAGATGCATTAATTTTACCGGAAAGGGCCAATGTTTTTAAAACAGAAGCATTTCACAATGGGTATTTTGAAGTGCAAGATGCTTCTTCTCAATTGGTAGCAGCCTATCTGGATGTGAAACCCGGAATGAAAGTTGTAGATACCTGTGCAGGTGCAGGCGGAAAAACACTGCACTTAGCCGCTTTAATGCAAAACAAAGGGCAAATTATCGCCATGGATATTTACGAAAGTAAACTTCGTAAGTTAAAAGTAAGAGCCAAAAGAAACAAAGCGCACAACATCGATATGCGTGTGATCGATTCTACAAAACCCATCAAGAAATTACATGGCAAAGCAGATCGGGTCTTAATTGATGCTCCCTGTTCTGGATTGGGTGTGATTCGTAGAAATCCAGATTCTAAATGGAAATTGCAGCCCGAATTTATTGACAACATCAAAAAAATTCAACAAGAAATATTACAAAGTTATTCCAAAATGGTAAAACAAGGTGGTAAAATGGTCTATGCTACTTGTTCAATTTTACCCTCCGAAAATCAAAATCAAGTAAAAACCTTCTTGGCCTCTGAAGCTGGAAAAGATTTTACCTTTGTCTCCGATAAAAAAGTAATGGCTCACATTGCTGGCTTTGATGGTTTTTACATGGCGTTGTTGGAAAAAAAATAAAAAAATACCTCAATTTAAATTATTTAAATTTTATAAATTCGTACAAAATATCTTAGAAATGAAAAATATCTTTTTATTTATTGCCATTCTTAGTGCTACCTTTAGTAGCTTCTCACAAGAATCTTATTACAACGATGTGGATTTAACCTTGACGGGTTTGACTTTAAAAAATGCTCTAAAAGAAAAAATTGTTAATACACATACAAATTTTTTACAATACACGCCCGATGTCTGGATCGCTTCGAAAATTACAGATGCAAATCCAGAAAACCCTGACGAAGTAATCCTTATTTATGGCTGGGAAGATGGATCTGATAGTGACAGTACAAATGATAGAACAAGAGATAATACACTGCAAGATAATGGTAGTAATGGAAATTTTGTTTGGAATCGAGAACATGTATACCCGCAATCACTTGGAACTCCTGCAATTACTACAACAACCATCCCTGGTCAAGATGCACACGCGCTTAGACCCGTAGACAAACCAACAAATAGTGCAAGAGGAAACAAACGCTTTGCAGATGGCGCTGGAAATGCTGGAGATTCTAACGGAGGTTGGTACCCTGGTGATGAGTGGAAAGGGGATGTAGCAAGAATGATGATGTATATGTACATCCGATATGAAGATATTTGCCTTCCTACCAATGTGGGTATTGGAGATAGTAGTTTAACAGAGGACGACATGATTGATTTGTTTTTAAAATGGAATGTAGAAGATCCCGTATCTGATTTTGAGCGAAATAGAAATACCTATCATGAAAATACTACAGACAATTCCTCTGCACAAGGGAACAGAAACCCACTCATTGACAATCCTTATTTAGCAACCCGAATTTGGGGAGGAGATTCTGCAGAAGATACCTGGGGAATCTATACCAGTAGCGATACAGAAGCACCTACACAACCAACCGATGTAGTAGCTAGCAATGAAACCACTACGACCATTGATATTAACTGGACAGCGTCCACCGATAATGTTGAAGTGACAGAATATAATATATACGTAGATGATGTATTGACCGGTCAAACTGCAGCAGTAAATTACCAGATTACAGGATTAAGTCCGAGCACTACTTATGCAATTCAAGTTGAAGCAAGAGATTTGATTAATAATAAATCAGATAAAAGTGCGGTTGTAAACGCTTCAACAACTTCAGACACAACAGCACCTTCAGTGCCTACAAACATCACAGCTACAAATATTTCAGGTACCGCATTCAAAGCAAACTGGGAGGCAGCTACCGATGATACTGCTGTAACTGAATACCGTGTTTTTGTAGACGGTGCCTTTGAAGCAGCTACTTCGGAGTTAAACTATACCATCACTGGGTTAACGGTTTCTACAACCTATCAAATATCGATCTCTGCAAAAGATGCCGCCAATAACGAATCTGCGCAAAGCCCTGCAATTGCTGTAACCACTACAGACGGAGGCTCTAATGGCGTTGAAGAGCTTTTTATCTCGGAATATGTAGAACCAAACGGTGGAAATAATAAAGCAATCGAAATTGTAAATTTAACAAGTGCTGCAGTAAGTTTAACAGGATATTCAATCAAAAAGCAATCCAACGGTAGTGGCGACTGGGTCAATGAACTGGACTTGAGTACAGGATCCGTACAGAATATTGTTTCTGGTGATGTTTTTGTGGTTATTCATGGCGATGCAGATGCCCAAGAATTAATTGACAATGCAGATTTAATACATCAGAGTGTTTCTGGCATCTGGGGAGCTCCCATAAACTTTAACGGGAATGATCCTGTTGGATTATTTAAAGATGGAGTACTTATTGATATCGTAGGAACCTTTGGCGATAGTGGTAATTTTGGACAGAATATTACCCTCCGCAGAAAAGCATCCATTTTATCACCAAACACAACTTATGATGTAAATGAATGGGATTCCTTTGCCGCAAACACTTTTGATGGTATTGGCTCACACAGTTCTACTCTTGGTGGCACTGAAAACAACCTTAAAAACTTTCAAGTATATCCAAATCCTATCAAAGGAAATACTTTGTATTTCAACACAACCAAGGAAGTACAAGTTGCGATCTATAGCATTTTAGGAAAATTAATCAAAAATGAAACGGTGACAATGGCAAAGAAAAACATGGATATCTCTTCGCTTTCGAATGGTATTTATTTGTTAAAAATTACATCCGAAAACAAATCAATCACGAAGAAATTGATTCGAAGATAAAACGCAATTTTCATACAAAATATCCAAAAGAGGCATTCCAATAAAATGCCTCTTTTTGGTTTATAACTCCGTGAATAACTCTAAATATTCTCTCAAATAAATTGAGTGCTTCTGAACTAAAAAAAGTAAATTTGCGAGATAGAACAACACACCAAAAAAAATAGAATGATTCACTTTTTCGGAAACACAGACAGTACACTCTTTGCTGTTCAAACAACAAAAGAATTAACCAAAACAAGCATCTCAAAACTAACTTGGTTGTTTGGAGATCAACCCAAAGTAGCAGGGTCTTCAATTGACGCTTTTTTTATTGGACCCAGGGCTGCAATGATTACTCCATGGAGTACAAATGCAGTAGAAATTACCCAAAATATGGGAATTTCTGACATTCTTAGGATCGAAAAATTCACAGCTGTTTCGGAAGGTTTTTCTGATTTTGATCCAATGATTTCAGAAAAATACAAGGGCTTACATCAAAAATCATTTGCGATTGAAATCCAACCAGAAGCCATTTTAAACATCGAAGATATTGCTGCTTACAACCTACAAGAAGGCCTCTCTTTGAGTGATGAAGAGGTGAACTATTTGGAAGGTGTTGCTACAAAAATAGGTAGAAAATTAACCGACTCTGAAGTTTTTGGTTTCAGCCAAGTAAACTCAGAACACTGTAGACACAAAATATTTAATGGCACCTTTATTATTGATGGAGAAGAACAACCTACTTCCCTATTCAAAATGATTAAAGAAACGTCAAAACAATTTCCAAACGATATCGTTTCAGCATATAAAGACAATGTAGCTTTTGTAAAAGGCCCCAGAGTCGCACAGTTTGCGCCCAAAACTGCGGACAAACCTGATTTTTATGAAACCCAAGATTTTGACTCGGTAATTGCGCTCAAAGCAGAAACACATAATTTTCCTACTACTGTAGAGCCATTCAATGGAGCTGCTACCGGTTCGGGAGGAGAAATAAGAGATCGTTTGGCAGGAGGAAAAGGTTCTTTACCCTTGGCAGGAACGGCAGTGTATATGACTTCCTACTCTCGTATAAACGAAGACAGGTATTGGGAACATAAATTTAAAGCAAGAGATTGGTTGTACCAAACTCCAATGGATATTTTGATCAAAGCTTCCAATGGTGCCTCTGACTTTGGAAACAAATTTGGGCAACCCTTAATTACAGGTTCTGTATTGACATTTGAACACGAAGAAAATGCCGCTTCTAGTGATGCCAAGCCAAGAAAACTAGGCTATGATAAAGTAATCATGCAAGCCGGTGGTATTGGGTATGGAAAAGCAGATCAAGCGATAAAAGACACACCAAAAGACGGCGATAAAATTGTAATCCTCGGTGGTGAAAATTACCGAATTGGTATGGGTGGAGCGGCAGTTTCCTCTGCAGATACTGGAGAATTTGCTTCAGGAATTGAACTAAATGCAGTACAACGTTCCAATCCAGAAATGCAAAAACGTGCTGCCAATGCAGTGCGTGGTATGGTAGAAAGTGATGAAAACTTTATCGTATCAATCCATGATCATGGTGCAGGGGGACATTTAAACTGTTTGTCTGAACTGGTGGAAGATACTGGAGGAAAAATTGACTTGGACAAATTGCCTGTTGGAGACCCTACCTTATCAGCAAAAGAAATTATTGGAAATGAATCTCAAGAAAGAATGGGATTGGTCATTGCTGAAAAACATATCGAGACCTTACAAAGAATTGCAGAACGTGAGCGTTCGCCAATGTACACAGTTGGTGAAGTAACCGGAAATGACCGTTTTACTTTTGAATCAAAATCCAAAGGAGACAAGCCAATGGATTTGGCTTTAGAGGACATGTTTGGCAGCTCCCCAAAAACCATACTTACCGACAATACAATTGTACGTAAATACAAGAACCCAAGGTATAAAAAGAAAAATATAAATACCTATTTGAATCAAGTTTTGCAATTAGAAGCTGTAGCATGTAAAGATTGGTTGACCAACAAAGTCGATCGCTGTGTGGGTGGAAAAGTTGCCAAACAACAATGTGTAGGTCCTTTACAAATTCCATTAAACAACGTCGGTGTAATGGCACTTGACTATAATGGAAAAGAAGGGGTTGCAACTTCAATTGGGCACGCCCCTATTTCAGGATTAATTCATCCAGGAGCAGGAAGTAGAAATTCCATTACGGAAGCATTGACCAATATAATTTGGGCGCCCTTAAAAGACAACTTAAAAAGTGTTTCTTTATCTGCAAATTGGATGTGGCCTTGTAAGAATGAAGGTGAAGATGCGCGTTTGTATAAGGCCGTAAAAGCCATTTCCGAATTTTCAATCGACTTAGGAATCAATGTTCCAACAGGAAAGGATTCCCTATCCATGAAACAAAAGTATCCAGACATTGAAGTCATCTCTCCAGGAACTGTTATTATCTCTGCTGCAGGAAATTGCAACGAAATTTCACAAGTGGTAGAACCACTTTTACAGGTTGATGCTGGAAATATATACTACATCAATATCTCTCAGGATGCCTTTAAATTGGGTGGAAGCTCATTCAACCAAGTATTAAATACGATTGGAAACGAAGTGCCTGATGTAAAAAATGCGGGATATGTAAAAACGGTTTTTAATTCGATGCAAGAACTCATCAAAGCTGGTCACATTGTTGCCGGACACGATGTGGCTTCAGGAGGATTGATTACCACTTTGTTAGAAATGTGTTTTGCAGACCTTAACTTAGGAGCAGATTTGGACCTTACAGCACTGAACGAGGAAGATTCTATCAAAGTGTTGTTTGCTGAAAATGCCGGGATTGTTTTTCAAGCTGACCCAGCTATAGAAGGGGTTTTAAAAGAAAAAGGTATTGAAGTATTTACACTTGGAACCGCCAACAATCGTGGAAAAGTAACCCTCAAAAATGGAGAAGACAACTTCTCTTTTGATGTTTCAGAAACACGAGATACTTGGTATCAAACCTCCTTTCTTTTGGATCAAAAACAAACCGCTAACGGATTGGCCAAAGCACGTTTTGAAAATTATAAAAAACAACCTTTACAGTATACCTTCCCAAAGAATTTTACAGGCAAATTGCCCAAAACAACAGCAAAAGCAAAACGTCCAAAAGCGGCCATCCTCAGAGAAAAAGGAAGTAACTCCGAAAGAGAGATGGCAAATGCGATGTATCTCGCTGGATTTGATGTGAAAGACGTGCACATGACCGATTTAATTTCAGGACGTGAAACACTAGAAGACATTCAATTTATAGGGGCTGTAGGTGGATTTTCCAATTCTGATGTTTTAGGCTCTGCAAAAGGATGGGCTGGTGCTTTCTTATACAATGCAAAAGCAAAAAAAGCATTGAAGAATTTCTTTAAAAGAGAAGACACTTTATCGGTTGGTATATGTAACGGTGCGCAATTGTGGATGGAATTGGACTTGATCAATCCAGAACATAAAGTTCACGGAAAACTGGTACACAACGATTCTAAGAAGCACGAATCTTCTTTTACATCTGTAAAAATTCAGAAAAACAATTCAGTCATGTTATCTTCATTAGCAGGAACGGAATTGGGGGTTTGGATTTCTCACGGAGAAGGAAAGTTTCGCTTACCAGAACCAGAAGAACACTATCACATTGTTGCAAAATATGGTTATGAAGGATATCCAAACAACCCAAATGGTTCGGACTTTAACACTGCCATGATGTGTGATGCCTCTGGTCGTCATTTGGTAACCATGCCTCATATAGAACGCTCTACTTTTCAATGGAATTGGGCAAACTACCCAATGGGGAGAAAAGACGAGGTATCTCCTTGGTTGGCCGCTTTTGTAAATGCCAAAGATTGGATCAATGCTAACAAATAAAAACAAATAACTCCATTTTTAAAAAACAAACTTTTCATGAAAGTTTGTTTTTTTTTGTGCCCTATAAAAGCTGTGAACAAATGTGGGTTTTAAAAGAAGGGATTCCTTGAGGGATACCAATGAAAGCCTCGCCGATCTGAACACTTCAACATCATGCGGTCTAAAAATATTTTTCTTATCTTGCTATAAATACTACCCCATGAAACCTACACGCCTTTTTGACTTTGCCGACTACCAACTTGAAAACTATCCACAGAAAGCCTGTTTTCGTTGCAAAGAAAACAATCAATGGATAAAAATAAGCACACAAGAATATATCAATAAAGCCAACAAAGTGAGTGCATCCCTGTTGGCACTGGGCATTAAAAAAAACGATAAGATTGCAGTTATCACAACCAACAACCATCCTAATTGGCATATTTTAGACACAGGTTTACTTCAAATTGGCGCACAAAACGTTCCGTTGTATGCGACCTTGTGTGAAAAAGATTATGCCTATGTTTTGAATCATTCAGATGCTCAATACTGCTTTGTTTCAAACCAAGAATTGTATGAGAAAGTTAAGAAAGTACAAAGCAGCACCTCTATTAAAAAGGTATTCTCCTTAAATGAATTTGAAGCGGATGCTAGTTGGCATGCATTTTTAGAAATGGGAACTGAAACAGACCGATCGGAAACGATTTTACAACGAAAAGAGAACGTGCTCCCCGAAGATTTGGCAACCATTATTTATACATCTGGAACTACGGGGACTCCAAAAGGGGTAATGCTTTCACATCAAAATATCGTTGGAAATGTTTTTAAAACAGCTCGGGCATTGGATGTCGCTGGGGATCACAAACGAATTTTAAGCTATTTGCCCATCTGTCATATTTTTGAACGTGCTGCCTCCTACTATTATCAGTATTTGGGATATCAAATTTACTTTGCAGAAAGCATCGAACTATTGGGTGATAATATTCGGGAGGTACAACCTCATTTCTTGGCGGTTGTTCCCCGATTGTTAGAAAAAATATTTGATAAAATTGTTGACAAAGGAAGTCAGCTAACAGGCATTAAAAAAGCATTGTTCTTTTGGGCAATCGCACTGGGAGAAAAATACAAACCTTATGGAGAAAATGGGGCTTTTTATGCTTTTAAATTACAGCTAGCTCGAAAACTTATTTTCTCAAAATGGCAAGCGGCATTGGGCGGGAATTTAGAATTTATGCTCAGTGGAAGTGCCCCAATGCAAGATCGTTTGATTCGTATTTTTTTAGCAGCAGGAATCCCTATATTTGAAGGATATGGAATGACAGAATCCTCCCCTGCAATTACATTAAACGACCTTAGAAATAAGGGATTAAAGATTGGAACTGTAGGAAAACCACTCGCCGGACTTACTGTAAAAATTGCTGAGGACGGTGAAATACTTATGAAGGGATCCTCTGTAATGATGGGCTATTATAAAAACGAAGAAATGACCCAAAAGACCATTGTTGATGGGTACTTACATACGGGAGATATTGGTGAAATTGATGCCGATGGGTTTCTAAAAATTACCGACCGGAAAAAAGAAATGTTTAAGACTTCTGGTGGGAAATACATTGCACCTGCGGTATTGGAAAGCGAATTGAAACAATCTCGTTTTATCGAACAAATAATGATTGTAGGCGAATCTGAAAAAATGCCTGCTGCTTTGATTCAAGTAAATTTTGAATTTGCCAAAGATTGGGCGTTGCGCAAACAACTTGATCCAGCAACCATCCTCACCCAGGAACGTTTTATCAATCGAATACAAAAGGAAATCGATTTTCACAACCAAAAATTTGGAAAGTGGGAACAAATTAAACGGTTTGAACTTACCCCCGATGAATGGTCTGTAGCTGCAGGGCACCTAACCCCTACTCTAAAAATGAAACGGAAAATAATTAAAGAAAAATACAAAAATCTGCATCAAAAAATATACAATTCGTAATATTTTAACACTTTACTATTCATTTGCAAAATCAAGAGAAATTACCTAATTTGTCGAACCCAAACTAAAAAAAGTATGTCAACTAAAATTACTCGAATATTTGATTTTCCTTACCACCAATTAGAAAAATACAATTTACCCAAAGCCTTTACCACAAGATACGATGGAAAATGGGAGTCAATCTCTACTCAAGAATATATAAATCAAGCCAATACAATTAGTAGAGGTTTGTTAAAATTGGGGGTGCAAGCCAACGATAAAATCGCGATTATTTCTTCCAACAACCGTACCGAATGGAACGTCTGTGATATTGGAATTTTGCAAGTGGGCGCGCAAAGTGTTCCAATTTACCCAACCATTTCCGAGCAAGACTATGAGTATGTATTAAATCATTCAGAAGCTACCTATGTTTTTGTTTCCGATCAAATGGTCTTGGATAAAATCAATAAAATAAAAAACAATACAAAATTAAAAGACGTTTTTACCTTTGATGCTATCGCAGGTGAAAAGAGCTGGAAAGAAGTACTCACCTTAGGAGCAGATACTGAAAATCAAGATACTTTAGAAGCGCGAAAAAACAACGTAAAGCCTGAAGATTTGGCAACTTTAATTTACACTTCGGGAACCACAGGAAGACCCAAAGGTGTAATGCTTAGTCACAACAATATTGTAACCAATGTATTGGCAAGTGAAAAAAGAGTTCCTTTAAGTTATGGAGAAGACAAGGCATTGAGTTTTTTGCCTGTCTGTCATATTTTTGAACGAATGATTCTCTATTTATATCAATATTGTGGTGTGCATATTCATTTTGCGGAGTCCATTGAAAAACTGAGTGAAAATGCGCAAGAAATTAAGCCACATGTAATGACGGCAGTTCCACGTTTGTATGAAAAAATATACGACAAGATTATCGCAAAAGGGGCAGATTTAACGGGCATTAAAAAACGTTTGTTCTTTTGGGCGGTAGAATTAGGTTTAAAATACGAGCCATACGGAGAAAACGGTTGGTGGTATGAGAAACAATTGGCTTTGGCCAAAAAATTAATCTTCTCCAAATGGCAAGCTGCTTTGGGAGGAGAGTTGAAATTAATGGTTTCTGGGGCTTCTGCTTTACAGCATCGATTGACCAGAGTTTTTACGGCGGCAGGAATGCCAATTATGGAAGGCTATGGGTTAACGGAAACGTCTCCTGTAATTACCGTAAGTTCCATGGATGACGGTGGTTTTAGAATTGGAACTGTTGGTAAAATTATCGATGATGTAAGCTTAAAAATTGCAGATACTGGAGAGATTTTGGTGAAAGGGCCCAATGTGATGATGGGGTATTACAAAGATCCAGAAAAAACCGCTGAAGTCATTAAAGAAGGGTATTTTCATACGGGAGATAAAGGAGAATTGGATGCCGATGGGTTCTTAAGAATTACCGGAAGAACCAAGGAAATGTTTAAAACTTCCGGTGGAAAATATGTGGTGCCACCATTGTTAGAGGGCGATTTAAAACAATCTCGTTTTATAGAACAAGTGATGGTTATTGGTGAGGGGCAAAAAATGCCTGCAGCAATCATACAACCAAACTTCGAATTTATCAAAGATTGGATACAGCGCAAGCAATTGAATATTGGTACTTCCCATGATGAAATTATTGCTTCCAAAGAAGTTATAGCGCGGATACAAGAAGAAGTAGACAGTTGTAATAAAAACTTTGGAAACTGGGAACAAATCAAAGTATTTAGACTTACAAATGACGAATGGACCATAAACGGAGGGCATTTAACCCCAACCATGAAAATGAAACGTACCGAGATCTTAAAAATATACAAAGCTTTGTACGATGCTATTTACAATGCATAACTAAAAAAAGCGCTCTTACGGAGCGCTTTTTTTTATTCAACAATCAGCTGTTTTTTTTTCTTTAACAGCGCAGGAAATTTTCTTTTGAAACGATTCAACCTTGGGATGGAAACGGCTTTTACATAGGCCTGATTTGGATTCCTTCTTTCAAAGTCTTGATGATATGCTTCTGCTTTGTAAAACTTGGTAAACAAGGTAACCTCTGTGGCAATTTTCTTGGTATACTGTTTTTGCAATGCTGCAATTGCACGATCAATAATTTTTTTTTCTGTATCGGTTTTATAAAAAGCAATAGAGCGATATTGCGTTCCATAGTCTGGTTTTTGACCGTTTACCGTCGTAGGGTTGTGCGAACCAAAGAAAACGGTAACCAGCGTTTCAAACGTCACTTCTGCAGGATTGTAATACACGGCTACTGCTTCGGCATGGCCAGTTTTTCCGGTACCAATAGACGTATAGGTTGGGTTGTCTGTAAATCCACCTGCATAACCTGAAACGGCTTCCTCTACCCCTCTTACACTCTCAAAAACAGCTTCTACACACCAAAAACAACCGCTTGCAAAATAAGCAACTTCCGAAGTTTTATTGGGTTGATAAGGTTTCTCGGTAGCCTCGTTGGTGTCTGCAAGACGATAACAGGCCATCAAGAGGATTGATAAGGCGACAATACTACTTGTTTGTAAAAATTTCATGATCACTGAATTAAAAATTATTGTAAATACTACACACTACATTGGGTGTTTTTAACATCCTTATGGATAAAACAAATTTGTGAATCTCTTTCTTGTAATTGTTTACAACTTTAGCATTTTGTTTCAAATGATTCTTGTAAAAAAAGAAGGAGATACCTACATTTGTTTCACAAAGATAATCAATATACATGGAGAATTTTATAGTTTCTGCGCGTAAATACCGTCCTCAAATTTTTGAGGATGTTGTTGGGCAACAAGCCATTACCAACACGTTAGAAAACGCTATAAAAAATGACCATTTGGCTCAGGCGTTATTATTTACAGGTCCTAGAGGTGTTGGAAAAACATCTTGTGCAAGAATCTTGGCCAAGAAAATCAATGAACAAGGCTTAGACACGGCAACAACGGAAGACTTCGCTTTCAATATTTTCGAATTGGATGCCGCTTCAAACAACTCTGTAGACGATATTCGAAGTTTAACAGACCAGGTTCGGATACCCCCCCAAACGGGAAAGTTCAAAGTCTATATTATTGACGAGGTACACATGCTTTCACAAGCAGCTTTCAATGCTTTTTTAAAGACACTGGAGGAACCTCCTGCACATGCTATTTTCATTTTAGCCACCACTGAGAAACACAAAATAATCCCTACCATTTTATCGCGATGTCAAATTTTCGATTTCAAAAGAATTGGGGTTTTAGATGCAAAAAATTACCTAAAAGTAATCTGTGAAAAGGAAGGCATTACTGCAGAAGATGATGCCTTACACATCATTGCCCAGAAGGCCGATGGTGCTATGCGAGATGCCTTGTCTATTTTTGATAGAGTGATTAGTTTTTCTGGAAAAAACCTAACTCGAGAAGCCGTAACCGAAAACTTAAATGTCTTGGATTACGATACCTACTTTTCGATGACAGATTTGTTGTTGGACAATAAAATTCCCGATGTTTTAAATGCATTCAACTGCATTTTAGGAAAGGGCTTTGAAGGCCATCATTTTATCAACGGATTGGCAAGTCATTTTAGAGATTTATTGGTTGCCAAAGACAAAGCAACAATTGCATTGTTGGAAGTTGGCGACAATGCCAAAAAGAAATATTTACAACAAGCAGTCAAAGCCTCCATTCCCTTTTTAATGCAAGCCATTGACAAAGCCAATGACTGTGATTTAAAATACCGTACCAGCAAGAATCAGCGATTGCTTACAGAATTGACTTTAATGCAGATTGCCTCTATCACTTTTGATGGAGAAAAAAAAAAAGCAGCTAACTACATAATTCCAGCCACTTTCTTTCAAGCAGTGATGCCCGCAAAGAAAAAGATGCAACCACCGATTATGGCTCCAAAGCCTGTGGCAGCAAAAGATCAAAAGGTTGTTGAAAAACCAAAAGCACCAAAGCCCGTTTTACAAAATATTCAAAGACGTACTTCTTCGCTCTCTTTGAAAAGCGTTCACGAGAAAAAAATAGTGCAAAAATCGGAGGTTGAAGAAAATTTCGACAACCATCCAAAAACGGCTTTTAATGAGGCCAAATTGCAAAAGCTATGGAAGGAATATGTGGCTATTTTAAACAAGAAAGGCGAACGTAGTATGGCGTCTATACTTGCGACAGACACTCCAAAATTGGACGAAAATTTCACAATTAGCTTTAGCCTTCCCAACAAATTAATGCAAGATCAGTTTCAAAAAGGCAAACCCAAATTACTTCATTTTTTACGCGAGAAACTGAACCATTATGGAATTCAAATTGAGGCCATTTTAAACGAAACCATCGAGAAAAAGTTTGCTTATACTCCGGAGGAAAAATACAATAAGTTGAAAGAAAAAAATCCGCTATTGGCAAAATTACGTCAGACCTTTGAGTTGGATTTGTAAGGGAATTACTGCTACAGGTTTTTCCCCAAATAAATCAACGTACAATTTTCTTTGGATTGTTTCGATTTTTCAAACTCAGGAATCAAATAAATAGTATCGCTTTTCTTTACAAACAGTAGTACTGAACGCGATTCATTTGAAAGTTTAGACAGCATAGTGTTGTATGCTTCTTCTGAATTAATGGTGACTTCGTGAATTTTAGGATTGTCTCTAAAAGCTTCGCTTAAATTCAAATAGTCATCTTCTGAAGAGAAAAACTGTTCTTTATTTTCAGCACCTACTGTTCTAATTTCTTTTGAGGTGGCCAACCTGTAAGCACCATGCTCCCCAAAAACATTGGAGAAACTAGCGATTGCAAAATCATTCACCGCATCACTCCCGGTCATCGCAATTAGATACCCTACATCGTTTAACTCGATGTTATCGGTTAAGTTATCGTCATAAATATTTACTGTAAAGGCTTCCAAACCTTCTTTTTTAGCCTCTTCAATGAAGTTTTTATTGGAATCGATTAAAACCACTCTTTTTCCATTCTTGGTTAAGAATTTGGCTATTAATCGCGCTGGGCTTGAAGCACCTACAAATAAAATTGCATTTGACCTTTTTAAGAAAACACCCACCATTTTTGCAAAGAGTCTGGCGGTAGTGGCGTTTAAAAGTACGGTTCCTAAAACAATCATAAACACCAACGGTGTAATGTATTCTGCACCTGCTACCCCTTGTTTTATAAGTTTACTTCCAAACAATGACGCAATTCCTGCGGCCACAATTCCGCGAGGACCTACCCAACTGATAAATAACTTTTCATTGAGCTTAAGATTGGAATTGTGCGTGCTTAAAAATACGGCTGCTGGTCGAATGACAAAGACAATGATGGAAAACAAGATCAATGTTTCCCAATTGTACAACAATAATAAATCTTCGATATTGATGTTTGCTGCCAATAAAATGAAAAGAATAGAGATTAATAAAATGCTCAAGGATTCTTTAAAATAAAGCAATTCTTTCAGGTTTTTTAATTTCCCGTTTCCTAAAACCATTCCCATAACTACCACGGCCAAAAGTCCCGATTCATGTGCAAACATGTCTGAGGCTACAAAAACCAACAATACGGCAGATAGAGAAACTACGTTTAGTAGATAATGTGGAATCAGTTTTTTGTTTACCGCATACATTAAGGCATGGGCAAATGTAAAACCAAAAGAAGTTCCGAATAATAGAATTTTACCAAACTCCATTAAAGCCGTTTTGGTAAAACCGCCATCTCCTCCAACACTTATAAATTCAAAAACCAATACGGCAACTAATGCGCCTATGGGATCTATTAAAATCCCTTCCCATTTGAGTACTGTAGAAACATCTTTTTTGAGGGGGATATTTCTTAAAATGGGCGTTATTACGGTGGGACCTGTAACAATGATTAATCCTGAAAAAAGAAAGGAAAGCTCCCAGGTAAGCCCAAAGATAAAATGAGTGACGATTCCTGCACCAAAAAAAGTGACTGCGGCGCCCAAGGTAATGATCTTGGTAATTACGGGCCCTACGTTTTCAATTTCATCTCTTTTTAAGGTAAGTCCTCCTTCAAATAAAATGATACTAATGGCCAGCGAAACAAAATAATAAAGGGAATCTCCTGGAAAAAGCCCTTTGGTACCGTTCCAAATTGGTGCAATCCATTTGCTACCATCATCACTTATAAATTCTGCAGCAATGGGTCCAACAAGCAATCCAATTAGAATCAACGGAAGGATGGCCGGAATTTTAAATTTCCAAGCAACCCATTGTGCTAATATCCCTAAAATAATAATCCCTGCTAATTCTATCATTCTTCATTGCTTAATTTATGTAAAATTAAGAATGTTTATCAATTCGAAAAAATAATTTGATAGTTTTCTCGTTTCCTGCAAAGATTCTTCCTTTCAGAGGGGGGGGTCAAAAAAAAAATTGCAACACCACCAAAGTCCTTATGGCGTTGCTTTTGCGTAGCACTTACAAAATCAAATGTAGCGGAAGCCGCTCACCCAACCAATAGGTCTTCTGCCCCCTGGTGGTGTTTTTCCTAGAAATATGCCGGTATACCGAAGCCTAATAGATTTTTTACAAGGCTTTTGGTGTTGGCAAACATTTGGATTCATTTGGAAAAATGTAGTAAAAATTAGTGCATTTTTTACAGATGAATTAATTTTGTTTTTTTAGTCACAAGGTTGCAAGGTTACCACAAAGCATTTTAGATCGCTTGGGAATCTTCTACTTAAATTTTGGCTGGCAAGAAAGCAACGAAAAGCACGGGCCTGTATTGGAGCGAGTGTGCGTAAAATGATAGAAAAATGTTAGGATTACAATTTGAAACGGAAACTTCTTGGGCCGCGATTGCCCAAGCAGATTTAGCGCAAATATTAACAGATCACGCTTTTTTAGAACAAAAGGCGGCATCTAATGCGGTGTCTATTATTATTAATTATTCGGAAGAAACAGCCTTGGTAAAAGAGATGAGCAATATTGCCATCGAAGAAATGCAGCACTTTAAAATGGTGCATTTGTTAATGGTAAAAAGGGGCATGGTTTTAGGGAGAGAGCAAAAGAATGATTATGCGATTCGCCTTCAAAAATTCTTTCCAAAAACCCAAGATAGAACGGTTGCTTTGGTACAACGTTTGTTAGTAGCGGCGCTTATAG
The DNA here is from genome assembly GCA_024640565.1 of Flavobacteriaceae bacterium. Lineage (GTDB taxonomy): Bacteria > Bacteroidota > Bacteroidia > Flavobacteriales > Flavobacteriaceae > Polaribacter. Next base: position 364,988 of record JAHEET010000001.1, read on the forward strand.
AAGCGAGAAGCTGTGAGCGTTTTAAGGTTTTTTCTGAAAATATGGAGGATCCAGAATTGTCGAAATTCTACAAAAACCTTATGATTTCGGAAGCCAACCACTACACGACTTTCTTAACCTTGGCGAGGTCTTACCAAGACCGTGCTATTGTAGATGAAAAATGGAAGGCATTGCTGGCTTTTGAGGCTACTCTGATGAAAGCACGTGGAAATGTGGCGAAAATTCATGGATAAAAATTAGTTTTTTATAAATCTCAAATACTTACTGCTGCCATTCTAGAGGCTTGGAGCACCCTGTAAAAACTACTTTTGAAACCTTAAAAAAACATGTTTAGTAAAGACGAATCTGAAAAATTACGCAAAGAATTTTGGACCTCCTTTGGAAAATCTTTTCCCCGCAAATGGTTGTTGTACAACACCAAAATAAAAGGGGTTGCTTTTAAATTCCAGGCAGATCGAAAGAAAGCCTGTGTGTGTTTGGATTTTGAAAACCCCGATGAAGTGGCCAATCTCTTGTATTATGATCAACTGTTGTCTTTAAAGACCCTTCTTGTTGAAAATCATTTGCCTGAAGTTATTTTTGATGCTGCCTATGTGCTAGACAATGGAAAAGTAATTCAGCGTATTTATGTTCCGTTTGCAGAGAAATTTAGCATTTACAACAAAGCTACCTGGCAGCAATGTTTCACGTTTTTTGTTGCTTCGATGCATGAATTTGAGCTGTTTTACGATGCGTATGAAACCGTTATTAAAAATATTTAATACTCCTAATTTATAGCTGGTGCCCGCGCTAAGGATGGACGTGGAAATCCTTTTTTGGGAGCGGTCCAAAAAAGATTGCAGCCACAGCCTGACCAAGCATTTGGGCTTGGGAGCGCCCAAAAAAAATTACTTTAGAAAAGGAATGCTAAAGGGATATTTTGGGGCTTGTCCGCTGTTTGCTTTGATGGCATTTACAATGGGAAACACAAATGCTATGATGGCAATGGCAATGATTCCTAGCAAGCCCAACCCAAGGAGCAGTACCAAGGGAACACAAAGAATAATATAGATAAAAATAGAGATTCTAAAGTTTAAAATGGCTTTTCCGTGCTGGTCCATGCCTTGGACCTCATCTTTTTTGGTGAGCCATAAAATTAACGGCACAATAAAGCCACCAATACCGGTGACATAATCTAATAACTGACTTAAATGCGTTAAAACGAGTAACTGGTTGTCTTTTTTCATGAATATCCTGCTGACGGTAATACTATTTGGAAGTAAGACGCTAGATTTTGATTATTGTTACACGCTTTTTTTTATTGAACAAAATTACCTGCGTATCTTTGCCCTATGATTCATAAGGATACCATTATTGCACTTGCAACGCCATCTGGGGTGGGCGCCATTGCTGTCATTAGACTTTCTGGTGAAAACGCCCTTGAGATTGTGAATGCAAACTTTAGGTCTGTAAAAAAGAATAAGGTTTTAAAAAATGCAAAAACACACACCATTCACTTAGGGCATCTCTTGAAAAACGGAGTGGTGCTGGACGAAGTATTGGTGGCTGTTTTTAAAAATCCGCGTTCCTATACGGGCGAAAATGTGGTGGAGATCTCCTGCCATGGTTCTCGATTTATTCAACAAGAAATTATTCAATTGTTTTTGGAAAAGGGCTGTAGAATGGCCGACAATGGCGAGTTTACCATGCGCGCTTTCCTAAACGGAAAAATGGATCTAAGCCAGGCAGAAGCCGTTGCCGATGTGATTGCTTCCAATTCTGCGGCGAGTCATCAAATGGCGATCCAGCAAATGCGGGGTGGCATAAGCAATGAACTAAAGGTATTGCGGACCCAATTGCTAGACTTTGCGGCGTTGATTGAATTGGAACTGGATTTTTCTGGGGAAGATGTTGAATTTGCCGACCGTAGTAAATTTAAAGAATTGGTTGCAAAAATCTCCTTTGTTTTAAAACGATTGATTGATTCTTTTGCCTATGGGAATGCCATGAAAAATGGGATTCCGGTTGCCATTATTGGAGAACCCAATGTGGGAAAATCGACCTTGTTAAATACCCTTTTCAACGAGGAAAAAGCCATTGTTTCTGAAATTGCAGGAACTACCAGAGATGCCATAGAAGATGAACTGATTATTGAAGGGGTGGCCTTCCGCTTTATAGACACTGCAGGAATTCGAAATACGGATGATGTGGTAGAAAATATTGGAATTAAAAAAACCTACGAAAAGGCTGCCAATGCGCAACTGATTGTTTTTTTACTGGATGCAAATACTTTTGCCCATGCCAGCGATGTTTTTTTAGAGGAAATTGAAACCATCAAAGCACGTTTTCCAAACAAGCGTTTGCTGGTAATTGCCAATAAAACAGATACCTTATCTTGCCATGATCGCGCCCTATTGGCCTCGGAAATTGAGGAGGTCATTTTGCTTTCTGCCAAAGAAAAAACCGGAATTACAGAACTGAAGGCGGCTTTAACTGCCTTGGTAAATAACGGGGCGTTGAGCAATAATGAAACCATTGTAACCAACTCGCGTCATTTTGAAGCGTTGCACAATGCACTGACGGCCATTACTGCTGTACAGCAGGGTATTGATTTGGAAATTTCTACAGATTTGTTTTCAATTGATATTCGAGAATGCCTGCGTCACCTGGGCAATATCACTGGTGAATATGATGTGGACAAGGATATTTTGGGCCATATTTTCTCCAATTTCTGTATTGGAAAGTAACTTTGCTATTGCGCCCTTTGGCTTGCAAAGCATTTTTGTGAAGTTGCTTCTCTTTGAAGCAATTTGAAAAGCTTTTCTAAGCGATAAAAAAAATACGCCCTATATTTTTACCGAAAATTAGCTTACGTAAGGGTTGGCCTTTTTTTGCAGACTTTCGCTACCTGTATTTTTTTTTACTGAACGCAAGGTGCTTACCAACAACTAATTGACTCTAAATACTGTTTTTTTTAATAAAAAATCAAATTAACACGTGTTTATTAAAAATATTTTTTTACTTTTAAACTTCAGAAGAAAAAAACATTGCGTACCGCCTATTCCTAGGTTTTATTTTAGAATAAAAACAACCCCGTTTTATGATAAAAAACGGGGTTTTGTGCGTTTGTTTTTTTTGAAAAAAGAAAGAATAGTGAATTTTAAAAAGAAAATTATGAAAAAAGTATCGTTTTTAGTAGTCATTGCTTTGCTAGCTGTTATGTCTTCCAATGCCCAAGAGGGAGTTCATCAAGGGCAATTGACTAATCCAATTCCTGAAAACTTTTTTACCCTAAATTGGCGCTTGAAAAAAGTAGAAATAAGACAAAGACCATTTGGGCAATGTACGGCTCTCCTATGCAAACAGCAACAAGGATGGGGAAATTACGTGTATGAAGACCGCACAACCATGGTGTCTGGGACCTTATTCTAAAGACTTTGCGTTGGGAATCAGATCCATTTCCAAGGCTTCCAAAGATTTTCCTTTGGTTTCCGGCAAGATTTTCAATAAAACAAAAAAGCCCACAAGAGCTATAATGCCAAAAATAAAGAAAGTGCCTGCATTGCCAATGTTTGACAGTTCCCAGGGAAAAACCAACTGCACCAAAGAACTAATGAGTGAATTTACGAATGCAATAATACCAATGGCCAAGCCCCTGTATTTAATGGGATAGAGTTCGGACAGCAACACCCACATTACGGGTCCAAGAGAAAATGCAAAACAGGCAATAAAGCCCAAAATTCCTAGTAAAACAAGATGGGCATCAATGCGCGTTGCAGCAGCCAAAAGCGCTCCATCATTTTTACGATAAGTTTGATTGCCCAAAGCAGTCTTTAGTGCCTTTTTGAAAGCGACATCATTGGTAAATTCTTTGTCGGCCAGTGGCAATAATTTCTCGGAATTCGAAAAGTTGAACTGACTTATTTTCTCGGATGAGAGCTTGTAGCTAGCCTCATGAAAACCATAAGCACACAGTAAAAGACTCATTGCAATTCCTGCAGTACCCACCAATAGCAGTGGCCTCCGCCCCATTCGATCTATAAGATAAATTGCAACAAAAGTGAAAATTACAGAAATTGTACTCAACAGCACCCCTGAAGAAAAAGCCGCATCGGTTCCAATACCTGTTTGTTTAAAAATAGAAGTCGCATAGAAATAAACAGCATTGATGCCTGTAATCTGCTGCAAGACTCCTACAAAAAGCCCAACGACCAAAATAAATCGCAACGAGGGTTTTAAGATTTCCTTGATTTTTAAGGGGCTGCTGTTTTTGTTATCCGCAAGGTGGGCTTCCATCAAATTCATTTCTTTCAAGCCATTTTCTGGACCATGAATTTTTACTAAAATATTTTTTGCAGCCGCTACTCGTCCTTTTACATAGAGCCATCGAGGGCTTTTAGGTATAAAAAACAAAAGTATAAAATAGCATAAAGCAGGAACTAACTCCACGCCTAGCATCCACCTCCATACATTCGCATCGTTAAGAAATGTATTTTCCGAGGTATTGTATTTGTTAAAAAAATAATTGCTTAAAAAGGCGGCAAAAAAACCAAAAACAATGTTCAACTGTTGTATGGAAACTAATTTTCCTCTGTTTTCGGGGGTGGAAATTTCTGCAATATAAATGGGCGCCAACACCAATGCAGCACCAAAAGCAATTCCACCAATAATTCGAGCAATATAAAGAAGCTCATAAGAACTGGCCACGGCAGACAATACTGCAGAAATTGCATACAAAAGGGCTACAAAAAGTAATAGTTTTTTTCTTCCAAAATAATCGCTTAATCTGCCTGAAAACAACATGGAAAACATGGCGGCAAACGAAGGGGCACTTACGACCCATCCAGCTTGAATTTCGGTTAAATTAAATGCGGGTCCCGCATAGGACATGACCCCTGAGATAATTCCGGCGTCAAAACCAAATAGGAAACCTCCCAATGCAACAATAAAACTGATGAAAATGAGGTATGCCTTCTGGTTCATAAGTAATGCTAAATTTATAAATGTAAATTTAACTTAATTTTTGAGAATAGCAGGCTACTTCCTCCCATAGAATTCTCCAACAAAACCCCAGAAGAAAACTAAAAGGACGAACGCTTATATCTGATTGAAGGATTCACAGATTTTTTTGCATCCATTCCCTACAATGGTAAAAGCATTTTTGTTTAAAAGGGTCGTTCTTGCCAAATCTTTAATTTCTGATAAGGCATTGTTATCAAATTCGACCACATTGTCAATGTTCAAAACAACTGCTTCTGATGAAGCTGAATTTGAATTAAAATAGTTTGTAAAATATTTTACGGTGGAAGCATTCAAGATTCCGTCTAGATAAAATACTTTTTCATTTTTAGAAATCACTAATGACATAATATATTTTTTATACTAAGGTCATACATTGTTTGTCTTTTTCTAGCCCCTTTTTTTAAATAGCGAAGCGCTGCCTCCCCATCGGTTTTTGACACTATGGTATGTTTTAATTTTAAAAATGAAATTGCTCTTTTCATTTTCATAATTTCAATACGATTGTCTTCGATCAATAAAATGTGCATTTTTTTATTCAAACTACTTGTAAATCTGTTACGGTATTAAAATCGTATGTATCGCTTTGTAAGTGCTTTGATAAGCAGTCGAACAACGTATTCAAATAGTGTTGACTTGGAATGATGTCTAATTTTTCAACTTTTAAATGCCTCATTTTTTTTCTGCTCGTTGGTAAAGAACAACATCTTTTTTGAAAAAACCTAACGAGAATGGATAAGTGGGAAAATTGAGGAATAAGTGGGAGTATACGGGAATAAGTGTTTTTTTTAGAAACCCTAATTTGTGCTTTTTGAAGAAGATTAATTGGAAAAAGTGGGATTTTTTATTATTTGTTGGAGAATAAGTTGTGAGCGGGTAAAAAAATGGTGCGCAGATACTGCACCCACTCTTTATGCTTTCTTTTTAAGGTACAGATTGTACACCAAGCCAAATAAGATTAAGAAAACCCCAAGTAGGGTCCAAAGGTTGTAGCGTTCTCCAAACCAAGAAATCCCGATGATAATGGTAAAAATAACTTCTAAGTATTTTAAGGGAGCAATAACGCTCGTTTGATCAGATTGAAAGGCTTTGGTCATATATAATTGTCCTACATACCCAAAAACGCCCAAACTTAAAAGAAGCATCCAGGCTGTTAAATTGGGTTGTGTCCAGTTATTGATTGACATAAGTCCCCCAAAAACAAAAGCCATGACCATAAAATAATTGATAATTACTAAGGGATGTTCTTTGGTGCTTAATTTTCGAATGACAACAAAAATAAGGCCTAAAAAGAGTGCCGATGTAATGACCAATAGCAAGCCTATTGTATTTACATCAATTCCAAAACCTTTGATTATTGAAACGCCCAAGAATGCCAACAAAAAGAGCCCCCATTGTATGGGTTTTATTTTTTCTTTTAAAAAAATTAGTGCAAAAAAAGCAGCAAATATTGGGGAGGTATACCTCAAGGAAACGGCAGTCCCAACGGCTAAATAATTTAGAGATTCGAAGAAACAGGTTAAAGAAATAACTCCAATAAATCCTCTTGTAAAGAGTAGTTTTTTATTGTTTCCAAGTATTGGAATCCTTTTTTTTATGATCAGTGGTAGGGTAAAAGCTAGGGTACCAATAGCTCTAAAAAAAACAATTTGATATACATTGAAGGCGGTCAAGTATTTAACGATCGCATTCATCACTGCAAAAGCAATAACGCTTACAATCATATAAAAAATTGCTTTGTTGTTTTTAATCATACAATGAAACCCTTTAATTTAAAAATTAAAGGGTTTTTAAATTTTGGTTAAAATTAGGAATTATCTAAGCGATTTTATAATTTCTAAAGCGTTTTTAGTAAGACTTTCTATCTTCGCATAATCAAAGTTCCCTTGAGCATCTTTTGCCATTAATTTAGAGCCCATTCCAACACAGGTAACACCTGCATTGAACCAACCTTCTAAATTTTCTCTGCTAGGAGATACCCCCCCTGTAGGCATGATACTTGTCCAAGGTTGGGGTCCTTTTATGCCTTTTACAAATTTAGGGCCGTAAATATCACCAGGAAACAATTTCACGATTTCACATCCAAGCTCTTCGGCTCTTGCAATCTCGGTTAAGGTACCACATCCAGGAGACCATAACACTTTTTTACGGTTACAAACAATTGCAATGTCTTCTCGTAATACCGGTGTTACTATAAAGTTGGCTCCTAAGGCCATGTACAAGGATGCTGCAGCTGCATCGGTTACAGAACCAACGCCCATCACCATTCCAGGCAATTCTGCAATCGCATACTTGGTTAACGCTCCAAATACTTGATGTGCAAAATCACCTCTTGCAGTAAACTCCATCAAACGAGCACCACCATCATAACAGGCTTTTAAAACTTTTTTACTAACTTCGATATCGTTGTGGAAAAATAAAGGAACCATTCCAGTATCTTTCATTACTTGTGCTACTTCTATTCTTGAAAATTGCGCCATTTTTAAATTATTTAATATTGAAATGTGTTAATTATCTTGCGACTCTTCCAGAAGCATCTCCGCCCATTAATTTTTCAACTTCAGCAATCGTTGCTAAATTCGCATCTCCTTTTATGGTATGCTTTAAACAAGAAGCTGCAACGGCAAAATCCAATGCGTTTTGATCATCTTCTGGGTATTGAAGCAATCCGTATATCAATCCTCCCATAAAGGAATCTCCTCCTCCAACACGATCTACTATATCTGTAATTTGGTATTGACGTGTTTGAAATAATTTTTTTCCATCATATAAAACTCCAGCCCATGTATTGTGTGACGCAGAAATAGACCCTCTTAAAGTGGTAATCACTTTTTTAGCTCTTGGGAATTTGGCCATCATTTGCTCACAAACAGACAAAAATGCCTCTGCTTTTACGTTGTGACCTTCTGTTTGAACAGAAATTCCTTCTGGTTTAATACCAAAGTGCATTTCTGCATCTTCTTCATTTCCTAAAACGATATCACAGTAAGAAGTTAATTCTGTCATAATTGCTTCTCTGTGTGCAGCATCACAGAAATTCCAAAGCTTGGCTCTGTAATTCAAATCTGTAGAAATCTTAATTCCTTTTGCACTTGCCGCTTTTACCGCTTCCAAACAAACATCTGCAGCACCTTGAGAGATTGCAGGTGTAATTCCAGTCCAGTGAAACCAAGATACACCTTCAAAAACAGCATCCCAATCAATCATCCCCGATTCAATTTCTGCAATAGCAGAGTGAGCTCTATCATATACAACTTTCGAACCACGTGAAACTGCTCCCGTTTCTAGGAAGTAAATCCCCAAACGGTCGCCACCCCAAACAATTTTATCAACGTTTACACCACGCTTTCTCATTTCCATCATGGCACATTGCCCGATATCATTTTTTGGCAAACGCGTTACAAAATCAACATCAACTCCATAATTTGCCAATGAAACTGCTACGTTTGATTCTCCACCTCCGTAAACAACATCAAAATTGTTTGCTTGTGAAAATCTTAAAAATCCCTGTGGAGCTAATCTTAACATGATTTCTCCGAAAGTTACTACTTTACCCATTTTAATTGTATTTAATTTATGTTTTAATTTATTGGTTAAACGTTTAAGCAAATCTTCAAAATAAAATCAAAACCTCTTTTGATTATTGAAATTTTGATGCTAAAAACAAAGTTGTTACCTTTGTTTAAACGTTTAAGCAAATATATATAAAATTTATGAAAAAAAAGAAAACTACCATCAAAGATATTGCAAACGTTTTACATATTTCTGCAGCTGCGGTATCAAAAGCGCTACATGATGATTCCAGAATAAGCGATAAAACAAAAATAGCGGTGCGGCAAGTAGCCGAAAACCTTCAATACCAACCCAATCATTTGGCAAGTGCATTGCGAAGTGGAAAAAGTCATTTGGTAGGGGTGATTGTGCCAAGAACCAATAGCAATTTTTTTTCATCAGTGATTCAAAATATTGAAGAAGTATTGAATAAAAAAGGCTACAATATAATCATCACTCAATCCAATGAATCCTATCAAAAAGAATGTGACAGTATCGATACCCTACTCTACACACAGGTAGATGGCATTATAGCTTCAATGGCAAATGAAACCGTGGATTTGAGTGCTTATGAAAAGATAAAATCAAAAGGAATTCCACTCATTCTCTTTGATCGGGGTGAAAATGATTTGAATGTAGATTACATAGGGATTGATGATTACAACAGTAGTCATTTAATTGTGGAACATTTGGTTAATAATGGCTGCAAAAGAATTGCCCACATTGGGGGGTATAAAAGGACGCGAATTTTTAACAATCGTATTCGTGGCTATACAGATGCACTAAAAAAACACCAGTTGCCTTTAGACGAGGAGCTTCTTACTGAAAGTGGACTGACCATTGAAGATGGGAGAGTGAAAATGTTGGAATTATTGAGTTTGGCAACCCCTCCGGATGCCGTTTATGTTGCTGGAGATCATGCTGCTTTGGGAGCATTACAGGTTTTGAAAGAAAAGAATATAAAAATTCCAGAAGAAATTGCGCTGGTTGGATTTGGGAATGAACCTTTTACAGACATGGTTACCCCAAGAATAACCAGTGTTCACCAACACAGTGTTGAAATTGGAAAGCAGGCAGCAAATGCCTTTTTAAAATATGTTGATCGGGATACTATTGACCAACAATTGAATAAAATAATTTTAGATGCAAAATTAATTGTGAGAGATTCCTCCAATAAAAAAACCTCCCTTTAAATGCATAAAGAAGAGGTTTAATTCAAATTAAAATAAAAAAATCTTAGATACCTAATGCTTGCCCCCCACCAATTTGAATGGTTTCTGCGGTCATAAAAGCGGCATCTTTACTTGCTAAGAAAGAAACAACACCAGCAATATCTTCTGGTTGTCCGAGTCTACCTAACATAATATTATTTTTCCATGAAGCAAACACTTCTGGTTTTGTTGCTTTAATTTGTGCATGAAATGGAGTGTCGATGGTTCCTGGAGAAACTGCATTTACACGAATCCCGTATTCTGCTAAATCTTTTGCCAATGCTCTTGTAATGGCATGCACACCTGCTTTGGAAGTTCCGTAGATACCAGCTCCTGGGCCTCCTGCGTTCCATCCTGCATTTGAAGTATAATTAACAATCGATGCATACTCACTTTTCTTTAAAAATGGAATTGCTGCTCTCGATGCAAAAAATGTTGAATCTAAGTTTAGAGCCATTACAAATCTATAGAATTCAGTAGTCATCTCCTCAAAACGAGATCTTCCACCCAATCCACCTGCATTGTTTACAAGCACATCAATTTTTCCATACTTTTCTCCAATCGCTGTGATGTTTGAAGTTACTGCATGCTCGTCGGTAACATCAAAACCTCTATACTCTGCATTAATTCCTAGCGCGGTTAATTCTGCTACTCTATCTGCTCCGGCTTGATCTTCAATACCATTTAAAACAACGGTGAAACCATCATTTCCTAATCTTTTGGCAACTTCAAAACCAATTCCACCCGTAGCACCTGTAACAACTGCTACTCTATCATTTAATTTACTCATTCTTTATATAATTATTTATTTTATGTTATTTTTTTGCCTGTAACGGCTCAATTTTTGGGCATAAAAACCAGATCGATAATAAAGCAATCACTGCCAATGAACCACCAATTAAAAACGCAGGGGTATAGTTCCCACCTGTAGTAATGAAAGTAACCAAAAGGGTAAGACCAGCTGCTGCTAATTTGGCAGCCATTCCGGCAAATCCTGAGAGTGTTCCAACTATTTTACCACTAAACAAGTCACTAGGAATTGTTTGAACATTTCCGATGGCTACTTGAAATCCAAAAAGTAATACCGCCATAATAAAAACTGCATTGGTAGCTGAACCGGGTGCTTTTAGTAAAAAGAAACATGGTACCATAATAAAACATCCTAGCGTAATGGTCATTTTTCTTGTTTTGTCCACGGACCAACCCGAGGAAAGTCTATTCTGTGCGATTAGACCACCCGCCCATGCGCCTATCATTGCGCCTACATATGGTAACCATGCTGAAAATGCAATTTCTTTAACATTGAGACCAAAAACTTCTGAAAGATAGATTGGAATCCAAACGATAAAGAGCCACCAAATAGGGTCAATTGCTGCAGAGGCTATAATGACACCCCAACTTTCTTTGTGTTGCAATAACTCTCCAGTTGTTGGTGTATATTCCTCATTGGTATCGTCTGAGGGTACCTCCTGATTTTTTTGTCCAGATAAAATGTAATTTTTTTCTTCGTCTGTTAACCAAGGATGTGATTTTGGGTCCGATTTTACGATGAACATCCAAGGAAGTAACCATAATAATCCAAGAACACCGACCACAATAAAAATAACTTTCCAATCAAAGTAAATCGATAACAAACCAATGATAGGATAAGCAACGATTCCACCTGCTGCGGCACCTGAGTTAAAAATTCCTTGTGCCAATGCACGTTCTTTGGTTGGAAACCATTCCGCATTGGCTTTAGCAGCACCTGGCCAGTTTCCGGCTTCTGCAATCCCTAGTAGAGATCTAAAGATTGAAAAACTTAATAGTCCTTGTGCAAATGCATGCAACATGGTTGCGATAGACCAAACACCAATGGAAATTGCAAATCCAATTCTAGTGCCAATCCAATCAAAGATTTTCCCAAAGAGGGCTTGCCCTCCTGCATAGGATAATATAAATACTGTAGAGATGGTACCATAAATTGCTTTGTGACCATCTTCATCCATTTCAGGAAACAATTCTTTGGCAATATCGGGCCATAAGGCTCCAAAGGCTTGTCTGTCTATGTAGTTAATAACTGCTGCTATAGCTACAAGGCCTACAACCCACCATCTTAATCCTTTTAATTTCATTATTGAATTTTTGTTTTTACTTCAGATTATAACAATATTGATATAATACTTTGAAGTGTTCTTTCATTTTTTGCTTGGCTAATTTGGGATCTCCCTTTTCGATAGCTTTAAAAATGGCTTTGTGCTCTTTGATTCCTTCATGTGACAACCCTTTATCACAAACATGATATTTCTCGAAGTTGGTAATGATTTCTGGAATAATAATGAGCATGAAGTTATTCATGGAACTATTTCCACTCGCCTTCGCAATTGCTAAATGAAATAATAAGTCTTCTTGTACGGCATCTTTGCCGTTTAATACTTTCTCTTCGTAAGCTTCTAACGCTGCTTTTAGTTCTACTAAATCTTTGTCGGTTCTTCTTAAAGCGGCCAATCTTGCGGTTTTTAACTCTAATAGAATTCTTGTTTCTACCAAGGATTTAAAATCTGGATCCTCCAATCGAAGAATGTCTTCGATCATACCATTCATGGCAATAACACCAATATTGGCAACAAATGTTCCACTTTGTGGAATGGAATTTAAAAGGCCATAAAATTCTAATTTCTGGATAGCTTCTCGAACACTACTTCTTGAAACCTCAAACTTCTCTGATAACATTCTTTCGGAAGGCAATTTGTCTCCTGGTTCTAAATTTTTCAAATTAATTAGGTCTCTAATCTTTGAAATAATTTTTTTTTGAACGTTTGAGTTCTCAGGTTTGGTAAGGATTTCGAGTTTCATAAGCAAGTTTCTTCTAGTATATTAAATCTTAGCGAATTAATTAGCAAATCTAATAAAAGTTAAACAATGTAAAAGAAACTTTTACATTGTTTAACATTAAATACTAATTAAGGCAATCTTAGAGAAACATCATCTACTCTACTTTCAACACCTGCATTGAACATGTAGATAGAAACCATTGTATTGTTTCCTGAATTGAAAGGCAATTCAACTTTTACATAGTCGTTAGAACTAGTTTGGTCTGTACCTTCAAAGGTTGCAATTGTGGCGGCTACTGCTGCAGAAGTATCGGTAAAGGAATCACCTGCTAAAACGGAAATTGTCATATGACCTGTTCCAGATGTTTTCATGGTATACCAGTACTCTAATACGTAATCTTGGTTTGGTGAAACTTCCAATTCTTGGTAAGCAATACGATCTCCTGCTGAAGGAAATTTTGCCGCTTGTGAACCTGTGTTTGTAGGGCTTGAAGTAATTTGAATTACCCCACCTAAATCACTATTTCTCCAAGAGTCTCGTCCATCTCCAGAACCACCATCTAACATTCCGTCTTCAAAACTTGCTTCTAAGATTTCTGGAAGTAAAATTACAGGTACTAAAGGCTCCACGACTTCAACATCACTTGAAAAAGTACTTGTCAATCCATTAGCATCTGAAGAAGTTAAGGTTACTGTATAAATTCCTTCTGCTGCATAGGTGTTAGAAGGCTCTTTTGCAGTAGATGTATTTCCATCTCCAAAAGTCCAAGCATAAGTTGTTGAACTTACAGATTGATTTGAAAAATCATAGGTTTGCCAATCTCCATTACTTTCCGTAGCGGAAAACATAGCTGAAGGTGGCGTTAAATCTTCAATTGAATTTGCTTCTGGAAGCACATTGTCTTCACAAGAGAACATAAATCCAGCCAAAGCGACAAGGCTCAACATTTTTAAATTAAAAATATTTGATTTTATTGTGTTTGTTATTTGTTTCATAATATTAACTATTAAATTGATTAGTAACCAGGATTTTGAGATAATAAACCATTACTTAACCCAATTTCTACTTGAGGAATTGGTAATAAAAGATCCGTTGTAGAATATCCTAAACCGTTTGCAGCAGAAAATGCAGAAAGAACATCTTGTGCCAATCCTAAACGAACTAGGTCAAAAAATCTGTGATTTTCAAAAGCCAATTCTGCTCTTCTTTCATCTGCCAATTCTTGTTTAGAAATACTTGTAACAGCATCCGTTAAACCAGCTCTATTTCTTACTGCTTGGAAAGAAGCAATTGCATTTGAACTTGTGGTACTTGCACCACCTGCCATAATCGCTTCTACGTGCATTAATAAAACATCCGAGTATCTTAATACTACCCAGTCATTCCCTGCAGATGTTGGATCTGAAGAAGTTACTGGAATTCCTAGCGCAGCATCTCCATTTGGTAAATACTTCACTACTTGATACTTTCCAGCTTGAGCTGCATCTTCTCTGTAGGACAATGCAGTTCTATTTCCCCCATGCGTATCTAAAAATGCTTTTGCATCCATCGAAACATAGTTTACACCACTGGTTCTTCCTACAGCGTTTAACCATTCTGCAGAAAAGTTTTGGCTGTCATCGTTTGAACTTGGTACATATCCAATGGCAAAAAGAACTTCGTTGTTTCCTTCGTTGTAAAAAACATCTTTAAAATCGTTCTCTAAAGAGAATCCTCTTGATGGGCTCATAATACTTTCTAATAAAGTTTGAGCTTCACTATAACGTCCTAATGTTAAATATACTTTCGCTAAGATTCCTTCTGCAGCCGCTTTACTCGCTTGGTCGTTTGCACCACCATCGCTTAAGTTGGCAACCGCATCTTGTAAATCAGATACAATTAAGTCATACACCAAGGAAGAAGAAACTCTTGTAAAAGCCGTTTCTGTATCTAATGGAGAAATCAATCCCGCTACTAAAGGAACGTCTCCAAAAAGACGTACTAAGTTAAAATACGCATAGGCTCTTAAAAACTTTGCTTCTGCAGCAAAGCCTGCTTTTTTCTCTGGAGATGCCGATTCTAATTTGTCTAAAACTAAATTCGCTCTAAAGATAACATTGTAGTAACTTCTGTAATAATCTGCAACGATACCGTTGGTAGACTCTATGGTAAACGACTCAAATTGAGCAGCTTCTCCTTCATTACTCTTTGTTTCTGTGTTATCACTTCTCATTTCAGTGAGGTAGAACTCAACCTGAACACCATGATTTAGGTTGTTGTTTGTGATTTTTAAGGCATTGACTCCTTGAATTCCATCGTAGATATTTAAAATACCAGCTTGAATTTCAGAATCTGTCGTGTAATAATTCTCGGCGTTGATCCCAGTCTCTAATTCTGGGGCTAAGAAAGTGTCCTCACATGAAGCAAAGCTCAAGGCAAAAACAGCAATTAATAATAAATTTATTTGTTTCATAATACTTTTCATTTTAAATTATTTAATCCTTAAAACTGTACGTTTACACCTAAAGACATGGTACTAAATACTGGAGAACCTGCTCTTTGGTATCCATACGTAGTAGCGCTTGTGTTGTTTATTGATTCTGGGTTAAAACCAGTATAGTCACTTGCTGTTAAATACAATAGGTTTTGACCTGAGAAATAAACTCTCGCACTAGACATCTTCAATTTTGAAACTAAGTTTTCTGGAAGGTTGTATCCAAAATTCACATTTCTTAATGCTATGTAAGAAGCATCTTGTACAATACTGTTTGTAAAGATTTTTTGCTTGATAAATTCTTGATTTGGCGTTGTTGCTGGATCAAAATCTTGGGCACTGTTAAAGTGATTAAAAATGTATTGATCTCCCATGTTACGTACTTCTGCACCATGACTCCCTTGGAACATGAAACTAAAGTCAAAATCTCCAAATTTAAAATCATTACTTACACTCCAAACAAAATCTGGATAAGGACTACCTAAGATGGTTTTGTCATCATCATCAATTAAACCATCACCGTTTAAATCTTTTACATATACATCTTGCGCAGATGCTCCGATTGGGTGGTAAGGGTTTTTGATGTATTCTAATGGAATTTCAGTATCAACTACCCAACCATAGAAAGAAGAAATTGGGCTACCTTCCATATTGATCCACTCAGCAGCTCTTTTTGAATCTACACTTTGAATTTGTCCATTTGAATCCGCAAAATTTAACAATTCATTTTTGTTTTTAGATCCTAAGAAGGTCGTAGACCATCTAAAGTTTTCTGCTGAAATGTTTTTGGTACGCACTTCAACTTCAAAACCACTGTTCTTCACTTTTCCTAAGTTTACCAAAGCATTTGAGAAACCAGTTGTTGATGAAATTGGGTTGTATAATAATAATTGATCACTTGTTCTTGAGTAGTAATCTACAGATCCTGAAACTTTGTTACTAAACAAAGCAAAATCTAAACCTGGATTGAATTCTATTTGACGTTCCCAAGAAAGATCTGGGTTTGGAATGTTCAAAGGATTCACCACTAAAGAAGGGGTTCCGTTACTAACTCCTGTTGTTGTATCGTCTAAAACTGCTAAATACGGATAGTTATCCACTAAAGGATTTCCGGTTCTAAAGTCATTGTTCCCAGTCACACCATAACTTACTCTAAATTTCAAGTTGTTCACAAGATCATTGTCAATTAGGAAATCTTCTCTAGAAATATTCCAACCTAATGAGAATGCAAGGAAATTTCCATATTTAGTATTTGGTCCAAAAACAGAACTACCGTCTCTACGTACACTTGCAGATGCTAAGTACTTGTCTAAGTACGCATAGTTTAATCTACCAAAGAAAGACAATAAAGTTCTTTCCCATTTGTATTCATTGGTATCTGTAATTGATTCTGCAGCACCAAGTGTTTGGTTACTATCATCTGCAAATACAGATCCCTGCATACTTTCGAAAGTTCTTCTTCTTTGTTCCAAAGAAGTACCTACTACTGCATTGATTTCGTGATCGTTAATTTCTTTTGTATACGCTAAGGTATTGTCTAACGTGTATCTTGTTGTTTTGGTTACTGTACTGTCCAATCTAGAAGCAGAAGCTCCGTTTCTGTTAGACAAAACACCTTGATAACGAGATCCTCTTGTGTATTGATAATTTACAGATCCTGTAGTAGTATACTTTAAATCGTCAGTGATTTTGTATTTCCCATACACACTTCCTAAGAATTTGTTTCTGTATTCATAACGATTACGTTCCAAAACCTTAGCACCAGGATTGGTGTTCGATGTATTACTAATATCGGTTCCACTTCCAGTACTTGGCTGACCTGCAACTAAATCATAGTCATCAAACATACGTTGGATTGCATAATCACCTACTTGTGCATTTGCATATTTCCCATTATCTCTGAAACGGTTAACAAACTGAATGGTATTCTCATCTAAATACAATGGTAACCAAGAAGGTTGTCTTAAGATATCATGTGTAGAACCATCAAATCTTCGCTTCACTGTAAATGAAGGATTCGCTTTAATTCCTACTGTTAATCTTTTATTGAATTTATAGTTGAACTTTGCACTTACTGCAGTTCTGGTGAAGTTATCTGTTAATAAAACACCTTCATCGTCTAAATAATTCAATGCAACATTGAAAGTCGCTTTGTCGGTACCTCCACTAGCTCGTAAAGAGTGATCGGTATACATACCTCCGTCAAATATAATGTCTTGCCAGTTGTTATCTACACCAATTAACTGCTTCACTCTTGTTTTGTCTGAAAGCACACCTGTAGCAGCTAGTTCGCTTGCTGCAGCTTCTGCCATAGAAGTATAGTAAGCATCACTTTGTCTTGCTGATTTAAAACCTGTTATCATGCTGTAGCTAAGTTTCATGTCGCCACTTTTACCAGCTTTGGTTGTAATCATAATTACCCCGTTACCAGCTCTTGCACCATAAATAGCTCCAGATGCAGCATCTTTTAAAACTTCAAAAGATTCAATGTTATTCATGTTTAAAGATCCTAAGAAATCTTCATCAACAACCACTCCATCTACAACTACTAAAGGACCCGAGTTACCGTTGATGGAACCCGTACCTCTAATTCGAATGGTAGGAGCAGAACCTGCTTCACCCTCGGTAGCTTGAATGTTTACCCCTGAAACTTGACCTACTAAAGCATCATCAACTCTGGCAATACCCATTTGGTCTAATTTTTCATTTTTTACTTTCGAAATCGCACCTGTTAAGTGAGATTTTTTCTGAGTACCATAACCAACAACAACAATCTCGTCTAGCGTGTTGTCATCTTCAACTAATTGAACATCGATGGTTGTTTGGTTTGTGTAGGTAACACTTTGTGACGCAAAACCTAAATAAGAAAATTGGATTACATCTCCTTTGTTTACTTTGATTTGATAGTTTCCATCAAAATCTGTTGATGTACCTACCTGAGATCCTTGAACAACAATGTTCACCCCTAATATAGGCTCTCCATCTGATTTTGAGGTAACAGTTCCTTTTATTGTAGCTTCCTGTGCAAAGCCGCTTAGGCTACATAGAAGAATCGCAATAAAAAATGACTTAAGTTTAAAATTCATAATTAAGTATTTAAATTATTTTAGATTAGTGTTTGTATATTGTTTTAAAAGTTAAATACCTAATAACAAACAAATTAGGTACTCAATAGATGTGTATTTAATGGATCAACTAACTTGGTAAACCAAACTGGTTGACCAAATTGGTTGACCAAATATAGGATTATAATATTACAATCCAAAAAAAATCTTAAAAAAATGTTATTTTTTGAATTCAGAAATACCTGTCAGATTACTGCATGAAGTCTTCTCTCATTGGACTAAAGACGTCAATTAATACTCCTGCTTCTGTACAGATCGCACCATGCAATACATGTGGAGGAATGTAAACCGTATCTCCACCAGTGACCGTTTTGGTAACACCACCAATGGTAAAATCGAAAGCTCCCGACTCTACATAAGTTACTTGAGAATGGTGGTGCTCATGAAGGCTACCAACAGCACCTACTTGAAAGTCTACTTTTACAAGCATGATTTTATCGTCATACCCCATTATTTTTCTTTTCAAACCCTCTCCGACGGTTTCCCATGCCAGGTCATCTCCAAAGATGAATTCTTTACTTGTTCCAAATGATTTCATGTTCTAATTTATTTAGTTGATTTATAATAATATGCGCCCTGAAAGCGATAGTCTTTATTGTTTATGGTCACCCTGTGCATTGTGTCTGATGCATTGTCTTCATTGGATAGAATCAATAAGCTATTTTTCTCTGAAGTAACCACTTCAATAGCTGTATAGGCTTTTGTGTCTACTAAAACTTTAACTGACTCTATAGGAGTATATGCATTGTCTGCTTTTTCTGTTACGGGATTGTAGGTACCGTGCGATGCAATTACGGAGGCAAATACAGCTTTTTTTGCTGCTTGTTTTCTAATAATTAGTGTCGGATCTTTTCGTAAATTAAATTCCGGATCATTTGCACCAATTCTTGCGAAAAGAATTTCATCCTCTTTTTGGGTTGCGGCAGTAATGGTATAAAACTTTTGATGATGCAACCATGTAAATTGAATGGATTCAACATTTGCAATTCCCATCCCTTCGTTCCAGAGATGTTGATACCCATATTTCTTTCCTAAAGGCAGTAATTGTTTTGGTGTTTGATACGCAAAATTGGTAGCAATAATTTGACCAAAGTAATAATGCGGCAAATCAAAAGTATGCGCTTTGTTGGATTGCACTCTATTGACATCTATAATGTAAGGTTTTGCATCGTTGGCATCCTTGACCATGATCATGGTTCTGTGCAATTCCGTTCCCGGATAAGCATTGATTTCTTTGGCGCTTACAATTTGAAAATCAGGATTTGAAACATCAAACAAATATTTATCGGAATGGTTTTTACTCCCGGTTGCAAAATCATATTTAAAATGAGATGTTTGATCTTGTACAATGGTATTGTGGGCAATGGTTTGTTTGGCAAAAGTTTTGTTTTCTTTTAAATAACCTCCACCATTTTTTTGTTCTACATTTACAAAGCGAGACAGGCCATAATCTTGTAGAACCTCTTCCCCATTTTCATAGAGTGAAAATGACAATTTATCATAATGTCCATGGCTTAATCCTTGTGCAGAATATTTGAAAACCAACGCAAGCGTTTCATCCTTTTTTTGGTGTCGTAAAATACCAATCCCACCCTCATCTCCTTGAGAACCATCACTTAGCTCCATGGATTGTTTGATAAACGGTTTTTCTTTGTTTGTAGATAAAGCTTCTGCAACACGCAAACCTGTTATATCTAACTGAACTTTGTTTTGTTTTTTTGCGACGGACAACAGTGCCGGGTCCTGATTCCCGTAATAATAAGCAATATCAACTGCTGAAACCAAAGAAGCAGTATAGTAGGACATTCCTTTTTGACCGTCATTCAATGGGAAAAACTCTCCATCTGCGTCGGTAAGGTTTAACAAGGCATCAACTGCTTTCATTAAAACACCTTCTTTGTATTCGAAAATTTTTAAGTCTGGTTTTTTATTTTGAAGTGCTTCAGCAAAAATTAAAAAGGGATACATTGCATATCGTTGGTAATAAGGGCCTTCGGTATAAAATCCGTCTGGCGAAAACGGGGAATCTAAATTGGCTAAAAATCCTGCTTTTCCATCCTTATCGAAGATAAAACCGCCATCATTGTCTTTTGCTTTTAAATCTACATCTTCTTTTTTTAACCCATAGAGGGCTCTATTGACGAGTTCGTCATCATTCATCACCAAACCAATCATACCCACGGCAACATTTCCCCAGGTAGAATGATTGTGAACACGATTGAAATATTGTGGTGTTTCAACAGAAAGAAAATCAGCATAAGGACGAAACAAGGTTTTGTTCAAATAGTCCGACTGTTCTTTTGGCAACCAAGAATAGATACAATCATAGGCCTGACTGGTATAGACCAACCAATTGGAGTCGTTTAAACATTGCCAAAAAATCTTACCTCTAGCGTAACTTCGCATCTGCGGATGTCTTGGTAATGTTGGGAACATCTTTGCGTATTCCAAAAGCATGTCTCTTATATAGATTGCATACTTTTGGTCACCTGTAAGCTGAAATAAAATTCCAGCTTTGTGCATCGTTGCATAATTTATTTTATGTTGTGTATGGGTATAACCACCGGCCATGTCTTTTGGAATTGGCACCGCTATTTCTTTCTCTAATGCTGCATCTACAGCTTGTTTTGCTTTTTCTAATGTGGCATCAAATAACGGAACCTTGCCTAGTTTGGATTTAATTTCTGAAACACTTTTAGTGGTCAAAATCAAATTTGGGTGTTGGTCATTGGATGCATCCACTGGGAGCTCCTTCGAATTCTTAGCACATGAAGTTATGAGCACAGCTAAAAAGAAAAGTTTTAGGTAATTATTCATTGACAATTTGTGTTTTACGTTGTGATTTATGAAATGATCTTTTTTTACTCTTTTACAGAGGAGTTCCCGAGGTCTAAAGTGGCCGCTTTGAACCAAACTTCTGCATAACTTCCGTTTGCATATTGTCTTGTAATATCACTGGCATAGGTTTCGGATTTTGTAGACTTTCCATTGGCCTGATTGTAGGCACCTTGTTTAAAATACTGTTTTTCATTTGCATAAGCGCTTTCACGTTCAACACCCCCCCCTTTTTCTCTATTTGCATACACACTTTTTACTTGGGCTGGAATGGTTTCTTTGGTTGCAAATTCTGATTTGATTAAACTCTTTGTAAATTGAACTGTTTGATGATCTTTAGCTGTAAAAGTGAGGTGCATGATTCCTTGATCTACATTTACTTCATAACTAAATTCTTCGCCTAAAGCAATACCATCTTCGGGTTCCTTTGGAAATTCTGTTGAACTTGAGCCTACCACAGAAAAATCGTGTCCCCATACTGCAGTTGAATAATCAAATCTTCCTATGTTGTCTCCTTTTGTATTGATTTCATAATTCCAAAAAACAGAACCTTTTGTATGTCCAGGAAATTTTTTGTAGTATATTTTTAAAGGCTCGTTTTCGTGGCCTTCATCGCTATGAATTTGTCCAACAACTACGGAGAACGAAGAGGCTACAGTTGCATCTCCTGTTGTAGAAACGTGTTGCACTTTTAATGTTCCTGTTAATTTTCCGCCAGTTTCTGGAATCCAATGTTTTTTTTGTCCAAGTTCGGTTCTTGTGTTGCTAGAGGTTCTCGATGTAACACCCGCGTTTGGTGATTTATAGACTACCCAATTTGTTTCATTTTCGGTTTCAACATAGAAAAAATTTTCTTTTGCATAATTTACCAATGAGTCTTTGTAAGTTCCATCACCTAAAAGAATTTTCCACTCATCCATAAAGGAAATAACATCGCTTGGGTATATCGTTGCCTTTTTAACAGGAATTTCCGGAGTGTTTTTGGAATTATTTTTACACCCTATTAAGGCAACTAAAATAATTAAAATACAGCTTGTTTTTTTCATTCTAAATGGATTCATTTTAATTTAATACATCAAAGTCATTACAAGATTTTCTTCTGTTTTTAGTTGCCCTGAGTTGCTTAAGGTATTTTCAGACGCCACATTGTTTTTTGCGCCCCAAAGAATGGAAACAAATTTTACTTTATTGTTTGTAAAGGTATTGTTGTTGATATTCACATTTACAATTCCGTTATGATTCAGAAGTCTTTTGTTTTTTTCTTTGGCACCACAATTGGTAAATGTGCTGTTTGTAATTAAAAGGTTTCCACCAATGGTAGATTCGTCATACCCTCCTCTATAGTAATCTACAACGTTTTGTTTTACCTGGTTAAAATTACAGCCGTCAATGGTTAAATATTCGGTATTGTAATCACCTCGATCGTTTGTTTCTTCGGAGAGTTCGATCCCATTTTCACAATTCGAAATTGATGTGTTTGTAAAAGTAATCGCCTCAGAAAAAGACTGTTTGTAAACTCTTAATGCATAATTGAAGTTGCTTATTTCAGAGTCTGTAACTTCCAATCCGAAATGATTGAACATATTTTCTTTTAAACTGGCAAACGCATAGTTGGAAGCGTTTCCTTTTAATTTTATATTTTTTACAGATAATTTCCCATAAGGGTGTAATTCAAATGCTGGAGTATTTGCTGCGCCATTGTAGAAAATTTCAGCATTTGATTTGGATTCAATGGTGATTCTTTTATTGATAACTAAAGGTTTTGAAATTTGGTAAGCCCCTTCATTCAAAGAAATGATATCACCATTTTCTGCTTCATTAATTTTGGCTGTCAATTCCGAAGCAGAAGAAACTGTATGTATCTTGGTTGCTTTGGTTGCTACTTGATTAGAAAACCAAGTGGCGCCATATTTTGATTTATCTAAAAGATCTAAGTTCAGATTTTTAGCATTTAAAATAGCCCCTATTTTGTTTGATTTCTCCCTAGATTGTCCAAGCAAATCATTGGTAATTGACTCAAAATCAAACCCATTATAAACCTCAACATCATCAAAACCGGAGGTAGGAACCGAAAGATTTTTACCAATAGCTGTTAAAGTTAATTCCTTAAAAATTAAACCATGACTGTTGGCAACTTCAACTCCGCCATTAGAGATAATATTACTTTTAAAAGTAACACCATCTGCTTTGTCGTGTTCTACAATAGGATTGGGATCACCAACAGAATTGTAGATTACATTGTTTACCACCTCTGTTCGTAATGGTCTAGCAGAACGAATTTCAGATTTGGGCAAAACAGCTGCTTGTGCAATATTAGTTCCAACTCCAAATTGCCAAGGCGAATTTGAATCTACATAGGTATTATAAGCTACCACTACATCGGTAACTTGGTTGTATCGATTCAATGGAGATTTGGGAATTCCATTCATAACCGCCAAGGGACTTCTAAAATTCTTTCCTTTTAATTTGTAGAAAAGGTTATTGACAACCCAATGCCCTGTGTTAATGATTCTAATCCCACCATAATTTTCATTTACGCCGTCTCCAATAAAGTAATTTCCATCTATAGTAACATAATTACCATGACGTGTAACAACAGATCCTTCACTTTTATAAAATACATTGTTTTTAATTACATTGAAATTGGTTTTACTAGAAATAATCTCAACTTCTCCATTACATTCTTCAAATAAGTTATTTGCAATGGTTGTATTGCTTGGAGACATGGATGTGAAACTACTTCCTAATTGAATGGTTTCTCCCCTTGCGCCACCTTTTCTTGGTCTAGGACCAAAATGGTTATTCACAATTTGATGGTAGTTTCGAATGCTTTGGTTTCCTTTTAAATCGACTCTAACTGTTGGTCCGCCGTTTGTTTTTCCGGCAATGTAACAATGCGCTAGTGTATTGTGTTTCCCATAAAATTGTACCCAAAGATTATCTTGGTCGCGTTCTAAGTTATTAAAATCGAGAATGACACAATTTGATACACTACTGTTATTTGCAACATTGCTTTTACTAGTTCTAAAAGCAATTACGTTTTCTGAAGGTGAATGTCCGTTTCTGAAAAATAATCCACTTACGTTTAAAAAATTTCCACTAATTTCAAGGTTTGATACACCTTCTATAAAAACTTCACCTGGAGTTTCTGCTCTTAAGCTTATGGGATGGTCTTTGGTTCCTTCTCCAACAAATTGAATTTCTACATCTTTGTAAATTCCATTCTTTAGTACAATATCATCACCCGCTTTTGCCGCTTTAATTGCATTTTCCAATTCGATCACATTACTGACTAAAATGGGGCTTGTAGTTTTCTGACAAGAAAAGATTATTAAGAATAGACAACCAATTAAAGAATATTTACGCATCGATATTTATTTTTAGTGTGTTACTGTTAAATTGTAATATTTTAAACTTGAAAAGGCACTCGTTTGGGTGGTTGCCAAATAGTTTCCTGCTTTAAAATAGTTTTCAAAAGGCCATTTTGCCAAACTTACATCTTCATAAACATAAGGTGTTTCATTGTTCAATTGCAATTCGATTTTACCTGCTGAAGCCGTAATACTAAATTCAAAGGGATCAAAACCAACAGTTCCCATATTGTGTTTTTCATCGACCCAAGTACTTGTAGAAACGTCAAACAAGTCGTCACCGGAAGTGGCTTCATTGACCAGTGATTTTTTATACACCCACAAGTCTCCATCAATCCAACGCATTTTAATTAAAGGGGGGCCATTGTTTGAAGTTAAATTCAATCGAGCCATATCCGCAATGGATATGATTCCATGAATCTGCATTACAATAGTACTGTGGTATTGTCTACTGGTAGTATTGTCTTCTGAAATAGACATCATTTTCAATTTTCCTCGCAGGGTTCCACCTGTTTCCAAGGTCCAATTGATACGGGCATTGGAGGGATCAATTAACTCTCTGAGTTCTGTTCGTGAATAACTACTATTGGTGGTTGAACTTGCTGGAAATGTATAAAAAACAAGCGATGCATCTGAGGTATCATCATACATGTATGGAGCTATGGCAGCGATGTTTCGATACCCACCATTGACTAACACATCGGGTTGATATTCGTCAGGACTCCCATTGTTGTTCTCATCTACAGGCAATGTTAATTTCCAATTTGAAAAATTAATATCCGAATAGGTTGTTGTTTCAGTATCCTCCGTTTCCTCCTCAACATCATCGATAATTGTTGGCATGTCACTTTCTTTTTCTGAGCATGAAAAGCATAGAAACAGCGAAAAGAAGACTGCATATATTGAATTTCTTTTTTTCATTATTTTTTTGAAATAAAAAATTGGTTTACCAAATTGGTTTACCAAATATAGTTACTAAAGTTGAATAAAAAAATTTATCTGATTATTTAACAAAACACTTAAGGACTTTCATCATGAGATTGCCTTTTTTAAATACAATAAAATAGAGGCCATTTGATAGTCCAGATACATTCAATCGATTGCGATCCAAGCGATCTTTAAGAGGCAACGACCTCCCTGAATAGTCATATAATTCGAGGCTATCAAAAAGAAGTGGATCTACATTTTGAATGATTACTTCTCTTGAAGTTGGATTTGGATAAATAAGAATGGAAGCTGCTTTTTTCTTTAGTTCTTCAACGGACAAACTACCAGAAATTTCTTCAATACTAAAATCTGCAAATAACACCGTTTCATCTTTTAAATCGGATGCATTGTTTAGACTCCTGTAAATCCCCCATTTGGGCCTTGCAAATTCGGCGCCATCTTGCCAAGTATCAATAACATTGTCCTGATATGCTAGCAGTACCGTTTGGGTGGCAATATCTTTTAGTTCAATAGCATAACTCCCAGCATCTCCAAACTTTATTGTTTCTTGAACCGTAATCCATTTGCCTCTAAATGCTTCTAAGCTTGCTGTCTTAAGTGTATTTTGGTCATTGGTAGCTGTATACCTCAATTCTACCCTATCGGGATTGGATTTGCGCAAGGTGAGGCTTATCATTGGTATGGACGCAAAAGAGCCGCCTACCGATTTTATTTGATGAATGTGGGTAAAACTCGATGAAGGTTGAAAATCGGAACTGATTTTAAATTTCCATTTGTAAACCACTGTTTCTCCCACAACAGCTTTCAAGTTATCGGGAGAACTTGCATAGGTTTTTATCTCGTTTCTTTGGCGATCAAAATTAATACAACGATCGTTGTCTGGAGCAACATGAATGTAAAATCGAAATACGTTTTTATCTAAATCGGCATCAAAAACTTCGTCTATATGGTTTCCAAAAGATGTATGATTGCAATCTGGAACCTCAATTGCATTATAATTTGGCGCTAGTACTGCATTTATTAATGCATACGTATCCCCTGGCCCATCTGCAGCTAAAACCACCTGTGAGCTAGCACAAAAAGGCAGCAATAAAAAGGAAATTAAAAAAAAACTTCTCATAAAGTGAACTCTTATTTTTGAAGCAGCCCAATGGTTGCTATTTTATTTTTATATTTTAACAATACCGATTTCTTGCTCGGTATAAATAGTGTTTTGTCCTCCCATTTAGGGCTTTTGTAAAGAAGGTCCGACTTCCTTGCTCCTTGGCTTATTTTTACCAAACCACTATTATTGATCAAACAGTTTGAAATTTGTTGCGACATTCCTTTCAACGCAATCGGCGTTTTGATTTTATAACTATTATCAAAAACTGAATTTACAATCTTTACACGATGAATACCATCCGCTTTTATTATTTTACCTTTTTCGCGATTGTCAACATTATAAAAAACACAATTTTCTACCAATAAATCACCACCAGAGATCATGTTATTTGGAATTTTTCTCACATAATTAATGGCAGATTCTTCAATATTTTTAAACACCGAATTTTTAACAATAATAAAATTTGCATTAAACATTCCCGAGTTCTTATTGTCATAAGACAAATTTAAACCTCGGTAATTATTTTCAAATCTAGAGTTTACAAAGCTTAGCGTATCTGCTTTTGTTCCGTTGTAGGCTTTGAATACACTGCCTCCTTTTTTATTTTTAAAATTTTGAAAAACAACAGTATCAACAAATAAATTATAGCCAGCTCCTTGAAGTTTATCTGGCGATACAATAGCATATTTTAAGTTTGAGTTTTTTCCATCTATGAACACATGACTCAATTTGAAAGTAACATCTTCTTCAACTCGAAAAAGGTAATCAATGGGTTTCGCAATATTTTTATTTGCGGCAATAATGGTGGCGCCACCAATGTCTCCTATAATGGTAATATCTTTGGTAACTTTTATTTTCTTTTCTAAAAAATATTCGCCGGTTTCCAACATCAGTGTTGAACCACTTACTGCATTGTTTATAGCTTTCCTCAAGGTTTCAAGTCCTGGCTGGACCACCGTCACTTGAGCTTCCTTTACAGGAGGAACAATGGTTGGTGTCCATCCTGGGCCAGCTCTTAAAGTAAGTGCTTTGGGAAGTTTTTTAGAATCCAAGTTGAAAGCACCTGCAGCATAAAGTGTCCTTGGTTTTTTTGTAATGTCTTTTGTAGGACTCTTTTCATTTTTAAAGACATTGGTTAAGGCAGGATTGTTTGCTGTAGGGATTGGAAATGAACCGATCTCTTTCCAATCTATTTGGGTAGGAATGAATCCATTTTTGACCTCGGTAGGAAGTGTTTGTATATAGTTTTTATGGAAAGAAATTCCACCAACATCATCGTCAAAAACAATCGTATTGGACGTATTTACATTGTAAATAAGGTTGTTAGAAAAGTTGGTGTTTATGGGTGGCAATGTTTTTTCAGCATCTTTCCCCTCTCCAAAAGAAACGGGTCCAGCGTTTATGATGGTATTGTTTTGAATGTCTACATTTTTTACTTGATGGTATCTATTCAAGGGAGAATTTGGCACCCCATTCATGACCACGATAGCCCCTCTGTAACCATCTCCAGCCAATCCAATTAAAAGATTATTTCGTACGATGTGACCTTCATTAATAATTCTAATTCCTCCTGTTTTAGAAACACCATTTCCCAAAAAGACGTTGTTCTCTACCAAGGCATTGTTCCCATGTCGTAAGGTTAAAGTTCCTTTACTTTCCACAAACAAATTCTCTCTAAAAGTATTGTCTCCAGATTTGTTTGATATAATTTCTATTTCTCCATCACAGTTTAAGAACAAATTACTTTCTACAAGTGTCTTCGAAGATTTCATAGAATTGGCACTTGTTCCAATACGAATTGTTTCTCCTCCATTGCTTCCAAGCTCTGGTCTTTTTCCAAATATATTATGATCAATACGATGTTTATTTTCGATGTGCTCTGCTCCCTTAAGCCAAACGACCAATGTGGTTCCTGGACTTGTTTTTCCAGTAAAATTATTATGATCTACACGGTTATTTTTCCCCCAAAGATCTACCCAATGGTCTTTGATCCCCTCTTTTACACTGTAATAGGAGATCGTAGAATTGGTAAACCGGCAATTGTTTGCATACGCTTTCGCATCATTTCGAAATTGAACTACCGACTTGTATGAAGAGTTTCCATCTTTAAACCACAATCCGCTTACAATAACATAATTCCCAGAAATGTTTAAAGTAGAATTTCCAGTAATAAGCACTTTTCCAGGAGTTTCTGCCTTAACAATAATAGGATTTCCTTTTTCACCATCTCCAAAAGCGTTCATTTTAAAATCATTCCAAACACCATTTTTAAGCACAATAACACTTCCAGGCTTGGCATTTTTTATCGCTTTATTATACTCCGAAATGGAAGCGACCAAAACCTCTTGTCCCACAATTAATGGCGTTAAAATGAGTGAAAAAAACAAGACAATGTGTTTAAAAATACTCATAAAATATAAATTGGTTAACCAATTACTAAAGTATAAAAATATTTTAACTAAGCGATGAATTGCTGGATGAATATTTTTGAAGACAAAAATTGGTGAGGTATTATCCATGGGATGGTAAGTTGAAGCGGAAAGATAGCCGGACAATTAAAAATCAAAAACCGAATATTCGAAGAGATTGCATAGGAATAACTACTTTTGTACTTGACTAAAGCATCCATTTTAAAAAAAAGTTTGAATTAATTTAATTTCAATGATAAAGAAAACACCCAATTACATTCAATACATCGTTAAAAATGTCTTCTTTTTATTTCTATTTAATGTGTTATTTAGAATTATTTTTTACAATTTCTCAATGGAATTGGAAGGGCTATCGGCAGGTGAGATTCGAAAATCTTTTTTATTGGGAATTCGGTTTGATTTAAAATTGGCCATCCTTTCCTTTTTTCCATTAGCACTTTTGATATTGATTGTAAATTATCGTTTTTTTACCAAAAAGATCTTTAAGAAAATAAACACTGTTTATCTGACTGCTACGTACCTTGTTATTTTACTTTTTTATGTGGTAGATTTTGGACACTATGAATACCTTGCAATGCGCTTGGATGCAAGTGCACTTCGTTTTTTAAGTAATTTGAAAATCTCTTCTCAAGTTTTATTTGAAAGTTATCCTGTTTATAAAGGGTTTTTTGGCCTTGTCGTCTTTGGTTTTATCAGTTTTAAATTTGCAAATCACCTCTACAAAAAAAGCAACACAACACAAAAGGCGCTCTCTAAACAAATAAAAGCGTGCTATTTTATTGGAACTTTTCTCTTGCTTTCTTTTGGCGTTTACAACAGTATCACACACTATCCTTTACGATGGAGTGAAGCATTTTTTTCAAAAAAGAATTCTGTAAATCAGTTTGGACTAAATCCAATTCTATATTTCTTTGATAGCTTTGCGTTTAGAAGCGAGGGCGTTGATATGGAAAAGTTGCAAACCTATTATCCCGTGATTGCAGCCCATCTAAATTTATCAAAAGACAGCATTTCCTTTGAGAAAAAGGTAACTTTTACGGACCCATATCAAGAAAAACCCAATGTGATTTACGTGATGTTAGAATCCACAGGAACTGCCCCTATGAGCTTCTATGGAAATCCATTGAAGAGTACACCAAAAATGGATTCAATCCTCAAAGAGAGTGCGAGTTTTTCAAAATTTTATGTACATAAGCCTGGGACCGCAGGAAGTGTTTTTGCTAGCATAACCGGCTTGCCTGATATTGACGATGTAAAGACTGTTTCTAGAAATCCGTTAGCAATTGATCAGCGAATTATTTTTGATCAATACCACGGATATGAAAAGCGATATTTTATTGGAGGAAGCGCCAATTGGGCAAATATTAGAGCCGTTTTCCAATCGAATATAGATGGTTTGAAAATTTTTGAAGAAGGCAGTTTTGAAGAAGAAATAAGAGCAGATGTTTGGGGTATTGATGACTATGAATTGTTCAAAGAATCGAACAAAGAACTCAAAAAACTACATCAAAAAAAACAACCATTTGTTGCCTATATCCAAACAGCTACCAACCACATGCCTTTTACAGTACCAGATAAAAAAGAAACGTTTAAGCCAATATTAAAGGAGGAAATTTCTGAAAAAATACTCCGCAAAGGTGGGTTTCGATCCTTGGGCCAGTTCAATGGAATTCGGTACTTGGATTTTAACGTGGCACGTTTTTTAAAAAGAGCCAAAGAAGCAGGTTATTATGACAATTCCATATTTGTCTTTTTTGGAGACCACAGAGGCGGTATGAAGCGATTGGATTTTTTGGATGACAACGAAGATGATTTGGGTATTCAAGTGCATCATGTACCGTTTTTTATACATGCACCCAAATACATAAAACCCCAGGTGCTAAACAAATATGCCAAACTGGTCGATGTGTTTCCAACTGCTACAAGTTTGGCAAAATTAAATTATACAAACTACACACTAGGAAGAGATTTATTGGACAGTACAAACACAGACACAGCAGCCTTTGTATATATTCAAAGTAAAGGAGAAAGAGCCGTTGGATTAATTAAAGATGGTTTTTATTATGAAAAAACAAACATTTCTAAAAAAGCCAGTTTGTATCGTTTGGACGCCAAAGACCAAATAGACATTAAAGAAGAAAATCCGTCGATAACACAACGTATGGACAGCTTGCTCTCTGGATATTATTACAGTACAAAATATTTGTATTTCAACAATAAAAAATTAGCGAAATAATCGATGATCTACCTTGCGATACAAAAAGTAATAACCTCGAGCCAATAATACCCCCAAGAGCATTCCTAATGTGACATCTATTGGGAAGTGAACTCCCAAATACAATCTGCTGTAGGCGAAAAGAAGTGGAAAGCAAATAATCAAATAAATATACCTGTATTTTGCTCTCAATACTAGCAGGGTAAAAACAGAAAAAAAGGTAGAAGTGGCTGCATGACCAGATACAAAACTAAAACTTTGAGGTCTTATAAACGTTCTTAAAATTTCTTTTATTTCGGGATCGTTATTGGGGCGCAATCTTTCCGTAGAATTCTTAATTAAATTCACAAATTGATCGGAAAATGCAACAAGTAAAATCATGGAAAAGATGATAAATCCACCACGTTTCCATCCATGGGATTTGATTACCAAATAAAAAACAAAAAGAAACAATGGGGTCCAACTGAATTGATTGGTAACAAACAACCAAAAAGAATCCCATTGTTCATTTCCTAAACTGTTTAAAAAAACCAAAAGTTCTTTGTCTTTTTGTAAAAGAGATACTATCAAATTATTTTCCAACTTTTAAAATTTCTACTTCAAAAATAATATCTGCTTTTGGAGGGAATACGCCACCCCCCTTTTCACCATAAGCAATGTAATAAGGTATAAAAAGACGTGCCTTTTCTCCTTCTCGTAATTTCTTTATCCCCTCTTTAAAGCCTGTAATCAATGGTCTTTCTTTGTTGTCTAACTGAAATGTAAAGGGTTTCTTCCCTTTATCCAAGGTAGATTGCAATCGCTTTCCATCTCCTAAAAACAAAGTGAAGTTGATGGTGATTGGCTTGTTATCAACTACTTTTTTTCCACGGGTACTTTTTAATTTTAAGACTTTTAACCCGGAAGGTGTTGCCTGAACATTATTTGCCCCTAATTTTGCATAATTGGCCGTTCTTGCTTCTAAAAATTGGTGGTAACGTACTTGTTCTGCTTTTTTTGCAGCGGCAAGTTGTTCTTTTTGAGCGTTGGCCACGGTAACTTCTGCCGCTAAAAACGCTTCTGAAGCATCAAAGTTTTCAGCCTTCTCACCCACTCTCACAATTTTTATAGCCAATAGGGTATCTGATTGTACGATGGCATGAACAACATCAAGTCCTTGTACCACATTTCCAAAAATACTATGCTTCCCGTCCAACCAAGGCGTCGGTTTGTGGGTTATAAAAAATTGACTTCCATTGGTATTGGGCAAACCTGGATTTGCCATGGATACCACACCAGCTGCGTCATGCTTGTATTTGAATCCTCCAATGGAATCTTTTGGAAACTCATCGGCAAAAAGGTATTTAGAGCCTCCACTTCCGGATTCTACTTCATCTCCGGTTTGAATTATAAAATTTGGAACAACACGGTAAAAACGAAGCCCATCATAAAATTTTTTACCTTTGAATTTTGTTTCTACTTTGGGATGAGTCCCTTCTGCCAAACCTACAAAATTAGCAACTGTTAACGGAGTATCTTCTGCGTATAGTTCAAATAGCACATTTCCTTTGCTTGTTTGCATGTCTGCATAAAGTCCATCGTCTAGCGAACCATATGCAGACTTATAGGCAGGTTTACAAGAAGTAATAATCGCCAGTAGTAAAATTATTATTTTATAATTCTTCATACTTTATTTTACAATTTCTAACAACTCGACTTCAAACACCAATGCAGAGAATGGCTTAATAAGCGTCCCTCTTTCTTGAGTACCGTACGCCAGTTCTTGAGGGATAAAGAATTTGTATTTAGACCCCACATTCATAAGCTGCAATCCTTCTGTCCAACCTCTAATTACTTGGTTCAATGCAAAGACTGAGGGAGTTCCTCTGTCTACAGAACTGTCAAAGACTTCACCAGCTATTGTTGTTCCATGGTAATGTACTTTTACTCTTGTGGAAGGTCCTGTTGGCTTTGGGCCTTTTCCTTGCTTCATCACCAAGTATTGCAGACCACTGGCGGTTGTTTTTACACCTGGTTTTGTTTTGTTGGCTTCTAAAAAGGCCAATCCTTCTTTTTTAACGCCTGCAAACTTAAGGGCTGCCTCTTTGTCTTTTTTTGCAAACTGCGCTTTTCTTTTTTCCAATTGTAACTTTTGGAAAAACGGATTTAAAATCCCGTTTAAATCTTTGGGATTGATCAAAAGATTTAAGGAATCCATTCCGTTTCTAAAACCTTGTTGGTACAAATCAACATCTGCTTTGTCCCAATTTGCTTTGATCTTTACTGCCATATCCAATCCTAAGGAATAGCTTACAGAATCCAATTCGGTTTCCAATGATTTTTTTTCTACTTGTTGATTGTTACAAGATACAAGACTTGCTAAAACAGCTGCAAATGCTAGGTTTTTAATTGTTTTCATCTTTATTTTTTTTAATATTTAATAGTGTTACGGTACTTTTTATCGTTTGGTTTACTTCAATTTTATTGCCATCTCCTGCTATTCCAAAAGCATGATACGAAGGAATTACAAAAGTAATAATTTCACCAACTTTCATCAACTTTATTCCTTTTTGCAAGCCCGAAATAAAATCTTCTTGATCAATTATATATTTTTTTACCCCAAGAGTTTCTTTGCTGTAGAGTACAGATCCTTGCAGATCTGTGATATTATATTCAAAAAGAACCTCATCACCAAATGATGGTAACGGGCTGTTCTCTTGTATTTTATTGTGGTAGACATACCAAAAGCCGTTTTTAGAAACTCTATAGTTTTGAGCAGTATCTTTGTTGATATACGTTTGTATTTGTGCAACTTCTTGCGCATTTAACACTTTTGAAGTTGCAACGGTTTCAGAGAGTAATGTTGAGGAAGGTCTTGGATTTACAGGCCTTCTTGCTTCATTTTTAGAGCATCCAAAACAGAGCAGCACCAATAAAAAAATTCCTTTAATTTTCATACGAAGTTGCTAATTCATGTTGATATGTTGCAACCAATGAGGTAAATTTTGCAACCGTTTCCTCGATTGATAAATCTGACTTACCGCCGGCAGCATTATCATGTCCTCCTCCGTGAAAGTGGTTTCTTGAAAATTGATTTACGGAAAAGGTGCCTTTCGATCGGAAAGAGATCTTTACTATATTTTGCTCTGCATCTTCAATAAAAATGGCGGCAAAAATTATTCCTTTAAGCGACAAGGCATAATTCACAATTCCTTCGGTATCTCCTTTTTGAAAATCAAAACGCTTTTTCGCTGCATTGGTAAGTGTGATATACGCTGTTTTGCAATCTGGGATAATTTTCATAGTACTCAAGGCCTGACCTAAAAGCAATAGTCTGTTGTAGGAGTTTGCATCATAAACGTTGTTGTGAATCTTATCATTTTCTGCTCCCTTGTCAATGAGATCAGCAATAATTCGGTGTGTTTTACTGGTCGTAGAACGAAAACGAAAAGAGCCCGTATCTGTCATGACACCTGTATATAAACAGGTAGCAATGTCTGCATCGATCAAGTCTAAATCGTTGTTCAATTCAATAAATTGATAAACCATTTGGCAGGTAGAACAAATTGCTACATCTGAGTACATATATTTTACATCATCCGGTTGTTGATGATGATCAATCATTGCAAAATCATTGGGATATTGTTCCAGAGTATTTTGCATATCGGCACCAACACGGTGCAAGGCATTAAAATCCAATAAAAAAATTATTTCTGAATTCTTAATTGCTCTTTGTGATTGACTGTTTTGCCAATCAAAACGATAGGTTGCATCAGAACCAGGCAACCAGTGCAAAAACGCTGGATATTCATTGGGAACAACCACCGTCGCTGTGTGGCCTTTTTTTTCTAAATATTTGGATAAGGCAAGGGTGGAGCCCATGGCATCCCCGTCTGGATTGTGGTGTCCAACAACAACAATATTTCGTGGCTTCTCTAAGAAAACTTTTAATTCTTCAAATCCTTTTAAAATCATAAGTGGCGAAGATACAATTTAATTAAAAAATTTATGTAATTTCGCGGCGAATTTGTGGGGCAATCTTACAAAATACACGTATTATTAAAAAAAATATTATGGCAACAAATAGAACATTTACAATGCTAAAACCAGATGCAGTTGAAAACGGGCATACTGGGGCTATTTTAGAAAAAATAAATGCTGCAGGATTTAGAATTGTAGCGTTAAAGAAAACACAAATGACAAAAGCGGATGCTGAATCATTTTATGCTGTACATAATGAACGTCCATTTTTTGGAGAACTGGTAGCATTTATGACACGTGGTCCTATTGTGGCTGCAATCTTGGAAAAAGAAAATGCAGTAGAAGATTTTAGAACCTTAATTGGTGCTACAAATCCTGCAGACGCTGCTGAAGGAACCATTAGAAAAATGTATGCAACATCTATGGGAGAAAATGCAGTGCATGGTTCAGATTCTGATGAGAATGCTGCTATTGAAGGAGATTTTCATTTCTCTGGAAGAGAGCAATTCTAAAAAGAATTCCTATCATTAAGTTTTTTTTATATAACTCAAAAAATATTGAAAGAATTATTCATTACAACTTGTAATATCATAGCCTTCTCTAAAATAAGTAGTATGAATTTCTCCAAGATCGGTAAGCCATTCTATCACATTATTATTGCATTTGAAGACCGGAGTCAAAGTAGACGTATTCCCAAAGTTTAAATCTACGGTAATTTTATCCCCTTCATACCACCAATCGTTTCCAGAACGTCCGCTATCTATTACTTGTTGAACCGTTTCAAACTCTCCATTTCCAGAATATAAGGTATAGCGTTTGTCTGCTGTAAATTCATACATCACACTCCCAACAAAACCACTAAGATTCCAGCGACCTATAACGGTTGCCTCTGGTGAATCGGCTACTTCTTCATTGGAAGAACAGCTAAAAAGACTAAAACAAAAGAAAATTAAAACGATTCTTTTCATGAGGTTTGATATGTATTGTTAATTTTATAAATGTAGTGGTTTTTTTGTAATTTGATTCAAGTTTGATCAACAAGGGATTACATCAATAGTAACTTAGAAACAATTTCATCTCCAAATTCTTCATTGATCATTTTAATAATTTTTTCTTTCCCATAACTTAATTCTTCTCGTAACACTGCGGATGTTAAATGAACTATTAAAGTTTTATTTTGCAATTTGACCGCACTTGTGTGATTAGCAACTCCAGGACCCATCATTTGATTCCATATTTCTTCTGCCTTTATTTTTTGCATTCCTTTGCTCAAATTATTTTCTTTGATAAAACGCTGCATTATCTCTTTTACTGAATAAGAATCATTTTCTCTTTTCACCATATTATTCTATCATTTAGCTCGGTACCTAGCCCTTGAAAATTCGTATATTCTCTTTTTTTGAAAACTATTTCACCAATAAAAAGCTACTTAAACAGCTTTTAGAGTCCCTCAATTTGGGATAAATTTACAAATTAAAAATCTGATACGGATTGTTACTTTGTTTTAAAATATTCTCGGTTCTTTCCGCATGTGTGTCCGTAATAAATATTTGACCAAATGTATCTTTGCTTACCAAAGCTATTATTTGAGAAACACGACTTTCATCCAACTTATCAAAAATATCATCTAACAACAAGATAGGCGTAACCATTGATTGTTGTTTAATGAATTCGAACTGGGCCAATTTTAGAGCAATCAGATAGGATTTTTGTTGACCTTGCGAGCCAAATTTCTTAATCGCATAATTGTCAATTTCAAAACTAAGATCGTCTTTGTGAATCCCTGAGGTGGTATATTGAATGATTTTATCCTTTTCCAATGAATTTTTTAGCAAGGCCTGCATCGAAAAGTCATGTAATTGACTTTTATATTTTAAATTGACAATTTCTTTATTCCCCGAAATTACTTGATACTTTTCGTTAAATATGGGAATAAACTCCGCTAAAAAAAGTTTTCGAACCTCATAAATCCTTGCTCCATATTCTGAAAGTTGTTCATCATAAACATTTAAGTTAAGTGCATCAAAGGTTCTGTTGGCTGCAAAATACTTTAACAAAGCATTTCGTTGACTTAACACCTTGTTATAGGAAATTAAATCTTTTAGATAGCTTTTGTTTTGTTGCGAAATGACTCCGTCCATAAACTTACGTCTTGTATCACTTCCTTCGGTCACTAAATCTCTGTCTGCTGGTGAAATAATAACCAAGGGCAACTGTCCAATGTGTTCAGAAAATTTCTCGTAGCTTTTACCATTTCGTTTTAATACTTTCTTTTGGCCTCGTTTTAAACTACAGATAATTTTCTCATTTCTATCGTTTAAATAATAATCGCCTTCTACCATAAAAAAGCCCTCTCCATGTCGAATATTTTGCAAAGCGACTGCGTTAAAATAACTTTTCGCAAAAGACAAATAATAAATTGCATCCAATACATTTGTTTTCCCTACACCGTTTTGACCAACAAAGCAGTTTATTTTTTCCTGAAAATCAAAGCTTTGAGATTCAATGTTTTTAAAATTAATTAACGAAAGTTTTTGTAAATACATGAATAATTAAGGGTATTAAATAAGATTTGCAAATTATTGAAAATTTAGGGAATTATCCGCTTTTAAAATCCAATTAAAAAAACTATTTTTGTCGCCACTAATTTTTTAAGAAAACATGGCAACATATAAGAAAAGAGGGTACAAACCTTCAGATAAAAAAGACCAACAACAAGTTGATGAGATACAAAGCACAACAGCAGAAGTATTCAATACTTTAGACGAAACCGCTAGTAAATCTGAACAATGGATCGAGAAAAATAGCAAAGCATTATTTTATAGTTTAATTGTAATTGTTGTTTTCGTTTTAGGCTTGTTAGGTTACAACAAATATGTTACAGAACCTGCAGAACTAGATGCTTCCAATCAATTGGCTTTTCCTAGAAAATATTTTAATGATGCAGCTGTCGCTGGATCATCGATAGATTCCTTATTGGTTTTAGGGTTGGAAGGTGCAGATGGCAAATATGGTTTTATAGATGTTGCAGCAAAATATAGTGGAACAAAATCTGGAAATTTAGCAAACTATTATGCGGGTGTTTCTTATTTACAATTAAAAGAATATGCCAAAGCAATCGAATATTTAGAGCAGTTTAATTCTGATGATGAACTTGTAGGTCCTGTTGCTTTAGGAGCTATTGGAGACGCTTTTGCAGACATCAACCAACCCGAACAAGCCTTGGAATATTACATCAAAGCTGCCAACAAAAAAGACAATGCTTTTACGACGCCTTTATTTTTACAAAAAGCAGGTTTTACAGCCATGGAATTGAAAAATTTCGGAAAAGCTGAAGCCCTTTTTACTCAGATAAAAGAAGAATACGCTTCCTCTGAACAGGGTAAAGATGCTGAAAAATACATCAATGCTGCTAAATACGCGCAGTAGTATTTTGCAAATAGGTTTTTAGGAGTTTGTAAAAAACAAGCGACTACAAACAAATCACAAAAATTGAACAGATGGCAACAACCAATCTCTCATACTACGATAAAGCAACAATCCCAAATGCGAAGTCTTTTCGATTTGGGATTGTTGTTTCTGAATGGAATCCAGAAATTACAGCGAACCTTGCAAAGGGAGCAATCGCTACTTTTCTAGATTGTGGGGCTTCTAAAGAAAATATTATTTCTTGGGATGTACCAGGAAGTTTCGAACTTGTTTACGGATGCAAAAAAATGATTGAATCTCAAAAAGTGGATGCAATTATTGCCATAGGAAATGTGATCCAAGGTGAAACAAAACATTTCGATTTTGTATGCCAAGGAGTTACTCAAGGAATTGTTGATTTGAATCTCAAATATGATATTCCAGTAATTTTCTGTGTATTGACAGACAACACCAAACAGCAATCTTTAGATCGCTCTGGTGGAGCCCTAGGAAATAAGGGTATCGAATGTGCTGTAGCCGCTATAAAAATGGCAGCATTAAAACATTTGGATCGAAAAAGTGACCATATTGGTTTTTAAAAAAAATCATTAAGATCTTCAAGTACTTTTGAGTTCAATTTTCGTAAAATCATTTTAAATTCTGTAAATTTGAAATATGCATTCTATTGATATCGTTATTGATGTTTTTTTAATAACTACACTCAATTAAATCTAAAACACTATGGGATTTTTTAAACGTACAAATAAAAAATTTGATTACCAACCTCGCTATTACAAAGGAGAAGGGAGTCCTTTTAAAATTGAACACAAATTAGATCAATTTAGAACGACCACCGGTAAAAACAAAGGAATTAAGTCTAAGTTTTCTGATGCCCTAGAAGAATTAAAGAACCCCGATCAAAAAGTGAATAAGAATTTGCTCATTATCATTGGTATTTTACTTTTTATCTTTTTGTGTATTATCGAATTCGATTTATCAATATTTCTCAATAATTAATGTCAGACATTATTCAACTTTTGCCAGATCATGTGGCAAACCAAATAGCTGCTGGTGAAGTAGTCCAAAGACCTGCCTCTGTTGTGAAAGAGCTGTTGGAGAATGCCATTGATGCAGGTGCAAATTCTATAAAATTACTTTTAAAAGACGCTGGAAAAACTTTAATTCAAGTAATCGATGATGGAAAAGGAATGAGCAGTACAGATGCTCGTTTATGTTTTGAACGCCATGCTACTTCCAAAATAAAAAAAGCAGAAGATTTATTCAATCTCAATACCAAAGGTTTTCGTGGAGAAGCATTAGCCTCTATTGCGGCAATTGCTCATGTAGCACTCAAAACAAAACAAGAAAACGACGAATTGGGAAGTCAAATTAAAATTGAAGGAAGTACCATCATCTCGCAGGACTTTATTTCTACCGCAACTGGAACAAGTTTGGCGGTGAAAAATTTATTTTACAACATTCCTGCCCGAAGAAACTTCTTAAAGTCTGACACCATAGAAACTCGCCATATTATTGATGAATTTCAACGTGTTGCCTTAGCGCATCCCAGTATTTCTTTTTTACTTCACCACAACAACAATGAAATCTACAATTTAAAAAGCAGCAATCTAAAAAAAAGAGTGGTTGCTATTTTTGGGGCAAAAATGAACGAAAAATTAGTACCCATTGAAGAGAAAACAGATCTCATTACCATACAAGGTTTTATTACCAAACCCGAATTTGCAAAGAAAAAAAGAGGAGAACAGTTCTTTTTTGTAAATGATCGTTTT
The DNA here is from genome assembly GCA_024640565.1 of Flavobacteriaceae bacterium. Classification (GTDB taxonomy): domain Bacteria; phylum Bacteroidota; class Bacteroidia; order Flavobacteriales; family Flavobacteriaceae; genus Polaribacter. The sequence continues at coordinate 405,222 of JAHEET010000001.1, forward strand.
ATAAAAAGCTCCTATCTAAATCACGCCATTGTTAATGCGTTTGATGGTTTACTAGAACACGCAAGTCACCCCTCCTATTTCTTATATTTATCGGTACCAGCAAACAGTATTGATATTAACATTCATCCGACGAAGACAGAAATTAAATTTGATAATGAAAAAGCACTGTATGCTATTTTAAGAGCGACCATAAAACATAGTTTAGGACAGTACAATGTGGCACCTGTTTTAGATTTCAATAGAGACGCAAATTTAGACGTTCCTTATCACTTTAAAGGAAAAACAAATACCGTAGCACCAAAAATTACTGTCGATCCAGATTTCAATCCTTTTAAAGAGGAGAAAAAAAGCAACGTCTCGTTTCCTACGAAGCGGGTTGTTTCTTCAGAAAACTGGGAAGCACTCTACACCCATGTAGAAGTTGAAAGCAGCGAAACTAACCAAGCTTCCTTGTTTGCATCTAAAACTGCTAAAGAAACCGGAAAAACATTACAAATTCAACGCAAATATATTTTAAGCTCCATTAAAACTGGAGTCGTATTAATAAGTCAATCCCTAGCACATCAGCGGATTTTATATGAAAATTTCTTGGAAAGCATAACGGTAAAAGAAGCCAATAGCCAACAATTATTGTTTCCAGTAAATATTCAGTTAGTGGCTTCAGAAATTGAGATTCTCTATTCCTTAAAAACAGAACTAGAAAATGCCGGTTTTTCTTTTGATGAGTTTACAAAAACAGGGGTTACAATCAAAGGAATACCTGTTTCTGTGACCGAAAGCCAGATTACCGTAATTTTAGAAGAATTGATTCGTGATATCGATTTGGAAGTACCCGATGCAAGTTTTAGTTCTTTCGATTTAATGGCGAAGTCATTTTCGAAAACATTGGCTATAAAAACAGGCGCTGTACTTTCTGCCTTAGAACAAGAAAACCTAGTAAATGATTTGTTTTCTTGTAAGGAACCTAGTATTTCTCCATTTGGAAAATCGACTTTTAAAACCTTGACCTTAAAAGAAATTGATTTAATTTTTAACAATTAAAAGTATGGGCAATATTACAGAAACCATCAAACACCTAATCATTTTAAACGTTATTTTATTTGTAGAGCCACAGTTTTTAAATTTGGACTTAACAAATATTCTTGCTTTGCATTTTCCTGAAAATGAACGTTTTGGTTTTTGGCAGTACCTAACAAGTACTTTTATGCATGGAAGTTTTGGACATATCTTCTTTAACATGTATGGCTTGTATGCTTTTGGAACCCCCTTGGAGCAAATGTGGGGAAAAAAAAAGTTTCTCTTTTTTTATTTTTCAACGGGTATTGGTGCAAGTATCATTTATACACTTGTAAATTATTATCAATTTAATAATGCCTTTGAAAAACTCATCGAATTAGGAGCTACAAAAATGGAAATCATCAATTTAATGAATCCAACTTATATCTATAATGATGAAACATTACAGACCGTTAATGCGCTTTATAACACTTCTGCACTGGGGGCCTCTGGGGCTGTGTATGGTGTTTTAGTGGCCTTTGGGTTGTATTTTAAAGAGGCAAAATTGGCCTTGATCTTCTTTCCATTTCCAATTGCTGCAAAATACTTTATTCCCCTCTTGCTTTTAGGAGATGTATTCTTTGGAATGACGCGCTATTCTGTTGGAAATATTGCACATTTCGCTCATATTGGAGGCGCCCTTGTTGGTTTTATCATTGCATGGTATTGGAAAAATAACCAATTTAAATTTTCTTAAAATGACTTTCTTACACACCCTTCAAAATAAATACAAAGGAGCCAATAGTGTTGACAAACTAATCTACATAAACACAGCCATTTTTGTACTCACGGTTTTTTTTAGTGTGTTCTCCGGCTTGTATAAGGAACAAACAAACTGTCTGGTAGATTGGTTTTCCTTAGATTCAAGTACTGAGGTTTACTTATCCAAACCATGGGCAATTATTAGCTATGGGTTTTTACATGCCGATTTTTTTCATTTGCTATCCAACCTCATTGTTTTGTATTTTATTGGGAACCTCTTTATTCAATACTTTACACAGAAACAATTTCAAACTTTTTATTTCCTTGGAATTATTTTTGGCGGACTGTTGTTTATTCTTAGTTACAATTATTTTCCTCTTTTCAGCGACAAACAGGGACAGTTAGTAGGTGCTTCTGCGGGGGTTTCTGCAATTTTCGTTGGAATTGCTACCCACATGCCAAACTATCAACTAAAATTACGATTTATCGGTTTTGTGAAATTGTGGCATTTGGCAGGAATCTGGGTTGTTTTAAATTTTATAGGGTTGAATGGTGGAAATGCTGGTGGAAATTTCGCTCATTTGGGCGGTGCACTCTTCGGATATCTGTATACAAAACAAGGAACAAGAGAAAATACAGGGATTCTAAATTGGTTGATCACACGCTTTCAAAAGAAAGAAAAACCGTTAAAAACAGCGTACAGATCAACGACAAAAAAGAAAAAAGCTCCCGTAAATTCAGGACCAAATCAAAAACAAATTGATGCAATTTTAGATAAAATAAGCAAATCAGGCTATGACACATTAACAAAAGCAGAAAAAGAATTCTTATTTAAACAAGGGAAGCGTTGATATGAAGAAATTATCCTTTCTTGACAAAATAATCTACTTCCTAAATTCACTTTTAGCGATCCTCTTGCTGTTGTCCTATTTACTTCCATTTGTATCCCCAAAAAGTATTGCGATTTTTGCGATTTTAAGTCTATTTGTTCCCGTTTTAATTGTTTTGAATGGCGTATTTATCGTCTACTGGCTTCTCAAACTTAAAAAGCAACTCCTACTCTCCTCCCTAGTTTTATCGATTGGCTTCTTTATTTCAACCCCGTTTTATAAAATTTCTGATAAAACGTCATCCCTTAATAAAGACCTTAAGGTAATGAGTTACAATGTAAAATCATTTGATTTGTTTCATCAAAAATCAAAAAACATTCCCAAAGTAGATGGCTTCGATTACATTGAAACAATCGCTCCGGACGTACTTCTAGTTCAAGAATATTATCAATCCAGTAAAATCAAATTAGACTTCCCCTATCAATACATAAAAAAACGGACTGTTGGTGGTCGGTTTGGAATGGCTATTTATTCTAAATTTAAAATTATAAATAAAGGTTCGTTGGATTTAAAAAAGACCGGTAATAACATTATTTATGTAGACATTTTAAAAGACCAGGATACCATTAGAATCTACAACCTACATTTAGAATCTTTAAAAATAAAGCCATATGAAGAAAATTTTGGCGAAAAAGATTCAAAAGAACTTATTGATCGATTAAGTATCTCTTTTCAAAAGCAAGCAGCACAAACTGCCTTGTTTTTAGCACATGAAAAAAAATGGAACGGAAAGCGAATCGTCGGTGGCGATTTTAATAATACTGCTTATTCATGGGTGTACAACCAAATTGCAAGTAATAAAATTGACACATTTATAGCTGCTGGTAAAGGTTTTGGAAAAACCTACAGTTATTTCTTACCTACTCGAATCGATTTTATTTTAACGGATCTAAAAGCCAACATCAGCACCTTCAAAACGCTAGACGTTCACTACTCAGACCACTACCCGATACTCACCAAAGTAAATTGGGAAACCGAATTATAGATTGGTTATTTTGTTTTCTGAACCTTCTTTAGATGCAAATGATTGATGGGATTTATCCCCAAACCCGTTATGTTTTTATTTGTAAAACGAAGCACCTCATCATAATACAAAGGGACTACAGGGGCTGTTTCCATAATTAAACTGTCCATTTTCTGATAAAGCAGATGTCGCTTTTGAGTATCAACAGTCTCCACAGCTGTTTCATACAACGCATCCAATTGATCATTTTTATAATGGGTGTAATTGGGTCCGTTTGGAGAGAAGTTTTTGCTGTGATAAATGAATAAATAATTTTCAGCATCTGGGTAATCAGCCACCCAACTTCCTCGAAAAATACTCAACTGACCGTTGGCCTTTCGTTCTCGTAAAGTAGAGGCTGGCAAAACTTCCACAGCAACTTCCAATCCTACTTTTTGCATCTCTCTTTGAATGTATTCACACAAATCTAGGTATTGGCTATCGGTACTGATAGTAATCTTAGGGTTGCTATTTCCAGATGCCAATTTATAAGCTTCAATCAATTGTTTTGCCTTTTGAGGTTGATAGGTATAACCTTTCATCTGATTGAAAGAAGGCAATCCCTTAGGAATAAAACCATGTATGGCCGGAGTACCAATTCCATTTCTTAAATACAAAATCATTTTTTCTTTATCAAATCCATAGTTCAAGGCTTTTCTCAAGCGCAAAGAATTGGCTTCCTCTTCTGCTGCGTCCATATATACCCCAAGGTATTCCGTATTCAAGTAAGGACTTGTCATCATCTTTATTTTTGAGGCATAACGCGATTGTAATTTCCCTTTCTTGGTTAGCAGATCATCTTTATAAGAATTATCAATACTGTTTAAAAAATCAAGATTTCCTTGAACAAATTGTAAGAATTCACTTTGTTTGTCTGGTAAAAACGTAATCGCTACTGCTTCTAAATATGGAAGCTGCAATCCATGTTCATCCTTCTCATAAAAATGAATGTTCTTTCTTAAAACCAATTTGATATTCTCTTTCCATAATTTGAAATAAAAAGGTCCAGTTCCTATTGGATTTTCTCTGAAAGAATCACCAAAATAGTCAAGAGCCTCTTTGGGTACTACCGAACAATATTTCATGGTCAATAGGCTTAAAAATGGTGGAAATGGTTTTTTAAGTTGAATGCGAAAAACGTGTGGACTTTCTGCAGCAAAGGAAGCTACAAATGCCAACACCCATTTGCCAGGAGATGCCACTGCGGGATCTAATAATCTTTGAAATGAATACTCAAAATCCTTGGCAACTACGTTGCGTGTACTGTCGCTGCCAAACAAAGCGTGTTTGTGAAATTGAACATCCGTTCGCAAATGAAATTGATACGACAGGCCATCTTCTGAAATCGTCCATTTTTCTGCAATGTCTGGAATTACTTGCAAGGAATCATTCAATTGAACCAAGCCATTAAAAAGCTGTGAAGTGGCCCAAACGGTTCGTAAATCTTTGGAAAAAGCAGGATCCAATGTATTGATGTTTTTGTGCTCGTTGTATCTAAAAACCTGGGCATCCTCGTATTTTTTTTTCTTTTGACTACAGGATAAAAACAAAAGCAGCACTCCTAAAAAAAAACTGTATTTAACTTTCAAAACCATAAGCTCTTTCTACTTTACAAATTCTTAATTGGTATTTCTTATACCATTTTTCTCGTCCCAGTTTTCTAACTTCAGTATGATCAACATTGTTTTTCCAAGCAGAAATATCGGCAAGTGTTTTCCAGTAAGAAATGGTAATTCCAATTTCTGCGCGTGCAGATTCTATCCCTAAAAAGCCTTTTTGCTGTTTTGCGAGAACTTCCATTCGCTTTGCTGCTGCTATATATCCATCGGTATTCTCAGAGAGTACTGTAGAAAAAATAACGGCATAATAAGGTATATGTAAATTCGCTACAATCATAGGTATCTTTCATATTTTGTCTCTTGCAATTGCATTTCTTTGTTTATAAATTTCCTCACTTGTTTAAAGCCCAAACCTATTAAAATTTTAGTAGAAGCGCGGTTTAAATCAACAACAGTTGCTCCTATTTTTTGAATACCAATTTGTTTACAATATTCCAGTAAACGTTGACAAACCTCTGTCCCATAACCTAAACTCCAATATTCCTCTAAAAATCGAAGTCCAATTTCATCATCTTCTCCGTCCTTAACAAGCGCCAGTGTTCCCAGAAAAAAACGATCTACTTTTCGTTCAATTGTATAAATCCAAAAATTATTTTCTGGCAAGCTATACTTGGATATCAATGTCGTTAATTCGATCGAATGCGCCGCGAGGGTACTCACCTCACCATCTGCATATCGCATAACATTGGGATTGCTCTGCATTTTATGAAAAAAAGGCAAATCTTCCAAAATTAATTTGCGTACTTCTAGTCGTTCGGTTTCAAAAATCATCAATAAAAGTGTAAATTTGCAACGCATAAATGTACACTAATGAATGCAGATAAAAAAGTAGCATTTTACACCTTAGGATGTAAATTAAACTTCTCTGAAACTTCTACAATCGCAAGAAATTTTGTGAGTGAGGGTTTTGAGCGTGTTGAATTCGATGAAGTTGCTGATATCTATGTGATTAACACCTGTTCGGTAACCGACAACGCAGACAAACGTTTTAAATCCATTGTAAAAAATGCCTTGCAAAAAAATGAAGATGCTTTTTTAATTGCTGTGGGATGTTATGCACAATTAAAACCGGAAGAATTGGCTGCTGTAGACGGGGTTGATTTGGTTTTAGGGGCTACCGAAAAATTTAATGTCACCAGCTATATCAACGATTTAACAAAAAACAATGTTGGTGAAATTTATTCATGTGAAATTGAGGATGCTGATTTCTACGTAAGTTCCTACTCCATTGGTGACAGAACGCGTGCGTTCTTAAAAGTTCAAGATGGTTGTGATTATAAATGCACTTATTGCACAATTCCGCTAGCAAGAGGTATTTCAAGATCTGATACTCTTGAAAATGTCTTGGAAAATGCCCGAGAAATCTCTACAAAAGGAATTAAAGAAATTGTACTTACAGGTGTGAATATTGGGGATTATGGGAAGGGTGAATTTGGGAACAAAAAGCACGAACATACCTTCTTAGAATTGGTCAAAGAATTAGATCAAATCGATGGAATACACCGACTTAGGATTTCTTCAATTGAACCCAACTTGTTAAAAGATGAAACAATTGATTTTGTTGCTAAATCAAATACTTTTGTTCCTCACTTTCATATCCCCTTACAATCTGGTAGCGACGAATTATTAAAAAAGATGAAACGTCGATATCTTACAGACCTCTATTCGAATCGAGTTTCAAAGATAAAAGAAACCATGCCAAATGCGTGTATTGGAGTGGATGTAATAGTTGGATTCCCAGGAGAAACGGAGGAACTTTTCCTAGAGACCTACAACTTTTTGAATCAGCTAGATATTTCCTACTTACACGTTTTCTCTTATTCTGAGAGACCCAATACAGCGGCGGCAAGTTTTGAGGGAGTTGTTCCAAAAAAGATTCGTGCAAAACGAAGTAAGATGTTACGTGGATTGTCTGCAAAAATGAGAAGAGCTTTTTATGAAACTCAATTGGGAAATACCTTAACGGTCTTGTTTGAAAGTGAAAACAAAGACGGGTACATTCATGGTTTTACAGAAAATTATGTAAAAGTTAAACATCCTTGGAATCCTGAGTTTGTGAACACACTTCATAAAGTGACACTTACTACAATAGATGAAGATGGACTCGTACGATTTCACTTCGCAGAAGAGGATTAAAACAAAAACAGTATTATTATTCATCTGAAGTATGTCCAAAATACCTATCTACTTTATGCCAGGATTGGCAGCAGGTCCAGAAATATTTGAAAATCTAACACTCCCAAACGCAATCTATGACTTGCATTATCTTCAATGGAAAAAGCCTTTACATTCAGAGGAAACCATAGCCAATTATGCCATGAGAATGTGTGAAGACATTCTTCATAAAAATCCTGTTTTGGTGGGAGTCTCTTTTGGGGGTATCATGGTGCAAGAAATGAGTCAGTTTATAACTACCAAAAAAGTAATCCTTATTTCGAGTGTTAAGAACAAAAACGAACTGCCAAAAAAGTTCCAACTCGCGCGTCTTACGAAGATATACAAGTTGTTTCCTTCAAAAGTAGTTGCCAATTTCGAAGATTACACAAAATTTTTTCTTGGAAAATCTCTCAAAAAACGAGCTGCACGCTACAAAAAATATTTGTCTGTTAGAGATCGTTCTTATTTGCATTGGTCTATTTATCAAACGATTACTTGGAAAGGGGTGCTCAAAACACCTGAAAATCTCCTACATATTCATGGATCGGAGGATAAAGTATTTCCTATAAAAAATATTTCAAATTGTTTAGTTATTGAGGGGGGAACGCACGTGATGATATTAAGAGAATCAAAAATTATTTCAGAATACATTCATGAAAGTTTAACTTTTTAAAAGCTTAAAATTTTAGTATTTTTAGGGCTAATAAACTACTTTTATGATGCCAAAAATAATGCGTTTATGTTCCTATATAGGGGTCATTGCAATTATCTCCTTCTTTATGAAGGGAGTTGAAAAAACAAAGAACGATACCCACATTAGCACCAGCGATAAATATGAAATTCAAGCTTTACAACTTCCCGAAAACTTAGATCTTGCAGGAGAGCGAGTTCCAATAGAGCGCCAGCACATTAGAGAAAGAATGGATCGGGAATTGCTGGTAAATACCTATTGGCAATCCAATGGATTGTTATTGTTAAAAAGAGCAAACAAATACTTCCCAATTCTGGAACCTTTATTAAAAAAATATGGTCTTCCAGATGATTTTAAGTATTTAGCAGTTGCAGAAAGTGCATTAATTGATGAAACCTCTTCAGCGGGAGCCGCTGGAATGTGGCATTTCATGAGAAATACTGGAAAAGAATATGGAATGGAGACTAATCGAAATGTTGATGAACGCTATCATATTGAGAAATCAACAAAGGTTGCTGCCTAATATTTAATAAAAGCAAAGGAAAGATTTGGATCATGGACCCTGGCTGCAGCTGCATACAACGCTGGGAATTATGGTATTTCACGAAGATTAAAAGCACAGGGAGTGACTTCCTATTACGATGCCTTTTTACCCAATGAAACAGAACGGTATGTGCTAAGGATCATTGCCTTAAAAGAAGTGTTATCGAACCCCAGAAAATATGGATTTAAGTTTGAAGAAAAAGACCTTTACAGCTTAGAGAAAACAAAAATAATTAAAGTAGATACCGCCATCACAAACATAGCCAAGTTTGCCAAACAATTTGATCTCAACTACAAAGAACTAAAACTTCTTAATCCTTGGTTACGACAAAACAAACTCAATAATAAATCTCGCAAAGTATACGAGATCAAGATTCCCATAAAATAATACGCATAAAAAAGCCTGCAAATTGCAGGCTTTTTCATTAAAAATTAACTAAGTATATATTAAATTACTTTTACATTTACTGCGTTTAATCCTTTTCTTCCATCTTGTAAGTCAAATTCAACTTCGTCATTCTCACGAATTTCGTCGATTAAACCTGAAACATGTACAAAATGTTCTTTGTTTGTTCCTTCTTCTGTGATAAATCCAAATCCTTTAGATTCATTGAAAAACTTTACGGTACCTTTATTCATTATAAAAAATTATTGTGTTGTTCGTTTAATTACTAACAACGTTTATTGATTTGCAAATATAGTATGATTAAAGTAATAAAAAAAATTTATTAACATTATTTAAAAAAACTAGATGAAAACCTGTTAACGAGCGTTTTAGATTCTTGAAATTCTTCAAGAATCTCTTCAAATACACGATTTACGGGTTTCACTTCATCAATAAGCCCTGCAATTTGACCAATTTCCAACTCCCCATTTACCAAATCTCCTTCAAAAATCCCTTTTTTAGCACGTGCTCTACCCAATAATTCCTTGATTTGATCTCGTGTTGGATGTTGAAGGTACAAGGCTTCTATTTGATTGTAAAATTCATTTTTAATCAATCGAACAGGCGCTAACTCTTTTAGAGTCAATTTTGTGTCTCCATCTTTTACCTTTAGAATTGATTGCTTAAAATTTTCATGTGCAGCAGACTCCACGGTTGCTGCAAATCTACTTCCAATTTGTATGCCATCTGCTCCTAAAACCATTGCAGCCATCATGCCTTTTCCAGTTGCAATGCCTCCAGCAGCAATGATTGGTATTTGAAGTTCTTTTTTTACCATCGGAATCAACGCAAAGGTAGTTGTCTCCTCTCTCCCATTATGACCTCCTGCTTCAAAACCTTCACAAACGATAGCATCAACACCAGCGGCGGCTGCTTTTAAAGCGAATTTTACTGAACTGACTACATGTACTACTGTAATCTCTTTTTCTTTTAACCAAGCGGTCCATGTTTTGGGATTCCCCGCAGAAGTAAAAACAATTTTAACGCCTTCTTCCACAATGACATCCATAATTTTATCCATCTCTGGATAGAGCATCGGTACATTAACACCAAACGGTTTTTGAGTTGCTTTTTTGCATTTTTGAATATGTTCTCGCAGCACTTCTGGATACATAGAGCCTGCACCAATTAAACCCAAACCTCCTGCATTAGAAACTGCAGAAGCTAACTTCCAACCAGAAACCCAAATCATTCCTCCTTGAATTATTGGATATTTGATCTTAAAAAGTTGTGTGATTTTATTTTTCATAAAGTTAACGTTAGGATATGACTCCTGAACCTAAAAGCTCTTCGTTTTGGTACCAAGCTACAAATTGTCCTTCTTGAATGGCTGCTTGCCTGTCCTCAAAAGAAACATACAATCCTGAAGCTACTTTGTGCAAAGTCGCTTTCGCTAACACTTGTCGATACCGTATTCTTGCGAATACTTCCATGGAGGTTCCTGATGCCAGGGTTAAATCTTCCCGAATCCAATGAATTTCTTCGTTGGAAACAAACAAAACCTTCCGGTAGAGACCTGTGTGATTTTTTCCTTCTCCGGTGTAGATAATATTCTCTTTTACATCCGTTTCGATCACGTAGAGCGCTTGTTTTGTACCTCCAACATTCAATCCTTTTCTTTGTCCTTTTGTGAAATAATGAGCTCCTTGGTGTATTCCTACTGTTTTACCATCAGTAATACGATAGGCATATTTTGTAGCATAATACTTTAAGGCTGCTTCGTTGTCTTCAAACTGAGGAACGGCTGCTGTGTAGGCTTTAAAAGCTGGTGGAATTGTTACTATAACCCCTTCTTTTGGTTGCAGTTTTTGTTGTAAAAACTCTGGCAAACGGACTTTACCAATAAAACATAAACCTTGTGAATCTTTCTTTTCGGCGGTAATTAAATCTGCTTTTTTTGCAATTGCCCTTACTTCTGGCTTCGTTAACTCGCCAATAGGAAACAAGGCTTTTTGCAACTGATGTTGTGATAATTGACAAAGAAAATAAGACTGATCTTTATTGATATCTTTTCCTGCAAGTAATTTGTAAACCGTTTTCCCATCAATAATTTCTGATGCTTTTCTGCAATAATGACCGGTAGCAACATAGTCTGCGCCAAGCTTTAAAGCAATGTCCATAAAAACATCAAATTTAATTTCTCGATTGCATAATATATCTGGATTTGGGGTTCTCCCCTTTTCATATTCATCAAACATATAATCAACGATTCGATCCTTATACTGTTCACTTAAATCCACTACTTGAAAAGGAATTCCTAACTTTTCAGCAACAATCATTGCATCATTACTATCCTCAAGCCATGGACATTCATTGGAAATCGTTACAGAATCATCGTGCCAGTTCTTCATGAAAAGACCGATTACTTCATAGCCTTGTTCTTTTAACAAATAGGCAGTAGTACTACTATCAACTCCGCCAGAGAGACCAACAACAACTCGTTTCATTATCTATTTTTAAGAATACAAAGATACAAAGAAGTATCTGCTTTATACGATCGATTTTTGAATGCTTACAGATTCTTTTGAACCCAAATCCTTATTTTTTGACGAATCGCCAAATAAGAAAAGAATTAAAAAAAGTTTTTTTTATATTTAGCATCCAAAAGTAAAAATCAATATTTCTAACGATCGTGTCAAAATTAGAATTCCTTTCTTTAGTGACTGAACTCAACAACCTGGAAAATGCCAAAAGAGATCATCGACAAAGAGTGGCGAATTTTGTAACAAAAGACCCCAAATTATTCAAACATTTGATTGGCATTACCTTTGATGTTGAAAACAAAATATCGATAAGAGCAGCTTGGATTTTAGAATGGATTTGTACGCATGATCATCTAGAATGGATGCTTCCTCATTTGGAAGAATTTTCTCTTAAAATAGCGACCTTACAATTTGACAGTGCCATTAGGCCTTGTGCAAAAATTTGTGAACATTTAGCAAAAGCTTATTTTTCAAAAACAGCAAATGATTTTCAAAAAACAATGACAGCTGCGCAAATAAACGCAATTATTGAAACGGGTTTTGACTGGCTTATCACACCTCAAAAAATTGCAGTGAGAGCCTATACAATGAATACTTTGTATCTTTTTGGTTTGACAAAAAATTGGATTCATCCTGAACTATCACACTTGATAAGTACTAAAATAATCCACGAAAGTAAAGGCTGTAAGGCAAGAGGAAAACAAGTATTGGATTTGATAGAAAAACATCGCAAATCAGGTTTATAAATGTGATGAAATTCCTATTTTTGTGAATCACAACAGATTTTAAAAATGAGCCTTACACAACTAAACGCTATCTCCCCTATTGATGGGCGATACAGAAATAAAATTACAAAATTAGCCAATTACTTCTCTGAAGAAGCATTGATTCAATACAGAGTTCGAGTGGAAATAGAGTACTTTATAGCACTCTGTGAAATTCCGTTACCTCAGTTAGACAAATTTAACAAAGCCCTTTTTACTGATTTGCGTTCAATTTATGTTGATTTTACACTTGCAGATGCTCAAAAAATTAAGGATATTGAAAAAGTAACAAATCATGATGTAAAAGCGGTAGAATATTTTATCAAAGAAAAATTTGACGCCCTTCACTTACAAGAATACAAAGAGTTTATTCATTTTGGATTGACCTCACAAGATATAAACAATACTGCAATACCACTTTCCATTAAAGAAGCAATTAACGAAGTTTATATACCTCATTACTTAGCGGTATTTGAAAAACTAAAAGAATTAGTTATCGAATGGAAAGACATCTCTATGTTGGCCAGAACTCATGGTCAGCCAGCATCTCCAACAAGATTGGGAAAGGAAATTGATGTTTTTGTAGTGCGTTTAAAAGAGCAATTTAATTTATTAAAAAACATTCCAACAGCAGCGAAATTTGGAGGGGCTACTGGAAACTTCAATGCACACAAAGTAGCGTATAAAAACATTGATTGGAAAGCTTTTGGAAGTTCTTTTGTACAAAATACATTGGGCATGCAGCACTCATTTCCTACTACTCAAATAGAACATTACGATCATATGGCTGCGATGTTTGATACACTAAAACGAATCAACACCATTATCATCGATCTAGATAGAGATTTTTGGACCTATGTTTCCATGGATTATTTCAAACAAAAAATTAAAGCGGGAGAAGTAGGTTCTTCTGCCATGCCCCATAAAGTAAACCCAATAGATTTTGAAAACTCCGAAGGAAATTTAGGATTGGCAAATGCTATATTCGAACACCTTTCGGCAAAACTACCGGTTTCTCGTTTGCAAAGAGATTTAACAGACAGTACTGTTTTACGTAATGTTGGTGTTCCGTTTGGACACACAATTATTGCTTTTACCTCTACATTGAAAGGATTGAATAAATTATTATTGAACAAAGAAAAGTTTGCACAAGATCTTGAAAATAATTGGGCAGTTGTTGCAGAAGCCATTCAAACCATCTTAAGAAGAGAAGCATACCCAAATCCTTATGAAGCCTTAAAGGGATTGACAAGAACCAATGAAAAAATTAATCAGCAATCAATCTCAAATTTTATTGATACGTTGGATGTTTCAGAAACTATCAAAGAAGAACTAAAGGCAATTACGCCTGCAAATTATACTGGAATTTAATGAGATATTTAGCTAGCATCCTCGTCCTGTTGATTGCATTTTCGTCTTGTGATACGGACATCAAAGACAATTCAGATCAATTTAAAACGGGTGTTTTTGAAATTCCTTCAGGAAAAGGGTTTGTAAAAGAAACGATTATTCGAAATGACAGTATCCAAATAAGTAAGTATGGAAACCAAATAGATACCTTGTCTATCAAATGGAAAAATAATTTTTTCTATACGTTACGTTATATAAACCCAAAAACAGATTTGCAAAAAGACCCAATGTTTGTACAAATTAACAAGATCCGAAAAGACGGCTATGATTTTACAGTGAAAATTGGGTTTTCAAAATTCTCTAAAAAAGGGACGATTTTTAAACTGAAGTAATATATGGAACTTTTTTTACAAGTAGATACGTGGATTGCCTTGTTAACTTTAACCTTTTTGGAAATTGTTTTAGGAATTGATAATATCATTTTTATTTCGATTGCTGCCAACAAACTCCCCAAGGAAAAAAGGAAAAAAGCCACCAATATCGGGCTTGTATTGGCTATGTTTTTACGTATTGTTCTACTCTTTTGTATTTCTTACATTATAGCTATGAAGGCGCCTTTTTGGACAATCAATTTACCATGGATTCAAGCAGGCGTAACGGGGCAAAGTTTGATTTTATTTATTGGAGGTATTTTTCTGCTGTACAAGAGCACCCAAGAAATTCATCATAAAGTAGAGGGAAGTGAAGAATCAAAAGAAAACACAACCCCAAAAAAAGGACATACCTTAAAACAAGTAATTCTTCAAATTACATTAATAAATATTGTCTTTTCATTTGACTCTATTCTAACCGCTGTTGGAATGACCAATGGAGTAAACGGTGCCATGACGATTATGGTTGTTGCTGTAATTTTGTCTATGGGAATCATGCTTATATTTGCAAATCCTGTGGGTAGTTTTGTAAGCAAACATCCAACGATTCAAATGTTAGGTTTGGCATTTCTAATTTTAATTGCTTTTATGTTAATTGCCGAAGGTGCACACCTCTCTCATGCCAATATTTTTGGCCAAACAGTCGGTGTTATTCCCAAAGGATATTTGTACTTTGCCATTGCATTTTCTTTGGGTGTTGAAATGTTGAATATGCGGATTCGAAAAAAATAAGATTATTAAGCCTTTAAAAAAACATATCGTATTTTTCTTATTACTTGTATTTCTGTCTCCAGCAGTTATACAAACAGTACATCTGTTTGAGCATCATTCACATACGGTTTGTACTTCTAAGACCAATCAGCATATTCATGAAAAATCACTTGATTGTGAATTGGATGTGCTCAAAAAATCGGACGGATATTTGTGCGAACAAATTCAAACTATTAAAGTAATTGAAGGTCTTTCTTCATCTACAGAAACTTATAATTTCTTACTTCCACATCAACAATTAGCTTTTTCACTACGTGGCCCTCCAGAATTCGTTTAGTTATTCAATAAAATTACAACGAATTCTAATACGTAAAAATGATTAAAAGAATCTTTTTTTCTGTGCTTTTTTGTGTGCTAAGTTTTACACATTTTGCGCAAGAATGCAACAGCATTTTGAAAGGCATTGTTATTGATTATCACGATGGTACTCCCATTTATGATGCAACCATTTATATAAAAAATCTACAGAAATATGCAACTACTAATTTTGAAGGAAAATTCAAAATAGAGGGGCTATGTATTGGAGAAATACATTTGACTATTTCTCATATCTCTTGTGAAACTAAAGATGTTAAAATCAAGCTAGAAAAGGATACATTCAGCGAATTCTTTCTAGAGCATCATATAGAATCCTTAAAAGAGGTTAGTATTGTTGCTGCAGCAAATATAAAATCAAAAACAATACAATCTACTGTGCTAAATGAGGAAACCATCGCTGCATTTAGCAATCAAAACCTAGGGGAGGCGTTAAAAGAAATTGCAGGTATTTCATCAATAAATACTGGCAATGCAATTGTAAAACCTGTGATCAACGGTATGCATAGTAGTAGAATTATTGTAATGGCAAATGGAGTGCGGTTGCAAGATCAAGAATGGGGAATTGAACATGCACCAAACTTGGATATAAATACCTCAGAAAAAATTACCGTAATTAAAGGAGCAAATTCGTTAGAATTTGGTGGAGATGCAATTGGTGGTGTAATTGTTACGGAACCAAGTAACATTCGCTTAAAAGATTCTTTATATGGTAAAAGCATTGTAAGCTCACAAAGTAATGGCCGTGGATACAGTTTTCATTCATCATTGTCCAAATCCACAAAAAAAGGTTGGTATGTAAATGCTAAAACAACACTCAAAAAAATGGGAGATTTTGAAAGCCCAACGTATGTTTTGAGCAATACAGGAATCCAATCAACAGCGTATGCTTTACAAACAGGTATAAAGAAATTTGAAAGTGGTTTTAACGCTTATTACACATTTATAAATACTGAAATCGGAATTTTAAGAGCCTCACATTTAGGGAATATAGAAGATTTGGTCAATGCAATTAATGCCCCAGCACCTCTGATCGCAACTGATTTCTCCTATGATATTGATTCGCCAAAACAAGCGGTTACCCATCAACTGGTAAAAGTGGATTATTACAAAAGATTTAAAAAGTTAGGGAAATTAAAAGTGCAATATGATTTTCAAAACAATCATCGTTTTGAGTATGATATTCGGGTTGGTAATGACAGAAACAAAGCCTCTTTAGATTTAGATTTATCTTCTCATGCCCTCTCCTCTAGTTTTGAAATTGATGCAAAAACAGATCAGAAATACAAAGTTGGATTTATGGCTGCCTATCAAAACAATTTTGCAAATCCAAATACAGGTATTAAGAGGTTGATTCCAGATTATGATAAATATGATGTTGGTTTTTTTACAATTGGAAATTTTATTTTCAATGATCAAACAACCATAGACATTGGATTAAGATATGATTTCAATGCCATAAATGCTAAAAAGTTTTACTCAAAAAGCAGGTGGGATGAACGTGACTATGATGTTGACTTTAACGATTTAATCATCGAAGATTTTAACACGCAATGGTTGGTAAATCCTAAATTTCACTTTCATAATTTTTCTGCTTCTGCTGGAATTTCTTATCAGTTAAATGATGAAAACTCAGTTTTATTCAATTATGGATTGTCAAACAGAGCGCCAAATCCATCAGAATTGTTTAGTGATGGTTTGCATCATTCTGCGGCAAGAATTGAGTTAGGAGACTTAAGATTGGAGCAGGAAACTTCGAATAGAGTTTCTGCCAATTACCGTTTTAAAAGTGAAAACACTGCAATGTTAGTAGAAGTCTTTTTTAATCATATTAGAGATTTTATGTACATAGAACCCACGGGAACTGAGCAAACCATACGTGGTGCCTTCCCTGTTTGGTCTCATAAAAAGACAAATGCAAATTTGTTTGGTGCAGATTTTAGTTTTAAACAACATCTTGGAAGTCAATATATATTTAAAAACACCAGTTCATTTATCCGTGGAAAAGATGTAAAAAAAAATCGTGATTTGATTGATATACCTTCCGCAAAAACTGTCAATAGTATTGGCTACTACCTTGAAAGATGGTATGACTTTTCTGCCGTTCTAGCAAGTGAGTTTGTATTTAGACAAAATTTATTTCCAGACAACAACTTTGAAACTTATATACCCACTTCAGATACGACCGTTTTCGTGGATGTAAGTTCGACCCCAAATAGGTACGATCTATTAAATTTCAATGCAGATGCAACCTTCAAACTATCAGAAAAAACAAATTTAAGCGTTGGCCTAACCGTCACAAATATTTTAAACACGAATTACAGAGAAAATCTAAACCGATTAAGGTTTTTTGCTGATGATTTAGGAAGAAATTATACCCTACAATTAAAATTAAAATATTAAATATTAGATTAATAATAAAAAAAAACATGAACACATTAAAAAACAAAACTTTGAAAACTATTAAAAATTTAGCCTTCGTATTCTTCGTAGCCAGTGTATTTACAGCCTGTTCAGATGATGACCCAGGGGTTGTTAACCAAGAAGAATTAATAACTACATTAACAGCAACGTTAACACGCAGTGGTGGTGGAACAGACATTGTCTTAAAAAGTGTAGACTTAGACGGCGACGGTCCCGATGCTCCTGTAATTTCAGTTTCAGCAAATTTAATTGCTAATACAACTTATACGGGGGAATTAAAGGTTGAAAACGAAACGGAAAGTCCGGCCGAAAATATTACATTAGAAGTATTAGAGGAAGATGAAGAGCATCAATTCTTTTTTACTCCAACGAACAATATCGCTACGACAACCTATAACGATATGGACGGAGATGGCAATCCTATTGGTGTTCAATTTAGCCTAGCTACGACAACCGCTGCAACAGGGAGCTTAACCATCACCTTGAGACATGAACCAATGAAAACTGCAAGTGGAGTTTCTGATGGTGATATTACAAATGCGGGAGGAGAAACCGATGTTCAAGCTGTTTTTCCAATTACAGTTGAATAAATAGTTGATTCATTATTTAAAAGGCACATAAATTTTATGTGCCTTTTTTTTATTTTTTTTTGTTACAAAAGTTTACTTTTGCTTTTGTAATTATATGTGCTGTTTTAAGCTTGTGAAAATTCTTAAAAATGCTCAATTCTAAAGCATTTTAATGTCAAAATTACCCAAAGAACATCAATTTTTAGATCTATCTGATTATGGTAGACCCATTGCAAGAAGGATTGCAAATTCACTGAAAAACACAAAATTTACGCCGGTAGATGTTACCATTGCATTTATAATTTCTGGCTTGATTGGTATTTTCTGCATCCTAGAAGAATATTATTGGGCAGCTGGTTTTTTCTTAATATTTAAATCTATTTTAGATGCGGCCGATGGTGAATTGGCACGCGTTAAAAAAACGCCTTCCTACACTGGGCGTTATTTAGATTCAGTTTCAGATATTCTCTTAAATTTCATTATTTTCATCACTCTTTGGTATGCAACCAATGTGAGTTTTTTATTTGCTTTTCTTGCTTTTTTTGGTATTCAATTGCAAGGAACGCTATACAATTACTATTATGTAATTTTAAGAAATCGTTTTGAAGGTGATACCACAAGTCGTGTTTTCGAAGACACAACCCCCCTAGCACTTCCTGGTGAAAAACAACAAAACGTAAATACATTGTTCTTTTTGTATAAATTATTTTATGGTGTTTTTGATAAAATCATTTATGCTTTGGATAGAAATGCGTCCCACGGAAAACCTTTCCCAAATTGGTTAATGACATTAATATCTACCTTTGGTCTGGGCTTTCAATTATTGCTTATCAGTCTCTTTTTAGTGCTTGGACTAAAAACATATATCATTCCTTTCTTTATAGGATATTCTGCCCTAATCTTTGTATTTATTTGTATTCGAAAAATCTTCTATTAGTGCACATGTTTTGTGTTTTTCAATCGGCTTAAAACAATAAAAGAAGCTACAAAGAACAACGCTAAACACAAGACACTCCATTGCATAGAGCCTGTCAATGAATACAAAAAACCATAAACAAAAGTCCCCAACACAATCGCTATTTTCTCGGTAACGTCATAAAAACTAAAGTAGGTAGCGTGGTCTTCTGTTTCTGGCAATAATTTTGAATACGTAGATCGTGCCAACGATTGAATGGCTCCTAAAACGAGCCCCAATAAGCCCCCCAAAATATAAAAATAAGCCGCTACGTTTGGCATGTCTTTGTGCAACATAAAAGCACAAAAACAAACTAAAATCCAGATAAAAATGGTGATTTTTAAAGCCTTAAAATTCCCTTGTTTCTTCGATATTCTTGAAAAAATCATGGCCCCAAAAATGGCAACAAATTGAATTAACAAAATAGTAATAATAAGACTCGTTGCACTCAAGCCTAATTCTGTTGAACCAAATATAGCTGCTAATAATATAATTGTTTGCACGCCAATACTCAATAGGAAAAAGGCTATTAAAAAGCCTTTTAAAGTAGGCAATACTTTAATTTCACTCCAAACAATTTTAAGCTCCTTAAAACCTTTCCAGATATAATCTTTTTCTGGTTTTTTATTGAAGGTATTGTTTGGTAAAACTTTAAATGTTACTTGAGCAAAACCTATCCACCAGAGCCCCACCATAACAAATGAAATCCGAGACGCAAAGGCTTCAGTTATTCCAAAGATATCATGAAAAAGTATCATAATTAGGTTTATGATTAGTAGAATAATAGAACCTATATAACCAAAAATAAAACCTTTTGCACTCACGCGATCTTGATCTTCCGGATGTGCTACTTCTGGTAAATAGGAATTGTAAAACACGACACTGGACCAAAAGCCAATACTTGCAAAAAAAGTAAAAACAATTCCAATCCAAACAGTATCAATTCCTTCAAAAAAATACAAACTCATTACAGAAACAGCGCCAAGCGTACAGAATATTTTCAAAAACTTTTTTTTATTTCCTGTATAATCTGCGATGGCTGATAATATTGGCGACATCAAAGCAACGACCAAAAAAGAAAAAGACAAGGTATAACTGTATAGTGTATCTGGTTGTTCCCATTCAAAACCAAAAAAAGAAATCACTTTGCCATTTGTAATTCCCGCATAATACAATGGAAAAACTGCTGTGCTTATTACCAAAGAATACACCGAGTTTGCCCAATCATAAAAAGCCCAACCATGGATTAATTTTTTATCTCCTATTTTTAACATCTTATTGCCTTAAAATTAAAATCCTATTCACATCTTCTTCAACGGTAGCCAATATAAGCAAAGTATTCCTTCTTTTCCCTTAACATCTGTTAGATTTTATAGCATGCCAAACCATAAGCTTACACATTACATTGTTGTTAATTATTGTGATTGGATTATTTCTTTTTCAAGAACACATTTGGTATCTTTCGCTCATCTTATTCAAGATTCAATGATTCTGCAATCACACACAAAAACGTTAGCGTCTAGTCTACAAATTCCGAAGCCCATTTTAGTGGTTGCTAAATTTGTACAATTCGTTTCACACAAGTTGGTGGTGTTACTTTCAGCAACACTCTTTACGACTCCAATTCGATTTAAAACACCAAAAAGAGAATTGCCAATGTATGACAGTTCACAAAAAAGCAGGATATTTATTTCTGAAATTAAAAAAAAAATTGAAGTACTTAGCTATGGGTATTCCGATAAAAAAGTATTACTCGTTCATGGATGGTCTGGTAGAAGTACACAATTATTCATGATCGCCAACCGTTTGCTTGAAAAAGGGTACATGGTTATTTCATTTGATGGACCAGCACATGGGAAGTCAACTGGTAAAAGAACAAATATGATGGAATTCATAACCACAATGAAAGCCATCAATAAAAAGTACGGACCTTTTGAAGCTGCTGTGGGACATTCTTTTGGAGGGATGGCCATTATAAATACCAATGCCGATACGCCAATTTTTAAAACAATTGTCACCATTGGTTCGGGAGATAAAGTAGCGGATATTTTGTTAAATTTTACAAATAGCTTGGGGTTAAAAAAAACGATTTCAAAAAAATTAGAACGTCATTTTCAAGACAAGTGGAAGGTTCGGATTAGTGATTTTGCAGTCAATAAATCCGCAGCTAAGATGAAAACACCTATCTTAGTAGTTCATGACCTACGCGATGGTGATGTAGCTGTTAGTTGTGCTCAAAATATTCGAAAAAACTCAAAAAACGGTAGCCTATTGATTACAAATGGACTGGGACACACCAAAATTTTAAGAGATAAAAAAACAACCCACAAAATCGTAGATTTCATTAGTCAAAACTCAAAAAAATAAACTCGTATTATGAAAAATTGGATTCTCTTTATCGCAGTTCTTTTACTAATCAACTGCACAACATCTGCACAAAAAAAAGAAACAAAAAAGAAATATGCGGTCACGAAAACAAATACGGAGTGGAGAAAAGTGCTGAATGACATGCAATATTATGTATTGCGTGAAGCAGGAACGGAACGCGCTTTCTCTAGTCCGTTGAATAAAAACAACGAAAAAGGGATCTATGCATGTGCGGCTTGTAAAACAGCCTTGTATGATGCGAATCATAAATTTGACTCTAAATCTGGATGGCCTTCCTTTGATAGAGCCATTAAAGGAAGTGTAGCGTTGGATGTAGATTATAAGATCGGCTACGCAAGAACGGAACTAAAGTGCAATACCTGCGGGGGGCATTTAGGGCATTCATTTGATGACGGACCAAAAGAAACCACAGGTAAAAGACACTGTATTAATGGAGTTGCGCTGGAATTTATCCCTGAAAACAAATAGTCGCAAACGCATTTCACCCAAATATAACCGGAAAAATTTTAGCTCTGTCATTTATCTTTTAGGAGGTTTCTACATCATTTATAAAATGTTATCCATCCAAAGAATATTCCCAAAAAATTACTGGGTAATTACGAACAACTAAAGTCGAATTCTTATATTTGTGTTTCCTAAAAAAGAACCCAAATTATGTTTAATAATTTAAGCGATAAACTAGATAAAGCCTTACACACCCTAAAAGGGCACGGTAAGATTACAGAAGTAAATGTTGCAGAAACTTTAAAAGAAGTTCGAAGAGCACTTTTGGATGCCGATGTGAACTTTAAGATTGCCAAAGAATTTACCAAAAATGTTCAGAAAAAAGCAATTGGTGAAGACGTTTTAACTACGTTAAACCCAGGGCAATTAATGGTAAAACTTGTGAAGGACGAATTGATCGACTTGATGGGGGGTGAAACTGTTGGAATTAATTTGGGAGGAGCTCCTACTGTAATTTTAATGTCTGGTTTACAAGGTTCTGGTAAAACTACTTTTTCAGGAAAATTAGCAAACTACTTAAAAACAAAAAAATCAAAAGAAGTTTTACTCGTAGGTTGTGATGTCTACAGACCGGCAGCCATCAATCAATTACAAGTTGTTGGAGAACAAATTGGTGTGGAAGTATATGCGGAGGTTGGTAACAACAATCCGGTAGCGATTTCTCAGAACGCGATCAAACACGCCAAGGCAAATGGTAAGAATGTGGTCATTATAGATACAGCTGGACGTTTGGCTGTTGACGCAGAAATGATGTCAGAAATATCGGACATTCACAAGGCTATTAAACCCCAAGAAACTTTATTTGTAGTAGACGCCATGACAGGGCAAGATGCTGTAAATACCGCAAAAGCTTTTAATGATATTTTAAACTTTGATGGAGTTATCCTAACAAAATTAGACGGTGATACCCGAGGTGGGGCTGCATTAACCATAAAATCTGTGGTGAATAAGCCCATTAAATTTATTGGAACCGGAGAAAAAATGGATGCGATTGATATCTTCTACCCAGAAAGGATGGCAGATCGTATTCTAGGGATGGGAGATGTGGTATCGTTAGTAGAAAGAGCACAAGAGCAATATGATGAAGAAGAGGCAAGAAAGATTCAAAAGAAAATTGCAAAAAACCAATTTGGTTTCGATGACTTTTTAAATCAGATTCAGCAAATCAAAAAAATGGGAAGCATGAAGGATTTGGTTGGCATGATACCTGGAGCAGGAAAAGCAATGAAAGACGTAGATATTGACGATGATGCTTTTAAAGGCATCGAGGCAATTATTCATTCCATGACCACATTGGAAAGAAGCACCCCTAGCACAATAAATGTAAGTCGGAAAAAGAGAATTGCAAAAGGTTCTGGAACGAGTGTAACGGAAGTAAATCAATTGATGAAACAATTTGACCAGATGAGCAAAATGATGAAAATGATGCAAGGCGGTGGTGGAAAAAAGATGATGCAAATGATGCAGGGAATGAAAGGAATGCGATAAAAAATGACACTTACTTTTAATACTAATACTCTCTTTAAAAAAATAGATCAATGACATTACTCGACGGAAAAAAAACTGCAGCTGATATTAAAGAAGAAATCGCTTTAGAAGTAAGAAGCCTCAAAAACAATTGTAAAAAAATACCCCATTTAGCAGCCATTATTGTTGGAAATAATGGAGCAAGTATTACCTATGTCAATGCCAAAGTGAAGGCTTGTAAACGTGTTGGTTTTGCATCTACATTGATCCGTTTAGAAGAAGAAGTTACAGAAGAAAAACTTCTTAATGAAATTGCCAACTTAAATATAGACAAAGACATTGATGGATTTATCGTGCAATTGCCACTGCCCAAACACATTGATGAACAAAAAATTTTAATGGCAATAGCCCCCAACAAAGATGTAGATGGCTTTCATCCTACCAATGTAGGTAAAATGGCATTAAACCTTCCTACATTCATTTCTGCAACCCCATTTGGGATTTTAGAATTGCTAGAACGATACAATGTTGAAACAGCTGGAAAACATGTTGTTGTTCTTGGAAGAAGTCATATTGTAGGGAGTCCTATGAGTATTTTGCTGTCCCAAAAAAGAAAAGTGGGTAACGCAACGGTAACAATGTGTCACAGTAGAACCAAAAATCTAAAAGAAATGACACTCCAAGCAGATATTGTGATCGCAGCCATTGGAATACCAGAATTTTTAAAAGCAAATATGGTTAAAAACAATGTAACTGTAATTGATGTTGGAATTACTAGAATTGACGATGCTTCTAAAAAGAGTGGCTACCGATTGCTTGGCGATGTTGCTTTTGAGGAAGTTGCTAAAAAGGCAGCATTCATTACCCCAGTTCCCGGTGGTGTTGGCCCAATGACGATTGCTATGCTGTTAAAAAATACATTATTAGCTTGTGAAAGAGCCCATGGATAATTTTTTATATATTGTTAGCAACAATACCCCAATCATTTGATCGATTTTTTCCTTAAAGATAATAACCATTTTACCCCTTTTAGCGCCCAACATTTAGGAGTGGTCCTTTTTTTAATCTTTTGTGGAGTTGCCCTAATTTTATGGGCAAAAAAGCAAAACAAAAAAACGCAAACACGCGTCGGAAACCTCTTTACTTTTTCAATAGCGTTCACCATAATTTTTGGAACATTTTTAAAAATTTACAAAGGTGATTTTAATTACCAAGAAGATTTGCCCCTACATTTATGTAGTTTTTTAGGACTCACCGCACCGCTACTCTCACTCACAAAAAAATTTGTGTATTATGAGGTCTTTTTTTTCTTAGTTATGGCGGGAACATTACAATCAGTTATTACACCTGATCAATACAATTACTTAAACTTTCCATTTTTTAGGTATTGGTTTGTGCATGCAGGACTCGTTATATTCATGATGTACGCGACATTTGTTTATAAAATGAGACCTACCATTAAAAGTGTTTGGAAGTATATATGCTACTTATGCTTGTACTCAATTACTTTTTAGGATCCAATTACTTTTATACCAACAGAAAGCCAGATGCTGCAACACTTTTAGACCTTTTTGGAGATTGGCCTCAATACGTTTTTGTGGTGGAATTGATTGTAATTCCTTATTTTTTACTAATATACTTGCCTTTTTATTTAACCCGAAAAAAGACTTAAATTTCCGCTCTGTGCACCAAATCCATAGAGAAAGCAGGCATACAAATTGCCATATACTCGCAGGCTTCGTCAAAAGGATTTGAGTACTGTACCCGCGTATTTTTTTCAATTTTAATGGATTGTCCCGCTTCTAAAACCAGTGTTTCTCCATCAATAATAAATTGTTTTTTACCGCGAATGATATAGGTATACTCTTCAAATTCTGGTGTTTGAAACGGCTCACTCCAACCAGCAGGGGCAATCATGTGCGCCATACTCATCTTTGTGTTTTTGTCTGTTGCGTTTCCAAAATGTTCTTCAATAAGTTTGCCATCCGTAGTTGGCACAACAAACGGAGATTTTTGGAGGGTGTATTTTTTCATTGGAGTTACAAGATCTTATACAATTTAAAAAAAACGGTAGTTAGTTAAACCAAACGACGAATGATTTCATTTTTGCGAAATCTGGAATTTGATCTAGAGTTACTTTTTCAACACTGTATTCTTTTAGTCCCAATTGTTCTTTATCAATCGCCACGGTCGCATTCAAGTCATCAATAAAAAGCGTCGCAGATGAAAACGAAGTTTCAACCTTGTTAATCCTGGTGTTCATTCTTATTTCTGAAAAACTAGAATTTAATGAAAGGCCATCTTCAGTCGCATATCGAGAATCAAAGATCTCAATACTCTTTATAGTAGAAGTACTATCTAGTTGCTCTTTTGGAACAATGGTAAGCAAATGCTTCCCGCCTTTTTCAAAAATTAAGTATTCATCATCATCCTGTAAATAATTATACCCCGTAGCGCCCTCACTTAAATTTTTAACAATCGAATCATTTGCAAAGAGTTGTGCCAAATCATTCATTGTTGTTTTGGTTGTTATTTGACCTACTTTTCCTTTCTTAATTTCAAAATTACCATTCGCACAACCAACAATAAACAAGGAAGTTGCTAGGAATAGAATTGTTATTTTTTTATGGATCATTGAATTCGTTTAGTTTATTTATATTGCTAACGTAAAATTAAATAATTTCTTATTTTTTTTGATAAAAATAATGAAAGTTTCATTGGTGAAGAATAAAAAAACAAGGTTTCTTTTGATAAGAAAAAATAGGAAGGAATACGCAAGCTGTCAACATACTCGACACAAATAACATGATTCCGATTAAAATAGTCACTAGAATTTTCATTTTCTTTTTTTTAATTGATACAACAAAGATGCGAGTCAATGCTTACAACAAAAACAAAAGTATACTCAACTGTATTTTTTTTGTGTTCAAATGTAATTTTAAACTTATTGCGCTAAAAAAGTTGCCAAGAATGCATGCACAAGCAAGCACAAAAAAAGTAAGATTTTAATAATTATCATTTTAACTTGGTTGAAAATGATATAATGTTAAAATAAAATAACTTTAAATCCTAAAATCGTAAAACTTCAAAAAAACAAAAAATAATACTCAAAAACTACAAGAATATACAATACATTTGTTTTGATGTTTACTACAAAAAATAAAATAATAGCAATGAACCCCATTTTGCGCTGTCGCAAAACAAACCGCTAATGCTAGGTAATTAGTAACGCAAGGTCTATTCATTAATTTATTTATCATCATGTCAATTCTTACACTCACTTTCAACAATCACTACAAAGTTATTTCTCTAAATAACCCCAGTTTTGTTCGCCGATTTTTAACACGCCGCCCTATGGGTGTATTATAATTTACGGAATTAGGTGTGTCCATTTCCACTTTTCAAAAGAACAATTTAACTACATCAATTTAAAAATATCAATACAATGCAAATTGTAATTGCTAACAAGTCACACAGTATCTATGCAGAAATTATCTGCAAAACAATAGAAGAGGCCTCAAAAGTGAGAGGAACAGGGATCGCAAAACGGGAACCTGCATACATCATTACCAAAATGGAAAATGGCAATGCAGTCATAGCTTTAGATAATGAGAAATTTGCTGGATTTTGCTATATAGAAGCTTGGGGACATGAAAAGTTTGTTGCCAATTCTGGTTTAATTGTTCATCCAGCGTATCGAAACATAGGCTTGGCAAAAAAAATAAAACAAGTTGTTTTTCAACATTCTAGAACCAAATTTCCCCACGCTAAAATTTTTAGCATCACCACTGGATTGGCAGTCATGAAACTGAATAGCGACCTTGGATACAAACCTGTAACCTTCTCTGAATTGACGGACGATCAATCTTTTTGGAAAGGTTGCCAAACCTGTAAAAATTATGATGTCTTAACACGAACAGCCCAACAAATGTGCTTGTGTACCGGCATGCTTTATGATCCAAAATTGAAAAAATCTGAAAAACCAAAAAAAATAAAAGAAAAGGTTTTTAAACGATTGAAAAATATAAAACAGCACTTATTTCTTAAAAAAAACAAAAATGAAAAAAAATAATATTGGCAAATTAGTAATCGCCTACAGCGGGGGCTTAGATACCTCTTACTGTGCAGTAAGTCTCAGTAAAGCAGGGTATGATGTGCATGCCGTTAGCGTAAATACAGGTGGATTTTCTTCTGAAGAAATTAGTAGCATCGAAAAAAATGCATACAAAATGGGCGTTTCTACCTATAAGAATATTGATGCAGTGGCTACTTTTTATAACAAAGTAATCAAATATTTAATCTTTGGTAATGTGCTAAAAAACAATACCTATCCCCTTTCTGTAAGTGCAGAAAGAATTGTTCAAGCCATCGAAATTATTCAGTATGCAAAAAGCATAGGAGCCAAATTCATTGCCCACGGAAGTACCGGTGCAGGAAATGACCAAGTACGTTTTGATATGATTTTTCAAACATTGGCACCAGAGATTCAAATTATAACCCCCATTAGAGATGGAAGTCTCACCAGACAACAGGAAATTGAATATTTAAAGAAAAACGGGATTGATGTATCCTGGGAAAAAGCAAAATACTCTGTAAACAAAGGTTTGTGGGGAACCAGTGTGGGCGGTGCTGAAACCTTAACCTCTGAAAAACCACTCCCAGAAAGTGCCTATCCTTCTCCCCTAGAAAACAATGGAAGCGAACAGATAAAAATGAGTTTTAAAAAGGGCGAATTCATTGCTTTAAATGATGTGGTGGATACTCCACAAAACAACATCGAAAAATTAAACAAAACTGCCTCCAAATATGCGATCGGTAGAGACATACATGTCGGAGATACCATTGTTGGTATGAAAGGTCGGGTTGGCTTTGAAGCAGCAGCTGCATTGATTACTATAAAAGCACACCACTTACTAGAAAAGCACACCCTCACAAAATGGCAATTGCAGCACAAAGCATATTTGGCGAATTTTTATGGAATGCATTTGCATGAAGGACACTATTTGGATCCTGTAATGAGAGATATGGAAGCCTTTTTACAAAGCGCACAAGACAAAGTAACTGGTGATGTCACGATTACATTAAGACCTTATCATTTTTCTTTAGATGGAATCGTTTCAAAGCATGACTTAATGGATTCAAAATTTGGAAGTTATGGAGAAGAAAACAAGGGATGGACAGCCGATGAAGCGAAAGGATTTATCAAAATAATTGGAAACCAGAATAAAATATACCAACAGGTAAACCCATAAGAAAAAATCGTAAAGATTGCTGGAATCTTAATAGTTAACAAATCATATTCAAAATGAAAAAAATAGAAATAGGAATTATAGGCGGTGCTGGATATACAGCTGGAGAGTTAATTCGTTTGTTGCTTAATCACCCAAATGCAAACATCAATTTTGTATATAGTACTTCCAATGCAAGCAATAAAGTGCATCAGGTACACCAAGATTTAATGGGCGATACTGAGATCTGTTTTACCTCAAAAATCAATCCCAAAGTAGATTTGTTATTTTTGTGTTTGGGTCATGGAAATTCAACTGCTTTTTTATCAAAAAATAATTTTTCAAAACAAACAAAAATCATCGACCTCAGTAACGATTTCAGGTTATTGGAAAACAAAGATTTCGAAAACAAAGCGTTTGTATATGGATTGCCAGAAACCCATAAAGATGCAATTCGAAAAGCGAGTTACATTGCCAATCCGGGCTGTTTTGCAACCGCACTACAACTGGCAATTATACCTTTAGCAGCAAATAACCTACTTACAAACGATATTCACATCAATGCCGTAACTGGGGCTACTGGAGCTGGAACATCTTTATCTAAAACCACACATTTTACCTGGAGAGATAATAATTTTTCGCATTACAAAGCATTTACACACCAGCATCTCGACGAGATTCTGCAAACAGTAGCACAATTGCAAACTGATTTTGAGTGTGAAATCAATTTTGTACCCAACCGTGGAAATTTTTCTCGAGGAATATTTGCAACCACGTATACAAAATATGAAGGCACGATTGAAACTGCTAAAGAATTGTACAAAGCCTTTTATAAAGACGCTCCTTTTACGGTTGTATCGGATGACGTACTTCATTTAAAACAAGTAGTAGGCACCAATAAATGTTTGCTTCACTTAGAAAAACACAATAATAAATTATTAATAACCAGTATAATAGACAATTTAACAAAAGGAGCTTCAGGCCAAGCTGTTCAGAACATGAATTTAATGTATGGTTTTGAGGAAACAGCAGGTTTGCAATTAAAAGCAAATTACTTTTAAACCGAAAATTAAAAAGCGAAAACAATGAAAATAGCCATCATCGGAACTGGAAATTTAGGAAAATCGATCGCAAAAGGATTGATTACCAACAATGCGATAACCTCCTTATATCTTACCAAAAGAAATTTAGACGGAATTGCCGATTTTGACGGATATAAAAATGTGTATCTCACCTCAAACAATAGCGAAGCAATAAAAAACTCAGACATTCTTCTATTTGCGGTGCAACCTGCTCATTTTGAAGGAATCCTAGATCAAATAAAACCGATTTTAACAGGCAAACATGTTATCATATCGACGATCACTGGCTTTTCAATTTCAAAAATTGAAGCAATCATTGGTGCCAATAACTTTATTATTAGAGCCATGCCAAATACTGCAATAGCTGTTGGGAAATCCATGACTTGTTTGTGTGTCAATCTACAAGGACAAGAACGCATTGGAATTGCTGAAGCAATCTTTAACAGATTGGGGCATTCAATGACAATTCCAGAAGCGCAGATGCAAGCAGCAACTGTAGTTTGTGCAAGCGGTATCGCTTTTTGGATGCGCTTAATACGTGCCGCAACACAAGCCGCAATTCAATTAGGATTTGATGCAAAAGAAGCACAAGAATTGGCCATGTATACCAGTGAAGGAGCCGCGCGTTTATTACTTACCAATGGTAAGCATCCAGAAGAAGAAATTGACAGCGTTACAACGCCGAAAGGCTGTACAATTGAAGGATTAAACGAAATGGAACACCAAGGGTTAAGTGCTGCATTAATTCAAGGAATGGTTGCTTCTTTTCATAAGATTAATAGCATAAAAAAAGAACAATTATGAGTTTATTCAATGTGTATCCCTTATTTGACATTACGCCTGTAACTGCAAAAGATGTTTTTGTATACGATGAAAACAACAGTCAATATTTAGATTTATATGGCGGTCATGCGGTAATTTCCATTGGCCATTCACATCCAACCTATGTAAAAAATATTCGAGCGCAAGTAGGTAAAATCGGGTTTTACAGCAATTCCATTCAGAATCCTTTACAAGTGGCGCTTGCCAAAAAACTTGCCAGGGTATCCGGCTGTAATTCTTATGAATTATTTCTTTGCAATTCCGGAGCTGAGGCCAATGAAAATGCGTTAAAACTGGCATCCTTTCACACTGGAAAAAAGAAAGTAATTGCATTTAAAAATGGATTTCATGGGAGAACCTCTGCAGCAGTGGCAGCCACGGACAATCCCAACATAATTGCCCCCATAAATGCACAACAAGAAGTTGAAATTTTAGCCTTGGGCGATTTAGAAAGCCTTGAAAAATCACTCTCAAAAAACGATGTCTGTGCGGTAATCATTGAATGCATTCAGGGAGTCGGTGGATTGGACGAAAGTACTGCCGTATTTTACGAAGGAATAGACAAGCTCTGTAAAAAATACAATGCCTGTTTTATTGCAGATGAAGTACAATCTGGATTTGGAAGAACGGGCGATTTCTTTGCTTTTCAAAAATACAATGTGACACCAGATATCATTTCAATTGCCAAAGGAATGGGCAACGGATTTCCGGTTGGTGGAATTTTAGTACATCCAAACATTAAGGCTTCCTTTGGTTTGTTGGGAACCACTTTTGGCGGTAATCACTTAGCGTGTGTCGCTGTTTTAACGGTATTAGAAGTCCTAGAAAAAGAACGTTTGTTGCAAAATGCACAGGAAGTTTCAACCTATTTTTTAAAAAAATCGCAGACAGTTCCAGCGTTAAAAAATGTCAAGGGACGCGGATTGATGCTTGGGTTGGAATTTGAATTCCCAATCGCCGAACTCCGTAAAAACCTAATCTACAAACACAAAATCTTTACAGGAAGTGCCAAGAACCCTAACGTACTAAGAATATTGCCTCCATTAACCATAAGAAAAGAACATCTAGAGCTATTTTTTGAAGCACTAATCAGCGAATTATCATGAAAAAATATACCCACATAAACGATATAGACCATCTTCCTTCTTGGATCAAAGAAGCTAAAGCGCTTAAAAAAAATCCATTACAAAATCAGGAATTAGGAAAAAATAAAACTCTAGGACTGTTGTTTTTTAATTCCAGTTTAAGAACACGTTTAAGCACCCAAAAGGCAGCATTAAATTTGGGAATGAATCCTATTGTAATGAATATCTCTGAGGACGCATGGGGCATTGAATTTGGAGACAAAACCGTTATGAACGGAAGTACCGCAGAACACATCAAAGAAGCAGCAGCCGTAGTTTCACAATATTGTGATGTCATCGCTGTGCGTGCCTTTCCTTCGCTTACAGACAAAGAAAAAGACGAATCTGAACAGGTACTAACTGCTTTTCTAAAATATGCAACAGTACCCTTAATCAATATGGAAAGTGCTACAGGACATCCATTGCAAGGATTGACAGATGCCATCACCATTTCAGAAAATACCACAAAAAAAAGACCCAAAGTAGTTTTAAGTTGGGCCCCACATGTGAAAGCACTCCCGCATGCTGTTGGGAATAGTTTCATACAAACCATGCAAAAAATGGACGTTGACTTTGTCATTGCAAATCCAAAAGGCTATGATTTAAACCCAGACATCACCAAAAACACCCCCATTTACCACAATCAAAAAGAAGCTTTCAAAGACGCTGATTTTGTCTATGCTAAGAACTGGAGTTCCTATGAAGACTATGGAAAAATAATCAAAACAGACACCAATTGGATGATTCGCAAAGAGAAGCTAGGAAAAGCAAAATTTATGCACTGTTTGCCCGTTCGTAGGAATGTAGTCGTTGAAGATGCTGTCTTAGAAAGCGACCACTCATTGGTCATCGAACAAGCCAATAACAGAACCTTTGCAGCGCAATTGGTTCTAAAAAAAATACTAGAAAATGACTAAAGAAAAAATATCCATCGTAAAAATTGGAGGTAATATTATTGAAGATGAAAATGCTTTAAAGCAATTTCTTCAATTATTCTCAAAATTGGCAGGAAAGAAAATTTTGATTCATGGGGGTGGAAAACGAGCAACACAGTTCGCTTCCAAATTGGGAATTGCCTCAAAAATGATCGATGGAAGACGGATTACAGACAAAGAAACCTTGGAGGTCATTACAATGGTGTATGCAGGCTTGGTCAATAAAAAAATTGTGGCACAGTTACAGGCATTGCAAACCAATGCAATAGGGCTAACAGGTGCCGATATCAATACGATTCAATCTGAAAAAAGGCCCGTAAAAGAAATTGATTTTGGCTTTGTGGGAGAGGTAAAACATGTCAATCATCACGGAATCGATACCTTAATGACTGCAGGATTCACCCCTGTGTTTTGCGCGCTAACTCACGATGGAAATGGACAGTTATTAAATACCAATGCCGATACTATAGCAAGTCAGGTTGCCATTGGAATGAGCAAAATTTACACGACTACCCTTTACTATTGTTTTGAATTGAAGGGGGTTTTAAACGACTTTGAGGACAAAGAATCGGTGATTCAGAAAATTGACTCAAAAACCTATAAAGAACTCTTGCACACTGGAACCATTTCAGCAGGAATGCTGCCAAAATTAGAAAATTGTTTTGACGCTTTACAAATGGGCGTAGCAGAAGTTCGTATTGGGAATACATCCTTATTCTCTGAAGAAAATAATTTATTCACCTCAATAGCACTCTAGCCATGGAAATTAAAGCTCTGACAGAAAATGCCATATCACTTTTAAAAGAACTGATTGAAACTCCATCTTTTTCTACCGAAGAAGCACAAACAGCGGTTTTAATTGAAAACTGGTTTACAAACCACAGCATCCCTTTTCATAGAACAAAAAACAATGTTTGGGCAACCAATAAATATTTTGATGAAAGCAAACCAACCCTGTTACTCAACTCCCATCATGACACTGTAAAACCAAATACCGCCTACACAAAAGATCCATTTAAAGCCATTGTAGAGGATGGAAAGCTCTATGGACTTGGAAGCAATGATGCGGGAGGATGTTTGGTTTCCTTAATCGCAACCTTTACCCATTTTTATGCCCAAAAAAACCTTTCCTATAATTTGGTCATTGTGGCTTCAGCTGAAGAAGAAAATAGTGGTAAAAATGGCCTGAACAGCATGCTTCCAATCATTCCTCACATTGATGTTGCCATTGTAGGCGAACCTACTTTAATGCAATTGGCAGTGGCCGAAAAAGGACTGGTGGTTTTTGATGCTGAAGTAGCTGGAACTCCAAGTCATGCCGCACATCCAAACACCAATAACGCCATATACAATAGCATTGAAGTATTGCAATGGTTTCAAAATTTTAAATTTAAAAAAACATCCAAAGCGCTCGGCGATGTAAAAATGACCGTTACACAAATTGCTGCAGGGTCGCAACACAACGTGGTTCCTGCTCAGGTAAATTTAGTGGTCGATGTTCGAGTGAACGATGCCTATTCAAATCAAGAAATTGCTAGCATTTTACAGGCAGCATCTCCTTGTACAAAAATAACTCCACGGAGCCTCCGGTTAAACTCCTCGTCAATTTCTACCGATCATCCGCTCGTAAAAGCAGGTATCGCAATGGGCAGAGCTACCTATGGATCCCCAACACTATCAGACCAAGCAGTATTATCGTGCCAATCGCTAAAATTAGGACCTGGTGATAGTACCCGTTCACATTCGGCAGATGAATTTATCTACCTCTCCGAAATTGAAGAGGGCATTCAATTGTATGTTGAATTGCTAAATCGTGTCCTCCTTTCAGCAATTTAACTGCAATAAAACAACAAAACACCCACCATTAAACAAACATAATATGAAACTTTGGGACAAAGGATTTACAATAGACAAACAAATTGAACTTTTTACAGTAGGAAACGACCGAGAAATTGACCTTCACATTGCAAAATATGACGTGCAAGCTTCTTTGGCACATGCCATCATGTTAGAATCGATAGGCATTATTACTAACAATGAGTTGAAAGATTTAGAAAAAGGGTTGCAAGAACTCGCTACGGATATCGAAAACGGTACGTTTGTAATTGAAGCTTCTTTTGAAGATGTGCATTCTAAAATTGAATGGGAATTGACCAACAAACTGGGAGAGGTAGGAAAGAAAATTCACACAGCACGATCCAGAAATGATCAAGTTTTAGTAGCACTTCAACTCTATTATAAAGAGAATTTGGGGACGGTGAATGAGAAAGTAAAAACAGTTTTTGACACTCTTTTAAATTTGGCCGATACTCACAAAGAAAAGCTATTGCCTGGCTATACCCATCTACAAGTTGCCATGCCTTCTTCTTTTGGATTGTGGTTTTCTGCCTATGCAGAATTGCTTATTGATGATGTGCACCTGCTCAATGCTGTTGCCAAAGTGGTAGATCAAAACCCCTTAGGCTCTGCTGCAGGCTATGGGAGCTCCTTCCCCATCGATCGGGAATTAACCACCAAAGAACTAAATTTTGCTACTCTAAAATACAATGTGGTTGCGGCCCAATTAAGCAGAGGAAAAAGTGAACGTAGCGTTGCGGCAGCCCTGGGTGGATTGTGCAACACTTTGGCACGTTTTTCTATGGATGTGTGTTTGTACATGAGTCAGAATTTTGGCTTTATCAGTTTCCCGGATGCATTGACTACTGGAAGCAGTATTATGCCCCACAAGAAAAATCCGGATGTGTTTGAGCTCATCCGTGGAAAGTGTAATAAGATTCAAGCACTACATAGCGAAATGCTCCTAATTACGAACAACCTACCCTCAGGATATCACAGAGATTTTCAGTTATTGAAAGCAAACATTATCAATGCTTTTGAGGATGTAAAAGCGATTTTAGACATTTTAAATTACGCCATTCAGCAAGTTATTGTGAAAGATATTGATTTGAAGGATGAAAAATACCAGTATTTGTTTACCGTAGATAGCATTAATAATTTGGTCGTGGAAGGCATGTCGTTTAGAGAGGCCTACCAACAAATTGGCGGTCAAGTACAAGCAGGTACTTACACACCAGATCTCGGGAAAGCACACACGCACGTTGGAAGTATTCACAATTTAACCTTAGATAAAATTAGAGAAAAATATCCCCATTAACCCATTTGTTCCGACTTTATAACCTGAAAAAACCCAAAACCAACTTGTTTTGGGTTTTATTTTTTATAATCATAAGTTAATTTATTTTAGGTTTTTATCTGAGAATTTTATAGCTTGCAGCAAGGAATGTTTGACCATGTTGAAAACAGACAGCTTTCAATCCGGTTTTATTAAAATCCTAAAAAGGGAAAATTGAGAAAGAAAAAAGCCATAAAAATACTTGAGGAACAGCGGCAAAAAGTTTTAAATCCTCACTATCAAAATAACCAAGAATGGATTTTTGAGACCGCTTCCTAAATAAAAAAACTTTTTTGGGGTTAAATCCGCCGAATACGCATGGATTTCACAATTTAAATGGTACGTAAAATCAGGAAACACAGCGGTTGTAAGCACGGAGGAAATCCATGAAATACTCGGTAAAAAATCTAAAAAAATGGTTTTATTTTTGAACAATTGTAAACTTATTTTAGAAAACAAAGGACTCTATAAAATCCCTAAAAACAATGTATTATCAAACATAAGTAATGCTGCAATACTTGGAACACTCCTAACCATGGCTAGCATTATTTTTGGAATTGGATTTTATTTCGGAACAAAAAAAACTCAGAAAGACCCCATACGTATTGAAAATGAAATGAATTAATTTAAAAAAAAAAATGAAAAAGCAATTATTAATTTTGTGCATTAGCGCATTCGCGATGCATCGTTATTCTCAAAACCCACTCCGCAAAATATCCAGACTCAGCAGAACCTAAAAAAAAGGGAAATATAACAATGAGAAATCGTCTAAACTAGGATTTTGATTTTAACTTAAACCAAAGATCGCTGCTCAAAGTCGCGGACTTTTCGCTGCAATATGGAGGGTACTTCCCAAGACAGGAACAAAACACCACAAAACAAACAAACAAACAAACAAACAAACAAACAAACAGCTAAAAATTTGGAGCCTACGATTCCCAGTTATACTCAAATAAGCCCAGTTATTCCCATATATTCCCACTTATTTATTTCCAGATACAAGCCCTTACAGAAATTTTATTTTCAGAAGCAACCCCTATACGCAACAAAGCTTCCTCAGAAAAACTTTAAAACAATTGAATGGTACCATGTCTAAGCGTGGCCATTTCATTCAAAAGATCAAAGTAATTCAATTGATTGGCATTGCCATGGTCTACAAATAAATCTTGATTAAAACCAGGCAAAACAGTCTTGTTATTTCTAGCAAAACACAAGGCACGGTAACAGAAAATACGCTCCGTATCAATAATGTGCTGAATCAATTCTTTGAGGGTCCACTTCCCTACTGCATAGGAAAAATTGTGTTTTTCTTCCGGTAGATTTCGTAAAACAGAATCAAACGCTTGTTGCGAATGTTGTAAGTTTTCTATAATAGACCTATTTTTTACTGCAGCCAATTGAATATAATGCTCAAAATAAGCTGCGTATTCATTTTTTGGAATCATTTCTTTTCTTTTGTGTAAGTTTGTTTTGTAAAACTAAGCATTTTATATGACGCAATTATTTATCAATATCAAAGAGCTCATCCAAGTTCGAGAAACTACTATTGAAAAAGTATCTGGGAAAGAAATGGGTAGACTACCAACGCTCAAAAACGCATATTTACGTGTGGAAGACGATTTGATAGTAGACTTTGGTTTGATGGAAACACTGCAAAAAAAAACAGCAGATAAAACCATCGATTGCCGCGGAAAAATGATCTTTCCATCTTGGTGCGATTCCCATACTCACTTGGTTTATGCAGGAAATCGAGCACAAGAATTTGTAGATCGAATTCAGGGGTTGAGTTATGAAGAAATTGCCAACAATGGTGGCGGAATTTTAAATTCCGCAAAAAAAATACACCAAATTTCCGAAAACGAATTGTACCAACAATCTGCGCACAGACTGCAAGAAGTAATTGCACTGGGAACTGGCGCCATTGAAATAAAATCGGGCTATGGGCTCACGGTAGCAGGAGAACTAAAAATGCTACGAGTAATTAAAAAATTGAAAGAAAATTTTGATACGCCTATAAAAGCCACCTTTTTGGGCGCACATGCACTTCCAGCTGCATATAAAAATAACAAGGACGCCTACTTGGAGCTCATTATTGAAGAGATGCTCCCAAAAATAGCAGCAGAAAATTTAGCAGATTTTATCGATATTTTTTGTGAAAAAGGATATTTTGATATCGAGGACACTGCACGAATTTTGGCCGCAGGAAAGAAATATGGACTAATTCCAAAGGTGCATGTAAATCAGTTCAATGCCTTTGGGGGTATCGCCGTTTCAGTTGCGCATCAAGCATTGTCTGTTGACCATTTGGAGGAATTAACACAAGAAGATATTCATGCATTAAAAGGAGCGAATACAATGCCTGTAGCACTGCCCGCCTGTTCCTTTTTTTTAAGCATCCCCTACACCCCAGCAAGAAGAATTATTGATGCTGGCTTGCCATTGGCGCTGGCATCGGACTACAACCCAGGCTCTGCGCCTACCGGAAATATGAATCTTGTGATGGCAACAGCCTGTATCAAAATGAAAATGACTCCTGAAGAAGCTATTAATGCCGCAACAATAAATGGTGCTTTTGCCATGGAGCTATCTCACAAAGTGGGCAGTATTACCAAAGGAAAATTGGCCAATTTTTTCATTACAAAAACAATCGCTTCTTATCACTTTCTTCCTTATCATTTTGGAGACAATTTAATAGAAACCGTTTATTTAAAAGGAAAAAAAATGAGCCTTTAATTTTGTAATTTTAACCAAAATACCTGCAAATATTCTTTTTCTGCAAGCCTTAACTCTTTTTTTATCTTTAAATTTGTCATTCAAATTTATTGCATGTTTTTTCATTTTTTTCAGTATGTAAAGTTTCTCTTGAAATCGACAAATCAACACGGAGTGCATTCCCCTTTTGTATATCATTTAGTTACAAAATGTTTTTATACTCAAGGGAATCTAAAGCACATAGAACAATACCGAGAAATTGAAAAAAAAACGATACAAAGTAAGCAAGTAAACTTTCCAAAATTAAGATTGAAGAAACCCAAGCTACTTCTAAAAGTCATTGCCTATTTCAAACCTATCAATAGTTTAGAAATTGGCAACCTAGCGGAATGCCTCGCCTCCACAATAAAAATTGTTCAACCCAATGCAACAGTCAATACCATAGCAACTACTCTTGAGGCTACTGATAATGGCGAAAATTTATTAAAGAATACCAATAGCAAACCCTTTGACATGGTTTTTTTTATGAGTACCGAAGAAGGAATTTTATCATATTTCGAAAGCTGTCTTTCGAAGATTCATAATGAAACATTCTTTATCTTTAGAGATCTTTACCAAAGTAAAGAAATGAAAACTGCTTGGGCGCAAATTAAACAACACCCAAAGGTAACCGTAACCGTAGATGTTTTTTATTATGGATTTGTTTTCATCAGAAAAGAACAGCAAAAAGAACATTTTAAAATACGTATCTAAAAAAGGAAACCGATTATACAGACTAAATTATAAACTTTGAAATTCATTAAAAATGAAGATATATACCAAAACGGGAGACAATGGCACTACAGGACTCTATGGAGGAAATAGAGTGAAAAAGTACAATTTACGCATCGAAAGTTATGGAACCGTTGATGAATTAAATGCATATATTGGATTGATAAAAGATCAAGAAATTTCAACATCGATTAAAGATTCGCTTTTAAAAATTCAAAACGAGTTATTTACCTTAGGTGCCATGCTGGCAACACCTACAGAAAAAGAAACCTTAAAAAGCGGCGCCGAAAGGCTAAACATTCCAAAAATTGACAGCAATTCAATCGTTTTTTTAGAAAATGAAATTGATACAATGGAAGAAGGACTTGCACCAATGACTCATTTTATTTTACCGGGAGGACATCAAACAGTGTCATTCTGTCACATAGCAAGATGTATCTGTAGACGTGCAGAACGTCTTTGTGTTGCGTTAAATGACGAGGAAACTATAAATAACGACATTTTAAAATACCTAAACCGCCTTTCTGACTATCTTTTTGTATTGGCACGAAAATTGTCTAAAGACTTATCAGTAGCGGAAATCAAGTGGATTCCCAAAAAAAATAATTAAGTTCTTTATATATTGATTTTATATTTCTTAAAAAAGACTTGCATAATTGCGTAAAAAATTTATTTTTGCACAAAATTAAACAACAAGAAATGTATTGGACATTAGAATTGGCATCCTATTTAGCAGATGCACCTTGGCCAGCAACCAAAGATGAATTAATCGATTATGCGATTAGAACGGGTTCTCCGTTAGAAGTAGTTGAAAACCTACAAGATATCGAAGATGAAGGGGATGCTTATGACTCCATCATAGAGATTTGGCCAGATTATCCTACCGAAGACGATTATCTTTGGAACGAAGATGAATACTAAATAACACTACTAAAAGTCTCTAAAGAGGCTTTTTTTTTGTTATATTTCAATCGCTTTTTTAATTATAACTATCAAAATTAAAAACTTGATTCACAATAAAATAAAGCAACATAGACCGTGTTGCCCTAAAAAATAAATACGCAATGAGCATATTAAACTCTGTAATCAAACTTTTTGTAGGAGACAAACAGCAAAAAGATTTGAAAATGTTACAACCTGTTGTCGATAATGTTAGGAAATTTGAAGCCGCCATCCAATTATTGTCCAACGACGAATTGAGAGGGAAAACGCTTACGTTTAAAAACATCCTAAAAGAGGCCACAAAAGAATTTGATGGTACGATTGAACGTCTAGAATCAGAAGCAAAAACAGCAGATATCGATCGACAAGAAGCAATATATACAGAAATTGATGCCTTAAAAGACGAGGCTTATAAAGTTTCTGAAGCGACGCTAATGGAAATTATGCCAGAAGCATTTGCAGTGGTAAAAGAAACTGCAAAACGTTTTGTAGAAAATGAAGAGCTCGAAGTAACAGCAACGCCTTACGATAGAGAATTGTCTGGAGAAAGAGATCATATTACCTTGGAAGGCGACAAAGCTTTTTGGGCAAACTCATGGGATGCTGCCGGAAAACCAGTCACTTGGGACATGGTGCATTATGATGTGCAGTTAATTGGTGGGTCTGTTCTGCATCAAGGAAAAATTGCAGAAATGATGACAGGTGAAGGAAAAACATTGGTTTCTACCCTACCCGTCTACCTAAATGCATTGACTGGAAAAGGGGTACACTTAGTTACTGTAAATGATTACTTGGCAAAACGTGATAAGGCATGGATGGGGCCTATTTTTGAGTTTCATGGTTTTACAACAGATTGTATCGATTACCATCAACCCAATTCGGATGCACGTAGAAAAGCCTACAATGCAGACATTACCTACGGAACTAATAATGAATTTGGCTTCGATTACTTGCGCGATAATATGGCAAGCTCCAAAGAAGATTTGGTTCAAAGAGCACCAAACTACGCCATTATAGATGAAGTAGATTCTGTTTTAATTGACGATGCAAGAACCCCATTAATCATCTCGGGTCCAGTTCCACAAGGTGACCGACATGAATTTACCGAATTAAAACCATTGGTATCTGAATTGGTTACCCTACAAAGACAACACTTGGTAAGTGTATTGGCGGAAGCAAAAAAATTGTTGGCAGACGGCAACGTCAAAGAAGGTGGATTTCTATTATTGAGAGTGTATCGAGGATTGCCAAAAAACAAAGCATTGATTAAATTTTTGTCACAAGAAGGGATGAAACAAATTCTTCAAAAGACAGAAAACACTTACATGGCAGACAACAACAAGTTAATGCCAGAAGTAGATGAAGACCTTTGGTTTGTGATCGAGGAAAAAAACAATCAAATTGATTTAACAGACAAAGGAATTGGTTACTTATCTGAAAAAACACAAAATGACACGTTCTTTGTGTTGCCAGATATTGGTGTGAAAATTGGTGAAATTGAAACTTCAGAAAACACCCCCGAAGAAAAAGCTGCCGAAAAAGAAGAACTCTATAAAGACTTTAGCATCAAAAGTGAACGCATTCACACCATGAATCAATTATTAAAAGCATACACTGTTTTTGAAAAAGATGTGGAATATGTGGTGATGGATAACAAAGTCATGATTGTTGATGAACAAACGGGACGTATTATGGATGGTCGTCGTTATTCTGATGGGTTGCACCAAGCCATTGAAGCAAAAGAAAATGTAAAAATTGAAGATGCTACACAAACCTTTGCAACAGTAACCCTTCAAAATTACTTCAGAATGTATCGCAAACTATCTGGAATGACGGGTACTGCCATTACAGAAGCTGGAGAATTGTGGGAAATTTACAAATTAGATGTAGTAGAAATTCCGACGAATAAGCCAATACAAAGAGATGATAAAGAAGATTTAGTTTACAAAACTGCACGTGAAAAATACAATGCAGTGATTGAAGATATTGTAAAATTAGTAGCAGAGAAGCGTCCGGTATTGGTGGGAACCACTTCCGTTGAAATCTCAGAATTATTGGGGCGAATGTTACAAATGCGAAAAATTCCACACAATATTTTAAATGCAAAATTGCACAAACGTGAAGCAGATGTAGTTGCTGAAGCGGGAAAACCAGGGGTCGTAACCATAGCAACAAATATGGCAGGTCGTGGTACCGACATTAAACTTACTGGAAATGTGAAAGCTGCAGGAGGTTTGGCTATTATTGGTACAGAACGTCACGATTCTCGAAGAGTTGACAGACAGTTAAGAGGTCGAGCAGGTAGACAGGGTGATGTGGGTTCTTCTCAGTTTTACGTTGCCTTAGACGACAATTTAATGCGTTTGTTTGGTTCTGATAGAATTGCAAAAATGATGGACAGAATGGGCTTAAAAGAAGGGGAAGTAATTCAGCACTCTATGATCTCAAAGTCCATTGAACGTGCACAGAAAAAAGTGGAAGAAAATAACTTTGGCGTTCGTAAACGTTTGTTAGAATATGATGATATTATGAACGCTCAGCGGGAATTTATCTACAAAAGAAGACGAAATGCCTTGGATGGAAAACGTTTGCAAATTGACATTGCCAACATGATCTATGAAACCTGCGAAAACATTGTAAATCAAAACAAATCTACAAAAGACTACCAAAACTTTGAATTTGAATTGATTCGCTTTTCATCAATGACTTCTCCTTTTTCTGAAGAAGAATTTGAAGGAAAGTCTGTACAAGAAATCATTGATACCTTGTATGAAACCATTTCGGCGCACTACAAGGAAAAAATTGAACGAAATGCGGTTTTGGCCTATCCTGTAATTAAAGATGTTTTTGAAAATGAAGGTGACAAATACGAACGTATTGTAGTGCCTTTTACTGATGGTGCCAAATCACTACAGGTGGTTACTAATCTTAAGGATGCCTACGAGAGTGAAGGAAAAAGTTTGGTTACCGATTTTGAAAAGAACATTACTTTAGCAATCATCGATGAAAATTGGAAAGAGCATTTACGTAAAATGGATGATTTAAAACAATCAGTACAAAATGCATCTTACGAACAAAAAGATCCTCTGTTGATCTACAAATTTGAAGCTTTTGAATTGTTTAAAGCAACAGTAGCAGAAATTAACAGAGCCGTTTTATCTTTCTTATTTAAAGGAGAGTTGCCTTCAAAAGATTCCAATCAAATATCAGAAGCAAGAAGTCAAAAAAGACAACGTCTAAATACTTCCAAAGCAACGGTCCAAAATTCTACCGAACAAGCGATTTCAAATTCTCGTCAACAACAAGAACCTGTGGAAACCGTTGTGAGAGATCAACCTAAAATTGGTAGAAACGAAAAGGTTACGATTAAAAATGTAATGAGTGGTGAAGAAAAAGAAGTGAAATTTAAACAAGCCATTCCTTTGCTTGAAAAAGGAGAATGGGTA
This sequence comes from Flavobacteriaceae bacterium, assembly GCA_024640565.1. Lineage (GTDB taxonomy): Bacteria > Bacteroidota > Bacteroidia > Flavobacteriales > Flavobacteriaceae > Polaribacter. The sequence goes on from JAHEET010000001.1 coordinate 448,983, forward strand.
CTTGTAAACAACTAAAATTGCCTCTTATCAAATCGTCTTATGAAGACTGCAAAAAAAAAACCGTTTTGAGTTCCTCAAAACGGGTTTTTTATTAGATCGCAATCGGTTAGAATTTTGTATCCATTTGTAAATATTGTAAAAATTCTTTTCGAGTTTCTTTCTCTTTAAATTTCCCTCCGAATTCTGAAGTAACTGTAGAGCTTTCAATATCTTTAATACCTCTTGAGTTTACACACAAGTGCTTCGCATCAACAACACAAGCAACATCTTGTGTTCCCAGTGCTTCTTGCATAGCTTGAACTATTTGCATAGTCAAACGCTCTTGAACTTGTGGTCTCTTAGAAAAATACTCCACAATTCTGTTCATCTTAGACAATCCAATTACGTTACCATTGGAAATATAAGCAACATGAGCTCTACCAATGATTGGTAATAAATGATGCTCACAAGTAGAATAAACAACAATGTTTTTTTCTACCAACATTTCACCGTAATTGTAATTGTTTTCAAATGTAGACGCTTTCGGAAGATTTGCAGGATTCAACCCCATAAAAATCTCGTTTACAAATGCTTTGGCTACTCGCTTGGGAGTTCCTTGAAGGCTATCATCTGTCAGATCCATTCCTATGGTCTCTAAAATATCTTTTACGCTTTCTTGAATTTTTTCTATTTTTTCGTTGTCAGAAATATCAAAAGCATCTGCTCTCAGCGGATTTTTTGCAGAAGTAGCTACATGGTTATCCCCTATTTCCTCTATTTTTTCTTCGTTCATGGTACGATTCAATTCAAACATTTTCAATCTGTTGTTAATGTGCAAATTTAGGTGTTTAAAACGTATTATTTTAATTTTTTTTCAATTATAATTGTACTGCTATAATTGTAGCATAAGACTTATACTAATAGAAGCGTAGTCTACAATAAAATACAAAACAAAGGATTCTTAATTTTAGCGTGACGTTAGGAACTGGTCATTTTTGTAATTAACGCAGACAGTGAACAAGTTACTTGTTCATTGGAAAGCATGTGCTTTAAAACAAAAAGATCATTTTCAATTTTTGATACCACATACTCTATCTCTCTGTTGGAAACATATTTCCATTGCCGTTTTTGTGCTTTGTTACTTTCACCCAAATCAGGATAAAACTCAGCATTTACGCCATTTTCACGCAACTTTTTTATTGCTTGCATGTTAGTTAGGGCAGTTGTAGCATCAAAATTCAAGAAGATAACCTTCGGTTTTGGCAAAGCAACCGCTTGAAACAAGCCCAATTCTTCTAATACCAAATAAATTCTATCCAAACCGAAAGAGATGCCAACCCCAGAAACCTCTTTTAAACCAAAGACTCCTGTTAAATCATCATATCTTCCTCCGCCTCCAATAGACCCCATTTTTACCCCTTTTGGAGGGGCAACTTCAAAAATGGCACCCGTGTAATAATTCAAACCTCTTGCCAACGTAACATCTACTTCTAGGCTAGCTGTAGCCAGTCCAAGTGCTGCGATTGAATGGATTACAAAACGTAACTCTTCAACGCCTTTTAATCCTTCTTCCGAACCTGCTAACATGTTTTCTAAAGCAGCCAAATTTTCTAGGTTGGATCCAGAAAAATCAAACAAGGGTTGTACTTTCTCAATTGCTTCTTCTGTAATTCCTTTGGAGAGCATTTCTTTAACAACTCCTTCTTTTCCAATTTTATCTAACTTATCAAGAGCAACGGTAAAATCGATGAGTTTGTCTTGAGCGCCAATTACTGCTGCAATTCCAGAAAGTATTTTTCTATTATTTATTTTTATGGTTGTTCCCACCAAACCCAATTTGGTAAAAACAGTATCATAGAGTTGAATAAATGCTACTTCTTGCCACAAAGATTTACTACCAACAACATCTGCATCACATTGAAAAAACTCTCTAAAACGTCCTTTCTGTGGTCGATCGGCTCTCCAAACGGGCTGCACTTGATACCTTTTAAAAGGAAATGTAATTTCATTTTGATGCTGAACTACATAGCGAGCAAAGGGCACTGTAAGGTCGTAACGCAACGCTTTCTCAGAAATTTGTGAGGTTAATTTTAAACTATTTTTTTCTGCCAAGAACTTTGGATCTGTTTTTGCTAAATAATCACCTGAATTTAAAATCTTAAAAATCAATCGATCTCCTTCTTCCCCATATTTGCCCATCAAGGTTGCAGAATTCTCAAAACTTGGCGTTTCAATGGGTTGAAACCCAAAAGTTTCAAAAGTGGTCTTAATCACATTCATAATATAGGACCGATTGGCAACTTCTGTTGGTGAAAAATCTCTGGTTCCTTTTGGGATACTTGGTTTCATTGAAATGGGTATTAGTTGTTGATTTTTAGTTTTTTGTTGCTAAACTCAAAACGAATCACTCAAAATTTTAAACGTTTATTCCTTTTTATGGATTCCTGCCTCGCAAAAAAGCAAACTGTGCAAAATTGATTTTCCATAAGAATGCAATATCAAAACGCACTGCAAGCGCAAATATCGTGAAAAAAGTTAGCATTTTCAGGAGGTTGGAACTGTTTTATTTTGTTGCCTCAGTTGATATAAGGAAGCGTTTAATTCAAACCCTAACAAAAGAATGATTGCATTTAACCATACGAACAACATCAAAACTAATAAGGTTCCTATAGAACCGTACAATTGATTGTATTGGGCAAATTTAACAACATAAATTCCAAATAAATAAAAGGTACTTAATGACAAAAATGTAGTTAAAATAGCACCTGCAGAGAAGAATGTTAACTCTTTCCCTTGCTTTGTTCCAAATCTAAAAAGTAACGAAACGATGGTGAAAATCATGATTAAAAACAAGATACTTCGTCCGTAGAAAAAAAGATTTAAATCGCTTGTATTCAACCAACCATTTTCATCAATCTTAGACAATGCTACTTGATACAACAGCACCAAAACAACCGTTATAATTAAAAAAAATGAAGTTAATAACGAAACCCCTAGAGAGATAAAATAGGTTTTAAAAACATTGCGAAACTCTGTGACATGGTAAGAGTATTCGAATCCTCCAAAAATAGCATTAACGCCGTTTGTCATTAAAAAGATTGACAAAATAAACCCAAATGATAGTAAGCCTCCGTATTGATTGTTTACGATATCGCCAATGACAAGATTAACGGCTTCAAAAGTTTGTGGTGGTAAAATATCCTGAATAAAAGAGAAGAGTCCTTCTTGAAATCCGTCTATTGGAATGTAGGGTATCAAGGTTAAAATAAAGAGTAAAAAAGGAAAAATGGCCATAAAAAAGCTAAAGGAAATCCCGCCAGCTCTGGAAGTTAAAGCCCCTTTAACAATCCCAATAAAATACATCTCTATAACATCGTACAAAGACATTCCTTGCAAACCTGGAACTTTCATTTTCTTTCCAAACTTCACTAAAGTCTTTATAAGCGGTATTCTCAAGAGACTATCTTCTATTTCTTTAGTCATTGGTGTTCGCTGCTATCTTAATTCGCTCTTATTGATTTACAATTAGGTGTCCAAATTCTCTTACAAATTCTGAAACCAATATCAATCTACATTTTATGCTGATGTAAAAATAAGAATGATTTTCAACTTTTTATGCGTTCTATTGATTTTATAGCTGAAAACGAATAAATTTGCTTGCGAACCAAAAGTTAAAATCAAGGTAGCTTCACTTCCTTGCACCTACTCGACGAATTATAAGAATGAAAATAAAGTTACTTGCCATTGGAAAAACGGACAACAAAAATTTAATTGCCCTCATTGATGAATATCAAAACCGCCTTAAGCATTATGTAAAATTTGAATTAGAAATCATTCCTGATGTCAAAAATGTAAAAAATTTAAGTGAAGTTCAACAAAAAGAAAAAGAAGGAGAACTCATTTTATCAAAAATTCAAAACACCGATCAATTGGTGGTATTGGATGACAAAGGGAATGCCTATACATCGATTCAATTTTCTAAATACTTACAAAAGAAAATGAATTCAGGGATCAAACAACTTGTTTTAGCTATTGGGGGTCCGTATGGATTTTCGGAAGCTGTGTATAAAAAATCATCGGGCAAAATTTCATTGTCAGAAATGACTTTTTCCCATCAAATGATTCGGCTTTTCGTTGTTGAACAACTTTATCGAGGTTTTACGATTTTAAAGAATGAGCCTTATCATCATGAATAATTGAACCACTTCCTGTATTGGTTCTTTTCAATTATAATTTGATTATTTTTACCACATGAAATTAGTCTTTGCGACCAACAATGTAAATAAATTAAAGGAAGTACAAGAAATGCTTCCCAATTCAATTGAATTATTGAGCTTAAAAGACATTCATTGTTTTGATGAAATTGATGAAACAGAAACTACTTTAGAGGGTAATGCTCGATTAAAAGCATCTTGTGTTACCCAAAAATATGGGTATCATTGTTTTGCAGATGACACCGGTTTAGAGGTGGAAAGTTTGGATGGAAAACCAGGGGTCTATTCGGCTCGTTATGCTGGAGAACCCTCAAATTCTGAAAACAACATGCAAAAACTACTGCAAGAATTAAATGGAAAAGAAAATAGAAAAGCGCAATTTCGAACAGCCATTTGTTTACAACTTGATGGAAAACAGTTTTTTTTTGATGGCATTTGTAAAGGAGAAATTCTAACTAAAAAACAAGGCGAAAAAGGTTTTGGATACGACCCCATTTTCCAACCTGAAGGATACTGCCAAAGTTTTGCAAGGATGCAAAGAAATGAAAAAAACAAAATTTCGCATCGGGGATTAGCAATTAAAAAGCTCGTGATATTTTTAGCGGCCTATCAAAAATAAATCACAGACAAACCAGCAATCAACAAATGAAACAAAAACCCTACTTAAAACACTTTATTTTACTGTCGGTTTTACTGTTTATCTTTTTTTTATTAAACATAAGCCAGGGCTCTGTTTCCATTCCTTTTAAAGATATTTTCACGACGCTAATAGGAAATACAGATGTCAAAGACAGTTGGCAGACAATTGTATTAGATTTTAGGTTACCAAAGGCGATTACAGCAATCTTCGTGGGATCAGGCCTCTCAATTTGTGGACTCCTCATGCAAACACTTTTCAGAAACCCATTGGCAGGTCCATTTGTTTTAGGAATCTCCTCTGGAGCAAGCCTAGGAGTAGCATTGCTAATTTTAGGTTCTTCTGTTTTTGGTGGTTTTTTTCTAACAAATTCCATCTCAAATTGGTCGTTGGCAATTGCTGCCAGCCTAGGAGCTTTCCTCGTACTTTTTGCAGTAATTATGGCTGCAAATCAACTGCGAAACACGATGTCAATTCTAATTGTTGGGCTGATGTTTGGGAGTTTGACTGGCGCAGTGATAGCCGTACTAGCATATTTTAGTGAAGCGACTCAAATACAACAATACTTATTTTGGAGTTTTGGGAGCCTTGGAAACCTAAGTTGGTCAGAAATGCGGGTGTTTGGTAGTATTTATCTTGTAGGAATGTTCGCTTGTTTGAGCGTTATAAAACCTTTAAATAGTTTATTACTAGGGGAAAATTATGCCAAAAGCTTGGGGATAAATATTAAAAAAAGTAGAATCATTGTATTGGTCATCACGAGTTTGTTAACCGGTGTGATCACTGCTTTTTCAGGACCAATTGCATTTATTGGTTTGGCAGTACCCCATCTTGCAAAAATGCTGTTCACAACTTCCAATCATAAAATATTAATCCCTGCATCTGCTATTATTGGAGGAATGGTATTGTTAATTTGTGATAGCATAGCACAATTGCCAACCAGCGAGTTTACTATACCTATTAACGCAATCACCTCATTATTTGGGGCACCTATTGTGATCTGGTTGCTACTCAGAAAAAAGAAAATAACAATATAAACCTTTTTGAATATAGGGGTAGTTTTACAAACTAAATCCTACAAATGCAAAAAATAAAGTTTTGACAAAAAACAAAAACAACATACTAAGCACCGAAAATTTAGCCATTGGGTATGCACAAAAAAAACAGCAGAAAGTCATTGCAAGCGGAATAAATTTTGCAATAAAAAAAGGCACATTAAATGCTGTGATTGGTAAAAACGGAATCGGAAAATCTACGCTTTTAAGAACGCTTTCAAAAGTTCAAAAACCACTTGAAGGAACTCTTTTTATTAACAAAAAAAATAGCAACGCATACCAACACCTAGAACTAGCGAAAACCATTAGTCTGGTATTAACGGAACGAGTTCCTGAGAGTCAATTAACTGTTTTTGAGCTCATCGCACTGGGAAGACAACCCTATACAAACTGGATAGATTCATTGTCTAAAAAAGATCTTCAAAAGATACAATGGGCGATCACAGCAACCAATTTGGAAACTCTTCAAAACAATCGTTGTTCCGAATTGAGTGATGGACAAATGCAGCGTGTTCTCATTGCAAGAGCATTGTCTCAAGATACAGAAATTATTGTTTTAGATGAGCCAACCGCTCATCTAGATATGCATCAAACCATTACCATTTTTGAACTCCTGAAACAACTGACAAAAACAACAAAAAAAACCATTATTATTTCTACACACGAAATTAATTTAGCAACTAAAATGTGTGATGAATTGATTGTCTTATCTGAAAACAAAATTTACACTGGCACAACAGCAGCATTGATACAACAAAATGCATTTGAAAACCTATTCGCCTCCAAAATTGTCAAATTCGATAGAGCTTTACAACAATTTGTCATTCATAGTCAAACGTTTTAAAACAAAGAAGGTTCGCATCCAAAAAAGGTTCAATACTAGGTTTTATTTGTCTTTAAAAACCAACCCAAAACACCAAAGATTCCCATTAAAAAAATCTTTTTATTTAAATTTGATGGCGGTGTAACTTTTTGTTACATTTGAGTACATATAATCAAATCGAATTAATCACCTATCAATGAAAAAAATACTTTATGCAGCCAGTGCATTTGCATTCATAGCATGTGGATCTGGTAAAGAAGCAACAACAAAAGTCGAAAAGAATATCGATCAAGCAGCAAAATATGCAAGTACAATTACTGCAAAAGATCTAGGAACGCATTTATTTATTTACGCTTCGGATGAGTTTGAAGGTAGAAATACCGGAGAACCTGGACAGAAAAAAGCGGTAGAATATTTAAAAAACTTTTATGTTTCTGAAGGAATTGCTTCGGGACTTGGTGGGGATGATTATTTTCAAGAAGTGCCTGCGGAGTGGTTAAATAAAAATTCTCGCAGAGGGGTATTGAAATCTTCAGAAAACGTACTAGCCTTTATCGAAGGAAGTGAAAAGCCGGAAGAAGTTGTTGTAATTTCTGCACATTTAGATCATGAAGGAATTAAAAAGGGAGAAATTTATAATGGAGCCGACGATGATGGATCGGGTACAGTAGCTATTTTAGAGATTGCACAAGCTTTTAAAGCTGCTGCAGATGCTGGCAAAGGTCCCAAAAGATCCATTTTATTCTTACACGTAACTGGAGAAGAAAAGGGATTGTTAGGTTCTAAATATTACACAGAAAATCCAGTATATCCATTGGCAAACACTGTGTGCGACTTAAACATTGACATGGTTGGTAGAATTGATGACAGACACAAAACAGATCCAAACTATGTGTATTTAATTGGTTCTGACAAATTGAGCACAGAATTACACAACCTATCGGAAGCTGTAAATAAAAAGTACACCAACATCAATTTGGATTATAAATACAATGATGAAAACGATCCGAATCTTTTTTACTACAGATCAGATCATTATAACTTTGCCAAGCACAATATTCCAATTATTTTTTACTTTAACGGTACCCATGCAGATTACCACAGACCTTCTGATACTCCCGACAAAATCAATTATGAGCTCTTAGAAAACAGAGCACGATTGGTATTCCATACCGCATGGAAAGTTGCCAACATGGATGCTCGAATTGTAGCTGACAAAGCAGTTATAAAAGAAAAAAACAACTAGTTCTTTTTTTTAAAAATAGAAAAACCGAGCAAAATTTGTTCGGTTTTTTTTATGTGCTGAATCTAAAAATGGTATTGTAATATCTTGGTGTTAAAACAAACCACCCAACTATTCCAATTCTACGATGACTTCATTCCGACGGACGAGAACTTCATAAGGCGGATTGTACCCCAATACAGAAAAATTATGAGTGTGCTTAATTTGATTTTCAGCTAAAAGTGCGATCAGTTTCGATTTGTATTTTTCAATTTTTGCATCATTGGCCCAACCACCAAAAGTGATTGCTGCCATTTTTTTTGCAGGTACCTCTACAAACTGGATATTACTATTCATCGGCTTTGGTAGGCTTTCTTTTGTATATGCTTTTGGTACTAAAAACAACATCGTTGTTTCTTTTTCTAATGACATGCTTACGGGTGAAGTCATAGCAATGGCCTCTTTTTTTTCATTTTTCCCAAAAATATACCCTCCCAAAATAGAGAACCCTTTTCCAGATGCTTCGTTATAAGAATCAGTGTCTAATTTTACAGAGGTAAACAACCCCGCATCGTAATTTCGAATTTCAAAATCATCATATTCTTTGAGAACTGTGTATGAGTACTTTTCAATGTTTGCATTACTCACATAGGAGTAAACTTGTAATCCAAAAAATAATGCCAATAAGATTCCGAAAATAATTGCTGTTGTTTTCATAATGCTTGTTTTCTAAATTTTAAACGCCAAATTGCGTTAAATGATGTGCTAGATGTTTGTAAAATAAAACATTCCATTCATTGGCAGTTAAAAAACCAAAAGAATGGGATTCTTTGCCTTCAAAAGCAGCTGCGCCCAATGCTTGTGTTTGTTTTATAAATGCAATTAAACGTGTCTTTTCTGTTTCAAAAACTGGGTCATTTTTAATAACAAACGCTGCTGCTGTCTTTCCATTTTTTGGATAAGCCTTTTTTGAAACCACACTATTCTTAATGAATTTTCTTAGAATCCACCGGGTCAATTGATTCGGTCTGGGATACTTGTCTGTATACACCATTTCATAGGTTACACAACAATGAGCCAACATTTTAGAAACAGACATCCTTCCCCATTTAGGAATGGAAGTTGCTGTTAAATTTTTTATTCTACCAATAATCTCTTCCACATCGGCTGCGTTAAACATATTTTTCATAACCTTGTTTTAGTGCAAAATTTTAAAAAGTAATTCTTTTAGTATGTCTTCATGGTTTTGATGGGTTCCAACTCCTTTGCTTTTAATGTCTGCATCTCTTAAAAAAGCAATTACCTGTGCTACCTTTCGCATGGGATAATTTCTAGCGGCAAGGAAGTATTCGTCAACAAAAAAGGGGTTGACACCCAACATTTTTGCTACCGAATTTTTGGAACGATCGTCCAAACTATGAAAAAGTAAAAGTTGTGTAAAAAAACTATTCAGCAAAGAAACTGTCATTACCAAAGGATTGTTCTTTGGGTTTTCTGCAAAATAAGCAATAATTCGATTCGCTTTAACCACGTTCTTCTCTCCCACAGCTTTTCGTAACTCAAAATTATTATAGTCTTTAGAAATACCTATATTTTCTTCAATATGGGCAGGATTGATAATGGTCCCTTCGGATAAAATAAGCACTAACTTCTCCAATTCATTGGAAATCTTACTTAAATTAGTTCCTAAAAACTCTAGCAACATTTGTGCAGCTTTTGGTTCAATCTGGTAATTTTTCCCCTTTAAAACACTACGAATCCAATCTGAAACTTGATTTTCATACAACTTCTTACTTTCGAAAATCAACCCAGATTTTGCAATTACTTTGTATAATTTTTTTCGTTTATCTAATTTTTTGTATTTGTAATTAATTACTAATACGGTTGTTGGCTGAGGATTTTCTGCATAAGAAACTAATTTTTCTATATTCCTACTTAAATCTTGGGCTTCTTTTACAATCAAAACTTGACGCTCTGCCATCATCGGATATCGTTTCGCAGCCTCCACGATAGCTTCTATAGTAGCATCTCGTCCGTACATTACTTGTTGGTTAAATCCTTTTTCAGCTTCATCCAAAACGGTTTCTTCGATAAAATCAGAAATCTTATCAATATAATAAGACTCCTCGCCCATTAAAAAATAAATAGGTTTTAAATTCCCTTTTTTAATATCGGAAACAATCGTGTTAATTTCGTTCATTTTGTTACTTTTGATTGATGCAAGAGCTTAAGCTACCAACCTATAAATTTAAACTCAAAAGTAACGAAAATAAGACGCTTATTTTTGATAATTTGAGAAAAAAATATGTGGTCCTTACTCCCGAAGAGTGGGTACGCCAGCATTTTGTTTCTTATTTAATAGAAGAAAAGAAATACCCAAGGTCTTTGATAGCGTTAGAAAAACAGCTAATTGTTAATAATCGAAAAAAAAGAACCGATATTTTAATTTTTAACACTGCTGGTACTCCAGAAATTATTGTTGAATGTAAAGCACCGAGTGTTAAAATAACTCAGGCAACTTTTGACCAGATTGCACGTTATAATTTAAAACTAAAAGCCAATTATTTAATCGTTACTAATGGCATAGAACATTTTTATTGTAAAATGGTTTTTGAAAAAGAAACGTATGTTTTCTTGAAAGAAATACCCAATTTTAGATCTTCATAGATACTCAATATTAAAAATATCGTAGTGGGAGTTCAAAAGATTCCTTCATTTATTAATTGCAAATAAGAAATAAACTAATTTATAAACTGTAAGTTTGCACCCTTGAAAACAGCAATAGTCATATTAAATTGGAATGGTGAAAAACTCTTAGAACAGTTCTTACCATCGATGGTAAATTTCAGCGCAAATGAAGCTGCAATTTATGTTGCTGACAATGCATCTACAGATGCATCAATAGCCTTTGTGAAAGAATTTTTTCCATCGGTAAATATTGTTGAGAATGTTGTAAACGGAGGGTATGCAAAAGGATATAACGATGCTCTTCAATTCATTGAAGCAGATATTTATTGCCTTATAAATTCAGATGTCGCTGTGACCAAAAATTGGTTACCGCCTATTTTAGAAGTTTTTAAAAAAGAAAAAAACACCGCGATTATTCAACCCAAAATCTTAGATTTTAAAGAGCAAACCAAATTTGAATATGCGGGAGCAGGTGGTGGCTTTATTGATTTGTATGGCTACCCATATTGCCGAGGACGGTTATTTAATCATCTAGAAGTAGATGCCCATCAGTTTAATGATGTTGCTGATATTTTTTGGGCTTCTGGGGCTTGTTTTTTTATTCGTGCAGAGGTGTACCATCAATTAAATGGTTTTGATGAAGATTATTTTGCACATCAAGAAGAAATAGATCTTTGTTGGAGGACACAAAATATTGGCCTTGATGTTAGATATGTAGGTACGGCTACTGTTTATCATGTTGGTGGTGCTACATTACAAGAAACAAACCCTCACAAAACCTATTTAAATTTCAGAAATAGCCTTTTAAACATCGTAAAAAACGTTCCTAAAAAATGGTTTTTGTTCGTCGTATTTTCACGTTTGATTTTAGATGGAATTGCTGGTTTGAAATTTTTACTTGAATTCAAACCGATTCATACATTTGCCATATTGAAAGCACATTTTAGTTTTTATAAAAATTTCTTTAGATTTCTTAGAAAACGAAAGACGCTTCAAAAAAAAATGAACTATAATATCCACACGAGTATTGTGTGGCAGTATTTTATAATGAGGAGAAAAAAATTTGCGGATCTAAAATAAAAGAAGTCGTTTTAATACGCCTTGCTTAAAATTACAAAACTTCTAAGCTTCCTTTTCCTTCTCTAATAACAGTGGGCTCATCTGTAGTTAAATCTATAATTGTAGACGCAAGGTTGCCTCCATACCCACCATCAATTACAACATCTACAAGGTGCTGCCATTTCTCAAAGATCAATTCAGGATCAGTGGTATACTCTAGAATATCGTCTTCATCTTTGATAGAGGTGGTAATAATTGGATTGCCCAGTGCTGCAACCAGTGTTCTAATAATCGAATTATCTGGAATTCGAATTCCCACTGTTTTTTTCTTTTTAAATGCTTTTGGTAAATACTGACTTCCAGGTAGTATAAAAGTATAAGGCCCAGGCAGCGCTCTTTTCAACAATTTAAATGTAACCGAATCTATTTGTTTTACATAATCTGACAAATGGCTTAAACTATTACACACAAAAGAAAAATTAGATTTTTCAATCTTAGTTCCTTTGATTTTTGCAATTTTTTCGATGGCCTTTGTTTTGGTAATATCACATCCTAGACCATAGACCGTATCGGTTGGATAAATGACCAACCCTCCACTTTGTAAAATTTTGACAACTTTATCAATCTCTTTTGGGTTGGGGTTTTCGTCATATATTTTTATTAACTCAGCCATGAGGTAAAAATAATACTAAATTTTAGATAATGAATAGCACTAAAAAAAACCTGATCGTAATTTCAATCAGGTTTTTTTGTAGAGGACGTATTGTATCTAGCGTTATTTTAGGATTTTTCTAGCAATCTAAAGCCTTCTCCGTGAATATTTAAAATTTCAACATGCTCGTCAGCTTTTAAATATTTACGCAATTTTGCAATATAAACATCCATACTTCTTGATGTAAAGTAATTATCATCTCTCCAAATTTTGGTCAAAGCCAATTCTCTTGGCATTAAATCATTTTTATGAATGGCCAACATTCTTAACAATTTACTTTCTTTTGGTGATAGTTTTTGGGGTTCTCCTTTTTCACCAATTGACAAATGACGCAGTTTAGAGTTAAAAGAAAATTTTCCAATAACAAATTCATATTGTTCGGAATCAGACGACTTGTCCGAATCTTTTCTTTGTAAAATTGCTTTAATTTTATACAATAATACTTCAGAATCAAAGGGTTTGTTTAAATAATCATCGGCACCAACAGAATAGCCTTTTAAAACATCTTCTTTTAATGTTTTAGCTGTTAAGAAAATAATTGGCACTTCCTTATCCGTGGCACGAATGTCTTGAGCTAAAGAGAAACCATCTTTTCGCGGCATCATTACATCTAAAATACACAAGTCATATGAATTGTTTTTAAACATAATCAAACCTTCTATTCCATCTTTTGCGTGCGTGACATGATAATCATTTAAACCTAGATAATCTTTTAAAACGATTCCAAAATTGGGATCGTCTTCCACTAATAAAATTCTTTTACTTCCCATGATTTTTATTTTTTTTAAATTATTGGTAATTTCACTGTAAATATGCTTCCGACCCCTTTTTCGCTTTCAACAAAAACGGTCCCATGATGTTTTTCAACAATTTCTTTCACATACGCGAGTCCTAAACCGTGGCCTTTCACATTATGAATATTTCCACGTTCTTCTCTGTAGAATTTTTGAAAAATGTTTTTCTGAACACTCTTACTCATTCCGATTCCTTCATCCTTTACACTAAAGATAAAGTATTTATTGGTGCTTTCAGAGTGCACTTCAATATTTGGAGGACCTTCAGAATATTTTATTGCATTTTCTAAAATATTAACAACCACATTTGTTAAATGAAATTGATTGGCAACAATCTCTGATGTTAACGCTTTCAAATGAGTACTTAGTACTCCTTCCCGATCTTTAATAAGTAAACTTACGTGCGTAATGGCATCTTCTATGATATCATGACCATCAATAATCTCTTTTTGAATTTCAAGTTGATCCTTTTGTAATCTAGAAATTCGCAAGACATTTTCTACTTGTGCATGCATCCGTTTGTTCTCATCACGAATCATTTGTACATAGCGTAAAACCTTATTGGAATCAGTAAGTATTTTAGGGTTTTTTATGGAATCTAATGCGACATTAATTGTAGCAATTGGGGTTTTAAATTCGTGGGTCATGTTGTTGATGAAATCTGTTTTAATTGCGGAGATTTTTTTCTGTCTCAACAGTTGATAAAGCGAACTAGAAAAAGCAATAATTATGATAAATATAAAAAACAAGGACAGCAGTAAAACATTGGTAATGCCTGATAAAATAAGTTTGTTTTTTGTTGGAAAAGTTATGAAGAGCTTGTAGTAACCACCGGTCCCATTTTTCAAAAGTGGGTAGCCCTGATTTCCATTTGTATTTACCGTATAATAACCCGATTTTAATGGAGTTGCTAAGCCATCATCATTATAAACTCCATACTTATAATCAATCGAAACATTTCTTTTAATTAACTCCTCTTTTAAGGTTTCATTCAGCTCACGATTGGAAATTCTTTCGGTTATTGGCAAACTGTCCCGAATCTCTTTTAAAGCGGAAATAATACTCCTTTTTTCTTCTTCTTTATTTCGAGAAGAGTACGAGTATCGTTCTTCACTTTTAGCACCATATAAATCGCCTTCTTTTTGAATGGAAATGGTTCTGAAAAAATCTTTTTTGGTCGTAATTCTTTTGATTAAAATGGAATCATTATCAAGAAAATAGGTTGGGATTTTAAAATTTTCTTCTAAAATTGTAGTTCCTATTGAAAAACGCTGCTTTCTGGTTTTATCATATTGCTGAATTAATATATTTTTCACCTTGGCTTTATCGGCCAATTCAATATCTTCCAAAAGGCTTTTGTGTCTTTGATACAATTTGTCATTTTCACTCGCTTTAATTCGCTCCGCAGTGGCAACAAGTGCTTTAAACACATCTTTATTAAATTGAGCTTTCTTACTCTCTAAGGCATTGTCTATCCAATATACTTGAACAGCAATGATACCAACAAGCGAAATACTCATCAGCAAAACGATTAAAACAAACATTTTCTTAGACATAAATCAAATTTAGTTTAATAAAAATTGCCTGTTATTGTTTTTAACTATTATTAACAAAAAAAACATTTTTTTAAGAGTATTTTAAGAAAAAAGATGAAAATTCAAAAAAAATAAATTGTTTTTATGTTAAAAAATTATGAATTCTATCAATTTCTTCCTGCAGGAAATGTAAGGAATTGTTCTGAATAACATAGTGCGATTGTAGCATCTTTTTTTCATCTGAAAATTGATTTTTCATTCGATCTAAGACTGCCGTTCTCGTCGTTGCATCTCTTTTTATTATTCTAGAGATGCGCGCTTCTAGCGCTGCGCATACAGTAATAACACAGTCACAAAAATGATCATTCTTTGTTTCAAATAAAATTGCATTCTCATACAATACATAAGCTTTGTCCTTATTATTATTGACAAAATTTTTGAAATGAATAGCTACTTCTGGATGAACAATGGCATTGAGCAGTTGCAGTTTTTGCTTATCACTGAAAACAATTTTTGCCAGGAGTGAACGATTTAATTCTTGATCAATAAAGACTTCGTCACCAAAGGCATTGTGTAATTTTTCTCTGACAACAGGAGAACTAATCATTAATTTTTTAGCTTCAACGTCTGCAATATAAACGGCAACGTTTTTAAACTTTTTAAAACAATTCAACGCTGTCGTTTTACCACTTCCTATACCACCTGTGAGCCCAACTATCATATTATTTCTGAATTAAGAATTCTATTTTATTCGGAATAATTTTAACATTCTTAATAAAATTTGGTTTCGAAATAATTTTAGGGATCAAGTAGGACAAACCATTGATTTCTGAAACACGATAATCACAAACAACCGTGAAGTTGCTTTCTTTTACTTGATTAAATCTCGGTAAATCTACTTTAAAAAAAACGTTTACTTCTTTTGGAAATGTGTTAATATTTAAATTATCAGGAAGGTTTTTAACAGTAAAAGGAATCGAAAAACTACCTTCAGTAAATTTTTCTACAAACCCATTTACTAAGACATCACGTTTGTTAAAATGTACATTCTTGAGGTTTTCAGGAACTAAAAGGGGTACTTTTTTTGAAAAATTAACGCTTACATTCTCCAAAAGTAAAGGAGCAAAAGACAAGCTTTCTATGGCTTTTATTTGGTTATCAGGTCCAGTGACCAAAATGGTATCTGGTTTAATTTCTAAAGGCTTTAAAGCATCAAAACCAATACGATACTCAATTTTTAAATTGGAAATCACAGGCACTTTTTTTGAAACTAGGTTTCCAATATCTAAATAAATGGTGTCTTTTAAAAATGCCTCCAACAAAAGTCCAGAAACCAATTGTTTTTGGATGTGCATTTTTTGATTGGATGCTAAAAAGAAATGTTTTTCTGCACCTTTTTTTGACAAATTATTCGTTTTCAACTGCACACGATGATTAAAAAAACGCGTCGCTAATAATTTAAATCCTGTTCCTTTTGCAATGATTTCGATTTCTTCTTTTGGAGCTGCCTGTAGCAATTGATTTTGAGGAAGGGCTTCATAAGAAACATTTAAAGAAACCTGCGCCACATATTCTTTTGAAAGCGTTATAAGCAACCAAATAAGTAGAGACAATGTCAAAAAGACAAAAAAGGTTTTAGGGATGTTTTTTGTGAATTTCAAAAGAATTTATTTTAGATGCAATTTACACAAAAAGTGGGTACAAAAAAAGTGAGCAAATTGCTCACTTTTGTAGGTTATAAAAAAGAATTATTTTTTTTCTTTTGGCAAATACTTCTTACTCAATTCCATAGAAATAGCCGCGCGTTCAAATTTAATTTTTCCAGCTCCCGTTTCTATGGTTACGGTGTTATCTGCAGCATGTACATCTACAATCTTACCATGAATTCCACTAGAAGTAATCACTTTTGTTCCTTTTCCCATTTCTTGTTGAAAAGCTTTCTCTTTTTTCTGACGACTCATTTGCGGTCGAATCATAAAGAAATAAAGCACTAAAAGCATTGCCAAAAGAGGCAACATACTCATAAAACCACCAGCAGCATCTGCTTGTAAAAAAATCACTTGAAACATATATTTAGTTTTTAATAGTTGGTGTTACCATACCTGATAACTTTAAGACTTCTCTTCCCACGGCTGTATTCGTAGACAAAGTAATATTTTTTGATTGTCTGTTTGGTTTTCCTTTTGTGTTAAATTTCACAGCAATGTCTGCCGTTTCACCAGGTTTGATTGCTTCTTTTGGCCAAACTGGAACGGTACAACCACAAGATGCTTCTGCATTGGTAATAATCAAATCTGTTTTGCCAGAATTCGTTACCTTATAAACCGTTGAAACAATAGTTCCTTCAGTTACAGTTCCGAAATCAAATTCCATTTTATCGAAGCTGATGCTAGCTGCTCCCTTATTTATTGCTGCATCTCTTTTCTTTGCATCTTCTAGATTCGTTACATCTATTTTTGATGCTGCTTTGGATTGATCACAAGAAGTAAAAACACTTATGGTGACTAACAAAGTAAATACAATTATTATTTTTTTCATTTGGAGTTTGTTTTTTTTTGTAAATTTAATAAAAAAGGAGATTATAATAATCCTCTTCCTATTTTATTTATTTTATTTTGCTTTGTGTATTCTTTGGAAAGCTTGTCCAAAACGCCATTGATAAAGTAACTACTTTTTTCTGTAGAATAATCTTTGGCAATTTCTATAAACTCATTAATGGTAACTTTGGTCGGTATGGATGGGAAATTCAAGAACTCTGTGATGGCCATTTTAATCAAAATCATATCAATGTCTGCAATTCGATCAGTTTCCCAATTTGGTGTCTGATCTGCTATGTCTTGATCGTAATCTTGATGTTTTAAAACTGTTTTTCGAAACAAGTCTGAAACAAACTGTTTGTCATCATGGTCTTTATAGAGACTGTCTAAAACAAATATTTTTCCTTCCTTTTGTTTGGATAACGATTTTACTATCCAGGTGTTTACAAAAGGAATATCATCTACCCAGGAAATCATTTTATCTTCAAAATAATCTGCTAACTTTTCATTTGGAGCAATGATTTCTTTAAAGAAGTCGATCACAAAACTTTTGTCTGCTTGGAAAGAAGTAGTTTCGGAGTTCAAATATGTTTTATAAAGGGAACTTTTTTGTAATTCGTCAAATACAATTTTAAGATACTCTGTATCCAAAGACCAGTGATCAATTTTATTCAATTCTACATAACCATCCAAACTCACGCTTTGTTCTAAAACACGGATGAGCTGATTATTGATAAATTTAGTATTGGGTTGTAGTTCTTCTTTTGTTGCGAGAATTTTCTTCTTTGATAATTCAATTTTTTTTGCTGCTAGTTTTTTAACTTCAACAATCAATTGGATATTTAAAACATACAAGTCAAACATTTTAAGAATGCTCTGTTTTAAAAATTTCTCTTCTTTAATGACGTCGTCATTTAAAGATTGTTGCATGGCATATACAGACTGCATTACTTTTACGCGAATATGTCTTCTGTTGATCATTGAAAGAACGTATTTAAAAAGCGGAATAGATTTATTTCTATCGCGCAGCAAAAGTAGTATTATTTATTTTTTTGTTCAATCAATTTAATGCTTTTTTTGCATCCTGAATTCTTTGTTGTGCAATATGAAATGCGGCCTTATGAGTGGAAATATTTTCTTTTTTTGAAAGCTCAAAGATCGCAAGTGTCGTGTTGCAAATATTCGCTGTTTTATTTTTTATTTCTTCCTTGCCATATCCTGCTAGCTCTGCGTATACATTAATAATTCCTCCTGCATTAATTAAAAATTCAGGTGCATATGAAATCCCTTTTTCTTTCAACATGTGTCCGTGCTTTATTTCATCTGCCAGTTGATTATTGGCCGCACCTGCAATTACTTTCGCCCTTAATTGATGAATGGTATCATCATTTATTGTCGCCCCCAATGCACAAGGCGCATATATATCAACAGCCAACCCATAAATATCTTTCCCTAAAACAATAGCTGCATTGTATTTTTTACTCAAAAGCGCTAAGCGTTCTTCATCAATATCATTAATAATGACTTGTCCTCCTTCTTCAGCTAAGTGTTTTACTAATGATTCTCCTACATGACCAATGCCTTGAACTAATACTTTTTTACCCGCTAAACTTGCTGTCCCAAATTGAAATTTAGCTGCTGCTTTCATTCCCATATACACACCATAAGTGGTAATTGGAGAGGGATTTCCAGCACCTCCTTTATTTTCTGAAATTCCAGTAACATAAGGAGTAACTTCACGAACCAGATCCATGTCTCTGGTTTCCATACCCATATCTTCCGCAGTTATGTAACGCCCTCCTAAAGATTGAACAAACTCACCAAATCGTCGCATTAAGGCATCATTTTTTTTGAATTTTAGCATCTCCGATAATCACAGCCTTTCCACCCCCTAAATCCAATCCTGTAATAGCAGCTTTATAGGTCATTCCACGTGACAATCGCAATACATCATTTAACGCATGCCATTCACTCTCATAAGCCTTCATTCTAGTCCCACCCAAAGCAGGTCCTAAAACTGTATTATGAATACCTATAATTGCTTTTAAACCTGTATCTTCGTCGTTGCAAAAAACAAGTTGTTCATGACCATCAAACGATAACTGTCCAAAAACAGGATCGTTTTTTAATAATTCTGAAGCTACAATTTCTGATTTCATTTTTTTATGTTTATTAATTAATTCATAAAACAATAGGTTTAAAAATAAGATATTAATAATTATTTACAATAAATATACTTATAAATTACAAATAATACAAAAAATAGTCCTTGACATTGAAGTAGCAAATACCTCGATATTAAAAAATTTATCCAAAAAATTGAAAGCTCTAAAATACATAAACAAGTACTTTTTAAAATACAAATGGCGCTTTTTAGCAGGGCTATTCATCACCGTTTTGTCGAAACTTTTAGCCTTACAAGTTCCCCGAATTATTGGAAATTCTTTGAATGCAGTAGAGGATTATCAAAATGGAAAAATCATTGAATTGGATACGGTTAAAGAAGCTCTTTTATTCAATATTTTAACCATTATTGCCGTTACAGTTATTGCTGGTTTCTTAACCTTTTTAATGCGCCAAAAGATTATTGTAACCTCAAGACTCATTGAGTTTGATTTAAAAAATGAAATCTACAATCAGTACCAGCGATTATCTCTCAATTTTTATAAAAAAAACAGAACGGGAGATTTAATGAACCGCATTAGTGAAGACGTCTCAAAAGTAAGAACTTATGTAGGTCCTGCCGTAATGTACAGTATCAATATGATTGTTCTTTTTATTGTTGGATTTACACAAATGGCAAGAGTCGACGGTAGACTCACCTTATACACCCTTTTACCCTTTCCCATTTTAGCCATCTCAATTTTTTATTTGAGCAAAGTCATTCATAAAAGAAGTGCAATTGTACAGCAATACTTATCAAAACTAACCTCTTTTAACCAAGAGTTTTTCTCAGGAATTAACGTTGTAAAATCTTATGCAATCGAGTCTTCAATTATCAAAGATTTTGATACAATTGCCAATCTGAGCAAAGAGAAAAACATAGACCTAAACAAAGCAAATGCGCTTTTCTTCCCTACGATGGTTTTATTAATTGGAATCAGCAATTTGATTGTCATCTATATTGGAGGGAAACAATATATCAATGGCGAAATTCAAATTGGAATTATTGTTGAATTTATATTGTATGTAAATATTCTAACTTGGCCCGTAGCCATTGTAGGATGGGTTACTTCGATGATCCAACAAGCGGAAGCTTCCCAAATAAGAATTAATGAATTTTTACAACAAGTACCCGAAATTAAGAACAACAATGATGTCTCTTTTGATTTACAAGGTGAAGTTACCTTTAAAGAAGTAAGCTTAACCTATGACGATACAGACATTACGGCACTCAAAAATATTTCTTTCACAGTAAAACCGGGAGAAACGATTGCTATTTTAGGAAAAACGGGATCAGGGAAAACGTCGATCATCAACCTAATTTCTCGCTTATACGATGCAACAAAAGGAAGTGTTTTAATCGATAAAAAACCAATTAAAAAAACCAATTTAGATGCGCTAAGAAATCAGATTGGTTTTGTCCCTCAAGATCCTTTTTTATTTTCTGACACCATTGAGAATAACATAAAGTTTGGCGAAAAAAATTCCCCTAAAGAAGCCATTATAAAAGCTGCGAAAAATGCTGTGGTGCATGCAAATATAATGGAGTTTAAAAATGGATACCAAACTATTTTAGGCGAGAGAGGCGTTACCCTATCTGGTGGTCAAAAACAGCGAGTATCAATTGCAAGGGCAATTATTAAAAACCCAAGCATCTTAATTTTTGATGATTGTCTCTCAGCAGTAGATACAGAAACCGAAGAAAAAATACTCTCCAATCTAGAGCAAGTTTCTAAAAACAAAACCACATTTATTATCAGTCACCGAGTATCCTCTGCTAAAAATGCAGACAAAATACTCGTTTTGGATACTGGTGAGATCATACAACAAGGCACGCACAGCGAGCTGTTAGAAAAAGAAGGATACTACAAAGAACTGTATGCACAACAACTTTTAGAAAAAGAATTATAGCCTTTAACATTTACACATGCATTATTTTATTAGATTTGTTTTTGAAATAAACACGATTTATAAAAACTATTAAAAAGATTATGGCAGAAAGGGTTGAACAAGAAGAAATTTTTTCACAAGTTTTAAGAGCTGGTAGAAGAACTTATTTTTTTGATGTGAGAGCAACAAAAGCAGACGACTATTATCTAACCGTTACGGAAAGTAAAAAATTCACACATGACGATGGTTCTTTTCGATATCAAAAACACAAAATTTATCTTTACAAAGAAGATTTTAAAGATTTTCATGAAATGTTAGCCAAAGCAACAGACTACATTTTAAAGGAAAAAGGAGACGAAGTGATTAGCGACCGTCATCAAAAAGACTTTAAGAAAGCAGAGGATACAGCAACGGAAACAAAAGCTACTGATAATTTTACAGACATATCGTTTGAGGATATATAACAACTATTGGTTGCTATACCCCCTGCTTGTAAATTACATGTAAAGAATAAAAAGCTACTTATATCACTTCTAAGAAAGCCGCAAATCATAAATTTGCGGCTTTTTTTGTTATAATGATTCGACTTTCGTTCGTTGAGCTTATAAAATTGCTATCATCACAGCACTCTTAGAAACCGTTTCTTCCCATTCCTTTTGAGCAATACTATCTTTTGTTATTCCCCCTCCAACATAAAGAAACGCTGTATTATTTTTAATTTCCATACATCGTAAATTTACAAAAAGTGAGGAGTCTTTAGAATCAATACTTTCCCTGCCTACATTCAATTCACCCAAAAAACCAGTATAAAAAGTGCGCTGGTAATTTTCCCTTTCTAGGATAAATTTTTTTGTCTGTAATCTGGGAAAACCACAGACTGCAGGTGTTGGATGCAAAGCATTAAGTAATGTTTTTAAATTCGAGGCCCCACGTAATAATTTCCCTGAAATTTGGGTTTTTAGATGAAGTAAATTTCCTGCTTTTACTGTTTCTTTTTCACTCGTTTTTAGATGAACTGCGATCTCTTTTATTTGGGATGCGATAAAGCGAGTTACCAATGCTTGTTCTTCCAATTCTTTTGATTGCCAACTCACCACTGTTGAGCCATTATAAACTTGTGTTCCTGCCAATGACATGGTCTTAAAACGATCTTCGGAGAGAGACAACAAGGTTTCAGGAGTGGCACCCATCCACAAACCAATTTTAGGATGAAACCAAATATATCCAAAGGCATTGGGGTAGATCTGTAACAATTTTTTAAAACTCTCGAGAAGCATAAAGTTGGAAAGAGACACTATTTCTCGTCTCGATACAACTACTTTTTGAAACTGTTTCCTTTTAATTTCTTCAATCGCTTTATTGACAAGTTCCAAATGATGTGTTTTTGCAGATTCATCCGCAACAAATCTTTTGTTCTTTGCAAATGAAAGTGGCGCTTCAAAAATAAGTGATTCCCGAAAATACACTGATTTCTCTGCAGGAATTAATATCGCTTTTTCTTGATTATCAAAAGGAGAAAAAACAAAACCAGTCTCAGTAAAATCGTCCACAAAAAAAACTTCTTTCGTCTTTTGGAAATACCCTGAGATTACATTTTCACTTGGTTTCCTATATACAACAAAAGGTTTTTGTAATTTGTATTGAGATGCAATCCTATCAAAAATCGTCAAGATGATTACTTATTTAGGGTTATTTTCTTTTTTCTAACACAATATTGGTCATTTTAGCAATCGCAATGAGTTGTCCACCTTCGTCTGTAATAAACACCTCCCAAAGATGGGTACTTCTGCCTTTGTGAATGTTTTTTGCAGTTGCAAAAACAACCCCTTCACGCTTGCTTTTTATATGATTAATAGAGAGTTGAATTCCATTTATAAATTGGGATGCATTATCAATAAAAAAATTAGAAGCAGCACTGCCTACACTTTCTGCCAATGCCGCTGTTGCACCACCGTGCAATTGCCCATAGGGCTGATGCACTTTAGGGCTTACAGGCATTTTTGCTGTTAAGAAATCAACTCCAAGGTCAACAAACTCGATGTCAAGGGTTTCCATTAAAGTATTTTTACACTTTTTATTGAAAATAGCCAAAATTTTATTTTTATCCATGTGATGTAAATCTAATGTAAAATTACACATAAAAATTTGTATTTTTGCTCTTGAAAGTCAAACAATTTCATGTACAAAATCCGCGTAATTTTAGATACTAAAGAAGATGTTATAAGAACTCTTTTAGTAGACAGTACCCTTAATTTAGAAAAACTTCATTTAACAATTGCAAAATCTTTTGGCTTCAAGGGCCAAGAAATGGCTTCGTTTTACAAAACGGATGAAGAGTGGACCCAAGGCGAAGAAATTCCATTGTTTAATATGGACGAGATCGGCGAAGGGATTTCGATGCAAACCTGCATCTTAAACACTACGTTGCCCAAGGAAAACGACAAGCTTATTTATGTCTATGATTTTCTAAAAATGTGGACTTTTTATGTAGAAGTTATTGAAATCTCTTCTGAAGAAAAACCAGGACTCCCCTTAATTATTTTAACGGTTGGAGAAATTCCGGCAGAAGCTCCCGAAAAAGAATTCATTTCAGAAAACCCCGAAGGAATGGATGATATGGATGATGAGTATGGGCATTTTGATGATTATAATTACAATGAATACTAAAAAATTCTCCCTTTCTTTTTAAATTGAAAAGGCTTAACATGAAGGCTAAGGACACTACCATAATTCCCTATTTTCGTAACAAATTTGTAAATTGATCGTCTTAAAGACAATCAATTAAACTTATTTCTTTGGAAAAAATACTCTCTCTTAAAAATCTTGACAAAAAATTTGGCCACGTACATGCAGTAAACAACCTCTCCTTCGACATAGAAAAAGGGAATGTTTATGGAATCTTAGGGCCAAATGGAAGTGGAAAATCAACCACCTTGGGAGTGATTTTAAATGTAGTAAACAAAACAGCTGGCGAATATTCTTGGTTTGACGGTAAATTTTCTACCCATGAAGCACTCAAAAAAGTAGGCGCCATTATTGAACGACCAAACTTCTATCCTTATATGACAGCAACTCAGAATTTAAAACTGATTTGTAAAATTAAAGGAATTGCTACCGATAAAATAGATGAGAAATTAAAAACAGTAGACCTTTACGAGAGGAAGGATAGCAAATTTAGCACTTACTCTTTAGGAATGAAGCAACGATTAGCCATTGCTTCAGCATTGTTAAATGATCCTGAAATTTTAATCTTAGACGAACCTACAAATGGATTAGACCCGAAAGGAATTCATGAAATTCGATTGATTATCAAAGAAATTGCAAAACACGGAACCACCATTTTACTTGCCTCCCACCTCTTGGATGAAGTAGAAAAAGTATGCAGTCATGTGATTGTAATTCGAAAAGGCTCAAAATTATACGCGGGACGCGTTGATGAAATGACCGCATCTAAAGGTTTTTTTGAATTAAAAGTAGCTACCAACGAAACTGCGTTTTTAACACTATTAGAAAAACATCCATCCATCAGTAAAGTTCAGCTAGATCACGATACCTATATTGCTACACTCAACCAAGAAATGAGTGCTACTGAAATAAATCGCTATCTGTTCGAGAACGGTTTTACCGTTTCCCATTTGGTGAAACGAAAGCCAAGTTTAGAACAGCAATTTTTAGATTTAACAAGCAATAACTAATCAACAAAAAAACCACAAGATGTTTAGACTTCTATCTATAGAGTTTCATAAATTAAGGTACAGCAAAGCAAGTAAAATACTAATTAGCATCTATTTTGGCCTTTTAACTTCTATCGCATTAATCGCAGCGGTTAAGATTCCATTTTTTGGAAAAACCATCCATTTAGCAGAACAAGGTATTTTTAACTTTCCATACATTTGGCATTTTAACACCTATGTAGCGGCTTTACTAAAGTTCTTTTTATTACTAGTCATCGTTTCCATGATGTCTAATGAGTATAGAAACAAAACTTTAAAACAAAATTTAATTGATGGGCTGAGTAAAAAAGAATTTATCCTATCCAAATTCTACACTGTATTTGTCTTTGCACTCATCTCTACCCTCTTTGTTTTCACTATTTCTTTACTATTAGGGCTCTTTTATTCAGATTATAACGAATTCGCAATTATAACTTCCGATTTAGAGTATCTTTTTGCCTTTTTTATAAAGCTAGTTGGTTTTTTCTCTTTTGGATTGTTTTTAGGCATTTTAGTAAAAAGATCTGCTTTTGCAATTGGAGCAATGGTGGTTTGGTGGATTGGAGAAAAAATAATCTGGCTCATCGGTCTTTGGTTTTTTAGAGCTTCTAATGAGGCAATGGAAGCAGCTTCAAAAATTACAGCATGGTTTCCATTAGAAGCTATGAGCAATCTAATCAAAGAACCTGGATCCCGATTAGGAGTCGTAAAAACCATTGCAAATCAGATGGGAGACTTTACAAAAAGTTATGCTGTTGAGTTCAAAGATATTGCAATTGTATCTGTGTGGACACTTATCTTTATTTATAGTGCATATGCTATGTTAAAAAAGCGGGATTTGTAGTAGAATTTAAATATATTTGGTTTTCTAAAATCACGCTTATTTACATGAAGAATTTACCCCTAATCCTTTTTATTTTTTTAACACTAAATGTATATGCTCAAAAAGAAGCCAATATTTGGTATTTTGGAGAAAATGCCGGGTTGGATTTTAATACCAGCCCACCCCAAGCTCTTGCAGATGGTCAATTAAGTACAAGAGAGGGTTGTTCTTCATTCTCAAATGCAAATGGTGATCTTCTGTTTTATTCAGATGGTACCACGGTATATGATAAAAATCATAACATCATGACATATTCAGATGGTCGATTGGCAAATGATTTAAGAGGAAACTCTTCCAGTACACAGTCGGGAATGATTGTCCCTAAGCCAAAATCATCCACTATTTTTTATCTTTTTACCGTAGATCACAACAATGGTAACAATGGTTTTAACTATTATACGATTGATATGACCGATGGAATTGGAAAATTAATTGATGAAGATGGAGATGGTATTTTTTATGAAGACATCTCAAGTGGGTTAGCCAATAGTTGGACTGAAAAAGTGACCGCTGTTAGAGGTGCAGAATGTAACGAGTTTTGGGTAGTATCTGTAGTTAATAATGAATTTCATTCTTTTCTAGTAAGTGAATTGGGTGTAAGATCTACTCCTGTTGTATCTAGAGTTGCCAATAATGTCAATGATCAAAGAGGGTATTTAAAACTTTCACCAGACGGAAGTAAATTGGCGATAGCAACACAAGGAGAATACGCAATCCTATATGATTTTAATAACGCAACAGGAGAAGTTACTGACAACCCTACGTTTCTTATAAGCAATTTAAATCAAGATGGACAGCCTTATGGTGTTGAGTTTTCCTTAGATTCACAAAAACTATACATCTCTACTTCAAGCGGATTTAGACGAAATATGAGTGAAAACGCCGTAACCT
The DNA here is from genome assembly GCA_024640565.1 of Flavobacteriaceae bacterium. Lineage (GTDB taxonomy): Bacteria > Bacteroidota > Bacteroidia > Flavobacteriales > Flavobacteriaceae > Polaribacter. The sequence continues at coordinate 475,778 of JAHEET010000001.1, forward strand.
ACAAACTCTTTCAATTTGATTTAACCAGTCCTGATATCGTAGGTTCCAAAACAATAGTTCACAGACAAGATGCGGGAAGTGTAGAATTCCCGGAAGGCGGATTTAGAGGTGCATTGCAAGTAGGGCCTGATGGCAGAATCTACGTTACCATCCCAACTGCCTACGAAGATGCTGGAGCAGACGCTCCGTTTATAGATATTATTGAAAACCCAACCGCAGATGCTGCAGACATTGTCTTTACAAAAAATGCAATACGATTGGCTGCAGGCACTTTTTCTACCCAAGGATTACCGCCATTTATATCCTCTTTATTACTGCCAATAGAAATCATTGATTCAGAAAACAATGAAGTTATTAATAATGAAAACTTACAATTGTGTGTTGGGCAAGATAAGACAATAGGACCTGAACCTGTTTCAGGAAATAATGTGGTTTTTGAATGGCGATTTAACAATGGAACCACCAACGATGTCATCTCATCGGATCGTTTATTAAATTTAACCGACCTTCAGCTGGCAGATAGCGGAACCTATGCTTTAAAAATTGAATTGGTTGATCCTTGTGGAGATGTTACACAATACAATGGAGAATTTAATTTGAATGTTTTTGAAGCTGCAATAGCGACACCACTTACTGATATTATTGAGTGTGACGACGATCGAAGTGGTTCAAATTCATATGATTTTTTAGCTGATACAACTCCTTTGATACTGGGAAGCCTAGATCCTACAATTTTTGAAGTGTTGTACTTTGATAGTTTTGTAGCGGCAAACGACAATGTGCGTGATACAGACTTACCAAACACCTATGTAGCCACTACGGGAACTACAAATGTTATTTATGCGAGGGTTCACAACATAAATGCACCTTTTGCATGTTATGACATTATCAATTTTTCAATTATTGTAACCGACATTCCAACACCAACCCAACCAACAATATACCGTTTGTGTGATGATACTGCTAGCGGAAGCGATACAGATAATAGAAGCTTCTTTCGACTCGACACCAAAGACAGTGAAATATTAGGAGCCATTTCTGCCACCGATTTTAACGTGTCCTATCACGCTACCTTATCAGGCGCCCAAACAAGTGCAACAACAGATGTGATTGACAAAACAATAGACCACGTTGTTACAGGATCTCAAACTATATTTGTACGAGTAGAAAATGTTGACAATCCAAATTGTTCCGTTATTTCAGACGACACCACAGGAAGCACGTTTACATCGTTTCAATTAGTTGTAGATGCATTGCCCGTCGTGACCAATCCTGCAGAATTGATTCAATGTCACAACAATCCAGACTTAAATACAACAGTCAATTTAAAACTGGCACGGGTAAATATATCTACAAATTATGAAAACGAAGTTTTTAAATATTATGCTACAGAAGCTGATGCAATTGCTGGAACCTCTGAAATTACAGGATCAGATATAGAATCCTATCCTGTTATAGGAACTGGGGAAGCATGGGTTCGGGTTATTTCTGATCAAAATTGCTACCGCATTGCAAAAATCGATATTACCGTTAATTTTAGTGCCGATTTAGCTTATAACAAAACCTATACCGTCTGTGATGATTTCTTAGATATGGATGGGAACGACAACGCCAATAATGATGATACGGATGGGATTTCCACCTTTGACTTTAGTGAAACTGAAAATGAAATAAAAGCTTTCTTTCCAGCTGCATCAAGACCTGATTTGGATGTGTTTTATTACGAAACTGAAAGTGACAGAGCTTCTTCCGTAAATGACATCAACAGTCAAATCGCAAATCATAGAAACAACAACGATCCAAGTTTTGCAAACAACCAAACCATTTATGTAAAAATAATCAACAATACAAATAACGGATGTACTGGAACTGCAAATATCTTTTTACAAGTAGACCGAGTTCCTACTGCAAACAACTTGGCACAACCGCTTTCATTGTGTGATGATTTTGATTCAGGTTCCTCCAATGACGGTGAGAACATCAAC
>JAHEET010000002.1:0-360219 GCA_024640565.1 Flavobacteriaceae bacterium
CATAGCGTGTTTTATAATTCGTTCTTACTAATTGAATTGCAGCATAAAAGAAACCGTACTTAAAAGCATACTACAAAAAAAAACGCTTCAATTTCTTGAAGCGTTTTTGAGGTGTCGAGCGGATTCGAACCGCTGTAGATGGTGTTGCAGACCACTGCCTAGCCACTCGGCCACGACACCCTCTTGTAATAAGGATTGCAAATTTACATAAATTTACATGTATTGCAAGGCTTTTTTTGTGTTATCGCTTTTTAGAGAGGATAACCAGGACTTCTTCTACGTCACCTCCAATAGGTGGGTTTATTTTTGAAACCGAAACCGAGGCTTTTTTAATCATTCGAAGTTCGCTGAAAAAACGATCTAAAATTCGCTGCGCTACCGCTTCTAAAAGCTTTGAGCGAATGGCCATTTCTTCTTTTACAATATGATTTAAATGCACATAATCTACCGTATCTTCCAAGGCATCTGTTTTCGCAGACTTTTTTAAATCGACTTTTACCGCTACATCAACACGGTATTCGGAACCAATTTTTGCTTCTTCGTCTAAACAACCGTGATACGCATACAATTTGATGTTGTTTACTTTTATGATTCCCATTGCATCTCTTTTAGGCCCGAAAGGGTTTTGTCTTATTTATCTTCTTCAATTTTCTCCCACATTTTGTCAGTATTCAAACGAAAAGAACCTATATAGTCAAAACTACATTGCTCTGGGGAAATAATCGATAAAAAGGGTACTTTGTTTTTCTTGTTGTATAAATGATAGGTTTCTCCAAAAATAGGCTCAAAGCTAAAGTTCGCATTGTAGATTAAATCATTGTACTGAAACTTTTGCATTAAGGATTCATACTCTTTTTTGACCTCATCAAACTTCGACTTCAACTGCTTGTTCACACGCTGTATCCCATCATTTTTCCAACTAGCGGTATTTAAGGGCGTAATTACTGGAGAACTTGCAGCGGTGCCGTAGGGTTTTAATGCAGCATCGTATTGCTGGGTATCTTCATTAAAAACAACCAAATCTGGTTTTTTTGCATCATCTTTCATACCCTGCAAAAATACGACAATAAATAAATAGTAAATTCTATTTTCAGAGAATTTTAATGGAGGTGCTCATTACGCTATTTACAAAAGCTTTCTTTTTTACGAATACTTTTGCTTTTTTTTGAGATCCTAAATAAAAGGAAGTGGGCACCCATAAAAATAAGACACCAAAATTGTCGCTTGAAAGTGCGCAATCAAAATAAAAATATACAAGTTATTTTATGTAATTTTGTTGCTTAATTTTTCGAAAAAAGAATATGTCTGAAGAGCTAAAGCCACTGAATTTTTTAGAGCAAATCATTGAAGAAGATCTGGCAAACGGAATGCCAAAAGAAAATTTGCGTTTTCGTTTTCCACCAGAACCAAATGGGTATTTACACATAGGTCATACCAAAGCCATCGGAATTAGTTTTGGCTTGGGGCAGAAATACAATGCACCCGTAAACCTTCGGTTTGATGATACGAATCCTGCAAAGGAAGAGCAAGAATATGTAGATGCAATTAAAAACGACATTCGCTGGTTGGGATACCGCTGGGCAAAAGAATGTTATTCATCCGATTATTTTCAGCAATTATACGACTGGGCAGTGCTATTGATCAAGGACGGGAAAGCCTATGTTGATTCGCAGTCTTCTGAAGAAATGCGCCTCCAAAAAGGAACCCCAACACAAGTTGGAACCAACAGCCCTTTTAGAACACGTTCTGTAGAAGAAAACTTGCACTTGTTTCAAGAAATGAAAGAAGGAAAACATGAGGAAGGCACCCATACTTTGCGGGCAAAAATTGATATGAAAAGCCCCAATATGTTGTTGCGAGATCCTTTAATGTATCGCATCCTGTTTAAGTCGCACCATAGAACTGGCGATGACTGGTGTATTTACCCGATGTATGACTGGACCCATGGAGAGAGTGATTATATTGAACAAATATCCCATTCTTTATGTTCTTTAGAGTTTAAACCACATAGAGAACTGTACGATTGGTTCAAAGATCATGTTTTTGAATACAGTAAAACAGACTATCCAAATCCAACCAAACAACGTGAATTTTCTCGTTTGAACTTAAGCTATACCGTAATGAGCAAGCGTAAAATGCTCAGATTGGTCGAAGAAAATATTGTTTCTGGATGGGACGATCCAAGAATGCCAACCATTTCTGGATTGAGAAGACGCGGTTATACCCCAGAATCGATTAAAAATTTTATTGAAACCGTAGGGGTTTCAAAACGAGAAAACAGTATTGATGTTGCCTTGTTGGAATTTAAGATTCGAGAAGATTTAAACAAAACAGCCAATAGAGTAATGGGTGTGTTGGATCCTGTAAAAGTGATTATTGACAATTATCCCGAAGGAAAAGAAGAAATTTTAATAGCAGAGAACAACCCAGAAGATGAAAATTCTGGTACCAGAGAAATCCCTTTTTCAAGAGAAATTTATATTGAAAAGGAAGACTTTAGAGAAGAAGCAAACAAGAAATTTTTTCGATTGAAACTTGGAAAAGAAGTCCGTTTAAAAAACGCCTATTTCATAACTGCTACAAGTTGTGAAAAAGATGAAAATGGCGAGATTACTGTAATTCACTGTACTTACGATCCATTAACAAAGTCTGGAAGCAATACCGAAGAAAGCAACCGTAAAGTAAAAGGAACGCTGCATTGGGTTTCTGTAAAACATGCAGTTAAAGCAGAAGTAAGAGCCTATGATCGTTTGTTTTTAGACGAAACCCCAGATGCTCACAAAGACAAAGATTATATGGAGTTTATCAATCCAAATTCCTTGGAAATTATCAACGCTTTTGTGGAACCAAGTTTACAATCTGCAAAAATTGGCGAGCGTTTTCAATTTCAACGTTTGGGTTATTTCAATGTAGATGACGATTCAACTTCAGAGAATTTAGTCTTCAATAAAACCGTTGGATTGCGCGATTCTTGGGCAAAAAAATAATTCCTATAAGTAAAACATTGATCATGAAAAAAATACTGCTCTTCGGTTTCCTAATTTTAGCTTCCTGTGAAAACAAAAAAGAGATTCACCAAGTTGTCGAAATTTCTTGCGGACAATGTCAGTTTGAAATAGCAGCACCTATGGGTTGCGACCTCGCAATTCGTTTGGACGGTCAAGCCTACTTTATTGATGGGGCAAATATTGACGATTTTGGAGATGCCCATGATCAAAATACAGGTTTTTGTAACGTGGTTAGGAAGGCAAAGGTTGTTGGTGTTCTTAGAAATGGACGTTTGAAAGCAAGTACTTTACATCTTCTAGATTAAGAAATTTCAACGGCTATCGATATAGTAAGCAATAGAAAACAAAAAAACCGGAAGCAATGCTCTTTCGGTTTTTTTATGCTTCAATTTTCTTTTTATTAAGGTGCGGGATTTGGAATTTCTGCATGCACAGCATTAATCGCTGCAAGGGTTTCAGCACTCAAATCAATATGAATACTCCCAATGTTTTCTTTCAATTGATCCATTCTGGTAGCACCAATAATGTTACTGGTTACAAAAGGTAATTGATTGACAAAAGCCAATGATAACTCTGTCAATGTAATCCCATTTTTTGCTGCTATTCGTTCATACCTTCGCACCGCTTCTGAAGAACGATCGCCCATATAACGTGCTATAAATCTTGGAAATAAATTCCCTCTGGATCCTTCCGGACGTTTTCCATCTAAGTATTTTCCAGACAAAACTCCCTGTGCCAATGGTGAGTATGCCAACAAACCAATATCTTCCCTTAGCGAAACTTCAGACATTCCATATTCATAGCCTCTATGAATCATAGAATATGAATTTTGAATGGTAACAGGTCTTACTAAATTGTTCTCGGCGGCTGTTTGTAAGTATTTCATGGTGCCCCAAGGAGTTTCATTTGAAAGTCCAATGGCTTTTATGGTTCCTGCCTTTACAAAAGTATTTAAGGTTTCTAAAATCTCCAGATGATCTTCTGCTTCTTTTGAGCTTGTTTGGTAGGGATAGTCTCTTACTCCAAAGCAGTTAACACCACGAGAGGGCCAGTGCAATTGATACAGATCTAAATAATCTGTTTGCAGGCGTTTTAAACTGCCCTCAACGGCTTCTATAATGTTCTGTTTTGTAAAACCACCGGTCCTAATATGCTTTGTATAATCTCCAGCTCCTGCAATTTTACTTGCCAAAACAACCTTTTCTCGATTGCCAGTTTTCTGAAACCAATTTCCAATAATACGCTCCGTATCTGCATAGGTTTGGGGAGTTGCGGGCACTGGATACAATTCTGCGGTATCAAAGAAATTAACGCCTTGTGATAGTGCGTAATCCATCTGTTCAAAGGCTTCTGCTGCTGTATTTTGGTTTCCCCAGGTCATGGTTCCTAAACATATCTTAGAAACTTTTAGGGTTGTATTGGGTAGGGTCGTATATTTCATTTGTAGGGGTAAAATTGGGTGTTTTTTAATTGGGGCATTCAAAACAAAAAAACGAAGTTAAAAACTTAATTGGATAAAAAATAATAAGCGTGCAATTTTTAAAAATTACACGCTTATACGTTGGAATATTCTTTCTTTTACTTCAAGATTGCCTCAATACCTGGCAATGTTTTTCCTTCTAGCATTTCTAACATGGCACCGCCTCCAGTAGAAACATAACTTACTTTGTCTGCAAAACCAAATTGTTTCACAGCAGCAACAGAGTCACCTCCTCCAACTAAAGAAAAAGCGCCGTTTTTAGTTGCTCGGTCAATGGAATGTCCTAAAGCGATGGTTCCACCTGCAAAAGCTTCCATTTCAAAAACACCCAAAGGACCGTTCCATAAAATTGTTTTACATGCATTGACAACAGCATCAAAGTTCGCTCTGGATTTTGGACCGGCGTCTACCCCTTCCCATCCTTCTGGGATTTCGTTGATATCCAGCGTTTGCGTATTGGCATCATTGGAAAAGTCATCGGCAGCAATTACATCTACTGGGATGTGAACTTCTACTCCTTTTGCTTTGGCTTGTTTTAAAATTTCTAAAGCCAATTCCATTTTATCGTCTTCACAAATAGAATTCCCTATTTTTCCTCCCAATGCTTTTACAAAAGTAAAACTCATTCCGCCTCCGATAATTAAGTGATCTACTTTGTCTAAAATATTCTCAATTACTGTAATTTTTGAGGACACTTTCGCACCTCCTAAAATAGCTAAAACTGGCTTTTCTGAATTGTTTAAAACTTTGTCTATACTTTCAATTTCTCTTGACAGTAAGTTTCCAAAACATTTATTGTCTTCAAAAAACTGTGCAATAATTGTGGTGGATGCATGGGCTCTGTGTGCGGTGCCAAAAGCATCGTTTACATAAATATCTCCTAATTTTGATAACTTCTCTGCAAAGGCAACATCTCCTTTTTTCTCTTCTTCGTAAAAACGTAAGTTTTCTAATAATACGACTTCTCCTGGCGCTAAGTCAGCAACTGCATCCGTTGCTTTAGTGCCCACACAGTCAGCTACAAACTTTACATTACAATTCAAAACCGCTTCAACAGATTTTACAATGTGCTGCAGGGAAAAGGCTTCTTGAAATCCTTTTGGTCTTCCTAAATGAGAAATTAAAACACAACTCCCTCCTTGTGCTAAAATTTCTGTAATCGTAGATTTTGCAGCTTGAATTCTTGTGATGTCCGTTACTTGAAACTCATTGTTTAAGGGCACATTAAAATCTACTCGAATAATGGCTTTCTTGTTCTTGAAATTAAAGTCTTTTAAGGTCTTCATTGGGTTGTTATTTTGAACAAAAATACCGAATTCTTTAGGTTTAAAGAAATTGAAAGCTAAAAAACTAAGATATCGTTTGCGTAATGAAAAGCAGCGCATAAAAAAAAAAAAACCGCTTCAAATGAAACCAAAATTTGGGCTATTAAAAAGAAATCTTTTTTGATTTCTAAAATCTGTGGATTAATGGCGAACAAATTTTATATTTGCTTATGCTTTTCAACCAAATTATAGGTCAAGAACACATCAAAAATCATTTACGTACTTCTGCAGAAAACGGAAGAATTCCACATGCCCAGCTTTTTATTGGAAATGAAGGCAGCGGAACTTTGCCTATGGCCATAGCCTATGCACAGTATTTATTGTGTAATTTCTCTGAAGATACTGCTGCTTGCGCTGTAAAGTGTGAAAAATTACAGCATCCTGATTTGCATTTTGCGTTTCCGGTAACAACGAGTGATCTCGTAAAAAAACACCCGGTAAGCAACCTCTATTTGGAAGCCTGGCGTCAATTCTTAAACGAACAACCTTATGCTAGTTTATTTAATTGGCTGCAGCACATTGGAGTAGCCAATAAGCAAGGAAATATTGGGGTTGATGAAGCATTGGATGTTGTAAAAAAATTACAACTCAAGTCCTATGAAGGAGGCTATAAAGTCATGATCATTTGGATGGCTGAGAAAATGAATATTGCGGCGGCCAACAAACTCTTAAAACTCATTGAAGAACCCCCTGAAAAAACAGTATTTTTATTGGTTACTGAAAATGAAGATCAAATTATAAATACCATTCGATCTCGTTGCCAAGCATTGCATTTTCCAGTGTTAGCAGCACAAGACATTGCAAGGGCTTTAATCGAGAGAGAACAGTGTTCTGAAAGTGAAGCTGCCAAAATTGCTCATCAAGCAGAGGGAAATTACAACAAAGCAGTTCAATTATTACAAAATGATGGCGCCGATTTAATTTTTGAAGAATGGTTTGTTACCTGGATTCGAACTGCTTTTAAAGCAAAAGGAAATGCGGCTGTAGTACAACAGTTAGTTTCTTGGTCGGAAACCATTGCAAAATCGGGTAGAGAAAATCAAAAACGTTTTTTAGGCTACTGCTTGCAATTCTTCAGACAGGCTTTGTTGCTAAACTACAAATCAAATGAGTTGGTTTTTATGGAAACTCAAACAGGCTTTGATCTTTCAAAATTTGCACCTTACGTTCATGCCGGAAATATTTTAGACATCGAGAAAGAACTCAATGATGCAATTTATCACATTGAAAGAAATGGAAACGCTAAAATTATTTTGCTAGATCTTTCCTTGAAATTAACCCGATTTTTACATAAGAAAGAGGACACCCTGTCTGCTTAAAGTCAACCGATGCAACGACCTCATTTAAGAGATGCTCCCTATTTTGGTCTTATGGCAAGATACAAGTCTGCAATTGTAGGGTTTTCAGGACAGCTTTTAAGTTGAGTAAACACATCTCCAACTTTTACAAAACCCGTTTGTACTACTTTAAAATAAACGCCACACATTGTGGTATTCCAGAACTGTTTTACAATTTTCATATCGTTAAAACGAACGCCTAGTTTATAACATGGATTTCGTTGTACTGTTACTTCTAAAATAGCAGCACCCACCTGAAAAGTATCTCCTTGATGCAACTTGGTTTCATCCAAGTCGTCTATGGTTAGGTTTTCACCAAACATTCCAGATTGCCATTCTAAATTTGGATACAAGGGCTTGAAATATTGGTAGTGTTTTAATGAATATCCATAAATGGCTTGAAGTATACCGCCATGATGTTTTCTATCGGTAATTTCATCTCCGGTAACTTCTTCTGTGTCTAAAAAAATAGGCATCGTAACTGGATCTTTAAAAATACCTGTTGTTACTGTTTTTCCTTTCCAGTCAATCACTTTTTTTTCTCCAATGTTGGTGGAAACAATCTTCATAGGGTTTTTATTTAGAATGATTATTCAACTAGAAAATCTTGTAAAACGTCAGCTATTTTTCGATTGTCGGCTAATTGTGGGATCTTATTTTGACCTCCAAATTTTCCAATCGATTTCATATACGCATGAAATCCGCCTTTTTTAACTTTTCGAATCACCAATGGTCGTAGTATTTTACCTGCTATCAAATCGAAGTAATAGCTGTTTTGGGCTTGCATAGAGCGATCTATTTTATTGGCAAAATCGGACATGTTTTCAGGTTCATTTTCAAACTCTAAAAACCATTCATGATAAGGCAAACCACTCTCTGGATTTACTTGTGGGGCTACTGTAAATTCACTAATATTAATATTGGTTTCTAGAATTGCATCCTTCAATGCTTTCTCGACTTCTTTCCCAATCACGTGTTCTCCAAAAGCAGAAATAAAGTGTTTGATACGTCCTGTCACTTTTATTCGATATGGTTTTGTATTTGTAAATTCAACCGTATCGCCAATATTATACCCCCACAACCCAGCAGTTGTATTTAAAATAATAACATAATTGACGTTGATTTTTACATCTTTTAGTGAAATTCTTGTAGGATTTTCGTCAAAAAACTCACTAGCAGGGATGAATTCATAGAAAATACCCGAATCCAATTGCAATAACATTCCTTTTTCGGTTTGTGAATCTTGATAAGCAATAAATCCTTCAGATGCTGGATACAATTCTATATAATCTATTTTCTTACCTATTAAACTTTCAAATTTGTTTTTGTAAGGCTCAAAATTGACCCCACCATATATGAAGAAATTAAAATTTGGAAAGATTTCTGAAATTGGTTTTCCTGTTTTTGCAATCAATTTTTCAAAATACATTTGTACCCAGGACGGAATGCCACTTATAACCGTCATGTCTTCATGTATTGTTTCTTTGACAATGGCATTTACTTTGGTATCCCAATCCTCAATACAATTGGTTTCCCAGGTTGGCAATCTGTTTTTTAGCAGATACTGTGGAATGTAGTGGGCTACGATCCCACTTAAACGTCCTAATTTAACTCCGTTTTTATCTTCTAAAACTGGGCTTCCTTGTAAAAAGATCATTTTTCCATTCACAAAGCTTGCATCATTTTTTTCTACGATATAAGACAACAACGCATTTTTGGCGGCTTTTATATGTGTAGGCATGGAGTCTTTGGTAATTGGAATGTATTTGGCCCCTGAAGTTGTACCTGAAGTTTTAGCAAAATACAACGGCTTTCCTGGCCAAAGCACATCGGATTCCCCCGCTACAATTCGATCTACATAGGCTCTTAGTCCTTCATAGTCTTGTACTTTTATGCATTTTTTAAAGTCTTCATAATTGTGAATGTTCAAAAAGTCGTGGTCTTTACCATAAGCGGTCTTTCTCCCTTTCGAAATTAATTTTTGAAAAACTTTTTCTTGTGTTTTCAGCGGATTATTTGCCCACTTTTTCACTTTTTTTGTGGCATTTTTGGCAAAAGGGATTGCAAAAAAAGATTTAATACTCATTATTTAAAATCTATATATTTTACTGGGTCTACGGCATAGCCATCACTCCAAAGTTCAAAGTGTAGGTGCGGACCTGTTGTTAATTCTCCGGTCGATCCAACGCTTGTTATTGCCTCGCCAGATTGCACAAAATCGGATTGTTCTTTTAATAAATTTCCATTGTGTTTGTAAACAGAAATATAATTATTGCTGTGTTTTAAAATAAGCACATAACCGGTTTCTGTGGTCCATCCGGAAAAAATAACCGTACCCTCTGCAATTGCTTTAACGGGTGCTCCCGTATTTGCTAAAATATCTACTGCAAAATGTTTGGTCGAGGGATCGAAGTTTTGAGAAATTTGACCGTTTAATGGCGCGAAAAAAACCAAATCTACATTGGATTCGATGTTGTTAATAATTGGAAAACGGTCTCTTCGATCAACACTTTCTCTAAATAAAGAATCTGCTTTTGTAGCATCCAACTCGTTTTCGTTGATAATTATTCTTTCTTGTTCTAACAGTAAAGAATCTATGGTTTCTGGTTTTAATTCCCCGGTCAATACAGGTCTTATTGCTTTTGTATAATTTTCTAAAACGGTTAATTGTGTTTTTAAAGAATCTGCTTTTAAGGTTGCGTTTAATGCATTTGTTTTTAATAAGGTAGAAGAATAGCCCGGGATGTATTCTTTAATTGGAGTAAAAGCAATAAGTGCGATGGTTAATACCATTAACAATATTGAAAAAAAACCTCCAAATACAAATACATTTAATCGTGATAGCTTTAATGAAAAACGCTCTTCAAAAGTATCTTCATTTAAAACAACCAAACTGTATTTGTCCGTTAATTTCTGTTTAAAATTACGTTTTTGTTTCTTATTTTTTGCCACACAAAGCTATTTAGTTTCTTCACAAATATACAACGAATAAATAGTGAAATTTATTTTCTATAAAAATTCATTTCATCAATATAAACCCAAACTTCTTTGGAGAGAAGCGGTTGTATATTTTTGGCAGTTTTTAATCCGTTTCGAATCATTGTTGAAGAAATTTCTATGATGGGAGCTGCGATTTTGTGAATTTTTGGATGGCCGTCAAATTGTGACTGGGTATTTCCTGCTGAAATTCTTGGATATACATAAATTTGATGATGTTCTAGGATGGTCTCAAAATTTTTCCATTTATGAAAGTTTTTTAAATTGTCTTCGCCCATAATTAACCCAAACTCTTTATCTGGATGCAACTCTGAAATATGCGCCAAGGTATGGGTGGTATAATTGGGTTGTGGCAGTTTAAACTCAATGTCTGAAGGTTTTATTTTTGGGTAATTTTCCGTTGCTCTATAGACCATTTCAAAACGGTGGTGATTGTCTAGTAAAGAACTTTTCTTTTTAAATGGATTGTGTGGAGTAACCACCATCCAAACTTCATCTAAGTTGGAATGCTCTACTAAATGATTGGCGATAATTAGATGCCCAACATGAATGGGATTGAAGGTGCCAAAATATAATCCAATTTTCATTTTTAATCCGTTTCGCTCTTCGACTTTCTTTATTTGTTTAATCCTAAATAGTCACGCATAAGTGCTTCCGCTTCTTGTAAAGCTACCTCTAAATCATAATTTTTGATGATCTTATCAAACTGTGGAGCTGTTGCCAATTCTACAGAGGCTTTTGCAATCCGCATATTTATTTTATCCTCGCTTTCTGTACTTCTCTTCTTCAACCGAATTTTAAGTTCATCTACACTGGGTGGTTTTACAAAAACTGACAAGGTATTTTCTGGAAATTTCTTTTTTATTCGTAATCCACCAACAACGTCTATGTCAAAAATTACATGTTTTTTTAGTGCCCAGATTCGTTCTACTTCTATTTTTAAAGTTCCATAAAAGTTATCACGATATACTTCTTCCCATTCCAAAAAGGCATCTTCTTTTATTTTATTCTTAAAATCTCTTAAAGAGATAAAATAATAGTCTTTTCCGTCTTTTTCAAATCCTCTCGGTTCTCGAGAAGTTGCAGAAATAGAAAACGCTAGATTAAATTGTTCTTGTTTTAATAAGTGACGTACAATGGTTGTTTTTCCAGACCCAGAAGGCGCAGAAAAAACAAATAATTTTCCTTTAAAATCTTTCATAATATATCGATTCTGGAATTCCGAATGCCCTCGAAATTGGTTCCGTTTATAGCACGTTTAAAATTTGTTCTTTAATTTGCTCTAATTCATTTTTCATTTGAATTACGGCTTTTTGCATGGGTGCATAATTGGCTTTAGAACCTGTGGTATTGATTTCTCTCCCCATTTCTTGAACAATAAAGCCTAGTTTTTTACCATTTGATACTTCGGACGACAAGGTGAGTAAAAAATAATCTAAGTGGTTTGCCAACCGCACTTTCTCCTCATTAATATCCAATTTTTCAAGATAGTAAATCAACTCTTGCTCAAAACGATTTTCATCGGCATCTACTTTCAAATCATCGATCGCCTTTTTCAAACGCGTCTTTACATTTTCTACCCGATCACGATTCAATGCCTTCACTTCTTCTAGATAGGTTCTTATGTTTGTAATTCTTTCTTTGAAATCAATTTCTAAAGAGGCTGCTTCCTCTACTCTGTATTGTATAATCTCCTGAATTGCAAGGTCTATATTTTGAGTGATACTGCTCCATTCGTTTTCATCAAACTCTTCACGTTCTGCTTTTAGTGCATCTGGCATTCTAATGGCCATTTTCAAGAGCTCTACCTCTGATGTTTTAACTGGATCTACAAGATTTCTTAATTGCTCCATATACTCCTTTACAACGCTGTGATTGATCTTTGCGGAAGATTCATTTCCGGTCATTTCAACAAAAATGGAGAAATCTACTTTTCCACGCACCAAAGCGTTCGCTAATTTTTTGCGAACAGACAATTCTTTTTCTTTATAGTAAGAAGGAATTCGGACGTTTAAATCAAGGTTTTTACTATTTAAGGATTTAATTTCTATGGTTACTTTTTTGGTCGGTAGTTGAAGTACCGATTTCCCGTAACCTGTCATTGATTGAATCATAAAATATTCATTTTAAATGCGTTGCAAATATAGTTTATTTCAAAGTACTTTTAGGCTGTTTTGAAACTAAATACACTCCAAAAAAGATGATTCCGGATGCACACATTTTCACTAAATTAAGAGAATCACTTCCTACAGATAGTGCGAAAATAGTAGCTATTACTGGTTGTAAATATATGAAAACACCCACCGTAGTAGGCTTCAATTTAGACAAGCCATAAAGGTTAAAAAGATAGGTAATACAGGTTGTAAAAAGAATGACAAAACCTACTTTTAAATAAATATCTGTTGGCATAGTTGTCCATGAGATTTCAGTGAATTCAAACAATGAAAATGGGATCACAAAAATAAGCCCAAATAGATAAAACCACTTTATAAAGGTAATCGGGTTGTATTTTGAAATTACTTTTTTGACCAAAACCAAATACAGCCCGTAAGACGCTGCATTTACAAATACCAAAAAGTTTCCTAAAGTACTATTGGCGTCCGTATTCTCACCACTATTCCCATAAACAATCAAGAAAATCGCTCCAATCAATCCAACAAAAACCCCCATGATTTTCCTTTTAATAATTTTTTCTTTCAACAAAATACTTGAAAAAATTAAAACCATAATTGGCGAAGTAACCATCATCACCGAAGCACTTATTGGCGAGGTAAGGCTTAAGCCTTTAAAAAAGCACAACATGTTCAATGCGATACCAAAAAAAGAGGCCAAAATTATTTTTTTATAGTCTTGTCTCACTATTTTTTGGGACTTGACAAACAGCCCAGCAATCCAGAAAACAACAGTGGCCCCAAAGACTCTTATTAAAATAAAAGCATTGGGTTTTATATATAGTGGCATTACATCTTTTGCAATGGTAAAGGTAACCCCATAAATTAAAGTTGCAATAGAGACTAAACTAAGTGCTATGGTTCTTTGGTTCATGAAAATGAATTCTAAAATAAAGGCGCAAAGTTGAGAAGAATTTTAAAAAAATACACAAAAAAAGAGTTTCAAATTCATGAAACTCTTTGTTCTAGGTTTGTTGACTTTTGGTGATAGATACACTATCCCAATTGATGATTAAGAATTGACAATATACACATTTTAAACTATTCCGATTATCTTTGTAAAATAAGCTATAGAAATGACCATACACCACCTCTCCAAAAGTCCCTCGATTTTAAATACTTTCATTTCAGAAATTAGAGATCATAAAATTCAAAAAGATCCTTTGCGATTTCGTAGAAATATTGAACGAATTGGAGAAATATTAGGGTATGAATTAAGCAAAGAATTGGCCTCTAAAACCGTAGAGGTGATTACTCCTTTGGGGACAAAAAAAATCGCAGTTCCAACAAAAGAACTTGTTCTTTGCTCAATATTAAGAGCGGGGCTCCCGCTGCATCAAGGATTGTTAAACTATTTTGATACTGCTGAAAATGCTTTCATTGCTGCATACCGCCACCATCCAAACAAAGATGCAGCATTTGACATTGTTGTTGAATATTTTGCTGCCCCCGCATTGGAAGATAAAATACTTTTGTTGGCAGATCCAATGTTGGCAACCGGTCAATCGTTGGTTGCAGTCCATAAAGCCATTAAAAAACAAGGGATTCCCAAAGAAATTCATATTGTGGTAGTAATTGCCTCTCAAGAGGGAATTCATTTTATTGAAAAGCATTTTCCTAAAAACACTCATTTGTGGATTGCTGCAATTGATCCTACATTGAATGAAAAAGGGTACATTATCCCTGGGCTTGGAGATGCTGGAGACCTGGCCTTTGGAACGAAACTATAAGAATAGAGGCCCTAAAAGAGCACCCAGTACAAAAAGAATAATTCCTATTTCTTTTAAAAAATTTCGTTGTATCGATTCAAAACCATTGGCAAGAATTACGGCAACGGGAAAGGCGGCGATTAACAATTCAGAACCGTCTCGGTCAAACGTAATGAAGAGGTATGAAATACTTATAAACAAATGAGTTAAAAGTAAAATCCAACTTTTTTTGAAGCGATTATTAATAGAAAATACGCTTCCTGTTTTCATAAAAATTGCAAACAACAAAAATATTGAAAGAACTCCCAATGGAGCTAAAAACTTGGTTTGTTTATACAAGTTAAAGTCGTAGGTGCTGTATAAGAGAAGTTTGTCTGTAAAAAGCGATAACGAATCGATCCAAAAGCTATAAGTGAAAAACAAAAAAACAGGAATCATAAAACCAACTGTAGAGATGATCATGGTTTGAAATCGAATCCTTTTATGAACGATTAACCCAGTGAATAGAAGTACTGAAAATACAATTGAAAACGGGTTCATAAGGCACAGTACCCCCAACCAAAAACCAGCGTCAAATAACTTTTTAAACACCTCATTTAAGGTTTGCAAACTATACACTTTTCTTAAAAACAAGAGGTGTATGATATATTCCAAAACTACCTTATAATCATACAGATAAGTGCTAAAAAAAGAAATCACTAGAAGATAAAACAACAGCGCATAGGAATTGTCTAGTGTTAATTTATTCTTAGAAATAATGAAGTTTACGCCAAAAAAAAGCAAGGTGAAAATAATAAAAAACACTATTTTTTCAACGATGAATAAAAGCGTAAATTCAGTGGTTGAAAACGCATGAAAACTATTTAAAAAAAAGGCGCAAACAAACAGTAATAGTAAAACTATAAAATTGATTGGTTTTGATTTGCCGAAAAAATTGGCTAACATTATTTCTTTTGTTATTTTTGCAGTGTAAAGATAAATAAGTTATGATAGCAAGCAATATTTTTAAGTGGATTGGCACTTTATTTACTGAGTATTTATTCACCCCTTTTAATGAAATTCGTTCCGATTTGGCATTAAGAGAGTTTGGATGGTGGATTTCGAATGGTGTTAATTGGCTTTTTCTAGTTGTCTTTTTATTTCTTTTACGTTATTGGATGAAAGAATCCTATAAATTTAAGAGAGAAGGAACAGAAGATCGCGCATAATACTACATTCTTTGGGAAGCAAAAACAAATTAAAACGTTTTAACGAAAACGAAACGTTCAAAAATGTCATTCAGCCAACGAGAGAGGAAGTTATCAATAACTTCTCTTTGAAAGGCAAATGGCATTCTTTTTTTAAAAACAAAAACCCGATCGTTTTAGAATTGGGCTGTGGTAAAGGGGAGTATACAATTGCCTTGGCTCGTAAAAACCCAAACAAAAACTACATTGGTATTGATATCAAAGGAGCCCGCTTTTGGCGTGGCGCAAAAACAGCCATCGAAGAAGGCTTACAAAACGTCGCTTTTGTAAGAACACAAATTGAATTGGTTGATTTTATTTTTGCAGAAAATGAAGTCGCTGAAATTTGGATTACCTTCCCAGACCCACAAATAAAATACAAGCGTACAAAACATAGAATGACAAATACGTCTTTCCTGAAAAAATACCATCACATTTTAAATAAAGATGGTATCATGAACTTGAAAACGGACAGTGAATTTATGCACGGTTATACACTTGGCTTATTGCATGGTGAAGGACATGAAGTTTTAAACGCAAATCACAATGTGTATAAAAATGAAGGATCGCCACTAGAAGTAACGGAAACCCAAACTTTTTACGAAAATCAATATCTAGAAGTTGGAAAACCCATCACTTATATTCAATTTCGGTTAACGTATTAGTCCTTTTTCACTGGGAGTCACTTCAAAGCAAAACCTTCCAGGCAATTGCATTTGGTCTACAAGCTCTTTTTTTGGATGTAACGCAATACTTTTCTTACCTTCACCTAGTGAGAGAATCAGACAATTTTTTTGAGAAAGTTTACCAGACAGCACGCTTAATTCCGTTTGGCCGTGTTACTAGTTATGGTGCCATTGCAAGCTATTTAGGCGCAGCACGTTCCGCAAGAATGGTAGGTTGGGCAATGAATAATGCTCACAACCAAAAAGAAGAAGTTCCCGCACACAGAGTTGTAAACCGAAAAGGATTATTAACAGGGAAGCATCATTTTAAGGGTACAAATCTTATGCAACAGTTGTTGGAAAGCGAAGGAATTGTTGTGATTGAAAATCAAATCCAAGATTTCGAAAAAGTTTTCTGGAGTCCAATGGATGCCTCCGCCTCTAAAAAGGAATAAAAGCGTGCTTTATCGCTATTCGCAAAGCCATAAAAAATAATCACAATCCATACCCTTTCTTATCTAAACAGTAAGCACTATCTTTGCAATCAAGATGTAATCTTAATTAAGTTATAAGTACCACTTTGAGCGTTAAAGAACGATTTTTTATGGGATTTAAAACCCAAAATCGCGGTTAGGCGCACTCTATCAATAGAAAAAATGAGTTTAAAAAAACAAGACATATACAAAGCATTAGAAACAATTACGGCTCCAGGAGAAGGAAAAAGCTTGATTGAAAACAACAATGTAACTAATGTTGTCATTTTTGGCAACGAAGTTGAAGTAGATGTAAGCATAAGCAATCCTACTTTACAAGCAAAGAAAAAAATTGAAACGGAAATTTCAAAAACCATCAAAGCAAATGTAGATGCTGCAATTATTGTTAAAGTAAATGTGCAGGTTGTAAAGCCCGTTGCGAAAGAAAGCCCAAATTTAATTCGAGGAAAAGAAATTTCAAACATCAAAAACATCATTGCAATCGCTTCTGGTAAAGGGGGTGTTGGGAAATCTACCATTACAGCAAACACTGCCATTACTTTAGCCAAAATGGGTTTTAATGTTGGTGTTTTAGATGCCGATATTTATGGCCCGTCCCAACACATTATGTTTGATGTTGAAAAAGAAAAACCATTGTCTGTGCATGTAGACGGTCGCTCGAAAATGAAACCTGTAGCGCATTACGGAGTCAAACTGTTATCCCTTGGTTTCTTTACAGATCCAAATCAGGCTGTAATTTGGCGAGGCCCTATGGCTTCTAAAGCTTTAAATCAATTAATTTTTGATGCCGACTGGGGCGAATTGGACTTCTTGTTAATTGACCTGCCACCTGGAACTGGAGATGTTCATTTATCCATTGTACAAGCTTTGCCAATAAGTGGTGCCGTAATTGTGAGTACACCACAAAACATTGCCTTGGCAGATGCGAAGAAAGGTGTTGCCATGTTTCAGCAAGAAAGCATTCAGGTACCTGTTCTGGGGATTATCGAAAATATGGCGTATTTTACGCCCGAAGAATTACCAGAAAACAAGTATTATATCTTTGGACAAGATGGTGCTAAAAATTTAGCAGAAGACATTAAAACTGCATTTTTAGGTGAAATTCCATTAGTACAAAGTATTCGTGAATCGGGTGATGTAGGACATCCTGTTGCCTTACAAAACGGCACTGTTTTGGAAAAGTCCTTTTCAGAAATCACCAAAAATATGGTTTCAGAATTAGTGAAAAGAAATGCAAACTTACCCCCTACAGAAGTTGTTCGTATTACAACTATGAGCGGGTGTAGTCCTGTAAAAAAATAAGGAATATGGAAGCACAAGAAACATTACAAAACGTAGAAAAAGCCTTGGAAGAAATTCGTCCATTCTTAATGAGTGATGGTGGAGACATCGCGCTTTTATCTATTGAAGATAATATCGTTAAAGTACAGCTAAAAGGTGCATGCACAGGCTGTTCGGTAAACCAAATGACATTAAAAAATGGCGTTGAGGCAACCATCAAAAAATATGCTCCACAAATTTTGGAAGTTATAAATGTAGAATAACAAACAGTCGTTTGTAATTACAACAGATTTAATTAAGAATGATTACCACAGATATTTTAATTATTGGTGCAGGGCCAACAGGATTATTTACCGTTTTTGAAGCAGGTTTATTAAAACTTCGATGTCATTTAATTGATGCTCTCCCGCAGGCAGGTGGTCAATGTTCCGAGATTTACCCGAAGAAACCTATTTATGATATCCCTGCATATCCAGAAATTTTAGCAGGCGATTTAACTGACAAGTTAATGGAACAAATTAAACAATTTGAACCAGGATTTACCTTAGGAGAAAGAGCTGAAACCATCGAAAAACAAGAAGACGAAACTTTTATTGTTACTACTAATAAAGGTACAAAACACCAGGCAAAAATAGTAGCTATTGCGGGCGGACTCGGTTCTTTTGAACCTAGAAAACCACCGATTCATAATATTAGTGATTTTGAAGACAAAGGGGTTGAATACATAATCCGGGATCCCGAGTTATATCGCAATAAAAAAATCGTCATTTCAGGTGGTGGGGATTCCGCATTGGACTGGGCTATCTTTCTCACAGATGTGGCAGCCTCAGTCACTTTAATTCATCGGCGCAATGAATTTAGAGGCGCTTTGGATTCTGTAGATAAAGTACAAGAATTAAAAAATGCAGGTAAAATTACGATGATTACCCCTGCAGAGGTAAAAGGAATCATAGGAACCGATGTCGTTGAAGGAGTCGCTGTTGTGCAAAATGGTGGCGAAGAATTTACCATTGAAACAGACCATTTTATTCCACTTTTTGGATTGTCTCCAAAACTAGGGCCGATTGCAAATTGGGGATTAGAAATAGAAAAAAATGCCATTAAAGTAAACAATGCATTGGACTACCAAACTAACATTCCTGGAATCTATGCTATTGGAGATGTTAATACCTATCCTGGAAAACTAAAATTAATTTTATGTGGTTTTCATGAAGCTACATTAATGTGTCAAAGTGCCTATAAACGTATTTTCCCAAACAAAAAATATGTGATGAAATATACCACTGTTGGAGGTATCGATGGTTTTGACGGAACCAGAAAAGAAGCCCCAAAGGCAGTTGTAAAGAAAATTGAATAATGAATTCAGACATTCGTTTAAAAATAACAGACAGAGAAGGCGTACTTCACGAAATTCAAGCCCCTACAGATATGGCAATGAATTTAATGGAGGTTGTTCGTTCCTATGAATTGGCCGAAGAAGGAACCATTGGAATTTGTGGTGGAATGGCCATGTGTGCCTCTTGTCAGTGTTACATAAACTCCAATCATCCATTACCAGAAATGAGTATTGATGAAGATATGATGTTGGCCGAAGCCTTTCATGTAGAAGACAATAGCCGATTGGGGTGCCAAATTCAGATGACCCCTGCTTTGGATGGTTTGGAAGTTGTTTTGGCTCCAGAAAGCTAAAATTAGTTTTCTGTATATTTGTAGAGAACATTCTTAAAAGGCTCCTATGTTTCCAGATTTATTAACTTTTTTAAAATATTTGATAAAACGCAATCCTGAATGAGGATGCTATGTATTATAAAGAGATCAATGCAAAAATGTATCAGTTCAATACTAAAATTGGTGCACTGTATTTATTAATTCATTCTTACATTACATCATGCCATTTTATCATAAACTAGGGAAAATTCCACCCAAAAGACACACGCAATTTCGTAAAAAAGACGGAAAGTTGTATTATGAACAACTTTTTGGTACAATTGGTTTTGACGGAATGTCTACCAACAGTTATCACGAACATAGACCAACGATGGTGAAGAAAATTGGAAAACAATATTCTGTAAAACCAAAAATAGCAAAAGCAAACAACATTCAATCCTATCGTTTTAGAGGTTTTCAAGTAGCAGCAGAAAACGATTATCTAGAGAGTAGAAAAATCGTTTTAACCAACACCGACTGCAACATCATTTTGGCAGCGCCTAAAAAATCTACCACCGAATATTTTTACAAAAATACCGATGCAGATGAAGTCATCTTCATTCACAAAGGAGCTGGAAAATTAAGAACACATCTAGGAAATATCGATTTTAAATATGGTGATTATTTGGTCATTCCAAGAGGAATCATCTACAAGTTAGATTTTAACGATGCAGACAACCGTCTTTTTATTGTTGAATCCTACGCGCCAGTTTACACGCCAAAACGATACCGAAATTGGTTTGGTCAATTATTAGAACATGCTCCTTTTTGTGAACGTGATCTGAGAAGACCACATGAATTAGAAACCTATGATCAATTGGGGGATTTTCTCATTAAAGTAAAAAAACAAGGAGAAATTATAGAGATGACCTATGCCTCTCACCCATTCGATGTAATTGGCTATGACGGCTATAATTTTCCGTATGCCTTTTCAATTCACGATTTCGAACCCATTACAGGACGAATTCATCAACCCCCTCCGGTACATCAAACCTTTGAAACCAATGCCTTTGTCATTTGTAGTTTTGTCCCTCGCCTGTACGATTACCACCCAGACTCAATTCCTGCACCTTACAACCATAGCAATATAGATTCTGACGAAGTATTGTATTATGTAGTCGGCGATTTTATGAGCAGAAACAATGTCGATCAAGGGCACATTTCTTTGCATCCTGCTGGGATTCCTCACGGTCCGCACCCAGGAGCAGCTGAGCGAAGTATTGGACATACTAAAACAGCAGAATTGGCAGTCATGGTAGATACGTTTAAGCCACTACAAGTAACCGAGGAAGCTATGAAAATTGCCGATGAAGACTACTATAAGTCTTGGCTGGAATAGAAGAAAAATAATTAAAAATTAAAGAAGATTTAGAACGTATTTTTTAAAAAATTGTCAATGAATTTTCAAAAGAAACGCGAATGTGTTTTCAGCGCTTCTCTAAATCTTCTGAACAAATATAAAATATGAGTAACAAAGAAATAAAATCAGTCAACTACGGTTTGGAAAAAATCTTTGCAGGCGCAAAAGATTTTCTTCCCCTTCTAGGAACAGATTACGTGGAGTTTTATGTAGGAAATGCAAAACAAGCAGCCTACTTCTACAAAACTGCATTTGGTTTTCAATCCCATGCCTATCGCGGATTAGAAACAGGTTCCAAAGACACGGTAAGTTATGTGTTGACCCAAGATAAAATTAAACTCGTCTTCACAACGCCATTAAATAGCAAATCGCCCATCAACAATCACATTGTCAAACATGGAGACGGGGTAAAAGTGATTGCGCTTTGGGTAGAGGATGCCAGAAAAGCATTTGAAGAAACCACATCTAGGGGGGCAAAACCCTACATGGAACCCACAGTAGAGTCGGATGCGCATGGGGAAGTTGTGAAGTCAGGAATCTATACCTACGGTGAAACCGTTCATCTCTTTGTTGAACGAAAGCACTACAGCGGCGTCTTTTTACCAGGTTTTCAAAAATGGGAATCCGCTTACAACCCCCCGGCTGCAGGCCTAAAATACATTGACCACATGGTAGGAAATGTAGGCTGGAACCAAATGGATGTATGGGTAAAATGGTATGAAGAAGTAATGGGATTTGAGAATTTCCTATCCTTTGATGACAAACAAATTCACACAGAATATTCTGCGTTAATGAGTAAGGTAATGTCAAACGGAAATGGACGAATTAAATTTCCTATTAACGAACCTGCAAAAGCAGCAAAACGCTCTCAAATTGAAGAATATTTAGATTTTTATGAAGGGGCCGGGGTACAACATATTGCTGTTGCAACCGATGACATTATAAAAACAGTAAGTCAATTAAAAGCAAATGGCGTTGAGTTTTTATCAACACCGCCAGAAGCGTACTATCAATCTGTTCCTGAAAGACTGGAAGAATTTAGTCATGAATTAAGAGAAGATATCGAAAAATTAAAAGGCTTAGGCATTATGATTGACGCTGATGAAGAAGGATATTTATTACAAATTTTCACAAAACCAATTGAAGACAGGCCAACCTTATTTTTTGAAATCATTCAAAGAATGGGTGCTCGAGGTTTTGGTGCTGGAAATTTCAAAGCTCTTTTTGAATCGATTGAAAGAGAACAAGCCAAAAGAGGTACATTATAAAAACATTGAATCACCCCCCCCTCACACCTCGACTTTCAACCAGAAAGTACCTAAATGAATTTGACAAAAAAGAGCAAAAATGAGTAAAGATGAACTATTAAAAGCGATCGAGGAAAAATACGATCAACTCGGAGTTCCAATAGAGGCCATGTTGGAAGGCTTGTTGTGGAGTACTCCCATTACTTATTGGGATTATATCCAAACAGACGCATTGTTGGGATTGCAAACCCCCAGAACCAACCAACCCGATGAAATGGTCTTTATTATGTATCATCAGGTGAATGAGCTCTTATTTAAAATGGTTTTATGGGAAATTGATCAAGTTGCAAAAACACCGAACGTTTCTGCAGAAAAATTTGCAATGCACCTCAACAGAATCAGTCGGTATTTTGACATGCTAAGCAGTTCCTTTACCGTTATGGTTGATGGGATGGAGCAAGCACAATATTTAAAATTCAGGAATACCTTAACGCCGGCAAGTGGTTTTCAATCTGCACAGTATCGAAAAATTGAATTTGCTTCAACAGAGTTAATTCATTTAATCGACCAACGATATCGAGATACAATAGACCGAAATTCTTCCTTTAAAAATGCTTACAATCATTTGTACTGGCAAGCGGCCGGTGTCAATCATAAAACAGGAGAAAAATCAACGCTAATCAATTTATTTGACAAAAAATACCTTGGCGATTTCATTGATTTTATGGAAGATTATAACGAAATTAATTTATCAAAAAAATTCAAACAACTTCCCAAAGAAATTCAAGAAAACGAAGAATTGATTCAAGCTATGCGTCATTACGATCATACTGTAAACGTAAAGTGGGTCCTTGCACATTACAATGCCGCGGGCAAATACCTGGGTGGAAAAGACAAAGATTTGGAGGCAACTGGAGGGAGTAGTTGGCGAAAATACCTGCATCCAAAATACCAGCGTAGAATTTTCTACCCTTATCTTTGGTCTGAGGAAGAGTTGAAAAATTGGGGAACTGATTTAGAATAAATTCATTAAAAATTACTTTTATAATTTTTGTAACACAATTATCAATACTTTTTTATAAGTTTGAAATCAATGAAAAAGAGAACCCTCATATTTGTACTATTTTTTACAGTATTAACATCTTATAGTCAAGGAGTTGACAAAAAAAAGGATCCGGTATTTAAAAATGGAGAATGGCTTCGATACAAAATGAGTTATAGTGGTTGGATGCGAGCCGGAACCGCTGTTTTAAAACTCGAGGAAAAGGAGCTTCATGGAAAAAAAGTTTATCATGCTATTGGAACTGGTTGGACTTCTGGAATGATCAAGTGGTTTTTTAAAGTAGACGATACTTACGAGAGTTACTTTGATAAAAAAATTGTAAAACCCTACTTTTTTAAGCGAAAAATTGACGAGGGTGGTTACAAAAAAAACAGAAATACCACCTTTAATTATACGACTAACGAAGCCCTCGTTGAGGATTTTATTAAGAAAAAAGATACCTTGATTACATTTTCGGATGTGCAAGACATGCTTTCTTCTTTTTATTATTTAAGAAATCAGAACGTCGATACCTTAAAAAAAGGAGAAGAAATTCGCATTGATATGTTTTTAGACTCACAAATCTATCCGTTTAAACTTCGTTTTCTAGGAAAAGAAACACTAAAAACAAAAGTCGGTAAGGTAAAAACTTTGAAATTTAGACCTTTAGTTCAGGCTGGTAGAATATTTAAAGCACAAGAAAGTGTGACAATATGGATTACTGCCGATAAAAACAAAATCCCAATTAAAATGAACGCCAACCTATCGGTAGGTTCATTAAGAGCAGACCTAGAGGCTTATAAAGGGCTTGCAAATTCATTTGAAAAAGTTTTTAATTAAATTCGTTTTTCAAATCGCTACGAAACCGTTCACTTAACTTCGTGAAAATCATTAAAAAATTACTGCATTTTATTTGTACTTTTGATGCCAATAGAAAAATGTCCTTTAAAATTCGTTTCTTGAAAAAAATACCTACCCTTTTCTTTCTTTTTTCTTTGATCTTTTCGTGTACTACAAAAGAAGAAAAAACGGTTGAAAAAAAGATAGCGCCTCCCGAAATCATTAAAGAATATGGATATGTATTAAATGATTACAAAGTAATAAAAGATACGATAAAAAGTGGGGAAAGCTTTGGGATCATTTTGGACAGGCATCATGTAATGTATCCCACGATCAATAAAATTGCTAGCACTGTAAAAGAAACTTTCGATGTAAGAAGGGTGCGAGCAGGAAAACCATATACAATTTTAGCTAGTAAAGATTCTACAGAAAAAGCGCAGGTTTTTATTTACAACCATGATAAAATCAATGCAACAATTATCGCATTTTCGGACTCTACAGTTGTGGCACAACGGTATAAAAAACCAATCAAAATTGTAGAAAAAGAAATTGGCGGGAAAATATTTTCTAGTTTGTCTGTGACCATGGATAGCCTTCACATAAATCCGGGATTAACCAATACCATTGCAGATGATATTTATGCGTGGACCTTGGATTTTTATAAACTTCAAAAGGGAGATGAATTCAAACTCGTTTATGAAGAAAAATACATAAGCGATACTATTTTTGCAGGTTTTGGAAATATTAAATCTGCCGTTTTCAGACATAAAAACCAAGATTTTTATGCCTTTCGATTTTTAGCAGATAGCACCAAAGGACTGGTTGACTATTATGACGATGCGGGGAATATCTTGAGGCGCCAGTTTTTAAAATCGCCCATAAAATTTGGGTCGAGAATCTCCTCTCCTTATAATTTAAAAAGACGAATTAGACACTATGGCTATCGCGTAAAACCTCACAAGGGAACCGATTTTGCGGCCAGAGAAGGAACTCCAATTATGGCAACTGCTAGTGGAATTGTTACTGCATCTACCCAGAAAGGTGGCAATGGTAAGTATGTAAAAATTAGACACAATAACACCTATGAAACCCAATATCTTCACATGAGAAGACGAAATGTAAAAAAAGGGCAATACGTAAAGCAAGGAGATGTTATTGGATGGGTAGGTAGAACGGGAAGCACAGAAGGCAGACATGTGTGTTATCGTTTTTGGAAAAACGGGAGACAAGTAGACCCTTTCAAACAAAAACTACCTGCAGCAAAACCCTTAAAGGAAAGCATTAAAACAAAGTATTTGGCATTTATTAAAATGCCCAAAACACGACTGGACAAAATTGAAATCACTGAAACAAAGAGTGAATCTTTGGATATAATTGCTGAAAATTAAAAATACATATGGCTTTAAAAAACATTAACCCTACCACAACAAAGGCTTGGAAAGATTTATCGGATCATTTTAATGAAATCAAAAAAACCACGCTAAAAGAGCTACACCTAGATAAAAATAGGCAAGCGGAGTTCTCTATCCAAAATGAAGACGTTCTTGTCGATTTCTCAAAGAATAGAATCACAAAAAAAACCTTAGAGCTTCTTGTTGCTTTGGCAAATGAAGTAGCTTTAAAAGACGCTATTGAAAAACAATATACTGGGGCAGTTATCAATGCAACAGAAGGCAGGGAAGTTTTACACACGGCACTAAGAAGTACTTCTGATGAGCCTGTGTTTGTAAATGATAAAAATATAAAACCACAGATTCAAACTGCGTTACGAAAAATTAAAAGTTTTAGCAATAAAGTGATTTCAGGAAAATGGAAGGGTTTTACGGGTAAAGCAATCACTGATATTGTAAATATTGGTATTGGAGGTTCCGACCTTGGGCCAGACATGGTTGTTGAATCATTAAAGTTTTACAAAAATCATTTGAATACCCATTTTGTTTCAAATATTGATGGGGATCATGTTTCTGAAATTATCAAACACCTAGACCCAGAAACCACTTTGTTTGTCATTGTTTCTAAAACCTTTACAACTCAAGAAACTCTAACAAATGCCAATACAATTAAAGATTGGTTTTTATCGCAAAAAAAATGTCCCGCTACTATTTTTGATGTTGCAAAACACTTTGTTGCCGTGTCTACAAACTTAAAATCTGTGGAAGATTTTGGCATCGATAAAGCCAATATTTTTCCAATGTGGAATTGGGTTGGAGGTCGTTTTTCGCTTTGGTCTGCTGTGGGAATATCCATCAGTTTGGCTGTTGGTTTCGCCAATTTTAAAGACCTTCTAAACGGAGCTGAGGAAATGGATATTCATTTTAAGGAGGAAGAATTTGACAAAAACATCCCCGTAATCTTGGCTTTAATTAGTATTTGGTACAATAATTTTCACAAAGCAGAAACAGAAGCTATTTTACCATACACACAATATTTAACAAAATTATCTGCCTACTTACAGCAAGCCATTATGGAAAGTAATGGAAAAAGCGTCGATCGAAATGGAGATCGCGTCAACTATCAAACCGGCACGGTTGTATGGGGAAGTACTGGAACCAATATGCAACATGCATTTATGCAGTTGGTTCACCAAGGAACCAAATTAATTCCGTGTGATTTTATTGGGTATAAAGAATCGTTGTATGGGCTCACAGAGCATCATCAAAAATTAATGGCCAACTACAATGCGCAAATGGAAGCGTTGGCTTTTGGGAAAACAAAAGAAGAAGTTCATTTAGAATTAAAATTTTCTGGAGATCAAACGCAAATAGCAAGCCTACTCCCTTTTAAAGTTTTTGAAGGAAACAAGCCAAGCACGCGTATTTTGTTTGATAAGTTAACGCCAAAATCATTGGGGAAACTCATTGCCATGTACGAACACAAAATTTTTGTACAAGGAATTCTTTGGAACATCTATAGCTACGATCAATTTGGCGTAGAACTTGGAAAAGAATTGGCAAAAAAACTGTTAAATAAATCGTAAAATTAACTTCTGCAGTTTTTTTTCTATATTTGAACAAACTAAACTTTATATAAAATGAAATTAATTAAAAACGTATTATTTCTAGCTTTGTTCTTTATGGCAGCGACTGTCATGGGACAAACCAAGGTTACTGGAATGGTAGTTGATGAAAACAACCAACCTCTTCCTGGATCTAGTGTTCTTGAAAAAGGGACTACCAACGGAACGGAGTCTGATTTTGACGGTCAATTTACATTGAATGCACAATCGAATTCAGGTGTTTTGGTAATTTCTTATATCGGTTACAAATCGATAGAAATTTCTTTTTCAGCTGCAGCAGCCAATGTTGGTACTGTACAATTGGTTGAAGACGCAGATGCATTAGATGAAGTAGTTATTATTGGTAAAGGAGTTATCGATTTAGCAGGAGGTAGAAAAACACCTGTAGCGGTTTCAACGATTAAAGCTGCCGAAATTCAAAGAAAAATTGGAACCCAAGATGTTACCATGACATTGGTAAACACCCCTTCTGTATATGTTGCAGGACAAGGTGGAGGTTTTGGTGATACTCGAATTTCTGTGAGAGGATTTGATCAAACAAACACTTCTTACCTATTAAACGGACAACCTATTAATGGAATGGAAGATGGTAAAATGTACTGGTCTAACTGGTCTGGAATTAGCGATATTGCAAGCGCCGTTCAAATTCAGAGAGGTTTAGGAGCTTCTAAATTGGCCATCTCTTCTGTGGGAGGTACCACCAATTTTGTGACAAAAACAACAGATAAAAAACCAGGAGGTTATTTTTCTACAGCTTTGGCAAATGATGCTTACTTTAAATCTACTATGTTTTACAACACTGGTCAGAATGAAAGTGGTTTTGCAACTTCTGTCATGTTTACACACTGGCAAGGTGATGGATACAACGAAGGAAACAAAGGACAAGGACAGACCTACTTTGTATCTTTTGGATACAACCCAAACGAAAAGCACAACTTTAACTTCTTAATTACTGGTGCGCCGCAATGGCACGATCAAAACTATTCTAAAAGTATTTCTTCTTACTTAGAATATGGTAGAAGATATAACAACAACTGGGGTACTTACCAAGGTGCATACTTGACAGAACGAAGAAATTTCTATCACAAACCCGTAATGAATATCAACTGGGATTATACCATTAGCGATGATTCGAACCTTTCTACAGTACTTTATGCTTCATGGGGACGTGGAGGTGGAACTGGAAACAGAGGAAACAGAGAAAGAACAAATACTGGCTATGTTGATTATGACGCAATTTACGCAAACAATGCAGCCGCTGTTAATGGGAACTTTGGAAACGGAGCCTATATTACGAGATCTTCGATGAACAACCATAGCTGGTATGGAATGGTTTCGAACTATGAAAAGCAATTCAATGACAATTTAGTTTGGAACGTAGGAGCTGATTTAAGAACTTACTACGGAACGCACTTTAGACAAGTAAAAGATTTACACGGATTGTCTTCTTGGACAGAGGATAGAAGATTAAAAGATGGAACGCACAATCGAGTTGGAGATGTGGTTTCTGTAACTGCAAATACTGCTTTTAGCGCAAATCCTTGGGCCACCTTCTTTAATTTTGCAAGCGAGAACGAAAGAATTGATTACGACAGTAGCGAACGAATTTCTTATGCAGGGGTGTTTACCCAATTAGAATATGCTACTGACAAACTATCTGCATTCGTTCAAGGATCAATGTCTCAACAAAATCACCAAAGATTTGATAGATATGATTACGACGCGAATTCTCAAGATTCTGAAAAAGTAAGTAATGTTGGTTACAACGTGAAAGCCGGAGGTAGTATTATTGTTGATGAAAGCAACAAAGTGTATGCAAATGCAGGTGTATATTCACGTCAACCATTTCATGATGCAATCTTTAATACTTATGATAACAGAGTAAGTCCGTTCACTCAAAATGAAGACATTTTAGGATTGGAATTGGGATATTCGTATGCTAAAAATAACTTTTCTGCAAATGTAAACCTATACAGAACTTCTTGGAAAAATAGAGTTGTGAGTTCTTCAAGAGTTGTCGACGGATTGATTGAAAATACGTTAAACTTTGGTGCTGAGCAATTACACCAAGGAATCGAAATTGACTTTAGAACCCGTTTGTTAAATGACAAACTAACCTTTAAAGGGTTTACTTCTATTGGAGATTGGGAATATGTTGGAAGTACCATTCGAAGAGTAGTTGATGAGGATCAAGTAGTTTTATCTGAATCGAACAATGATGTTGATGGTGGTAAAGTTGGTGATGCAGCTCAATTCACTTTAGGATTTGGTTTAGACTATGCAATTACAGACAACTTCTCTGTAGATTTTGACTGGAGATTGTATGATGGCCTATACGCAAATGTAGGTGCAGTAAAAGAAAACTTAGAATTGCCTACTTATGACATTGCAGATTTAGGAATTTCTTACCGACTTTTCATTGGTGAAAACAAAGACAAGAATTTAGATTTCAGACTGAATGTAAACAACTTGTTCTATGAAGTGTACTTGACTGACCTAAGAGACAATGATGAGGCATCTCCAATTGCTTCAGAAAACTGGAAAGGGATTAACAAATCTAACCGAGGAATGTTTGGTTGGGGAAGAACTTGGAATGCTTCTGTGAAATATAGCTTCTAAAAAAAATCTTTATACTTTTTTTAAAACCACCTCAATGAGGTGGTTTTTTTGTGTCTCATTTTTAGTATCCAAAGAAGTATAAGATGTGTATTTTGGATCTTCATTTAACACATGTAAGAAAATAGAAAATCTGGGTAGACCATTTTTAATGCTACAAGTAGTGTAAAAAAGTTAATAACTTCAAATAATTAAGGTTTCACTTAAAGAAAAATGGGGTAAAAAAATGGGAATGCCCCCAGTACGTGTTTTTGTTAAAGATTTTATCAGGATAAATATATATTAACCCTATACACAGCATTTGTTAACAAACTTGTTGATACTTAATAGATTGATTTTCAGATAATGTATTGAATTTTATTTATATTTAGTGCTCTTAAAGTTTTGTTAAAACTTAACATTAAGTTAACATTGTAACTCTTCAAAAATTGGAGTTTTGTAAAATAATTTAACCCTATAAAATTTATTAATGAAAAATTTTAAAAACTTATTATTTGTAGCTATACTATTATTTGTATCGACTACTGTATTAGGACAAACTAAAATTACAGGAACGGTTGTAGACGAAAGCAATCAATCATTGCCTGGAGCAAGTATTCTTGAAAAAGGAACCATGAATGGAACAGAAACAGATTTTGACGGAAAATTTTCGTTAAATACAACTTCTAATTCTGGAACATTAGTCGTTTCTTTTATCGGATACAAAACTGTTGAATTGTCTTTTTCTTCAACTAAATCTAATTTAGGTACCATCCAATTAGAAGAAGGTGGAAGTATATTAGACGAAATTATCATCACTTCAACATCATTTGCAATTGATAGAAAAACCCCAGTAGCGGTTTCTACAATCAAAGCAGCTGATATTGAAAGAAAATTAGGAACCCAGGAATTCCCAGAGGTTTTAAAGTCTACACCTGGAGTGTATGCTACAAAATCTGGTGGTGGTTTTGGAGATGGTAGAATTAACTTACGTGGATTTAATTCTGAAAACGTTGCTGTTATGATTAACGGGGTTCCCGTAAATGATATGGAAAACGGTAGAGTATATTGGTCTAACTGGGCGGGATTGTCAGATGTAACTTCTGCAATGCAAGTTCAGAGAGGTTTAGGTGCTGCGAAAGTAGCGGTTCCTTCTATTGGAGGTACGATCAATATTTTATCGAAAACTTCTGATGTAAATAAAGGAGGAAACGTTGTTGCTGCAACAGGGAACAATGGATACCAAAAATATGGCTTTACATTGTCTACTGGATTAATGGAAAATGGATTGGCTGCGACTGTATCTTTCGCTAAAATTTCAGGTGAAGGGTATATAGAAGGAACCCAATTTGAAGGGATGAATTATTTTGTTAACTTCTCAAAAGAAATTAATGAAAATCATAAAATCTCTTTTACAAGTTTTGGAGCTCCGCAAAGACACGGACAAAGACAAAATGCTAGCACAGTTTCTACTTACAGAAATGCTGAAGCTGGAAATCAGTTTAACCCAGATTGGGGATTCAAAGATGGCCAGGTAACGCACATTGAAGATAACTTTTACCACAAATCTCAAACGTCTTTAAACCACTATTGGACCATTAACGACAACACTTCTTTATCTACGGCAGCTTATGTATCTTATGGTACAGGTGGTGGTGGTGGAACTGCTGGAACTAACACAGATTTATTTGGTGTTAGACTCGGTGGTCCAGACCAACCAGTGGATTTAGACAACATTGTTGAAATCAACAGAGCAAACGGAGCGTTAGGTTCTGAAGCAATCTTAAGAGCTTCTAGAAATGACCACGAATGGTATGGATTATTATCTACTTTCAAAACAAACCTAACAGACGAACTAACTTTTATTGGTGGATTGGATGTAAGAACCTATACAGGAAAACACTTTAGAGAAGTGACAGACTTATTAGGAGGTGACTATTACTTAGATGACAATAACGTGAATAATCCAAATGCAGCGTTAGTGGTTGGAGATAAAATGGGGTATAACAACGACGGTGAAGTTGGTTGGTTAGGTTTCTTTGGTCAATTAGAATATGGGACTGAAAACTTTGATGCATTTGTATCTTCTTCGATTCAAAAAACTTCTTATCAAAGAATTGAATACTTCTTATACGACTTAAGCACAGAAGCTGGAAGAGATTTAGCTACTTCAGAAAAAATCAACTTGGGTGGTTATAGCATCAAAGGAGGTGCAAACTTCCGTTTGGATGATGTTCAAAATGTTTTTGCAAACATAGGTTACTTTGAAAGACCAGCTGCATTCAATGCTGTTTTTAATCGTTTTGATAATACTTCAATCAACAGAGATGCTGAAAATGAAAAAATATTCAGTTTAGAATTGGGATATGGTGTAAGAGCTGAGAAATTTGCTGCAAACGTAAATGTATACAGAACGCAGTGGAATGATAGAACTTTTTCCAGAAGTGTACAAGCAGCGACACCTGGAGCTGAAGATTATACCGCAAACCTTTTAGGTGTAAACGCTTTACACCAAGGGATTGAATTTGACTTCACCTACAAGCCTTCTAACGACCTTAACTTTTCAGGAATGCTATCCTTAGGAGACTGGAAATGGGATAACAACTTAGAAAATGTTTCAGTATTTAATGAA
This sequence comes from Flavobacteriaceae bacterium, assembly GCA_024640565.1. Lineage (GTDB taxonomy): Bacteria > Bacteroidota > Bacteroidia > Flavobacteriales > Flavobacteriaceae > Polaribacter. Next base: position 32,133 of record JAHEET010000002.1, read on the forward strand.
AACCAAGAAGAGGTAGAAACACTTTCTTTACCAATTAAAGGATTAAGAGTTTCTAATGCAGCACAAACAACGGCTGCGCTTGGGATGCTTTACAAATTCTGGGACAAAACAAGTATTACGGTAGATTACAACTACTTTGCGAACCTTTATGCTCGTATCGATGTTTTAAACTATGCAAATGCAACAGAAACACCAACTGATTCTTATAAAGTACCAAGTTACGGGACTGTAGATGCAAGTTTACGTCACAGTTTTAACTTTGGAACATTTGACACTACAGTTACTGCTCGAGTAAACAATGTCTTAGATACAGAATATATTGCAGATGCAATTGACGCTTCAGATCCATTAGTATTTTTTGGTTTCGGTAGAACATTCAGTTTAAGTGCAAAAATTAAATTTTAAAAAATAACAATTATGAAAAAAATATTTTATTCATTCGCAATCCTTTCTATAGTGTTTACAGCTTGTAACCCTATGGAAGACATTTATGAAGAAGTAGACGCCCAAGAAACAATTATTTCTGGTGACGCAACGATCACGTTGACAGAAGACAACTACATTGAAGATCTTGATTTAGACAATAACTATTTCAATACCAATGAAGATGCTAAATCAATGCTTCCTGATTTTTTATCTAATCTCTATCCAGCATGGGGATTAAATTCTTCTGTAATTGTAAACTACGAACTTGAGAACGGAACTGATTTAGCAATTGTAGAAAATTACACTAGCGCTGCAGATTTTACTATTGATAATGCGGATTATCCTGGTGCTTCAGACAATGCAGTTGGTTTTTACCAAGATGAAAACCCTGCAAGCTTTATTCCGGATATCTTAACAGAAAATATAACAGCACCAGCAGAAGGACAAGTTACTTTGGTAAAGTATAAGCAATATGTTGGCGAAACTGTTAATGGAATGACTCAATTTTATACAGCAGATTTTAAATCAGCTGGTACATTACTAGATTATGAAGCAGTAAATGTTACCGGTGCACAAGAGTGGGAAGAAACACAATCTTATGGAGCTAAAATGTCTGGTTATTCAGGTGGTTCTAATGAAAATGAAGATTGGTTAATCTCTCCAGAAATAGATTTATCAAGTTTTTCTAATGCATTGATACAGGTGAATCAAGTTTTAAACTATGGAAGTTATAATTCAGTAAGTGTATTGATTTCTAAAGATTACACAGGAGATCCTGCAGCTGCAAATTGGGATGTTCTTAATTTAACAAACGTTCCTGGTGGAAATAATTGGACCCCTGTATTATCTGATGAATTGAGTTTATCAGCATATGACGGAGAATCTATTAACATAGCTTTTAGATATACATCTACGAATTCTGCTGCTGCAACTTGGGAAATTTTTGATACAAATATAAAAGCACCTGGGGTTGAAGGAGAAACAAAAAATGAGGAAGTTTACTATATTTATTCAAATGAAGAATGGGTTTTAGCGGAAGGTGCGTATTACTTAACTTCTGCAGACTATGATTCAATGGGTGAAGAATCTGGGCAACCAGGAAGATATAATAACTTTTCGTCTTCTGTAGCACCAAACAACTATATACCAGCATTTTTACAACTTACATTCCCATATGCTCAAGAAGATGATTCGATTTTAGTTTTCTTTAAATATTACAATGGTAGTACTGGTGTAAGAGGAAATGAATTTACTTTTATTGATGGATCATGGGTCGCGCATCAATCTAAACTGCAATTTGGACACGATGGTAATAACTGGGTTCCAGATAACACCATTAAATATACATTAACCGCTGCTGATTATGAATCTGTTGGTAATGGTTATTACCAAAACTTTGATGTAAGAGCTGGAAAAGATGAAGAATCTGTTGAAGCGCGTTTGGCAAAAATCAACACGATCTTATTAAACAACTTCCCTAGCGATGCGGAAGGTCAGAAATACATTGTTACCTACAACATCTACAACGGTGCTGCTGGTGTTTGGTCTATGGCAGTTATCAAGTCTGGATCAGCGTATATTTTACAATAGTAACATCTAATTTTACTATTTTTAAAACCACCTCGCATGAGGTGGTTTTTTTATAGAATAAATAGTTAACTTTACCTCACTAAAAAAACAAGAGATTACATTATGAAAGACATTCATTCTTATTGGGCCTATTTGGTTTTGGCTTTTTTAGCTTTTGCTGTAGTAAATGCTATTATTGGCTTCACACAAAAAAAAGAATTTAAAGACAAAGACTTAAGAATTGGGTTATTTACCTTGATTGTATCCCACCTCCAATTGTTAATTGGCTTGGCATGGTATTTTATGTCTCCTTGGTATCAAGCGCTAAAAACAGATCCTAGTGCTGTTATGGGAGATAAAGCAACCCGATTATTGGCGGTAGAACACCCTAGCATGATGATAATTGCCATTGTTTTGATTACAATAGGTTGGTCTAAACATAAGAAGAAAACAACAGATACTGCACGTTTTAAGACATTTGTAGTCTTTTATGGTTTAGCATTGCTCATCATTCTTTCACGAATCCCCTGGAGTAACTGGATCTAGACCATGAAGTTTATCAGTTATCTTTTGTCGCCAATTTTTATGTTGACTTTCTTTCTGCTATTGGTTGTTTTTCAGCCGCTACAGTGGTTGAGTTTCAATCTTTTTGGTTTTAAGGGACATAAAATAGTTGTAGACGTCTTAAATTGGTTTTTGGTAAAATCAATGCTCATATTGTGGGTTCCCGTTCGTTTTGAAAACAAACACTCGCTTTCAAAAGAAAACAACTATATTTTTGTCGCCAATCATCAAAGCTTGTTTGACATTCCGCCTTTGATCTTATACTTTAGAAAGTATTCCCCAAAATTTGTTGCAAAAATAGAATTGGGAAAAGGAATTCCAAGTATTTCCTACAATCTAAAATATGGAGGAGCTGCATTGATAGACAGAAAAGATCCAAAGCAGGCTTTAACGGCATTGGCAAATTTTTCGAAACGAATTCATAAAGAAAATTGGTCTGCAGTGATTTTTCCTGAAGGGACACGAAGTAGAACAGGAAAGCCAAAAAAATTTGCTACTAATGGGATTAAAATGATCGCGAAGTACAATAAAGAAACCTCCATTGTACCCATCAGCATTAACAATTCTTGGAAAGTTTATAAGTACGGAAAATTCCCGCTAGGTCTTGGGAGTCCAATTACATTAAAAACCCATGCACCCATCAAAATAACCTCTTTGCCCTTTGACGAATTAATGGCAAAAGTGGAAACAATAATTACATCCCACATAAAATAAGTATGTCCCTACGAAACATTCGAAAAGAAGTCATGAAGACGCTGGAAAAAAACATCGACACCTTTGTTCATGACTATTTGATTCCAGCAGAAAAAATTTGGCAACCCACCGATTTTTTACCAAACTCACAAAAAGATACTTTTATTGATGAAATAAAGGAGATTCAAGAATTGTCTAAAGATTTAAGTGATGATTTCTGGATCGTTCTCGTAGGAGATACCATTACCGAAGAAGCACTCCCCACCTATGAATCTTGGTTGTTAGACATCGATGGTATTTCGCAACAACCCGATAACGGTTGGGCAAAATGGATTCGATCCTGGACTGCTGAAGAAAATAGACATGGAGATACGTTAAACAAATATTTGTATTTGTCTGGAAGGGTAAACATGCGTGAAGTAGAAATTACGACCCAACATTTAATTTCAGATGGTTTCGATATAGGAACGGCCTCCGATCCTTATAAAAACTTTATATATACTAGTTTTCAAGAATTGGCAACCTATATTTCACATAACAACGTCGCTAAAATTGCACGAAAAAAAGGACACAAAGCGTTGGCAAAAATGTCTAAGATTATCGCAGGAGATGAGATGCGCCACCATGTTGCATACACAGAATTTGTTAGACGAATTTTTGCCATTGACCCTAGTGAAATGATGTTGGCCTTTCAATACATGATGAAGCACAAAATTGTGATGCCTGCATTGCATTTAAGAGAATCTTTCTCGAAAAAAGGAAGTCTGTTTAGTGACTTTTCGACGGTGGCTCAAAGAGCAGGGGTGTATACCGGTTTTGATTATATTGACATCTTAAAAAAACTGAATGCCGCATGGGAGATCGATAAAATGACCGGCTTAACTGCTGAGGCAGAAAAAGCAAGAGATTATTTATTGAAGCTTCCCGATAGAATGTATCGGATTACAGAACGAATCATAATTCCAGAAACAAAGTTTCAATTCAAATGGTTAAATCCAATCTAAAAAAACCAAATCTCCTTGTAAAATAACAAGGAGATTTTTTTTTAATACACATAAAATAACCAAATCTCCATGAGAGGTTTATGATGCAAAAACAAGATTTATATTGTACCTTGTTTTTCAAATCAATTTCAATGCAATCATTTATTTCTGAAACAATAGATACGATTTTAAAAACGACAACATCCTTTGAGAATGTGGTTTTTATATTGCCATCCCAAAGAGCAGGTGTTTTTGTAAAACAAGCATTGAAAGATAAAATTCATACAGGTTTTCTTCCTGAAATTCAAAATATTGGAAGCTTTATCGAAGAGGTGTCAGAAATTTCAAAAGTAGACAGTGTAGCGCTCTTATTCCATTTTTACACCATCTATAAAAGTGTTGAAAAAAACCCAGATTCCTTTGACAAGTTTTCATCCTGGGCATTTACAGTACTTCAAGATTTCAATGAAATCGATCAACATTTGGTAAAAGCTGCAGAAATATTTGTGTACTTGAGAGATATAGAACGCTTAAAAAAATGGTCTGTAGAGGGGGTTTTTAAAGAAACAGCCATGGTGAAAGATCATTTTTCTTTTGTGGAAAAATTAGGAGAATTTTATCCAAAACTATACGCATTTTTAAAAGAAAAAAATATCGGGTACCAAGGTTTAATTTATAGAGAGGCAACCCTAAAGATGGATGCATATCTCCAAAACAATCCACATAAAAAGTTTGTTTTTATTGGTTTTAACGCTTTGAATACTGCAGAGGAGGTATTGATTCAGAAAATGTTGGCCGCTCAAAACACTACAATTTATTGGGACATTGACGCTGCATTATTAGACAAAAAACAACAAGCAGGTCAATTTATAAGAAAATACAAAAGCACTTGGAAACATTATGAAAAAAACGATTTAAATACCATTGGGACTACTTTTTTTGAGAAAAAGAACATCGCGGTTATTGGGGTTTCAAAAAATATTTCTCAAATAAAATATGCCGGAGAAATTTTATCAAAACTACCACAATTACAGAATACCGCCATGGTGTTGTCTGATGAAACATTGCTGCCAATTACGTTGAGTTCTTTACCAAAAAATGTAGCGGCCATAAACATTACCATGGGATATCCTTTAAAAGACATCCCTTCCACTGCGCTCATGTTCAGTGTGTTTCAATTGTTTTTATCACAAGAAAAACTTCAAAAAATAACTGAGAATAGCTTTTACCACAAAGATGTCATTCGTTTTATAAAAGCACCCGCAATTTACAGATTACTTCAAAAGGACGGCGCTACTATTGCAGACGATATCGTCACCGCAATCACAAAAGAAAACAATACTTTTGTTGAGACGACCTACCTAACTACTTTCTTTGAAGGGCTAGCGCCGTCATTTCAAAAAACAATTACAGCAATTTTTAATCCCCTTTCAACAATTGCAGATTTTATTTCGCGCATTCTAGATTTAATCAACCTATTAAAAGAAGGTGCAAACCCGTTAGAGAAAGAATTTTTATTCCGTTTTCATACGATTTTCCTACAGCTTCAAAATTTACACAATGACTATCGTTATTTTCAGAACTTAAAAACATTGCATTTGTTTTTTAAGCAACTCATTGGGTCGGAGAATTTATCTTTTCAGGGAGAGCCCTTAAAAGGATTGCAATTAATGGGCATGCTAGAAACGCGTGTGTTAGATTTTGAGAACGTCATCATTACCTCTGTGAATGAAGGAATTTTACCCGCAAATAGCCAACAGCAATCTTTCATCCCTTTTGATGTAAAAGTAGCGTTTGACCTTCCAACTTACCGGGAGAAAGATGCTATCTTTTCCTATCATTTCTTTCGTTTGCTACAAAGAGCTAAAAATATTTTTATTCTCTACAATACAGAGCCTGATGTATTTGGAAGTGGCGAAAAGAGTCGTTTTGTGAAACAATTGGAAATGATGCGCAGCGACATTCAGCAAAAGATAATTGGCCCAAAAGTGGTTACAGAAAAAACAATTTTAAAGGAAATTCCTAAAAATGAATCGGTTCTAAATACCCTAAAAATCTTGGCTGAAAAAGGAATTTCTCCATCGGTATTGACGAGCTATTTGTACAACCCAATTAAGTTTTACAAACAGAAAATCTTAAAAATTAAAGAATTGGACGGTGTAGAAGAAACAGTTGCTTTTAACACACTAGGAACGGTTGTTCACGAAACCTTGGACGAATTGTACACCCCTTTTGTGGGGCGGTTTCTAGAAGCAAAAGCGGTTTCAGAAATGCTAAAAAAAGCAAAACCTCTTGTTGAGAAGCATTTTAAAATAGCCTTTCGAAGTGGGGATTTAAAAACAGGTAAAAACCGACTTATTTTTGAGGTTGCCAATCGATTTGTTCTCAATTTTTTACAGCAAGAACATTCGCTATTAAAGGACGGAGAAAATCAATTAAAGATAATTGCTACCGAAGAGAACTTGGCCGCAACTATTCGGGTGGATGGCTTGGATTTTCCAATAAAAATTCATGGACAGGTAGACCGCGTTGATACATTGAATGGGGTAACTAGAATTATCGATTACAAATCTGGAATGGTATCGAGTACAAATTTAAAAGTCCCTACTTTCTCAAACATAAGAGATGAAAAATACCACAAAGCCATTCAAGTACTACTGTATGCATTTTTGTATACAAAAAGCACAAATTATGATTTTAATACCCCTTTAGAAGCAGGAATTATCTCATTCAAAAACTTAAAAAGTGGTTTCTTATCGGCAAATTTTTCTGCCTCAAGAACAAAGGATACTTTGATTACGGCGGAAAAATTGGAGGCATTTATGGACGAAATAAAGTCGTTTTTACTTGAAATGTATAAACTAGAGACTCCTTTTATAGAACCTCCAAATTTAAAATATTAAAGTTTTCCGCGTAAAACCAACAAAGGAACCTTACAATAAAACTCTTCCTTTAAAATTACGTTTTTCTCCCAAAGCTTTTGAAAGAACCCTCTTTTACGTCTGAAGACACATAATAAATCGGGATTCATGAGTTTGATATTACTTAATACACCTTGGTAAGTAGTTCCACTTTCTGTAACAGTTAAAGTAGTCTTTAGAGCTTCCAAATCTGCATTTAACTCCAAGTCTTCATCGGTATGCTTTGGAGTCTTTACCAATAATAAATGTACGCTAGCTCCAAAAGCATTTGCAAAAGCTTGCAAAGGCTTTAGGGTCTTTTTTTTGTTGACAATTCCCGATTTAAACGCAGTTAGAATAGCTTCTATCGGTTGATAGACATAGCTGTTTGGAATGATTAATAGGGGAATCTCTGTTTTTTTTACGATACTTCCTGTGGTCCTTCCTAAAAAAACCTCCTCTTTAATCGAATTGCTTTTTGGGCCCACAATAATCAAATCAATTCCAAGCTCATTGTCAATAGTTTCTATGGTGTCCAAAACACTTCCTTTTGCCGAAATGAGTTTTACATCAATATTTTTTCGGTCCACAGAATTAACAACAGAACGCATGTATAAATTTGTTTCACGTTCAATGATTGAGTCAATATTAATAATTGTACCCGCTTTTGTTTGAAAATTATAGGCTCTAAAAACAAAAATTTTTGCATCAAATTTTCCTGCAAAATCAATCGCGTATTGCAAAGTGTTTGAGGCGTTTTCTGTAGATCCAATTGGAACTAAAATATGTTTCATTATCAAGTGGTATTTATCCCTGCAAAGGTACAGATTTTTATACGATTCGCATTTATAAGTGGCGTAGATGTGTACCTTTGTAACTGAAATGCCTTTTTTTTGAAAACAGATATTCGCTTTAAAAACATAAACAAGTTGGCAATTCCTGCGCTCATTGCAGGAATTGCAGAGCCTCTTTTGTCCATTACAGATACTGCCATTATTGGAAATATCGACACCAATGCTACAGAGAGTTTGGCAGCAGTAGGTATTGTGGGAGCGTTTATATCGATGTTAGTGTGGGTTTTTGGACAGGTTCGAAGCGCGATCTCTTCAATTATTTCTCAGTATGTTGGTGCACATAAATTGGAGGAAGTCAATGATTTGCCTGCCCAAGCAACAGCCATTGTTCTTCTGGGGAGTTTGGTTGTTTTGGCAATCTCCTACCCTTTTGCCAGACAAATTTTTGAATTTTACAATGCCACGGGAACCATCTTGGACGTTGCTGTCAGTTATTTTAAAATTCGAATTTTTGGATTTCCCTTCTCCTTGTTTGTTTTTGCTATTTTTGGGACTTTTAGAGGGTTGCAAAACACCTATTACCCAATGATGATTGCGCTTACTGGTGCGCTTTTAAATGTTGTTTTAGACCTTGTACTTGTCTACGGAGTTAAAGGAGTCATTGCGCCAATGCATATTGAAGGTGCTGCCTATGCTAGTATGCTGTCTCAAATTACAATGGCAGGTATTGCCGCCTTCTTATTGTTAAAAAAAACAGCTATTTCCTTAAAGTTACAGTTGCCTTTTAACAAAGAAATCAGACGCATGTTGGGCATGATTTCTAACTTATTTATTCGCACCATTGCCCTAAATGTAGCCCTTTATTTTGGGACTTCCTATGCAACAAGTTATGGAAAAGAATACATTGCTGCCTATACCATTGGATTAAATATTTGGTTTTTTGGGGCCTTTATGATTGATGGTTATTCGAGTGCTGGAAATATTTTGTCTGGAAAGTTATTGGGAGCCAAAGAGTATCAGACTCTTCTAAAACTAAGTGGTAAATTAACAAAATACGGGGTTATAATTGGACTGTTTTTAACCTTTACTGGTGCCCTATTTTATGAGACAATTGGGACGGTGTTCACTAAAGATCCAGTGGTATTAGAAAAATTTTATGCGAGTTTTTGGATCATTTTAGTCATGCAACCACTTTGTGCAATTACTTTTGTTTTTGATGGGATGTACAAAGGCATGGGAGAAATGAAAATACTAAGAAACTTACTGCTCTTTTCAACAGGATTTATTTTTATTCCTGTTTTACTGATTTTCGATACCCTTGATTATAAACTACATGCCATTTGGATAGCGTTTACCTGTTGGATTATGGTGCGAGGATTGCCATTAATTCTTCTTTTTAGGTGGAAATTTAAACCGCTTGCTCAAAAAAAATAGAAAACTCTCTTTTCAAAAATAGATTTGATGAATAAAAACTTATTTTTGACATAAATTCGTAGAAAATGAACACAACCCGCAAAGACGGTAGTTTAACTACCAAAATAGCCCATAAAATTGCAACGGTAGAATTTGGGCATCCTGCAAGTAATTCTTTCCCAAGTCAACTCTTAGAAAGATTGACCAAGGAATTGCACGCGCTTTCGAAGAATAATGCGGTTGCTGTGATTGTATTGAAGTCTGAAGGAGAAGGAGCGTTTTGTGCAGGAGCTTCTTTTGACGAACTTGTAGCTGTACGTAATTTAGAGGAAGGTGTACGTTTTTTCTCGGGTTTTGCCAACGTTATAAATGCCATGAGAACTTGTACCAAATTAATCATTGGTCGAGTTCATGGAAAAACTGTGGGAGGTGGTGTAGGCTTGGCTTCTGCTTGCGATTATGTTTTAGCGACGGACAAAGCAGCTATAAAGTTATCGGAATTGACCATTGGAATTGGCCCGTTCGTAATTGCTCCAGCGGTAGAACGAAAAGTAGGATTGTCTGGATTCTCAGCACTAGCACTGGATGCTACTTCATGGAAAAGTGCCCAATGGGCAAAAGAAAAAGGATTGTTTGGGGCTGTTTTTGAATCGGCAATAGAACTGGACACCGAAGTCGCTTTGTTGTCAGAAAAATTGGCGAGCTACAATCCAGATGCCTTACTTGAAATGAAAAAAATGCTTTGGGAAGGCACAGTTCATTGGGAAACACTTTTGGAAGAGCGCGCGGCAATTTCGGGTGCTTTGGTCTTATCTCGGTTTACCAAAAATGCTTTGGAAAAATTTAAAAAATAAAAAAACAATCGATTAAAACAATATAAAATATGGGTGGAGATTATTTATTTGCAGTCTTAGCTGTAGGAATTGTAATTATGTATTTTTACAACAACGTTAAAAACAAAAGAAACCGACGTAAATGAGCACAATAAGAATTACAAAACAATTCAATTTTGAAACAGGACATGCTTTGTATGGGTATGATGGAAAATGTAAAAATGTACACGGACATAGTTATAAATTGTCTGTAACGGTTTCTGGCGCTCCTATCGCCGACAATTCGCATGTAAAGTTTGGAATGGTAATTGATTTTTCTGATTTAAAGAAAATTGTGAAAGAAGAAATTGTTGATTTGTTTGATCATGCCACTGTTTTCAATAAAAATACACCACATATTGAGCTGGCAAAAGAATTAAAAGACCGGGGACATCATGTGATTTTGGTTGACTATCAACCAACAAGTGAGATGATGGTGATCGATTTTGCAGCCAAAATTAAAAGTAGGCTGCCTAAGAACATTGCGCTCTTTTCTTTAAAGTTACAGGAAACAGATACGAGTTTTGCAGAATGGTTTGCGAGCGATCATTAAAGGACGAAGGTACGTTTGGTTTACTTTCCGTTAAAGGTATTCATGGTGTTGTTTAACCCCGCTGTACCAAACGAAGGGATGACTTTTGCAGCTACGGGTACGCGTTCAATGAGAAGGCTGGTTTCTTCTTTGTTCCATTGGCCTAAAACAAAATCGGCTTGCCTTCCTTTGCTATAATTCCCCCCAACACCAAATCGGAAACGGGCATATGCTTGGGTATTTAGTTTTTCTTCAATGTCTTTCAATCCATTGTGTCCGCCGGCAGATCCTTTTGCTTTTACACGAATAGATCCAAAATCAATATGCACATCATCGGTTACTACCAAAAGATTTTCAATGCCAATGTTTTCTTGCTGTAGCCAGTATTTAACCGCTTTACCGCTTAAATTCATAAAGGTGCTTGGTTTGAGCAATACAAAGGTTCTTCCTTTCCATCGAAAGGTAGCAACATCCCCTAATTTTAAGGTTTCGAAAGTAGCCTTGTGCGCTTGCGCAACTTCATCAAGAATTTTAAATCCAATATTGTGACGTGTATTCGTGTAGGTCTCTCCAACATTTCCCAACCCAACAATTAAATATTTTTTCATGACTTCTTCTTGATAAGCTACTTCGGCTTGAAATAATTTAGTGCCGCATTCTTTTAAATTGATTTTCAAAAATACAAATTAATCGCTAGTGAAGCTTCCTCAACTAAATTTTGAGCATAAAAAAAGCGTTACTTTACGCAACGCTTTTTAAAATTCTATTTACAAAGCTTATTCTGCAGCTGGTGCAGCTGCTTCTGTTGCTTCTTCTTCTTCTTCTACTTCTGCTGTTGCATTACGAGAAGTTCTCACTTGCACAACTACAGTGTTGTCTGGGTGCATAAAGGTATATGCATCATTAAATAATGAGGTAAGCAATAATTTACTACCAATTTTTAATCCCGAAATATCTGCAGCAATAAAGTCAGGCAAATTCGCAGGCAATGCTTTTACTTTTAATTTACGGTTTGTAAAACGTAAAGATCCCCCATTTAATACCCCTGGAGAAGTTCCTGATAATTTTACTGGAATGTTCATAGTTACTTCTTTATCATCAAATAACTGATAGAAATCTACGTGTAGAATTCTGTCTGATACTGGGTGAAATTGAATGTCCTGTAAAATTGCAGTTGTTTTTTGTCCATCAACTTCAAGACTTGCGGTAAAAACGTCTGGAGTGTATACCAGCTTTTTAAATGCTTTCTCTTCTGCTGAAAAGTGCACTGGCTTATCTCCTCCGTATATAACGCAAGGAACCATACCAGCATTACGTAGAGCTTTTGTTGCTACTTTCCCTACGCTTTCTCTTTTTGATCCTTTAATTGTAATTGATTTCATTACTTTTTTATTAATTGTTTACATTAAAAATTGTCCACTTATTGAGGTATTGTTCTGCACTTTTTGCATAACATCCGCAAATAATGGGGCGCAAGATACTACTTTTATTTTAGATGTAGCTTTCTTTAAAGGAATAGTATCGGAGACAATAAGTTCTGTTAAAGCTGAGTTTTCTATTTTCTCATAAGCACCCCCAGAAAGGATTGGGTGCGTACAAATGGCACGCACACTTAGGGCGCCTCTTTCTTTCATTAAATTGGCGGCATGTGCTAAAGTTCCTCCTGTATCAATCATGTCATCTACTAAGATTACATTTTTTCCTTTTACATCGCCAATAAGTTCCATATGAGAAATAACGTTTGCTTTTTTACGTTGTTTGTAACAAATCACCACATCGGAATGTAAGTGTTTGGAATAAGCATAGGCTCTTTTAGAACCGCCCATGTCTGGAGATGCTATTGTAAGGTTTTCAAGTTTTAGGCTGTTAATGTAGGGCATGAAAATGGTAGAGGCATACAAATGATCTACGGGTTTTTCAAAAAATCCTTGAATTTGATCGGCATGTAAATCCATGGTCATAATTCGTGTTGCACCGGCAGTTTGCAATAGATTGGCCACTAATTTAGCACCAATAGCGACTCTGGGTTTGTCTTTTCGATCTTGTCTTGCCCATCCAAAATAGGGCATTACAGCTGTTATGTGCCTGGCAGATGCTCTTTTGGCGGCATCAATCATTAGTAACATTTCCATTAAATTATCGGCAGATGGAAATGTAGAGCCAATTAAAAAGAGTCTTCTTCCTCTTACAGATTCTTCAAAAGCGGGCTGAAATTCGCCATCGCTAAAATGAGATGTAGTAAGTTTTCCGAGTTCGGCACCGTATTCTTTGGCTATTTTTTGTGCCAATTCGGTACTTTGAGAACAGGCAAAAAGTTTTGGGGCAAGTTGATTTGAAGACATTTAGTTGAGGTTTGTTGTTGTGATCACAAAAATATAAATTATTTAATGAGTTTGGATGAAATTTAAGCGATTAAAACTAAAAATATTTATTAGCTTTGCAACAGACTATAAAAATGCTCAAGTGGCGGAATTGGTAGACGCGCTGGATTCAAAATCCAGTTCTTTCGAGAGTGTGGGTTCGATTCCCACCTTGAGTACAAATTATCCCCAAGAATAAATTATTATTCTTGGGGATAATTTTTTTAAACCGATCGCTAACGCGGTACTATTATAAATAATTAGTCTGGTGAACATTGACATATCGATAATGTGAATTGCGTAGAACTTTTTGTTAATTCAATAAAAGCGTCTTTACTAATTTTATTAAAATCTTTATCAAAATAAATAAAGTTATACCCAATCGAGAGAGATAAATCAATAAACTCTTTTTTGAATTTATTGTCAGATTTTATATTAGTTTGTATTCCATCTTCGTCAATATCTAAAAACAAATCTTCCCTAAATAGTTTTAAATCAATTTCATCATAAAAACCCCAGCACTGCTCATCCCACAAATCTCTGTCATTATCCAATTTTTCTTTTAAAATATAATCTTCAACCGGGTCTTCCATAGAACAATTAAACGGGACATTAATTCCAATAAAGTACATATAGTCTTAAAATTAGTTAGATTTTAAATTTAAGAAATTTTTTCTAAAATTTAGCTTAAGATTAAATTTTCTCAACTTTTCTAAATCTTTCATGGAATATTTCCTTAATCTCTTTGGTTAGTTTATTGGTAGCCCCTTTAGTTCGTCCACCAAGTTTATTTCCTTTTTGAAATGGCATATTTTATTATATTTGGTTTATGAAAAAGGTTTGGGCCTGGATTAGTTTATTTGTTGCAATTTCGCATGGCATTATTGCTTTTTTGTGTGCCTATAGAAATGATATAATTGGAGTAGATTAAAATTTATGAGTTACACTGAAACAATGTTAGAATATGTTTATGATCAATACTGTCTCTTTTATAATATGGAGGACACATTAGATTTTATTGAAGATGAGATAGATTTCACAAGAGAAAAAATTAAAGATATGATACAACATACTATTGATTACAACAAAGAACAGTTTATTAAAGATTATAATTCATTAGTTGAAGGATTTAAATCCAAATTTAATTTTACTGAAATAGATTGTAAAAAAGAAAGAATCAAATGGCCCAAAAAGAGTGGTGTATATGTGATTTGGGAAAATAATGATAGTTCTCTCGATAACTTAAAATATGTTGGAATGACTGGAAAATTTAAAAGAGACAGTAAGGGGGGAGTTGTTTTTAATTCAGGCACTTTTGATAAAAGAGATTATAGATATACTCCATATAGATTTTGTGAGTCAATTAAAGATGGAGATAACCGATTTGAGTTTAGGTATGGTCCAAAAGGAAAGAATGAGGTTGAACAATCCAAGATAAAATATCAGTACAATGCTTATGAAAAAAAAATATGTTACTCTAAGTTAAAAATACATTGTTTTCATGTATCTGATAATCAAAGAGAATACTATACACCTGAACTTCTTGAAAAAGAAATACTAACTAAATATTTAAAAAGTTCAGGAAATCTTCCTCCAGCTAATAATGAGTTATAATTATATAAAATTCTTTCAAATCATACCCAACAAAACTCCTCTCTAACTTACCACAAATCTTTCCAGTAGTTCTACTTCCCAAAAAAAATTCATTCTTTGGAAGAATAATTTCTCTAAGCGTAACAATTAAGCCCTTGTAACCTTCATAAGTAAGAACTCTAAAGAGTTATGATAAACTCAATAACTTAAGTTTTTTGTGTGTTTCTGTAAACTCTCTAAGCTTTTCAAGGTCTTTCAAAAAAAAGTTCGATAATTGGAGTACGTTGTGTACAATAAATCAAAAAGCAAGCTAAAATACAAAGCTTGCTTTTTTGTTTTTGTGGATTTTTGATTTTCAAAACGACGCTTTGGGGAAAAACAACCGAAGAGCTTTAATCCCACTATACCTTCAAAATAAAATCTCGAAAGTATGTGATAAAAAAAGTGATGTGTAAGGTTTAAAAAATACTATTGTTTTTCATTTTGCAGAAAGTTTATATTACTCCACAATAAACTTTTTAGTATAAGTAATCCCCCCAGCATGAATTTTTAATAAATACATACCCAATGTTAAATTAGAAACATCAATATGGTTATTGATCAATGAAAGGTTGTTAACTTTCCTTCCAATAAGATTATATACTTCAACTTTATCAATGGACAAAGAAGTTTCTAATTGAAGAATATTGGAAGGACGGATTATATTACAGAATTTGGAATTGATGGATACAGAGTAGATACTGTAAAGCACACAGAGGAATCTGTTTGGCAAGAATTTAAAACAGAATGCAATTTTGCTTTTGAAGCTTACAAAAAAAATAACCCAAAGAAAGTTTTAGATACTACTAATTTTTATTTAGTAGGAGAAGTGTATAATTATGCCATTTCTCATGGAAAAGAATTTGATTTTGGTGATAAAAAGGTAAATTATTTTGATAAAGCCTTTAATAGCCTGATTAATTTTGAGCTAAAATGGAATGTCAAACAAATGACAGAAAAAGATATTTTTCATAAATACGATTCTATTCTGAACAACAATTTAAAAGACTATGGAGTTTTAAATTATCTTACTTCTCATGATGATGAAAGTCCTTATGATAAAGAAAGAAAAAAACCATACAAAACAGCTACAATGTTGTTTTTAACACCCGGCACTTCACAAGTTTATTACGGTGATGAGTCTATGAGAAATTTAACAATCAATGGAACAGTAGGAGATGCTACTTTACGTTCTTTTATGAATTGGGATGCTATTGCTAAAAACGATACAACCAAAAGTATTTTAAAAACATTGGCAAAAATTAGGTCAGTTTAGGAATAATCATATGGCTGTAGGTGCTGGAAAACATCAATTAATTTCATCAGAAAAAGGGTTGGTTTTTTCAAGGGTCAGGCATAAGGATAGGGTTGTTGTTGGGATTAACTTACCTAAAGGCAAAAAAGAAATAAATGTTGCCGATATCTTTAAAAATGGAGAAAAGTTAAAAGATTTTTATGCTGGTCAATCTGTAAAAGTAAAAAAAGGAATTGTGACTTTGGATTCCAAATTTGATATTGTATTATTAGAAAAAACAAACAATTAAAATCTATTTTAAGATTTTCCAAGGGCAATTGTAAGGATGTTTTCAATGGTTAAAAAAGAAATAATTTCACTCTGCATATTCTCCCCAGATAGTTTTATTAAATTTGCAAAACCAATCCAATAAATACCCAACCTTTAATGCGCTCTAAAAACAAAAAAAGAGTACACTTTATAGATGCTATGCGCGCATATGCCATACTAATGATGTTGCAAGGTCATTTTATAGGACTTAGTTTGGAAGCATTTGATACATTAGCTTCCTTAAAAAGAAGTACAGGAACCTCTGGCTCATTTTTTTTTGACCATTGGTACTTTATGAAAGGACTTACTGCGCCATTATTCTTTTTTGTTACGGGACTGGTTTTTGTCTTTTTACTCCTGCAAAATCACGATCCAGAAAAGCGAAACCCTAGAGTAAAAAAAGGAATCGTTAGGGGTTTTGAGCTTATTTTCTGGGGCTATCTGCTACAACTTAATTTGCGATACTTCACTAGCACTTTTTATAGCGACACCCCCATCATATATGCATTCCATGTACTGCAATGCATTGGGGTAAGTATTCTAATATTGATTGGTTTATACCTCCTCTACAGAAGTATTAAAAACATCCCTTTATTCCTCTATTACCTGTTGGGTGGAATCCTTCTTTTTGGCGTCTATAATACCCTAAAAACACAACCCTCATTTCCTGCAAACAGTCCGCAATTCCTTCAAAATATTTTCAAGGGGCCTCATGCCATTTTTCCCCTAGTTCCTTGGGCAGGCTTTGTGCTATTTGGCGGAGTCTTTGGCGTTGTAATGCACACTTTAAAAAATAAATTTACAAGCATCGCACTCAGTATTGTCATGCTTAGCATTGCTTTTGGCTTGAAATACATTTCTTATGAACATGGTGCCGTATGGCTCTACAATCGATTGGGAGAAGTACTCATCGTAACCGTTGTTTTTATGCAACTCGAAAATTGGTTTTCTAAAAGAGGAAAATTATTTTTATCCGTAGGGCAAAAAACACTGTTTATATACCTGTGGCACACCATTGTATTGTATGGTGGAATTATAGGTGTTGGTTTAAACAATTTCATAAAAAGACAACTAACAGCTCCTGAGGCCATTTTTGGTGCCCTGCTCTTTTTAATTGGCTTTGTCTATTTCTCAAAATTAAGTCCCTTTTTTGATGCACTTAAAGCAAAGGTTTTTAAATTCTTAAGACTGCCTGTTGCTTAATAATGTATTTGATGGTGCTGTTTTCACAAACTAGAAATGGACCCTCATTCTTACAATCTTTTTAATATCTTTGAAAATCAACTAAAAATAATTCTCAAAAATGGATGCGTTTATTCTCTATTTTAAAATGGGCTTCTACCATGTCCTAGATTTTTCTGCTTTCGATCATATCTTGTTTCTTATTGTATTGGCCGTTGTTTTTAATTTCAAACAAAAAAGTAAAGTAGCTTGGCTGGTTACGCTTTTTACAATTGGGCACTCTATCACATTGGGCTTATCTGCCTTTGGCGTTGTAAAGGTATCCACTAAGCTTATTGAATTTTTAATTCCAGTAACCATTTTAATCACAGGCTTTATGAATGTTTTTAGAGCAAAAAAAGCCGCTTCGGGATCAGAGAGTATCAATTTAATATTCGCCCTCTTTTTTGGCCTCATTCACGGATTGGGCTTTTCTACTTATTTTAAAATGATGGTCAGCAAAGGCGAAGATAAAATAGTGCCACTCTTAGAATTTGCCTTGGGCATCGAGGTTTCGCAAATTATTATTGTTTTTGGAATTTTAGTGCTTGGTACTTTTCTAGATTTTTTCACAAGAGTCTCCAAAAGAGATTGGATTTTAGTCGCCTCCTCAATCGTTATTGGAATTTCATTCCAAATGATGTTAGAGCGCATCTATTGGTAAAATACGAAACGTTCCTTTTCATAGAAAAAGAACCTAGAACCCTCATTTTAGATCCATTTTTGTCAATTTATTAACGCCTTTATTCTACAAATCTTTTTACTTTCGTAGCCATGACAGCACAAAAGCAATTAAAATATGATATCGCCTATCTAAAAATGGCCTTTGAGTGGGGAAAACTTTCGCACTGTAAGCGCAAACAAGTAGGAGCATTAATCGTGAAAGATCGGATGATTATCTCTGACGGTTTTAATGGAACACCTACTGGTTTTGACAATTGTTGTGAGGATGCCGAAGGGCTTACCAAATGGGAAGTGTTGCATGCAGAAGCGAACGCCCTTTTAAAAGTGGCTGCCTCCACACAATCCTCAAAAAATGCTACATTATATATCACCCTTTCACCTTGCACACAATGCAGTAAACTCATTCATCAAGCCGGAATTAAAAGAGTCGTTTATGCAAATGCCTATCGAGATCGAGCTGGCTTAGATTTTCTAGAAAAAGCGGGGGTAACTACGATGCACTTACCTTATGAATAAAAACAACCTACCCATCTATTTTTCGTTGGCTGTAATTTTTGGGATCCTACTTGGTTCCTTTTTTAACGGAAACGCACGTGGATTTTCATCCTTTTCTTCAAATGCGAAGAATGAATTAAAAATAAAAAAACTGCTCAACTACATACAAAGAGACTATGTAGACACGGTAAATACCGACAAACTTTTGGACGGTGCAATCGCACAAATGCTCCATAAGTTAGACCCACATTCCGTCTATATTCCGAAAGAAAACCTGCAAGCAATTACCGAAAATATGCAGGGGAATTTTGTAGGGATTGGTGTGCAGTTTCGAATGATACAAGACTCAATTACTGTTATTCAACCTATTAAAGGAGGTCCCAGCATAAAAGCAGGGATCAAAGCGGGGGACCGAATTTTAATGGCTGATAAAGACACCTTGTTTGGTAAAAATATAAGTAGCGGGAAAGTTCCAAAATTTTTAAAAGGAAAGCCGAAAACAAAAGTTACTTTACAAATTTACAGAAAGTCGATCGACAGTCTGTTTACTATTTCAATTACACGTGGTAAAGTAACTATTAAAAGTGTAGACTTGGCCTACATGATCAACGACCGTCTTGGATATATGAAACTCGAACGTTTTGCTAGAAATACCTACCGCGAATTCAGAACTTCCTTACAAGCTTTAAAAAGGAAAGGAATGGCTACTTTAATTCTCGATTTACGTGGCAATGGTGGAGGGTTTATTGATATTGCGAATCGGATTGTTGATGAATTTTTAGAAGATGAAAAACGCATTGTTTTTACAAAAAATAACAAAAATGAAATTACCGAATCATTTGCAACCGAAAACGGAATTTTTGAAAACGGAGGGGTTTATGTCTTAATAGATGAAAATTCTGCTTCTGCTTCCGAAATCTTAGCGGGCGCTTTACAGGACAATGATAAGGGAACCATTGTAGGGCGTCGTTCTTTTGGGAAAGGCTTGGTACAGCAAGAAATGGACTTGGGCGATGGCTCTGCTGTACGCTTAACAATTGCACGATATTACACCCCAACGGGAAGGTCCATTCAAAAACCATATCAAAAAAACGGAGACGACGCATATGCTTCTGATTTTCAGCAACGTGTGAGAAGCGGAGAACTCTCCAACAAAGACAGTATTCCCGTGATAGATTCTCTAAAATATACAACGCCTAAAGGCAAAATTGTATATGGTGGCGGGGGTATTATTCCCGATGTTTTTGTCCCAATTGACACTACTTCCTATATGAACAACTTCTATTTTATTGCAATTACGAATTTTGCCTTTGAATATGTTGATCGCAATCGAAGGCAAATTGCTGAAAAATGGACTTTAGAGACGTTCATTAGTGATTTTGATTCGGACGCACGCGTTTATGATAAATTCTATGCAAAAATCAAAGAATTTAACCCTTCGATTAAAACACAAAAAATCCTTCAGAAATATTTAAAATCTTCCATTGCTAACGAAATTTTTGGAGATGTAGGGTTTTACAGAATGCAACATAAAAATGACAAAATGATTCTGAAAGTATTGGAGTTGGAAAATCAGCAAGAATAACGTTACTTTGTACCAATGATTTCCATCTCAACATCCACAAACAAAAAAGTTTATTTTGCATCAGATCAACATTTAGGAGCTCCCACTACCGAAGCAAGCTTTGTCCGTGAAAAGAAATTTTTGTGTTGGTTAGATAGGGTAAAAAAAGATGCCGAAGCAATTTTTTTATTAGGGGATTTATTTGATTTCTGGTTCGAATACAAAACTGTTGTTCCAAAAGGATTTGTGCGGGTTTTGGGAAAGTTGGCCGAAATAAAAGACAGCGGCATTCCAATTTATTTTTTTGTCGGAAATCATGATTTATGGATGACCGATTATTTTGAAAAAGAACTCCATATTCCTGTATATCACTCCCCACAAGAAGTCCGTATCAATAATAAAAAATTCCTAATTGGCCATGGAGATGGTTTGGGCCCTGAAGACAAAGGCTACAAACGTATGAAAAAGGTATTTACACTTCCGTTGTTTCAATGGCTGTTTCGATGTTTACATCCAGATATAGGGGTCAAATTAGGGCAATATTTATCGGTAAAAAATAAACTGATTTCTGGCGATGAAGACGCCAAATTCTTAGGAGAAGATAAAGAGTGGTTGGTGCTGTATTGTCAGAAAAAATTGACTCAACAACACTACGATTATTTTGTTTTTGGGCACAGACACTTGCCCTTAGATATTCAATTACAAGAAAATTCTACCTACATTAACTTAGGAGATTGGATTGCATATTTTACTTATGGGGAATTTCAAGATAGCAAATTATCCCTCAAAGAGTTCAAAAATTAATCCGTAAGATCTGCAATAAACGTCTTTATATTTTCTACACCTTCCATAATATTTGGAGTGTATTTTTTTAGAAAATCAAGGCTTATTTCTTGGTCTTTTTGATACATTTTCATCACTTTTTCGCCATCAAAATCAACAAATGCGATTCTAAAGAATAATTCCTCTTTTTCAAAACCAAAATCTACTCCTGGCAACATGGCCACTTTGTATTTTTCTAAAACATGGGTTGCCAAATCAATACTTGTATGAATTCCTAGTTGTGAAATTTGACTTTTAAACTTATTAAAGCCTATCACCATATAAAAAGCGCCTTGTGATTTTGTACATTCTATAGAAATTTTCGAAAATTCTTTATAAATATATTCGGAAACGCACTTTAAAATAACAGAGGCATCGCGCACCTGATTTTGTATGTCTTGTTCAAACGTGTAAGCGGTTTGCGCTGCAAACTGAACGGGAGAAGAAACACAGCTAAAAGTTTCGCTAAAAAGTGCTTTGTAAACATCTTGATACATTTCAAAAGCACTGGGCAACCTCATAAACCCTAATCGATAGCCCCCAGCAGAAAATACTTTACTCAAACCTCCAAAAACAATCGTTTTCTCTGGATAGAAAGTTGAAATACTTGCAGAAAATGGCGCAGAAAAATTAATTTGAGAATAAATTTCATCTGAAAAAACAATAAGATTGTATTTTCGACACGCAATTGCCAGTGCTTTGTATTCTTCTGCAGAATAAACTGCTCCTGTTGGGTTGTTTGGAGAATTTAAGATTAAAATATATTGTTTTTTAGTCGTCTTATTTTTAAAAAAGACGTCTAAATCTGCTGCCGTGATTTTAAAATCGTTCTTAAAATCAGTGGCAATGAGATGGTATTCGCCTCCTTTCGAGGTTATTTGTGGAATATAACTCACCCAGCTTCCTTTTGGAATTAAAAACGTTCCTTCGAAAATTAAAATGGATTGATACAATAATTCCTTGCTCCCTGGACCAATAAAAATTGATTCTTTCTGGCTTTTTATATTTTGAAAATTCCCTAGAAAAAAAGCAATTTGTTCCCTTAATGCTTCCAAACCAGCTACCGGCAAATAGTGGTTATTGTGGGCATGTTCTTGCAATGCCTTTACAATCGAATGATGAATTGGAAAAGGAGATTGCCCAAAACCAAAATGACTAATTTGAACTCCCTTGGCTCTTAATGCTTTTACTTTCTCGTTAATCAAAAGTGTAGCGGACTGTTGTAGCGATGCGATGTTTTTATTTATCATAATACTGTGAATTTATACTTTAAAAAAATAACCCGATACCGATGTAATAAATATTGGGAATTTATTGAATATAAAAGTCCTCGAAATATACAATTTCAAAACGTTGTGCATTTAAAAAATTATTTTTTTATGGAAATTTTTGTGAAAGCAGCAGCAGTGGCTATTTTAATAGCCTGTAAATTTATCAACTTTTTAGATCAAACTAGATATACTCAAAAGATACATAATCAAGAAAAATAAAAAAAAGTGTATGAAAGAAGTCTTTTTATTGTTTTAAGAAGAACTTACTTTTTAGTAATAGATTGTCATCACTAAAAACTTGAAGAATATAAACTCCAGATTTGTAGGGTTCAAAATTGACCGTTGTTTTTGTTTGGTCTATAGAAACAACCTCAAGAAGCTTTCCTTGAATTGAATATATTTTTACTTGCAATGGAACATGAATCCCTTTAAAGTGCAATTCACTTTCTACTGGATTTGGATACATGGAAAGATCCATAAATTCATTTTCCTCCGAACGAAGGGTGCTTCCTTGTGTAAGTTCGTATCGTTTATTAACCGCTAAATTTGTAAATGTTTGGGTGTCTGTGGAAGACCAAATAACTTTTAATTGGGAGATGATCGCATTGTCTGCCAATCCAAAATGCGCAACTAGTGAACTTTGACTAGCATGACTTCCTTGTCCGTAAACTTCTTGAAGTAGCTTTTCTCCATCTACCGTCAATTCTATTTTGGCACCCAGTGCGTCTTTGTTAATCGTAGTTCCTTTTAAAGAAACCTGTACCCAATTCTTTGCGTCGTTGCCATTTGGATTTAATTGATTTTGATACAGGGTTGTTTTTGCGTCTACCCCCTCTGAACTGTCTTGTACCACCACCAAAACATCCAAATCACCATCTTTATCATAATCACAATAAAGCATTCCTCGGCCTCTATTTAGATCGTTTATTCCGGCACTTTCAGAAATGTCTGTAAAGGTAGAATCTCCATTATTTATAAAAAGTTTATTGGGATCGTCTTCGCCGGTTGCAATAAAATCTAATGTGGGTATTCGTCCATTGGCAACAAACAAATCTGGCCAGGTATCATTATTGATATCTAGAAAGGCAGTCCCCCAACTTGTTGTCAATAAGGAAGTACTTCCTTCTGAGTAGGTGTTTTCGACACCCGCTTGTGCGGCGATATCTGTAAAATTTTGATTTCCGTCATTTTGAATGAGTACATTAGCGCCAATATTGGTCACGTAATAATCGAAATCTGAATCTTTATCAAAATCTGCCGAGGCAATTCCCATACCATAAACGGCAACATCCATATTGGTTTCTACCGAAACATCTGTAAAAGAACTACTGGGTAAATTGTTTCTTAAAATTGTATTGGGAATTATAAATTCTCCAAAATCATTGGCTATATATAGATCAGCATCATTGTCTTGATCAAAATCAGTAGGCATAACAGCCAATGCACAGCCGTTGTTTGTAAGCCCAAGCGCTGTACTTATTTCTGAGAAGGTTCCGTCTCCATTATTCTTATAGAATTGATTTTCATGACAATCATGGTCAAACCCATTAATAGCTCCGTCATCATCATATAAAAAGGCGCTACTTTCCACATAATTTACAGTGTAAATATCCAAAAATCCGTCATTATTAAAGTCCAATATTGAAGCCCCCATAGAAAAAGAGGCAATGGATAAACCGTATTCAATTCCTTTTTCTGAGAAAGTACCATCTCCATTATTGATAAAGAGTAGGTTTCTATCTAAATCGCCAGCATTATCTTCTCCTCGCCAGGTCGTAATGTATAAGTCTCGATAACCATCATTGTTTACATCGCCACTAACAGCTCCTACAGTATAATATTCCGCTGTGATTGATAACCAACCATCGGTAATCAAACTAAAACTCCCATTTCCAAGATTCTTATACAAATGATCTTTTCCTTTTCCTGATGTCAAATAAAGGTCTTCCCAGCCATCATTATCATAATCAAAAAAGACACCTCCGCCACCCATATTGGCAAACTGCTCAAAGATATGGTCGATTCCTGAAGTGTTACTAACCTCTGAAAAGGTTTGCGAATAAAGCGTTGCACCCCATAAAAGAAGCAACAAAAAGGAGGTGTTTTTCATTGTATGATATAAAAAGGCCCTGAAATATACAATATCAGGGCCTTTTGTATTTAAAAAAAGTTACTTTTTTATAATTTGTTAACGGCAGTATATGTTGAAGCAGCACCTGTGCCTATTTTAACACATGCAGCAAATTCATCAACGGTATTGTAAACAATTGTGAAAAACCCTCCTGCACCTTGTCCACTAGCTACAGAACCTGTAAAATCATAGGCCATGTCTCCAGCAACAATAATTAAATTACATTCTATTGGAGATGTAAATCCTTCATAAGGAACAATGCTTATTGAATAGTCTCCCTCAGCTTCAAAAGAAGGTAACGTAAAAGATTCTAAAGGTCCAGTATTAATAGAATAATCAACAACAGTTGCGTTCGGAATTTCGTAAGGTGCTTGTGGTGCAGCATCTCTGGTTAATATCATATCGATATCTACTCCCGAGTTCCAAGTCATTTGCGCATACATATCTCCACCATTTCCAACATCTGCACCCGCAATAATCGTTTTGTTGTTTGAACCAGATACCGAAACATCATACCCTGCTGCCGAAGCATACAACGTTGCTATTTTCGTGATGGTTACAACTCTTACTGCTACTCCTGACATATCTACAGGGATGATTGCAGTTTCTGATCGTGCATCTACATCTACAAACATTTCTTGCCCGTCTAAGGTATAAGTTAACCTTGAAGAATATGGCAAGTCTCCATCTACATTGACAACTAAGTCATAGCTATCTGAAGAAGCTCTTTCAAAGGCAGTATCTAAAGAAAGAACTGTTTTTGAAACTAGGTTTTGAACTGGATCATCGTCATTTACAGCACAAGAGCTAAAAACAACTAAGGCCAATAAAATTAATTTTATTTTATATATATTTTTCATCTTCTTTTATTTTATAGTTGGTTAAGTGTATACGTTACCGTTGCTCCTGAAGTGGCTTTGTTGATCTCTAATACAACAAACTCCATAGACCAGCCTCCTACTAAATCTAGGAAGGTACCTGTATAATTTCGTGTCTCGGTTGGTGCAACAACTTCAATAGCATAATCTATAGAAGAGTCTGTAACTGTCCAAGGACGTACTCTAAATAAATAGTCCCCATCTGGAACACCATCTACTAAAGTAACTGTTTCTCCTGGAGTAGTGCTATACCCTGTATCGTATTCAAATGCAGGTGGGTTGTCTACCAATCGACAATCTAAATCATTTGAGCCTGACCAGGTAAAGTTGAAAACAAAATCTCCCGCTGTAGTAACAATTGGTGTTGGAATGTCTCTAACACCCATTACTCGGGAATTTGCTCCTGTCCACGCAAAGTAGCTGTCATTTGAAAAGGAAACATCTGTAATTGCAATCGTATACGTTTCATCTTCCGTTACACCGTCATCTGTTGGTGTTACATCAAAATAAACAGCACTTTGTCCATCTACAAATGTAATTGAAGTTGGATAATCTGCTTCTACAGTTCCATCTGATGAGCTAACTGCTATGGTTACCTCAACGGTTCCTGTAATGGCAAATGGCATTTCTAATCGATACGTCATCGTTTCTCCTTCATAAGGAGATGAAGTGGCATGGTCATCAGTGAAACTCACTTTAACTTCCTGCGGAAGCGGAGACAATTCGCCTGGGTTGGTAATACTATCGGTATTGTCTTCACAAGAAACTACAAGCAAAGAGAAAAGTGCGATGTAAAGTATATTTTTAAGTTTTTTCATAATAAAAAGATTTTTCTGATTATAGTTTAAAGTTTAAACGAGCAAATGCTGTTCTTCCGTTAATACCAAACTGTGAAGTAACACGTGGATAGATAAACTGATTCCCACTTGTTAATCCGGATGGTGTTGGATCTGGATACACATCGAAAATGTTACTTGATCCAACGGTAAAGGTTAGGTTTTCGGTAACATCGAAGCCGAAAGATAAGTCGGTAAGAACTTTTCCTGCAAATTCTTGATGTGCTCCGTCTGGATTAAATACAGATCCAAAGTAAGAGTTTCTTAGGAATACAGACCAGTTGTCTCCTTTTAAAGAATGGCTTAAATTTCCTTTTACTCGTGGACTTGCTAATTCTAAAAAGTACGTTTCTCTTTCTCCAAAGTAGGTGTCCAATTGATCTGCTAAAAGTACAGATCCATGAATATCATCTACTTGCTCTGTTTTTGCATAGGCAAACGCTAAGTCTGTTGTCAAAGCAACATTTCCTAGAATCGTTGCTCTGTGTGAAATATTTACATCCACTCCTGTAGTTTCAGTGTCAATTGCATTGGCAAAGAATCTTGCTTTGCTAGCATCTACTGAACTTGGTAAATCAAAGTTTCCTGTTAAGGTTACGCGATCTTCAATAGCAATAAAGTATGCATCTACTGTTAAGGTTAGGTTCGCTTCTGGAATTTTTGCAGTAACACCAAAACTTGTACTGAAAGACTCTTCTTGCTTTAATTGTGGAATTCCAACTGCTTGTGCTTCTGGACTGTCATTCGAAGCTGTTAAAACTTCTACTGGATCTCCATTAATAAAGTTGGTACTAATAGTGTTAAAGTTTAACTGGTGTAAAGAAGGTGCTCTAAAACCAGTACTCGCTGCAGCTCTTAAATTCACATTGTCAGTTAACTTGTATAAAGAAGCTAACTTCCAGTTTAAAGTCGATCCAAAGTCGCTGTAGTTCTCATAACGTAATGCCCCTGAAAGCATCCATTCTTCTGTAAAATCTACTTCTACATCGGCATAAGCAGCATAACTGTTTCTGAAAGCATTTCTTTCATTTCCAGGTCTAAATCCTGGGAATACTTGGATTCCTCCAGGCCTTCCTCTTCCAAAGAAATCGGTTACTTGTAAGGCTGGATCTCCATTCCATTCATCTCCATTAATATCATAGGTCATCCAAGATTCATCCTGTCCTGCAAATATTTGGTAATTCTCTAATCGGTACTCCGCTCCAAAAGCAACATTCATCCCTTGAAACTTATCTTCATAAAATCTACTAAGATCTACGTTGGTTGTATTCTCTGCTGCAGAAAATCCTCCTGCATTTACTTCTACAGGCGATCCTGATAGTAAGGTTGCGTTTACAGAGTTGCTGATATTAAACCCAAAAGAGTTTTCTCCCCAAGTATTACTAAAATCTACATCCCATTCGCCTTGCTTCCCTCGAATTCCGAAAGCAGCAGACTTGTCTTTTACATCACTATTGATCTCTGGTAAGAAACCAGCTCTGTACAATCCTGTGTAGGCTCTTGATTGATCAGGTCTTCTGTAAAAACCTCCTGCATTACCGTTTCTGTAACTAATTCCTCCAAAGGCATAAAACTCTAATTCATCGGTAAGTGGCAATTCCATATTGGCAAAGAACTTCCCACTTCTTAGTTGAGATTGTCCTACTCTCATGTTAAAATCGGTACGATCCAATCCACGTACTGCTAATTCTGCATCGGTAGTATTGAAATTTAATAAAGATTGTAACTCAGCCATGCTTGTTGCTGCACTAATATCGTTTTTAAGCGCTAAATCAAAGTGCTCTACACCTTGTGCAAAGAATTGAATGTCTGACAAACTATATTGTGTAATATCAGAACCTTGTCCGCTATTAAATCCAACCCATTCTACAGAATTTGCTCCATTAAAAATAGATCCTGAATATCCTGAAAAACCAGCTCTTCTTGAAGGTTCTCTTGTAGAAACGGATCCAGTAAAATTGATAAAACCACCATCTTCTGTTAAACGAACTCCATAGTTAGCATCCAATTGAAAGCCTTCGCCATCAAAGCCGCCTCTTTGGTCATTCGTCTCACTTCCAACATTGGCATTGTTGTTCATCTGTAAGCTAAATCCTACAGCGTCTTTTAATACAATATTGATAACCCCTGCAATCGCATCACTACCATATTGTGCAGCGGCTCCATCTTTTAAAATCTCTATTCGTTTGATTGAAAAAGAAGGAATTGCGTTCATATCGGTTCCAACACTTCCTCTACCAACGGTACTGTTTACGTTGACTAATGAAGTTTTATGTCTTCTTTTTCCATTTACAAGAACCAATACTTGATCAGGTCCCAATCCTCTTAAGGCTGCAGGATCTATATGATCAGTACCATCTGAAATGGTTTGGGCTGTTGAGGTAAATGAAGGTGCTACGAAATTTAAAATATCATTCACACTTACTTGTGGACTTACCGATGTTAATTCTGAAATGTCGATAATGTCTACTGCTACCGGCGTGTTTGCAACGGTTCTGTTTTTATTTCTTGATCCTACCAAGACAACTTCATCTAGAGAAACGTTGTCTTCTTGTAGGGTGATTGTAAGATATTTGTTATCGGAAATCAGTTTAGATACGGTTTGATAACCGAGTGATGAAAATACCAACGTTGCTGGCATTTTTGTCAAATTAACCGAGAACATCCCTTGATCATCGGTGGAAACTCCATTGGAGGTCCCTTTTTCTAAAGCATTAATATATGGCAATCCTAACCCATCGGCACCGACTACTTTTCCTTTAACTATCTGAGCTGAAATCGTCTGTGCTAACAAAAACAAACAGCTAATCACTAAACTCTTTAAAAAGTTATTTTTTTTCATAAAACTGAATTATTGATTAATAAACACAAATGTTTACTTTTTTCGTGACAAAAACAAGAAAATGTTATAAAAATGTTAATATTTAACAGATTTAAGTGCCAACATTGGGAAGATTTCGACGATTTATCTTTAACCTTCTTTTAACAACTGTTTTTGGGTTAATATTGTAGCTTTGTTTTTCTAAAAAAAATAACACCTTATAAAAAATAAAAATGGATATTGACGTACGAGAGATTAATGAAAAAATTGAAAGAGAAAGTGCCTTTATAGACATTCTTTCATTAGAAATGAACAAAGTAATTGTTGGACAAAAACAGATGATCGAAAGTTTGTTGATTGGACTTCTTGGAAATGGCCACATTTTATTAGAAGGAGTTCCTGGTTTGGCCAAGACTTTAGCCATCAATACTTTATCAAAAGCCGTGCAAGCTAGCTTTAGCAGGGTACAGTTTACACCAGATTTATTGCCTGCAGACGTTGTTGGTACGATGATTTACAACATGAAGGAAAATGATTTTGCCATCAAGAAAGGGCCCATATTTGCCAACTTTGTATTGGCAGATGAGATTAACAGAGCGCCTGCAAAAGTACAATCTGCATTGTTGGAAGCAATGCAAGAGCGTCAAATTACAATTGGTGACGCTACCTTTAAATTAGACGAACCCTTTTTGGTAATGGCTACACAAAACCCTGTAGAACAAGAAGGAACTTATCCGTTACCCGAAGCGCAAGTAGATCGTTTTATGTTAAAAGTAGTCATTGATTACCCAAAACTACAGGACGAACAAATAATTATGCGTCAAAATTTATCTGGCGGATTTGCCACTGTAAATCCAGTAATCGCTGTAGATCAAATCATAAAAGCTCGGGAAGTAGTGAATGAGGTTTACATGGATGAAAAAATAGAAAAGTACATACTAGACATTATTTTTGCAACCCGATATCCAGAAAAATACAATTTACCGCAGCTAAAAGATTTAATTGGTTTTGGTGCTTCTCCTCGTGGAAGCATAAATTTAGCAAAAGCAGCAAAATGCTATGCCTTTATTAAAAGAAGAGGGTATGTAATCCCCGAAGATGTAAGAGCGGTTGTGTTTGATGTTTTGCGTCACAGAATTGGAATTACCTACGAAGCAGAAGCAGAAAACGTAACCTCTGTAGACATCATCAATTCCATAATCAATGAAATTGAAGTCCCTTAAAAAGCCATGCTCAAAGCGCCTTTAGTGATTAAAAGCCAAGCCAAAAAAAGTCAATAGCAAAAATGGATACAAAGGAGATTCTTAAAAAAGTTCGGAAAATAGAGATTAAGACACGGCGTTTGTCTGATCATATCTTTGGAGGTGAATATCATTCCTCTTTTAAAGGACGTGGAATGACCTTTTCTGAAGTAAGGCAATACCAGTTTGGTGATGATGTGAGAGCCATCGACTGGAATGTTACTGCCCGTTACAATGAACCTTATATTAAAGTATTTGAAGAAGAACGCGAATTAACCATGCTGTTAATGGTCGATATTTCGGGTTCAGAGTCTTTTGGAACCGCTAGCCAATTTAAAAAAGATACCGTTACAGAAATTGCTGCGACGTTGGCCTTTTCTGCTACACAAAATAATGATAAGGTAGGTTTGATTCTTTTTTCCGATGATGTTGAACTCTACATTCCGCCTAAAAAAGGAAAAAGTCATGTCTTAAGAATTATTCGGGAATTGATTGAATTTAAGCCGAAAAGTAAACAAACAAACATTGGAGCTGCTTTGAAATTCTTGTCCAGTGTAACGAAGAAAAAAGCGATTGTTTTCATGCTTTCCGATTTTATGGATGATGGGTATGAAAAAACACTAAAGATTGCTGGGAAAAAACACGATTTAACAGGTATACGGGTTTATGACAAGCATGATGAAGAAATTCCCAATCTAGGAATGGTGCCAATGTTAGATGCAGAAACTGGCACTGTACAACTAATAAATACTGCATCAAAAACAACAAGAACAAACTACAATACAAATGCAATTCGTTTGTTAAACTATTACACAGACAGCTTCAAAAGAAGTGGTGCAGGAACCATAAACACACGTGTTGATGAGAGTTATGTAAAGAAATTATTAGGATACTTTAAACACAAGGGCAAATAGGAATGTGTGCTGCCCTTTTTCAAAGGAAAGCAATTGCGAATAAACACAAATCCCTTCACAGTAAATAGATTTTATACATTGAAAATAAGTACAAAAAATACCCCATTTAGAAACCTTGTAGAAGGAAGACAAAAAATGTCTTTTACTTCTATAGTATCTTCAATAAGAAAATTTGGTTTTTTATTGATCCTCCTACTTACCATCGTGAGTTTTTCGCAAAAAAGACCCCTTGTAAATGCGGAAATAGACACAACAAATATTCGAATTGGAGAACAATTCAATTTAAAAATATCTGTCAATGAAATCAAAAATGTGATCATTCCGAAACTCGAATTAAAAGGATTGGAAGTCGTTGATACTGCAAAAACGGACACTCTTAAAAGTAGTCTGGTTAAAAAATACACGATCACCGGTTTTGATAGTGGCTCTTTTTACATTCCGCAACAACAAATTTTTGTAAAAAACCAAGCGTTCCTCACAGATTCATTACTGGTTAACGTTGCGACAATTGCAATAGACACCTCAAAAATTAAAAAATTCCCCATAAAATTGATCAAAAGTGAACCCTATGTTTTAGACGATTTTAAAGGCTACATATGGATTGCTTTGGTTGTGCTTTTACTCTTAGGCATACTGGTGTATTTGCTCTTCTTCAGAAAGAAAAAGGAAACCGTAGAAGAAGTTGTCATTCCATTAAAACCTGCCTATGAAGAAGCTATAGAAAAGCTGCAGCAATTGGATGAAAAACTCTTATGGCAAAATAATAAGATAAAGGAGTACTACAGTGAATTAACAGGAATTGTAAGAAATTATATTGGAAGGGATATTGAGATTCCCACCTTTGAGCAAACTTCAAATGAAATCATTGAATTGATAGAAGCGCAGAACAGCAAAAAGAAGTTAGGCCTTTCAAAAGAAACGATTGCTACTATACATTCATTGCTTAAAAATGCAGATTTAGTAAAATTTGCAAAATCGAAACCCTTGTCTCATGAAATTGAAGATGATCGAAAATTTGCCGAATTAATTATTACAAAAATTCAACCGAAAGTGATCCAATACAAATCGACAATGGTAGCAGAAACATCGGAAATAGATACAAATTCAAAAACAGCAACGAGAGATGTGGACTAACCTTGAATTTTTAAACCCTGGTTTTTTATGGCTTTTAGTGGGTGTTCCACTCTTAGCAATATGGCACTTTTTTACTCGAAAAAAAGACATGGCAGTATTGACCATTCCAAGTGTAAAAGGGTTTAAAGCGAATGCCTCTTTTGTTTCCAAACTGAAGCCTTTTTTATATGTTCTGCGATTGATGGCAATCACCTGTTTATTGGTTGCCTTGGCAAGACCTAGAAACGTATCTGTAAGTAAAAAAACTAAAACAAACAGAGGAATTGATATTGTCATGGCCATTGATGTTTCAGCAAGTATGCTGGCTAGGGATCTAAAACCAAACCGATTGGAAGCTTTAAAGAAAGTAGCAATCGACTTTGTGAACAGAAGACCCAATGACAGGATAGGAATTGTCGTTTATGCGGGAGAAAGTTTCACGCAAACTCCTATTACCAGTGATAAAGGAATCGTGAAAAATACCATTTCGGAATTGAAATGGGGGCAATTAGAAGGAGGTACTGCCATTGGAATGGGACTCGGCTCTGCCGTGAACCGGTTGAAAGAAAGCGAAGCAAAAAGTAAAGTCATTATTTTATTAACAGACGGGGTAAACAATGCTGGTTTTGTAGACCCGAAAACGGCAACAGAACTCGCAAAAGAATTAAAGATTAAAGTCTATACAATTGGTATTGGTACCAATGGCATGGCAGATTTCCCTTGGAGTAAAGACCCAAGAACTGGGAAACTTCAATTTCGAAAACAACAAGTTGAAATTGATGAAAAATTGTTGCAATTTATTGCCGAAGAGACCCAAGGAAAATACTTTAGAGCGACCAACAATACTTCTCTAAAAGAAATTTATGACGAAATAGACAAACTCGAAAAAACAAAAATAGAAGAGTTTAAATATTATAATTATCAAGAAAAATACCGAATATTGGTTCTTTTAGCATTAGGGTTTTTACTCTTAGAATTCCTATTAAGAAGTACGGTATTTAAGAGTTTTATATAATGCAAATAAAAAAGTAAGTGTTTCAATTTTCAAAGCTTTCAACAACAAAGAAATGTATCAGATAGAAGAGCCTATTTATTTTTATTTTCTCGCAATAATTCCAGCAGTAATGTTGATTTTCTTGTGGGTGTTTTGGTGGAAAAAAAAGACCCAACGAAAATTTTCGAACAGTCGTTTACTCGAGCGATTAGCCCCAAATACATCGCCCTTTAAATCGGTACTAAAACTTGCATTTCTACTCATTGGATTGTCATTGTTGATTGTTTCACTGACCAATCCAAAAATGGGGACCAAAATAAAAACCGTAAAGCGAGAAGGAGTGGATGTTGTTTTTGCATTGGATGTTTCTAAAAGTATGCTCGCAGAAGATATTGCTCCAAATCGATTGGAGAAATCAAAACAAATTATTTCCAAAATCATTGATCAATTAGGTTCCGATCGGGTGGGTATTATCATTTATGCAGGAAATGCCTATCCGCTATTACCCATTACAACAGATCATGCAGCTGCAAAAATGTTTTTACTAAATGCAAATCCAGATATGGTTTCTAGCCAAGGAACCGCAATCAACGAAGCCTTAGACTTGGCCAAAACATACTACAATAATGATGAGCAAACCAATCGATTTTTAATTATTATTTCAGACGGTGAGGATCATCAAGAAGAAACAAAACAAGTGGCACAAAATATTTCGAATGAAGGGATCAAGGTATTTACCATTGGTATAGGAACTGAAAATGGGGGGCCTATTCCGATGAAATTAAATGGTTCTTTAATTGGCTATAAGAAAGATAACAAAGGTAAAACGGTAATCACCAAAAGGGTTTCCAAAGTTTTGCAAGATATTGCAGATGCATCTAATGGAAATTATATTGATGGAAATAAAACAGCAACCCCAGTAAAAGAACTTGTCACTATTATTGGTAATGCAAAGAAAAGTGAGTTCGAAACCAAACAATTTTCGGACTATAAAGACCAATTCCAATGGTTTGTTGGAATCGGCCTTTTATTTTTGATTGTTGACGGTTTCTTTTTTGAAAAGAAAACAAAATGGTTGAGAAAAGTTGATTTATTTGACGAAGAAAAAAACAAAAAATAAACATCCGATGAAACAAATTCAGACAGTCCTTTTCCTATTGCTGATCCTTTTATCATCTAAAGAGATTTGCGCCCAAAAGGACACAATCGTAGCTCAAAGAGAAGCAAGAGCCCTGGTAAGAGCGGGAAACAAACTCTATGAAAAAGAAAAATATGATGCTGCTGCGATTGCTTACAGAAAAGCCTTGGATAAAAATAGTCAATACAAAAAAGCGACCTACAATTTAGGAAACTCGATGTATCAAAATAAAAATTACAAAGAGGCGGTCCCTCAATACGAATTGGCTGTAAAAACAGCAAAAGACAAATTTGAAAAAGCAGACGGGTATCACAATATTGGAAATGCAATGTTAGAACAAAAACAATATCAAGCTGCTGTAGATGCCTTTAAAAATGCTTTACGTAATGATCCCACAGACGATGAAACACGATACAACTTGGCCGTAGCTCAAAAATTGTTAGAAAAAGAAAAACAAGATCAAAAAAAGGACAAAGACAAAGACAAAAAGGACCAGGATAAAAAAGATAAGGACAATAAGAATAAAGACAAGGACAATAAAGACGGGAAAAACAAGGATAAAAAAGACGACAAAGACGGAAAAGGCGACGAAAAGAAAGAGAAACCCAAAAATCCTAAAGAGAAAGAGAAAAAAGATCAAAAGCAAAAACCGCAACAAGGTCAAATGTCTCCACAACAGATTAAGCAATTATTAGAAAGCTTAAACAATGAAGAAAAGAAGACCCAGAAAAAAATGAATGCTAAAAAAGCGAAAGGAAAAAAAATAAAACAAGAAAAAGATTGGTAAAATCTATCTCAAACCCTTTTTCTAAAAAAATAGGCTTTAAGTACTAAAGAGTAAATTGTCATTGTTAACCAACAAAGTAAGTGTAATTTCCTTCATGGAGGAAATAGAGAGCGTAAGATGAATTTGAAAATCTACATATCCATATTTGTAAGTATCCTAAGCATTGCTTTGGGAGCGCAAGAAGCAAAATTAACAACAACGGTAAGTAAGAACAAGTTGGGTTTAAACCAACGTTTGCGTGTTGAGTTTTCGATTAATAAACAAGGTGGAGATAACTTTACCCCACCACGATTCCAAAATTTTCGAGTTGTCGGAGGCCCGAGTCAATCGATAAGTCAATCCTATTTTAACGGAAAATCCAGTTACAAGCAATCCTATTCTTACATCATTCAACCAACAAAAAAAGGGGTGCTTATTGTTCCTGCTGCAAGCATTGAAGTTGATGGGGAAAAAATAAAATCCGACCCCGTAAAAGTCCGTGTTTTAGATCCTGTAGAAATTCCAAAAGACCCAAATGACCCCAACTACATCGCTCAACAAAACATTCATTTGGTTGCCGAAATTTCAAACGCAAAGCCCTATGTTGGTCAAGGTGTTTATGTAGAATATCGGTTATACATAAGCAATAATATTAATGTGTACGATGCGGGTATTATACAAGCACCGAAGTACAATGGTTTTTGGAGTCAAGAAATTAAAATAAACGGATTAAGTGCCAAAAACGGCACCTATAATGGAGAGCCATATAAGTATTTTACCCTTCAAAAATCGCTTTTAATACCCACAAAATCCGGCAAGCTGTCTTTAGATCCCATGAAGATGGAAGTCGCTATTGGTGTCCCTACAGGGCGAGGGGATTTCTTTGGAAACCCGATCACAAAAAACATTCGAAAAGAATTTTCTTCAGCAAAAAAAATCATCAACTCAAAAGAACTTCCTTTGGATGGAAAACCGCTCAATTTTACAGGAGCTGTTGGCGATTATTCATTTTCAGTAGAGACGGATAAACAAGTTTTAAAAGCCAATGAAAGTTCACAAATAAAAGTAATGGTGAAAGGAAAAGGAAATTTGAAATTATTTGAATTGCCTAAAGTAGTTGTCCCAAAAGAGTTAGAAATCTACGCCCCAGAAAGAAATGAACGTGTGCGTATTCTTGCAAGTGGAATCTCAGGTAGTATAAGTGATCTTTATACAGTTGTTCCTCAATTTAAAGGAAAATATAAGGTGCCAAATATTTCTTTCTCCTACTTTAATCCCATTCAAAAAAAATACAAAACAATTACAACAGCAGATGTAATTGTCAATGTTTTAGAAGGCAAAGAACTCATAACGGCAACAGCAACTACTGTTCAGAAACAGGCCTTAAAAATTTCGGGAAAAAACTTTCGTTATATTCAAACAAAATCAACATTTACAGCAGCTAAACAGGACGATTTCTTTAAATCAAATAGCTTCTACCTATTGCTATTATTCTCTATTATTGTTGTCCCTATCGGAATTTTTGTTGCAAAAAAGCTAGAAGAACGCAATAACGATCTTGTTGGAAACAAACTAAGACGTGCAGAACGTCTTGCTAAAAAATATTTATCTGAGGCGGCAAAGCAATTGGGTAAAAAAGAAGCTTTTTATGAATCTTTAGAACGCGCTTTACACAATTATTTAAAGGCGAAATTAGGCATCGAAACAATAGAAATTAGCAAAGAGAAGATCACTCAAATTTTGAAAGACAAAAAAGTAAGTGAAGTGGCTATCAAACAATTTATGGAAGTCCTTGAAGATTGTGATTTTGCAAGGTATGCTCCGAGTACAACTCTAGAAATGAAGGAAGAGTATGAAAAAGCAAAAGAAATTATTATTGAACTAGATAAACAGTTTTAACATGAAAAAAATCTTCTTTTTACTGGTACTTATCTCCAGTTTTGCGTTTTCCCAAAGCTCGGAAGCTTTGTTTACTGCGGGAAATAATTTTTACAAAAAAGGTGAAATTGAAAAAGCAATTGAAGTCTATCGAAAAATAGAATCTCAAGCAGTTATTTCCTCTGAGTTATATTATAATCTTGGAAATTGCTATTATAAATTAAACAACGTTGGTGCAACCATTTACAACTATGAAAAAGCCCTGCAATTAGACCCCTTAAATGAAGATGCAGCCAATAATTTGGTATTTGCAAAAAGATTGACCATCGACCGTATTGAGGAAGTCCCAAAATCAGTTTTTCAAAAATTGAATGAAAACTACTTACAAAAGTTCTCCTACAACCAATGGGCTATAATTTCGTGTGGGTTTTCATTATTAACAGCCGCCTTCTTTTTACTGTTCTACTTCACAAACATTTCCGCTAGAAAAAGAGGCTACTTCACAATAAGTGTCCTAAGCTTTGTATGCTTTGTAACCTCAATATCAATTACATACAATCAATATAATTTTACGAAAAACGAAATTTATGCAATTGTTTTTTCTGAAAAAGTGAACGTTAAAAATGGCCCTACTGGAACTTCTGAAAATATTTTTACCTTACATGAAGGCACTAAAGTAAAAGTTTTGGATACCGTAGATTTATGGAAAAAAATAAAATTAGCCGATGGGGAAGTGGGCTGGATCGCTGCAAAAGATATTAAACTGTTGAATGTTTTTTAGATTTTATTTAACAATTTATTTAAATATGTTTTCTAAATTTGCTAATCATTTTTAATTGAAGCTATTTGAGAGTTATAATTGCCCTTTTTTTCTCACTTTTATTTGCCATTTTTCTCACAGCACCAACTGTTATCAGTTTGACGGATGAGACACAAGAGCTCAGTATTTTCCTAGATTTAAATGAAGAAGAGGAAAATAAAAAAGGAAAAAATGGAGAAGAATCCAAAACAGATGCTGAAGTAAAGTTACTTACTGCTTCACAGCAGGGTATTTCCAATTTGAACAAAATTCAGGAAAATAGAAATATTCGTTTTCGATCTAAATATTATTTTTCAGAATATTCTAAAATAGACACACCTCCCCCCAAAAGAAGCATACTTATTTCATAAGTAGTTTATTCAAAAAATCATTCATTATTATCATATAAATAGACGCTCAGTAAAAATCTGAAAGTCAAAATACTATATCTATGTTTAAATATATTAAAAGCGATTTACCCGCAAGTATTGTCGTGTTTTTCGTAGCATTACCCTTATGTTTAGGAATTGCTTTAGCAAGTGGTGCGCCACTTTTTTCTGGTCTTATTGCTGGAATCATTGGTGGAATTGTAGTTGGGGGCCTCAGTGGTTCTAAAATTGGAGTAAGTGGTCCTGCCGCTGGATTAGCGGCAATTGTACTCACCGCTATTGGTACACTAGGAAGCTATGAAAACTTTTTAGTGGCTGTTGTTTTAGGAGGAATTATACAGTTAATCTTTGGAATTCTTAGGGCAGGAATTATTGGGTATTATTTTCCTTCATCGGTCATTAAGGGGATGTTAACAGGAATTGGTATCATTATTATTCTTAAACAGATTCCTCATTTCTTTGGCTACAATGCCAATCCAGATGGAGATTTTGCATTCTTCCAGGTAGATGGTGAAAACACATTTTCAGAACTCTTTAAAACGCTAAACAACATCAGTTTAGGAGCCACAATTATTGGTATTATTGGATTGGCTATTTTGTTGCTTTGGAGTAATGTTTTATCGAAGAAAGGACGTTTCTTTCAATTAGTTCAAGGACCGTTAGTAGCTGTTATCGCTGGTATTGTTTACTTCTATGTAACAGATCAAGATTCTGCCTACGGTATCGATGCATCGCTATTGGTAAGTGTTCCAGTGCCTGACAGCTTAGAGATGTTCCTAGGACAATTTAGTTTTCCAAATTTCAATGCAATTACAAATCCAGAAGTTTGGATTGTTGGTTTTACCATCGCATTGGTTGCAAGTTTAGAAACCTTATTGTGTGTAGAAGCTACAGACAAATTAGATCCACATAAAAACGTAACCCCTACCAACAGAGAGCTCTTGGCTCAAGGAGCGGGAAATATAATCTCCGGAATGATTGGAGGATTGCCAATTACTCAAGTGATTGTTAGAAGTTCGGCAAACATTCAATCGGGTGGTAGAACAAAGTTATCGGCAATTATTCATGGATTTTTATTATTAATATCGGTCCTTTTAATTCCAACCTTATTAAATAAAATTCCATTGTCTGTATTGGCTGCCGTTTTATTAATTGTAGGATATAAATTGGCAAAACCAGCATTATTTGTCAAGATGTACCAATTGGGATGGAAACAATTTCTGCCATTTACAATTACTGTTTTAGGAATTGTTTTTACTGATTTATTAGTAGGAATTGGAATGGGATTGGCTGTAGGGATTGTTGTTATTCTGATAAAAAGTTTCCAAAATTCACACTTTCTTCATATTGAAGATAATAGTAACGGAAACCATAAAATTAAAATGACTTTGGCCGAAGAGGTAACCTTTTTTAACAAAGGAGCTATTTTAAATGAGCTCGATAGATTGCCAAAAGGAAGCTCCTTAGAATTGGATGTCAGAAAAACAATATACTTAGACAATGATATCATTGAAATTTTAGAAGACTTCGCACTTAAGGCGAAAGAACGAGAAATAAATATTCAACTCATCTCTGAAAGAGGCGTTGTAGAAAACCCTTCAAGCTATATTGAATTTTTTGAACTAAGCCCTCAAAAATCTGCGTAAAGGAAGAAATCAAAAAAATAAAAGCATAGTAACGAGCTTAAAAGCTCATTAATACGAAACCATTAAAAGTTATTTTATGAAAGCACATACATTAGAAACACAATCGGCAATTTCGCCAAACAAAGCGATCGAATTACTTCAAGAAGGAAACGCTCGTTTTGTTAAAAACAAAGAAGTATCTAGAGATTTATTAGCACAAGTTAGCGATACAAGTACGGGTCAATATCCTTTTGCAACAATTTTAAGCTGCATCGATTCACGCGTATCTTCAGAAATTATTTTTGATCAAGGAATTGGGGATATTTTTAGTGCGAGAGTTGCTGGAAATTTCGTGAATGAAGACATTTTAGGAAGTATGGAATTTGCATGTAAATTAGCAGGCACAAAAGTAGTTGTTGTGCTAGGGCATACTGCTTGTGGTGCCGTTAAAGGGGCTTGTGATGACGCAAAATTAGGAAACCTAACCGCTTTACTTAGCAAAATAAAACCAGCAGTAAACGCAGTGACATCTCCAAGTGATCCAAGTTTACGTAATTCAAAAAACATAGACTTTGTCAATGAAGTTGCTGCAAAAAATGTACACTTAACTATTGATAATATCAGAACACAAAGTCCTGTTTTAAAAGAATTGGAAGATAGCAATGCTATCAAAATAGTTGGCGCTATGTATGACATTAACAACGGTGTTGTTACTTTCTATTAGTCCCAAAAAATTGTTCAAAAAAGCCAATCGTTAGCGATTGGCTTTTTTTTTGAAAAAGTTTTTCCCTCTTAAAAATAATCCTCTGAGAAATCAGATAGAAACATTATAAAATTTCTTGAAGCAGTTCCTCCGCCGGGTCCTCTTTTATTATGGATGGAAAAATAAGCGGTGCAATTTTCTTGACAGGTGCATATAGAATTGAATTCTCTAAGGTTTCTTTTTTAACAAAGGGAATGGTATTGTTCATTTTATCAAAAAAGAGAAAACCAACGCTTAAAATAAGCCCAATTTTTAACGCTCCAAAAAGCCCCCCCAATCCTTTATTTAAAAAGCCTAACGCAGCAAAATCTGCTAATTTGGTCAATAATTTTCCAGCAAGCGCAATAACAACAATAATCAAAACAAAGGTCCCTGCAAAAGCGGTCAAAGAGATGTATTCTTCACTCCAAGAAACGCTATCTTTTAGATAATCAGAAATAAAATAGGAGAAATGAATGGAACCATAAACACCAATGATTAAAGCCGCCAATGAGGCAACTTCAACAAAAAGACCTTTCATAAGACCTCGAACAAATCCAAAGAGTAAAAGTGCAGCAATAATTATATCAAAAACATTCATTTCTAATAATTTTTATCAAACCTACATCTTTTTTCCCACATTATAAAAAGCACGTTTGTATCTTTACGACCTTATAAAAGCACCTGATGTCAAAAAACAATGAATTAAAAGAGAAATGGAAACTGTTGGTTGAAAAACTTTCTACACAGTTTGCAGATGGAGATACGATCGATTTGGACGCAATCATCTATCTAATTGGTGTGCAAGAACTCGGGAAAGGACATGGCGTTTTTAAAAAAGATGAAAAAGTAAACTTGATGCACATTGCTATTTGTAAACTTTTAGAGCCTTATGGTTATTATGAATTTGATTATTTTGATACCGACGGATGGCCGCATTATAAAACCATCACAGACTTACCCCATTTAAAACCAGGTGAACAAACGGTGTTGATGAAAGAAGCAATTGTAAGTTATTTTGACGGCATTGGTTTTTTTAAGTAACCGACAATTTTCGAATCATTTTTGACAAGAGTTTCGGAAACATTCGTTTTACAAAAACAGCGAGTTTCTCTTTGAAACCAGCAATGTATATTTCCTCTTTTTTCTGTTGTATTGCCTTGGCCATTAATCGTGCAAAATGTGCCGGTGCTATTCCGTTTTGTGTAGCTTTGTCCATGGTTTGTTGAGGAGAACCGTCTCCTGTTAAAGCATTTTTAGAAACATTGGTGGTCACA
Organism: Flavobacteriaceae bacterium; assembly: GCA_024640565.1. Taxonomy (GTDB): domain Bacteria; phylum Bacteroidota; class Bacteroidia; order Flavobacteriales; family Flavobacteriaceae; genus Polaribacter. The sequence continues at coordinate 74,034 of JAHEET010000002.1, forward strand.
AAACCCGGGCACACTAAAGTAACCGAAATCTGATCTTCATAAACCTCTGCACGTAAACTATCAAAAAAACCATGCAACGCGTGTTTAGAAGCAGCATAAGAAGAGCGTAAAGGGGTGCCAATTTTACCAACAATACTGGTGGTTGTTACAAAATGCCCCCTTTTTTTAGCAATAAAATGAGGGAGCAGCGCTTTGGTTAAAGCAACGGTACCGATGTAATTAACATCCAAAATTCGTTTGTCAACAGATAGTTCCGTGTCCTTGGCAAATGCGCGTTGACTAATCCCTCCGTTATTCACCAAAATATCTACACCTCCAAAGAGTGTAATCGCAGCAGCTACTTTCTGATGCAATGTAGTAGCGGCTTCTAAATCTAATGCTAGAATTTTTACTTTTGAAGGATTCGCGCAAGCCTGTTTGACCAATTCCAAAGTGGCCGTTTTTCTGGAAGATAAAATTAAAGTCGCATTTCGCTTTGATAATTCAATTGCCAATGCCTTGCCAATGCCCGATGAAGCGCCTGTAATCCAAACGACTTTATTAGAAAAACCCATGTGCTTATTTTTTAGCTAAAGATAGCCTTTTTAGTGGAGAATTAGTATTTTTGAATCGCTAATTGACGGGTATTTAATGGATTAAAACCTCTCCGAAAATGAAAAAGTATTGCTTATTGCTCCTCCTTTGTTCTACATTTAGTTTTGCCCAATTTTCAATAAACGGCACCCTAACAAAAGTATTAGAGAGTGACTGGATTGTCCTTTATAAAATTGAAAGCACCCAACAAGTCTTTGTTGCAAACACAACCATTAAAAGAGATTCGCTTCTAACGAATGGAAAAAAAGTCGCCATTGGTACTTTTTCTTTCAACCTACCAGCAACAGCAAAGAGTGGCACTTACCGGGTTAAGTATCGCATGAAAGGAGCTGGGTTTCTTGATTTTATTTTTAATAAAGAAAATATCAATTTTACCTTTCATCCCGATTATCCAGAGGCAACGGTATTATTTTCTGATTCGAAAGAAAACATTCTTTACAGCGCATATTTAAAAGCTTTTTCTTTAAAACAGCAAAAATTAGATTCCATTCAAATTGCAGTATTAAGAAACAAAACACTGAATTTAGATGTTGAATACAAAAAAGCATTAGAGGCGGTTTCGGCTGTTCAAAAAGAGTTTTTAAACCGCGCACAAGGAATGTATGTCTACCCATTTATAAAAGCCTCTCTGAGAGAAAACCCCTCTGAAATCCTAAAGACGCCTCAAGCATACATGGGCAATATGACGGATACTTTTTTTGATCACCTCGATTTTTCCAATATAAAATTAATCAATTCTACTTTTTTAACCAACAGAATACTAGACTACGTTTTTTATATTCATTACTCGGATGATCAGGCACAACAAAACAAATTGTTTAAAAAATCAATTGACGTTGTGCTGTCTAAAATAAAAGATCCTGAATATCAAAAAGACATTATTCTTTTTTTAATTACTCAGTTTGAAACCATCAACCACATAGAAAGTATTGATTACCTGCTAGAAAACAAATACAAACAACTCCCGAAGCAGCTTCAAGATTTGGAATTCATTGCCCAGAAAAAGAAGCTGTTTGCTGCCGAAATTGGTCGTATAGCTCCCGATTTCTCTTGGATTGAAAACGGAGAAAAATTGCAACTTTCTACCTTACAGAGCGCCGATAATTACCTGCTCATTTTTTGGAGCACAGAATGCTCGCATTGTTTGACTGAAATTCCGCAGCTCTTCCTAGAACTTCAAGGAAACAAATCGCTAAAAGTGATTGCCTTTGCAATGGAAAAAAACGATACCCAATGGAAAGAAATGAAAAATGATTTGCCGAATTGGCATCATGTTTTAGGATTAAAAAAATGGGAAAATAAAATCGCAAGAACCTACAACATCAATGCGACTCCAAACTATTTTGTCCTCGATAAAAACAAAAAAATTATTGGAAAACCATTGTTGTTAAAAGATTTAAAAGTGTTTTTAAAAGAGCTTTAAAAGTGAAGAAATGCATCTTTTAAGTGTTCAAGCTTCGTAGTATTCTCTTGATAAATAATTGCAATGATATCAAACCGTACCTCAACATCAAGATTTCTTTCTACTACGTAATGATCAATTGCTGAAAGCAGTAATTTTACTTTTTTTGGATTTACAAAATCTTGTGGATTTCCAAAATAATCGGTAGCTCGGGTTTTTACTTCTACAACAGCTAAGACATTTTCTTTTTGAGCAATGATATCTACTTCTGCTTTTAAAAAACGATAATTTACTTCCAAAACTTGATACTCATTTTTAATTAAGTAATCAATTGCAAGTTGTTCCCCTTTTTTACCAAGTTCGTTGTGCGCTGCCATATTATTGAGTTCCTTCTAATTTTTGAATACGCCTTTTAGGATCTTTGACTACTTTAGAGGCTAGAATAAACGTAGAAATCATGGTCCCTACTTCCAATAAAACAAAGGTGTAGAAATTTGCATTACAATTTTCGATGCTTTTAATCAAAACGTACAGTTGTCGTTGTTGCATTAAATCTTAGAAGTACATTTCGACCCATTATTAGGGCGTTATTAATGGTTTCGTGCCCGGCGGGGAAACCAAATACAACAGGTACTTTTTCAGGAACAACCTCTAAAATAAGTTCCTCGATAACACTTCCCCATTTTGTAGTATTTTGTTTGATATTAGAAATATCGCCTACAATTACGGCGCTTACATTATTAAAATACCCTGCTCTTTTTAGACTTTGCAACATTCGATCGATGCTGTATTTGTATTCACCAATTTCTTCAATAAATAAGATTTTTTGATTGGTGTTTATTTGACTTTCAGAACCCAACATAGACGTCAAAATAGCAAGATTTCCACCAACCAATTGACCTTGTATTGTTTTTATTGGCGTTGTAGACACGCCCGTTCGATTGAAGGGAGAAGCAGGTATTACATAGTTAAGTTCTTCGCCAAAAAGGGCTTTTTTAAAACTAGTAATGGATGCCATAATTGCGGTATCTTCATTTTGCAAGCCAGTGGCCATCATGGCGTGAATGGTTTCTATGCCTAAATTATGAATGTGGCTGTGAAAGGCGGTAATGTCTGAATATCCAATGATCCATTTTGGTTGGGTTTGAAATCGTGAAAAATCGAGACGGTCTAAAATTCTCACAGAACCATATCCTCCGCGAGCAGCCCATACTGCTTTGATGTTTGAGTTGTCTAACGCTTTTTGAAAATCGGCAGCTCGTTCTTTGTCTGTTCCTGAAAAATGCTTCCCATTATTAAACATATTTTCTCCCAACACAACCTCTAAGCCCCAGCTTTTTAAAAGGGTTGTTGCTTTTTCGATTACTGCTTCTTTATTTTTTAAAATTCCTGCAGGTGCAACGATCGCAATGGTATCGCCTGTTTTTAATACGGGAGGTTGAATTAATTTCTCAGATACTTCTTGGGCATTCCCCGAGAAGGCTATCAAAAATAAAGCAACGGTAAAAAATAGATTTTTCGTCAAAATAGACTCTTTTATGGGTGCAGCGATCCTAAAATTAGAACCCTGTAAATGTATTAATTTTCAATGGGTATTAAAACGGCGTTTTTTGTACTTTTGTGTTTCAGAAATAAATCTACAAAATAAATCAAGGAAAATTCGATGAATACTCCAAAAAGATACACAATTACTGCCGCTTTACCATATACAAATGGACCAATTCACATTGGGCATTTGGCTGGAGTCTATGTGCCCGCAGATATTTATGCCCGTTTTTTACGGTTAACAGGAAAAGACGTTGCGTACATTTGTGGTTCTGACGAACATGGTGTTGCCATCCCAATGCGTGCAAAAAAAGAAGGAGTATCACCGCAAGCTATTATTGACAAATACCACGGCATCATCAAACAATCTTTTGTTGATTTTGGGATTTCTTTTGATAATTATTCTCGTACCTCTTCGAAAATTCATCATGAAACTGCCGCTGCATTTTTTACAAAAATGCACCAGGATGGAGAATTCATTGAAGAAGTATCTGCACAATTATACGATGCTGAAGCCAATCAGTTTTTAGCGGATCGCTTTGTCGTAGGAACTTGTCCGAAATGTAATTTTGAGGAAAGTTATGGCGACCAATGTGAAAGTTGTGGAACGTCTCATAACGCTACTGATTTAATCAATCCAAAATCTTCAATTACGGGGAATGTACCAACTTTAAAAGAAACCAAACACTGGTTTTTACCTTTAGACAAACACGAAGCGTTTTTACGTGAATGGGTTTTAGAAGGACACAAAAAAGACTGGAAACCCAATGTATACGGACAAGTAAAATCTTGGGTAGAGGACGGTTTAAGACCAAGAGCAGTGACCAGAGATTTGGACTGGGGAATTCCAGTGCCTGTAGAAGGTGGAGAAGGAAAAGTCTTGTATGTTTGGTTTGATGCGCCTATTGGCTACATTTCATCGACCAAAGAATGGGCGGCCAGAGAAGGAAAAAACTGGGAAGATTACTGGAAAAAAGACGATACCAAATTGGTGCATTTTATTGGGAAAGACAACATTGTTTTTCACTGTATTATTTTTCCAAGCATGTTAAAAGCACATGGGGATTATATTTTACCCGAAAATGTGCCTGCAAATGAATTCTTAAATTTAGAGGGCAATAAATTATCTACTTCCAAAAACTGGGCGGTTTGGTTGCATGAATATTTGGAGGAATTTCCAGGACAGCAAGATGTGTTGCGCTATACTTTAACCGCAAACGCACCAGAAAGTAAAGACAACGATTTTACTTGGAAAGATTTTCAGGCAAAAAACAACAACGAATTGGTCGCCATTTTTGGAAACTTCATCAACAGAGTAGTGGTGTTGACCAACAAATATTATACGGGAGAAGTACCGCTTCCTGGAGTATTTACAGAAATAGATGAAGATGTATTAGCCGCCGTTAAAGAGTTTCCAAACAGCATCGGAAAATCCATAGAGCGATACCGTTTTAGAGAAGCCTCTCAAGAATTAATGAATTTGGCAAGACTTGGAAACAAGTATTTGGCCGATGAAGAGCCCTGGAAAGTCATTAAAGTAGATGCAGCGCGCGTTCAAACAATAATGTACGTTGCATTGCAAATATCTGCGGCTTTGGCGGTTGTTTCTGAACCATTTTTACCGTTTACTTCTTCAAAATTGAAAGCAATTTTAAACATTGACAATATGCTCTCCTGGAGTGATGTTCATCAAAAAGAAGTATTGCTTGCTGCTAAACATCAAATCAACAAAGCTGCATTGTTATTTTCTAAAATTGAAGACAAAAGCATTGAAGTGCAACTTGAAAAACTACTCGCCACAAAACGTTCTAATGCGCAAGAGAAAAAAGTAGTGGCACCACAAAAAGAGGTCATTGACTTTGAAGGTTTCTCAAAATTAGATCTTCGAGTAGGAACTATTATAGCAGCAGAAAAGGTGGCGAAAACCAAAAAATTATTGCAATTAAAAGTGGATGTAGGGATCGACATTAGAACCATTGTATCGGGAATTGCTGAAAGTTTTTCTCCAGAAGATATTATTGGACAACAAGTTTCTGTATTGGTCAATTTGGCACCTCGAAAAATTAGAGGCGTTGAAAGCCAGGGAATGATTTTAATGACAGATACTCCGGACGGAAAACTCGCCTTTGTTGCGCCTGAAAGAAGTATTAAAAACGGGCAAGAAGTTAGTTAATGCTAAAGATAGCATACCATCCTATTTATAGTCACGAATTGCCTGCAGGTCATCGATTCCCAATGGAAAAATATGACCTGCTTCCAGAACAATTATTATATGAAGGGACCTGTATTGCTGAAAACTTCTTCACCCCAGAAATTCCAAACAGCAAGCATTTTTTTACGGTGCATGATCCTGAATACTTCTTTGATTTATTCAATATCTCGCTTTCTCAAAAAGCGGCTAGAAAAATTGGCTTTCCGTTATCGGAAGTGCTAATTGATCGAGAAATGATCATCGCAGATGGTACCATGAAAGCAAGTGAATTTGCCCTACAATTTGGTATTTCCATGAATATTGCGGGCGGAACACATCATGCTTTTTCAAACAGAGGGGAAGCTTTTTGCATGCTGAATGACCAAGCTATTGGAGCAAGATACCTCCAACAGAAAGGGCTTGCCAAAAAAATTCTTATCGTAGATTTAGACGTCCATCAAGGGAATGGTACTGCCGAAATCTTTCAAAAGGATGCTTCTGTTTTTACCTTCTCCATGCATGGAGAAAAAAATTATCCCTTTACAAAAGAGAAAAGCGACTTAGACATTGAGTTAAAAACGGACACGAATGATACAGAATATCTCTCCCTTTTAAAAGACACGCTACCAAAACTCATTCAGCAAGAAAAACCAGACTTTATCTATTACTTATGTGGAGTTGATATCATTGCAACAGATAAACTAGGGAAATTAGCACTGAGCATTGAAGGGTGTAAAGAACGAGACCGGTTTGTGTTACAAACCTGTTTCGATTTACAAATCCCAGTAATGTGTTCTATGGGGGGTGGATATTCCCCGGATGTTAATACCATCGTCAATGCACATGCCAATACTTTTAGAGTAGCACAAGAAATTTATTTTTAAAAAAAGAAACCTGAACGAATCGTCCAGGTTTCTCTTTTTCATAACAACTAACAAGGTGTTACTTACTCCCCAGTAGCAATAAATCATTCACTAGAATTTCTGTAACATATCTTTTTTCTCCTTCCTTCGTTTCATAGGAACGGTTCGTGAGTTTTCCTTCTACTGCAATTTCTTGCCCTTTCTTTACATAGTTTTCTACAACATTTACAAGGCCACCTCTCACAACAACATTGTGCCAGTACGCTCGCTCAACTTTTGTGCCTTCTTTGTCTTTGAAACTATCGTCTGTGGCAATTGAAAATTTTGCCATTTTGTTTCCGTCTTGGAAAGTTACGATTTCTGGTTCTCCACCCAATCTACCAATTAACTGTACTTTGTTTCTTAACGTATTCATAAGATAAGTTTTTTAAAACACCTGCTTTCGCTTGGTGTATGTTTATATTTGTTTTTGTTGATTCGTTTCAACACTGAAAAGATGCGACAGCAAAGAAGTTTTATTCGGTTGGAAAGCAATTGCTTTCGGTTGTAATTATTTGTAGTCGTTTGTAAACGAATAATCCTGTATCTTTGACTCATGGAAAAAAGAGAATGTTTAGCATGCAAAGAACCCGTAAAAGGGAGAGTAGACAAGAAATTCTGTTCTGATTATTGTAGAAATGCCTATAATAATAACGTAAATAAGGACAGTAAAAACCTGATTCGGAATATCAATAATCGGCTACGAAAAAATCATAAGATTTTAACGGATTTAAACGTTTCTGGAAAAACCAAGGTCAGCAGAACCAAATTATACGATAAAGGATTCGACTTTCAGTTTTTCACCTCACTCTACAAAACCAAAACTGGGAATACCTATTTTTATATCTATGATGAAGGATATTTGGCTTTAGAAAATGAACTCTTCTTACTCATTCGAAAAGAACGTTAAAGCAATTAGATTTTTTTTAAAAGACGGAAATTGCTTAGTTCTGGTTTCTTTTTGCAGCAAAAAATCGCTTTAAGATTTGTGAGCATTCGTTTTCTAAAATACCGCCAATCACTTTTGTTTTTGGATGTAGTTTGGTTTTTAAGTTCACAAAACCTCGATCGGATTCAGCGGCACCATATACAATTTTACCAAGCTGCGCCCAGTAGCTTGCACCAGCACACATTTGACAGGGTTCTAGAGTCACATACAACGTACATTCTTTCAAATACTTTCCTCCAAGAAAATCGGCAGCGGCTGTAAAAGCTTGCATTTCGGCATGCGCTGTAACATCATTTAAAGTTTCTGTTAGGTTGTGGGCTCTTGCTATAATTTGATCTTTTAAAACAATCACAACTCCCACTGGCACTTCCCCTTTGTCAAAAGCAGTAGTGGCTTCTTGCAGTGCTTTTTTCATAAAATAGGTATCATCAAAGGGCGCTATCATCTCGGAAGTATTGGAAGTACAAATTTAAGTAATTTATTTACGATAGATTTGCATTTCTTTGGGTTCGTTTTACGGACACAAAAAGTTATATTGTATTTTTGTATTTCCATGACGCATTTGTTGAAGCACATATCACATCCAGCAGATTTAAGAAAATTAAGTCCAGCACAACTCCCACAGTTGGCGGCAGAATTGCGTGCATTTATTATTGATGTTGTTGCTACGAAAGAAGGTCATTTAGGAGCAAGCTTGGGTGTTGTAGAGCTTACCATAGCATTGCATTATTTATTTGATACTCCCAATGATTTATTGGTATGGGATGTTGGACACCAAGCCTACGGGCACAAAATTTTAACCGGAAGAAAAGAACGTTTTCATACCAACAGACGCTATGAAGGCATTGCTGGATTTCCAACAAGAAAAGAAAGCGAATTTGATGCTTTCGGGGTTGGGCATTCTTCGACCTCTATTTCTGCTGCGCTAGGAATGGCCATCGCCTCCAACTTAAAAGGAGCCACCGAAAAACAACATATTGCCGTTATTGGCGACGCTTCTATTGCTAGCGGAATGGCCTTTGAGGCATTGAATCATGCGGGCGTTTCTAAGGCCAATTTACTCATCATTCTAAACGACAATGCCATTGGCATAGATCCAGCTGTTGGTGCATTAAAAGCATATTTAACAAAGGTGAAATCTAATCGAAAAGTAGCCACACAAAACAATATTATAAAAGCCCTAAATTTTGATTATTCTGGCCCTGTAGACGGTCATAATTTGCCAAAATTACTTGCTGAGTTAGATCGTTTAAAATCTGTTAAAGGGCCAAAATTTTTACATGTTATTACCACCAAAGGAAAAGGGCTACAGCTAGCTGAAGAAGATCAAGTAACCTATCATGCACCCGGGAAGTTTGATAAACTTTCGGGAGTTCGGCTTAAAAAAGAAAACAATTTATACACCAAATACCAAGATGTCTTTGGAAAGACCTTGGTAGAATTGGCCTCAGAAAACAAGAATATTGTGGGTATTACACCCGCAATGCTCACAGGGAGTTCTTTGAAGTTTATGCTGCATAAATTTCCAGAAAGAACCTTTGATGTTGGAATTGCAGAACAGCATGCGGTGACTTTAGCCGCGGGCATGGCCACGCAAGGATTGGTCCCATTTTGTGCTATTTATTCTACTTTTTTACAACGTGCTTATGACCAAATAATACATGATGTTGCCTTGCAAAACCTTCCTGTCATCTTCTGTTTAGACAGAGCTGGTTTGGTGGGTGAAGATGGTGCAACACATCATGGGGTCTTTGATTTGTCGTACTTACGATTGATTCCCAATATAAGTATCTGTGCTCCAAGAAATGAAATTGAATTGCGAAATCTTCTGTATACCGCGCAATTAGGGTTGAAACATCCGATGGCAATTCGATATCCAAGAGGAACGGGAACAATTGTTGATTGGGAACAGCCTTTTGAAGCCATTGAGATTGGTGCAGGGGAACTTTTGCGTACAGGAACAAAAACAGCACTCTTGTCTATCGGAACAATAGCAAACAACGTCGGTAAAGCACTCGATTTAATAAAAGACCCTACTCCTTTTTCGCATTATGATCTGCGTTTTGTAAAGCCATTGGATACCCAATTGTTACATACCATTTTTACAGAACATACGAATATCATTACCATTGAAGATGGCGCTATAAAAGGAGGTTTTGGAAGTGCTATCTTAGAGTTTGCTTCCGAAAACAACTACCAGCAACCAATAAAAATATTGGGCATTCCCGATATTTTCATTGAACACGGAACTGTTGTAAAACTGCAAGAAAAAATTGGGTTAGACCCCCTTTCTTTGTCAAAAGAATTTCTAAATTTTACATAAAAAAAGACGCTTTTTATAGCGTCTTTTTTTATTGATGTTCTAATGTCTAATTATTCAATGACAATCTTCTCTGAAGCTTTTCTACCTGCCTGGTCAATTACGTTTACAATGTAAACTCCTGCGCGGGTATTTAAAGAAATTTCTTGTCTTTCGTTGGTATTAAAGTCCAAAGTTGCTGCATATACCTGTCTTCCTCTAAGATCGAATACTGCTACTTGTGAAACCTTTAATTCATTTTTTCCATAGATGGTAAAATCTCCGTTTGATATGGTTGGGTATACAGTAAATGTATCATTCCCTTTCAATACTTCATCAATAGACGCAGATGCCTCAGTAAATTGTCCGGAGAAAACACCTCTACCATAAGTAGCGGCAAAAACCGCATTGTCGTCTCTTAAATCAAGATCCATTACTTTCACATTTTTCATCCCATTGTTGGATTGCACCCAATTTGGATTTTCGGCATTAAAGTTTGCTGTTTTCCACACCCCTAACTCTGTTCCAATAATTACTTCTTCAGGTCTTAATGGATTTTGTAAAATGGCTTTTACAGGAATGTCTGGGAAATCTCCTTCTTTTGAAGACCAGCTCGCACCGGCATCACTAGAATACCAGATGTTTTTTACACCATAATTATGCATGGTTACAAAAATTTCATTCTCACTAGCACCATATTCGATATCAGAAACAGTTCCAACAAATTCGGGTCCTGTAATTTCAGACCAGGTTGGAGCATCTCCATCTGCATTGTCAATTTGTATAATTTTCCCGTTTTTTAAGCCTGCTAGTAATTTTGTAGCTGTTGTGGTATATGGAGAAACTTTCATCGCAGAAGGTGCTTGATCCATTAAGTTGTCGCTTAAATTTGTCTTCCCTATAAACCCTGAATTAACGTCCTTATATCTTCGAATATAATAGAGTGTCCCTGTAGAGTAATTGGAATACAAAATATCTAAATTCGAGTCCAATTCTTCTTGATTTATAAAATCGCCATTAGGGCCGGTTTCTGAATTAATGATTCTAGTAATCCCAACGGTTAAATCTCGCAAACGAATGTTATTGTTGTACACGTAATTTGAAATGTAATAGTTGTCTGTTCCGTCTTGATCGAAGAAACTATACGCACCATCTCCTCCTTGTGCTTGGATAGAACTATTTACGCCTGCACTCGCATTGGTAAACAATTGGGTTCCGTTGTCTTGGGCTCCAGCAATAAAATTATCTCCAATGGCCGCTGTTGTTGGTGCAACCCCTACCGTATAAAATTGTAAGGTATTGTATCCATTGTTTCTTGCATTGATATTTACCCCTCCATCATTGGAAAAATACACGCCGCCGTCATTGGAAAAAAGCATTCTGGTTGATGAGTTTCCTGAAAAAGCCAAACCGTGTTGATCGGCATGTACTATAGGAACATTTAACCCTGATAAAAAGTTGTTGTTTGACCATTTGGATATTTGAGAATAGGAAGTCCCTCCATTGGTACTTTTGAACAAATCGATTCCACCTACAAATATTTTTTCGTCATTATTTGGATCTACTCGTAATAATAAATCATAAAAAGCTTGACCTCTTGTAAAATCAGTAGAAGGAATCCCGGAATCAGCGTCTTCTGGAAGTCCTAAGGTAGATACACTTCCAAAGGCATTGGTGGTTTTATAAAGTCCAACTGGAGCTCCAGAAGTACTCAATTGTGCCAATACATATATTTTAGCGGGATCTGTTTTTGAGCAAGCAATCTCAACTCTTTGCCCATCGGGAACAGTATGTTTTAATACAAAATTAGTTGCATCTGTATCCGTGGATTGAAAGATCGCTCCTCCTCCATCACCAAAAATATCTGAGGTTGTAGCTATATAAACAGAATTATCTGCGGCTATTTTTATGTTGTTTGGTTCATGAATTCCTCCTTCTGAGTTTGTTGGAAGGGTTAATTTTGTAAACGTAGTACCGTCTGTAGATTTGTATACTCCTCGATCGTGGATTCCAAATAATGTAGAAGGCGATGCAATTCCATAAACCGCATCTCCTGCGGCTACAAACACTTCTGAAACGCCTCCATTGTCTCTCACAACAATGTCATTTACGTGCTGTACTCCATTGGATACAATAAAGTTGGATCCATTCCCTCTGGTGCTAGAGAGTGTTACATTCACAGAACCTCCTGTCAATGCATCCATCACACGGGCACCGTCGTCTTTAGAAATCATCACGGTAGGGATGGTAATGCCAGCATCATCACCTCCTTGATTGATAGGGATTCCAGGCACATTATTTACAATTATTACGGCAATTGCTCCTGCATCTTGTGCATTATTCACTTTGTCTACAAAGGGACAACTTCCTCTTCGAATGACCGCAATTTTACCACTAATGGCTGCTGAATTATTTAGGGATGTACAACCATCCTCTGTGGGTGTCACACCATCATCTGCTAACACTAAATCTGCCGTGACGGGTGGGTTGAGGCCACCACCAAAACTGGTAGACAGCACTGCAAAATAGTCTCCAGCTATACTTGTTGGACTATTGATCGCCATTTTGGCATTTGCTTCAAAAAGGGTTTCTCCTTCGACACCTCCAAAAACATGGGTCCAAGTAGCGCCTCCGTCTGTTGTTCTCCAAACTCCGTTCCCATTTACATCGCCACCAACATAAGACTCTCCGGTACCCACATACCAAGTCATTGAATCATTTGGGTCAATAGCAATACATGAAACAGCTAAGTTTTCTGGAATATCTACCTGCGTCCATACAGCTCCTGCATTTGAAATGTTGGTGTTTTTCCACAAACCACCACTCACTCCTCCAGCGTATACTGTTTCTTGAGTTTCATCATTGGGATCAAAAATTAAAGCACGGGTTCTTCCTCCAACATTGTCTGGGCCTCGGTCCTGCCATGCAGTATCGTCGCCATCACCAGGGGTTCTTCCTGATTGCCTTAAAACTTCTAAATCGTTTTGAAGTTGAAATACGTTTTCTTTATGGGTTCTCCCTGTAGCGGGGTTTATCTCGTTCAAATACTCTTGTTCAAAAAAAGCATTGGGAGGCAACCCTTGTAATTTCCGATCCTGCTTAGATAAACTTTTCGTCTTGTTATACGGATGGTTTCGTAGGAAATCTGCATGCGATTTTTTTAACTGTGCTGTCTTATCTTCTGTTTCTAAATAAGTATAAAACAAACTAGCTATAACTAAAGCTACGAGTGATAAAAGGAATGTTTTTTTCATAATTGATGGCATTATTTTTTGCATTCAAATTTAAGCATTCAAATTATTATTATATAATATTTCCTGTTAATTTTTGATGTGTACGGATTGCATAACTATCTGACATTCTGGATACATAAGTACAAATCTGCATAATTCGATTGTATAAACTAGCATCCTCTGATTGATATTCTTTCGGCAATAAATTTAAGATTAGCTGATCATAATTCGAATAATTTTGATCGTATTTATTGTTAACTGCACTCACAAAAACGTGTAATAAGTCGGCAATGATGCGATAGCCTGCTACTTCTTTTTCTACCACTTCTTGACTTTTGTAAATTTTGTCAACACTAATTTTTATGATGTCATTAATTTGTGCTTCATAAGAGCATTTTTCTAACAATGATTTGTCAAAATTTCCTGTTAGAATACTTTCTTCATTGTCTAAAAATATTTGTACTGCTTGATTGATTAGTGTATTAATTGCCAGGGCGCGCAGATAACTCACGCGGTCTTTGGTATGTTGCAAACTGTGGTATTTTTTAGAATCTATACGGTCTCTTACGAGATTGATCAAGTATTCTAAAGCATACTCTTCTTCTATTAGTCCAAGATTGATCCCGTCTTCAAAATCGATGATCGTATAACAAATATCATCGGCTGCTTCTACCAAATAGGCCAAGGGGTGCCTGTAAAATGAAATGTCTGGCGAAGTCGATTTTTGCAACATGCCCAAATCCTGAACAATGTCTAAAAATTCGGATTTTTCAGATTGAAAAACACCGTATTTTTTGTCTACAACATGTTTGGTCGGCTTTTTCGGTAAGCTTTCTTTTGGATATTTTAAAAACGCTCCTAAGGTCGCATAGGATAGTCGCAAACCGCCAGGAACACCATCTTTTGTTGCTGTTAAAATTTTAAACCCATTGGCATTTCCTTCAAAATCAATAAGATCTTGGTATTCTTTTGCTGTCAGTTGTGCTTTGTATTTTACTCCTTCTCCAGATTTAAAATACTCTCCAATTGCTTTTTCACCAGAATGCCCGAAGGGTGGATTTCCAATATCATGCATGACCGAGGCTGCTGCCACTATAGCGCCAAAATCATTAAATGTATATCCCAATTGGGCTAAGTTTGGATGACGTTCTAATAAGACTGTCCCCACTTTTCTTCCGAGGGTTCGTCCAACAACAGAAACTTCTAAACTATGGGTTAATCGCGTGTGTACAAAGTCGGTTTGGGAAAGTGGAATTACTTGTGTTTTATCTTGTAGACTTCTAAATGCCGATGAAAATATAATTCGATCAAAATCGACATCAAACCCTAAACGGGTTTCATCTTGTGCTGCTCTTGGACGCTTTTGTATGTCTCCTGCACGTTTTAACGAAAGAAGTTGTTCCCAGTTCATGGATGGTATGGATTTAAGTGTGCTGACCCTAATTCAATGGCTCAGTGTTTTGTGTTATTAGACTCCCTTAATAGGATGCGCTTGGTACGAAAATACAAAAAGAGATGCATTGCTACATCTCTTTTTATCGATCTTTCATTTAGTTTTTTAAGAACCACACATTAAGCAGTCATCTGGTGCGTCATTTTCTCTCGCGGCATCTACCATCGCTTTGAATTCTTCTGGGCTTAATGGTGCGTCTGGTGCGTCTGCTTTCTTTTCTTTTGAAAGTGTGAACTGAATCGCATTCACTGCTGATTTTGTTCTTAAATAATACATTCCTGTTTTTAATCCAGACTTCCAAGCATAAAAATGCATCGAGGTTAATTTTGCATAATCTGGATCTTTCATAAACAAGTTTAAAGATTGAGATTGATCGATAAAGTATCCTCTTTGACGAGCCATATCGATAATATCTTTCATACTCATTTCCCAAACTGTTTTGTACAATTCTCTTAATTCTGCTGGAATTGCTTCAATATGTTGAATTGAACCGTTTGCGCGCATGATATCTTCTTTCATGCTGTTGTCCCACAGGCCTAATTCTACTAAGTCTTCTAACAAATGTTTGTTGACAACAATAAACTCCCCTGATAAAACTCTTCTAGTATAAATGTTAGAGGTATAAGGTTCAAATGCTTCGTTGTTTCCTAAGATTTGAGAAGTAGATGCTGTTGGCATTGGTGCCACCAAGAGCGAGTTTCTAACTCCGTGCTTCATTACTTGTTTTCGTAATTTTGCCCAATCCCAGTTTCCACTCAATTCATCATCTTTAATTCCCCACATATTGTATTGAAATTCTCCTTCTGACATTGGAGATCCTTTAAAGGTAGAATACGGTTCTTTTGCTTTAGCGATTTCCATTGAAGAGGTAACGGCTGCAAAATACATGGTTTCAAAGATGTCCTGATTCAATTTTTTTGCTTCATCAGAGGTGAAAGGCAAACGCAACATGATAAAAGCATCTGCTAGGCCTTGAATTCCTAAACCTACAGGTCGGTGTCTAAAATTGGAATTTTCTGCTTCAATTACAGGGTAAAAATTAGCATCGATCACTGTATCTAGATTTCGAATTACTTTTTTAGTAACATCATATAATTTTTTATGATTGAAGTATTTCTCTCCTGTTTCCTTTTCAGAGATGAACATTGGCAATGCAATGGACGCTAAGTTACAGACTGCAACTTCGTCTTTTGCAGTATATTCCATAATCTCGGTACATAAATTTGAAGAACGAATGGTTCCTAAATTTTTCTGGTTTGATTTGCGGTTTGCTGCATCTTTGTACAACATATATGGGGTCCCAGTTTCAATTTGAGATTCTAAAATCTTCTCCCAAAGGTCCCGTGCTTTGATTGTTTTTCTTCCTTTTCCTGCAGCTTCATAACTGGTATACAAGCGCTCAAACTCTTCTCCATAGGTGTCGTATAGATGCGGACACTCGTGCGGACACATTAACGTCCAATCTGCGTCTTCTTGTACACGAGCCATGAATAGGTCTGAAACCCACATCGCATAGAATAAATCTCTTGCACGCATTTCTTCTTTTCCGTGATTTTTCTTTAAATCTAGAAAATCAAATATATCGGCATGCCAAGGCTCTAAGTACATTGCAAATGATCCTTTCCGTTTTCCTCCTCCTTGATCTACATAACGGGCTGTATCATTGAACACTTTAAGCATAGGTACAATTCCGTTTGAGGTTCCATTGGTACCTGCTATATATGAACCCGTTGCTCTAATGTTGTGTAAAGACAATCCAATACCTCCTGCAGATTGTGATATTTTTGCAGTTTGTTTTAGTGTATCATAAATTCCCTCGATACTATCATCTTGCATTTGCAATAAAAAACAAGAAGACATTTGTGGCTTTGGGGTTCCGGCATTAAATAAGGTTGGCGTTGCATGGGTAAAGTATTTTTTACTCATTAACTCGTAGGTTGCAATAGCTTCATCAATATCATTTTTATGAATACCAATAGAAACACGCATCAGCATGTGTTGTGGACGTTCTGCAATAACTCCATTTAACTTTAATAAATAAGAGCGCTCAAGTGTTTTAAAACCAAAATAATCATAATTGAAGTCTCTATTGTAAATAATTGTAGAGTCTAATTTTTCTGCATTTGCTTTGATAATTTCATAGACCTCATCTGCCAGCAAAGGTGCTTTTTTTTCTGTACGTGGATTTACATAATAATACAAATCGTCCATGGTTTCTGAAAACGATTTTTTGGTATTCTTATGTAAATTAGAAACGGCAATTCTTGCAGCTAATTTGGCGTAATCTGGATGTGCTGTTGTCATTGTAGCGGCAGTTTCTGCTGCTAGATTGTCTAATTCGGATGTGGTTACCCCATCATATAAACCTTCAATTACACGCATGGCAACTTTTACGGGGTCAACAATTTTGTTCAATCCATAACACATTTTTTTTACTCTTGCCGTGATTTTGTCGAACATCACTGGCTCTTTTTTGCCGTCTCTTTTTAGTACAAACATGAATTTATAGGTTTTATTTTGGTTAATTCTTGAGCCAACAAAAACGTCCAACTTTTGTCACTCCTTAGTATTTTATGATTTATCGTGTAGGTAGCACGCTAAAAATCTGAATCGAAACTGATACTTCCAGTTCCTCCAGATTTTACCCCTGCTTTCTGGTATTCTGAAACTCTTTTTTCAAAGAAATTGGTTTTTCCTTCTAAGGAAATCATTTCCATAAAAT
Organism: Flavobacteriaceae bacterium; assembly: GCA_024640565.1. Lineage (GTDB taxonomy): Bacteria > Bacteroidota > Bacteroidia > Flavobacteriales > Flavobacteriaceae > Polaribacter. The sequence continues at coordinate 91,324 of JAHEET010000002.1, forward strand.
CAAATGGATTTGTGGCATTGTATTCTTTTTCACAATTGAATTCTCCCAACAAACGATCGGTCACAAATTCTAAGTATTGGGTCATTAACTTCGAATTCATTCCAATTAAACTCACTGGTAAAGACTCGGTCACAAACTCTCGTTCTATGTTTAATGCGTCTACAATAATCTCTCTAATACGATCTTTTGGTACTTTGTTTACGATGTGGTGGTTGTGAAGGTGCACCGCAAAATCACAATGCATTCCTTCATCACGAGAAATTAATTCGTTAGAAAATGCCAATCCTGGTAACAACCCTCTTTTCTTTAACCAGAAAATCGAACAAAATGCTCCTGAGAAGAAAATCCCTTCGACAGCTGCAAATGCAATTAATCGTTCCGCAAATGAATCGGATTCTATCCATTTTAATGCCCACTCTGCTTTTTTCTTAATTGCTGGAAAAACTTCAATGGCTCTAAACAATTGATCTTTTTCTGCTTCATTCTTCACATAAGTATCTATCAATAAAGAATACGTTTCTGAATGTACATTTTCCATCATGATTTGAAAACCATAGAAAAATTTTGCTTCTGAATACTGTACTTCATTGACAAAGTTTTCAGCAAGATTTTCATTTACAATACCATCTGAAGCTGCAAAAAAGGCTAAAATATGCTTGATAAAGTAACGCTCGTCTTCTGACAATTTATTATTCCAGTCCAAAACATCTTCCGATAAATCAACTTCTTCTGCAGTCCAAATACACGCTTGCTGCTTTTTGTACCAATCCCATAAATCATCATGTTGAATTGGAAAAATAACAAAACGGTTATCATTTGGTTGTAAAATTGGTTCTGTGACTAGTGTTGCTTCTTTGACGGACATTGAATTTGTTTTTTGTTTGAGTTCGGTACTTTGTTTAACGATTGCGTCTGTTAAAAACGACTCTAACAAAGATTGAAATTTTTGTTCCAAAATGAAAGTCATACTTATTCACAAATCCTATGAAGTTCTTAACAAAATGAACTTTTTTGCGATTTTATTAATTTTTTTTGTTTTTTGTAATCTATTGAAAAACAGTATTTTATGAAGTTTAAAAATTGAAAACCGTTGATTCTACTGGGTTTCGTCAAAGATTCTTTTTTACACTTTTTAAACCTCTTTTTTTTTAAAAAAAAGAATTCAAAAAAACGAGATGCTTAAACAAATTCTTGGAGCCCAAGAAATTTTGCAATAAGGGTGTTATTTTTTTAAGTGTTTGGCGGCTACCTTTTCTAATTGATCATACCAATCTTGTCCAAACTTTCGAACCAACGCTTCTTTCACAAAGGTGTATACCGGTACTTGAAGCTCTTTCCCTAAGGAACATGCAGCATCACAAATTTCCCATTTATGGTAATTAACAGCAGCAAACTCACTAAAATCTTTCACTCTAATGGGATATAAATGACAGGAAAGGGGTTTTTTCCAATCGATCACACCCGCGTTGTAGGCTTCCTCGATACCACAGAGTGCCTTGTTCTTTTTATCGAAAATCACGTAAGCGCAATCTGCTCCTTTAATTAGTGGTGTTTCTAACTCGCCCCATTCATTCGGGATCCAGGTGCCTTCTTTTTCGATAACAGCGATGCCTTCCTTTCTTAAAAAGGGCTTTACTTTGGGGTAAATTTCTTCAAGAATTTTCGTTTCCTCTTTATCTAAAGGTGCTCCTGCCTCTCCAGCAACACAACATACGCCTTTGCATGCCGATAAATTACACACAAAATCTTTTTCAATAATCTCTTCTGAGACAATGGTTTTTCCTAGTTGAAACATCTGGCAAAAATAGTATAAAAATTTCCTTTAACTTTACATGGTTATGGAGTTCGTTTAATAGTTTTGCAAAAAAAACAACATGAATTTTAATTTGAAAGAAGTCTTTACGGCTTTTATGGTTTTATTTGCTGTAATTGATATTGTTGGAAACATTCCAATTATTATAGATTTAAGAAAAAAGTTTGGGCACATTCAATCGGAGAAAGCTTCGTTGATTGCTGGAGTCATTATGATTATTTTTCTTTTTCTAGGGCAAAGTTTATTGGAGCTTATTGGTATTGACGTTAACTCTTTTGCTGTTGCAGGGGCTTTTATCCTATTTTTTATTGCCTTAGAAATGATTTTAGGGATTACCCTATACAAAGACAGCGAGCATACCGCACCCATTACGGCCACCGTATTTCCATTGGCTTTTCCTTTAATTGCAGGACCTGGAAGTTTAACCACCTTACTCTCTTTAAGATCCGAGTTTTATATTGAAAATATTATCGTCGCAGTCTTGCTCAATGTTGTTTTAATCTACATTGTTCTTAAAACATCTTCTAAAATTGAAAAAATTATTGGTCAAAATGGAATTCAAATTATCCGTAAGGTTTTTGGAGTCATTTTATTGGCAATCTCTGTCAAGCTTTTTGCTCAAAATATCAAAATATTATTCGTTTAAATATGAATTTTAATGCATTAATTATTGGTGGTGGCGTTGCAGGAATGCAATGTGCTTTGGTGTTGGGGTCTGCTAAGAACAAAGCTTTTGCGGCAGACAAAAACGTGGGTATCATTCTTCATCAAAAAACATCACACCTACAAAATGCATTGTTTAACAACGTTTTAGGATTGGATCCTGGAACACTTGGGGCCGATATTTTGGTTGATGGCAAAAAACAACTTGCATCTTTATATCCCGAAATTTCACAAATCGAAAAAGAAAAAGTAATTGCGATTGAGGATGCTGAAAAAGGTTATCGGGTAATTACAAACAAAAATAGATACTTCTCAGCAATTGTAATTGTCGCTCTAAATTATTCCAAGCCTGTTACTATTAGAGGCTTGGAATCTTATATAATTCCTCATAAAAAAGCCAATCCTGCAAAAGAAAGGATTCAACTGAAAAATGAAAATCACCTCATAAAAAAAGGACTCTACTGTTGTGGTACCATTGCAGGGTGGCGCAGTCAATTTGCCATTGCCGCTGGAAGTGGCGCTAGTGTAGCTACCGATGTACTAACGCTTTGGAATTTGGGGGTTCCTACCAAAATACACGATAAGAAATAAAGAAATTCATCATGGCAAGCTGAATTTTTAATCGGATGAATTCCCCTAAGGCTGATTCCCTGGTGATGTTTTATTGTTTTCGGAGTCGTCAATCATAACCTCGAACCTTGCCTAGAGCAACTGCTAATTTTAGCATCATAAGGGAAGTACTAAACTTGAGTTGATCCCACTTTTTTTACAGAGAACCTCTTTTTTTTCGTAATTTTCTGACAGAAACCTTAGTTGACGTTTAAATGACGTATTCAAAGTTTAATAATTGAATCAAAATTTCAGTTAATTTGTACCCTCTTTAATTAACTACTTTTCTATGATCTTGAGTAAAAGAATAAAAAAATCGAGACTAAAAAATGGATTAACTCAACTTGATCTTTCTGAAAAATCAGGGGTTTCATTGAGGACAATCCAAAGAATTGAAAACAACGAGGTAACTCCCTCGATATATTCCATAAATAAAATTAGTGCCATTCTTAATGAAGATTTTAGTGCTTCAAAAAATACGTCACTACTTAAGAAGACTTATGCGTTTATTTCATTCGGAATTATTTTATTACTCATTGGCTTTTATAATCCTATTTTTAAAGAGTTACCCCCACCGCCTGTGGATTATTGGAAACAAGTATATCAAGAATTAAACACCTCCGATGGCGGATACCTCAAATATTATGACACAAACTGTTATGGTTCCGATGGTACAGATTGCGATATTATTGTTTTAAAGTATTTGAATGATAATATCCAATGGAAAACAACTATTGGAGGGAATTCTTGGGACTATGTTGAGGACATTTTAGAATTGGAAGACGGTTACTTCGTACTTGGACAAACCGGTTCTTATGGCGTTGGAAATAATGATGTTTATTTAACCAAATTGGATTTAATGGGAAATGAACTATGGTTTAGAACATATGGAGATTCTTTAAACGATTATGGTAGAGAAATTACTGCATCAAATGTGCACAAGAATGAATACATAATAAAAGGAGAGAAACAAAATTGTCCAACACCAAACGACTGGGAAAACTGTTCTATGCAAGAACTAGTCATTAAAATAAATGGAAAGGGAGACCAACTTTAAAAATATTCTTGAATTTCAACCATCCTGAATGCTAACACTGAACACTTCAACCAATCTTCAGGATTGGGGCTTTTTCACTGATCTTCGCTTTTTTAGAAAAGAGATGAACACGAGGAGGGTTTAATCCTTTTTTATTGAAAATTTAAAACACCTATCGATCCCAAAATTGGCGAAAAAGAAGCGTCACCGGGAGCTACTCCACGGTAATCAGTAATGACAAATCTGTGGGTTGAAAGTTTAAAATAATTTGATGAGAGTCTATACTAAGGGGTCTTAGTTTCTAATTTTCCAATAAAGTTTAAAACTACTGTAACAAACCCAATAATAAATTGAATTGAAAAAATCCAACGAAACTCTCCTTTTCCAATCAGGTTTACCCCTCCACTCAACATGAAAATAATTCCATAGAAATACCAAAACAACTATCTGTAATGTGTTTTTTTTGTCTCGGACAATTTCATTGTTCTCATATAGATAAAATGTATAATTCCTACAATAATAAAAGTTATGATTAAAATTAAAAATCCTTTTTCCATTTTATAAAGTTACATAAAAACATTCCTACTTTGTATAAGTATCAAATTTTCAGACCTCATTTATCAAACCAATTGAAACAACCTTCGGTTTCTCAATTTTATCTAATCTTTTAATACGATTTTCCATCTTAAATTCTAATCCCCAAACTTGTTGTGGAGTGAATTTCAAAGTTCGTTGAGGTTTGAAATGAGATTCATCCATCATATCACTAATTTGAAGATAGTTGAACCCTTGACTTCTTTTTTCCTTAATGAAATTATATTTTTCTATTTGAGAAGATGATATGGGTAATACCCAAAATTTTGGAGAAATTACCTCTACTTCAACTAATAGATGGGTGATTAAATACCCCCTATCATACTCATTCCACAGTTACTGATTTCGCTAAATTTCGAGGCTGATCTACATTTTTATTCAACATCACTGCGATATGATATGACAGTAATTGAAAAGGAATGGTGGTTAACAAAGGAGTTAATGCTTCTAGGGTTTCGGGAATTTCAATTACATGATCTGCAATTTCTTTTACCTGAGTATCCCCTTCTGTTACAACGGCAATAATTTTACCAGATCTCGATTTTATTTCTTGAATGTTACTCACTACTTTCTCATAATGTCCTTTATTGGTTGCAATCACAAAAATGGGCATGTTCTCGTCTATTAAAGCAATAGGTCCGTGCTTCATTTCTGCAGCAGGATAGCCTTCTGCATGAATGTAAGAAATCTCTTTTAACTTCAACGCTCCTTCGAGTGCAACAGGGAAATTAAACCCTCTACCAAGGTACAAGCAGTTCTTGGCATCTTTGTAAGCAGCCGCTATTTCTTTTACTGTGTCGTCAATTTTTAACAACTGTTCTATTTGAGAAGGAATGTGTGCGAGCGTTCTTAGGTAGTTTTGAAAAGCTGATGTTGATAGGGTTCCTTTCTCTTTTGCCAATTTTAAAGCAATTAAAGATAGAACGGTAATTTGTGTTGTAAATGCTTTCGTGGATGCAACGCCTATTTCTGGTCCAGCATGTGTATATGATCCCGCATGTGTTTCTCTTGCAATGGAAGATCCCACTACATTACAAACTCCAAAAACAAATGCTCCCTTGGATTTTGCTAACTTAATGGCTGCCAAAGTATCTGCTGTTTCGCCAGATTGAGAAATGGCAATCACAACATCTTTTGAGGTGACTATTGGGTTTCTATACCTGAATTCGGATGCATATTCAACTTCTACAGGAATTCTTGCCATATCCTCAAAAAGATATTCTGCCACTAAACCTGCGTGCCAAGAAGTACCACAAGCAATAATGATGATTCGGTCGGCATTTAAAAATTTTGCAAGATGATCATCTACGCCAGACATTTTAATAATGCCTTGGTCTGGCAACATTCTACCTCTGTAAGTGTCAATGATTGCTTTGGGCTGTTCATGAATTTCTTTTAACATGAAATGATCGTATCCTCCTTTTTCAATCTGCTCTAGACTCATCTTGAGCGTTTGAATGTTGGTGTCTACCATAGAATCGTCCATAATTTTACGGACTTCAATGTCTTTCCCTACTTTAACAATAGCAAGCTCTTCATCTTCTAAATAAATAGCATTCTTGGTATATTCAATAAAAGGCGATGCATCGGATGCAACAAAAAACTCTGAATTCTCTTTCCCTACACCAATTGCAATAGGACTTCCTAGCTTGGCAATGACCAACTCATTTGGTTTTGTAATGTCAAAAACGGCTATCGCATAAGCTCCAACAACGTTGGTTAAGGCAATTTGAACCGCCTTTCCCAACTTACATTTGTTGTTCTTTTTTACTTCTTGAATTAAATTGATGAGTACTTCAGTATCAGTGTCACTTTTAAAAGTATACCCTCTGCGGGTTAATTCTTTTTTTAAGGTGTCATAATTTTCTATAATTCCATTATGTACAATGGCTAAGTCTCCATGTTCAGAAAAGTGAGGATGAGAATTTGTGTCGTTTGGAACTCCATGAGTGGCCCACCGTGTGTGCCCCAATCCTATTTTTCCAGCTTTTCTTTTTTCTTCATTATTTACAATAAACTCGAGGTCGGCAACCTTCCCTTTGGTTTTAGACAAGTTCATTGCTTTACCATCATACATCATGATACCAGAACTATCGTAACCTCTGTATTCTAGTCTTTTAAGTCCATTGATTACGATTGGATAAGCATCTCTGTACCCAATATATCCTGTTATTCCACACATAAGTTTTGAAAGTGTTTTTTAATCTTGTTTTTTTGAATACGATATTTTTAATTCCGCTTTTTTAACCCCATTGTTTGGAGATTCATTTAAAAGAGTCACCATTTTAGGATTCCAGCTATAGGGTCTAAAAATAGTATCGTTCAAAATTAAATCGGTCGTATTAAGTGCTCTAATTGACAACTTCGGATTGTAGTCTGTTTCTGAGTTTAGTAACTCTGAAATGTGTTCAGGGATTCTAAAGGTATATTTCATTTCTCCGTCATCTGTTGTTTCTAGGTCTCCCCCGAAAGTAGATACTCCTGTAAAAACGTCTCTAACGTGGCTTTGTAAAACGGCTTGAGAATTTGGGTTTACATAGTCTTTGTACAAATACAATCTCTCTGGTGCCATATCGGAAGCTACAGATTGATCGACATAAAGGGTTAGTAAAGCATCATTTACTAAAATATTTTCCAACCGCAATTCTTCCAACTGATCTGAAAGACCGTTATTATCATTATCAGCTCCAAAAAGAGTAATAGATCCTTCGCTCCCAGCGGTTCCTTGTATTTTTATCTGTTCATTTGATATCGATGGCGAAGGCCCCATTTTGTAATAGCTTCTTCGAATACCACTCAATGGAAAAGAATTGCTCTTTTTAATGGTATCAAGAACTTGTGTTCCACCAACGACCACTGTATTTGTATAATAGACTTCTATTGATGGATTAAAAGCAGCTCCCGTTCGGTTGTTAAAATCAAAAGAAATTAAGGATCCATCTGGTCCTGTTGCTTTAAGAATTAACCCTCTAAAATAATTATTAAATGCGTCTTGAGAAGAAAACTCTGCAGACTCGTATTTATCAAAGAAAAGTGTTTTAAACTTTGCTTCATCCATTGGTATTCTTGCAAAAGGAAATGGAACATCACTGCTCGTTGTTGTAATTTTTATGGTATCTATATCATAGACACTGTTGTCACTCACTCTTCTTTTGACTGTAAAAATAGTATCGTTTTCATTTGGTATGAACGGATAGTCTAATTCACTATTTAATGGGCTTCCTGTGGTTAAAAACTCTTCATCAGAAAAATAATTGCTTATTTGTGTTGGGTCTGCAAGATCCAACGTACTTAGATACTCGTCAGACTGATACAGATTGAGTGTAAATGCAACTTCTTGGTTCCCAAAAATAGAATCTAACGAATAGGTTGGATCTGAATCTTCATTTTCAGTTAACGTTGCTTGATAAGGCAATTTTAAAAATACCGTATCTAATGTTGAAACAATTGTGGTATCTGCTCCATAGCTTTTGTCTGTGTACTGGAGGTTTGTTGCGAGCTCTACTTGAGACAAGATAGACGCTTCTAACTTTTCGTAACTGGCATTGTTATAAACGCCCAGTAAATATTGCCCGTATTGCCCGGGGGCTAAATTAATATTATCCGTTCTAATACGGTCTACTTCTTTGTTTTCCAAGGCAATGTCAACTAAAATCTTATCTGTTGAAAAAACATTGTTTGAAATAATCGTAGTTCCAATATCTGTAAAATCTTTTTCGCAAGAAATTATTCCTGAAAAAACAACCAAGAAGATACTAATAGCAATACTTTTTTTTATACTCTTTTTCACTTTCAAAAAATATTAGTTTACCGATAGGATATCAGCGTAAAAATTTAAATACGGTTCTTTTAAGTCATCAGATTGAAACTCTAAAACCGGTTTGTTTTGCGCTGTTATAAAAGAAACGATATCCTCAGGCATGGTTTCGCTACCATGAATAATTGCGTCCGAATTTTCTATTGCACTCTTTAAAATATTGGTATGTGTTGGAGTGTTAATGGTCGCTATTTTACCGTCTGAAATTTCATCAAACTTAATTTTTGATGCCAAATCAGCACTCAAAGCTCCCTCAAAAGGGCTGTTGTAAACCGAGGTAACTATTTTACTCTCTGTAAACAATGGTTCTTCTTTGTAAAACTCTTTTAAATAGAGTGGTAAAAGCGATGCCAACCAACCATGAACATGGATAATGTCTGGTGCCCAGTTTAATTTCTTAACCGTTTCCACAACTCCTTTTGCAAAGAAAATTGCGCGTTCATCATTATCCGTAAATAACGCATCGTCCTCATCTGTAAAAACCGCTTTTCTCTTAAAGTACTCCTCGTTATCAATAAAATAAACTTGCATGCGTTCTTTCGGAATGGAAGCCACTTTTATAATCAATGGCATGTCCATGTCATTAATTATGAGGTTCATTCCAGACAATCGAATTACTTCGTGCAACTGGTGTCTTCTCTCATTGATTACACCATATCTTGGCATAAAAATTCTTGTCTGAACACCTTTGGCGTGCGAGTTCTTCGCTACGTTGAATGCGGTTGATGATAATTCAGTTTCTGGTAAATACGGAATTACCTCAGACGATACATATAAAATTCTCTTGTCCTTCATTAATCAAACTCTTTTTATAAGGTTGCGAAAATACGAATTTTTATGCTAATATCATGTTAAAATGGTAAGTTTGCACTTATTTTACCTCAATATCCGATGAAAGTTTTTTACACCAAGACTGCTTTAAATGCCTATTTAGATGCGCACAAGAAGGATAAACAAATTGGATTTGTTCCAACCATGGGCGCATTGCATGAAGGCCATTTATCGCTTTTAAGAAAATGTAACGAAGAAAATGAAATTTCTGTGGTCAGTATTTTTGTAAACCCTACACAATTTGACAATCCCACAGATTTAATGAAATACCCAAAAACTTTTCAACAAGACACAACGCTTTTAGAGCACGCGCAATGCGATGTGCTTTTTGCACCGGATATAAAAGAAATATATGCCGAAAATATTACTGCCAATTCTTTTGATTTTGATGGCTTAGAGCACGAAATGGAAGGAAAATTCAGAACTGGTCATTTTGACGGAGTAGGTACCGTTGTCAAAAGACTCTTTGAAATTGTAGCGCCCAATAAAGCCTACTTTGGGGAAAAAGATTTTCAGCAACTGCAAATTGTCAGAAAAATGACCGAAAAGGAGCAATTGCCTGTTAAAATCAAAGGGTGTGAAATATATAGAGAAGAAAATGGATTGGCAATGAGCTCAAGAAATAGTCGCTTAACGGAAGCTCAGCTACAGGCGGCCCCTTTTATTTTTAAAACACTGCAAGAAGTAAAAGTGAAATTTAGAGAAGAACCTCCAAACACCATTCTCAAATGGGTAAAAAATGAATTTGAAAAACAATCACTGTTGACCTTGGAATATTTTACCATTGCAGATGAAAAAACACTAAAAAATATCAGCACCAAAAAAGAAAAAACACAATACAGGGCATTTATTGCCGTTTTTGCCGGTGAAATTCGCTTAATTGACAACATTCAAGTTTAACTTTCATTCTTCAAAAAATAGCATTAAGAACTTAAAAATAGTATTTTTACCATATGTTAGTACAAGTCGTAAAATCTAAAATCCACCGTGTTAAAGTAACGGGTGCTGATTTAAATTATATAGGAAGCATCACCATTGATGAAGATCTAATGGATGCAGCCAACATTATTGAAGGCGAACGCGTTCAAATTGTAAACAACAACAATGGAGAGCGTTTGGAAACCTACACCATCCCAGGTCCTCGTGGAAGTGGAGAAATTACACTCAATGGTGCTGCAGCAAGACGGGTTGCAAAAGGAGATATTTTAATCTTAATTGCCTACTGTTATCTGGAACTTGAAGCGGCTAAAAAATTCAAACCATCCTTAGTATTCCCAAACGAAAAAGACAATACCTTGACATAACTTGAATGCAACCCAAAAAAAAATAGTAAAAACCTCTTTACCGCTTCTTTTAGGAGGTGTTTTAGTTTGGTATTCTTTGACTGGAATGGACCAAGAAAAGATGGTTTTCCATCTAAAAAACGCCAATTATGCATGGATTTTTCTTGGGTTATTTTTTGGTATTTTAAGTCATTTATCAAGAGCGTACCGTTGGAAGTTTATGCTCGCACCTATGGGGTACAACCCAAAATTTACCAACAGTGTTTTAGCCGTATTGATTGGTTATTTTGTAAATCTTGCCATTCCAAGAGCTGGAGAAGTCTCAAGGGCTACGGTAATGGTAAACTATGAAAATATCCCATTTGAAAAAGGCTTTGGGACAATTGTTGCGGAAAGAATTGCTGATTTGATCATGATGTTTTTGATTATTGGCATCACCTTGTTTTTTCAATTTGATTTCATCTTAACCTTGGTTGCTAAAAACTTTGACCCACTAAAAATTGGAATGATTTTTATGGGAGTTATTGTTGTAATTATACTTTTCTCCTCATTTGTAAAAAAAGCAAAACAGGGGATTTTATTAAAAATAAAAAACTTTGTTTTAAGTCTTATAGAGGGCGTTACCAGTATTTTAAAAATGAAAAAAAAATGGGCGTTTATTTTCCATACCATTTTCATTTGGGCAATGTATGTTGCTATGTTTTGGGCAACCATTCCTGCAATTCAAGGATTGGAAGTGCCCGTTGGTGGAATGCTGGTCGGATTTATTGCAGGAGGGTTTAGCATTGCAGCAACAAATGGAGGTATTGGCTCCTATCCTTTGGCGGTAATGGGTGCATTTTTACTCTTTAATGTACCTGAAAGTCCAAGTGAAGCTTTTGGGTGGATTATGTGGTCTGCACAAACATTAATGATTGTTGTTTTTGGGGGGTTGGCTTTCTTAGTCTTACCGCTCTTCAATAAGAAAAAATAATTAGTAGGGTTGCCTTTGGTATGTAAAATTGCAATAAAATGCAACGCTAGCAGGAAACTTTGTAACTTTACACTTTGTAAACATTGTAACTGAATATGGCAAAAACCAAAACAACTTTTTTCTGTCAAAATTGTGGCACACAACATACAAAATGGTTGGGGCAATGTGGTGCTTGTAAAGCGTGGAATACACTTGTAGAAGAAGTTATTCAAAAAGAAGAAAAACGGGTTTGGAAACAAGCACCTACCGCAAAAAAAACCATCAACAAACCACTTAAGGTTGCCGATATTCAACTGAATACAGAAGAACGAATTGTTACCAACAACAAGGAATTAGACACAGTACTAGGGGGTGGACTGGTAAAAGGTTCTGTAACTTTATTAGGTGGAGAACCCGGTATTGGGAAATCGACCTTATTACTGCAAGTGGCCCTGAACATCCAACAAAAAGTATTGTACGTGTCGGGAGAAGAAAGTCAATCTCAAATAAAAATGAGAGCAGAAAGACTAAAAGCAACAAATTCAAATTGCTTAATTCTTACCGAAACAAACACCCAACAAATTTTTAAAAATATTGAAGAAACAGTGCCCGATGTGTTGGTCATCGACTCCATACAAACGCTCTATACAAATGCAATTGAAGCCTCCCCTGGAAGTATTTCACAAATTAGAGAAGCGGCAGCAGAATTAATAAAATATGCCAAAGAAACAGCAACCCCTGTTTTATTAATTGGGCATATCAACAAAGAAGGGAATATCGCTGGGCCAAAGATTTTAGAGCATATGGTTGATGTTGTTTTACAGTTTGAAGGCGACAGAAATCACACCTATAGAATCTTGCGGTCACAGAAAAACAGGTTTGGGTCTACAGCTGAATTGGGGATTTATGAAATGCTTTCTTCAGGATTAAGAGAAATTTTAAACCCTTCCGAAATCTTAATTTCAAAAAAAGATGCCGATTTAAGTGGAACAGCAATTGCTTCCACACTGGAAGGTATTCGTCCATTAATGATTGAAATACAAGCTCTCGTTTCTACGGCTGTTTATGGAACTCCGCAACGATCTACTACAGGCTATAATCTAAAGCGCCTACATATGATTTTGGCGGTACTGGAAAAAAGAGCGGGTTTTAAGCTGGGTGCAAAAGATGTGTTTTTAAATGTAACTGGAGGAATTAATGTCGATGACCCCGCGATAGATTTAGCTGTTGTTACCGCTATTTTATCCTCCAATCAAGACATCGCCATTAACCCTAATGTGTGTTTTGCCGCTGAAGTTGGTTTGGCTGGAGAAATACGACCCGTCTCAAAAATTGATCAACGAATAACAGAAGCAGAAAAACTAGGATATAAAACTTTCGTGGCGTCTAAATACAATCAAATAGCTTCTAAAAACCATGGGATTAAATTGGTTTTAGTGGGAAAGATAGAAGAGGTTTTTGCTACTTTATTTGCTTAAAAAAATGCCCATTCCCAATTTCAAAAAGAAAAAAACCGAGCTTCGCTCGGTTTTTTATGTGTGGCCTATTTTTGGAAGGTATTACTTCTTGTTAACGCTCTTAATATATTTCTCTAGCGCCATGGTCATCGAAGGGTTTTCAGGTGACGGTGCAACAATATTACAAACCAAACCAGCATCTTCTACGGCTTTTACGGTAGTGTTACCAAAGGCTGCAATGCGTGTGTTTTTTTGCTCAAATGCCGGAAAGTTCTTGTACAAAGAATCAATTCCTGAAGGACTAAAAAATACTAAAATATCATAGAAAACATCTTCTAAATCTGACAAGTCACTCACCACGGTTCTGTATAAATCAGCTCTTGTCCAAGCAACACCTAATTTGTCTAATTCTGATGGAATTAATGGTTTTAATTTATCTGAAGAAGGTAATAAAAAAGTTTCTTCTTTGTGTTTCTTAATCAACTTGGTCAATTCTGGAAAGGTTCTCTTCCCAACATAGATTTTACGCTTTCTGTAAACTACATATTTTTGTAAGTAGTAGGCTACCGCTTCCGACTGACAAAAATACTTCATTGCGTCTGGCACTGCAAATCGCATTTCTTCTGCAACTCTGAAGAAATGATCTACGGCATTTCTACTTGTCAATATAATGGCTGTAAATTGAGACAAGTCTATCTTTTGTGCTCTTATCTCTTTTACGGAGATACCTTCAACATGAATAAAAGATCTAAAATCGATTTTCACTTTTTGCTTATCAGACAAATCAAAATAAGGAGAGGTTTCCGTTTTTGGAGCTGGCTGCGATACCAAAATGGTTTTCACTTTCATGCGGTTGTTTTTGTATTTAAAATATCAATTTAAACAAAAGAAATAGGGGTGCTATTTCAAAGGCGCAAATGTACAAAATTATATAAAACAACTTGCTTAAAATCAAGTTTTTGTTATTTACAAACAACAAAACTACTTTCAATATAAATAGAAGCATAAAGAATACTAAGAACATTTTCTTAGGAATTGTCGTGAAATGAAATAAAATTAATGCCGGAAAAACCCACAAGGCAATCGTGTGTGTATAAATGTTTTTTCCTGTTAAAAATAATACAGTTTGAGCGTGCATTGAAAACAAGATGACCACTAGTTTTTCTGAAATTCTTTTTACAATTAAATACCCAAAAAAAAGTAACTGTATTTTCCAAAAAACAGCAAACGATAAAAAAACTTCTTGTGAAAAGTAATTAAGTAAAAAAAACGAGAACAATCCAAATGTAGTCGTTGTAAAAAAAAACAAAACAATCGAAAATCGATTCAGTAATGACGCTCTTTCTTCAATTTCAGAAACATCAAACCCATTGTTCAAAAAAGCAAAAAAATAATCTTTTAACTTTGTTCTATGAAATCCTTTTAATAGAAACACACATAGCAACAATCCCATAAAAGTAAGCGTCACCCAATCTGTAGAAATGTCAATTTTTTCTATTGCTTGCAAGTTGTTTGGTTTTCTAAAATTAAGACAAAATTAGTAATTAAATACTGTATATTTGCTTACTTACCTTGAAAATTGATATATGTCAGACGCGTTAGTTATTATCCCTACCTTCAACGAAAAAGAAAATATTGAAGCAATTATTAGAGCTACATTTAGCCAAAAGAAAGACTTTCATATTTTAATTGTTGATGACAATTCGCCTGACGGAACGGCAAAAATTGTGACAGAACTAATTCCTGAATTTCCAGAAAAACTTTCTCTCGAAAATAGAAAAAATAAAAATGGATTGGGAACTGCATACCTGCATGGTTTTAAATGGGGCATTGAAAGAAAGTACGATTACATAATTGAGATGGATGCAGATTTTTCTCACAATCCAACAGATTTAGAACGCCTTTATGACGCCTGTTCAAAAGAAGGAGGAGATGTTGCAGTAGGATCGAGGTATGTAAACAATCAAGTAAATGTTGTTAATTGGGACATTAAGCGTTTGTTACTCTCTTATTTTGCCTCAAAATATGTACGTTTTATTACTCGAATTCCTGTTTTTGACACGACTGCTGGTTTTGTTTGTTACCGCAGAAAAGTATTAGAACGTATTCAATTTGATAAAATTAAATTTGTTGGCTATGCTTTTCAAATTGAAATGAAATACAAAGCCTGGAAGCATAAATTCAACATTAAAGAAGTATCTGTAATTTTTACAGATCGGACATTGGGAACTTCTAAAATGAGTGGAAATATTGTATGGGAAGCGCTTTTTGGGGTGTTAAAAATGAGAATAAACGGATTGCCAAAATAAATTTGTGTCCACAGCGATCACGATAAGTAAAGAATTTGGATAGGAGGTATCTCTAGATCTAATAACAATAAAATTATACTGCCGATTTGGACTTGCAAAAAGTACCGTCAGCATAAGAATCGATATTTTAAGAAAAATGACAAAATCAATTTTAATTAGAAATGCCAGAATTGTAAATGAAAATACTACTTTTAAAGGAGATGTTCTCATCGAAAATGAAATCATCAAAAAAGTGGGCGCTTCTATAGCGCTAACCAATAATGAAGGGATTGAAATTATAGAGGCAGATGGAAGTTATTTAATTCCTGGTTTTATTGACGATCAGGTTCATTTTAGAGAACCTGGTTTAACACACAAAGCAAACATTGCCACAGAAAGTAGAGCTGCTGTTGCTGGTGGAATTACAACCTTTATTGAAATGCCAAATACGGTGCCGCAAGCAACCACCCAAGCCCTTTTGGAAGCTAAATTCGAAATTGCGGCCAAGGATTCTTATGCAAATTACTCTTTCATGTTTGGAGGGACCAACGACAATTTAGAAGAACTCCTAAAAACAGATCCCAAAAAAGTAGCTGGAATAAAATTATTTCTAGGCTCTTCTACGGGGAACATGCTGGTAGATAATGAAGCTGTTTTGGAGAAAATTTTCTCTTCTACAAAAATGATCATTTCGGTACATTGTGAAGACGAGGCAACCATCAGGAAAAACACCGCAGCGTTTGTCGAAAAATATGGCGAAAACATTCCCATAAAATGCCACCCCTTGATTCGAAGTGAAGAAGCCTGCTATCTTTCCTCTTCAAAAGCAATTGAATTGGCCAAAAAAACAGGGGCTAGACTGCATATATTTCATCTCTCTACCGCAAAAGAGACAGCGCTTTTTAGAAATGACATTCCGTTGGAAGAAAAGCAAATAACCGCAGAAGTTTGCATTCACCATTTGTGGTTCTCCGAAGAGGATTATGCGGAAAAAGGAACGCATATTAAATGGAATCCAGCAGTAAAATCAGCCAAAGACAGGCAAGGCTTATGGGATGCTTTATTAGATGATAGAATTGATATTTTAGCCACGGATCATGCACCACACACTTTGGAGGAAAAAAACAATACCTATTTAAATGCACCTAGTGGTGGACCTCTCGTACAACACGCAGTTGTAGCGCTTTTAGAAAAAGTAAAAGAGGGGGTTATTTCTATTGAAAAAGCGGTGGAGAAAATGAGTCACAATCCTGCCAAATTATTTCAAATTGAAAAGCGTGGGTTTATCAAAGAAGGTTTTTATGCAGATTTAGTTTTGATAAATCCAAACCACCCTCAAATAGTTTCCAAAGACAATATCTTATACAAATGTGGCTGGTCTCCATTTGAAGGAACAAGGTTTTCCTCTTCTGTTACACATACTTTTGTAAACGGCGAGTTAATCTATAACAAGGGGGTGTTTAACGACATGTGCAAAGGAAAAAGAATCACTTTTAATCGATAAAAATGAAAAAATCTATTCTCTTGTTTTTTGCTTTTAGTTTCTTTTACAATTGTACAAGCAATACCATTTACAAGAAACCTACAGATTTAATTCCAAAGGATACTATGGTGATTTTGATTCAAGAGATGCTAATTGCTTCTGCTTCAAAAAACGTAAAAACAATCAATTTACAACGTAAAATTGACTACTTCCCTTTTGTTTATGATCGTTTTAAAATAGATTCTACTCGCTTTCAAAAAAGTAGTTTTTATTACACTTCTAAAATAGATGCTTACAATGAAATACTAGCGAACGTAAAAAAAGGGTTGGAAATTGAAAAAGAAAAATACACGGTCTTAAAAAAGAGAAAAGATTCAATCAACAGAGATTCTGTAAGTAAATTAAATCGTAAAAAACCAATCAAAAAAGAGGCCCTTAAAGAACCACTTGAATTCTCTAAAAAGAAGGTTCCAAAAACTAAGCTGTAAATTTTTTACATGCATCGTTGATGACTTCTGATATTTTTGTAAACTTAAAATCGAGGGTGTTGCTTATTTTTTCTGCAGAATATTTTGAAACTCCATGCGCACTGCGAGCTGCATATTTGCTCAATGTAGGCGCCTTGTTTGTAAAGAGCGAGACCATTTTAGAAATACGCCAGAAAAGACTTATTTGCCATGGATTGACTTTGTAAGAAGGTCTTCTTTTTTCCAATCCGTCTGCTATAGAAAAGAGAATTTCTTTGAAAGATTTGTTTTGAGAAACTACAATAAATCGTTCATTTTTTATTGCAGAATCCATCAATAAAATCATCACTTTTACAACGTCTTCAACACCAACAAAACCGGTAATTCCTTCTGTATAATACCTTAATCCTTTGGAAACACTGGTAAATATTTTTCCAGAACCTGAATTCCAAAAACCGCTTCCCAAGATAACTCCAGGATTTACAACAACCACCTCAACACCTTCTTGACTGGCACGCCAAACCTCTGTTTCTGCACCATATTTTGTAATTGCATATCCACTATTGTCCAACTCCTTATTCCATTCGTTTTCTTCTGTAATTGGTTTTCCTTGAATGGCGTTGCCGATACAGGCAATAGAGCTTACAAAACACAATTTTTTTATTTTTGCATCAATAGATAAGTTGGCAATAATTGCGGTTCCATGAATATTCACTTTACGCATTTTTATATAATCTTTTGGATGAAAAGAAATGAATGCAGCGCAATGGTATACTTTCTCTACCCTAATAAAGGCAGGAATCATTGCAGGAACATCCGTAATATCTGCTTTTAACCAGGCTATTTTAGCAAACAAAGAAGGATCCTCTGTATAGGTGGAAAAAATTTTTTTTACACCTATAATTTTTTCTTCTGTTCTATAAATTGCGCGAATTTCTGGGGCTGTCTTTGCCAAATGATACAACAAATGTGCTCCTACCAAACCCGTTCCTCCAGTAACTAAAATCATACGGCTAAGTTATGGTTTTTTGATTGATAAGTTTATCTTTGTGTCGTTAAAAAAAGAGATTGACAATCTCAAATGAAGCCAATCAAAAGCAATTGTAAAAGATTGAAGGACGCTGTTTGAAACTCGTATTAAAAATTGAAATAACGACAATTTACAATGAAAAATTTTATTGAAGAATTACAATGGAGAGGAATGTTGCATGACAGCATGCCAACAACAGAAGAACATCTGATGAAAAGTATGAGAAGTGCTTATGTTGGTTTTGATCCTACTTCAGATTCTTTACATATTGGAAATTTAGTCCCTATTATGTTGTTGGCACATTTTCAAAGATGTGGACACAAACCCATTGCTTTGGTTGGAGGTGCAACAGGCATGATTGGAGATCCTTCTGGAAAATCTTCCGAAAGAAACCTTTTGGATGAAAAAACCCTACGATACAACCAAGAAGCCATCAAAGGGCAATTAAGTCACTTTTTAGACTTTACTTCAGACGCAGCAAACGCAGCGGTTTTGGTCAACAATTACGATTGGATGAAAGATTTTTCATTCCTAGAATTTATTCGTGATGTTGGAAAGCACATTTCGGTAAATTATATGATGGCAAAGGATTCTGTAAAAAACAGAATTGGGTCTGAATCCAAAGAAGGTATGTCATTTACAGAATTTACCTATCAACTAGTACAAGGCTATGATTTCTTGCATTTGTATCAAAATAACAATGCATCTATTCAAATGGGGGGCTCAGACCAATGGGGAAACATTACCACAGGTACAGAGTTAATTCGAAGAATTGGTGGAGGAAAAGGCTATGCAATTACCTGTCCTTTAATTACTAAATCTGATGGAACAAAATTTGGAAAATCTGAAGGGGGTAATGTTTGGCTAGATGCCAAAAGAACCTCCCCTTATAAGTTTTATCAATATTGGCTAAATGCTTCTGATGAAGATGCAGAAAACTATATTAAAATCTTTACCTTCCTAGATAAAGAAACAATTGATGCTTTGATTGTGGAACACAAGGAAGTGCCACATTTGCGTTTATTACAAAAGAAAATTGGGGAAGAGGTTACCCTGTTAGTCCATGGAGCTGCCGCTTATGAAAATGCCATTAAAGCTTCCAGTATTTTATTTGGGAAATCTACAGCTTCTGATTTAAAATCACTGGACGAACAAACATTCTTAGATGTTTTTGATGGAGTGCCTCAAGCAACAGTGACGCTTTCAGAAGTTGAAAATGGATTGGATATGATTGGTGCTCTGGCAGCAAAAACAAGCTTTTTGGCATCAAATGGTGACGCAAGAAGAGCATTGAAAGAAAATGCAATTTCTGTGAATAAAGAAAAAGTAAAAGAAGATTTTGTCATTTCTAAGGAGGATTTGATTGCCAATAAATATGTTTTGCTTCAGCGAGGTAAAAAGACCTACTATCTCTTAGTAGTTGTATAATTTTTAATCCTGAACACGCACTTTCAAATGCGTCTAAAGCATAAAAAATCCTAGCATCTCATCCACGAATTGGCCAAAATTGAAACTGCTTAAGGGAACTACAAAACCATTAAATTACAGCCTCTGATATCAGAACTGTCAAAACGCCCAATAATTTCAAAAGTTCCGTCTTTGTGTACTTTTCCTAAATCTTGTGTAGCAATAAAAGAACAGGAATTATAATTGGCCAAATCAATCACATTCATACCCCCGTTTTTACCAGGAGAATGAATACTGAGGGCGTCCTCTGTGTCTCTGGTTAAAACACGCATCCAAGGCGGTGTTTTAAAGATGCCTTTCCCTTGAGAATATCCCTGACTTAGCAATTCTGTCATTCCATATTCTGAGTGAATTTCATTCACCCCAAAACCTTCCTGTAAAATTGCATGCAATTCCTCTCTAACCAACTCTTTTCTTCTCCCTTTCATGCCTCCCGTTTCCATGACAATCGTGTTTTTTAAGTTGAATTGCTGTTTTTCAATCAAATCTAACAAAGCAAAAGAAACTCCAATTAAGAGGGTTTTTTGGCCACTTTTATCCAATTTTATAAGCATTTTAGACAATTCCTCTACATTATCAAGATAAAACCCACTTTCTACATGTTTTGATCTTGCAATAAAATCCTCCACCATATAGACCAAAGAAGATCCTTTCCGTTCGAGATAGTTGGGCAATAATGCCAGAACAGTATATGCTTCAATGTTTCCATAAAAATGATGAAACCCTTTTCGATAACTTTCTTTATAAAGCTTTATATCGGTTACAAAATGTTTGCTTGTTCTACTTCCTGTAGTACCAGAGCTGGTAAATATTTCTTGAACCTCCTCTCGAGAAGCTAGCACTTTTCTGCTTTTGAAAAATTGAATTGGTAAAAATGGAATGTCGGAAACTTTCTGAACATCGGAAGGATGCACATTGATTAAATCGCAAAAAGATCGGTAGACTCGATTGGTCTGAAACTGATGTTTAAAAACAGCGAGCGCTACTTCGGTGAAACCGGCTTCATTTTGAATGTTAAAAATATCTTTTTGCATATGGTCCTACAAAAATAGCACTATTCAAGGCAACCCCTGTAAGGAAACTCCAATTTTTTAGATCGCGGTTTAAAAACCGTCTTTACTACTTATTCTTTGTAAATTTTTACAATTAATGTTCCTTGATCGTCCATAGAAGCTCGGTACATCCCTTCAGTATTAAACTCAAAGGACATGTTTCCGTTCTTATCCAAAGCCACAACACCTCCTGAACCACCAAGTTTTATAAGCTTGTTTTGGATCACATCTGTGGTGGCTTCTTTCAATGTTTTTTGTTGATATTCCATTTGTGCAGAAATATCATAAGCGACTTGACTCCTAATAAAATACTCTCCCCAACCTGTAGACGAAACTCCGCAGGTCAAATTATTGGCATAGGTTCCAGATCCAATAATGGGGGCATCGCCAATTCTTCCCCATCGTTTGTTAGTCATTCCTCCTGTAGAGGTTCCTGCAGCAATGTTCCCGTGTTTATCCAATGCCACACACCCCACAGTTCCAAATTTAGCGTCCTTAATCGTTGGATCGTAAAAAGCAGCTTGTTTGTTGGAATGCTCCGACTTCTTTTTCTGACTATTTTTTACTTTTAGCAACGCTTTAAAACGTTGTTCTGTATAAAAATAACTTGGTGCAACAATTTCCAAGCCTTGTTCTTTTGCAAAAAGGGAAGCGCCAGCTCCAGAAAGCATCACATGTTCGGAATCTGTCATTACTTTTATCGCCAGCTCAATTGGACTTTTAACATTTTTTACACCTGCTACAGCACCAGCGTTTAACGTTTTCCCATCCATAAAAGAAGCGTCCAGTTCGTTTGTGCCTTCATGGGTAAAAACGGCTCCTTTTCCTGCATTAAAAAGTGGCGATGTTTCCATTATCTGAATGGTTTTTAAAACCGCTTCTTGGCTTGTTCCTCCATTTTTGAGAATTGTGTGCCCCACCTTTATGGCTGCTGCTAACTTTTGTTTGTAGGCTTGTTCTTTTTCTATGCTCATGTTTTTTTTCAAAATCGTCCCAGCGCCGCCATGAATAATGATCGCAAAATCATTTTGCTTTTTCTCCGCTATAATCCTATTTTCTTTGGGTTTGTGCTCGGTTGTACATCCTAAAAAAAAGGATGTGAATAGCACTATTGAAATGATTTTTCTCATATTTTTTGTTTAATATTAAACAAATAGTAATCTTTTTGTTTAATTTAATTTTGTGTGAAATTATTTGTAGCTTCGGGGTTCAATTTAAACGAATTAAATTCAACTACAAAATGACAGATTTTGGAATAATAGAAGCCTTAAAAGAATTAGGGTTAAAAGAAACAAATAATGGAACTTCTACGGGTTCAACTAATTTTTCGAATGGTGAAATTATTGAATCTTATTCTCCGGTAGACGGAAGATTAATTGGAAAAGTAATTGCTACATCAAAAGAAGATTATGAAAAAGTAATGCACTCAGCAACGAAAGCTTACCAATCGTTTAGAAACATTCCTGC
The DNA here is from genome assembly GCA_024640565.1 of Flavobacteriaceae bacterium. Taxonomy (GTDB): domain Bacteria; phylum Bacteroidota; class Bacteroidia; order Flavobacteriales; family Flavobacteriaceae; genus Polaribacter. The sequence goes on from JAHEET010000002.1 coordinate 113,633, forward strand.
TCCCCAAAGAGGAGAGATTGTACGTCAGTTTGGAAATAAATTAAGAGCTCTAAAAGAGCCTTTGGGAAAATTGGTTTCTTATGAAATGGGGAAATCACTCCAAGAAGGGTATGGGGAAGTACAAGAAATGATTGACATCTGTGATTTTGCGGTTGGATTGTCAAGGCAATTAAATGGTCAAACCATCCCTTCGGAACGTCCCGGACATGTAATGAGAGAACAATGGCATCCAATTGGAGTGGTTGGAATTATCTCTGCGTTTAACTTTCCGGTGGCTGTTTGGGCCTGGAATACGGCATTGGCATGGAGTTGTGGCGATGTATGTGTTTGGAAGGGTTCTGAAAAAACACCGCTTTGTACAGTTGCTTGTCAAAACATTATTGCCGAAATTTTAAAAGAAAACAATTTACCAGAAGGAATTTCTTGTATTATAAATGGCGATTATAAAGTGGGTGAAATGATGACTACAGATCCAAGGATTCCTTTAATTTCTGCCACAGGGTCTTCAAGAATGGGAAGAATTGTAGGAGCTACTGTTGCCCAACGTTTTGGGAAATCTTTATTAGAGTTGGGTGGCAACAACGCCATCATTATTACTCCTTCTGCAGATTTAAAAGTAGTAGTACCTGGGGCTGTTTTTGGCGCTGTTGGAACCTGTGGACAACGTTGTACTTCTACCAGAAGGTTAATCATTCATGAAGCGGTTTATGATAAAGTAAGGGATGCCATTGTAGGGGCTTATCAACAAATAAAAATTGGAAACCCTTTGGATGAAACCAAGCATGTAGGACCATTAATTGACAAGGACTCCGTAAATACTTATTTAGCGGCTATTGAAAGTGCTAAAAAAGAAGGAGGAAATGTATTGGTTGAAGGGGGGGTGCTTGAAGGAGAAGAATACCAAAGCGGTTGCTATGTCAAACCAGCAATTATAGAAGCTGAAAATCATTATAAAATTGTGCAGCATGAAACTTTTGCCCCTATTTTATATTTAATGAAATACGGTGGGGATGTTGAAAATGCCATTGAAAAACAAAACGGAGTTGCACAAGGATTGTCCTCAGCAATTATGACCAACGAACTAAAAGAAGCTGAAAAGTTTCTGTCTTATGCAGGTTCTGATTGTGGTATTGCCAATGTTAATATTGGTACTTCTGGTGCTGAAATTGGGGGCGCTTTTGGAGGTGAAAAAGAGACCGGTGGTGGACGCGAATCTGGATCGGATGCTTGGAAAGTATACATGCGTAGACAAACAAACACCATCAACTACTCAGATGAATTGCCCTTAGCACAAGGAATCAAATTTGATTTATAGATCCCGTCTTCTCTTTGCAAACATTTAACCCCCTAATACAGATTGTAATAGGGGGTTTTTAATTATTCTAAAAAAAAATTACGTTTCTAAAAAAATTAACATACATTATTTTTTTTACTCCTTCAAAAGATGTAGCTTGCTTTTTATAGGTCTTTTTTTAGTGAAAATAGGTGATGAGATCCACGGTAAGATAATACTGTTCTACTGTAAAACCCTTATAAAAATACTTTATGAAATTAGAAAATGAATTTGAAATTTCAACACAAATTCTAGATGACTCACAAATAATCTCGAAAACTGGAAGTTGGAATTGGAATGTAATCACAAATGAAATCTTTTGGTCTAAGAATATGTTTCGGCTTTTGGGTCTTACCCCTAATGAAGTAGCACCAAGCTACGAATTGACGTTAAATTATGTATGTGACGGTGACAAAAAGAGGTATGAAGAAACACTTGCGCAATCAATTGAAAATAAAACGGGCTATTCTTTTGAAAATAAAATGGTTCAAAAAAACAAGTCGGCAAGGCTACCAAACAAACACTTAAAACCCTAGATAGTCTTTTGCAATGGGCCTTTACAGGTGCTAACAGCAGTACCTTCAACCCTGTCACACTGGCTCCTAAAGAATTGGTAGATGAGGTTCTTGAATTTTTAACCGTTCATTTCATAAAAAAGAAGCTCCTTATAAAAAATCGAATTGCCCCCAACATACGCATTGAAGCAGACAAAAACATGCTAACGAGTATTTTTAGAAACTTAATTTCAAATGCCATAGAATACTGCACGGCTGATGGAGAAATAACAATCGCATTACAATCAAAAAACAATGCCGTGCAAGTTTCAGTTTCTGACACTGGGGTGGGTATTGCAACTGAAGCTTTAGAAAACATATTTGAGCCAGGAGAAATAATAAATAGAGCGGGTACGGCAAAAGAAAAAGGTACTGGATTGGGCTTACAAATATGCAAGGCATTGGTCGATAGACACGAAGGAAAGATTTGGATTGAAAGTGAAATTGGAGTCGGAACAACTTGTTATTTTACCTTATCTAAAATCGAAATCGATGAAAGAAAGGAATAACTTCCCAAAAAATTTCTGAGAAAAATACGCTTTCTTACAAACACATACATTGCTGCTTAAAGAACTTCATGTCCTTGACTTGCCGCCAACAATTCAAACCAATCTTCTAACTCCAACACGGTTTTAAGGGCTTTGTTGGCCTGTAAAATACGTGTTTTGTTGGTGGTGCCAATAACAGGTGAAACTTTAGCAGGATGCTTTAAAATAAAAGCCAACAGCACTGCGTCCTCAGAAAGCTGGTATTTTTTAGCAAGTTTTTTTAATACTTTTTTTATACGGAGGGTTTGTTTGTCTTCTCGCTTAAAAACAGTCCCTAAAGGACTCCAAATCATGGGGTGTACTTCTTTTTCAAATAGGTAATCCAAAGTACCATTGTACATTGCCTCGCACTGTGTAAGTGAGAACTCGATCTGATTGACCGAAACAGGAATTTTTGATTGAATTAGTGCGACTTGAGATGGGGTGAAATTGGAGACTCCAAATGCTTTTATTTTTCCAGTTTTTTGCAAAAGCGTTACTGCTTCTGCTATTTCATCTGGCTGCATTAATGGACTTGGCCTGTGTAATAAAAAGGTGTCTAAATACCCTGTTTTTAAATTTTTTAAGGATTCTTCTACACTCCAGATCATATAATCTTTGGTGTATTTATAGTGTTTAAGATTGTTGGCTCTAGTCTGTCCTGGGTTTTGAATGCCGCATTTAGAAATAAGTTGAATCTCTTCACGGCCAATCCCGCTTTCTAAAAATGCATTCCCAAATTCTGATTCTGTGGTATAATCACCATACAAATCTGCGTGGTCAAAAGTGGTATTCCCATTCTCTACACAAAATTGAATTAAAGCTGCCTGTTCTTTGATGGACTGTTTTTTACCCCAAGCACCCCAAGACATGCAACCCATTATAATTTTAGACATGGTTTTTTTAATTTTTATTCACAATTGTAGGGCTTGCTTGCGCAGTAGGATACACAACTAAATCTTCAATATTAACATGGTAAGGTCTTGTAATTACAAAATGAATAATGTCTGCAATATCTTCTGCTTGCAAAGCCTTGTATCCTTTATATACGTTTGCTGCTTTTTGAGTATCTCCTTTAAAACGAACCTCTGAGAATGCTGTTTCTACTGCGCCCGGGTGAATTCCTGAAACACGAATATTGTGCTTGTTTAAATCAAGCCGCATTGCCTTGTTTAGGGCATTTACAGCGTGTTTTGAAGCGCAATACACATTCCCATTTGGATACACCTCTTTTCCTGCAATGGAACCAATATTTACAATAAAACCACTATTTCTAATTGTCATTTGTGGAATAATTGCCTTGGAGACATACAGTAAGCCTTTTACGTTGATATCTAGCATAGCGTCCCAATCTTCTATGTTTCCCTCTTGAATGGTGGAAAGGCCATGTGCATTTCCAGCATTGTTGATAAGAATGTCAATCTGTTGAAAATCTTTTGGCAAATTAGCGATTTGATCTGCAACATCGTGTCGATCTCTAACATCAAACTGCAACGTGGTTACTGCTGTAAGTTTTCCTAATTCTTCTTGAAGCGCGTTTAGCCTTTCTTTTCTTCGTCCGCAAAGAATTAAGCGAATGTTATTTTTTGCAAAAATTTCTGCAGTGGCTTTTCCAATTCCAGAGGTTGCTCCTGTTATAAAGGCGGTTTGTTTCATGTTTTTTATGATGATTGCTTGAACAACTATTCTAAGGATACACCATAGATATTTTATACAAGCATTTTACTTTTGATAAAAATAAAAAAAGGAAGCTAGAGAACGGGCTTTTTATGGATAGATTTTTTAGCAATTATAAACAAAGAAAAAACCGCTCTACCTCTAGAGCGGCTTTCTTTCAATTGGTTATTTTACAATAACCAACCAAAAATCAACTAACCAAACTTTATTTTAAATTTCTTTTCCTTTTTGTTCTTCGTTTCACCTTCATTCGTTTTCTATTCCTATTTCTTACCGCTGGTTTTTTGGTATCACTTTTTAAATACTGTACAAATCCACGTCCAGAAAATTCATAGGTAGTTCCAGTATTAAATTGATAAAGGCTTATGGTCTCATCATTGAGAACGCTCAATTCAAACTCTTCTATATCTCCGCCGTCATAATGAAGTGTTAAAATTTTTAAATCTTCAGAATCAATGACATCGAAAATTTCATACCCCCCTACATAATTCCAATTTAGAATACCAATATTTGTGCCAAAAGGATCTTGAGAACTATAAAAGGTCGTGTTATTTTCGGGCGTAAATTGCAAATAGTTTTCTGCATCAAATGGATTTGATATCCCACCCATGGTTGTCGTTTTTTCCCAAGCAATATACTCTTGTAAAAAGTATTCTATATTATCATAAAATAATTGATCGTAATCAAAATTATTTGATTGATAACCCATTAAATAATAACTAACATTCTCTCGATAGTTGTACAGTCTAATTTGATTCGCAGATAATTGAAATACTTCAAAGTCTTGATACCCATCAATAGCATGGTTTGCTCTTAATAATCCGTCAAAAGTAGTATACGATCCGACAGGGATTCCAAAACCATTTCCTGTGTAACCAATGTCTACAATGTTATTATTTGCATACAACGTATTGTTTACAAACGAAATCGTGAATGCCCTGGATAAAAATGGGATCTCGCCTGTTCCTGTGGTGCTGTGTATATCTACATACCACAAATCATAGTCTGAAAGCGCATTTTCTAAAATAATCCCTCTTTCTATTACTGGGTCCTCTTCAAAAACACAGGATGTGAATAAAGGAACCATCACTAGCATCACAATAAATAATTTTAACGGCTTCATAGGGCTTCTGTTTTGGTGATACAAGTTTAATTCAAAAGGTGTGCCAAAAATTAAAAAAACACTCAATATTGGATGTTTTCTTAATCTAATTCAAAAACTCCTTTATTATGGATAGAAATCTGATGCTTGTCTTTTAAGATTCAAAATCTTATAATATTTTACCCCGTTTCCTTCTGTATAACTAATAACAGCTTCGTCTTGCTTTAAAATAAAAGGAATTTGTAATTTTTGTTTTTTCGAGTGATCCTTTTTGGGGCCTTCTTTATGTGATTTCAAATCCTCGATACTATTTACGGTGGAAGTATTGAAATAACCCATAAGGATTTGGGTTGCTGGTAGTTGCTTTTTCGATAGTTTTACAACTCGGTTCCTAAAGTAAATAGAATCAAAATCCACCGTGCTTTTTGATGTATAACTAAGGTATACATTAATCCCGTGAACACCCGGCTGCCCTCCAACCCAACTTTTATAAGATGCTTCTGTTATGGTGAAAGGTGGTTTTGTTTCTAATGAGATACTTTTACAAGTAACAATGCTCAATGTAAATAAAAGAAAGAGACTCCTTTTCATAATTTATTTTTTCAAATGCAATAGCAAGATATAAAAAAAGAGCTTCTCTAAAAATAGAGAAGCTCTTTTGTACTTTATAAAACTAACTGCGCTTTCGCTAGGTTTAATTTTTAAGTGCTTCCGCTCCACCAACAATTTCAAGAATTTCATTTGTAATGGCAGCTTGACGGGCTTTGTTGTATGTTAATAACAAATCGTCACGCAAGTCTTTTGCATTGTCCGTTGCTTTGTGCATCGCCGTCATACGCGCACCATGCTCTGAGGCAAAACTGTCTCTAATGGATTTGTATAACTGTGTTTTTAATGACTTTGGTATTAACGCTAGTACAATTTCTTCTTTAGAGGGCTCAAAAATATAATCAGAATTTGTAATTGCCGCTCCACCTTCTATCGGTTTAATGGGTAAAAACTGTTCTACTTGTGGTATCTGAGTTGCTGCGTTTTTAAATTGGTTGTAGATAATTTCAATTTTATCGTAAGTACCTTCTCTGTACAATTGCATTAATTGTTCTGCAATTAAAGCTACGTTGCCAAAAGTTAATTCATCAAAAATAGTGTCATTAGAATCAATTACTTTGAATGATCTTCCTAAAGTTGCTTTTCCTTTTTTACCAACTGTTAAAAGTTCTACCGTTTTATCTGCATACTTTTCAGCAACTGTTTGATGGACAGTCTTGGCTATGGAAGAGTTAAAACCTCCACACAATCCTCGATTAGAAGTTACAACAACTAGTAAAACTTTGGAAACTTCTCTTGGTGTCGAATATGCTCCACCCACATCACCATCTAAAGTGGCGCTTAGGTTTTGCAACAATTCCGTTAATTTAGAAGAATAAGGGCGCATTGCAGTAATTGCATCTTGTGCTTTTTTCAACTTTGCAGCAGAAACCATTTTCATGGCACTGGTAATCTGCATGGTAGATCCAATCGATGAAATTCTATTCCGTATTTCTTTTAAGTTTGCCATATGCTAGTAATTCGTTGTCCGAAATTTGGTACTTAATATTTACTTGAAATTTCTTTTGCTGCTGCAGTTAATGTAGCAATTACCTCATCTGTTAATTTCCCAGACTTTAGCGTATCTAGAGTATCTCTATGCTTTCCGTTTAAGTAAGAAATGTAATCTTTCTCAAATTCTTTAACTTTATTTACAGGCACCTCTTTTAATAAGTTCTTAGAACCTGCATAAATAATTGCAATTTGATCTTCTACAGAGTACGGATCATTTTGTCCTTGCTTTAAGATTTCAACATTTCGTTGACCTTTAGAAATCACACTCATGGTTGCTGCATCTAAATCGGAACCAAATTTTGCAAAGGCCTCCAATTCACGGTATGCTGCTTGATCTAATTTTAAAGTCCCTGATACTTTTTTCATGGATTTAATCTGAGCATTTCCTCCTACACGAGATACCGAAATACCTACATTAATTGCTGGACGTACCCCTGAGTTAAATAAATCCCCGTCTAAGAAAATTTGCCCATCTGTAATAGAAATTACGTTTGTTGGAATGTATGCAGAAACATCTCCTGCCTGTGTTTCAATAATTGGCAATGCTGTTAATGAACCTCCTCCTTTTACAATTCCTTTTATAGAATCTGGTAAATCGTTCATTTCACTTGCAATTTTGTCATCATTGATCACTTTTGCAGCACGTTCTAGTAATCTAGAGTGTAAGTAAAATACATCTCCAGGATACGCCTCACGTCCTGGTGGTCTTCTTAACAATAAAGAAATCTCACGGTAAGCAACCGCTTGTTTTGACAAGTCATCAAAAATAATTAATGCGGGTCTTCCAGAGTCTCTAAAGAACTCTCCAATGGCTGCTCCAGCAAAGGGTGCATATACTTGCATTGCTGCAGGATCTGATGCATTTGCAGCTACAATTGTAGTGTAGGCCATTGCGCCTCTTTCTTCTAACATATTTGCAATTGCTGCAACAGTAGAAGCTTTCTGGCCAATCGCTACATAAATACAGTATACTGGCTCACCAGCATCGTAAAATTCTTTTTGATTTAATATCGTGTCTAAAGCTACTGTAGACTTTCCTGTTTGACGGTCTCCAATAATCAATTCACGCTGTCCTCTTCCAACAGGGATCATTGCGTCAATAGATTTGATTCCTGTTTGTAAAGGTTCCGTTACGGGCTCTCTATAAATAACTCCAGGAGCTCTTCGCTCTAAAGGCATTTGATAGGTTTTACCAACAATAGGTCCCTTTCCATCAATTGGATTTCCTAAAGTATCTACAACTCTTCCAACGACCCCTTCACCAGCTTCTAAAGAAGCAATTCTTTCGGTACGTTTTACAGTAGAACCTTCTTTAATTGAAGTAGAAGCTCCTAACAATACAACACCTACATTGTCTTCTTCTAAGTTTAATACAATTCCTTCTAAACCTCCTTCAAATTCTACAAGCTCTCCGTATTGTACGTTCGATAATCCGTATACACGTGCAATACCATCTCCTACTTGTAAAACCGTTCCAACTTCGCTTAAGGTTGCGCTAGCGTCGAAATCTGTTAATTGTTGCTTTAAAATTGCTGATACTTCAGCGGGTTTAATTGATGCCATCTGTTATTATTTGATGTATTATTAAATTTTTGGAATAAAATGACTGTTGTCAAATTCCTTTCTCAATTCTGATAAATGATTGGAGATACTTGCGTCATATTGCAGGTCTCCAACGCGTAAAATAAACCCTCCTAAAATAGCTGGGTTTATTACATTTTCTAAATTAGCATTGTTACCGGTTATAGCAACAATTTTTTCCAATACTTGCGCTTCTAACGCTTTTGTTAAAGGCACTGCTGTGGTAACCGTAGCCACCTGCATGTGCTTTGAAAAGTTATAGATAATTGCATATTGCTTTGCAATCGATTCCAACATGCCTAAACGCTTGTTTTCTTGCAATGTGTTAAAAAGACCGATCGCTACAGCATTTACCTTCTCAGAAAACAAGGCTTTTAACACTTTTATTTTCTCAGATGATTTAATCACAGGGCTTTTCAACAATACTTTTAATTCGCTATTTTGTTGAATTGTGCTTGCAATTAATAGCATATCTTCATGTACCGCATCTTCTAACTTAGAATCTTTGGCAAGGTTTAAAACCGCTTTTGCGTACCGTAATGCTGCTCTTGCGTCTTTCATAAATAGCTTAATTTAAAGTCACCTCTTTTAAAATTCCTTCTACTAATTGTAATTGGTCTTCTTTAGAAGCTAATTCTCTTTTGATAACAGATTCTGCAATCCCAATTGACAAATCTGCAACGCTCTTTTTAATTTCTGCTAAAGCTGCTTGTTTTTCTTGTTCAATAGAAGCTTGTGCATTTTCGATTAAAGTCGTTGCAACTCCTTTTGCTTCTTCTTTTGCTTCAGAGATCATTTTTTCTTTGATCTCTCTCGCCTCTTTCAACATCGCATCTCTTTCTTCTCTTGCTTCTTTGACCAACTGCTCGTTGTCTGATTGCAAGTTTTGCATTTCTTTACGTGCATTGTCTGCCGCTTCTAATGCATTGTTGATTCCAGACTCTCTTTCTTCCAAAGAGTTTAAAATTGGTTTCCATGCAAACTTTATCATTAAAGCAATTAAAGCTAATAATAAAATTGTAGAGACTACAAATAATCCTGGTGAAAAATCGTTTAATAAAGTTTCCATTCTATAAACTAGTTATTGTTTTGATACTTTTTGTTTAATAAAAACAGGTTCTGTAACCAACCGTTACAGAACACTGTTCTTTGTTTTTTGTTTGGATTATTTTCCTAAGAATAATGCTCCAAATGCTAAACCTTCTAATAATGCAGCGATAATAATCATTGCTGTTTGAATTTTTCCTGTCGCTTCTGGTTGACGCGCAATACCTTCCATTGCTTTTCCACCAATTTGACCCAATCCAATTCCTGCTCCGATTACGATTAATCCTGCTCCAATTAAGTTGTACATAATAATTGTATTTATATTAAATTAAACAAATTTGTATTAATGATGTTCGTGATCATCTACTGCCATACCAATAAACAACGCAGAGAGCATTGTAAAAATGTATGCCTGTAAGAAAGCTACTAAAACCTCAATTAATGTTATAAAAAATGATAATAATAAAGACAACCCTGTTGCACCAACAACCCCTAGAGATTCTTTTAGTGTAAACATAATTGCAATTAAACTCATTACCACAATGTGACCTGCTGAAATGTTTGCGAACAAACGTACTAATAAAGAAAACGGCTTAATAACCAATGCTCCAGCTAATTCTATAATCGCTAAAACAGGGCGAATTAAAACAGGAACTCCTGGCATCCAAATCATATGCATCCAATATCCTTTCGTTCCACTCACGGTATAGATGACCAATGTAAAGATTGCCAAACAAGCAGTTACTGCTAACTGGCCAGTAACATTAAATCCTAACGGCGTTAATCCTGCTAAGTTTAAAATCCAAATAAAGAAAAATACTGTTAATAAATATCCGGTAAATCTTCTGTAGTGTTGCTCTCCAATATTAGGTCTTGCAATTTCGTCACGAACATACAAAACCAACGGTTCTAAGATTCGACCAAAACCTGTAGGTACTTTTCTAGTTTTGTATTGTCTTGCTAGCTTTGAAAACCACAACAACATTAACAGCCCAATTAAGAGCAAACCAAAAGCACTTTTTGTAATTGAAAAATCCAATACTTTGTGTGCATTTGTTGCGTGGTGCGTATCATCAAAAACTACGGTTGCTGCATCGCTCTCAAGCTCATAGATTTTGGAATGAATCTTTGCAAATTTTAGTCCTTCTTTTTCTACAATTACATGACCATCATCATTGTGATGAAATTCTGAAGACATAAACGTAACCAAGCCTTCGCTCGACCACAAAATTACAGGCAATGGAAAGCCAAGGTGCTTTCTTTCTCCGGCATCATTGGTATACGAAAATAATGAAAAGTCATGCGAATCTTTGATGTGATGAAGAATGTATTCTTCAACTTCTTTTTTCGTATTTACTTGTCCACCATTAGGCTGGGAGTCTTGGTTTTTATCAGCAGCTACAGCATAAGCACTGATCGAAAAAAGGGCTATGACTACTATTGTAAGAAACTGGATTGATTTTTGTGCAATCTTCATTGTAAAAATACGCTTTCTAAATTCGGTGCAAAAGTAAGCAATAAATTAATATTATTCCCCATTTTTTTGTTTAATTGTTTTTGTGCTGTTTGTATTCAGAATTTTTATTACAAAAAAGGCTTCTGTGGGTAAAAAAAGGAGCAATGGAATCAGCAAAGAAACTGCTTGTAAATTTGTGATATTTTCTCCTTCAAAGATAGGCTTGTAAAAGATTGTACAAAAAAGAAGTATTTTTAAAATGATGCTCGCTAGATAGATAAAAGAGATTTGTTGGAATACTTTATCAACCTTTGAAAAGAGCACAAAATTAAGACACAATACCGAAGAGAAAACCGCATGAAAAAGATACATTTTCTTTAAATTAAATGGCAATCTAATCCCTGTTTTTTCGAGAAGAAAAACATGGCTGTGAAAACCCACGTAAAACAAGATTAAAAAAATAAACGGCAACGTAATAATTTTACGATTCATTGATATTATTGGCTTGTTTAATTAATGCGTACATCGCTAAAAAAATAGCTACCAGTGTCGATGTTTCTGTTAGAAACGTAACTGCAAATTGCGTATCTAACCAGGCTCCGAATAAAAAGCCCCCATAAATAGTGCCCCCCATTTGCAAGCCTGCTCCAGAAAGTTGTAAGGCTTTGTTAAGCGGTTTTTTCGGCGCGGTTTTTTTGTTCATTGAGTTGATTCAATTCTTTAACAGATCCTTTCATAGCACATGTGGCATTAAAAGTAGCTCCGGGCTCTACAGACAACTTCCCAATCACAACGTCTCCAGAAATTATTGCGGTACTTTTTATAGTAAGTGTTTCAGCAACCAACAACTGACCAGAAATTTTACCTTCAATGTCTGCATTTACTGTTTCTACATTTCCTTTTATAAAACCCTCAACGCCTATAATAACACGCCCTTTGGTCGTTAAATTTCCTTCCAAAGTCCCGTCAATTCTAAAATCTCCGTCCGATTTAATATCGCCAGTAATGACGGTGTTTTTTGCGACCACATTTCGATCCATAATTTTCTTCTTTTGTGTTTCTTGTTCTTTGTTACTAAACATGTATTATTTTCTTAATTGTGCTACAATCTGCTTTGCTTTTTTCCCTTCTTCTGAGTTCCCGTAGCGAAGCGCAACAAATTCCATTGCATTTAAGTACGCTTCTTTATTCTTGTATTTCCCTAAAGAATAAGCTTTTAAAAGTTCAAATTTAGGAATTAAAATCGGGTTTTGAATTTTAGGCAATAATCCATCAATTTTTTGCACTACTTCTTCAAATTGCGCGTCTTTGTATTGGTAATATAATTCTTTGTAGCTTTTTTCTGTTTCGCTCAACGATTTTTTAGAAGTTACCTTTTGATTTGGGGACTGGATTATTTGCGCAAACTTTGTCTCTGCATAGTCCGCTAAAATTTTATTTTTGTAGTAGGTTTCTTTGGGTTTATTTTTTAACGTTGAATAGATTTGATATAAATTGTAATAAATGGATAACAATTGATTTTCGAGTGGATTTAACGTTAGTAACCGTTCTAATTTTTCAATAGATAAAGGCAAATTTACAAACTGTTGTTTGTAAATCAACCCGAGCTCATACAAGCCTTGGTTTCTTTCTGTTTTTAAACTATCAATTATTATTGTATCTGTTGGAATCCTTGCTATATAGCTCGGTACATCATATCTCTTTGATGCAACCGTTTCTTTTACACTGTTGGTTGTAGAAGTATTCATGGCCCTTTTAGATGCCCAACGCCAGTTGTCTTCCAGTGCTCTATTGTTCCATGTTTTTTGGAATGTTGTTTTTCCAAAAGACAACGATTGTCCGTTGTAAAAATACCACTCCCCATTACTTGTAGATTGTAAAGAACTTCCAAAAGAGCTTCCAAACGCCAATTGATTTAACTTTTGTTGTGCAACGGCTTCATCTTTCTTTTTCAGTGCAGCCACATATTCTTGAAAATAACCTTCTTGGGCCTCAACTGACATTGCCGCCAATTTTAAAATACTATCATTCGTCTTTATAGTCTCTTCATAAGCAATCAATGCCGCTAAGTTTTTAAACTTTCTTTTTACACGTCTAATTCTTAAAGCGGTCTTGTTTTCTGCCACTTGTAAAACACTATCATAGTATGCGCTTGCCAACTGAAAGGCGTTCTTTTTAAAATATAAATTCCCCAAACGCTCATAGGTATATGTGTTCTGGGTTGGATTTGCATTTTGAGCCCGCAACGACTTATTGTAATTTTCTACCGCCAAGGAAATACTGTCTTTGTTTTCTTCTAATACGCCTACTTGATAATACAAAGCATCTAAATACGCGCGATTGTCTCTATTTTTTATGAGTTTTCGGAGTGTTTTCTGCAACGCGGCCGAAGAGGAGTCTTTTGGGAAATTTTTTGCAATCGCTATCTGTGCGTGAATTTTAAATTTATGGGGCGCTTTCCTAAGGTTTACGATCCTCTTAAAAACTGTTGATGCAGAATCAGGTTTGCTTTCTGAAGCATACATTTGACCTAAAACAAATAGATTTCTAGCCACTTGTGTTGGGTTTTCAGAAGTTCTTGTTGCATTGATTAAACTCTCTTTGGCTTTCTGCAAACTGTCTGTTTGCACATATGCCATTGCCAAAGCTGTGTACCCTCTTTCTTTTATTTGATGGGGCAAATCTGCCTCTAGGCTGTCTTTGATGACTAGTAAATATTTCAACGACTCGATGGCAAAACGCTCATTATCCAGCCTTATATTTGCTTTGGCTCGCCAAATTTTTGTTTCATTGATAAGGCTGGCATCCGGATAATTTTCAATTACATAATTAAATGCTTCAATTGCTGGAATAAATCGTTGGGAATAGTAACGCGCTTTTCCCAACAGCAAATAAGCGTCGTCTATTTGACGGTTTCGCTCTTTTTCAAAAATGTTCATGGAATGCTTCTGAATCGCTTTTACTGCTTTTTCTTCTGCTCTATCGAATGGCGAGGTTGCTTTTGCCGTTTCTTTTTTTGAAGGGGCTGCATCAAAACCAGAGAATTGACCGCTTTTTGGCTTCTCAGTCAAGAGAACCTCTTCTTTAAATGCAAGGGGTTCAATTGGCAACTGTTTCCAAAAGTTGTCTTCATAGGTTTCGTTGATTGCTTTCAATCCGATCTTAAATGCCTCTTTCCCATTAAACAAAACATTAAATTTTGTAGTGAGTGCATGGTAATTCCGATTGATCACAGTGTCTTTCTTTGTGCTACAAGCAAAGACCATTGTAAAAATTACCGCAATACCAATTATTTTTTGACTATATTTCATAAGACTAAAAACTCCTATTTACAACAGATTTTCTTTAAAAATATTGCAGATAGGAGTGTAAAAATAAGAATAAATTAAGAATCGAAGACTTAAGCAGAAAAATAGCTTTCCAATTCTTTTAACGTTGCTGCAGAGGTTTCAATGTCTTTCACTACAATTCCCTTGTCTAGAACGACAATTCTGTCACAGACTTCTGTTACATGACTAAGGTCATGACTAGAAACTAACAGTGTGATGTCTTTGCTGTCTGTCAACTCTTTTAAGATTTTTTTTAATCGGATTTGTGTCGTTGGATCTAAGTTTGCAAACGGCTCATCTAAGACAACAACCTGAGGATTTCCCATTAAAGCAGCAGCAATTCCTGCTTTTTTCTGATTCCCTTTGCTTAAATCTCTTAAATACTTTTTCTTCCCAATGATTTCATCATTAAAAAAAACATCAAACTTGGCAATAAACGTAGCAACATCTGCTTTGTTCATTCCACGTAAATCGCCAATAAATTCAAAATATTCTTCGAGCGTTAAATAGCCAATAAGAAAAGATTCATCAATAAAAGACCCTGTAAAGTTTTTCCAGTCTTCACTTGTATTTACTTCAACATTATTATTGGTAATTTTACCTGTAGTGGGTCTAATTAAATCTAATAAAATATTAAACAAAGTTGTTTTTCCTGCTCCATTATTGCCAACCAATCCAAAGCTTTGCCCTTTAGGGATTGTAATTGTTTCAACGTTTAAAACAACGGCTTTTCCATATGTTTTTGAAATACTGTCTATTGTAATCATTGTTTTTTCTTTAATTTTTTGTGATTTTATGATTCTTTCCCAAAGGCGTTAATCATCGCATATTTGTCTTTTATGTATTTTTTTTCAATAAAATTCATCGCATAATTTTTTAACAGAAGACTCAGAATTCCTATGGCGGCAACAACTACAAAGCCAGAATTATAGCCAATAAACTTGTCAAAAAACCAAAACAATAGCATTGGAAATAACATTAGTGGGATAATGATGAGAAACTGTGTTGCACTGGTTCCTTGTGTATTTCCAAGACCTCCTTTTGTTAAATCTATTCTTTTTCTATTATAGGAGCCTGCGTATAATAAAAACAGGGAATTAAAACCAATGTTAAAAATTGCTCCGGCGGTGATCATTAAAAAGATATCTGTTCCAAAATATAAATATGGGAAACTTAAAATGTATAAGAGTGTGGTCATTGCAACCATTAAAAACCATTTCGATTCTAAAAATTTTCTATATCTAAAACTTTGACTCATTAACATTTTGTAATGTGCACTGTCCCAGGCAGGGATAAATTGACCGTAGTTTAGCGTAAATCCTCCTGTTACAAACAAGGAAGCAAACATTAGCATTGGTAATGAGTCTTTATAAGCGTCCATTGTATAAAAAATCAATCCATAAAACAAAAATAAAAACGACATTAAAAAAACGGTTTTAGTTCTTTTATTTCTCCAAATTAAACGAATTTCATTCTTTATAAAGGGTGCTAGGTCTCCAAATTTTTCTGTCCAAGACAAATCTGCCGTATTGGCTTCTTTTACTTTTTGTGAAACCGCTTCGTCTAGATAAACCAAGCTTCGAAGTTGCTTAAAATTTAGTTGGTATAAGACCAAAAGTAAAACCAGTCCTAGTAGGGAATAAATGGGGTCTCGGTAAACGAAATCAAACCCTTTACCAAAGGTGCCTGGAAGATCAAATAACTGATACTGTTGTGTTACAAAAAACCCTATTAAAAGCACAAATAAGACGCCAAATGCGGTCTTGTTTTTGTTGATTAAAAAGTTTAAAAAGTTGACAGACTGAATGAGTAGTATCATCAAAGCACACCATCCTAAAACACCGGGAACAGCATATCCTTCTTTTATTAAAAACAAAGAAAATGGAATGTAAAAGAACAAGCCCATAACATTGAAAAAAGAAAAAGATGATTTTAACAAGACATAATGCACAATGTTGTTTTTATGAATTGGCAGTGTTAAAAAAGGCTGAATGTGCATTACAGGGAGTTGCTGCATTAAATACCTAAAAATCAAATCTCCTATAATTGCATACAATAAAAAAGCGTTGACAAGCACTAAGGGGTCTTGTTCGGGAAAGAATTTTTTCAGTCCGTAAAAAACCCCGATTCCCATGAATAAAAACATTGCAATAAGATACAGGCCAAAAAAGCCCATAAGTATTTTTATGCCGATGCTTTTTCCAAAAGCAGCCGATCGAAAAAATTGTTTCCATTCCAGTTTTAAAAAGTGTGAAATCATTGTTTAAATTTTAGTTTGGCAATTCATAAGAAGAAAATGCGGATGAGATGTTACATGTTTTTAACTAATTTATATTCTGGATAGGTTTCGGCTAACAATTCTTCTGCTTTTTGAGGGATTAAGAAAGCGGTTATATAAAATAGAATTAACAGGGCTGTTGCCGAAAAAGAAATCAATAGCAACCAATGCGCTGCTAAGTTACTAAACTCAACATTATCAAAGACACTTATTAAAAAGTTGAAAAGTTGAAAAAATCCATAAGTAGCAAAGCCCTGCCTTGTATTACCAATCATCGCTTCCAATAAAAAAACCTTCTCTTGCTTTTGTGTTTTCTTTTTCTGAATTTTTCTTGCTTTGGTTTGCTTGATTAAATCGACTGTAACAATTAGAAACAAAGCCCCTAAAAGGAAGTACTCTGAATACTGAATTTTTAAAACCATAATAAGAGATAAAAACACTGCCAGCGTAGTCATCACTTTAGGTAAGGTAAACCATTCTCTAAAGAAACGCCATAAAATGGATCGGTACCGTTTGTTCATTTGTTTTTGTTTGGCTTCTATAACATCCATAAAACCAAAAATTCCAAATTTTTTAAAAGATGTGTCCCGTGCATCTTCGAAAGACAGCTGCGGCCTTTCTTTCCAAATTTCTTCGATGTCATTTGCCAAATGATCTACCAATTCCGATTGGACGTCATAATGATATACGAAGTGTTTCCTAGTGAATTTGAAAAGGTCTTCTATTTGAGGGGTCGTTAATTTCATAATTTACACTTTTGATATGACCGCACTGTTTCGTTATGTTTCCTATGAAAATAATGACAAGTATAGGTTACTGATAAACCCGCGAATAAAAATCCTGTGAAAACGGCATTTAAATTTCCTTCGTCATTAAAATGACTCCCACTAAGTAAAGGGATTATTAGAAAAATGATCGCAAGATATTGTGTCTTTAAAATAAAACGATAGGTGGTTTTTACTTTCGATGTTACCCCTCTTACAATCATAAAAATAAAATAAATTAACGAGAGCGAAGCAATTGAATTGAACAATAAATTTAAAAAATCGATGGTTTTTTCAGAAAAAACAATTGGAAAATTCTTTAAGATTAGTACCGGCAAAAAGTAGGCTGAAAGATACACAAAGAAAAAAGGCCTAAACATTTTAACTGCTTTTTCTAACACAATTTTTGACTGAGCGTATTGAATTCCAAAATAAAGACTACTTGCTTCTTTAAAATGGCTTTCCCATTTTAAAGCAACCATTTTAAAGGCATTTTCAAAAGAAATTCCCTTCGTAGTAATGCGCTCAATATCAGAAACAACATGATCTAAAACCTCCTCTTTTAAATCGATATAATTGAAGTTCTTTTTTTGTAAATACCCTTCAACTTGGCGAACTTGTTCTTTGGTTAACTCCATCTTATTCTAGGCTAAACTTAGGATTTACCAAATGCTGCATTGTTTTTAAAAACTCTCGCATCTCTGCTAATTTATTCACCGTTTCTTTGCTACCACTCTCCGTTAATTTGTAGTACTTCCGAAGGCGGTTTCCAACTTTTGCAACCTCTACATCCAATAAACCCTCTGCCTCAAGTTTGTGTAAGGCAGGATATAAGGCGCCTTCCGTAATTTTCAATTCGCCATTGGTCAAAGCTTTTACATGTTGGGTAATCTCGTAGCCGTACATTTTATCGTTCGTTTCCAACAATTTTAAAATGATGGTCTGTAAAGATCCTTTGTAGAGTTTCTGGTTTCCCATTTTTTGTGTGATTTGATGATCTAATTGGTTGTGTAAATGTCAAATTGATGCACTCCAACTTCGAGTGCTTTTAATTTGTCTATACAACCTGCTTCAAATATACATCATTTTCTAATGCATCAAATACTTAGGTATAAAATTTAACACTAAAAAAATCTAAAAGGAGATTTTTCAGGATGTGTGAATTAAAAATTAGGCAGGAATTTGATTCTTTTCTACAGTGAAAAAATTATTTTTCAACGCCTAAAACAGTTGCAATTATGCGTTCCAATTCTGCTTTTGGTAGTGCGCCGTTAGCCATTTGTGGGGGTCCATCCATAGGGCAAAACAACATGGAAGGAATGCTTTTAATGGCAAAAGCAGCAGCCAATTCTTGTTCTGCTTCTGTATCTATTTTATAGATGGTTATTTTGTCTCCATAGGCCTCAGACAGTTCCTCCAATATAGGGGCTATCATTTTACAAGGGCCACACCAATCTGCATAGAAATCGATCAGTGCGGGCACTTTTCCTTCAAAAGTCCATTCTTGATTATTTTCAAAATTAAATACCTTTTCTAAAAAAGTTGCTTTTGTTAAGCTTTCTGTCATTCTTTATATTTTAGTGTGCTTTTCGTTTTTTTCTATCGGATTCTTCTCGCAAATGTAGGCATCTAATTTGTGAAACAAACATTGTTTTTATGGGGCGCGCATTTTAAATCGCTGCTTTTAGTAAAATAACAATGGTATCGTGAAATTGTTTTTACTTGAAACATGAGATAGCAAACTTCTTAAATACTGCTTATTTAGTGATTTTAATCTTTTGACAGTAGCGATGCCTTGGGCTGGTTTAAAACTCTTTTATGCTAAGAAGACGTTAAAATTTAACGAAAATTAATGCTACATTCTATAATGCGTTTTTTTTTATGCTAAATTTGACTGTTTTCAAAATCTAAAATCATGAAAAAATTAATCCTCCCTGTTCTTTTTGCTAGTACTATTTTAGTTTCTTGTAAGGAAGAAATAATAATAATAAAAACCAAAGTGAATTATCCGTTAACAACAAAAAAAGCAGTTATAGACACCCTTTTTGGCACCGAAGTAGTTGACAATTATAGGTGGTTAGAAGATGACCGAAGTGAAGCAACTGAAACTTGGGTAAAGGCCGAAAATGAAGTTACTTTCGATTACTTAAGTAAAATCCCCTACCGGGCGCAACTAAAAACACGTTTGACGGAGTTGTGGAATTATGAAAAAGTAGGCACCCCTTTTACCGAAGGAGGGTATACTTATTTTTATAAAAATGACGGTTTACAAAATCAAAATGTGATCTATCGAAAAAAAGACGGTGAAGAAACTATTTTTTTAGATCCAAATACTTTTTCGGAAGACGCAACAACCTCCTTGGGTTCATTAAGTTTCTCCAAAGATGGTAAAACAGTTGCCTATTCTATTTCAGAAGGAGGTTCTGATTGGCGTAAAATAATTGTTATGGATGCCGCATCTAAAACAATTAAAGAGGACACCTTGGTGGATGTAAAGTTTTCAGGAATTTCCTGGTATAAAAACGAAGGGTTTTACTACTCAAGCTATGACAAACCAAAAGGAAGCGAATTGTCTGCAAAAACAGATCAACACAAATTGTATTACCATCAACTAGGAACACCACAGAAAGATGATGTCGTTGTTTTTGGTGAAAAAGCGGTAGAAAAACATCGATATGTAGGAGGGTCTGTAACCGAAGACAATCGTTATTTGTTAATTTCTGCGTCAACTTCTACCTCTGGCAACAAATTGTATATTAAAGATCTCACAGTTAAAAACAGTCCACTTATTCCAATAATCGACACTTTTGAAAGCGATACTTATGTGGCCCAAAACAGGAAAAGTAAATTGTACCTCGTTACCAATTTAAATGCTCCCAATAAGAAAGTTGTTACAGTGGATGCAAAAAATCCTTCGTCCGAGAACTGGAAAGATTTTATTCCAGAAACAGAGAATGTGTTGAGTTTAAATTCTGGCGCTGGATACTTCTTTGCAGAATACATGGTAGATGCTGTTTCAAAAGTGCTTCAATATGATTTTGATGGAAATTTAGTTCGAGAAGTAAAATTGCCTGGCGTAGGTTCATCTGGAGGATTTGGTGGAAAAAAAGATGCCAAAGAATTGTATTTTTCTTTTACAAACTACAATACTCCAAACTCCTCTTACAAATTCAATCCAAAAGACGGAACCTATACATCCTATTGGAAACCAGCCATCAATTTTAATCCTGAAGATTATCAAAGCAGTCAGGTATTTTATACCTCAAAAGATGGTACCATAATACCCATGATCATAACCCATAAGAAAGGCGTGGAACTGAACGGAAAAAACCCAACGATTTTATATGGATATGGTGGTTTTAATATCAGTTTAACCCCTTCGTTTAGCATTGCCAATGCCGTTTGGATGGAACAAGGAGGGGTTTATGCCGTTCCAAGTTTACGAGGTGGCGGAGAATATGGTAAAAAGTGGCATAACGCTGGAACGCAAATGCAAAAGCAAAATGTATTTGACGATTTTATTGCAGCAGCTGAATACCTCATTGAAAAAAAGTATACCTCATCGGCATACTTAGCGATAAGAGGAGGTTCTAATGGAGGGCTTTTGGTAGGCGCAACCATGACCCAAAGACCCAATTTAATGAAGGTAGCGCTCCCTGCAGTTGGCGTTTTAGACATGCTTCGATATCACACCTTTACAGCGGGTGCCGGTTGGGCATATGATTATGGAACCGCTGAAGACAGTAAAGAAATGTTTGAATACTTAAAAGGCTACTCACCAGTGCACAATGTAAAAGAAGGGGTAGAATATCCGGCAACGCTAGTAACTACGGGAGATCATGATGATCGAGTAGTACCGGCGCATAGTTTTAAGTTTGCTGCAGCACTACAAGACAAACAATCTGGAAGCAATCCAACTTTAATTAGAATTGAAACCAATGCCGGACATGGTGCTGGAACCCCTGTTGCCAAGACAATTGAGCTGTATGCTGATATTTTTGGATTTACGCTTTTCAATATGGGTTTTGAGCAATTGCCAAATCCACCAAAAAGCAAGATCAAATCTTAGCCTTGTAACAATACAGTCAACAAATACACTAATAGTGAAACAACAAAAAATTAGATACGATGATAAAACCTAGAAAAACCCTGTTTTTTTCAGCAATCATTTCACTCGGAATCATTGCTTGCCAGCCAGAAAAATCGAACGAAAAAGTCGTGGGCATTGCGCTCGAAAACATGGACAATACAGTAAGACCAAACGATGATTTTTTTAGACATGTAAATGGCGCATGGATTGATAAAACTGAAATTCCAGATGATCAAACTTCTTGGGGTGAATTTAATCAGCTTCGTAAAAAAACAGATGCAGACGTTTTAGAGATTTTAAACAAAGCAATTGAAGAACGTGATTTTCCAAAAGTTAAAGATGCTCAAGGAAATGTAATTGACTCCGATCAAGAAAAAGCGGTCAACTATTACGAGAGTATTATGGATACTGTTTCTAGAAACAAACAAGGAAAAGCTCCTTTAAAACCGTTTCTTTCAAAAGTAGACGCACTAATCACTAAAAAAGACATCCAAGAATACATTACAAATATGGCTCCCTACGGTGGTGGTGGTTTTTATGGTTTTGGTGTGTATAACGATTTGAAAAACAGCAGCCAATATGCTGGTTATTTAGGCGCTGGTGGATTGGGTTTGTCAAGGGATTATTATGTAGATGACAAGGTAAAAAACAAGCTAGAAAAGTACCAAGAGTTTGTTGCTAAAATGCTTGAAGAATTTGGAGATGATGCTAAAACCGCAAAAAGGAATGCCGCAACAATTGTTGCCTTTGAAAAAAGCTTGGCAGAACCGATGATGACCAAAGAACAACAAAGAGATACTCGTAATATGTACAACCCAATGACTGTTGCAGCACTGCAAAAGTTGGCGCCTTCAATAGATTGGAAAGCACATTTAACTGGAGTTGGTGTTACAGATTTAGACAGAGTAATTGTTACCGATCCTGGGTACTTTACAGCTATGAGTGCAATTTTTGACAAGCGTTCTGTAAAAGATATAAAATTATTATTACGTTGGAATACAATTAATACTTCTTTAGGCTTGTTATCTACAGACTTGGAAAAGGCAAATTGGGAATTCTATGCCAAAGAAATGCGTGGTGCTAAAAAACAACGAGCACGAGACGAGCGCGCTTTGGGTAATTTAAATGGTGCTATTGGAGAAGCCCTAGGGAAGTTATATGTGGATGCAAAATTTCCGCCAGAAGCAAAGAAGAAAGCTGAAGAAATGATTGATAACGTAATGTTAGGTTTCGAAAAAAGAATTGCCTCTTTAGCATGGATGAGTGATGAAACTAAAACGAAAGCGTTAGAAAAACTTCATAAATTAACCGTAAAAATTGCCTACCCAGATGTGTGGAAAGATTATTCTGAACTAGAAGTTAAAGGGCTAAAAGCAGGGGGTACTTATTTTGAAAATGCAATAAATGTCACCAAGTGGAATTACAATAAAAATATGGCAAAATTGGGACAGGAAGTTGATCGAACAGAGTGGGGAATGTCTCCACAAACTGTGAACGCTTACTTTAATCCTGTAAACAATGAAATTGTTTTTCCAGCAGCAATTTTACAACCGCCTTTTTACAATTACAAAGCAGATGAAGCTTTAAATTATGGGGGAATAGGAGCTGTTATTGGCCATGAAATCTCTCATAGTTTTGATGATCAAGGGGCTCGTTTTGATGGTGATGGAAACCTTAAAAACTGGTGGACAGCGTCTGATTCTGAAAAATTTAATGTGATTGGTAAAAAATTAGTAAAACAATACAGCGATATTATTGCAATAGACAGCATGCGCTTAAATGGTGAATATACCTTAGGTGAAAATATTGGAGATTTAGGAGGTGTGCAGGCAGCTTATGAGGGGTTACAAATCTTCTTACAAAAGAATGGAAGACCAAAAAATATTGATGGGTATACCCCAGAACAACGCTTCTTCCTTTCTTGGGGAACTATTTGGAGAACTAAAATGCGTGATGAAGCTTTAAAAAACTTAATCATGACAAACACACATGCGCCAGGAATGTACAGAGCCTATATGCCTCTTAAAAATGTAGATGCTTTTTATGATGCATTTGACGTTCAAGAAGGAGATAAAATGTATTTAAAGCCAGAGGATAGGGTTCGAATTTGGTAAAAGCAACGGTCTTTTCAGAAGGGTTGTACTTTAAAGAAATCACCTCATAAAAGTTAGAAACCGATGCATAAGCATCGGTTTTTTACTTTTAAACTAGAAGCGCTAAGAATTCGAATTACGGGAAAGAGAAATCGCTTCACTTTTGCGCTTTGCATACAAATGAAAAGTATTATTTTTTATCGTTATCCCTCTCATTAGAAATCACAAGAAACCTTATTTTTGTGTCATGCTACAAGTACAAAACATTTCTTTTGGGTATTCTACAAACAACATTGTCTTGGATGATTTTACGTTCTCACTACGTGAAGGAGAACATTTGTGTGTAATGGGAGAGAGCGGCTGTGGGAAATCGACACTGTTGAAAAGTGTTTATGGCTTACTGGATCTACAAAAAGGAACCATTTTTTGGAAAGAAAAACAAGTTTTTGGCCCTGAATTTCATCTGGTTCCAGGAATGGATTTCTTTAAATATGTAGCCCAGGACTTTGATTTAATGCCTTATATTTCTGTGTCAGAAAACATCAAGAAATTCTTGTCACGTTTTTACCCAGAAGAGAGTGAAAGACGCACCCAAGAGCTCTTAAAGGTTATTGAAATGACTGCTTTTGAGCATGTAATGGTAAAACACTTAAGTGGTGGGCAAAAACAACGTGTAGCCATTGCAAGGGCACTTGCAAAGGAACCTCAACTATTGTTGTTGGATGAGCCTTTTGGGCAAATAGATAATTTTAAAAAAAATAACTTACGTAGGAATTTATTCCATTATTTAAAGAAAAAAAAGATTGCTTGTATTGTTGCTACTCATGATAAAAACGATGCGCTTTCTTTTGCAGACACATTACTTGTTATACACCAAAAAAAGATGGTGGCCTGTGCGGCACCAAAAGAAATTTATAAAAACCCCGCAACGAAATACATCGCTGCATTGTTTGATGATGTCAACGAAATCACAATCAACAATAGAACCCTTTTAGTATATCCACATCAGCTAAAAA
Source organism: Flavobacteriaceae bacterium (assembly GCA_024640565.1). Taxonomy (GTDB): domain Bacteria; phylum Bacteroidota; class Bacteroidia; order Flavobacteriales; family Flavobacteriaceae; genus Polaribacter. Next base: position 138,082 of record JAHEET010000002.1, read on the forward strand.
TTGGGCCAGAATCCGCATTAAAAGCAACCGTTTTAAGCTCCTACTTTAAAGGCCCTCACTGGTTAATTGAAGCTGAATTTGAAAGCCAGAACATCTTTTTTAACCATTTTGAAGAATTAGAGAAAAATAAAACCATCTCTCTTTCATTACAGAGTGCCTAGGAATTTTTTAATCAATTTTTGTAATCCGAAAAGATTTCCCATTAAAAACAACAACCTCTTTCTCTTCTTTTCCTAACAACAATTTTCCAATGGGAGATGATAATGAAATTGCAAAAAAATTAATCCCGCGAACGGTTAACTTTCCTGCGGAAACAGCTAGAAAATAGTTGGCGCTATCTGTATGAATAACACTCCCCAAACGGGCTTTTTTAGAAGTATTTAAAAAATCTATCTTGGCCAATATTGTATTCATTTGAGAAACTCCTACGAGTTGCTGACCTGCCTTTTCCATTTCTAATTGCAACATCGCACGGCCTGTTTCATGCTTATCTCCCGCAGAACTTTTTGTTTCAGTCTGGAGCGCTTTTTGATTCTAAGAAAGAATGTCTTCAATCGTTTCTAAACGATCATTTACATAGGTCTTGCACAAATCATATAATTGTTCTTTAAGCTTCATTTTGTAGTGTAAAGACAAATGCGCCAAAATTTCCATGATGAGAAATTGAGCATGATTTTGTAAGTTGTTTTTCTTTAAAATAATACAACGGGGCACCAATAGAAGATTTTCTTTGGTAAATTGCTTCCGCCAAAATACCTGTCATTGTTTGAAGTTGTTGTTGTACGTTTTTATTGATTATTTTTGGAAGCCCTATCGCTGTATAAAAAGATTCTTGAGTGGTTGTTTGTTGAGCGATTGTATAACAGTAAAGCGCATTGTATTCTGTGGTGGTATAAAAAGTGTTTTCTTTAAAAACAACAATTCCTTTTGTTTTTGAAACCATGCTACATTCAAATTTTTGAGGTGCAAAAAAACGTTTTTGATGTTGCTGAGTATAACATTTATAGGCCGCTTCTTTCATGCTCCAAAACAACCATACTTGCACAAAAGAATTGGACGCATTTAAAATGCAGTCTCGTTCTTTTTTTGTGAATTGTTTTTCTAAAAACCCCCGGCGCTGCCAATTACTTTGAATTGCTGCTAGGCTTAAATCAACAATATCATTCCCAATCATATTACCGCTTTTTTTCTTGAATAATGGCAACAACTGCTTTTACAGATAACATTTTCTCCATAGAGTCATTGTCTATTTCGATGTTAAACTCATCCTCTACATCCAGAACAATATCTACTAAATTCGCAGAATTAATCTCTAAGTCGTTTATAAAATCAGTGTCTTCTGTAAGATTCGTGAAAGCTTCCTCATTTTGGACATAGGGCTTCACTAAAGTTGTTAAAATCTCAATTATTTCCTCTTTTTTCATTCTATTCTATTTTTACACTTCGACAAGCTCAGTGTGACATTAGGACGCTAAAAACACCTTGTTTGTCAAGACAAACTCAAACTACTACTTACTTCTAAAGTAACGCCTTGTTGCGAAGCAGCACTTATCGAAGCCTTATTATTAACAAAAAACGAATTTACATTCTTGAATCTTTATTCTCTGTGTAATTCTTAGAAAACTTGATCAAATCACTCCAATTTTCATCAATTAACGCTTGTTTTTTTCTTCTGGACCAGCCCTTTATTTTCTTTTCATATTGAATTGCGTCCCTTGAATCTGAGCATTCTAAATACCATTTTAACTCTAGAGGTAATCTTGAGGAAGTATATGCCTTTTTATTTTTTCCTGTTTTATGTTCTAACAATCTTCGATCTAAATCATTTGTCATTCCTGTATAAAAAGAATGGTCTGAGCAAAGTAAAATATAAACATAGTAGCTTTTCATTTTATTTTTTCACTTCGACAAGCTCAGTGTGACATTGTGCTTCAAAATTGAATTCCTTTTTACCTAAATCTCCTCTAAATCCCAAACTATAACAAAAGTTCCTAGTGTCATGCGCTGTGTGACCGTATACTTCCAAATAGACTTCCGGTCTAATTAACTTCCTTTTCCCTAAGTCTCCTGTCAACACCAAGCTATAATAAAAGTTCCTAGTGTCAGGATGCGCTTGTCGAAGCCTTATTTTGAATATTCCTTAAAGATAACACAAGCATTTACATCTCCAAAACCGAAACTGGCTTTTGCAATAATTTTAATCTTTTTTTCAATTGTATTTTGTAATACTTTTTCAGGAGCAATTAATTCAGAAATTTCTGGATGAATGTCTTCACAATTGATGTTTGGAAATACAAATTGTTCTTTTAGCTGGATTACAGATGCTACCGACTCAATGGCTCCAGCTGCAGCCAAACAATGTCCCACCATGGATTTTAACGAGTTGATATACGGGAATTGTTTTTTTTTCCTTTGTAGCGCTTTTGTCCAGTTTTCAATTTCTAATGCGTCTTTAGAAGTTGCTGTTAAATGCCCGTTAATCACATCAATCTCATGGGAAGAAATCTGTGCATCTGCCATAGCATTTATAATACATTTTTGTACCGCCTCTGAGTTCGGTGCCGTTAAAGTTCCGCCATTCCGTTGTCCGCCAGAATTGATATTTCCCCCTAAAACCTCTGCATAAATGGTCGCTTTTCGTTCCAAAGCACTCTCTAAAGACTCTAATACCAGAGCTCCAGCGCCACTTCCAGGGACAAATCCAGCTGCAGTTTCACTCATCGGTCGAGAGCCCTTTTCTGGATTTTCATTGTGCTTGTAGCTCATTACGCGCATCGCATCAAACCCTCCCCAAGTGTATAAGCTGCTGTCACTAGAGCTGCCAACTAGCATTCGTTTTGCTTTTCCGTTTTTAATACGATCAAACCCCATTAATAAAGCCTCTGTCCCTGTGGTACACGCAGATGAATTTGTGGTAACTTGATTTCCCAATCCTAAAATCCCTCCTAAGTAAGCTGAAATTCCACTGGCCATGGTTTGCACTACTGAAGTGCTTCCTAGACGCCTTACTTGTTGATCGTCAATTTTATATATCGCTTCTCGAAATTTTTCGACCCCAGAGGTTCCTGTTCCAAAAATTAAACCCGAATCGTAATCCAAATTCGAATTCTCACCTTCCTTAAAACCGGCGTCTTTCCATGCATCCATTCCTGCAATACACCCATATAAAATAGACGTACTATTAAATCCTCGCAATTGTAACGGAGACAAATAGGCTGCTTTTTTTTCTTCGGAAATAGTTGGAATTCCGCCAATACAGCATGAAAATCCTTTGTCTTTTAAAGACTGATGGAATGTAATTCCAGACATTCCTGTTTTTATTGCTTTTGTAAAGTCAGCAATGCCAACACCGTTGGGTGCTACAACACCTAAACCTGTAATTACTACTCTATTTTTCATTTTTATTTTGCGATTATCATTCCTGAAATTGTTCCTCTACACACCAATTCATTTTTGGCATTCAACATTTTAACGGCACATTTCAACTTATTGAACCGGTAATATTCTTTTTCTGAAATTACCGTTATTTTTTCGTTTGGCAACACGGGAATAAAGAAGTCAACCTGACTAGAAGTGAGTGCTATTTTGGGTTTTTTATCTGAAGAAATTTCATTTTTTAATAAATAGATCCCCAAACAGACCACTCCAATTTGTGCCATGGTTTCTACTAAGAGAACACCTGGCGTAATTGGGTTTTCTTTAAAATGTCCTTTATAAAAAAAAGCATTTTCTTTGAATGTATAATTCCCTGTAATTCCTGTTTCCGAAACTTCCGTGAGTGCATCCACAAACAAAAAAGGAGCTTGATACGGAAGGTTTTTTATAATTTGACTTGCATTCATTTTGTTTTACTTAAAAATTACGCAACAGTTTCAATCTTTTTAAGATCTTGTTCTTTTACCATTCCAATAAAATACGTTGTGCAGAAAACCCTGGGCCAAAACTCAACATAATTCCTCTTTCTCCTTTTACTGGATTTCGATCCATAAAACGTTCTAAAACATACAATACCGTTGCGCTTGACATGTTTCCGTATAAGCGTAATACCTCTTTTGTGTCGTCAATGTTTTTTCCTAAAACACCGAATAAGTCTTCAACCGTTTGTACAATTTTCTTTCCCCCTGGATGAAATATTAAATGATCAATGTCATCAATTGTCATGTTGTTGTTGTTTAAAAAAGGGTGAATGATCGCCGGAAAATGATCGGATATTTTCTTTGGCACCTCTTTGTCTAAAATCATTTGCAAGCCTGTGTTTACGAGCTTAAACCCCATCATACTGGTGGCGTCATAAAAATGATACATGGCTTCATCAATGATTTTTGGCCCCTCGTCTGCCTTATAGGAAGACAAAATAACACTGGAAGCGCCATCTCCAAAAATAGCAGCACTTACAATATTTGTCATGGAGTAATCTTCTAACTGAAAGGTGGCTGTTGGCGCTTCTACAGCAATAACGGCCGCTCTTTTGTTTGGGTTGGCTTTTAAAAAGTTTTTGGCATAGATAATTCCCGAAACTCCTGCGGCACAGCCCATTTCTGTGACAGGCAAACGAACAATGTCTTGCTTCATTCCTAAAGAATTAATTAAATAAGCATCTACTGAGGGAATCATAATTCCGGTACAACTGACTGTAATGATATAATCAATTTGGTTGGCTTCTAAACCTACCTTTTCTAGAGATTTTACAAGTGATTGTTCTGCTAATTGAACCACTTCTCTAGTGTAGATGTCGTTTTTTTCTTCAAAAGAAGTGGCGCTAAAAACTTCTTTCGGATCCATAATAGAGTAGCGCTTGTCTACACCTGCTCCTTCAAAAAGTTTGACTACTTTTCTTTGAAAGCGCTCTTCTTGCCCTTGCATCCATAATTTTACAAACGGAATGATGTCTTTCGTTTCTCTATGATATTTTGGAAGTTGTTTTGCAACTGCTATTATTTTTACTGCCATCTATTTTTTTATTATCCATAGAAATCGAAATGCCCATTTCCATGAAATTTGTGTGTTTGCGTTTATTTTCTCTGAAATTTCCTCTAAATCTTTTCGCTTAAAACCCCTTAAAACGGAGGTTAATCCGTCTTCGACAATCATTTTATTATTAATAAAAAGCGACAATAATAAAAATAAATAATAGGCTAGTTTATGCCTGTGTAAGTCATTTACTAAAATTCCAATTTTAGTTTGTTGGAAGGTGTTTGACAAAAACGGAATTAGTTGTGCTTTTTTAAAATGGTGAAGAAATAGTGTTGCTAAAATCACATCAAATTTTCTTCTTTGAAAGGCTTCTGAAAAAATATCTTCTGTCTTAAAATGCACTTCTGGATACTCGACAGACAATTCTATAGCATATTGGATGGCTGTTGGATTTGCATCTACACCCAATAAATTCATACGATACCCATTTTTTCGTCCGAATTTAGCTACATCGCGCAAAATATCTCCATGACCACATCCTATATCTACAATTGACACTTCTTGTTCTTTTGGGTGGTTTTTAAGGAGCGCTTTTAACCCATTTACAGTTCCTTTGTTTCCTCCCAACCAACGGTTTATTTTTTCTAGCTTATCTAAAGTATCTCGCAATAAATCGCCACCAATAGAAAAATCATCCATCAACTCTTCTTTGTCTGTTCTTTGTTTTGTGCTGATAAAAAAATCCATTAATTGTTTATTGGTTTTCCGTGTGTTTGCTTGATAATTATCGGTAATAAAAAAGGGGCCTTCTTTAAAAGTTGCAACATCATTGCGGCGATCTTATCTTTTCGAAAAAGAAACGCAATAAAATGCCCCGCTTTTAACCTCCATTTAAATTGCTTATTCCATTGTCCAATATAGCTTTTTTCAAGTTGATTACGAGTCAGCTGAGATCCTTTTAAATATTTTAAAATAAGTTTAGACGCAATTTGTGCAGACTGAATGGCCATGCTCATGCCATTTCCACAAAGAGGGTGTATCATCCCTGCAGAATCTCCGCACATAATCATGTGGTTTTCTACTGGTTTTTTTGTTTCAAAAGAAATTTGACTAATAGAGAGTGGCTTCTCAAAAATAGGGGTGGTTTGTTTCAAAATTTCTTTTAGAAATTTATTTTTAAAAACAACATTCTCCTGAAAATCATTAATGTTTTTATATTTTTTAAACGCAGTATAACTGGTAATGTAGCATACATTGATTGCATTATTTTCTACTTTGGAAACTCCACAATAACCGCCTTTAAAATTATGCAGTGCAACCAACTCATCTGGGAAATCTCCTTTTACATGAGTTTTGACTCCTAAATAAGGTGTTTTTTTTTGAATAAAGGCGCGGTCCATTTTCATGTCTAACAAGGAGCGTTTGCCAAAAGAACCGATACAAATTTTAGCAGTAAAAACGTTGTTTGTTTTTGTTGTAACAACAAAAATATCTTCCTTAAAAACAGTATTTACAACCGTATCTTGCAAAATGAGAACGCCATTTTTCGTTGCTTTTTCTGATAATACGAAATCCAATTGGTGTCTAGAGATTCCAAACCCACCCAATGGAAGTTTGGTTGTAATGCGTTTGTTTTTTGTGGTGGAGAGTTCAAAATTATCAATTTTAACGGCGCCAAAATGAAAGGGATTGATGTCTAAGAATGCCAAATAAGGCAATACCTCGTTGGAGATGTATTCGCCACAAACCTTGTGTTTTGGGTATTGGTTTTTTTCAATCAATAGCACATTTGTCCCAAATTTTGATAAGTGAATTGCATTGCACAAACCCGCCAAGCCTCCACCAATAATGATCACATCAAAAATGCCGTGTGCTTGTTTTGAGCTTGCTGTCATGGGTGCTTCCATCAATCGAGCAATTGTGCTAGTTCTTTCCCTACCAAACTTCCGATCGCAACCCCCATTCCACCCATCCGAATTCCGCAAAATACATTGTTGGAAAGTTGTTTTACAATGGCCTTTTTTTGGTTTCCCACCCCCATAATTCCACTCCATCGATGCTCAATTTCAAAAGAAGTATTTGGCAAAATGGTGTCTTTTAAAATTTTTTCCAACTTGTTTTGAATGCGTTTTGTTTGTCCAAAATTCGTGGTTTCTTCTGTTTCAAAATCGAGGTTTCTTCCTCCGCCAAATAAAATGCGCTCATGAATATTTCTAAAGTAATAATATCCTTTATCTAAATGAAATGTTCCTTTAATGGCTAGGTTTTTGATGGGTTTCGTAATGAGCACTTGCGCTCTTGCAGGTTGAACGTTTTCGTCCAAAAGTTCTTTAGAAAACCCATTTGTAGCAATAAATATTTTTTTTGTTTTAAATGAAATTTTCGTTGTTTTTACAGCAACTTCAGCGCCGTTTTCAGTGAACTTTTCAACGGCAATTCCATTCAGTATTTTTACACCCAATTGCTGTACTTTAGCAAGAAGTTGTTCTGCCATTTGACCCGTATTTATTTGACCTTCAAAATTATTGGTAATGTAGGTGTTGTGTGTTTTTTGAAACCCAAACACATTGTTGGAAGTAGAAAAAACATCCGCTTTAAAAATAGGTGTTAACAACCGATTTACTTCTTCTTTTTGCGATATACATTCTTCAAAAAAAACTTCATCTTTACACAACTCAAAACCTTTATTTTGTTGAAAATCGATGTTTTTATCCCCTAAATTGGTTCGTAACAATTGTAATCCTTGCCAGCGTTTGTATACCAAATCAAAAACTTCTTCTGGGCTGTGACTCTGCAAATCATCGATGAGTTCTGAAAGGCTCCCAAAACAAGCAAAACCAGCGTTTTTAGTAGTTGCTCCTTGTGGTAACATTCCTTTTTCAAGAATTAAAACCGTTGCTTTTGGGTGGTTTTTTTTTAACTCTAACGCACAATTTAGCCCTACAATACCACTGCCAACAATGGTAAAATCAATGTTGGTAAACCATGTTTTTAATTCCCAATAACTATACTTCATTTATAACTGTTTTTCAAAACAGATGCTGTTTTGCATTCCTTGGTATTGTCCGTAATTTTCAATGACTTGATACTTGCATTTGGCATAGAATTTTACCGCTGCTACTTGTCGCTTTCCGGTTTCTAAAATACATTTTTTATAGTTCAATTCTTTGGCCCAATTTTCTAGCTCTTGCATTATCTTTTGAGCAATACCGATCCCTCTTTCTTCTGGTAAAACATACATTCGCTTCACCTCTACTGTTGTTGCATCAAACTTTTTCATGGCGGCACAACCTACTGCGTGCATTTTTTTTGTTGCATCTTTATAAACAACAACAACCTCGTTTAAAACATCAATGCCATTAAATTGATTGTAAAAATCATGTTCCTCTTTGTCTGTAATTTTCAGGTAGGCATCCAATGCTTTTACCAAATGAATGAAATCGATATTTTGTGAATTGGTGCGTTGTATTCTCATCTAAGTGCTTTTTCAAACAAACAAATAGATGCATTGGAATAATGTGCCGGCAGTCCTTTAGTTTCTTTTAATGTAGCGATTCCTAGAAACTGAAATCCGCACTTCCTATAATGTTTTATGAGTCCAGCATTATTTCCAACGGTATCTAAACGAATGTATTTGTACTTGTTTTTTTCCGGATAATTATCAACCCAATTTACAATTTTTTTTACACAGTTGTGCCCTCTGTAGGTATTGTTTGTTGCTATTCTATGAATGTAAATCGCTGGATCTTTGTTTTTTTCTTCCCAGATTAAAGGGTCCGAAAAAGCAACCGCCCAAACACATACGATTTTATTATCTATTAAGGCTTTGAATTGGCGTTTTTCTGCAATTTCTTGATGAATCATCGCTTCAGAGAAGGTTGGCCAGACCACCATTTTCAACTGTGTTTGAAGTGCCCTAGCTTGCTTATAGAGTTTATCAATCTCCTCAAAATCTTCAATGGTACAATTGGTTATCTTCATGCTCTCTTTTTTAATCACTCGTTGTTAAAAAGAATCGCCAAGGGGATCTCTGTTTATTTCTTCAAGATACATCTTTCTAATGAAAGGATTGACTTGTTTTAAAACTCAAATTTCAACTGAACCCAAATTGGGGCTGTTTTTTCGGTGTTTAAATTTGCAAAAGAAATGCCTAATAATCTTACGGAATTGATCAATTCATCTTGAAAAAACAATTCTTTTACCACTGGAAAAAATGCACTTTTTGACTGCATAAAATGCGCTTTGGTTTTACTTCTTGTTTGTTGTGTGAAATCTGAATATTTAATTTTTAACGTAATTGTTTTTCCTTTGATATTATGCTTCACCATGCGTCTTTCCAACTCCTCTGCAATCTGTTCTAAACGCGCCAACATAAAAATTTCAGAAGAAATATTTTCATTAAATGTTCTTTCGGAAGCTACCGATTTTCGAATTCTGTTGGGAACCACCGGGCTGTTGTGAATGCCTCGGACAATGTTGTAATAATGAGACCCTGACTTTCCAAATAACGTCACCAATTCCTCCTGTGTTTTTTTCTTTAAATCATTCCCTGTGAAAATCCCTAAGTTATACATTTTCGCAGCAGTCACTTTACCAACTCCATAAAACTTATTGACAGGCAGTGCTTCTAAAAAGGAAATCACCTCATCAGGATGTACTGTTTTTTGTCCGTTGGGTTTGTTTATATCTGAGGCTACTTTTGCAATAAATTTGTTGATTGAAATTCCTGCCGACGCTCGCAAACCCGTATTGTCAAAAATTTTCTGACGAATTTCTCTAGCAATACTATTGGCAGAAGGATTCCCTTTTTTATTTTTAGTAACATCTAAATAGGCTTCATCTAGAGAAAGAGGCTCTACCAAATCTGTGTATTCATAGAAAATTTCTCTGATTTGAGCAGAAAGTTCTTTGTAGCGCGGAAAATCCGATTTCACAAAAATAATATGTGGGCATTTCTGTTTGGCTAAAACTCCGCTCATTGCAGATTTTACTCCAAATTTTCGCGCTTCGTAACTTGCTGCTGAAACAACACCTCTAACTTCGCTTCCACCCACTGCAATTGCTTTTCCTCGTAACTCTGGATTGTCTAATGCTGCCACAGAAGCATAAAAAGCGTCCATATCTACATGAATTATTTTCCGAAAAGGAGGCTGTAATTCCACGGTAATTTTTAAACTAAGTTTTTTAAAATTTTAACTGCTTTTTGAGCATCTTTTGTGGCCACAAAAAGATGGTCATGATAGTATCCTGCGACCATATTGCAGGCTATGTGGCGCGTTGTCAATGCGGAAGAAAATGCCGCAGTGAAACCAACAGCTTCCAGAGAGGAATGAATTTTTAAAGTGATCCAACGGCTCGCAAACTGGTAAGGTAATTGTAAAGCCTGCGCTTTATTTTTTTCTAAAACAACCGTAAGTCCTTCCGCTTCTTTAAACTCAAATAGAGTGTCTTCTCTTCTAATTTTTTCGAAATCTGAAACTGTTACAAAAACATATTCCCCTGGGTTTAAAATAGGTTCTAGCCCTTTAAGTAAGTTGGTTAAGTTCTTTTCGCCACTCATGAAACTGTTTTCTGTTCTTCAAAAATACAAAAACAAAAAGTGTTTATTGATTTAAAAAATCAATACAAATTTTAATGGTTTTTTCGAATGCCTTTGAGCCTTTCTTTTCATTCCAAGGATGTGAAATATTAAAAACATGATTGGCGTTTTCAATAATTTTTAAAACACTTTTTGGATTCCACTCATGTAGACTTTCTCCTTCTCTTTGTGACACAGAGGTGTCCTTATCTCCGTGAATTATTAAATGAGGAATGGTTATTTGTTTGGCCGCTCTTTGAATGTTTAAACGCTCTTTGTTTTCAATAAAATTTTCATAAAACTGGTAAAAGTGAGGCATTTGTTGTTTTGTTCTTCCATTTAAGACGTACTTTACCCCAGTTTTTTTCCATACAGCTAGCTCGCTATTTGTTGACGATCTTGAAGCAAAATCGCACACTGCGGCTAAAGAAATCAAATTCTTTATTCGAGGGTCTTCAGCTGCTTTTATGGTTGCAATTCCACCGCCTCTACTGTGTCCAATAATCGAAATTTGTTTTGAATCAATGCTGTTTTTAAATTGCGCATTGTTGGAAATCCAGTCAAGAACACTTTCTAAGTCATCTAATTCTTTGGTATAATTATTCTTTCCAAAAGCTTCCAAGTCGGGAAAATCGATAGGCTGTGAAAGCGTTCCTCCATTGTGTGAAAAATTAAACTTTATAAAAAAGTAACCTGCATCTGCAAACAGTTTTGCCATTCGGTTCCATGCACCCCAATCTTTAAACCCTTTGTAGCCATGACAAAAAACAACTACTTTCTGACGTTGTTGGGTGTTGTTATAAAAAACATCGGTTACAATGGGTTTTTGATGTTTTCCTTGAATCACAAAATTTTTTATACTATTCATAAGACAATTCATTTATATGCCATTTTTAGCATTGATATAAGCGCCACCAAGGCGGTTAGAATACTCAGAACTAGATTGACGTTCTTGGTTATTTTCCCTGTCTTTTCTTGGATTTTGAGTGCATATTTCACATAGAAAAAAAGAATACTAAAAGTACCGACTCCAGTTCCAACCACAAAAGAAACAACGGAAGCAATATCGAAACGAAACCAACTAGATAGGTCTAAAAATAAAACAACTCCGCAATAGAAAGGAATGGCAAACATATTTAAAGAGGAAAGTATAAGGCCGGTAATAAAGAAAAACTTTTTAAAATTCTTTTGGGTTGACACAACCTGCTTTTCTTTGTTGGATTCTTTATAAAAATACATTGATAAAAGTAGAAAAATAACGATCCCTAATTGCGAAATTACCTCTAATATTGTTGGATTTTCCAACACATATTTGGACAAATACACGGCTATATAAGTTTGCAGAAGAACCACTGTAGAAACCCCTAAAATGTATTTTTTTGTTTCCTTTGCATTCGTATTCAACCTTGTTTTTAATGCGGTCATGTTGAGCATGCTTGGAGGTATAGAACCTATAAAAGCAACTAAAAAGCCAATTATAAAATGCGTCATCAGATCCATGAAAATATATTTTGGGTAAAGAAACCTTTTAAAAATAAGTTGAACAAAAAAACGCATCAATTATTTTGATGCGTTTCTAGTGTGTGAATTTAAATCCTATTTACACAACTCCTTGCGCCAACATTGCATCTGCAACTTTTACGAAACCAGCAATGTTTGCTCCTTTGATGTAGTCAATAGAGCCGTCTTCGTTTTCTCCATATTGAACACATGAATCATGAATATCTTCCATAATATCTTTCAATTTGTCGTCTACTTCTTCTCGCGACCAGCTCAAACGCAATGAGTTTTGACTCATTTCTAAACCTGAGGTTGCAACTCCTCCAGCATTACTTGCTTTCCCTGGAGCAAATAGAATTTTTCCTTTTTGAAATTCCTGAATTGCTTCTGGTGTGGAAGGCATGTTTGCCCCTTCAGAAATACAGATACATCCATTTGCAACCAATGTTTTTGCTTCCCCACCATTCAACTCATTTTGAGTTGCACAAGGTAAAGCAATATCACAGGGTACAGACCAAGGCCTTTCTCCTGGAAAGTATTTAGCCTTCGGATACTTTTTAATATAGTCACCAATTCTTCCTCTTTGTTCATTCTTAATGTACATTACGTGCTTCAACTTTTCAGTGTTGATGCCTTCTTCATCATAAATATATCCTCCAGAATCTGATAATGTTAAAACGGTTGCACCCAATTCAATTGCTTTTTCTGCTGCATATTGTGCCACATTTCCAGCCCCTGAAATGACTACTTTTTTCCCATCAAAGGAATCGTTTTTACGCTGTAACATATTTTGTGCAAAATACACGGTTCCGTAACCTGTTGCTTCTGGCCTTATTAATGATCCTCCCCAAGAAGCGCCTTTGCCAGTTAATACTCCTGTAAATTCATTATTTAATTTTTTATACATCCCAAACATAAAACCAATCTCACGTCCACCAACACCAATATCTCCGGCAGGTACGTCTGTATTTGGGCCAATATGTCTAAATAATTCGCTCATAAAGGCATGACAGAAACGCATAATTTCATTGTCTGATTTTCCTTTAGGATCAAAATCAGAACCTCCTTTTCCACCACCCATTGGCAATGTTGTTAAAGAATTTTTAAAGACTTGCTCAAAAGCTAAAAATTTTAAAATACTTGCATTTACGGTTGGGTGAAAACGCAAGCCCCCTTTGTAGGGCCCTATGGCAGAATTCATTTGGATTCTATACCCTCTATTTACTTGTATCTCTCCACTATCGTCTACCCAAGAAACTCGAAAAGAAATCAATCTTTCTGGTTCTACCATCCTTAATAAGATATTCTTACCATGATAAATATCGTGTTGTACGATATACGGAATTACAGTTTCTGCAACTTCCTGAACGGCTTGTAAAAATTCTGGCTCATGGTTATTTCTCTTGATTACCAGGTCCATAAATTCTTTAATTTTTAATTCCATAATTTTTACTATTGTTTTTTATGAATTCTATAAAATTTACTCGGGACAAATATAGTTAATTTCTGAATTCACAAATCAAAAATTATTTATATTTCACAATCTGTAATTCCTTATTTCAATCGATTTCGAACGCTGTTTTTCTTTTGTCACAAAAAGCATTCTAAAACTCTATAAAAAACACTAAATTTGTGCTTTAATTTTAACAAAAATGTTAGATAAAGTAAAAGAGTTAATTGGTGATGTAAATACCTTTAAAGCGACTTCAAAAGAGGATGTTGAGTCTTTTAGGATTCAATATTTAGGAAGCAAAGGAATTTTGAAAGCGTTGTTTGCTGAGTTTAAAAATGTAGATGCAGCGCTACGGAAAGATTTTGGACAGGCTTTAAATCGTTTAAAAAAAGCTGCCGAAAACAAAGTTGCGGAGCTAAACGACACTTTAGAAAACTCAATAGAGCAAAAACCTTTTTTTGGAGATTTAACACGTCCTTCTGAGCCTATTGAACTCGGGTCTCGCCATCCAATATCTTTGGTAAAAAATAAAATTATTGATGTTTTTAACCGAATTGGTTTTACGGTTTCTGAAGGCCCAGAGATAGAAGATGATTGGCATAACTTTACCGCTTTAAATTTGCCTGAATACCATCCTGCAAGAGACATGCAAGACACTTTTTTTATTGAACAAAATCCCGATATATTACTTAGAACACACACCTCTTCTGTACAAGTTCGTTATATGGAAGAAAACACACCGCCTATTCGAACAATTTCTCCGGGACGTGTTTTTAGAAATGAAGATATTTCTGCACGTTCACATTGTATTTTTCATCAAGTTGAAGGTTTGTATATCGATACCGATGTTTCGTTTGCAGATTTAAAACAAACCCTGCTATACTTTACAAAAGAAATGTTTGGGAAATCTAAAATTCGTTTACGTCCGTCTTACTTTCCGTTTACAGAACCAAGTGCAGAGGTTGATATCTATTGGGGATTGGAAACAGAAACTGACTACAGAATCACTAAAGGAACAGGGTGGCTAGAAATAATGGGGTGTGGAATGGTAGATCCAAACGTCTTAAAAAACGCAAATATTGATCCTACAAAATACTCCGGATATGCTTTTGGAATGGGTATCGAGCGTATTGCAATGTTGTTGTATCAAATTCCAGACATTCGAATGTTTTATGAAAACGACAAGCGTTTCTTAGAGCAGTTCAAATCGGTGATCTAAGCTGGTAAAATCCCTAGAAATTAATTTTGAAGAAAGACATTCAAATTCCTGAAGTATCTTGTGTAGAGATTGCTGTTGTTTATGAATACAATCCGCTATACAAAACAGATGATTGGAACATTTACATCATCAACAATAAAAAGGTAGCGCTAGAAATGATTGTTATTGTTTCTCAAGGATTTTCTGAAACAAAAACAACATCTTTACTTCGAAAAAAACTAGCGGTATTGCCCGCAAATTCTTTTGCAAAGGTAGAGTTTATTCAACCTGAATTGTTCGTGTTGAACAATCGTTTTCAAGTTTCATTTTTTGAAAACAATCAACTCAAAGACAAAACCTTTCTCTTTGAAAAAAACACCATTAAAGAAAGTGGTTTGCGTATGATTCCTGAAATTAAGAAAAGGGGAATACTCGCGAAATAAGTCTTTTTTTAAAAGAGGTGTTTCAAGAAGGTTTTAAAAAATCATCTAACAACTCTTTAAAATAACGTTGCTTTTAAAGGTCTTGTATTTTTAAACTCTTTCAAGGAAACGCTATAAAATCCGTTGGTTGGAATTTGATCAAATTCACTAGATAAATACCCTCCAGAGATATACAATTTGTTTTTATAAAAGTGCATCGAAGCTCCAAAAAGGTTTAAATCTATGGCATAACCTCGCAATTCATTTGATGTTGTATTATACATTAGGAGTTGTTGATTTTCAAACGAATAAATAATGTCTTTATGAGTTGTTATTGCTGGCTTACGCATTCCTTTAAACAAATGACCAACGGCTTTCCAAGTGTTTGTTTTTAAATCAAATACTTCTATCTCCGTAAGCTCTTTTTCAAGATAACCACCAAACAAATAAAGGTGATTCCCTACAATAATTCCTTGAGATTCTTTGCCTTTGGTCATTTTTGAAAACAAGTACCAATACCCTGTTTTTAAATCATACACGTGTATTTGATCTGAATATTTTTTGATGCCTTGCTTATTTTCTTTAATAGATCCTCCCATTAAAATAATATTATCTTGGTACAGAACTGTTAGTGAATTTACTGCTTGATGCGGATGGGTATCATCAATTTCTAGGGCTTCACTAGAGGGGTTGTAAACTTCAATTTTATCTTCTAAATAATCTCTCTTTTTGGTTCTTGAGAGTCTTTTTCCTCCTAGCAAATAGAGTTTATTTTCAAAAGAAATGACGTTGTGATTTGCCTTCTTTCTAAACACATTCTCTTTCAATATCCATTGATTTGATTCAAAATCGTATACTTGTAAATCGCCCAAATAGGCATAAAAGTCTTGAAATTTTGGTTTGGTTATTAACTTCATTATTTCTTGCTCACTACTCCCTCTTAATTCACTGATACCTCTTCTTAATTCATCTCTTACATTCGAAGCGTCACCCCCTATAACATATAATTGATTCTTTTTTATGACTGCTGCAAAAGAGTGTGTTGCTTTTGGAAGCACCGGTAGTGTTGTGAAATCTATCTTATACTTCAAGTTCTTTTTAGAAACAAGTGTAATTTCTGACAACGCTTCTTGTTTCTGAAATAGAAGAATTGTCAGAGTGTTCTCACTGGTATTAAAGGTTACTTTTTGGTCTTTGTATTTTATATGGGAAACACTAAATCGGATTTGTTTTCCTTTTTTAAAATTAAAAGAAAACCTCCCTTTTTTATTGGTGACAAGTACTTTTTTTGTGATGAAAATATGCGCATTTTCAATAGGATCTTTTGTGATAGCATCGAGAACAATTCCTGAAATTCGTTGTGAATAAAGGGTGTTGAAAAAGATAAAAAAATATTGTTACTGTTTTTTTCATTATCGATTGGTTTATTCTACCTCTCTTTCATGCGCTTCCAAATCTTTTGTTAAATCCAACTTTCGTAAAGTTGGGTTTACAAGCCCTGTGGTAACAACGGTGATTAGGGTCATTGTTCCGCCAAAAACAACCGCAGTAACCGTGCCCATTAATTTGGCTGTAAGCCCGCTTTCAAATGCACCTAGCTCATTGGATGAGCCAACAAACATAGCGTTTACAGAAGAAACTCTGCCTCGCATATGATCAGGAGTTTTTAGTTGTAAAATGGTTTGTCGGATCACCATAGAAACCCCGTCTGTAACCCCACTAAAAAATAAGGCTAGCACAGAAACCCAAAAGATAGAAGAGAGGCCGAAAACGATGATGCAAATCCCAAAGCCAAAAATAGCTACGAGGAGTTTCATACCGGCATTTTTGCTAATTGGAATGTAAGCGGTTACCAACATGGTCAAAAAAGAACCCACAGAAGGTGCCGCCACCAATATTCCAAAACCTTGAGGACCTACTTTTAAAATATCTTCTGCAAAAACAGCCAGTAATGCAATAGCGCCTCCAAATAAAACCGAAAACATATCTAAAGTTAATGCGCCAAGAATGGCTTTTGTTTTAAAGACAAAATTGACCCCTTCTTTTAAACTTTGCAAGACGGGCTCTCCAATTTTTGGGTTTAAAATTGGTTTTCTTTTTATTTTAAATAAAACAAAAAAGGAAAAGGAAACTAAAGCAAAAATAATACTCAAAGACCAATGTACTCCAATCCAATTGATAGAAAACCCTGCAAAAGCAACCCCTAAAACACGTGCCATTTGCCATAACGAACTATTCCAAGTTGCAGCATTTGGATAGATATTTTTCGGAACAATTAAAGCCATCAATGAAAAAATAATTGGCCCAAAAAAGGCGCGTAAAAAACCACCAAAGAAAACCAACGCGTATATAATATATAAGAGGGTTTGTGTAGATAGTGATTGGTTTATGGCATCGGAAGTAATCCAAAACAATCCAAAACTAATCAAAGAAAATGCCGCAATACAAAGTGCTAATAGATTTCTTTTTTCTTGCTGATCTACAATATGCCCTGCGAATAGGGCCATAGATAAAGCTGGAATAATTTCCATTAACCCTATAAGGCCTAAGTATAATGGATCTCCTGTAAGTTCATATACCTTCCACTCAATAACAATAAACTGCATGGACCATCCAAAAATTAATGCAAAGCGAACGACTAAAAAAATATTAAATTCTCTTATTCTTAATGCTGCATAAGGGTCTTTTTTAGACATTGATTAAATGTAGAATTACGCTGATTTTAAATTCATAAGAATTCCAAAAGTTTCATTAATATCTTTTTCTTTTACAACAATCGTCATTTCATTTGTAGTAGAAATAACCTCTTGCAAAGCGATATCTGCCCAGGCCAATTGTTTGAGAATAAAATAATAAATTCCTGATTGTTCTAAATTATTTACGGGAAGTTTAATGGTAATCGACGCCAAATCCAAAACACTGTTGATACAGGTTTCTTTTTCAAAAATAGTTTCTATGTATTTCTGAAGACTTTTACTAGCAACAATATTTGTTTCAAAAATACCTTGTGAAATGGTTAAAAAAGCATCGTTTTTGTCTGCGGTTTTGGTTAAAATTTTTGCGATTTCCTTTAACAGTGTAGCAGTGTTTTTAAAGGTAAAATCACAGAGGTCTGAACGCACAATAAAATCCCCTAAATTGACCGCAATTTTTTTAATATTCTTTCGAATTCTCAACTCACTTGCTGGAGACAAACGATTAATTGCCATCATTACCGCGCCTACTTTAATGTCTTTTTTTAACGTTTTTGAAACCGCTGGTAAAATAATTCTTGCTAAAGAAGAAACATTGATCAATTTTTCGTGTAAAGCTTCTTCAATAAAAGGTGTTTTTCTAACAGTACTTTCTACAACTTCTTGGATTGTTTTCATTTAAAAAGTTTAATACATGATATAATTGTTCAAAATTAAACAATTAATCCAATGTGTCGGTCAACTTTTTAAATTCTTTTTTAGGATCTTGATGTTTGTATAAAACATTATAAACAGCATCTATAATTGGTGTATCAGTATCTTTTTCTTGTTTAATTTCATAAGCGCTTTTAGTAGCATAATACCCTTCTGCAATCATACTCATTTCCATTTGTGCAGATTTCACAGTATAGCCTTTACCTATCATATTCCCAAAAGTTCTATTTCTACTAAAAAGAGAATACCCCGTAACTAATAAATCGCCTAAATAAGCAGAGTTATTAATATTTCGCTTCATATTGTGTACTTTTTTAATGTACCGATTCATTTCGCGAATTGCATTGCTCATTAATACGGATTGAAAATTGTCTCCATAGCCTAAACCATGGGCAATTCCAGCTGCAATTGCATAAATATTTTTCAACATTGCAGCATATTCAGTACCAATAATATCGTCGGAAAGCTTGGTCTTTATGTACCTGCTTTGTAAGCTTTTGCTAATCGTCTCGGCTTTTTCAGCATCACTACACGCAATAGTTAAATAGGATAGGCGCTCCATGGCTACTTCTTCTGCATGGCAAGGACCTGTGATAACACCAATATTGTCAACCAACATCCCATAGGTTTCCATAAAATGTTCTCCTACAATTAATCCTGTCTCAGGAACTATTCCTTTAATGGCTGAAAAAACTACTTTCCCTTCAAAAGAATTGTTTGTTTTTGAAAGTTCTTCTATTAAAAAAGCAGACGGTACTGCAAAAATTAAAAATTCGTGCGTCTCTATAATTTTATTAAGGTCATTCGATAAGTCTAATTGCGCTGGATGTAATTCTGCAGAACTTAAATAGTTTGGGTTGTGTTTGTTTTCAAGAATGTGTTCTATTGCAGCAGCGCTTCTCATGTACCATCCAACAGTATCTAGGTTTTCGCACAACATTTTTACAATGGCTGTTGCCCAGCTTCCGCCTCCGATAACCGCAATTTTAGGATGTGAATTCATAGATTATTTCATTTGAAACGTCAAAAGTAAGAAAAGTATTAAGTTTTATAAGATAGTTCGTTGTTTTATTATATTTGTTGCACAATATCGCTATTTAAAATGAACGTACAAATCATCAATAAATCAAAACATGCAACTCCAAACTACGAAACCAAAGCTGCTGCAGGCATGGATTTACGTGCAAATATTGAAAAAGAAATCACACTAAAACCTTTAGAAAGAGCCATTGTAAAAACAGGGTTGTTTATTGCACTACCTCCTGGTTTTGAAGCCCAAGTTCGCCCAAGAAGTGGTCTTGCTGCAAAAAAAGGAATTACAGTATTAAATTCTCCGGGCACTGTTGATGCAGATTACAGGGGTGAAATAGGTGTTATCTTAGTAAACCTATCTAAAGATGATTTCATTATTAATGATGGGGAAAGAATTGCGCAATTAATTATTGCAAAACACGAGAGAGTAACCTGGGAAGAAGTGCATCTGTTAGACGAAACAACACGAGGTACTGGTGGTTTTGGAAGTACTGGAGTTTAATTATAGTGATCCCAAAACCTTATAAACTTGATTCATTTTTCTAAAAGAATCATGCATTAAATTAAACGGTAAAAAGACGTGTGCATGGTATTTGTAGCCTCTTTTTTGATAGAATTGAAATGCTTGCTCTTGCTTCTCCATAGTATCTAACCAAAGAACTTGATAGTCTTTAAACCTTGCTTGTTCCTCCAACCAAGAAAGAATTGTTTTTCCTACTCCTTTGTGCTGAGTCTTGGAATGTAAATAAAGGCGATGAAGTTTTAGTTGTTTTTCTTGAGACAACCCGGCGAGTTTTTCATTCCAGACCACTCGAAAGTTGCCTACAATTTCATTGTTAAAAACAACAAAATAATATTGCGTATTTTTTTGAGAAAGTTCTTTTAATATCTGTTTCTCTGAATACTGATTGTGTATATAAAAAAACCCTTTGTCTTCCCAAAAATGGCTATATGCAGGAGGATAAATATCCCACATTAATTCTTGTAATCGCGCTATATCGGTTGGTAATATTGGCTGTAATTGTACCTTGTTATCAATAGAAATCATACTGTAAAAATAAAAAAACTCTCAAAAAAAGATTCCGTTTTTTGAGAGTTAAATTGATTGTTATTTGAGTTTAGAACTCTATTCTTGATTTTCAATCGCTGCTTTTATTTTTCCTTCAAGTTCTTCTGCTAACTCTGGATTGTCTTTTATTAATCCTTTTACCGCATCTCTCCCTTGACCTAATTTTGTTTCTCCATAACTAAACCAAGAACCACTTTTCTTAACAATTCCTAATTCAACACCAATGTCTAAAATTTCTCCAACTTTAGAAATTCCTTCTCCATACATGATATCAAATTCTGTAATTTGAAAAGGCGGTGCTACTTTGTTTTTTACAATTTTTACCTTGGTACTATTTCCAATTACACGGTCTCCGTCTTTAATTTGAGTTCTTCTTCGAATATCCAAACGTACAGAAGCATAAAATTTTAATGCATTTCCTCCTGTTGTTGTTTCTGGATTTCCAAACATAACTCCAATTTTTTCTCTTAATTGGTTAATGAAAATAACCGTACAATTGGTTTTAGAAATCGTTCCTGTTAATTTTCTTAACGCTTGTGACATTAAACGCGCATGAAGTCCCATTTTAGAATCTCCCATTTCTCCTTCAATCTCAGATTTTGGCGTTAGTGCTGCTACTGAATCAATAACCACAATGTCTACAGCTCCTGAACGAATTAAATTCTCTGTAATTTCTAAAGCTTGCTCACCATGATCCGGTTGAGAAATAATTAAATTATCAATATCAACTCCTAGGTTTTCTGCATAAAATTTATCAAAAGCATGTTCTGCATCAATAAAAGCGGCAATTCCTCCTGTTTTTTGTGCTTCTGCAATTGCGTGTAATGTTAAAGTTGTTTTCCCTGAAGATTCTGGGCCATATATTTCTATAACCCTTCCTCTTGGATATCCACCAACTCCCAAAGCTAAATCCAACCCTAACGATCCAGATGAAATGGCATCCACTTCTTCGGTAACTACATCTCCTAACTTCATAACAGATCCTTTACCATAGGTCTTATCTAACTTATCTAAAGTAAGTTGAAGTGCTTTTAATTTTGCTGTTTTTTCTTTATCTGCTGCCATAAATTCTGCTAAAATATTGTTTTTTTAAAGTGAGACAAGTTACAAAAAACAACATTTAATTTCCTAATAATTAAGTTGCATTTTTGTAGTATTGTTTTTATTAAACAAATTTATGGAAAAACACCAATATTTTATCCTTCACAAACCTTGGGGAACCATTTCTCAATTTGTAAACCCAGCAAAAAGAAAGAAAAAATTATTAGGAGAACTTTATGATTTTCCAAAAGGAACGATGGCTATTGGCCGTTTGGATGTTGCTTCAGAAGGGTTGTTATTACTCACTACTGATGGTAAAGTTTCTGAAGAAATTAGAAGTAATAAGTTTGAAAAAGAATACTATGTTCAGGTAGACGGAATCATAACTAAAAAAGCTGTTGAGCAACTTAAAAAAGGAGTTGAAATTGGGATTAATGGTAAAAAATATCAAACAAAACCTGGGAAATCTTTTTTAATTGACACACCTAAATTTCCTTTAAGAAGTCAAAAAATAAGAGATGATCGGCACGGACCTACGAGTTGGGTTGCTATTGTAATAAGAGAAGGAAAATACAGACAGGTACGGAAAATGACCGCAGCAGTTGGGTTTCCTACTTTACGATTAATTCGTGTGCGAGTTGGTACTCATTTATTGGGTGATCTAGCGGTTGGAGCCGTTAAAAAAGTGGAGTCACTTCTTTAATTTTTTAACATTTCTATGTGTGGTATTCCATCTTCTAAATAATCGTTTCCTACTTGAAGGAAACCATGAGATTCATAGAAATTTTTTAAATATACTTGTGCAGAAATCGTAATCTGATCCACTTTAAAATAATTTTTAATTGCACTAATAGACGTTTCCATAAGCGCATGTCCAAAACCGTATTTTCTCTCTGAAGCAACTACAACAACCCTACCAATACTTGCATTTTTAAAATAATCTCCTGGTTTAAAAATTCGAGTGTATGCCACTATCTGCTGGTTTTTAATTCCAAAAATATGCAATGATTTCTGATCTTTTCCATCTACATCTTGGTACACACAATCTTGCTCTACTACAAAAACTTCAGCTCGTAATTGAAGGATTTGATACAACTCACTTGTAGTTAATTCTGAAAAAGATTTGATAAAAAAATCCATAAATATAGAGGACAGTTAAAAATATGCTAACAAGAAATTTTATCAACCCGATTGCTATGTCTCCCACCTTCAAATGGGGTATTTAAAAATAATTCAACAAAACCCAAAGCTTGTTGTATAGAAACAAAACGGGCAGGAATGGTTAAAATATTTGAATTGTTATGTTGTCTTGTCAATGCAACTAATTCATTATTCCAACATAATGCAGCACGTATTCCTTGGTGTTTGTTAGCTGTCATTTGTGCGCCATTTCCACTTCCACATAAAATGATACCAAAAGTTGCTTTCCCATCTTCTACAGCTGTTGCAGTTGGATGTATTGCATCTGGATAATCCATAGAATCATTTGTGTCAGTTCCAAAATTTAAAACAGTGTGTCCTTTCGATTCTAAATATTTTACAATTTCAAATTTGTATTCTGTACCTGCATGATCGTTACCAATAGCAATTGTCATAAAAAATTGATTTTAATTAAGTTGTATTATACAAAAATACAGAAACTAAGTGTGTTTTAAGCTTATTAACATTCAGTTTTTTACCATTTTTAATAACCTTTTCTTTTTTAGTAGTTTAGAGTTTTTGAGAAGATGTTAAGAAGTATCTGTAAATTTTTAAAACTTTTTTTGTAAAGTTTAAAAATTATTACAATACAAGCTATAAGTATGCATACACAACTTTTTTTATTGTTTTTTTATAAGAGTTTATCAACATTTAAAAGGATATTTATTTACACTAATTGGATTAGTAATTATTAGAAATTATTGTGAATTACTGTTTATAAGTATTGTTAATAACCTTTTCTGATTATTGATTTTAAACGATTTAATTATTTCACAGAATGTGAATGATTTTTAATAACTCATATAAAAAAATAAATACAATTATTTTTATTGTTACTATTCACAAACTATTATAAACAATATTGTTTTTTAAAATTTTATAAAAGAAAAATGAATATTATATAAATTGTTAATAAGTATGATTTTAAAATAAAAAATAAAGTGTCTTAAAAAATATTAAAAAGAAGCAATCACAAAACGAACTCCTTTTTCTACAATAGAGAATGTTGTCGATCCAATACCAATCAACTCACCATCTCCTTGGATATAGGTATTTGAATTTTGCGGTATGATTCTAATTTCATTGGTTTGATAAGTTGCTACTTTAGGATGCTCAGTAATTTTTCCGTTGTATAATTTTCTTATATTTAAAATTAAATCAAATAAAGTAAGGTTTTTAACAACGGTAATATCAAACAACCCATCATTAGGATTTACTTTTTCAGAAAATTGCATTCCACCTCCAGAAAATTTACAAATTGAAACAATTATCATTAAACAGACAGGTGTAGTTATTTTATGATTTATTAATATTTTAAAGGCAGACTTCTTATAAAATAAAAACTCATAAAATCCAGCAATTAAATAAGACAAAGCACCTAATTTTTTTACCTCTTGCAGCTTTTTTGCTATATAACCATCATATCCCAAGCCCGCTACATTATTAAAATAAGAAACGACACCTGTTTCTGTCTCTATTTTACCAATATCCTGTAAGATTGTCTTTCTTTTTAAAATACTATCAATCGCCTTAGGTATGTTTTTTGAAATGTTATAAGTTTTAATCCAATCGTTTCCCGTTCCCATTGGAAGCACTGCAATAGTTATATCAGAAGAATTTACGTACCTTTGCATCATTACTCCGTTAACTACATTATGTAGCGTTCCATCTCCACCTACGGAAATAATATTTCTAAAACCTTGCTGAATTGCATTTTGCACCAATTCAATTTCGTGTTTAGAAAATTGTGTAAAAACAAAAGAATAGTCTAAATTCTTACTGTTAAGTACTTGTTGAATTTCCTTCCACCGTTTAGAAAATTTTCCATTTCCTGCAATAGGGTTTGCAATGATAAACCAAGATTTAGACATAAATAATAATTTAAAAGGCAAAGTACAATAATAGTTTGATAACTATTATTTAATATATAAACAGTAAAATTAATAGTACTTTACAATAGTTGTTGATTTCAGTTAAACAAGAACTTTAATCATTACATTAATAGAATTTAGAATGACAAGAAAAAAGAAAAAAATATATAAAAAGAAAGGAAATATTGTAAAAGACTTAACCAAGAATATCTTTAAAATTTTAAAAGAAGATACCTTTAAATCCTATAATTATAAGCAAATTTCCAGTAAATTAAGTATCATAGATACTGATGGTAAAACTCAAGTAATAAAGAGATTGGCCGAATTAACAGCAACTCAAAAAATTGTAGAAGTAGCGCGCGGTAAGTTTCAAATTAATCAAGATCGAAAATATTCCATAGGTACTTTAGATATTACTTCCAATGGAAATGGTTATTTTATTTCTGATGATTATGAAGATGATATTTTTATACCAAATTCAAATCTAGGTAAAGGATTGCATAATGACATCGTTAAAGCTTATGTATTTAAAAAGCGAAGTGGAAAAAAATACGAAGCGGATGTTGTTGAAATTATAGAACGTGCCAAAACCCAATTTGTAGGTGTTTTACAAAAGAACAAAAATTTTGGTTTTGTAGTTCCAGACAACAATAAAATGTACGCAGATATTTTTATCCCGGAGCGTAAAATCAATGGCGCTGAAGATGGTGATAAAGTACAAGCTACAATTTCCGATTGGCCCGCAAAGTCTAAAAATCCCTTTGGAGAAATTACAGCAGTTCTTGGAAAACCAGGAGAACACAATACAGAAATACATGCTATTTTATTAGAGTATGATTTGCCTTATGAGTTTCCTTCAGAAGTAGAACAAGAAGCGGCTAATTTACCTATTGAAATTACCAAAGAAGAGATTTATAAACGAAGAGACATGCGTCAAGATCTTACGTTTACTATAGATCCAAAAGATGCAAAAGATTTTGATGATGCATTGTCATTTAAAAAACTAGAAAATGGAAATTTTGAAATTGGAATTCACATTGCAGATGTTTCGCATTATCTAACCCCAAAAACAATTTTAGATGATGAAGCTTTTGAAAGAGCTACTTCGGTATATTTGGTTGATAGAGTAGTACCAATGCTACCAGAAAAATTAAGTAATGGAGTTTGTTCTTTAAGACCTCATGAAGAAAAACTTACCTTTTCTGCAGTGTTTGAAATAAACCCTAAAGCACAAATTGTCAATGAATGGTTTGGGAGAACCGTAACTTATTCTGACCAACGTTTTGCATATGAAGAAGCACAATCCATTATTGAAAATTGTACATTATCAGCTATAAAACCGTATGCAATGCCTTTAGAAGTTTCAATTCTTGATAAAGAATATGAAGTGACTCCAGAAATTGTAGAAGCGACTCTAAAATTAGATGAACTCGCTAAGATTCTTCGTAAAAAAAGAATGCAACAAGGGGCTATTTCTTTTGATAGGGTGGAAGTAAAGTTTGATTTAGACGAAGCAGCAAACCCAATTGGTGTCTTCTTTAAAACATCAAAAGATGCGAATAAATTAATTGAAGAATTTATGCTATTGGCCAATCGTAAAGTTGCTGAATTTATTGGTTTTTCTAAAGGAAAAGCAACTAATAAAACCTTTGTTTATAGAGTTCACGATGAACCAGATATTGAGAAATTAGCAGCATTAGAAAACATTATTAGTAAGTTTGGTTATAAGATAAATACAGAAACAAAAGAAAGTACCTCAGAATCTTTAAACCAATTATTAAGTGATGTTCAAGGAAAGGCAGAATCAAATATGATTGAAACACTTACGATTCGTTCTATGAGTAAAGCTGTTTATACCACTCAAAATATTGGACATTATGGATTGTCTTTTAATTATTACAGTCATTTTACTTCTCCTATTAGACGCTATCCAGATGTAATGACACACCGATTGTTACAACATTATTTAGAGGGTGGAGATACTCCAAAAGCAATTAAATACGAAGAGAATTGTAAACACGCTTCCAAAAGAGAAGAATTGGCAAGCAAAGCAGAACGTGCTTCTATAAAATACATGCAAATAAAATACATGCAAGATCACAATGATGAAGTCTTTGAAGGGGTAATTACAGGAGTTACAGAATGGGGTATTTATGTAGAAATTTCCACTAATAAATGTGAAGGTATGGTTAGAATTAGAGATATAAAGAGCGATTTTTATTCTTTTGATGAGCAGCAATTTGCAATTATTGGTCAAAACACCAAACAAATGTATCAATTAGGAGATGCTGTAAATGTACAAGTGAAAAATGCAGATTTAGAACGCAAGCACCTAGATTTTAATTTAATTGAAAATTAAACTACTTTAACATAAAAAAAACACAATAAAAAATAGAAAAACACTTTATATTAGTAACTTTATTGAAAGAACTTATTTAATCAAACTTTAAAATAATGAAAAAGATAATTTTTATAGGAGCATTATTCTTTGCGTTCTCAATTTGTGGACAAACAAAAGTTACTAAAAATTTAGGAGACTATTCAATACTTAAAGTTTACAATGGTATTGAAGTAGAACTTATAAAATCTACAGAAAATAAATTAGAAATTACAGGAAAGAAGTCAGAAATGGTAAGAGTTAAAACGGTGAATAATACGTTAAAATTATCCTTACCCTTTTCTTTAAAACCAGCAAACAACACTGCAGATGGAGAAGTCTTTATTCAACTTTTTTATAAAGATATTATTACTGTAATTGATGCCAATCAAGGAGCTACCATTACTGGAAAAGACTTTCAACAAGACGAAGTAGAAATAAGTGCACAAGAGCGCGCTTACATAAACGTGGTTTTAAATGCCAAAAATATTGTTGTAAAAGCCATCTCTGGAGGAATTGTAAAATTAACAGGGACTGCAAACAACCAAGATGTAGATGTAGATTTGTATGGTATTTATCATGGTTTTGGTTTGAAAGTAGACAACAGTGCGATGGTAAAATCTGGAACCGGCGCAAAAGCAGAAATTTTTGCAGGCAAAGTATTGAATGCAAAAGTTAGTTTTGGAGGCTCTATTTTTTACAAAGGAAATCCAGATTTAATAAGAGATAAAAAATTAGTAGGAGGAATCATTCAAAAAAAGGATTAGCAATTTCTTTTATCAAGTATAAAAACGTTTTTGTATATTTGTAACTCAAAATAGAAACACATGATTACGTTAAATATTTTTTTATTAGGCATGCCAAGCCCACTTTCAATGGTTCTTATTGTAGGGGCACTTTTACTATTGTTTGGAGGTAAAAAAATTCCAGAATTAATGAAAGGAATCGGCGGCGGTATTAAAGAATTTAAAAAAGCCACCAAAGACGAGCATACAGAAGTAAAGAAAGACGATAAGTTAGAAAAAGGAAACTAATTTTTTAACATACAGATAAAAAAAGCTCCGTTTGATATTTCAAACGGAGCTTTTTATTTATGAAAGACTTTTTTAATTTCCTTCTTCTAACTTTTTAGGTTTTGGATTTTTCATTGCTTCACCAATTTGATTGCTTGCTGTAAAGCTGGCCACCATATCGTTTAACATTTGACTTCCCGCTTGTGGAGAATTTGGCAACAAAATTAAGTTACTATTGGTTTGCTGTCCAATCGATTGAAGAGTATCATAATGTTGTGTAACTACAATTAGAGCAGAAGCCTCTTGAGAGTTGATACCTACCTTGTTTAAAACCTCTACAGACTCCTCCAATCCACGTGCAATCTCTCGCCGTTGATCTGCAATACCCTGTCCTTGTAAACGCTTGCTTTCTGCTTCTGCTTTTGCACGTTCTACAATTAAAATACGTTGTGCATCACCCTCATACTGTGCCGCAGTTTTTTCTCTATCAGCAGCATTAATTCGGTTCATTGCTTCCTTTACCTGTGCGTCAGGATCTATATCTGTTACCAGAGTTTTAATAATGTCATACCCATAAGTCATCATCGCCTCGTTCAATTCAGATTTTACCGCTATGGCAATATCATCTTTCCGTAAAAAAACATCGTCCAAAATCATTTTAGGAACCTCAGCCCTTACTACATCAAAAACATAAGAAGTGATTTGATCGTGTGGATAATCGAGCTTATAGAAAGCATCTTCCACCTTACTCTTAATTACTTTGTATTGAACAGAAACTTTCAATTTCACAAAAACATCGTCCTTTGTTTTTGTTTCAATAATTACATCTAGTTGTTGAATTTTTAAACTCAATCTTCCTGCAATTCTTTGGATGATAGGTATTTTTATTTGAAAACCAGATTGACGAATGCTACTAAACTTCCCAAAAGTTTCTATCACTGCAGCCGTTTGTTGTTTGACCGTAAAAATAGCGGAGAAAAGGAAAAGGGCAATAAGGCCGATTATAATAATTGGAATTAAATTCATGTGTTTTTTTTAAAAGGTGAATGTTCGCTTTTTGTAAAGATACCGTTTTAAATACCTACTTACAAGACGAAATTTTTAAAGAATGTTACACATTTAGACCTAAAAAAACCACTTACAGTATGTAGATGTTTTTTTAAAATATCAACTTCAAGCTTATTGATGGTAGTCGATCGCTTTTTCAATTCTTTTGATAGTGGCTTCTTTTCCAATCATTTCAATAATATCAAACAAGTGAGGTCCTTTTAAGGCCCCTACCAAACTCAATCGAAGTGGTTGCATTATTTTACCAAAACCAATTTCTTTACTAGTAATCCACTCTTTAATTACGTTTTCCGTGTTTGCAGTAGTAAATTCTTGAATCTCTTTTACAACAACAATCAATTCATTCATTAAGTCAGCAGTACCTTCTTTCCAGTTTTTTTTAGAAGCCTTTGCATCGTAAGTTGTTGGATCCTGAAAATAAAAATCAGACAAAGCCCAAAAATCTTCCACAAAAACAGAACGCTCTTTAATAGCGCTTACTACTTTTTGAACATATTCTTTTTCAGAAGAAACTCCTCTCGTTTCTAATATTGGAAGAAACAACGCTGTTAAAGTAGTATCGTCTTTGGCTTGCATGTATTGCTGGTTGAACCATTTGGTTTTTTCGGGGCTAAATTTTGCGCCAGATTTACTCACCCTTCTCAAGTTAAACTCCTGTACCAATTGTTCCAAAGAAAAAAGTTCCTGTTCCGTACCAGGATTCCAGCCTAATAGCGCCAACATATTCACAAAGGCATCTGCAAAATAACCTGCTTCTTTATACCCTCGAGAAATGTCTCCCGTTTGTTCGTTCGTATATTCCAAAGGGAATACTGGAAATCCTAGTTTATCCCCGTCACGTTTGCTTAATTTTCCTTTACCTATAGGTTTTAAAATCAAAGGCAAGTGTGCAAATTTTGGTGCAGTCCAATTGAAAGCTCGGTATAGTAAAACATGCAATGCCATAGACGGCAACCATTCCTCACCTCGAATTACGTGCGTGATTTCCATGAAATGATCATCGACAATATTTGCTAAATGATACGTAGGCATGCCATCAGATTTAAACAAAATTTTATCATCCAATACGTTGGTGTCAATGCTAATTTCTCCACGAATTTCGTCCTGTATTACAAGGGTCTCGTCTTGTGGAGATTTGAAACGAACGACATACTTGTCACCACGATCAATTCGCTCTTGCACCTCTTCTTTTGACAATACCAAGGAATTTACCAATCGGCCTTTTTCTCGGTTGTGCCAATTATAAATAAAGGTTTTTCCTTTTTCTTCATGTCCTTTCCTCTCAGCATCCAATTGTGCTGCAGTGTCAAAAGCATAATATGCCCAACCGGATTGTAACAGCACTTCAATGTGTTCTTTATAGAGGTCTTTCCGTTCAGATTGTCGGTAAGGACCAAATTTTTCATTTTTTCCAGGAGCCTCGTCAAAAGGAATGTTGCACCAATCCATTGCATCTATAATGTACTGTTCTGCATTGGCCACATAACGGGTCTGGTCGGTGTCTTCAATACGTAAGATAAAAGTTCCGTTGTGTTTTTTAGCAAATAAATAATTAAATAAAGCGGTTCTTACACCACCCATATGTAGGGGTCCTGTGGGACTTGGGGCAAAACGTACACGAACATTAGATTCCATTTTTTTTGGTTTTTGGATGTCGCAAAGATACTTTTTTCTTGGAAGAGGAGTGAAATTCCCACAAAGAAAAAGCAGGTGTTTTTAGAATAAAAAAGGAGAGGGATTGGAATTTTTTTACCGGGGAAAGATCGTTAAAAAAAGAACCCTAAGTGATTTTTTGTGCTGCAATTAAAACAACGGAATGCTCAAAACCGATCTAAAATGAACCAACCACTTTAGGCATTCCGTCATTTCCCAGCAAGACCTCCCCGGCGTTTTAACAAATATAATGCGGATGATTTCCTTAAAAGCAGTATTTTTATTCGTTCATGATGGAAGGCTATCAAATAATAACAGAGAAATTACAGCATTTTACTCGTAAATATTACAAAAGTGAATTGCTAAAAGGGACGATCTTGTTTTTCTCTTTAGGATGCATTTATTTTTTTATAACCCTATTTATCGAATCTTTTTTGTGGTTGCAACCCCTTGCAAGAACCGCTCTTTTTTGGACATTTATTTTAGTAGAAGCCTATTTATTGGTGCAATTTATTTTAAAACCGACACTAAAATTGATTGGCCTACAAAAAGGAATTTCATTCCAAGAGTCTTCCAGGATTATTGGAAATCATTTTCCAGAAATTCAAGACAAACTGCTCAATATTTTACAACTGAAACAAGACCCGAATCCTTCGGATTTATTAGTGGCCAGCATCGCGCAAAAAGCCGCCGAAATTCAACCCATCCCCTTTATCAAAGCGGTTGATTTTACTAAAAACAAAAAGTATTTAAAGTATGCCATTGTTCCAATAGTTATAGGAGTTATTACCGTCTTTTCAGGAAGTACCAAAGCATTAACTCAAAGTTTTGACCGTGTTGTAAACCACAGAACCGCCTTTACACCTCCTGTACCCTTTGCATTTCACATTGCAAATGATTCTTTGAAAGCAATTCAAGGAAACCCGTTTGCACTTCAGATACAAACAAAAGGAACGGTGCGTCCAGAGGAGGTTAAAATTGTGTATCAACAACAAGAATACCTGCTTCAAAAACAAAACGAAACTACCTTTACACATACGTTTTCACAAGTAGAAACCCCGATTACTTTTTACCTAACAGCCAACGGAGTACAATCCTTAAATTACAATTTAGAAGTGGTAAAAACCCCTACGATCTTAAATGTGTTTATGGAGTTAAACTATCCAAATTACTTGGGGAGAAAAAATGAAACCATTCAAAATACAGGCAATCATATTTTACTAGAAGGCACCCAAGTGCAATGGAATGTAAAAGCAACAGCAACAGATACGCTTTCTTTTATTGCGGCAACCAAAAGAAATTTCTTTATCCCCATTTCAACATCCGATTTTGTGTTTACAAAACAAATTGTCAAACCAATTTCTTATACAATTACCGCTTCTAACAATCCCTTAAAAGATTATGAGCAACTGCAGTTTTCCCTTGATGTTGTCAAAGATGAATTCCCTGCGATTCAAGTAGTCACCAACATTGATAGTATTTCACGGGGAATGGTTCAATTTGCGGGACAGATTTCAGACGATTACGGTTTGCAAAAACTACAATTGGTCTGTTTTGAAAAAGAAAATCCAACAAATAAACAAACTTTGGATTTTTCAATTAACAACAAAAACATACAGTCCTTTTACTATCAATTTCCAGAAGGATGCAACCTGAAAACGGGTGTAAATTACGAGCTCTTTTTTCAGGTTTTTGACAATGATGGTTTTAATGGGAGTAAAAGAACCAAGTCAGAAACGTTTCAGTACCGACAAAAAACTGCAGTTGAAATAGAAGAAGAACTGCTGTTAGAACAAAAAAACACCCTTAATAATCTAGAAAAAAGTCTTTCGGAAAATCAAAAACAGCAGCAGGAGTTTGAAAAAATTCAGCAAGAAATTCAACGCAAGAAAAAAAGAGACTGGAACGATCAGAAAAAAATGCAATCTCTTATAAAGCGCCAACAAGAATATAAAAAAAGGATACAGCGTCAAACCGAAAAGCTGCAAGAAAACCTAAGCGAAAAAAAAGCACAAAGTGAAGGTCTCCAAGACAAAAAAGAAGATTTAAAAAATCGAATAGAAGAACTAAAGAAACAAGACAAACAGCAAAAACTTCTTGATGAAATTGCTAAAATTGCCGAGAAACTAAACAAAGAAGAACTACTTAAAAAAGCCAAAGAGCTGGCGCAGCAAAACAAACAGCAAGCGCGAAGTTTAGAAAGAACGTTAGAACTTGTAAAACGCTTCTATGTAGAACAAAAAGCCATGCAACTGGCAAACAAATTAACGGCATTGTCCAAAGAACAAGAGAAACTTACTAAAAAAAATGACAGCACGCTAACGAAACAAAAAGCCATTAAAACAACTTTTGAAGCCATCAACAAAGAGTTAGATACACTTTCAAAAGACAATAAAAAATTAAAAGAACCGTTGGCGCTTCCAGACACCGAAGACGAAAAAGAAGCGATAAAAGAGGCCCTTCAAAAATCCGAAGAAAAACTTTCAAAAAAAACACCTGCATCCGCACAGAAAAGCCAACAGAAAGCCGCTCAAAAAATGAAAGAAATGAGTGCCAAAATGCAACAGGCAATGATGAACATGGAATTGGATTCTTTGGAAGAAAACCTAGATGATTTGCGAAAGGTTTTAGAAAACTTAGTCACTTTTTCATTCAAACAAGAAGGGTTAATGCATCGGTTTGACGAAATCTCAACATCCCATCCCAGTTTTGGCGCTTCACTAAAAAAACAAAATGAGCTGAAAACTTATTTTGAACATATTGACGATAGTTTGTATGTATTGTCGATGCGACTTCCCAAAATTTCCACTAAAATTCAAGACGATCTTTCCTCGGCGCACTATAATTTGGAACAAACCCTTGAAAATTTTAGTGAAAACAGGTTCTCAGACGGAGTTTCCAACCAGCGTTATGTGATGACTGCCACAAATAATTTAGCAGATTATTTAAGCAACATGCTCACGAACTTAAAGAAATCGATGTCCATGAAACTAGGCAAAGGCAAAGGAAAGGGATCTGAATTCCGTTTGCCCGACATCATCAAAAAACAAGGAGCACTTTCAAAAAAAATGAAAGAAGGTATGAAAAATGGCGCAAAACCTGGAGGAAAACAAGGGAAAGAAGGCGCCAATAACCCAGGAGAAAAAGGAATGCCCGGAGAAGAAGGAAAAAAGGGAAAAACAGGAAAAGCAGGAGGAAATGGCTCCAAAGGAAACAACGGTTCCTCGGAATCACAATCCGAAGACTTAGATGGCGCTTTGTATCAAATATTTAAAGAACAGCAGTTGCTTCGGCAGCAATTAGAAGAAGCTATTAAAGAAAGTGAAGGAATCGCACCCAATGGTAATCTCCCTGCCAAAAAAGTACTGAAAACCATGGAGCAATTAGAAAACGAAATCTTAGCAAAAGGATTTCATTCCCAGACCCTCCAAAAAATGCAGCAATTAAACTATGAGTTGTTAAAATTAGACAAGGCAGCTTTAGCGCAGGGCAGAGAAAATAAAAGAAAATCGACCACCAATCGAGTCCTTACGAAATCTAACAAAAAGAAAGAATTGGAGTTTAAAAAGTTGTTTTACAATCAAACAGAGATTTTAAACAGACAATCCTTACCTTTGCAGCAGCATTTTGAAAAGAAGGTTCGTGAATATTTCTCACAACCAAAGCAAAAACAGTAACGTGAATGCAAGCTGTTTTTCAAGCAATATTTCTTTTACGGTGTTTAAGAATAAGTGAAGTTTTTTAAAACAAACAAAGATATCTGATGATTACGTTTAATTACGAAACTCCTTTTGTATTGGAAGTAGAGGCAACCTATGAAAAATGGGTTGAAACCGTTATTTTGAATTACGGCTTTACCGTTGGAGAAATCAATTATATTTTTTGTGATGACGTATATTTGCACAAATTAAATGTTGAATTTTTACAACATGATACACTTACAGATGTAATTAGTTTTGACAATACGATCGGAAAAATAATCAACGGTGATATTTATATTTCCATTGAAAGAGTTGCCGAGAACGCCAAAGATTATAAGGTGTCTTTTCTGGAAGAATTGCACCGAGTTATGATTCATGGAGTGCTGCATTATCTTGGTTTTAAAGACAAAGATCCTGCAGATAAAAAAGCAATGACCCTTGAAGAAGATAAGGTAATTTCTTTTTTAAAATTTTGATTATCAAGTGTTTAAATAATTAGTTCCACGTGAAACAATAAAATGAGTTTATTTTCAACAGTTTTTGATGTTATTGTCGTTGGTGGTGGCCACGCAGGGAGTGAAGCGGCAGCAGCAAGTGCCAACATGGGTGCGTATACTCTGCTTATCACGATGAATTTGCAGAACATTGCACAAATGAGTTGCAACCCCGCAATGGGAGGAATCGCTAAAGGACAAATTGTTCGAGAGATTGATGCGCTAGGAGGTTACAGCGCCGTTGTAACCGACAAGAC
Organism: Flavobacteriaceae bacterium; assembly: GCA_024640565.1. GTDB lineage: Bacteria > Bacteroidota > Bacteroidia > Flavobacteriales > Flavobacteriaceae > Polaribacter. Next base: position 173,330 of record JAHEET010000002.1, read on the forward strand.
CGCAATTCAGTTTAAGATGCTAAACAAATCAAAAGGACCCGCAATGTGGAGCCCAAGAGCTCAGTCAGATCGAATGCAGTTTGCGGAGTGTTGGAGGACGATGTTGGAACAAACACCAAATTTAGATTTCTATCAAGATTCTGTTAATGGTTTGTTGTTCGACGGAGATACCATTATTGGCGTAAAAACCGCTTTGGGTCTTGAAATCAAAGCCAAAACAGTTGTGATTACCGCAGGCACTTTTTTAAATGGGTTGATTCATATTGGAGAAAAAACATTCGGAGGAGGAAGAGCAGGTGAAGGAGCCTCTACAGGGATCACGGAAGACTTAATTGCCAAAGGTTTTGAGTCGGGAAGAATGAAAACAGGAACCCCTCCCAGAGTGGACAGTCGTTCTTTAGATTTTTCCAAAATGGTTGAACAGCCCGGCGATGAAAACCCCGAAAAATTCTCGTATTTACCAGCGACAAAACCGCTAGTAAAACAACGTTCCTGTTACTTAACTTATACCAACGCAAAAGTACACGATCTGCTTCGTGAAGGTTTTGACCGTTCACCAATGTTTAATGGTCGAATTCAATCTACAGGCCCAAGATATTGTCCTTCTGTAGAAGACAAAGTTGATCGTTTTGCCACCAAGGAACGTCACCAGGTTTTTGTAGAACCCGAAGGCTGGACTACGGTCGAAATTTATGTTAATGGATTTTCCACTTCTTTACCTGAAGACATCCAAGACAAAGCAATCCGTGCCATTGCTGGTTTTGAGAACGTAAAATTTTTAAGATATGGCTATGCCATTGAGTACGATTACTTTCCACCCACTCAATTGACCCATTCCTTGGAAACCAAATTAGTGAAGAACTTGTTTTTTGCGGGCCAAATTAATGGGACTACTGGATATGAAGAAGCCGCTGCACAGGGATTAATGGCCGGCGTGAATGCTGCGCTTAAAGTACAAAATAAAAAGCCTTTTATTTTAAAAAGGAATGAGGCATATATAGGGGTTTTAATAGACGACTTAATTACAAAAGGGACCGAAGAACCGTATCGCATGTTTACTTCACGTGCCGAATATAGAACCCTCCTGCGTCAAGATAATGCCGATTTGAGACTTACGCCAATTGGGCATGCATTGGGTTTGGCTTCTCAAGAGCGCCTGGACCTAGTCGTTCAAAAAAGAGAAAAAACAGCCTTACTTATTCAGTTTTTGGAAGCTACAAGTGTTAAGGAGGCAGAGGTAAACCCACTGTTAGAAGCAAAAGGATTGGCTCTTGTGAGACAGTCTATGAAACTTTTTAAAATTGCGGCAAGACCGCAATTGGCTTTTAAAGATTTTATGGTGATCGATAAATTACGTGCTTTTGTTTCCGATCATAATATAGGTCCTGATGTGATAGAGCAGGTTGAGATTCATTTAAAATATGCAGGCTATATTGAGAAAGAAAAGCACAATGCAGACAAATTAAACCGCTTAGAAAATGTAATGATTCCTTCTACATTTGATTATCAAAAAGTACAATCTATTTCTTTTGAAGCACGAGAGAAGTTGTCAAAAATACAACCCACTTCCATCTCACAAGCAAGTAGAATTAGTGGCGTTTCACCAAGTGACATCTCTGTTTTGTTGGTGTATATGGGTAGATAAATAAAAAAAAAAGGAGGATGTTCCACGAGGAACATCTAAGCTAATTTTAAGATTATGTCGCAAGAAAGTCGTTTTCAAAAAAACACAACCCCCTTTTTAAACTGTATAGATCATTCCGTTTCAGGAGAGGTTTATCAACTAATGAAAAACCAAGAATTTGATTTTTTGGTTACGACGCCCGTTCCTTCCAATTTAGAAAAATATTACCAAAGCGATGCTTATATTTCACACACCGATGCTAAAAAATCTCTTTTCGAAAAGGCATATCAAATTGTCAAAAAATATACCTTAAAAAAGAAAGTAATGCTGTTGGATTCTTTCGCAACAGCGGAGAAAACCGTATTAGATGCAGGAGCAGGAACCGGCGATTTTCTTCAAGTCTGTAAAAAAAATCACTGGAACGTTTTTGGAATAGAGCCTAGTGAAAAGGCCCGCGAAATTGCAAAAAGCAAAAATGTTTTGTTAGAAAAAGACCTCTCTTTTTTCAAAGAACAAAAGTTTGATGTTATCACACTTTGGCATGTTTTAGAGCACGTAGAAAATTTAGAATCCTTCATACAAAGTCTCAAAGAACACTTAAAAGAGAATGGCAGGCTTGTAATTGCAGTTCCAAATTATAAAAGTTTTGATGCAAAATATTATGGTGCTTTTTGGGCCGCTTTTGATGTTCCCAGACATTTGTGGCATTTCTCCCAAACAAGCATTCAGCAATTATTTTCAAAAGTTTCTTTGAATGTTATTCGAGTGCTTCCAATGAAATTTGATGCCTTTTATGTTTCTCTTTTGAGCGAAAAATATAAAAACGGAAAAATGAATATTTTCAAGTCATTTTGGATCGGATTTCAATCCAATAGGAAAGCAAAAAAAACTTCTGAGTATTCTTCACTAATTTATATACTTAAAAACAACTAAAATTGAATTCAATAGCCTTTTAAGCCTATTTGACGCTTACTGCATAGACAACAATATAAATAAAGGAAAAACACCCTTAAAACGAATGTTTTGAGGGTGTTTTTTAATAAATATAATTGATGAATATTTTTTTATAATAATATTTACTTATTCAACAAATACAGTCCAAAGAGGCAGATGATAAAGTAGACTGCTAAGGTCATCGCTCCAGCATAATCTTTTGCAAGGCGTTGTCCAATTAAAAGAAAGAGTAAGCTTACAGCAGAAAGTGCCACACCCAAAAGTGCCATTTCTTTGATTTCGGAAGTGTAGAGTTGATAAACACCTACAAGCATACAAATACTCGCTGCCATTTCTACAATTAAAACAATCGCGAGTAAAAGAGGTACCGCATTTTTTAAAGGAGAATTTTTAAAATGTCCCTTTATAAAAGTCAGGTTGCCATTCCAATCTGTTAGTTTGTCAATTCCGGATTGTAGGAACGTGACAATTAAAAAAAGAAGTGTTAATACTTCTGTTGAATAATTTGAAAAGATTTTCATAGATCGTAATTTTTAAAACCAAGCTGTTTTTTTTAGTTGGTAGGTGTGAATAAATGCTTCATCCGATTTCGAGAGGTAAACAATTCCTTCGATCAAGCTTATGATACTTGTTATAAATACGCCAATTCCACAGGTAAAAAGACTCACTCCAAGAAGGACCAAACCTTGAGTGGTGTATCCCAAAACAAATTTATGGATGCCCAAAGGACCGATTACAATCGCTAAGACACCCGCCAAAATTCGTTTACTTTCTTGGCTGTGAATTGTATTCCCATTTTTATCAATTATTTCCATTGCGATTAATTTTTATAAATTTACAAAAAAGCACTGTCAACAGGCTCCCAAAGTTCAATTTTATTTCCCTCATTGTCTAGGATCCAAGCGAATTTCCCATAATCAAATTCTTGCATTTCTCCTACAATTGTTACACCTTCCGCTTTTAAAACAGCAAGCAATTCTACCAGGTCTTCCACCCGATAGTTAAACATATAGTCTTTGGTAGAGGGTTCAAAGTAATCGGTCTTTTTTGCAAATGGACTCCATTGTGTCGAAGCGTCTTTTCCTTTCTTGTTTTTCCACCAAAACGTTGCGCCATATTCATCCATATTAAAACCAAGATGTTTTCGATACCATTCTTTGGTTGCTTTTGGGTCTTCACTTTTAAAGAACAACCCCCCAATTCCTGTTACTCTTTTTTTCATATTATTTATTCTTTATGGCTGATTCGTAGGTGTTTATCCATTCTTTTACCGTCATTTTTTGACACAACTCACCAATTAAATTATAAGGAATGTCGTCCATTTTTTTAAAACGAACACAACTTTTCCCCATATCTAACTTTCTTTTTGCATGCTTTGGGTATTCGCCCACAAACCATTCAAATAATTCTTTTTTTGCATAGATTCCTGAATGATAAATTGCTACAAAGTTTTTTTGTGAAGCAATATTCATAAATGGTAGTGGCGTTTTTGGGTTGCAATGATATCCATCGGGATAGGTGCTATGAGGAACCACATATCCAATCATGTTGTAATTGATACTCTCTTGAAATCCTTTCGGTAAATTTTTTTGGATAATGGCACGTAATTTTTTAATGACTATTTTCCGATCCTCAGGAAGTTGCTCAATATATGCTTCTGGGGAAGCTGCTTCGTACTTCATCGCTTTTTTGTTTTTGCTTTGAAGTATAAAGTTACTTAAATTTTTCTTTAATCTTGGCAACAATTGTTTGCGCCAATTTTTTGTTGCTTTCCAAAGTCCAGCCTGCAACATGAGGGGTTAGTAGAACATTATTTGCATTGATCAAATATTGGAATGCTTCGGGGACTTGTTCTAAAAACAGTTGTTCAAAGGATGATTTTTCATACTCCAAAACGTCTAATGCGGCACCGAGTATTTTTCCAGACTTTAAATTTTTCACTAGGTCTTTTGTAACAACAGCAGATCCGCGTGCCGTATTTACAAGCCAGAAATTTTTTTGCATCTGTGATATAAAAGAGCCATTTATCATTTCTTTTGTAAGTGCTGTTTGGGGGGTGTGCAAACTTAAAACGTCGCTTCTTTTTTGGAGTTCTTGCAATGATACTTGCCGGCAATTTTCATCTCCAACATTTTCCTTGATGTCATAACAAAGGACATCAACATCAAAGCCGCGAAGTTTTTTTGCGAATGACTTCCCCATGTTTCCGTACCCAATGAGCCCAACGGTTTTTCCATCCAATTCAACACCCCGATTTTTTTCGCGCAGCCACTTTCCGGTTTTCACTTCATGATTGGCTTCGTGAAATTTGTTAAAAAGGGTTAATAACATCCCTAAAGCATGTTCACCAACGGCATTTCTATTTCCTTCTGGAGCGGCAATAAGTGCAATCCCTTTTTTTGCAGCAGCTTCACAGTCGATATTTTCCAAACCAGCTCCTACCCTTCCAATAAATTTTAAGCGCGTTGTTTTTTCCAGAAAAAAGGCATCTATTTTAAACCGACTTCGGATAATAATTCCGTCATACAGATGAATTTTAGCCATCACTTCCTCTTTTGAAGCGCTGTAATCTTCATCGTTCTCAAATCCCAAAGCATCTAATTGATTGCAAAGCAAGGGATGATTTTTATCGAGATGTAGAATTTTCAAAAGAAGGTCTTTTAATATTGCTCTTTTTCGTTTGGAAAATCACCGCTTTTTACATCGGTGATATAGTTTTCAAAAGCCCCGGTCATTTCAGCATATAAATCTAAATAACGTCTTAAGAAACGTGGGTGAAATTCGTGCGTCATTCCAATCATATCATGGGTTACTAACACCTGGCCATCAACACCGTTTCCAGCACCAATACCAATCACGGGAATGGTCAGTGCATCTGCCACTTTTTGTGCTAATTTTGCGGGCACTTTTTCGAGCACTATTGAAAAACAACCTATTCGCTCTAACATTAGTGCGTCTTCCAATAATTTTTCGGCCTCTTCTTCTTCTTTAGCTCTTACGGTATACGTTCCAAATTTATAGATGGATTGAGGGGTTAAACCCAAATGCCCCATTACTGGGATTCCAGCGTTTAAGATTCGTTTGATTGATTCTTTAATCTCTTTTCCACCTTCTACTTTTATGGAATGTCCACCAGATTCTTTCATAATACGAATCGCAGAACGCAATGCCTCTTTAGGGTCTGACTGATAGCTTCCAAAAGGCAAATCGACCACCACCAAACAACGATCAATGCCTCTGACAACAGAACTCGCGTGATAGATCATTTGATCTAAAGTAATTGGCAATGTTGTTTCATGGCCTGCCATTACATTGGAGGCGGAGTCTCCAACAAGAATTACATCAACTCCTGCGCCATCGACAATTTTTGCCATGGTGTAATCATACGCCGTTAACATTGAAATTTTTTCTCCATTCGCCTTCATGTCAATCAAAGATTTCACGGTAACTCTCTTGTACTGATTTTTTGCTACAGACATATTTTTAGGGTATATTTTATGCGGTAAAAGTACTAAATAAACTGCGATATTGGCAGTGTTATTTTTTGAGCCCAAAGAAGGCGCTTAATTCTTCCTTTTTATGTAATTTTAGCAAATAAAATACCAAAACCCACTGATGAAGTTTTTCCTTTCCTGTTTCCTGTTCTTTTTTGTTTTTACAATGACCGCGCAAAACAACTCTGAAGAAGGGGCTATTAAAGAGGTGATTGCTACTTTTTTTAAAGGGTTTCATAATGGGGACAGCGCTGTTGTTTCAAAAACATTTCACAAAGACATAAAAATTCAAACAACATCCACTCAAAAAGAAAACAAGGTTCTAGTAACAGAGTCAAAAACAAAACTATTAACAGGCATTGCTGCGAAAAACCCAGCCCATGTTTATTTTGAAAAATTACTTGCTATAAATGTTCAGATAGATGGAAATTTGGCTTCTGTTTGGACGCCCTACGAGTTTTATTTTAATGGAACGTTTAGCCATTGTGGAGCCAATTCGTTTCAGCTCTTTAATAACAATGGTCTCTGGCAGATTACTTACCTTATTGACATGCGAAGAAGAACCAACTGTAAGGCGCTTCAAAATAAAAAATAACAGTATATTTCCTACTATAAAAAACCAAGATGATCGCGTATGTTTTTACCAGAGAATATAGATAATTATGTGGTTGCACACTCGCAAGAAGAACCTAAAATTCTTCAAGAACTCACCAAAGAAACTTGGCAAAAAGTACTCAACCCAAGAATGATTAGTGGTGCCTATCAAGGACGTATTTTGTCGATGATTTCGAAATTAATTCAACCAAAAAATGTGTTAGAGATTGGCACTTTTACAGGATATTCTGCACTTTCTATCGCCGAAGGACTGCCAAAGGATGGGACACTTTTTACGATTGACAGAAATGAAGAGTTGGCAGAATTACAACAGAAATATTTTAACAAATCGAGGTATACAAAACAGTTGAAATCTTATATAGGAAATGCCTTAGATATTATTCCAACGCTCAATCAAAAATTTGATTTGGTTTTTATTGATGCCGACAAATCGAATTATACCAACTATTTTCACCTAATCATCGATAAAATGAATTCGGGAGGAATTATTTTATCAGACAATGTGCTTTGGTATGGCAAGGTTGCGGAGCAAGCGGAGCTCAAGGATACAGATACAATTGCTTTGCAAGCCTATAACACGTTATTAAATACAGATGATCGCATAGAAACAGTTATGTTGCCCATACGGGATGGATTGACAATAAGTCGTGTGAAATAGTTGTATGGATTGTTACAGTAACAAGCGGTCAAATAAACATTAAAAATTACGCTTGATAGGCCCTGTAAAATCCTCAAAATTATTTTTTACAGCATCAATTTCTTTTTGAATATCCTTGGTCAAATCGGTATCGACACCTTGCTTTTTTGCGCTGTCATTAATTTCTTTCTTAATGTCGTTTGTGGCGTCTTTTACTTGACGAATTCCCTTTCCCAAACCTCTAGCAATTTCAGGGATTTTATCTGCACCAAAAACCATGACGACAATCAATAAAATTACAAAGGTTTCTGGGCCTCCAATAAATAAAAAAGTTGTTTTCATCTGCGGACAAAGATAGAAAAAAACAGTGTAAAAAAACTCTTAGCAATCATAATGAAAAATAAAAATCAGTCTTTTATGAGCATTCTTTTGATCTCATTCAATTTCATTAGAGCTTCAATAGGTGTTAGCGCATCAATATTAGTAGCGAGTATTTCTACTTTAATATCTTCTAACAAAGGGTCATCCAATTGAAAAAAGCTCAATTGCATTTCTTCATGCTGTGCCTGTTTTAAGACTTCCTTTACTTCGGTGTTTTTATTATTTTTTTCAAGCTTTTCTAATATTTTATTAGCTCTATGAATCACGACATTCGGCATTCCTGCAAGTTTTGCAACATGAATTCCAAAACTATGGTTGCTTCCACCAGCAATTAATTTCCGTAAGAAAACAATGCTGTCTTTGAGTTCTTTAACAGACACATTGAAGTTTTTTATGCGCTCAAAAGTAGTGGTCATTTCATTCAACTCATGATAGTGCGTTGCAAAAAGTGTTTTTGCTTTGGAAGGGTGTTCGTGTAAAAATTCTGAAATGGCCCAGGCAATTGAAATACCATCATATGTTGAGGTACCGCGGCCAATTTCATCCAATAAAACCAAACTACGCTCAGAGATGTTATTGAGAATGGAGGCTGTTTCATTCATTTCAACCATAAAGGTAGATTCCCCCATAGAAATATTATCACTTGCCCCTACTCGGGTAAAAATTTTATCTACAATTCCAATTCTAGCATGTTGTGCAGGGACATAGCTTCCCATTTGCGCTAACAAAACAATCAATGCTGTTTGCCTTAGAATAGCAGATTTACCAGACATGTTTGGTCCAGTGATCATAATAATTTGTTGTTGATTTCGATTGAGTACCACATCGTTGGCAATATAATCTTGATCGATGGGCAGCTGTTTTTCAATCACGGGATGTCTTCCGTTCTTAATTTCCAAATCGGTAGATTCATCCATTTGCGGGCGCACATAATTGTTGTCAATTGCTAAAACAGAAAAAGACAATAAACAGTCTATTTTTGCAACAATTTGTGCGTTTTCTTGTACTTTTTGTACAAATTGAATGATATCTTGCAATAATTGAGAAAAAATCTCCTGCTCTATTTTCTGAATTTTTTCTTCTGCCCCGAGTATTTTTGTTTCGTATTCTTTTAATTCTTCGGTAATATAGCGTTCTGCATTGACCAACGTCTGTTTTCGAATCCATGCTGCTGGGACTTTGTCCTTGTGGGTGTTTCTAACTTCAATATAATACCCAAAAACATTATTGAATGCAATTTTTAAACTAGCGATTCCGGTGTTTTCGGTTTCTCGTTGTAGCATTTGGTCTAAATACTGTTTCCCAGAATTGGAAATGGCTCGCAAATCGTCTAATTCTTGGTGAACTCCAGCAGCAATAGCATTTCCTTTATGAATATTGACAGGCGCGTCATCAAAAAGCGTCAAAGAGATTTTTGTAATTAGCTCATCGCAGGGATGCAATTGATTTCCGAGTGTTTTAACTACTTTATTGTCGCTTTTTTCAGCAGCATATTTTATGGGTAAAATTGCTTTTAATGTGTTTTTTAACAAGACAATTTCTCGTGGAGATGCTTTTGCTGTTGCTACTTTGGAAATCAACCTTTCCAAATCTGAAACTTGTTTTAATTGATAGGTTACGGTTTCTGAAAAGGATTCGGAATCTGTAAAAAACTTCACGAGTTCATGACGATTTCGAATGGCCTCAATCTTTTTCAATGGCAGTGCCAACCATCGCTTGAGTAAGCGCCCTCCCATTGGCGTAATCGTTTTATCAATCACATCTAAAAGTGTGACGGCATTCACAGAGTTTGGGGTGTACAATTCCAGATTTCGAACCGTGAAACGATCCATCCAAACATAATTATCTTCCGCTATTCTGTTGATGGATTGAATGTGTTTGAGTTCCTTGTGCTGGGTTTCCGACAAATAATACAGCACAGCACCTGCGGCGATAATTCCGTATTTTAAATCCTCAACGCCAAAGCCTTTTAGGCTTTTTACATCAAAATGATTTTGCAATATTTCTTGGGCATAGGCCGGTTGAAAAACCCAGTCTTCTAAATAAAACGTGTAATACCTGTTTTCAAAAAGTTCTAAGAACTGTTGTTTGTGTTGTTTTTGGACCAGAACCTCACTTGGATTGAAGTTCTGCAATAATTTGTCGATGTATTCGGAATTTCCTTGTGCAGTTAAATATTCTCCTGTTGAAATGTCCAAAAATGAGATTCCAAGTTGTTTTTTTGTTGCTGAGCGTGTGGAAGTATCAAAATGAACCGCGGCTAAAAAATTGTTTGTTTTGGTGTGTAGTACTTCATCATTTAAAGAGACTCCTGGGGTTACCAGTTCGGTTACTCCCCTCTTTACAATGGTTTTTGTCATTTTTGGATCTTCCAATTGATCACAAATAGCGACCCGCATTCCGGCTTTCACCAGTTTTGGCAAATAGGTATTTAAAGAATGGTGTGGAAAACCTGCCAAAGCGGTTTCCGATTCGCTACCAGCCCCTCTTTTTGTGAGAATAATCCCCAAAACATTTGCTGCTTTTTTTGCGTCTTCACCAAAGGTTTCGTAAAAATCACCAACTCGAAATAATAACATCGCATCAGGATATTTTACCTTGATGGCGTTGTATTGTTTCATTAATGGAGTTACCTTTTTGGGGGTGCTTTTTGCCAATTTTTTGGAAATTTTCAGTTAGTTTTGTAACGGTATATATTTGCGTTTAAAGATATAATTTTTTATGAGAAAACTAAAGAATAACGAGTTAAATAGAATTAGCGTCAAAGCGTTTAAAGCAGTGTCTAAGACACCATTGATTGTGATTTTAGACAACATTAGAAGCTTGAACAACATTGGTTCTGTTTTTAGAACTTCAGATGCTTTTTTGATTGAGAAAATATATTTGTGTGGCATTACGGCAGTCCCACCCAACAAAGACATTCACAGAACTGCATTGGGAGCAACAGAATCTGTTGCTTGGGAATATGTAGCAGATACGCTCTCTTTGATTCAAAAACTCAAAGAAGCAAATATAAAAGTACTGGCAATAGAACAAGTAGAAAACAGCACAAAGCTCGATGCCTTTCAACCAAAAAAGGGAGAAACCTATGCAATTGTCATGGGTAATGAAGTGAAAGGAGTGCAGCAAGAAGTTGTCAATGCTGCTGATTTATGCATTGAAATTCCGCAATTAGGCACTAAACATTCTTTAAATATTTCTGTGACAACGGGAATTGTTTTATGGGATTTATTTCAAAAAATGCAATAGCAATTTTTATTTAAGCTATTTTTTTTAATTTTAGAGCAGTTGTTGGACACTTGCTAAGGTTTTTTTAAATGCCTCATTTTTAATAGTAGCACTGAATTTTCCAAACACCTTCGATATGGCTTCTAAAAAAAGAATATTAATTGTTGACGATCATGAGTTAGTAATTTTAGGAATTTTGTTTTCATTAAAAAAAATTGGAAACTTCGACATTGTTACAACCACCACCTGTGATGCCGCTTTTGCGTTAATTTTAAAACACAAAAAAGACCGTCCTTTTGACATCATTTTGACAGACTTAAGTTTTGAAAACACTACTAAAGTGACGCTGTTAGACGGAGGTGAAGCGCTAATTAAAGCAATTAAAAACCATAACATAGATGTAAAAATTGGGGTGATTACGGGCCATGTAGAAACCAACAGAATTTACAATGTCATTCAGAATTTAAATCCAGATGCTTATTTAATAAAAAGCAAATGCGGTGTGACTGAGCTCGGTTTTGCAATTGAAAAAATGCTGGCGAATGATTTTTATTATTCTCACGAAGTACACCAAAGAATAATGAGACGCACAATTGTCCAGATAAAAATGGATGCGATAGCGATTCAAATATTGAAAGCACTCCCAAAACATCCAAAGATTAGTAATTTAGAAGGGATCATTCTTAAAAATGACGGTACTTTTCTCAAACTTCGTTCTATTGAAAACAAACTCTCTAACCTTAGAGCAGATTTGGATGCAAATAACAATACGGACCTCATTTTAAAAGCAAAAGAACTGGGGGTGATTGATTAATAGGGCTTGCGGTAATCCGCAGTCTCACAGGTGGTTTTTCGCAGTAAATTATTATTTTTCTGGAGTATCTTTGTAATATGTAATACATTTTTACAATAGCTCTAGGGCTATTGTAAGGAAAAATTGCGATCTAACTTAGCGGGAGTAAGTGAGATTTGAAAAAGAAGAAAATCATTCAGGGGACTGAATGTTTTTTTTTGTTTAAAGAATTAAAATCATTTTAGCAATCATAAAGTAAATTAAGATTCCAAAGATATCATTGGATGTTGTAATAAACGGTCCGGTGGCAATTGCTGGATCGATACCTCTTTTGTTTAAAAACAGTGGGACAAACGTTCCAATTAATCCTGCTACAATAATAACAACAACCAACGAAACAGAAATGGCAATTGCTAAGGTCATTTTTCCTTGAGAGAGCCATACAAATAGAAACAAAAACAGCGCTAAAATAAGCCCATTCAAAGCCGCTAAGAGCATTTCTTTTAGTAGCCGACTATTGATACTTCCTTTGATATCGTCGTTTGCAAGTCCTTGCACAATAATTGCAGAAGATTGCACACCAACATTCCCTGCCATAGCGGCAATTAAAGGCGTAAAAAAGAACAAAGCCGCATATTTTTCAAAAATACCTTGAAATCCTTCCATAATAATAAAGGCTCCAATTCCCCCTAACAATCCTAAAAACAACCAAGGTAATCGGGCTTTGGTAAGTTCTAAAATACTATCGTCGGCTTCAACATCCTGGGTAATACCAGCAGCCATTTGGTAATCTTTGTCTGCTTCTTCTTTGATAACATCGACAATATCATCAATCGTAATTCTTCCCAATAATATTTGATGATCATTCACAACTGGAATTGCTTCTAAATCGTATTTCCGCATAATATTTGCAACATCTTCTGCGCCATCAAGGACGTTTACAAAATCTACTTTTGGAATGTAAATGTCTGAGATTGGTGTTCTTGTGGAAGCCACCAATAGATCTTTTAAAGACAAACGGCCTTTTAGTTTACCGCGATCATCTACAACATAAATTGAATGCACTCTTGTTACCTCTTCTGCTTGAATACGCATTTCTTTTACGCACTTCAAAACACTCCAGTTTTCATTGACTTGCACCAGTTCTTTTGCCATCAAACCTCCTGCAGAATTTTCATCATAAGAAAGTAACTCTTCAATTTCCTTTACATGTTCCTCGTCTTCTATCTTAGACATTACTGCTTCTTGTCTTTCTTCAGGCAATTCGGCAATCATGTCTGCTGCATCATCTGAATCTAGTTCAGCAATCTCTTCAGCAATCTCTTTTGCAGTAAGGTTTTTAAGAATCTTTTCACGCGTGTCTTCGTCCGTTTCCGTAAGAACGGCTGCCGTAGTTTCACTATCTAAAAGTTTGATAATATAAACAGCTTCTTCAAACTTAATTTCATCTAAAACTTCTGCAATATCAGCATAGTGTACCTCTGCAAAAAGGGCACTAATCGCTGCATCATTTTTTGTATTGATGAAGGTTGTTAGGTTTTCTAAAAGTGTATTTGTGATTTCAAATCCCATTGCTTGTGAGTTTTTTCGTCAATTCTATAAAATCGTTTACAGATAATTGTTCGGGTCGTTTTGCGAAGATAGCTTGTTCTTTTAAGGAATCCGAAAGATTAAAGCTTTTTAAACTACTTCGCAACATTTTTCTGCGTTGATTAAAGGCTGTTTTCACAACTCTAAAAAATAATTTTTCATCAACAGGAAGTGAATACTCTTTTTTTCTAATCAATCGAATAACGCCTGAATCTACTTTTGGTGGTGGGTCAAAAACAACAGGAGGTACCGTAAATAAATACTCCACATCAAAAAATGCCTGTGTCAATACCGAGAGGATTCCATAAACTTTGCTACCCTCTTTTTCCGCAATTCTTTTGGCAACTTCTTTTTGAAACATGCCCGCAAACTCCGGCACGAATTCTCTGTGTTCAATTGCTTTAAAAACTATTTGAGTAGAGATGTTATAGGGGAAATTTCCAATAATGGCTGTTTGTTTTTTGTTAAATACAGTCGCTAAATCAAATTTTAGAAAATCACCTTCGATAATTTCAAATTTTTCTTTTGAAGTATTGAGTTGGATGTGTTCGCTTGGAAAGATATCCTGCAAATAAGCAACGGACTCTCGATCAAGTTCCATCACCGTAATTTTTTGGTTTTTTTCAAGTAAATACTTGGTTAAAACCCCCATACCTGGACCAATTTCTAATACATTTTCGTAATTAGTTTCTGTTAAAGAGTCTGCAATGTTTTTTGCAATCCCTTCGTCTTTTAAAAAATGTTGCCCTAAATGTTTCTTTGCTTTAACGTCCATTTTTTAATTTCTTATTGCGGTTGGAAAAAACTCTTTTATCACTTTCAACTCGGTGCTAAAAGTAACCATTTTATCGCCAAATTTTTCAAGCGCCTTTTTTTGCAATCGAGCATTATCATATTGATAAAAATCGTCTAAATCAGTCCTAGTATTTGCAGTATATTGTATTGAGTATGTTTTTCCACCCAGTTGTTCTTCTACCAACACTTCTGTAAATTTTGCAGATAAAAAACGACCGGTATCCATGACTTCCGCAATGTGTGTGTGTATCCAGGAAAGCCACTCTTTATGAGCACTTTCGTCAATATTTATGGTTATGTTATAGATGTACATCTTCTGTTCTTAATGGTTTGTGAATACTACTTTCTTTTGATATTAAAGGGCATCGCCCCGTAATTTTCTATATTTCTTTCGGGCATCTATCAAATAAATACTCGATGCGAAGTCAAAAATAATCTTTTGATAATGTTCTGACGCCTTTTCGGGATTATTAAGTTGATAATTATACAATTCTGCCAATGCATAGTGCGCATCATCTCTTAGAATACCTTTAGGGTCTCCCTGAATTATTTTTTTAAAATTTACAATGGCATTTTCAAATGCCTGTAGTTTTATAAAAAGAGTTGCTTGCTTAAAAAGCGCTTCATCCTCGATGGGTTGTCCTTTGAACTTATTTAGAATGTCTTTTAACACCGCAACCGCTTCTTGATTTTTATTTTGAAATGCCAGTAAGTCTGCTTTTGCATATGCCGTCAATCCAGAAGGAATAGCATCTACCGGTTCATTGTCTGTGATTGTTAGAAAGAGGGCGATGGCATCGTTTGCAATTAGTTGAGTTGTGGCGCTTTTTAAAATTTTTAATTGGGCTTTTGCCCAGGTGAAATCGCCATTAAAATAACTTGTTTGCGCCACTTTAAATGTGGCTTGCTGTGCCAAAGGATGGTTTTTTAATTGTGTTTGAATTTGTGAAAAGTAAATGAGTGCTTTGTTCTTTTTTCCAGTAAACACCAATACTTCACCAAGCTTTAGTTTTATCCTTGCTTTGTCAAACTTTGAATTTGAAAAACCTAAGGCATTTTTTAACACTTCAATAGCTTTCGAGGCGTTGTTTTTTTGGAATGTTAAATAGTCTGCATATAAAACTTGTAGTTTTATAGTCGCTTGGTTTTTGCCAAAAGTAGAAAATAGTCTTTGAAATAGCTCTTCTGTTTGATTGCTTTTCGTTTTCATAGCAATTTTTGCGAGATACAAGTTGGCTTCCAATTTTTCTTCATCAAAAAGTGCGTTCTCATTGACAAAGGAAAAAATTTGTTTTGCGGAGTCATAATCAGTATTCTCAAAAGCAATCTTTCCCAAAAGGAAGATCTGTGAAAGATCTTCGGAGTTTCTTTGGTACAATGCACGTTCTTGAAGAAATGCTTTCCCGTATTCTTTTTGTTGCGCAAACAACCAACTTAAGAGTAGGTTCCATTCATCCTTTGGGTTGCTCGCGGACTTTCTTAAAAGGGTTTTTCGAAACAATATATTGTTTTTGCTTTCGGCGTCGTTTCTAAGATACCTGCTGACATACCGTTGTACATTTTTAACATAATCAGGGTTTTTATCGATAAGGTCAATATAGGATTGAAACATTTTTTTAAAAGCACCTTTTTCTCCATAAAGCTGCGCAATTTGAAAATTGTAATTCGCTTTTGGGTTGTTTTTCATTGCTTTTTCATAGGCAGTAATTGCATATTCTATGAGCGAATAGTGCTTAAAAATGGCCGCAATAAGACCACTGTAATTTGATTTTTCATCAATTGCCGAGAGTGCCTTTTGGTAATAAATGGTTGCTGTTTCTTTCTGTTGCTGTCGTTCGTAATTGTAGCCCAGGTACACATATAAAAAAACTTGTGAAGGGTTTGATTGAATTTTTGCTTTTAGCAATTCTTCTGCCCGAACAAATTGCGTTGTTTCTTGATAACAAGAAATCAATCTTTGTAAATAAGTAGTGTTAAAAGGACTTTTCTCGTAGAGTTTTTTGTAAACCGTTGTTGCTTTTTCATATTCTCCGGCTCTAAAGTAGTTTTCTGCGAGTAGGTATTCGTTTTGAGCATACCCAAAACTACTAACAAGCAACACAACAAAGAGGATCTGTTTTTTCATTTGATCTCAAAGATAGCGAACCATTGGCTAATTTTTCATGAATCAGTGTTATTTTCAACAGTGCAATTGTAACATTTTGGCACGGAAATTGTCTTTATATAAAGAACAACAAAACAAAAAATGGATGAAAGAACTAACCTACCGCTACGAAAACGCAAAAAAAAACGCGTTAAAATTAATGAAAGCAGGCAAGATAAACGCGTATTTTAAGACCTTGTTAGAAATGAAAAAATACAAGCGATTAATGATCGCTATCGTATCGAATTAATTGATAAGGTCAAACCCACAATACGGCACCAATACTTCGGGTATTTGAATACCGTCTTCTGTTTGGTTGTTTTCTAATATTGCCGCCAAAACACGCGGTAAAGCCAAAGAACTCCCATTTAAAGTATGAGCCAATTCGCTTTTCCCATCTTTATTTTTAAAACGGAGCTTTAATCTATTGGCTTGAAAGTTCTCAAAATTTGAAGCAGAACTAATTTCTAACCAACGGTCTTGCGCAGTAGAAAACACTTCAAAATCGAAGGTGATTGCAGCAGTAAAACCAGTATCTCCACCACACAAACGTAAAATTTTATAAGGCAATTTCAACTCTCGTAAAATGTCTTTAATGTGAGCTACCATTTCGTTTAAGGCTTGGTAAGAGTTTTCGGGGTGTTCTACACGTACAATTTCCACTTTATCAAATTGGTGTAGACGATTTAAACCACGAACATGTGCGCCATAACTTCCTGCTTCTCTTCTAAAACAGGGCGTGTATCCTGTGTATGTAATTGGAAAATCAGCCTCTTGTACTAAATTTCCTCTAAAAATATTGGTAATAGGCACTTCTGCTGTAGGAATTAAATACAGATCATCTTCTCCTACATGATACATTTGCCCTTCTTTGTCTGGCAATTGCCCGGTGCCAATTCCAGAAGCTTCATTTACCAAATGTGGTACTTGAATTTCTGTATAACCCGCTTTGGTGTTTTTGTCTAAAAAATAATTGATTAAAGCACGTTGCAACCTTGCTCCCTTTCCTTTGTATACTGGAAAGCCAGCCCCTGCAATTTTGGTACCTAATTCAAAATCGATAATGTCATATTTTTTTGCCAATTCCCAATGTGGAAGTGCGTTTTCTCCTAAAACAGGAATGCTTCCTTCTGAATAGATTTCTTCATTATCTGCTTCAGAATTCCCTGCTTTTACGGAGGCATGTGGAATGTTCGGAATCAGATATAGTAGGCGTTGCAGTTCGTCAGAAAAAGCGTGTAATTTTACGGCCAGTTCTTTCGTTTGTTCTTTTAATTGTCCTGATTTTTCTTTGAGTAAGCCTGCTTTTTGTTTTTCACCCATCTTAAAAAATGCACCAATTTCTTTTGATAATTTATTAGATTCTGCCAGTGCTTCGTCCAAGGAAACTTGTGTTTTCCTTCGGTTTTCATCAGCAGTTAATACCTGATCAACAATGGTTTCTGCATCAGCAAAATTACGTTTTGCCAATCCTTCTAAAACTTTTTGCTTGTTTTCTCTAATAAAGTGTACTTGTAACATTTTTGTAAGAATTATGAAATGCAAATATATAATTTGTAGGCGATTTTTGCGGCGAATTCCCTATTTAAAATGATTGGCTTGTTGTCGCAATTTTACACCTTATTTCTAAAAGCGCTTGAAACCACAAGATCAAATGAAGCTGTGAGAAAAGGGATGTGTTTAAAAAAGATTATTGTGCTTTTTTTAAATAATCTCGGGCGATTTTTTCGTCTTTTTTAAGTTGAACAATCAAACTTTCGACTGTGTCAAACTTATACTCATCTCGTAAAAAGAAGAGCAATTCAATAGTTAAAAAAGTATCGTATAAGTTGGTGTTAAAATCAAAAAAATGCACTTCAATGGTTTGATGTGTTCCAGAAACAGTAGGCCTATTTCCAATATTCATCATTCCAAAAATGGTTTTATTATGAATTTTTGACTGTACGACATACACTCCTGTTTTGGGAATTAGTTTGTAGTTTTCAAGGATATCGATGTTTGCCGTTGGGAATCCTATTTGACCCCCTAGTTTTTTTCCGTTGACTACTTTTCCAGACAGCATAAACGGACTTCCTAAATAACGGTTTGCGGTTTTTAAGTTTCCGGCAGCTAAAGCCCTTCTTATTTTGGTGGAGCTTACCGAAACATCATCAATATCTTGTGCTAGAATTTCTTCTACAGAAAAGCCATAGGTATGGCTGTACTCCCTGAGTTGTTCTATGTTTCCCTCTCGGTTCTTCCCAAAATGATGATCGTATCCGATAATCAATTTTGAAATGTTTAATTGTGCTACGAGAAGATCTCTAACAAAATCCAGGGCAGTTAGTCTAGAAAATGCAATGCTAAACGGATGAATGATTAAGTAGTCCAGGCCTGTTTTTTCTAACAGTGCGGTGCGTTCTGCAATGGTATTAATCAATGCAATTGTAGTCCCTTTTTGGAGCACCATTCTTGGGTGTGGAAAAAAGGTAAGTAACACGGATTTTTTCCCGGCCAATTTGGCGTCATCAACCAGTTTGTTGATGATTTCTTGGTGTCCAAAATGAACGCCATCAAAAGTGCCGATTGTCACAAAGGTTTTTTCGTTGGTTCTGAAAGAGGAAATGTCGTGAAAGGTTTTCAAAAAGGGGCCATTTATAAATACAAAGGTACAATTTGTTCGATGTATCAAAGTGTTTTTTTTGAATTATCGTTTCTCTAATAAATCTAGGTGCTTTTATTAATAAATGAAAAAAAGTGTTAAAATAATTAACAAATGAAAAAATATTGTATTTTCGTGACAGTTAACAAATAATTCAAATTATGATAAAAAAGATTTTACTACTTGCGTTTGTGGTTTTTGGAAGTGCGGCAATGTTTGCACAAACAACGATTACTGGAACCGTTAAGGACGCGAAAACAGGTGAGACACTTCCTGGCGCAAACATTAAAGTGGCGAGAAAAGCTGTGGGAACAAACACAGATTTTGATGGAAATTTTGTATTGAATGTGGCGGATACCCCTCCGTTTATTTTAGAATTTTCTATGATTGGTTATCAAACGGCCAAAGTAGAAATTACTGAAAACAACCAAAAAGTATCAGTGAACCTTTCGGAAAATGCGACTTCTTTAGATGAAATTGTTGTTTCTGCTTCTAGAACTCCAGAACGTATTATGGAGTCTCCGGTAACGGTAGAAAGAATGGATTCTAGAGCCATTAAAAACACCTCTGCTCCTTCATTCTATGATGGATTAGAGAATTTAAAAGGGGTGGATGTGAATACCAACAGTTTAACATTTAAATCTGTCAATACACGTGGTTTTGCAACTTTTGCAAATACACGTTTTATGCAATTGGTAGACGGAATGGACAATTCTTCTCCAGCATTAAACTTTGCTTTGGGAAACTTGTTAGGAATGTCTGAATTGGATGTAAAAACAGTAGAATTATTGCCTGGAGCTTCTTCTGCATTGTATGGTGCAAATGCCTTTAACGGTATCATGTTCATGACGAGTAAAAGTCCTTTTGAAGAGCAAGGAATTAGTTTTTCTTACAAAGATGGATTAACGAGTCAGGATGCAGCTGGAGACAACAAGTTTTATGATGTAAACATCAGAATGGCGCATGTTTTTTCTGAGAAGTTTGCAGCAAAAGCAACTTTGTCTTATTTAGACGGTACAGAATGGTTTGCTACAGATTATAGAAACACATTAAATGGAGGATACACTTCAGGAGACAGAAACTCAGACAGAAACTATGACGGATTAAACGTTTATGGTGATGAGGTTTCTACCAATATCAAAGGAGTTGCAGAAACCTTAGAATCGTTAGGAATTTTTCCAAACGGTGCTGCTGCTTTAATTCCAAGTGAATCAGTTAGTAGAACTGGATATGATGAAAAAGACTTAATGTCTTATGACGCGAAAAGCATGAAATTTGGCGCTTCGTTAAACTACCGTCCTTTAGGAGATGATCGTTTGGAAGTTATCTGGAATTCGAAGTTTGGTAATGGAAACACCATCTACCAAGGAACGAACAGGTACAACATCAAGAACTTCTTTATGGAGCAACACAAACTTGAGGTGCGTGGGAAAAACTTTTTTGTAAGAGGGTATATGACGAGTGAAGACGCAGGAGATTCCTATGACACGCGTTTTGCAGCCATCAATATCAACAGAGCATGGAAAGATGACAATACTTGGTTTGGTGAATATGCGGGTGCTTACCTTCAAGGAACCTTGGGAGGAATGAACTCAGATCAAGCGCATGCCTTGGCAAGACAAACTGCTGAAACAGGGAGATTGTTACCAGGAACTGCAGGTTTTCAAGCTGCTTTTGATCGTATAACAGCAGATCCAGATTTAGTAACAGGATCAAAGTTTCAAGACAATACGAAATTGTATCATGCAGATGCAAACATGAATTTCAACGAATATATTGATTGGGCAGAGATTCAAATAGGGGGGTCTTTTAGAACCTACTCTTTAAATTCAAATGGAAGTATTTTTACCGATTATGACGGCCCTATAAACTACAGTGAATACGGAGTTTATTCGCAAATTCAGAAAGGGTTTTTAGAAGAAGATCGTTTAAAGTTAACGGCTTCTGTTCGTTATGACAAAGCACAAAACTTTGATGGAAACTATTCTCCAAGAGTTTCTTTTGCATATGCAGGAGGTGAAAATAAAAACAAAAACTTTAGAGCTTCTTTTCAGACAGGTTTTAGAAATCCAACAACACAAGATCAATACATTGGGTTAAATGCAGGGAGAGCCTATTTAATTGGTTCTGCACCAGATAACTTAGATCGTTTTTCTACACCTGCATTAAATGTAAGTGGATTGGGTCAAAACTTTACAGGAAGTGCTACCGTTGCCGTTTCAGGTAGAGCTGCTTATGAAAACGCTTTTTCTGCAGCATCTGTTGTAGCAGGCGCTCCAGTAGCAGCAAATGTAGAATTGGTAAAATCAGAAAGAGTAACTGCTTATGAAGTAGGGTATAGAGGCTTGGTAGATGCGGGTTCTTCACGAATTACATTAGACCTAAGTGTATACTACAATGCTTATGAAGACTTTATTGCTGGTAAAAACGTAATTGTTCCTTTTTATGGAGACGTTGCTGGTACGCAAACGGCTCCAGTAGGTCCAGGGGGTGCTCCGGTTCCATTGTCACTTGTAGCATTGTCACAAGGAGATTATACTGTTTTTGCCACTTACACAAACACAGCAGCTGAGATCAACTCTTACGGAGCAACAATCGGATTAAACACCAAAGTTTTTAACGGGTTTAATTTAGGGTTGAACTATACCTTTGCGAAGTTTGATTTTGATCAAGCATCTGATCCTGATTTTGAAGCAGGATTTAATACGCCAGAACACAAAGTAAAAATTCAATTTGGAAAACAAAATGTATTTAAAAACTTTGGGTTCAACATCAATGCGAGATGGCAAGATGAGTACCGTTGGGAATCTACATTCTTAGATGCAGACATTGCTTCTAGAACTGTTATAGATGCGCAAATGAACTACAGTGTTCCTGCATGGAAATCGGTATTTAAAGTGGGTGGAGCGAATTTAACAGGTCAAGAATACCTAAGTGCACCAGGAGTTGGCGCCATAGGTTCTCAGTACTATGTTTCTTGGACAATTAATAACTAAAAAAAGATATTTCAATGAAAAATTATAAATATATAGGGTTATTCCTACTGTCATTAGGACTTGTTTCTTGTGATGTAGACAACGAGTTAGACGTAATTGAACCAGCGATGGTTGAAGTGGTTGCTTTAAACACCAATGGATTAGACTTTTCTAATTATGTATCTGTAGGAGCTTCTTTTACTTCAGGATATACAGATGGTGCATTATTTATTGCAGCACAAGAGAGTTCTTTTCCAAATATCTTAGCGGGTAAATTTGGGACAGATTTTACACAGCCTTTAATGAATGATAATATTGGAGGAATGGTTTTTGGACCTGCTGTTGTGGTAGAACCAAGGTTGTATTTTAATGGAGCAGGACCTGCGCGTTTAGACGCAACTCCTACAACACAGTTTGGGGAAGTAATTTCTGGACCTTTCAATAACATGGGGATTCCAGGAGCAAAAAGTTTTCATTTAGGCGTTGCTGGTTATGGCACTCTAAACCCTTATTTTGGGAGAATGGCTTCTAGTCCTGGTGCGACTGTATTGGGAGACGCGTTAGCGCAAAGTCCAACATTCTTTACCTTATCTGAAATTGGAGGAAATGATGTTTTGGGCTATGCAACTTCTGGAGGAGTTGGAGTAGATCAAACAGGAAATTTTGATCCTGCAACTTATGGAGGAAATGATATTACAGATCCAAACGTATTTGCAGCTGTATTTAGCGACATGACTAATGCATTGACTGCAAACGGAGCCAAAGGAGTTGTAGCGAACGTACCATATGTAACCTCATTATCGTATTTTACAACGGTACCTCACAACCCAATTCCTCTTGATGCGGCAACTGCAGGAGCTTTAAATGCAGGATATGCTGCTTACAATGGTGGATTATCGGTAGCACAATCCTATGCCATGATTGACGCTGCAGAAGTTGCCAAAAGAACAATCAACTTTGTTGAAGGTCAAAATGCGGTTGTCATTATTGATGAAGACTTAACAGATTTATCTGCATTAGGAATTCCTTCATACAGACAAGCAACGGCGAATGATTTATTAGTCTTAACAAGTTCTTCTTTTATAGGAACTTTAGCAGATCCAAGCAACCCAACGAGTGTCAATGGTGTTGGTGTTCCTTTAGCAGATCAGTGGGTATTAACCGATACTGAGCAAGCCAAAGTAAAAACAGCAACCGATGCATACAACATGACAATAGAAGCAGTTGCGGCTGCGAATCCTAATATAGCGCTAGTAGACTTTAAAGGTGTTTTACAAGAAGCGTCAACAGGAATTCAGTTTGATGAGTATGTAATGAATACCAGTCTTGTTATGGGTGGATTGGTTAGTTTAGATGGTGTTCACTTAACCGGTAGAGGGTATGCTTTAATGGCAAACAAAATCTTAGCCGCTATAGATGCTGAATTCGGGTCTAACTTTACAACTGCAACAGGTGGTTTAGCCAAAGCTGGAGATTACACAACGAATTATTCTCCTTCATTGAGATAATTTTTTGATACGATATAAAAAAAGGTTGCGCAATTGCGCAACCTTTTTTGTTTATAAGCTATTTTTTAGCAGGGTTTAAGAAAGCATCATCACGGCTCTTTTCAATCCAGCAACAAACACTTCAATCTCTTCTTTGGTATTGTAAAAAGAAAAGGAAGCTCTGATGGTTCCGGGGATTTTATAGAAATCCATAATCGGTTGTGCACAGTGGTGTCCTGTTCTCACGGCAATGCCGAGTTTATCTAAAATAACGCCAATATCATAGGGATGAATTTCACCTACATTGAAAGAAATTATCGCTGTTTTTTCTGCGGTGGTTCCATATATTTTTACGCCTTCAATTTTTAATAGCTCGGCTGTTCCGTATGCTAAAAGTGCTGCTTCATAGCTAGCGATATTGTCAAAACCAATTGCATTCATATAATCCAATCCTGCACCAAAAGCGATGCCTCCACAAATATTGGGAGTTCCTGCTTCAAACTTATGTGGCAATCCAGCATAGGTGGTTTTTTTAAAGGTAACGACATCAATCATTTCTCCACCTCCTTGGTAGGGCGGGAGTTTTTCTAACCATTCTTTTTTTCCATACAACATCCCTACGCCTGTAGGGCCACATAACTTGTGGGCCGATGCTACATAGAAATCGACATCTAAAGCCTGTAAATCTGGTTTTATGTGCGGGGTTGCTTGTGCACCATCGATTAAAACAGCAGCGCCAAATAGATGTGCTTTTTTAATAATTTCATCAATTGGGTTTACAACACCTAAGGCATTAGAAACATGGTTGCAAAAAACAATTTTTGTTTTTTCGTTTACCAAAGTATGATACACATCCATTTGCAAAGATCCGTCCAGGTTCATGGGAATGACCTTTAAAAGGGCTCCTGTTTTTTCACAAAGCATTTGCCAAGGAACAATGTTTGAATGGTGTTCTAAGGCAGAAACAATAATTTCATCTCCTTTATGGAGCAGGCTCGTAAAACCCGAGGCGACCATATTGATGCTGTGCGTGGTCCCTGCAGTTAAAATAATTTCATAGGCATGTTTTGCATTAAAGTGCTGTTGTACTTTTATACGTGCTGCTTCGTATTTATCTGTTGCTTCTTGACTTAGCGCATGCACACCTCTGTGAATATTTGCATTGTAGTTGCTGTAATAGTCTACAATTGTATCGATTACTACTTGCGGGGTCTGCGAGGTGGCAGCGTTGTCAAAATACACCAAAGGTTTTCCGTTTATCGTTCTTTTTAGAATTGGGAAATCTTCACGAATTTTATCAATCTGTATCATACCAAATGTATTTATAGTGCAAAGATAAACGATGCATTTTTAAAGTTTTACAAAAGACAATATGTTTTTCTTATTTTTACATCATTAAATCATTGGCTATGAAAACTTTTCAGAGAATACTTCTTTTGTTGGCTGTTTTAATGCTGGTTGTTGTTATTTACAATTATCCGAAATTAAACATTTTAGCAGGCTATTCTGCAAAAAGCACTGCAACGTCTGTTTTTCTAGGTGAAAGAAGTTTGGCCTTTACCGATGCAACCGACAACAACTTTTCTCCGGTACATTTAGCAACCGATGCGATGGATACCACCACAAAGTCAGCCACTGCTTCGGTATTTGGATTGCTCACACGGAAAGCAATTATAAGAGAAGGTTTGGGATCTGTTTTAACTTTAAGTAAAGCAGACGAAAACAACCCTTATTTAACCCCTAAGCGAACAATAAATAAAAATAAAGCATTGCCCTACCCTTTCGGGGATGCGCCTCAAAAAGACACTGTTTTCCCCAATGTTGATTATGAAAAATTAAACACTGCTGTCAGTTCTATTTTTGGGGAAAGAAAATCAAGAGCTGTTCTGGTGCTTTACAAAGATCAAATAATTGCAGAAAAATACTCAGAAGGGTTTCATAAAGACTCCAAAATTTTAGGCTGGTCGATGACCAAAAGTATTCTAAGTACTGTTTTCGGAGTTTTAGAACATCAGCAAAAAATACGACTACAGGACAAAGCCGCTATTGCTTCTTGGCAAAATGATCCAAGAAAAGAGATTACAATTCACAATTTGTTACAAATGAATTCGGGATTGGAATGGGACGAAAATTATGATGAAATTTCGGACGCGACCAAAATGCTCTTTTTAGAACGCGATATGACGAAGCTCCAAGCAGCCAAACCATTGGTAGGAAAACCCAACGAAAGCTGGTATTATTCTTCGGGCACTACAAATTTATTATCCGGTATTTTAAGAGATCAGTTTGAGACGCATCAAGAATATTTAGATTTTTGGTACACCGATTTGATTGATAAAATTGGCATGAATTCCATGACGTTGGAAGCAGATTTAGCAGGAAATTACGTAGCCTCCTCTTATGCTTGGGCGACGGCTAGAGATTGGGGAAAATTTGGATTGCTCTACCTTCACAACGGAGCTTGGAATGGCGAACAGCTGTTTACCAAAGATTGGGTAGCGTATGCAACGACCCCCACACCTACTTCGGAAGGAGTCTATGGCGCACAATTTTGGTTAAATGCTGATGGCGGTTTTAAAGACGTACCGGAAAACATGTACTATGCAGATGGCTACAAGGGGCAACGTGTTTATGTGTTGCCAGATCAAGAAATGGTCATTATTCGTTTCGGGATGTCTAACTTTAACGAGAATGCTTTCTTGAAAGGGATTTTAGAGGTTGTTAAGTAATAAAAAACCACGCAATTTGCGTGGTTTTCTCTTTTTTATAAAAAGCAACATAATTGCCTATAAATCAAAGCCAATATCAACGCCCAATTTTTTGGCAATTAATTGGGTGATCCGTTGTTTTACTTCGGGAATTTTTACACTTTCTAATACCGTGTTGGCAAATGCATACATTAATAATGCTTTTCCTTCTTTTTTTGGAATTCCACGTTGTTGCATGTAAAATAAAGCTTCTTCATCCAATTGACCAATGGTACAACCGTGCGAACATTTTACATCGTCTGCAAAAATCTCTAGTTGAGGTTTTGCATTAATGGTGGCTTTATCACTTACTAAAACATTGTTGTTTTTTTGATACGCATTGGTTTTTTGCGCTTCTTTTTCAACAATAACCTTCCCGTTAAAAACACCTGTAGCACGCTCGTCGAAGATTCCTTTGTAATCTTGATGACTTTCACAATTTGGTGCTATATGATGTACCAATGTGTGGTGATCTACATGCTGTTTACCTTCAATAATGGTAATTCCTTTTAGGATAGAATCAATATGTTCTCCACGCTGAAAGAAGTTTAAGTTGTTTCTGGTGATATTTCCACCAAAAGAAAAGGTGTGTACAGAAACAATACTCTTCGATTTTTGCTCTATGTAAGAATTGTCTACCAATGAGGCGTTTTCTGCATCATTTTGAATTTTATAAATGTCTACGGTGGCATCTTTTGCTGCAAAAACTTCAGTGACTGAATTTGTTAAAACAGGGTTGGAAGTTAAACTTTGATTGCGTTCTATAATTTGAACATGTGCATTTTGCTCTACAACAATTAAGTTTCTGGGTTGTAACAATGTTGCTGCCTCAGATCCAGTGGTAAAATTAATAATTTGGATAGGCTTTTCTACTTCAACATTTTTTGGGATGTGAATGTAAGCTCCTTCCGAAGCGAAAGCCGTATTTAGTGAAGTGAGGTTGTCTTTCGTTGCTATTTTGTCAAAGTAATTTTCAATAACCGCTTTGTATTTTGGCTTTACCAATGCTGAAGACATCAAACAAACATCAAACGTATCGTGGGTAGTTTCCGACAAAAAAGAACTGTATTTTCCATCGATAAACACTAGCTTGTAGGCATCGATATCATGAATAAAATACTTTTTTACATCTGCTAATTGGATGTTGTTTTCTTTGTTTGGAAACAAACTATAGTCTTGCTTTAAAACAGCGTTTAAAGAAGTGTATTTCCATGCTTCTAACTTTTTAGTAGGAAACCCTAGCGCTTCAAAGTTTTGAAGTGCTCTAGAACGAATTTCGTGAACCTCTGAATCGGTTTCTACTCGATTTTCAAAAGCTACATATGAGGATACTAATTTATCTTTTAATTCCATTTTTTTAGTATTCGGCAGGTAGTTTTTAGTAAGTAATTATCTGTACTGTTGCTACCAACTTAATTTAAACCAATTCTTGCTTAATCCAATCATACCCTTTTGCTTCTAATTCTAAAGCTAAGGAAGCATCTCCAGATTTTACAATTTTTCCATCATGTAAAACATGAACAAAATCTGGAACGATGTAATCTAACAAACGTTGGTAATGCGTAATCACGATGACCGCATTGTCTTTCGATTTTAATTTGTTTACGCCGTTTGCAACAATTCGCAATGCATCAATGTCCAAACCAGAATCGGTTTCATCTAAGATGGCTAATTTTGGTGCTAACATTGCCATTTGAAAGATTTCATTTCTTTTTTTCTCACCTCCGGAAAAACCTTCGTTTAAAGAACGTGACAAAAACTTACGATCTATTTCTAATAATTCTGATTTTTCACGAATCATTTTCAACATATCTTTTGCCGGCATGTCTTCCAAACCTTTGGCCTTTCGTGTTTCGTTTATGGCCGTTTTGATAAAGTTGGTTACAGAAACTCCAGGAATTTCTACAGGATATTGAAAAGATAGAAAGACACCATTGTGTGCTCTTTCCTCAGGAGCAAGCTCACCAATATCTTCTCCGTCCAATTCAATGTTTCCAGCAGTAACCTCATATTCTTCTTTTCCAGCAATAATATTAGCCAAGGTACTTTTACCTGCACCATTTGGTCCCATAATTGCGTGAACTTCACCTGCTTTGACTTCTAAGCTCAATCCTTTTAAGATTGATTTGTCTTCGATACTTGCGTGTAAATTTTCTATTTTTAACATGGTTGTCTTTTATATGCCCTCAACTCCAGGCGTTTCTTTTTTAATATTTTTCTAGTTTAGAACCTCGAATTCCGAGTTATCTATCCTACTGAGCCTTCTAACGAAATTTCTAATAATTTTTGCGCTTCTACCGCAAACTCCATAGGGAGTTTGTTTAAAACTTCTTTGCTAAATCCGTTTACAATTAATGCAATTGCTTTTTCGGTATCAATTCCACGTTGGTTGCAATAGAAAAGTTGCTCTTCACCAATTTTACTAGTGGTTGCTTCATGTTCTACTTGCGCAGTTTTATTTTTTACTTCAATGTATGGAAAGGTGTGCGCACCACATAAATTTCCCATCAATAAAGAATCACATTGTGAGAAGTTTCTTGCATTTTCTGCTCTTGCGCCAATTTGTACCAAACCACGGTAACTGTTTTGGGAGCTTCCAGCAGAGATTCCTTTCGAAATAATTGTTGATTTTGTATTTTTTCCAAGATGAATCATCTTGGTTCCGGTGTCTGCTTGCTGATAATTGTTGGTAACTGCAATTGAGTAAAACTCGCCAACAGAATTATTTCCTTTCAAAATACATGAAGGATATTTCCAAGTTACTGCAGAGCCTGTCTCTACTTGTGTCCAAGAAATTTTCGCATTGTTTTCACACAAACCTCTTTTGGTTACAAAGTTGTAAACCCCTCCTTTTCCCTCTTTATTTCCGGGATACCAATTTTGTACTGTAGAATATTTAATTTCGGCATCGTCCATAGCTATGAGTTCTACAACCGCAGCGTGCAATTGATTTTCATCTCTACTTGGGGCAGTACAACCTTCTAAATATGAAACATAACTCCCTTTGTCTGCAACCACTAAAGTTCTTTCAAACTGTCCGGTTCCACCTTCATTGATTCTAAAATACGTAGACAATTCCATTGGGCATCGAACGCCTTTTGGAATGTAACAGAATGATCCATCTGAGAAAACGGCCGAATTTAGTGCTGCATAAAAGTTGTCGGTTGTTGGCACAACGGTTCCTAAATATTTACGCACCAATTCTGGATGTTCTTGAATTGCTTCTGAAATAGGCATAAAAATAATCCCTTTTTCACCCAATGTTTTCTTAAATGTAGTGGCAACAGAAACCGAATCCATTACAATATCTACGGCTACATTGGCTAATTTTTTTTGTTCGTCTAAAGAAATCCCTAAACGCTTAAAAGTATCCAGTAATTCTGGATCAACTTCGTCTAAAGAATTTAATTTTGGTTTTTCTTTTGGAGCAGAGTAGTATGCAATGTCCTGAAATTTTGGTTTCTCATACTGCACATTTGCCCATTCTGGTTCTTCCATTTTTTTCCAAACCCTAAAAGCTTCTAAACGCCAATCGGTCATCCATTGGGGCTCGTTTTTTTTCTTAGAAATTGCAATTACAACTTCTTCGCTTAGCCCTTTTGCAAAAGTTTCACTTTCTATATCTGTATAGAAACCATATTTGTACTCTTGGGTTTTTAACTCTTGTTCTAACTGTTCTTCTGTATACTTTGACATCTTTTTCTAATTTTTAAAGCGAAAAACTTTCTCCACATCCACAAGTTCTATTGGCATTCGGATTGTTAAAAACAAAACCTTTTCCATTTAAACCGCCAGAATATTCCAACGTAGTTCCCACTAAATATAAAAAACTTTTTTTGTCAACGATAATTTTCACATCGTTCTCCTCAAAAACCTTATCGCTCTCTCTTCTTTCGTTATCAAAAGTCAAATCGTAAGACAAACCTGAGCAACCACCGCTTTTTACACCAACTCTTACAAAGTCATTGGTCGCGTCGAAGCCATCATCTGTCATTAACTGTATGACTTTCTTCTTCGCTGTGTCTGAAACTTTTATCATAATTTTAAATAGATTAAATCTAAATTGCTTGCAAATATACAATATATGTCTTAAAAAGAAGGGAACTTTCATTAACAAGAACAATGCGGCTATTGGTTTTTTTAATTATTCTCTAAAGGCTGGATTGTTGACAAAATTTGAATCACTAAGGGATAATAAAAAGGCTTTCAAATTTGCTTTCTCTTGTAGGGATAAACCCACACCGCCTTGATTCACTTTTTTCATCAATGGATCAATGGTTGCAGAGGGCTGCAGGCCTTCCGAATAATGTTGGATAACTTCGTCTAGAGTTGCAAAACGCCCATCGTGCATGTAGGGTGCGGTAAATTTTAAATTCCGAAGTGATGGCGATTTAAACTTACCATTGTCGTTTGTATCTCCAGTAACAGCACCTAAGCCCAGGTCTGAAAAGTTGCTATCCAATCCGTTGTTGTGAAATTTATTGTCCGTCCAAAGAGGATTGTTATCGCTCCCATGACAATGAAAGCAATCTCCTTTGGCTTCGTCCATAAAAACATTAAAACCAGCTAATTCTTGGGGTGTTAACGTAGTTTCGCCATTTAAATACCGATCAAATTTTGAGTTTCCAGAAATTAAGATTCTTTCAAACTGAGCGAGTGCCCTTGTGATTAAAACCGAGTCAATTTCAGAACTTCCAAAAGCTTGTAAAAATAAATCTGGATATTCAGGACTTGCTTGTAGTTTTTCTGCGACAGTTTCCCAATTAGCATGCATTTCTATGGGGTTTCTTACAGGTTCTAAGGCCTGTTTTTCCAAACCTACTTCTTTACCATCCCAAGCGAAGCGTTCGTCAAAATTCCACGCCAAATTGAATAAAGGCATTGAATTTCTGGTTCCTAAAATTCCTTGAATCCCTTCGTTAAATTGTAGGTTGTTGGTAAATGATTTCTGTGGACTGTGGCAGGTAGCACAGGATTGTGTGTTGTTTCCAGAAAGTTTTCTGTCAAAAAATAATTTCTTTCCTAAGGCAACCCCTTCTTCTGTCAGTGGGTTGTTTGCAGGAATTATAGGAGCAATTAATTTGTTGGTAAATTGCGTTGGAACTTCCAAGGTATAAGGAACAGGGGTGTACACTGTTGCTTCTTTTGATGAGCATTGCATCAAAAGAAAAACAGCAAGCAGAAAAAGACAGTTGTTTTTCATTCTTTTTTTCTTAGAAATAGGGTGCTTCTATTTTATTCTTGTACAGTACCCAAACTAAAAACCGATTTTCCATTTTGATGCATTAAAATTTGCGCATCGAAATTTGGCATTAAAACGGTATTTAGGACATTTAAATCCCATGTATTTGGGTTTTTAAACCATTCGGCAATGTTCATTTTTATTTCAATTTCAGTAGTTGCGGATATGCTAACGACTCCAAGATCTACTTTAAAGGAAGTGTCTTGAAAGATTAAATTGTTGGGATCTGCGGTATTAACAGCGCTAATAACGTGGTAATTAAATCCTGCTGGGGGTAAATTTTGAGCGGTATATTTTCCATCAAATTGCATAAAATGGTAGCCCCCACCAAGCATTGCAGGCACGTTAAACGAAGCCGTATTTAAATCGGGATACCCCCCATCAATATTTTCGGTATCTGTAAATCCAAAAACAAAGGAGAGTTTATAATCTCCTGCAGGCACTTGGGTGCTTTCAATACTGACTTCCTCATCGCCAAGGTTTACCAATTGATAGGGTGAAAGTTCGTAGGTTTCGTTGTCTAGATTTGTTAGTATTACATTTGAAATGAGATATCTCAACCTTTCGATACTGAGCATTTCACCATTGTCATTGGTAAATTTTAGGATATTAAAATCTGCAGCGCTCACGGGTGTGTTTTCCCAATTGTGAGAAAATCGGATAGCCACATTTGCGATTTGCGCTTCCTCTGGAGAACTGCAAGCACTCCATGTTAGTAGTCCGGTTAAGAGAAATAATAGTACTCTCATATTAGTTTGTTTTTATAATTAAAGCGTCAGAAAACCCTTTGTTTTCGGTTAAGTCTCCATTGGAACTATTGGTTTCTCCCACGGCAATGAGTGTTGTATTGTTGAGTTGCACGGCATCGTAAAAAAAGTCAATTTCAGTACCGCCAATAGTTTGCTTCCAAATGAGATTTCCTTCGGAATCTATTTTCAAAAGGAGGGCATCATTTTGACCTTGATTTGTAAAACCGTCATCCAAGCTCCGAGAACTTCCTGAAATAATAAAACCATTGTCTTGTGTTTTAGTAACCGAACGAGCAACATCAAAACTGCTTCCACCAATTGTTTTTTCCCAAATTAAGTTTCCATCCGTATTCATTTTTATGATCCAGACATCTGCTGCACCATGATTATTTGATACATCTTTATCTGCACTTCTGGTGTCGCCAACAATGATAAAGTTTCCATCATTTGTGGATGTAATGGCTCTAGCCTCGTCAATTTCTGACCCTCCAAAACTTCGTTCCCAGAGCAAACTACCTTCGGAAGTTATTTTAAGTACCCAGAAGTCATACGAACCGTTGTTCTTTGAAATATCCACATCGGCACTGTCTGATGAACCAGCGATTATAAAGTTCTGATCTTCCGTTTCGACAACTCCAAAAGGAGCGTCTGTAAAAGAGCCACCAAAATATTTACTCCATTGCAGGTCGCCGTTTTCACTTAGTTTTATCGCCCAAATATCACCTCCGGCATGTCTTTGAGAATTTCTTGAATTCCCTTGTCCTCCAGAAGCTGTAACGTCTAATATGCCTGTGATTAAATAGCTCTTGTCTGCTGTTTGTAATAAACTTGTGCCGGAGTCTGCTCCTAAATATCCAAAGGTTTTACTCCAAGAAATTGCGCCGTTTGCATCTAGTTTTACCATCCAAAAATCTTGCGAACCCGCATTTCCCGGAACATCTAGATCGGAACTTGTACTGTAACCTAGGATAGCATAACCACCATCGTTAGTTTGTAGGATGTCATTTCCGCGATCATCTTCTGACCCACCAAAGGTTTTATTCCATTGAAGGTTACCATCTGCATCCAATTTTAACACCCAAAAATCAAAACCTTCGGTAGTTTTGTCAGAAATATCGCCATTGATACTTTGTGTATAGCCTAAAACAGCTGCTCCTCCATCTTGGGTTTTTACGACTGCATTGGCAACATCATTTTTAGAACCACCATAGTTTTTGATGTTTGTGATTTCTCCCAAATCCCCTCCTGAAATAGGAAATGAAAGTGCTTCCTCTTTCGAACAATTCAATAGCATAAGGCAACTCACAAAAAAGTAAAATGCTTTCATTTTTAGGTTGTAATTTTAGCTACCGCTTTTTCTGATAATAAAGAACCCTCGATTGATGTCACTGAGAATAATATTACCACTTGGGAAATAAGGATACACATTCCAGGTGCCTCTAAAGCTAGGCAAATCATTTTCTGGATAGGTATCGAAAGAACCAATTTCAGTAAAGCGTTTCGCTTCGATATTGCTGATATCAATCATGCGCACTCCAGCAGTATAATTTGCTTGAAAATAAGTACTTCCTTTTGTATAGCCGTTGTGATCTATTGCGGCAGTGGGCCCAACATATTCTGTATGATAAATAGGGTTGTCCAAATCGGTAAAATCGAAAACAATTGTTCTTGTATTTCCTCCAAAATCACGTTCATCCAATTCATCACCTAAAATAAAGTATCGTTGGTTTTCAGTAAACCAGCCTTGGTGGGTGTATCCTATATTTTGATAGGTGATTGTTGAAATTGTTATAGGAGCCGATTTGTCGGTAACATCTACAATAACAACTTGGTTTGCGTTACTGCCAATTAAAATTTCTTTGTCTGTATAATCTGTATCAGGGCCTTTGTAAGTAACCACTTGTGCATCATGAGAATACCCCCCGCCAGAAAATCCTCCTGCGGCTATTGGGTTCAGCGGGTCGTTTATATCTATAAAGTGAGGACCGCCCGAAAAGCTTCTTGTTCCCACCGCATAGGCAAAACCACTGTCTTCGTTAATGACAATGTTGTGTGCTTTTCCAAACCCTGAATAATAAGCATCGTTTGAAAAGGTTTCGGGAGCATCTACAACGTCTCGTAATCGCGTTAAATCAAAAACCTGCATTCCATGCCCTGCCGCTTCACTGACCACATAGGCATAGTTGTTAAAAACCTTTACGTCTCGCCAAGAACTTGAAACGGTTTGTGTGTCTAAAAAGCCCATTATTTTAGGGTGTATGGGATCAGAAATGTCTATAAAGCTAAGTGTTTTGTTTGTACCTACTAATGCATATTCATTGTTGGTCAGCGGATCTGTCCAGCCCCAACAATCATTTCCAGCAGTAGAAAGGTTTAAATCGGTTAAAGAAATGTGTGCCAATAAATCGTAGTCATTACAAGGGTATTCGCCTGCAAAACCGTTGATGCATTTTGCCAAAGGTTCTCCAATAAAGGGAGTTTCTTCTTCGAAAACATCTTTTTTGGTACAACCAATTAGGAAGAGTAGTGATAGAAATAGCGCTTTCTTAAACATGGGTTTGAGGGTTTGTTGAAAACGATTTTTTGACAATCGTCTCGTTTATTTTACTAAAATAATTATCTCTTTTCAAGGTTTCTTAATGCAAAACGTATTGCAGGGTATTTATATTTTCTTTCCCAGATATTTTTTGAACCTGTAAGGTAAAAATAGGTAGAATAAAAATAGCAATTCCAAAGAAAACAATGAAGTGCCTATTTTTTATAGAGATAAATCGTTAATAAACAAAAGTACTATTATTCTTTCCATTTCATGCGCTAACAATGTTAAAGTAAGTAGGTGTGTTCTTCGGAATGTTTTTATCTTTGTGGCATGTTAGAAGATAAAAACCCACAAAAAACGTCATTGGCTGAGCTTGGAGAGTTTGGTTTAATCCATCATATTACACAATATTTTACGGTTAAGAATGCCTCAACAATATATGCTGTAGGCGATGATGCTGCGGTGATTTCCAATCAAGATGAGACCCTAGTTACTACTGATTTACTCATCGAAGGGGTGCATTTTGATTTGAGTTATATGCCTTTAAAGCATCTTGGTTATAAGGCGGTCATGGTAAATCTATCGGACGTCTATGCTATGAATGGAAAAGCAACTCAAATTACGGTTTCGATTGCCGTTTCTAATCGTTTTCCATTGGAAGCAATTGAAGAATTGTATGCGGGAATCCAGTTGGCTTGTGATACCTATCAGGTAGATTTAGTGGGTGGAGACACTACTTCTTCTACCAAAGGAATTCTAATTTCTGTAACGGCTATTGGAACTGCAAAAGCGGAAGATATTGTATACAGACATGGTGCAAAAGCAACCGACTTAATAGTGGTTACGGGAGATTTAGGAGCTGCTTATCTAGGATTGCAGGTCTTAGAAAGAGAAAAACAAGTATTTGCGGTGAATCCAAAGAATCAGCCAGATCTAGACAATTATACGTATTTAATTGAGCGACAATTAAAACCGGAAGCTCGAAAAGATGTCGTGGGTTGGTTGAAAGAATTGGAAGTAAAACCAACAGCTATGATTGATATTTCTGACGGTCTTTCCTCAGAAATCATGCACATTTGTTCGCAAAGTAAGGTGGGATGTAAAATTTATGAAGAAAAATTACCTTTAGATCCTCAAGTAATTTCTGCTTGTGAAGAGTTTGAATTGGATTCGACCATGGTCGCTTTAAGTGGCGGTGAAGATTACGAATTGCTTTTTACGGTGCCGATTGCCGATTTTGAAAAGATAAAAGGAAACCCAAATTTTTCTATTATTGGGCACATTACGGAGCAAAACCAAGGATTGAACCTGGTGACAAGAGCCAATCAAGAAATTGAGTTGAAAGCTCAAGGGTGGAACTCTATGAAAGAGGAAGCATAAAAACAGATAACAAAGAGACACAAAAAACCCGCAAATTTTTAATTTGTGGGTTTTGTTTTTTAAGGAATCTTTCTACATCAACTGTGCAAAAGTGACTGACCTTGAGCAGTTATCATTCTCGGCGAAGCGGGGATCTTTTCTAGAGTGGGTTTCTCAATAAAATTAAGACAAAAAAGGGTGCTATTTTCATACCAATAAACAAACAGGCGTATCTGAGAATAACTGGGCGTTATTTAGGAATAACTGTCTTGGAAGGATGTTAAAATACAGAAATTTTTGAAGTAAATTGTTTGTTAACAATGCTTTACAAAGGAAGTTAAGGCAAGGTTTAGTGCTGGTGCGTTTTCAATATGACTCATATGCCCTTCTGGAAAAACAAGTACTTCCGAGTTGGTTTTTTTTGCTTCGTTTAAAGAAGTTTCAAGATCCAAAACAGGATCTTTTTCACCGATAATAATCAGTTTTTTAAACTTGTTTTCAGTCAAAACCGCTGTTCGGCTGGGTCGAATTCGCATTCCTTCCTGTCCAGCAATATAGCCTTGTATGGGTGTTTTTAAGGCTTCTTGCAATGCTGCTTTTATTTCGGCTTTAAATAGACTTCGGCTTTTTTCACCAAACAAGTTGGTAAAAGACATGCGGACCATGTTTTCAAAGTTTTTTTGAATCATTTTGTTGGCACGAAGGCGTAGTGTTTTTCGCTCAGCATCATCTTCAATCGACGTAGCGTTCATTAGGCAGATCCCTTTTATTTTTTGTGGGTATTTCTCTGCAAAAGCCAAGGCTACATAACCGCCCAACGAATGCCCAACAACCACACATTTTCGGATGCGCAAGTGTTTTAATACGGCTGCAACACTTTCTGCAAACAGCTCCATGCTATGCACATAGCCCAAACAATCAGATTTTCCATGGCCCAGTAAATCAATGGCAATGATTCGATTTCGTTTCGAAAGTTGCGGAATCACGTCTTTCCACATGCTTGTGTTTTCTAAAAAACCATGCAGAAGGACCACCGCAGTTCCTTTTCCAATATCCGAAAAAGAAATGGTTGCCTTTTTAAAAGAGATTGATTTTTGCATCGTACAAAAATAGATATATTTCAAGAATAAAAGCCGCCAAATGAGTATTTAGAAGCCTGGTGTTGGGCTCCTTTTTGTCTAACATCCCTAATTATTTTGGCGTTGGAATTTCGAGCAGCTATTTTCATAGATCTAAAAAATTTGATTTTCTTGGCAAGCGACCTTTGGGCGGTATGGTTTCCTATTTTTTGGTTTTTATGGGAAGGAATGTTTCTGCTTTCAAGACCAAGGCTTGCCGTTAAAAGCACGTTAAAAAAGAGTTTTTGCGGTTATAAAATATAAATAGGTTATTTTTGACCATTATTAAAACACCGCTTTTGTTAAATTACTACACATATCTACATACCTCTTCCAAATATTGGGTGACCTTTGTTCATGGAGCTGGCGGTAGTAGCTCTATATGGTTCAAACAAGTGCGCGCTTTTAAAAAACAATTTAACGTGTTAATTCTTGATTTGCGAGGACACGGAGATAGCAAACCCTCTTTAAAAGACACCTTCAACCCAAAATATACTTTTGATGCAATTACAGATGATATTGTGGAGGTTCTTGCGCATTTAAAAATAAAGAAATCGCATTTTATTGGTATTTCTTTAGGTACGATTTTGATTCGAAACCTTGCCGAAAAAAAGCCAGCGATGGTCCAAAGCATGATTATGGGAGGGGCAATTATAAAAATGAATTTTCGCTCTCAAGTGTTAATGAAAGTGGGTAATATTTTTAAATCTGTGGTGCCTTATATGCTATTGTATAAGCTCTTTGCGTTTATTATTATGCCAAAGAAGAATCATAAAAAATCGAGATTACTATTTGTCAACGAAGCGAAGAAATTGTATCAAAAAGAATTTATTCGATGGTTTAAACTCACCTCTGAAATCAATCCCCTTTTAAAACTTTTTAGAGCCAAAGACATTAAAATTCCTACTTTTTATGTGATGGGTGCAGAGGATCATTTGTTTTTACCTTCGATTAAAAACATTGTATCAAAACACACCAACGCTTCTCTTTTTGTGATTAACAATTGTGGGCATGTGGTCAATGTAGAACAGCCAGAAATGTTCAACACCCGTAGCATTCAATTTATTAATTCTTTGGGATAAAAAAAAACGAGCTTTTCAACTCGCTTTTAAGGTTAGGTGTTCATAATCTCTTCAATTTCATCTGCTTCAATAGGAATATTTCCCATTAGATTAAAAGGAGCTCCGTTTTCTTGAACAACGACATCGTCCTCCAATCGAATTCCAAAACCTTCTTCAGGAATGTAAATTCCAGGTTCTACTGTAAAAACCATGTTGGCTTCCATTGGTTTGTGAAGCAATCCGTAATCATGGGTGTCCAAACCGATATGATGGCTGGTACCGTGCATGAAATACTTTTTGTATGCAGGCCAGTTTTTATCTTCATTCTGAACATCTGCTTTGTCTAACAATCCCAATTTTAACAATTCTGCGGTCATTATTTCGCCAACTTCAACATGGTAATCTTTCCAAATTGTTCCTGGTATCAAGAGCTTAGTTGCTTTTTTTTTCACGTGGTTTACTGCGTTGTACACTGCTTTTTGTCTTTGAGAGAATCTTCCAGAAACAGGGAATGTCCTTGTTAAATCTGAGGAGTAGTTTGCATATTCTGCAGCTACATCCAATAAGATCAAATCTCCCGCGTTACATTGCTGATTGTTTTCGATATAATGCAATACATTGGCATTGTTTCCACTGGCAATTATGGGTGTGTAAGCAAATCCTTTTGAACGATTTTTTATGAATTCATGAATCAATTCTGCTTCAATTTCATACTCCCAAACACCGGGTTGTAGAAAGTTTAAAACGCGTCGAATCCCCTTTTCTGTGACATTACAAGCTTGTTGCATTAGCTCTAATTCTATCGGATCTTTAACAGCACGCAAGCTTTGTAAAATAGGATTGCTTTTGGCAACTCTATGTGCCGGATACTTTGCCAACAACCATTTTGTAAAACGATCTTCACGCGTTTCAGTTGCTACATTGGCTCTGTAATGTTCATTGGTATTGATGTAAAAAGTATCACAGTAAGTTGTCATTTCAAACAATACTTTTTCTAGGTCTTGAAGCCAAAATACCGTTTGAACCCCCGAGGTATTAAAGGCTGCTTCTTTGGTTAATTTTTCACCTTCCCAAACAGCAATGTGCTCGTTGGTTTCTTTTAGGAAAAGCACCTCTCGTAAGTTTTCATTGGGACAATCTGGAAACAGCATTAAGACACTTTCTTCTTGGTCTACCCCACTTAAATAAAAGAGATCTCGATGCTGCTCAAAGGGCATGGTGCTGTCTGCGCTAATCGGATAAATATCATTCGAATTAAATATAGCCATGCTGTTTTTTTGCATTGAGGAGGCAAAATTTTTGCGATTCTTTATAAAAAGTGCTGAATTTATGGATTGGTATTTCATGAGAAATCTATTTAGAATTCAAAGGTAACAATAATAAACAGCAACTTAAAACGATGCTGTTTTCGATGTTTTTATGTGGTTTTTAATTTATAGAAGAGAAACACTGTTTTCTATGTCCGTTTTCTCTTTGGAGTACCTGTTCTTCCACGTCCCGAAGTTGGCGTATTGTTGTTTCTTTTAAAATGCGGTTTGTTTTTGGGTCTGTTTCCACTCGGGGTGTTTTTTTTCTTCCCAAAAGAACCTTTACTTTGCGTAGCTGCTCTTTTTGGAGGCGCTGTATCTGTTGGTTCGAAACCTGCTACAATATGTGAGTTTAATTTTTCTTTCAAAAGCTTCTCTATCTCACTTTGATATTCGACTTCTTCACTACAAACCAAAGAGATTGCCTCTCCAGCAGCACCGGCTCTTCCTGTTCTTCCAATTCGATGTACATAATCCTCAGGCACATTTGGCAATTCAAAATTAATGACATGAGGCAATAACGGAATGTCTAAACCCCGTGCAGCAATATCGGTAGCTACTAAAATCTTAATGGTATTGTCTTTAAAATTCCGAAGGGCTTTTGTTCTAGCTCCTTGACTTTTATTTCCGTGAATTGCAGCGGCAGAAATCCCCGCTTTTATTAGTTTTTCAGTCAATTTGTTTGCCCCATGTTTGGTTCTTGTAAAAACCAACACCTGCGTCCAGTTGTTGTCTTTAATTAATTTAATGGTAAACTCGGTTTTCCTTTTTTTATCCACTTTATAAACCTTGTGTGTTACTTTTTTTGCTGTTGAATTTTGGGGCGCCGTTTCTACAGAAACAGGATTTCTTAAAATTCCAGCAGCGAGCTTTTTAATATCGTTTGAAAAAGTAGCAGAAAACATCAAGTTTTGACGTTTTTCTGGCATAAAACGAATGATTTTGTTGATATCTCGTACAAAACCCATATCCAACATTCTGTCTGCTTCGTCTAAAATTAAAACATCTACACGTTTAAAAGAGAGCGCTTTTCGGTCATGTAAATCCAACAATCTTCCGGGAGTTGCCACTAAAATATCAACACCATTTTTCAAAGTTGCTATTTGTGGATTTGCATTTACGCCACCAAAAATAACCGTCGATTTTATGTTTACATACTTACTGTATTCTCGAACATTGTCATGTACTTGTGCTGCGAGTTCTCTTGTTGGGGTTAAAACCAACGCGCGCAAAGGCCTGTATTTTGGGTGTTTTGTTTCTGATAAATACTGTAAAACAGGCAGCGTAAATCCTGCTGTTTTTCCAGTTCCTGTTTGCGCAGAAGCTAAAATATCTTTTCCTTGTAAAATATGTGGGATTGCTTTTTCTTGTATGGGAGACGGTTTGGTGTATCCTTTCTCTTCAACGGCTTTAACCAATGCTGAAGACAAACCTAAATCTGAAAATGTCATAGAAATTATTTAAGAAAACCACTTTATGTAGCGGTTTCTGAGGGCAAAGATACACTCTTTTAAGTTGAGTGTTTGTAAAGTTTTTGATGGCTTTTTTGTGGAATTCTTTTGTGGTTGAATTTACATGTAGTATTTTCATCTTTTCAATTCAAATTATGCCCTTTATGAAAGCTGTTTTAAATCTTATTCTTATTCTTTTTTCAGTAAGTTTTTTTGCACAACAACCTACAGATGCTGCGCTTATTCAAGAAGCATTGCTTCAAAAAACAACACTGGCAAACAATTCGTTGGTTAAAAATATAAATTTCACCAATATTGGTCCAACAATAATGAGTGGACGTGTAGCGGATGTTGCAGTAAATCCAGAGAACACCACAGAGTTTTATGTTGGGTATGCTTCAGGAGGGTTGTGGTATACCAATAATAATGGAACAACTTTTACGCCAGTGCTTGATAATGCTCCCACGCAAAATGTAGGAGATATTGCAGTTGACTGGAGTTCTGGAACTTTATGGGTAGGTACTGGTGAGAAAAATTCTTCCCGTTCTAGTTATGCTGGAATTGGAATTTTAAAATCTACTGACCAAGGGAAAACCTGGATCAATATTGGTTTGCCAGATACACATCATATTAGTAGGATTTTAATCAATCCAAAGAATGCCGATGAGGTGGTGGTAGGTGTTATTGGTCATTTGTATTCTTCCAATGATGAAAGAGGGGTTTTTAAAACTACCGATGGGGGGAAAACATGGACAAAATCATTGTTTATTAATAATGCAACGGGGATTATAGATATTGCGGCAGCGCCTGGAAATTTTAATGTGATGTATGCTGCTTCTTGGGAACGAGTTCGTCAAGCGTGGAACTTTGATGGTGACGGCAGTGGCTCTGCCATTTATAAAAGTACGGATGCGGGTAGCTCATGGACAAAGATTGCAGACAACAGCGGTTTCCCAACGGGGCACGGCGTGGGTAGAATTGGCTTGGCTGTTTTTAAT
Source organism: Flavobacteriaceae bacterium (assembly GCA_024640565.1). Taxonomy (GTDB): domain Bacteria; phylum Bacteroidota; class Bacteroidia; order Flavobacteriales; family Flavobacteriaceae; genus Polaribacter. The sequence continues at coordinate 215,258 of JAHEET010000002.1, forward strand.
GAAAATACGGTCTATGCCCTACATGACAGTCAATTTAGGAGGCCAAAAGAGACTGCCAAAAAACCCTCAGAGGATCTTACTAAAGAAGATTTTAAAACCATGTCTTCAAGTAATTTCTTACAATTAACCGATAAAAAATTGAATGCCTATCTAAAAAACAACGGCTTTCAAGAGAAATACCGCGCCGAAAACGTAAAACAAATGCTGCGTGTTGGTACTGTAAAACCGATAGATTTGGCAAGTTACTTAGAAGATGCCAATTCGATGCTCTTTGACACACAGGTAATTGGCGCAGAGGTTTTTAAAACAACCAATGGTGGAAAATCTTGGAAGAAAACACATAAAAACTTCTTGGATGGGGTGTATAGTTCTTACGGCTATTATTTTGGTGAGATACGTGTAGATCTTCAAGATGAAAACGGGATTTATGTGATGGGTGTTCCCATTATAAAATCGAAAGATGGCGGAAAAACATTTACATCGATTAGCAAAGAAAATGTGCATTCAGATCATCAAGCGCTTTGGGTAAATCCAAACAAACCTGGGCATCTTTTAAATGGAAATGATGGTGGATTGAATCTTTCTTATGATGATGGTAAAAATTGGACAAAGTTAAACGATCCTGCTGTGGGGCAATTTTATTCGGTATACGCAGACAATCAGAAAAACTACAATGTTTATGGAGGCCTGCAAGACAACGGTGTTTGGGTAGCTCCAAATAATGCAAAAATGAATAAAGGGTGGAAACAAACGGGTAAGAATCCCTATGAGTCTATTATGGGGGGAGATGGAATGCAAGTGCAAGTAGACGATCGAAATCCAGACATTGTATATACAGGATATCAATTTGGAAATTATTATCGAATTAATAGAGGTTCGGGAAAGAGAACTTACATTCAGCCAAAACACACCTTAGGAGAAACTCCTTACCGATTTAATTGGCAAACCCCAATTCATTTATCAAAACACAACCAAGATATTTTATATCTGGGGGGCAATAAATTGCACCGTTCTCTTAACAAAGGAGCTCTTTGGGAAACCATATCTGGCGATTTAACCACTGGCGGAAAGAAAGGAAACGTAGCCTATGGAACGCTAACGTCAATTTCTGAAAGTCCCTTTCAATTTGGATTGATTTATGTAGGTTCCGATGATGGGTACCTGCATGTTACAAAAAATGGTGGTGGAAGTTGGACACGAATTTCAAATGATTTTCCTCAAAACTTATGGGTCTCTAGAGTCATCGCTTCAAAACACAAAAAAGAACGCGTGTATGTTACTTTAAACGGATATCGTTTTGATGACTTTACTTCTTATGTGTATGTTTCTGAGGATTATGGGCAAACCTGGAAAAGCATTTCGGCAAACCTTCCCATGTCACCGGTAAATGTGGTAAAGGAAGATCCGGAAAACGAAAAACTTTTGTATGTCGGAACGGATAACGGAGTGTATGTTTCCTTGAATTCAGGGGAATCTTGGGAAGTGTTCTGTAAAAATATACCCAATGTTGCCGTGCACGATTTGGTGATTCAACCCACAGCAAAACATTTGATAGTGGGAACGCATGGGCGAAGTTTGTACAAAGCAGACATAGCTCCTTTACAAAAAATGTCGGCGAAGATTTTGGCAAAGAAAACGCATGTTTTTGCGATAAAAAACATTCGAAAAAATAATTCTTGGGGACGTTCTTGGAGTCCGTGGAGAAAGGCGAATACTCCAGCATTGAAAATTCCATTTTATTCAAATTCCTCTCAAAAGATAACGCTCGCAATTTTTAAAGATACCGTCCAAGTAAATACGATACATGTTTTGGCAGACAAAGGGTACAACGAAGTGATCTTTGATGTGTCTTTCTCTAAAAAAGGAAAAAGAGCCTACGAGAAGAAAAATCCTAAAACCAATACTTTACAGGCGGCTAAAAATGGTGTTTTCTATCTTCCAAAAGGAAAATATGTTGTAAAAATCGAGGGCGCAGAGAGTGCGTTTGAGGTAAAATAATTTAAGGGAGCTACTTGGCTTTTAAGGGTAGTTCATAAGAATTATTTAAAATAATTCTAAATAGTTTCGAAAACGATGTAAATTCTTTGTTTTACGACTTGTTTCGGCGTATTTTTGCCTGAAATTTTAATAAATTATACAATGCCTGGATTTTTTAAATCTTCAATTGGAAGAAAAGTAGCAATGGCGCTTTCGGCCTTTTTTTTAATGTTCTTTTTACTGCAGCATTTAGCGATTAATATTTTATCGGTTTTTAGCCCAGAAACTTTTAATGAAGTTTCTCATTTTATGGGAACAAATCCAGTTGTTCAATTTGCGTTACAGCCGGTTTTAATTTTTGCGGTTGTTTTTCATTTTGTTATGGGTTTTATTTTAGAGCTAAAAAACAGCAAAGCAAATGGCGTATCGTATGCCAAGAACAATGGTGCAGCAAATTCAACGTGGTTCAGTAGAAATATGATTTACAGCGGAATTACAATTTTGGCCTTTATCGTTTTGCACTTTATTGATTTTTGGTTTCCAGAAATCAACACAAAATTTATTCAAGGCGATTGGTCTGGAATGCTAGACGGTGTTGATGGGTTTCGTTATCATGAAGAATTGAAGCACAAATTTGTGAGCCCAATTAGAGTAGGCGCTTATGTGTTGGCTTTTGTTTTTTTAGGGTTGCACTTAGCGCACGGTTTCACTTCTGCTTTTCAATCGATGGGAGGGACTGTAGGAAGAAAGAAGGCAGCACAAAATATAGGAAAGGCGTATTCAATTATAATTCCAGCAGGATTTATTTTTATTGCCCTTTATCATCACTTCAACCATTAATCGCAAAATAGTATGGCTTTAGATTCAAAAGTACCACAAGGTCCATTGAAAGATAAATGGACAGATTATAAAAATCATATCAACCTAGTAAACCCTGCCAACAAGCGTCATATTGATGTTATTGTTGTGGGTACAGGATTGGCAGGAGGGTCTGCTTCTGCAACTTTAGCAGAATTAGGCTACAATGTAAAATCATTTGCTTACCAAGATTCTCCACGTAGAGCGCATTCTATTGCAGCACAGGGAGGAATTAATGCAGCAAAAAATTACCAAGGAGATGGAGATTCTACGTACAGATTATTTTACGATACTGTAAAAGGAGGAGATTACCGTTCTCGTGAAGCAAACGTTTATAGATTGGCAGAAGTTTCTGCAAACATTATCGATCAATGTGTGGCACAAGGGGTTCCTTTCGCACGTGATTATGGAGGTCTTTTGGACAACCGATCTTTTGGAGGAGTTTTAGTTTCTAGAACTTTTTATGCAAAAGGACAAACAGGACAACAATTATTATTAGGTGCTTATTCTGCAATGAACCGTCAAATTGCCCGTGGTAAGATTGAAATGTTCAATCGTCATGAAATGCTAGACGTAGTGCTTGTTGATGGAAAAGCAAGAGGAATCATTGCACGAAACTTAGTCACTGGAGAAATTGAACGTCATGCTGCACATGCAGTAGTGATTGCTTCTGGAGGTTATGGAAATGTTTATTTCTTGTCTACCAATGCCATGGGATCGAATGTGACTGCAGGATGGAAAGTGCATAAAAAAGGAGCGTACTTCGCAAATCCTTGTTATACGCAAATTCACCCAACCTGTATTCCGCGCTCAGGAGATTATCAATCAAAATTAACCTTGATGTCTGAGTCTTTACGAAATGATGGGCGTATTTGGGTTCCTAAGAACTTAGAAGATGTGAAAGCCATTCGTGAAGGAAAATTAAAACCTACTCAGTTAACAGAGGATCAAAGAGATTACTATCTTGAAAGAAGATATCCTGCTTTTGGAAATTTGGTACCGCGCGATGTAGCTTCTAGAGCCGCAAAAGAACGTTGTGACGCAGGATTTGGTGTAAATGCAACTGGAGAAGCTGTATATTTAGATTTTGCTGCTTCTTTTGAACGTTATGGTTCAGAACAAGCGAAGATTCAAGGGATCACAAACCCATCGGCGGCAAAAATTAAAGAATTAGGACAGGAAATTGTACGTGCGAAATATGGAAACCTATTTCAGATGTATGAGAAAATTGTCGATGAGAATCCATACGAAACACCAATGATGATTTATCCAGCAGTTCACTATACGATGGGTGGTGTCTGGGTAGATTATAATTTGATGACGACCATACCGGGCTGTTATGCAATTGGAGAAGCAAATTTTTCTGATCACGGAGCAAACAGATTGGGAGCTTCTGCATTAATGCAAGGGTTGGCAGATGGTTATTTTGTATTGCCATATACGATTGGAGATTATTTGTCAAATGATATACGTACTGGTAAAATTTCAACAGATACTCCAGAGTTTGATGCAGCAGAAAAAGAAGTTTCTGAAAGAATTGCGTTTTTTGTGAATAATAAAGGAACACATTCTGTAGATTATTACCACAAGAAATTAGGAAAAATTATGTGGGATAAATGTGGAATGTCCAGAAACAAAGAAGGTTTAGAAGAAGCGATTGAAGAAATATCTGCTTTAAGAAAAGACTTCTGGGAAAATGTGATTGTTCCAGGTACGGCCACAGAATACAATGAACAATTAGCCAAGGCGGGAAGAGTAGCAGATTTCTTAGAATTGGGAGAATTGTTTGCTAAGGATGCTTTGGTGAGAGAAGAATCTGCTGGAGGACACTTTAGAGAAGAGCACCAAACTGAAGACGGAGAAGCCAAGCGAATGAAAGAGTTTCAATTTGTTTCTGCTTGGGAATATAAAGGAGAACCAAAAGAGGCTGTTTTACATAAAGAAGCACTGGTGTACGAGAATATAGAAGTTAAAGAAAGAAGTTATAAATAAAAAAGATAGAATGAATTTAACACTTAAAATTTGGAGACAAAAAGACTCAAACGCAAAGGGTCAAATGGTGGATTATAAAGTGACTGAAATTTCAGAGCACATGTCTTTTTTAGAAATGATGGATGTGTTGAACGAACAGTTGGTAAATGCAGGGGAAGAGCCTGTTGCTTTTGACCACGATTGTAGAGAAGGAATTTGTGGAATGTGTTCTATGTATATAAACGGAGAGGCACATGGTCCAGACAGAGGTGTAACAACCTGTCAGTTGCATATGCGTATGTTTAAAGATGGAGATACCATTACCATAGAGCCTTTTAGAGCAGCTGCTTTTCCTGTGATTAAAGATTTAGTAGTAGACCGTTCGGCATTTGATAGAATTCAACATTCAGGAGGATATATTTCTGTAAATACTTCAGGAAATACTCAAGATGCCAATGCAATTCCAATTGCGAAACAAGCGGCAGATCAAGCGATGGATGCAGCAACTTGTATTGGTTGTGGTGCTTGTGTAGCCACCTGTAAAAACTCCTCTGCAATGTTATTTGTTGGGGCCAAAGTATCCCAATACGCATTGTTACCACAAGGACAAGTAGAAGCGGCAGATCGTGTTAAAAACATGGTGGCTCAAATGGATTTAGAAGGTTTTGGAAACTGTACCAATACCGGTGCCTGCGAGGTAGAGTGTCCAAAAGGAATTTCTTTAGACAACATCGCAAGAATGAACAGAGAGTTGATGAAAGCTTCTATTTAGAGTTTAATCTCTTCCCCTTTCTTATAATCTTACACCCCTGAAAAATGATATTCATTTTTCAGGGGTTTTGTTTTTTATAATTTTAAATACTGAAAATCATGATGTTGAATTTCTATACAACCCTCGAAAAGGGCTAAAAATGGGCTATTTGCATTAAAAAAAAAGTTAGATTTACGTTCTAATTAAAAACCCATTTGATAAACAAAGCATATTGAGTGGTTTCTAATAAAAAAGAAGGTATGGTAGCTGCTAAAAATTTTCCTGTAATTCTCACCGATTTAATGGTAAAATGGCTTGATTCTTTTGAGCGAGACACTGTCGATGAAATTATGAATTTAGGACTTTTCACTTGGAAAGATACGGGTAAAAAAAGATCTAAAAAGAAACTAGTGATAGACGCGGACCACAAGATTTTTATTCGGACGCTCCCTTCAGAATATAGTATTTACTTCAACGAAATAAGTGAATCCTGTCTTCAAGTACTCACTATTAAGGATGTTGAAGTTAGACGAACTGTTTTTGAATATTTCTACAGTAATGGAGTCTTTAGTAAAGGAAAAAAAATATTGATTTAAAACAGCGATGCAATTCCTTTACTTTTTAAAAGAGTAGGATTGTAAAGAATCATTATTTGAAACCACCAACAGTCTTTTTTCATTTTTCATTTCGACTACTTTTACCGATTTTATTTGTTTGCTAAAAGGCGTCATTCCGAGATCGGATACAAATTGATATTCTGAAATGGAGTTTAATAGAATTCCTTTTAAGGAAGTGTACCCTCCGTGATAGGTGTTTACGCGGAGTGAATTTCCAGAAAGAATAAGCGCATCTTTACCTTTAAATTGCAGCTCATTGAAGTTTGTAATTGGCGCTACTTGCAGTTCTTTAGGAAACTGTTTAAAGAGGGTAAAAGTACCCTTGTTATTTTCGAGATAGCCGGATGCGAGGGTATTTACGGTAAATTTTGTGGCTTTGTTTACAGCATCTTGCGTTAGTACTTCCTCAACTGTTTTTAATGCATAGTTTTTGTGGGTTACAAATTGGGTGCTAATACGATTCATTTGTGCCGCCAATTCATTTTTTGAATTTACAGGATATTCTTTTCCTTTTTTAGAATAGGTGAGTACGGTTTCTTTTTTATTATTGGCATCAAAATCACCATAATACAATCGGAGTGGATTTTCTGGGGTGGCTTTAAACTTAGTGTTCAATCCCCAGTTTCCTAACAAAATATCTTTATCACCATCCTTATCAATATCAAAAGCAGTGATTGCTTGCCACAAACCTTCTAAATTTTTAGGAATTTCTAACAAGGATAATTTTCCCTTTTTATTGATAAAAACCTGGGGAGTCCCCCATTCTGTTGCCACTAACAAATCTTTTTGATTGTCACCATTAATATCTATCCAACTTGCATCGGTAACCTTCGCATTCAATCGAAAATCATAATCTGCAGTAAAGTTTCCTTTACCATCATTGACCAATATGGCCGCATTTACATTGGCACCAAAACTTTTGGGATTTGAGAGATTACCAATAAATAAATCTACATCTCCATCACCGTCATAATCATAAGCAGCCACACAGGAAGTATTCAAAGGATTTAATAAAGTTTGATTGCTAGATTTAATAAAGCTTCCTTTTTGGTTGAGGTACAAACGGTCTACTTCCAGTCTCCTATTTCTTGTTTTATGAATTCCTGTTGCAACATATAAGTCAAGATCACCATCATTATCAGCATCAAAAAATACAGCATCATTATCTTCATAGTCGGCATCTTTTTCAAATTGTCTTTGCAAACTTTTCTGGAAGGAAGTTCCGTTGTTTAGGTATAATTCGGCCGCATTTCCAGATCCATTTCCTACATACACATCTTCAAAACCATTTCCATCCACATCGCCTACAGCAATTGCAGGACCTAGTTTTGAAACTTGATACGGAATGAGTTTTTCGTTGTTAAAATCGTAATAACCATCTTCTTTGTGTTTAAAAGAGATGTTTTTAGAGGCTTTAAAAACAGGTTTTTTATTTTTTGAATAAATATAAGATGGGTTGTTGGACTCATAGCGCACCAATACGGTTTTGTTTAGGGGAAGTTTGCGGACTTTCTGAACGGTATTGTCTGGCCAAATAATTGCAATTGAATCTACTTTTGAAACCGTATCCAGTCCGAAATGAATTTGTGGCGCTACAGCTGAAATAAATCCTCTTGAAGAAAATAATTGTTTGAATTGACTTTTCCCTTTGTTGTACAAAATAGCCTTTGTCCCAATTCCGTTTTTGTTCCCTTCTTTGTAGCTAAAACGCAAACTAATAGCATTCTTTTTGCCATTGGTTGTGTTTTCATAAACTCCGGCAAAGTCATTTAAGTTATTGGTTACAATATCCAAATCGCCATCCAAATCTAAATCTACATAAATAGTTCCGTTAGAAAGTGAGGGCTTTTCTTCTATCCACTCTCCGGTTTTCTTTATAAATTGGCTTGAATTTCCGCGATAAATTTCATTCGAAACTCTTCCAGAAGGCATTTCATTAATAGACTCATAAAGCCATTTCAAACTCTCCGCTTCATTTTTTTGCTTGAAGGTATTTGAAATATAGTTCTTAAAATCTAAGCCATTTGGTCTTCTATAAATACCATTGCTAATAAACAAATCTTGATGCCCATCATTGTCGAAATCAGCAAATAGTGGCGCCCAACTCCAATCTGTATCAGCCACATTATTCAACAAAGCTGTTTCATAAAAATAGCCCCCTTTTTCGTTTATTTGAAGCATGTTTCTGGAGTATTGATCTTTGTACCCTTGCTTTCTTAGCTTTTCTTGCATATTGTACATGGCATCATCCCCTTCTGTTTCCTTTAGTACACGCTCGTCATTGGGCAGCATGTCTAAAGTAATCAAATCTTGGAAGCCGTCCCCATTAATATCGGCGACATCACTCCCCATTGAGAATCTGGATAGTGTAGAAAAAGACGCTTTTAGCGCTTCTCTAAAAGTTCCGTCTTGATTGTTGATGTAATAATAATCATCTTCATGAAAGTCATTACAAACATAAATATCGTCCCATCCATCGTTGTTAAAATCTGCAATAGAAGCGCTTAGTCCATATCCGTTTACGCCACCATAAATTTGTGCTTTTTCACTAATATCGGTAAACTTTCCGTTGTTGTTCTCTAGCAAAACATCGCCAACCAATGGGACTCGATTATTTCTTAAGGCTGCGTTCCCGTGTGAAGTAACAGTGTGTGTTGCATGGTTTACAATGTAGACATCCAAGTCGTTGTCTTTGTCAAAATCAAAAAAGTATGCCTGGGTTGCATATGCAGAAAAATCGAGGCCATATTCGCGAGCACTTTCGGTAAACGTAGCATCACCATTATTGATAAAAAGTTCGTTTTTACCCTTAAAATCTAGGAGCCCAGAAACTGCACATACATAAATATCTAACAAACCATCGTTGTTAATGTCTACCATAGTCACTCCAGTATTCCAGTCGGAAGCGCTGTCGATATTTGCCTTTTGTGAAATGTCTTCAAATTGTAAGTTCCCTTTGTTGAGGTAAAGCTTGTTTTCGCCTTGATTTGACACAAAATAAAGATCAACCAGACCGTCATTATTAATGTCACCAGCACTTACCCCACCTCCGTTATAAAAGTAGATGTAATTAATAATGCTGTGCGCTGCATCTTCTGTAAGTGTGTTTTTAAAGTCAATACCTGTTGCTTTCTCAGAACGCTTTTTCAGAAGATAGTTTTGCTTTGATGTTTTTGTTCCTTGACTACAACCCATGCAGAGCAAAATGAAAAAAAATGAATGGATGAAGTGTCTAGCGCTGGACATGTATCTGTAGCATAATTGATGAACCCAAAGGTAAGAAAAAATTAACGTTTACTTTCTACCAAAATCTGCTGGAATTTCTCCCCATGCTTTGGTTTCCCATTTAAGAATAGGGTTTTTAAAAGTATTTTCTTTCAACCAGTTTTCTGCTCTTTTAATAAGGGCCAACAAGTCTTTGTTGGAAGCATCAAAATGAAGGTTTGTTTTACACTTTTTTTGTTTGACCCAACTCATTGCAGTTCGAGAATCGGAATAAATAGGAACAGTTTCTTTGTTTTTACGTTTCAACAAAGCGATTCCGTGAACCAATGCTAAAAACTCACCAATATTATTAGTTCCATTAGGGTAGGGCCCTTTTAAGAAAAGTTGTTTTTTGTTGTGTGTAAGTACGCCTCTGTATTCCATTTTTCCGGGATTTCCGGCACAAGCGGCATCTACCGAAATACTTTCTAAGATTGGCGATCCAATTGCTGCTTTTTTGGAAGCGCTTAAGGTTGATTTTGTAGTATTTTTTCCTTTGTAGTCCTCATATTTTTTAGAAAAAGCGATCTCGGCTTCGTCTAAGCTTGCAAAAGATTTGTATTGTGCGGCTTCAAAACTGTCAACTTGTTGCTTGCAGACATTCCAGGAAGTATAAATTCCTTTTTTTCGCCCATTCCAAACGACATAAAACTTTTTTTTACTCATTTACATCCAATATTACAGTTTCAATGACTCTTGGGAAATAGTGCTGCTCTAACACATGAATTTTTTCAGCAATTATTTCGGGAGAATCTTCTTTTGAAAGGGCTGTTTTTTCTTGAAAAATAACAGCTCCTTCGTCATAATTTTCATTCACATAATGAATTGTAATTCCGGTTTCTATTTCGTTGTGTTGCTTTACAGCCCTGTGAATATGCATACCATACATTCCTTTGCCGCCGTATTTTGGGAGCAAAGCAGGATGGATATTGATGATTTTATTTGGAAATGCAGCCACTATTTTTTCAGGAATTTTCCATAAAAACCCTGCTAAAATAATAAAGTCTGCTTCTTGTTGCAGAAAATGAAGTACCGTATCCTCTTTAAAAAAAGCGTCTTTATCGATCAACGAAGCCGGTACGTTTAGTCGTTCACATCGATCAAAAACCTTGGCAAGCTTGTTGTTGCACAATACTTGGGTGACTTTTGCCGTTTTAGACTGATTAAAAAATTGTATAATATTTTCTGCATTCGAACCCGAACCAGAAGCAAAAATAACAAGACGCTTCATAAACTCTATTTATAGACTACAAAAAAAGCAATAAATATTAACAATAAGATTATTTTAGTAAGATTAAACAATTTTAATTACTTTTAAAAGCGATTTTTTTTAACAAAAATTAGATAAAACTAATAAGAATTGTATTTTTGTCCCCGATTTTAATTTAAAAAATAAACAATTATGTCAGACATTTCATCAAGAGTAAAAGCTATTATTGTAGACAAATTAGGTGTAGACGATAATGAAGTAACAACAGAAGCTAGCTTCACAAATGATTTAGGAGCAGATTCTTTGGATACTGTTGAGTTAATTATGGAGTTCGAAAAAGAATTTGATATCCAAATTCCAGACGATCAAGCAGAAAATATTGGGACTGTAGGACAAGCAGTAAGCTATATTGAAGCAGCAAAAAAGTAATTTAAATATGCAATTAAAACGAGTAGTTGTAACAGGACTTGGAGCATTAACACCAATAGGGAATACTATTGAAGAATATTGGAATGCTCTAGCAAACGGAGTTAGCGGAGCTGCCCCTATTTCGCATTTTGACGCTTCCAAGTCCAAAACTCGTTTTGCATGTGAAGTAAAAAACTTTAATCCTACTGATTTTATTAACAGGAAGGAGGCTCGTAAAATGGATAAGTTTACGCAATATGCCATGGTGGCTTCTGACGAAGCAATCGCAGATGCGAATTTAGATTTAGAAACCATTGATAAATTACGAGTGGGGGTTATTTGGGGAGCTGGAATTGGGGGCTTAGAAACACTTCAAAATGAAGTTTTAAACTATGCTGCTGGAGATGGAACGCCAAGATTTAATCCTTTTTTTATCCCAAAAATGATTGCAGATATTGCACCTGGTAATATCTCCATAAAAAATGGTTTTATGGGACCAAACTTCACCACTGTTTCTGCTTGTGCATCTTCTGCCAATGCAATGATAGATGCGTTAAACTATATTCGATTAGGGTATTGTGACGTGATTGTTACCGGGGGAAGTGAGGCTGCAGTTACCATCGCAGGAGTTGGTGGCTTTAGCGCGATGCAAGCATTATCTACCAGAAATGACAGTCCAGAATCTGCCTCAAGACCCTTCGATGCTACCAGAGAAGGTTTTGTTTTAGGAGAAGGAGCGGGAGCTCTTGTTTTAGAAGAGTACGAATACGCCAAAGCAAGAGGCGCAAAAATTTATGCAGAGGTAATAGGAGGGGGTATGTCCTCCGATGCGTATCACATTACAGCACCTCACCCAGAAGGAGTGGGTGTTATGGCAGTAATGAAAAATTGCCTAGAGAATTCGGGCATTCAACCTGAAGATGTAGACCATATCAATACCCATGGTACTTCTACGCCGCTTGGAGATGTTGCCGAGTTAAAAGCTATTTCAGCTGTTTTTGGAGCGCATGCCAAAAACATTAATATCAACTCTACCAAATCAATGACAGGGCATTTATTGGGCGCTGCAGGGGCTATAGAGTCTATTGCTACTATATTAGCTATGAAACACGGTATGGTTCCCCCTACAATAAATCATTCTACAGTTGATGAGAACATCAACCCAGCATTGAACTTAACGCTAAACAAGCCTCAAAAAAGAGAGATTAAAGTAGCAATGAGTAATACTTTTGGTTTTGGAGGTCACAACGCATGTGTAGCATTTAGAAACCTAGACGAATAACTGTATGAATTTTATTCGTAAAATAGTTCATTCACATTCCGAAGAAGAAATTGAGCTTTACAACGAATTAAAAAAATTACTTAACTTTTCTCCACGAGACATTAAGATTTATAGAAAAGCATTTACACATCGATCTGTTCAGTTACTAGACAGCAAAGGAATTCCTATAAATTATGAACGATTAGAGTTTTTAGGAGATTCTATTTTAGGATCCGTAATTTCCTCCTACCTGTTTAAAAAAGTTCCAAAAGGTTCTGAAGGCTATCTTACAAAAATGCGCTCTAAAATTGTAAGTAGAAAGCATTTAAATGAATTGGGGAAAGATTTAAATTTACTTCGATTTGTGAAAAGTAATTTCGATAAATCGAATGTTGGCGATAATATTCACGGAAACATTTTTGAATCTTTAATAGGCGCGATCTACTTAGACAAAGGATATAACTTTTGTCAAAAGTTTGTCCATGAAAACGTCATAACACCCTATGTCGACATTCAAAAATTAGAAGGGAAAATTACCAGTTATAAAGGGTTAATTATCGAATGGTGTCAGAAGCAGAAAAAAAGATATTCTTTTGATATTTACGAAGATTCTGGCAATGAACCTGTCAAACACTTTAGTGTAAAAATCAGTATTGATGCTGAGGTAATTGCAAAAGGGCGCTCAACTTCAAAGAAAAAGGCAGAAGAGCAAGCTGCCAAAAGAGCTTATTTTGCGTTTCAGGATCAAATTACAAATTCGTAAACTTAGCGACATCGTTTTCGTTAATTTTATCCTCAGATTGCGAAACAATCCTTAATTTAGCCAGTAATTGTGGGCTTAAATATGAAATAATACGATGCAAGTACACGCTCTAGATTTAAATGATTTCCATGAAGAAAAATATTCTTTAATAGGAATTCATACAACCTTAGAGGACTACAAATTAGCGTATGTATTAAACCACCATTTAAAAGTTCGTTTTAACAGAGCAGGGTTTAATTTAGATTTTGAAAACGAAAAAAGGGATGCTTCTTTTTCAATATATACCTATGAAAATTCAATACATGATTCAGAATGGTATCTAATTGCAAACAGTGAAAAAAAAGAAAACAAAGTTCAAGAAGAAGGATTGTTGTTAAGTACAGAAATAAAAAACTACTTAGTACCAGAGAAAAAGAAGATTGATTTTTTTATAAAAATTGTGGAGGACATCCGTTTGGAAGAAATCCAAAAATTAGTTAATAAAATTAAGAACATCAATCAGGTTATTACCGCGTATACAATAGATGCAAATACATTAAAGTCGAAAGACATTTTAATATTTTAGAAAATGCCAAATAATAAAAAAACAAAGATAATAGCAACTTTAGGGCCTGCTACAAGTTCAAAAGAAGTGCTGTATCAATTAGCAAAACAAGGAGTAAATGTTTTTAGAATTAATTTTTCACATGCCGATTATGAAGATGTAAAAACACGCATTAAGCTAATTCGAGAAATCAATGCAGAAAACGACTACAATGTAGCAATTTTGGGAGATTTACAAGGGCCAAAATTACGTGTAGGAGTCATGGAAGAAGGCGTTGTTTTAGAAGATGGTGCTACTTTTAAGTTTACTACAGAAAAATGTATTGGAACAAAGGAAAAGGCTTTTATGACGTACCAACGTTTTCCAAAAGATGTAAAAGTTGGAGAGCGCATTTTAGTTGATGATGGAAAACTAATGTTCGAAGTAGTTTCTAGCAATAAAGAAACAGAAGTTGTCGTAAAAGTTATAGTAGGAGGACCTTTAAAATCTAAAAAAGGAGTCAACTTGCCAAACACTGCAATTTCTTTACCCGCATTAACGGAAAAAGACAAGGAGGATGCTGTATTTGCACTCGAGCAAAATGTAGATTGGATTGCGTTGTCTTTTGTAAGAACTCCAGAAGATTTAAGAATGTTGCGCGATTTAATTGATCAACATTCAGCATACAGAGTTCCGGTAATTGCAAAAATAGAAAAGCCAGAAGCGGTAGAAAATATTGATTCCTTAATTGCGTATTGTGATGGATTAATGGTTGCTCGTGGAGATCTAGGTGTTGAAATTCCAATGCAGGAAGTTCCGTTAATTCAAAAAATGTTGGTAAGCAGAGCGAAAAAAGCAAGAATCCCGGTAATTATTGCAACGCAAATGATGGAAACAATGATTGACAACCCAGTACCCACTAGAGCGGAGGTGAATGACGTTGCCAATTCTATTATGGACGGTGCAGACGCTGTAATGCTATCTGGTGAAACTTCTGTTGGGAAATTTCCAGTAAAAGTAATTCAGAAAATGACGGAAATTATTAAAAGTGTTGAAAATTCTCATTTAATTAAAGTTCCTCAAACACCGCCACATATTAGAACCAATCGCTTTATTACCAAAGCAGTTTGTCATCATGCAGCGCAAATGGCAAACGATATAGATGCTACGGCAATTTCAACGTTAACCAATAGCGGATATACTGCTTTTCAGATCTCTGCTTGGAGACCAACATCTCATGTATTGGCATATACCTCAGAAAGAAGAATTTTAGGAAAGTTAAACTTGCTATGGGGAGTAAAAGCGTTTTATTACGACAAAGAACTAAGCACAGATGATACCGTTGTAGACATCAACAGAATTTCTAAAGAAAAAGGATTTGTACAATCAGGGGATTTAATGATCAACTTAACGTCGATGCCAGTAGAAGCAAAAGGAATGGTAAACACCTTACGTGTTTCTGAAATCGATTAATAAGGTTTTTTAATAACTTTAAAAAAGCATTCTACTATTGTAGGATGCTTTTTTTATGGGTTTTTTTAAACGATTCCTTCTTTGAAATATCTTTATAGGTGTAGTTTTTTAGTGACAATAATGGCATCATTGGTAACAAACGGCATGGGCATCATTTCTTCAGATCTTGGTGTCAACGAAAAAGCCTTGTTTGTAAGTAAGTCATAAGAAATTTCATTGATCATAATTTCCAATTTTTCTTCTTTTTTTATAGAGAAAGAAAGGGTTACCGCTTTGTCTTCATTACCTAAATGATAAATTAAAAAAGTACCGCCTCTTGTTTTGTGAGGCTTTCCATTGTTCACCAAAACATCGTTTACTTTAAATTGATTGAGTTGAATGGCTCCTTTGGAAAGAAATTCGATTTTATTTAGTGCTCTTTGCGGTGAAAGTACCACTTCTACAAACCTATTACTGTTAATCACAGTATCGAGTTCAATGCGGATGTTTGACGTTTTAAATGCTTTAAAATCCGTTTCTTTATGATATTGAAACCGTGTGTTGTATTTGCTTTTTGTTTCTGCTGCCGGAATGCTTCCTTTGGTGTATTCCGTATTGAAAATTTGTTTTGTATAGCTGTCTAAAACGGTATTATAGGTTCCATAATAAGCCTTTTTTGTGTCCGAATTTTGAATATAGACCAAGCTGTTGGGTTTTTTATTGTCTACAGAAAAACCTGCATTATAAGTAGCCATTCCGAAGAAAACGATTGTTAAAAATCCAGAAATTTTTTGCAACCAATGATTGGATTCTTTTTGATGGAACGTTGCAATCATTAAACCGAAAATTAATGCTACGAAGAGGCCACTTATGTACAGTTTACTTAGGCCTAAACCCACTGGAAACATTTTTATCATAGGAGCAAAAATGTACAAAAGAGGGATAGAAATCAATATAAAAAGAATAGATTCTGTACTTTTTTTAAGATTCATAAAGATAGAGATCCCTAAAATAAACAAGGCCCCAAAAACGGGGAGAATGAAAAAAGCTGCGCCCTGTAATTCCTTAAAAACAAAGACATTGATGAGCAACCAAATAAAAGTTGGCGCTACCAATAGCTCGGTTGTTTTTGCATTGCCTGTAAAATAGCGGTAAACTTTAAAGAGGATCCAAATATTTAAAAGAACAACCGTAGTAATATATAAATACCCATTGTAGGTAAAACCTTGTAATATGTCTGTATACGACGGATGCAGTTTTAGTATCAATTTCCAAAATCCGTAAGAAACAACACCACACAAAATCAAGGACACCAAAAAGGGAACAAAGCCCTTTAACATTCCTTTAATGGTAATTTTGTTCCAAAAGATTCCAAAAACAAGTAAAATTAAAAATCCCAATCCTGCAAGAATTATCATGGGCAAAATCCATGAAAAGGGATAGGAAATAATTTTTACAAAAGGGAAGTTGACATACACCAAATCTTTTTCTGAGTTGAGGTTTTCAAGATCAGAATTTGCAAAGTAATTTACCGAAGTCGTAAAATAATCTGCTTGGTGTGCTAAGCTTTCTCTGTCTAAACGCTCGTAAGAATCTTGCGCTGTATGGTAATCAAAATGATCACCAATAAAGGCAAAATTAAATCCGTTAATGTTAGCTTCTTCTCTAAAAACGGTTAAATCAGTATCGTTTGGCAACATTTTATAAACACTATACATTAAAGAACTTGCGGCAGGATAGTTGGGTTTCGAAGCCATAAATTCACTCATCAACTGGCTATTTTTACCATTGGTTTCCAGTAACATATAGCTTGGCCCACCACTTCCTCTAGCCTCAAAATTGAGAACTAAACCCACGTTTTTTGCCAATTCGTGTGCAGCTACAAAAGCTTTTGCGCCCAACAACCCCAATTCCTCAGCATCAGAGATAAGAATAATAATATCGTTTTTAGGGGGGGTGTTTTTCGCTAAAAAAGCTCGAATTCCTTCTAGGATTGTTACAACTCCAGATCCGGCGTCACTAGCACCTAAAGAAGAATGTGGGTTGGAATCGTAATGTGTTAACAGCAACAAAGATTTTCCAGAAGAAGTTCCTTCTATTTTTGCAATAATATTTTCTGTTGTTGTAGCTGCAAACCATTTTTTATTGACGGCAGTTTGAATTTGAACTTCAGTTTCTAATCCTAGTTTTTCTAATTCGCCAACAATATATTGTTGTACATTTTTATGTTCTTTAGTGCCAACATGGTGTGTTTTTTGAGAAATATTTTTCAGATGATACAGTGCATTGTCTAATGAAAAATCTGTTGGGGTGACTTGCTTTTTTTTAGAAATAGAAGGTTGTAAATCTGAAAAACTCCAAAAGAGGACGCTAATAACGATGAAAACGGATAAAAGAGATGTGCCTTTTTTCATAATAATAATTTTTATAAATGTAATAAATAAAAAAAACTCCGTTTTCTATCCTAGAGAATAAGGCTTACAAACTTGGAAAAACGGGCTGTTTTTAGAGACGAAAAAACCAGGAGCTGTACTCCTGGTTTTAAAAATTAGCTTCATTATTTTCACTTAATCTCTCGACATAAAGATGCTTAATACATACCAAAAAAGGAGCATTAATGAGGCAAACAATCCCAGAGAAGCAGGGATGTAATCTTCCACACCAAATTTACTGACCAAATTTGATGTTTGGTACAAAATACTTCCAGCAGCTAGTGCGCAAATTGCAACAGAAAACCATAAGCCTAAATTAAACCCAAACAAAGCGCCTGCGATAATCAATCCGATGGCTATAAAAAACCCAACAGAAAGCCCTGCTTTTAAGAAGGAGAAATCTTTTTTTGTGACAAACACAATTGATGAAATTCCGACAAACAACCCCAAGGTAACAATGGCTGCTTGTTCTATTAAAGCATTCCCACTCTCTGTGTAAAAAATAGCAATGTACAATAAGGGAACAAAAATAAGTGCTTGCATAAACACATAGGCAGCATAGGCCAAGTATTGTTTGTTTTTATCGGCCGTTTTTAGTGCGGTATTTTCTGCATAGCTGGTAATAAACATAAATCCGCCCAGCATAATGAGCCATTTATAGCCTTCTGTCATCGAGAGCATAAACGTTACAACAGCCTCACTTTGTAACAAGAAATATTCAAAAATAATAAAGAGTAAAACCCCTCCAGCAACATGTTTATAGGTCTTTTTTAAAAATTCGACACGAACGTCATTGGTGGCGTTTATTAATAATGCTTTTTGATGATATGTGTTTTCCATGCTTTTTTAATTTTAGTTTAAAGGTATTCTTTTTTCTAAAAAAAAGAAGTTTTAGGTGTAATTTTATACTTTTTTTATGACACTGGTTACAATTCCCCAAATGACAAGATCGGTCTCTTCGGTAATTTTTATTACTGGATAATTGGGGTTTTCTGGCTGTAGCCAAACGTTATCTCCCTCTACACGCAAACGCTTTACGGTAAATTCACCCTCTAAAAAACAAACTGCTATTTTGTTGTTTTCAGGTTCTAAGCTTCGATCGATTACTAACAAATCGTTATCGTCCAAGCCCGCACCAATCATCGATTGTCCACTCACTTTTGCAAAAAAAGTAGCTTCTTTATTTGTAATTAACTCATCATCTAAAGAAATTCGAGTTTCTTTAAAATCGTCTGCTGGCGATGGGAATCCTGCGGAAATTCCAGCATCAATTAAAATAGCGCCGTTTCCAGAAGTGGTTTTTGGGGTAAAAAAAGTAATTGTTTTATTTTTTGTAGCCATATTATTTTACAGTAATAATTTCTTTAATATTGGTGGTAAATTTTGCCGACAACCTGTTTTGACGCATTTTCCAAGTGCGTTTTAAATCTTGATTTCCTAACTTAATCTTATCAGATTTAAATTTTTTGTTTAGGGTATCGATTGCTGCCATTAAAGGCTTGTGTTTTGGGTTTTCGTGGGTAAATAAATTGAGTTGAAAATTGTCATTAGGAACGAGCCCCGCAACGATAACTCCGGCTCTTTTGTATTTTATTCCTTTTTTGTAAATCGTTTTTATAGCAGCTACTGCAGCATTGGCAATAACCAAAGTAGAATCGGTTGGGTATGAAAAAACGATGGTTTTACTTGCGTTATGTTGTGGTAAGCTTGTTTGAAATCGATCGCTAGAAAGCTGCACAATAAGCATGTGGCAACTAGATTGTTGCGTTCGTAATTTTTCTGCGCCTCTAGCGGCAAAGGTAGAGATACGCTCTTTAATGTCTTCAAGATCCTCATAGGCATGTTCAAAACTACGGGTGGTTGCAATCATTTTCTTTGAAGAAATTCCTTCCATTGGTATTTTTGAAACCCCTTGTAAATCCTTTTGTAAGCGCCAAAGGACAATGGATAGATTTTTTAACACCCAATCACTTGGCAATTGTGTAAAATCCCAGGCAGTAGTACATCCTTTTGCGAGCAATCGTTTTTTTAAACGACGACCAATTCCCCAAACATTTCCAATTTTTGTCCATTTCAATGCTTTAATCCGATTCTCCTCAGAATCGATGACACAAATTCCTTTGGATTGTTTTAAGTTGGATCGGGCAATTTTGTTGGCTACTTTGCACAATGCTTTGGTGGGTGCAATGCCTACACAAGTAGGTATTCCGGTCCATTTTAAGACCCGACTCCTCATTTTTGTTGCATATTCGGAGAGGTCATAGTTTTCAAAACCCTCTAAATTCAAAAAAGATTCATCAATAGAGTAGATTTCTATTTCAGGAGAAAATTCTGCCAAAATATTCATTACTCTTGCGCTCATGTCTCCGTACAAAGGATAATTGGAAGATAATATGGTGATGTTTTTTTCTTTGCAAAAGCGTTCCCATTTAAAAATAGGGGCACCAAAAGGCAATTCTAGTTTTTTTGCTTCATCACTTAAGGAAATTACACAGCCGTCATTATTGCTTAAGATAGCCACAGGTTTCCCTTGCAAGCTCGGATTAAAAACCCGCTCGCACGAAGCATAAAAATTATTGCAATCCACTAAGGCAAACATGTTATAGGGGTATTTAAAACAAGTAGTGAGTAGAAGATTTATTGAAGTAAATTCACTTAAAATAAAAACACAAAGTTACGTTAGTTTTTGAAATTTTTTAAGACATTTATTACATAAAAAAGAAACTTAAAAACTTTTCATAGCCACTTTATTATAAGCACTTTTCAATTTTTTAATTACAGGAGCTATTTCATCTTCATTTAGATGCCCAAAACCCAACCGAATCGCACAAGTGTTTTTATTCTGATATAGTACAACTTTTGGTAGAAATAAGTCAATCTTTTGAGCCTCTTCAGCAAGTTTTACTAAGGATATTTTAGGTTGAAATTGTACCCAAATCGCCAATCCTCCAGTGGGAATATTCCAAGTTGCTGTTTTTGCAAAGTATTTTGTTAATTGCTCACACAAAGTATCTCTTCGCTGCTTGTATATTAGAATGTTTTTTTTCATCAGGCGATGAATTTCACCTTCATTAATTAATTCCGACAGTATTTGTTCTTGTATTAAATCTCCTTGTTTGTCTAATAATTGCAGATAATTTTTTGCTTCCAAGATTAGATTTTCAGGCCCTACAACAAAGCCAGTTTGAAAACTTGGAAATAATGATTGCCCCAGTTTTCCTAAATAAATAACGACCCCCTTATTATCGGCACTTGCCATCGGTGTCATTGGAGCCTCTTCAAATTGAAAATCATAATCATAATCATCCTCAATAATAGCAAATTCATATGTCTCTGCAAGTTCTAGTAAGGCTAAGCGGCGTTTTTCACTCAATTTTACTGTGGTAGGATAATCTCTATGTGCGCATACATACACACACCGAATACTTCCTTTTATAAAATGAGTTCTTATGTATTCAACATCCAATCCTTCATTATCTACAGGAATTGCTCTGATACTGGCTCCTGATTGTTGAAAAATCATATTTGAAGCATAATTGCTCAAATGCCCTACCAATACGATATCGTTTTGTTTTATTAACAGTTGCGACACAACGTATAAACTCATTTCTGCACTCCTTGTATTTACTAAGTTCTTGGGAGCTATATGAAAACCTCTAGTGGCATTTAAATAATTACATAACTGTGTTTGAAATAGTGTTCCCGAAATTTTGTCGGATCTGCTCCATTTTTTTATTAATGTTTTTCGTTTCATTGCAGCGCTGTACCATCTTATAAATTGATGTACTGGATGCAAACGTAAGTCTGGTTTTCCATCATTAATCGTATACGTTGCATTTGTTAACTGAATTGTTGATGCTAAATGAAATGTTTTTTGAAAAGGGAATCCTGTTGTTTTCGCCGCGTTGTATACTTGATTTATTTTTTGTGTAGGGATTTTTATGGTTGCTGTTTTTTGTACTGGTTTCAAAATAAATGTTCCTTTATTTGGGATTATTTCAACCCAACCAAGGGAGGATAACTCCTCGTAGATGGCGACAGCGGTATTTCTATGAATTTTTAATAACTTTCCTAAGACACGAGTTCCGGGCAACATGGTTCCTTCAGATAAATACTGACGTTGTATTGCATGTATAATTTGCTGTGAAACCTGAACATATAAAGGCTGCGAGATCGATTTATCAAAATCAATGAGTTGTTTTAGAAGAATGTTCACCGGACTATCTGTCATTTTAATACTGGACTAGTTTAATCGTCCGGAAAGTTACCACTTTTGTTGCGTTATAAATCACGATCTCATGAAAATTAAAATTACGTCATTAATTGTTGTATTATTTTGTGCTTTACAGGCAAAGGCACAATTCCAACCGGTAAAAATAGATACTTTAAAAGAAGTGATTATTACTTCTACTAGAATCGATTTACCATTCAAAGAAAATTCACGCACCCTACAAATTATCACTTCAAAAGACATTGCAAACAGTGCGGCGACAAACGTTGCCGATATACTGCAACAGGTGGTTGGGGTAGATATTAGAAGACGAGGAACTGCTGGGAGTCAGGCAGACTTGTACATTCGAGGAGGAGGTTTTGACCAAACATTGTTGTTAATAGACGGCATAAAAATGGACGATGCACAAACAGGGCATCATACAATGAACGCCGCTCTGCCACTTGAGGTGATTGAACGCATTGAGATTATTAAAGGTCCCGCTGCAAGAATTTTTGGTCAAAACGCATTTACGGGTGCCATTAATATTGTTACCAAAAAGAAGTTGGCAAATACGCTCTCTGTAAATACTGAAACAGGTTCTTTTGACCAGTTGAATGCGGCTGTAACTGTTGGTTCTGAATTTGAAAACAGTTCCATTATTGCTCACATTGGCGCACTTACTTCTGGAGGTTATAGAGAGAATTCAGATTATATGAATTACAATTATTTTCTAAAAGGTGTTTTTAATAAGAAAAAGCAACCCCTTGAAATGATTGCTACTTTTTTTGACAAGAAATTTGGGGCACAAAATTTCTACACCCCTGAGTCTTTTGGATTTAACGAGTATGAAGAAACTCAAAGTAGTTTGATTGGCGTTTCTACCACTTTTAAAACGGAAAAACTAAAGATTACACCAAGAGTATATTGGAAAAGAGGACAAGATATCTTTTTATTAAAAAGACAGGATCCTAGTTTTTTTAGAAACCAACACATTACTCATAAAGTAGGGGTAGAAACCAATGCTGCTTATACTTCCAATTTAGGAATTACAGGGTTTGGTTTAGATGTTTCTCGTGTTTCTATTAATAGTAACAACTTAGGAGATCGAAATCGAATGATGGCCAATTTGTTTTTAGAGCACCGATTTAAAATTTTTAATGACAAATTAGACATTACACCAGGGGTTGCAGTAACCTATTTTTCTGATTTTAAATTTCATGCATTTCCAGGATTGGACCTTGGAATTCAAGTATCGGATAATTTGAAACTTTATGGAAATGTAGGGACTAACTACAGAATTCCAACCTATACCGATTTGTTTTACAATTCTCCAAGCACAAGTGGAAATCCAGATTTGGCACCTGAAGAAGCGTTTTCAACAGAAATAGGGTTGAAATATAATGCCTCAAGATTTTCTTATTCAGCGGCTTTTTTCAATAGAAAATCAGACAATTTAATAGATTATGTACGAGCAAATACGGCTACGAGTGTTTTTACTGCAACCAATATCGCGGAAGTAAAAACAACAGGATTTGAGCTGGACGGTTCCTATCGTTTCAAAGCCAACAAATTCAATCAAACCATCGCTTTTGGATACGCGTATTTAAACGATGATATTTTAGATCAAAACAAAGACCTCTCAAGGTATTCTTTAAATACCTTAAAACATCAATTTACAACACGTTTTAGTTCTCAGTTTTTCAAAAACGTACGACAAAACATCATCTATAAATATGCAGAACGTACTGTAGGGAGAAGTTATAATGTGCTAGATGCGTCTGTTATTGTAGATTTTAAGAAAACCAGCTTTACGCTTACGGCCAACAATCTTTTTGATGCGGCCTACATCGAATCTGGTTTTGTGCCGATGCCTCCAAGGGCTCTTTTGTTTGGAATGAGATTTGGTTTATAGCCTATAAATTACAATTAATTGCGAAATGCCTCGAGAAGAATTCTCGAGGCATTTTTGCATTTTATGAAGTCAATTTTAACTCTAAAAGAATCCTAGTTCTTTAGTATGCTTATCCTATAAAATACGGGTTTTTTTAAAAATTCTTTGAAGTCAGATACTAGTTTCTCTAATTTAATGAAGTTTATGTACCTTGCTTGCGACTAATTAAAAAAAGACCTCTTTATGAAAGCTTGTCCACGTTGCAAATCGGTGTCAAAGCACAGAATGAAAAGAAAAGGGATTGCTAGACTCATGCCTGGGAGTAAAGCCTATGCTTGTGATCATTGCAATAATCAATATGGATGGATTTCATTTTTAAATAGAAGTTTTTCATCATAAAAAAACGCTCCATTGGAGCGTTTTTTTATTTCAAGAAGTTTAAATCTTATTTAAAGAGTTTAAATACATCATTTCCATTTGCAAATAGTAACAAGGCTACTAATAGGAGAAATCCTACAATTTGTGCATATTCCAAGAATTTATCACTTGGTTTTTTCCCAGTTATCATTTCCCAAAGTGTAAATACAACATGTCCTCCATCTAAAGCAGGTATTGGCAATAGATTCATAAAACCTAACATGATTGATAAGAATGCTGTAATATTCCAGAAAGACGCTGCGCTCCATTCTGAAGGAAAAATACTACCGATGGAAATAAACCCACCCAAACCTTTGTAGGCACCAGTACTTGGATTAAATATTTTCTTCAATTGCTTAACATAATTGGTTAGTGTTGTCCAAGACTTGTTGAAACCAGCAGGGATTGCTTCAGAAAAAGAATACTCAATTTCTGCCAATTTGTAGTAGCCCAATTTTTCTAAATCTGAATAAGGAATTGGGCTAAAGACCACTCCAATATACCCAGCATCTGAAACGGCAACCGGTACCTCTTCTTGAATACCATTTCTTTGTACCGTTATCGAAATGTCTTGACCGCTATAGTTGTCTAAAATAGCTTTTGCCTCATCGTAGTATTTAATTGAATTTCCATTGATGGCTGTAATAAAATCTTTCGCTTTTAAATTGCTTTTTGCATTCAAAGAATCTTTTTGAATCTCTCCAATGATAAAAGGATATCTTGGGGTTACAATTGGACCTTCTGCATTCTTTTTTCGGTCAATTAATTTTGAGATGAAATTTACCGGCAAATCGTTGGTAATTTTTTCTCCTTTTCTTTCTAAGGTAAAACGATTTCCATTGATAAAACCAATAGTGATCTCGCTGAATTTTCGAACTTTTTCTCCATCAATTGTTAAAATCTTATCCCCATTTTGCAAACCAATTTCTGACGCTAGTTCGCCTTGCACCCAAACACCATCCTGTACGCTATCGTTTGGTAAGAATTTTTCACCATAGCTCCACATTAAACAGATATAAATAAAAATTCCCAAAACGAAGTTTACAAAAACCCCTCCAAGCATAATGATCAAACGTTGCCAAGCGGGTTTAGAACGAAACTCCCAAGGTTTCGGTGCTTCTTTCATTTGTTCTGTATCCATGCTTTCATCTATCATTCCAGATATTTTTACATATCCTCCTAATGGAATCCATCCAATTCCGTAAACAGTATCACCAATCTTTTTCTTAAAAATGGAGAACTTGTAATCAAAGAACAAGTAAAATTTCTCTACACGGGTCTTAAATAACTTTGCAGGAATAAAATGACCTAGTTCGTGTAAAACAATAAGTAAAGAAAGGCTTAGAATAAATTGAGATGCTTTTATTAATATTTCCATGTGGTGTGTTATCAAAATTTTGAACGAGCAAATGTACGTATTTAAAGAGCGTTTTGAAAACATGTGTTTGGCTAGATGTATAATTTAACACAGATTTTAGAACCTATTTATAATTCCTTCCTTTTTTAGCGTTTTTTTATGTTGTAAATTTGCACAAACAGCACTTATAATGAATATCAATTTCTTTAAAAAATCTTTTCCAACACTCATTTTTTTAGGCCTGTTTTCTTTCATTGCACTTCCTGTTTTTTATCACTTATTGAAAGTGGAAAAAAAATTAAAGATTTATAATCCAGCAGATGTAAACCCTCGTTTGGTTGATAAAAACTTAAAGCACATTCAAAAAAACCATACCATCGCTAATTTTGAACTTATCAATCAAAATGGTGAAACCATTACCAATAAGGATTATAAGGATAAAATTTACATTGCCGATTTCTTTTTTACGCGCTGTCCATCTATTTGTATTCCCATGGCATTTCACATGGGAGAATTGCAAAAAACATACATTAATGATCCAGATATCATGTTCTTGTCACACTCGGTAACACCCACTATAGATAGTGTTTCCGTGCTAAAAGCATATGCCATTGATAAAGGGGTTGTTGATGGTAAATGGAATGTGACTACAGGAAACAAAAAACACATTTATGATTTGGCGCGCAAAAGCTATTTTGCGGTTATTGATGAAGGTACTGGCGATGAAAATGATTTTATTCATACAGAACAATTTGTATTGATAGACAAAGAAAGACGTATTCGGGGATATTATGATGGGACCGAATCGGAAGCCATGGAAAAACTCAAAGAAGATCTTGTTTTGTTAAAAGCAGAATATGCGAAGGAATAACTTGTTTAGAATCATTCTAAATTCTTATCTTTGCCCATCAAATAAAAAAGCTTGAATACAATTGCATCATTAGGTATCGGAGAAATTGGATATATTTCTGAAGGCGCTTTAGAGCATATTCCCTTGAAATTATTGGAAATGGGATGTTTGCCAGGTGCAGAGGTAGAACTCATTCAAATTGCTCCTTTAAAGGACCCCATATATATCTGTGTAAACGGAAGTCATTTGGCCATTAGAAAAGAGACGGCTTCACAAATTCAAATTTTAAAAAGCGAATTTTAAATGGCTAAAAACGACATTAAAGTTGCTTTAATTGGAAACCCTAATACGGGAAAAACATCCTTATTCAACCAACTTACAGGCCTAACTCAAAAAGTAGGAAATTACCCAGGGGTTACTGTCGATAAAAAGAAAGGGACTTGCAAATTGTCTGCCACTCAAAATGCGGTGATCACAGATTTGCCAGGAACCTACAGCATCAATCCAACTTCAATCGATGAGAGCATCGTTTTAAAAACCCTGCTTAAAAAAGACATTAAAGAATCTCCAGATGTAATTTTGGTGGTTGCAGATGTAGAAAATTTGAAAAGAAATTTATTGCTTTTTTCTCAAATAAAAGACTTAGAAATTCCAACGGTATTGGCAATCAATATGGTTGATCAAATGAGCAGAAAAGGAATTTCGATAGATTTAACTGCCTTAAAAGAAGAATTAAATACAGAAGTTGTTTTAATAAGTGCTCGAAAAAACAAAGGAATAAGGAATGTGAAAGACGCAATTATTAAGTGTCATGTTGCAGCAAAAGCATCGCCAATGTGTGATGCAAATTATAAAATTGATCCTGAATATTTTGATAAGTTAAAAGCCATCAACCCAAATTTTAGTTTGTATGAACTTTGGCTAATGGTAACACAAAAGAACTTTCCAGCAGCAATTTCAAAAAAAGAAAAGGCCCAATTACTTTCTTTTAATAAAGACGTTTCAAGACTTAAAAAATACCAGCACAAAGAAACGATTTATCGCTATCAAGAAATTAATAAAGTTTTAAAGAAAACCTACATAGTTGATAAGAGCAAGGCAACAGACTTAAGAAGTAAGTTCGATAAAGTTTTCACGCATAAAATTTTTGGATACCTTATCTTTTTTGCCGTTTTATTACTCATTTTTCAATCAATTTTTGATTGGTCTTCTTTGCCCATGGATTTGATAGATACGACCTTTGCAGAACTCTCAGACTTTGCAAGAAATAATCTGCCGGGGGGTATTTTATCCGATTTAATTGTTGAAGGAATTATTCCAGGTATTGGAGGGGTCATTATTTTTATTCCCCAAATTGCCATTTTGTTTTTATTTGTTGCTGTGTTGGAAGAAACAGGCTATATGAGTCGTGTGGTGTTTTTAATGGATAAAATTATGCGTCGTTATGGGATGAATGGGAAAAGTATTATTCCCTTGATCTCTGGAACTGCATGTGCCATTCCTGCAATTATGGCCACAAGAACGATCTCTAGTTGGAAAGAACGATTGATTACCATACTAGTAGTACCCTTTACGACCTGTTCTGCAAGATTGCCCGTATATGCAATATTAATTTCGTTGATCATTCCAAATACTAAAATCTTCGGATTTTACAACTTACAGGCATTTACTTTGTTAATGTTGTATGCTTTAGGATTTGTAACCGCAATTTTAGCGGCTTATATTTTACAGAAAACATTAAAAATAAAGAGCAATTCGTTCTTTGTCGTAGAAATGCCAAATTACAAACTTCCTTCTATTAAAAACGTTGCTTTGGATGTTTTAGAAAAAACAAAAGCCTTTGTTTTTGGTGCTGGAAAAATTATTTTAGCCTTGTCTGTTGTTTTGTGGTTTTTGGCTTCAAACGGTCCAGCATCCTTCAAGAATGCGGAAGAAAATGTGACCAATAATGTTGAAAATAGGCAATTATCAGCCACCGAGTTACAGCAAAAAATAGGCTCAGCAAAATTAGAGAATTCTTATATTGGGATTATGGGGAAAACCATTGAGCCCGCTATAAAACCTTTGGGATATGATTGGAAAGTAGGCATTGCAATCATTACCTCATTTGCAGCAAGAGAAGTGTTTGTGGGAACTTTAGCAACAATCTATAGTGTAGAGGCCGAAGATGAAAACACCACGACGATTAAAGAAAAAATGCGTTCAGAAATCAATCCAGAGACGGGGAAACAGCGATTCAATTTTCCTGCGGGAATGTCTTTGTTAGTCTTTTATGCATTTGCAATGCAATGCATGGCAACATTGGCCATCGTAAAAAGAGAGACCAAAACCTGGAAATGGCCTTTAATTCAGTTATTTGGAATGACCGGATTGGCCTATGTTTGCTCATTAATTATCTATCAAATTTTAAGCTAATGCAACAGATCATCGCCTATGGAATTCTAGTCATTGCCGTTGGGTATTTGGTAAAAAAATATTTTTTGCCTGCAAAAAAGAAAACCAATTGCGGAACAGATTGCAGTTGTTCTTAAAGATTAACATAAAATTAGGAGTCTAGCATAGCAAGGGTTTATATTTTTGATAAACGAGATTAACAAACATTATTTTAAATAATTATAAAAATGAAAAAATCAATTCTATCAATTGCAATTTTTGCAATCACATTATTAGCCACCTCAGAAACAGCAGCTCAAAAATTTAAAGCCTTGGACAAAAGTCCTATGGATGTTGCAAGTTTTCCAAGTAGTTACAAGGTTTCAGACAAAGTGGTAAAAGTGGTTTATAGTCGCCCACAACTAAAAGGACGTACGGTCTCTAAATTAGCTCCCGCTGGAAAAGTTTGGAGAACAGGAGCCAACGAAGCAGTAGAAATCACGTTTTATAGAGATGTTACTTTTGGTGGAAAAGCAGTAAAAGCAGGAACCTATTCGCTATTTACCATTCCATCTGAAGCTGGAGATTGGACGGTAATCATCAATAGCGCAAGAAATGTTTGGGGTTCTTATTTCTACAAACAAGACCAAGATGTGGTGCGCGTTTCGGGTACGGTTTCTAGATCTGAAAAAAGTATCGAAGCCTTTTCGATACTGATCGATTCAGACATGACTTTGAAAATGGGCTGGGGAAACACCGTTGTTTCTGTACCAATCAAATAGGCTTACAAATTTCAATCCTTTACAAACAACTGTCTATTGTAAAATTTAGACAGTTTTTTTGTGTCCATAATTTAAGACAACATTAGCCTTTACTCTTTTGTAGAATAAACGTAAATTTGCCACTTAAATAAAGAAGTTACAATGCAATACAATCATAAGGAGATCGAAGAGAATTGGCAAAAATTTTGGGCAGACAACCAAACATTTAAAGCTACAAATCCTGCCCAGAGCTCTGACCAAGGAGATGCTGATAAACCTAAATATTATGTATTGGACATGTTTCCATACCCTTCAGGAGCAGGCCTGCATGTTGGACATCCTTTAGGATATATTGCAAGTGATATTTATGCGCGTTACAAGCGGCATAAAGGGTTTAATGTATTGCATCCCCAAGGATATGATTCTTTCGGTTTGCCAGCAGAACAATATGCTATTCAAACAGGGCAGCACCCTGCAAAAACTACCGAAGCAAACATTACAACCTACCGAAAACAACTAGATAAAATTGGCTTTTCATTTGATTGGTCTCGAGAAGTAAGAACTTCAGATCCGGCATATTACAAATGGACACAGTGGATTTTCATTCAACTCTTTAATTCTTGGTACAATAAAGACACCGACAAAGCAGAGGACATTGCTACTTTGATTTCTATCTTTAAAAAGGAAGGTAACACAACTGTAAATGCCGCTGCAGATGCAGAAACAAAACCTTTTTCGTCGGAAGCTTGGAAAGCATTTTCAAAGACAGAGCAAGAAGCGATCTTATTGCAATACCGATTGACCTATTTATCAGACACTGAAGTAAACTGGTGTCCGATTTTAGGAACGGTCTTGGCAAATGATGAAATTGTAAATGGTGTTTCAGAAAGAGGAGGTCATCCCGTTGTTCGTAAAAAGATGACCCAATGGTCCATGCGAATTTCTGCGTATGCACAACGGTTGTTAGACGGTTTAGAAAAAATAGACTGGCCACAGCCCTTAAAGGATTCTCAAACCAATTGGATTGGACGTTCTCAGGGAGCCATGGTTTCTTTTGATGTCGATGGAGAAACTCATAAAGGAAGTACAGATGTCAAATTATCCTACAAAGAACTGGAAGCGTTAAAAGAATTGCGTTCGAATTTGTCGAAGGCAGAAGGAATGCTTTGGGGTGAATTAAAAAATAAAAAAGGAGCAGCAAAATTCAGAAAAAAATATACCATTGGAACATTTTTAGTAGATTATGTCTGTTTGGCAAAAAATACGATTGTAGAATTTTCTGGAAAAGAAGATGAAGCAGCAAGAACCGCCTTTTTTGCAAAAGAAGGATTCAATGTACTGCGTGTAACTAATGAAGAAGTAACTGAAAGTGTTTTGAAAGTGGTTGCTAAGATCAACAATGCATTGCAGTTTCCGACCGTTGTAAAAGTTGAAAAACCAACAGTAAACTTAAAAAGTACAGCCTATAAAATTGACGTTTTTACAACAAGGCCGGACACCATTTTTGGTGTTTCATTTATGACATTAGCACCAGAGCATCCGTTGGTTTCAAAGATTGTAACGGCCGGTCAAAAAAAGGCTGTAGACGCCTACATTACAGCAACAGCAAAGCGTTCTGAACGCGAAAGAATGGCAGATGTAAAAACCATTTCAGGAGTTTTTACAGGCGCCTATGCATTGCACCCTTTTACGGGAGAAAAAGTGCAAATATGGATTGGCGACTACGTTTTAGCAAATTATGGAACAGGTGCTGTAATGGCAGTTCCGTGTGGAGATCAAAGAGATTATGATTTTGCAAAACACTTTGGCATTGCCATTCCAAATATTTTTGAAGGGATTGATATTTCTGAAGCAGCACATACAGGTAAGGAAGGAATCACAATTGCAAACTCCGATTTCTTATCAGGATTAAAACATAAGAAAGCCCTAAAATTAGCCATTTTTGAAATGGAAAAACGCGGAGTTGGGTATGGTAAAATTAATTACCGTTTGCGAGATGCAGTCTTCAGTAGACAGCGTTATTGGGGCGAACCTTTTCCCGTTTATTATAAAGACGGAATGCCTCAAATGATTGATGAAAAATATTTGCCAATTGAATTGCCAGCAGTAGAAAAATACCTTCCTACTGAAGCGGGCGAACCGCCATTAGGAAGAGCAACAAGCTGGGCTTGGGATTCGCGCGGAAAGAAAGTAGTTTCCAATGAGAAACTAAAAAATAAAACCGTATTTTCTTTAGAATTAAACACCATGCCAGGTTGGGCAGGAAGTTCTTGGTATTTTAACCGATATATGGATGCTAACAATCAAGGGACATTTGCAAGCAAGGAGTCTTTGGAATATTGGAAAGAAGTCGATCTATACATTGGCGGGTCGGAGCACGCAACCGGACATTTATTATACGCTCGTTTCTGGCAAAAATTCTTATTTGATAAAGGAATTGTTCCCGTAGATGAGTTTGCAAAAAAACTAATCAATCAAGGAATGATTTTAGGAACTTCTGCATTTGTATACAGGGCAACTGCTTTTGTGAAAAACGGATGTGATGTTGATAAATCCAACGATGCTGTTTTAGCGAAAATCCCAACCCTATTTGTTTCCAAAAACAACTTTAGTTCAGATGCTGAATTTGAAACGGTTGTTAAAAATTACTTATTAGACAAAGGATACTTAAATCCGAATTTTGCCGATTTGGTAATGATTACCAATACACCATTACACGCAGATGTTTCTTTGGTAAACTCATCGGATGAATTGGACGTTGAAGCATTTAAGAAACAATCAATAAATCAAGATTATAAAAAAGCAATATTCCTTTTGAAAGACGGGAAGTATGTGGTTGGTAGAGAAGTGGAAAAAATGTCTAAATCTAAATACAACGTTGTCAATCCCGATGATATTGTCGAAGAATATGGCGCCGATGCATTGCGTTTGTTTGAAATGTTTTTAGGTCCTTTAGATCAAGCGAAACCTTGGAAAACCTCAGGTATTTCGGGTGTGTACTCTTTCCTAAAGAAGTTATGGAAATTATATATTGACGAAAATGGCGTTGCAGTTTCTGACGAAAAAGCGACCAAAGAAGAATTAAAAACACTGCACAAAACCATTAAGAAAGTAGCAGAAGATATTGAGAATTTCTCTTTCAACACCTCTGTTGCTACCTTCATGATTGCTGTCAATGAACTGACTGCTTTAAAGTGCCATAAAAAAGAAATTTTAGGGCCATTTTTGGTGTTACTATCACCATATGCACCTCATATTACAGAAGAACTATGGAGTAAATTGGGCAATAAGAAAAGTATTTCAACAGTGGAGTTTCCTATTTTTGAACCAAAATATTTAATAGAAAGCGCGAAGAAGTACCCAATTTCATTCAATGGGAAAATGCGTTTTACTTTAGAATTACCTTTGGATTTTTCAAAAGATGAAATAGAAGCTGCGGTTTTAGCAGATGAAAAAACAATTGCGCAATTGGCAGGAGTTGCTCCTAAGAAAGTGATTATCGTTCCTGGAAAAATTGTTAATATTGTTCACTAGCACATCTATTGTGCCTTTTTTTATTTGGTTATCTTTAGACTAAATTTCAAAATAGGGGTTGGTCAACTATTTTTAAAGACTTTTAAATCGAAAAAAAAGAAAACAACTTTGAATAATCTTAAAAACATTTCCCTTAGAATACGCATCTTTTTGTCCATGATTTTATTGGTGCTTATAGCCTCCGTGTTAATTTTAGGAGTTGCCGTATATCAATATGATGAACAAACCAAAGATTATAACATTCAGCGTTTTGAACGAAAAGAATCAATTACCAAAGAAACCATTGAACTGGAGTTAAAAAACAAGACAAGTTTTCCGGTGAATACTGTAAATTTAGCTAAGATTTTTCAGGATCGGATTTATGAAATTTCCTCGATCAATAAATTAAATATTTCCTTGTATGATTTGGAAGGAAAACTTTTAAAAACCTCTTTGGGGAATGCCTTCGAAAAGATTGTTAAAAAACCGCTTTCGAAAGAAGTGATTTCGAAATTGGCTCAAAATTCGAACCATCGAATCTTAAAAACAGCTCAAGAAGATGGGATTAGTTTTCAATCATCTTACTCATATATCAATGATCCAAAATTTAAGAGGATCGGAATTTTAGAAGTTCAGTTTACCCAGGACAATTCAGAAATCAAAAAGGAACTTAGAGAGTTTATGAGTCGATTGAGTTTGGTTTATCTAGTAATGTTTCTCATTGCCATTGCGCTGGCCTATTTTTTATCGAGTTATATTACCCGATCTATCAAAACGATTTCTGACAAAATGGAGCAAACGAAATTGAACAAACGGAACGAGAAAATTATTTTAAATTCGGCAAGTTCAGAAATTTCAATTTTAGTAGATGCTTACAATAGTATGATTGATGAATTAACCGAGAGTGCTGTGAAATTAGCAAAAAGTGAGCGAGAACAAGCTTGGCGAGAAATGGCAAAACAGGTGGCACATGAAATTAAAAACCCGCTAACACCAATGCGCTTAACCGTGCAAAGTTTCGAAAGAAAATTTAACCCTAATGCCGAAGATGTAGAAATAAAATTAAAAGAATATAGCGAAACTTTAATACAGCAGATCGACGTAATGAGTTCGATTGCCTCCGCATTCTCTGACTTTGCAAAAATGCCTACTCAGAAAAGAGAGAAAATAGAAGTGATTGGTGTTGTAAAATTAGCACTGGATATTTTTAATGAAGATTATATTTCATACCAACATTCTGAGAAAGAACTCTTTGCCAATTTAGATA
Source organism: Flavobacteriaceae bacterium (assembly GCA_024640565.1). Lineage (GTDB taxonomy): Bacteria > Bacteroidota > Bacteroidia > Flavobacteriales > Flavobacteriaceae > Polaribacter. Next base: position 249,387 of record JAHEET010000002.1, read on the forward strand.
AAACACAGTTAATTCGGATTGTTACAAATTTAATAAAAAATGCAAATCAAGCTTCTGAAGACAGTAAAAATCCAATTATTGAAGTGAAAGTTGCCTCCGAAGGAAACAATATTAAGATTTCAGTTTCCGATAATGGAAAAGGAATTTCAGAGGCACTAAAAGATTTAATTTTCGAACCTAAATTTACAACCAAAAGTAGTGGAATGGGATTAGGTTTGCCAATGATAAAAAATATTGTTGAGGCTTATGATGGCTCCATTTCCTTTACATCAAAAGAAGGAATTGGTACTGTTTTTACAGTAATTATTCCTAAAACATAATAATCGGTTGCTTTTATAAAAGCAGGAATTTCAATGCTGGAAAAAAGTCTTCGACAAGCTCAGACTGATATTTGGATTGTCAATTGTAATTTAGCGCCAGAGTGCCATACTGAGCTTTTCGAAGTGAATTGATTACAGAAATTTAAAAACGTACAAAAAATGAAGTTTAATAATATTTTAGTTGAAAAGGAAAATGGACTTGCCAAAATAATCATTAACCGCCCTAAGAAGTTAAACGCCTTAAACAAAGAAACTATTGAAGCCATAAGTACTGCTATAGAAGTTCTAGAAGAAGATGCATCGGTAAAAGTTTTGGTGATTACAGGGAGTGGAGAAAAAGCTTTTGTAGCAGGCGCTGATATTTCTGAATTTTCAAATTACTCGGTAGATGAAGGTGGGGCTTTAGCGAAAAAAGGCCAAGAAATGCTGTTTGATTATATAGAAAACTTGTCAAAACCAGTAATTGCTGCGGTCAATGGATTTGCTTTAGGTGGTGGTTTGGAATTGGCGATGGCCTGTCATTTTAGAATTGCCTCTGAAAATGCAAAAATGGGCTTGCCAGAAGTTTCTTTGGGTGTCATTCCTGGATATGGAGGGACACAACGTTTGCCTCAATTGGTTGGAAAAGGAAAAGCCATGGAGTTGATCATGACTGCAGGAATGATTTCTGCGGAAGAGGCCAAAGTGTGCGGTTTGGTTAATCATGTGGTGCCTTTAGAAGCCCTGCTGCCTCTGGCAGAAAAATTAGCCAATAAAATTATGCGAAATTCTTCCGTTGCAATGGGCGCAGCCATAAGAGCTGTGAACGCAAACTTTGAAGATGGCGTTAATGGATATGAAGTAGAAATAGCCGAGTTTGGCGAATGTTTTGGAACTGATGATTTTACAGAGGGCACCACAGCATTTTTAGAAAAAAGAAAAGCAAATTTTCCAGGAAGTTAAAATAAAAAAAAACAAGCCAATTAAGAGTTGCAATACCAAACCGTTGGTTTGGAGAATTAACAACTAAATTATATAAAGAGTTTATGAGTCTCTTCGCATCCCTATACAGTACTCAAATGTTAAAACATGTTCCGTAAAATAAAAACGCTATTAGAATGAAAACCGCCAAAGATAAAATTGAAGAAACATTAAGTTATTATACTTTTAAAAGTTTAGAAACGTTAAATTTTATAAATTCAAATTCGAATTTAACAGTAGAAGAAATTATAGAAAAGGCAAATGAACTGGCCGTTTTAGAATATAAAATTACAGCTTTAGAAGCGGCAAAGGAAAATTAAACTACGTTACACCTTCCCATTCATCATAAAATTGCTGTAGGTATGTTTCCATAAAAGCGTGTCTTTTTATGGCTATTTTTTTTCCAGAAGGGGTGTTCATTTTATCTTTTAAAAGTAATAATTTTTCATAAAAATGATTAATCGTTGGTGCATCAGAATTTTTGTACGCTTCTTTTCTCATTGATAAGTTGGGTGAAATTTCAGGGTTATACAATGCTCTGTTTTTAAATCCACCATAATTAAAACAACGTGCGATACCAATGGCACCAATGGCATCTAACCGGTCTGCATCTTGCACGACTTCTAATTCTTTAGAGGTAAATTTTTCACTCTTTTTTTCTAGAGAATTCTTGTAAGAAATGTGTTGAATGATTTTTACGACATGTGTAATCGTCTCTGAGTCTACCTTTTGACTGATGAGAAACTCGCTGGCTTTTTTAGGGCCAATGGTTTCATCTCCATTATGAAATTTTGAATCTGCAATGTCATGTAAAAGTGCCGCCAATGAAACGACTAAAATATTCACATGCTCCTCCTTTGCAATTAAAAGAGTGTTTTTAAAAACACGTTCTATATGAAACCAGTCATGACCTCCTTCTGCATTTTTAAGGACTTCTTTTACAAAAGCGACGGTGGCGTCAATAATTGTTGAATGTTTCATCTTTCCGTGTGGATTTTAGGGACTATAAAAATAAAAAAACCACGCAAATATGCGTGGTTTTGGCGTGTTCTTTTTATAATTTAAAAGTGCTTAACAAAACTCGTCGTAGGCTTGTGCTAAGTTTTGTGCAATCATTTGGGCAGAACGACCTTCAATATGATGACGCTCTAACATGTGTACTAAATTACCATCTTTAAACAATGCCATTGCTGGAGAAGATGGAGGAAATGGGATCATAAACTCTCTTGCTTTTTGTGTAGATTCTTTTTCTACTCCTGCAAAAACAGTGGTTAAGTTTGTTGGTATTTTCTTTGCGCCTAAAGAAGCAATTGCTCCAGGTCGCGCGGTTCCTGCAGCACAACCACACACAGAATTTACCACCACTAATGTTGTTCCTTTTTTTGCCAATGCATTTTCAACATCTTGGCTTGTATATAATGCTTCAAAACCTGCGTTAATTAATTCGTCACGCATTGGTTTTACTAATTCTTCTGGATACATAATATTAAGTATAAATTTAGGAACAAATATAATGTATTTTAAAACAGCAATCAAATAGATGTACCGAAGTTGTTTCTTATGAATGGATCAATAAAATTGATTTCAAAGACGGTATAAGTTCTCTTGTAAAGTTTGAAGTAAATCAATGAAGTTTCTCTTATATTTGACAAATATAGAAAAGAGATATGGGAAGTTTTTCAAAATGGCTAGGTGCAGGTTTAGGCTTTACTTTGGGAGGACCAATAGGTGCTGCAATCGGTTTTGCTTTGGGAAGTTTTGTGGATGGTTTTAGCGCAGAGGACCTTCAAAAGGAACAAGCTCAATACCAACAGGGCAGGCGCATGAATACGCATCCAGGTGATTTTGAAATTAGTCTCTTGGTATTGGCATCCATTATTATAAAAGCTGATGGTAAAGTAGACCGGAAAGAGCTTGATTTTGTGAGGGCTCAGTTTGTAGGAATGTATGGGAAAGAAAGAGCGAATAAAGCTTTTCTGTTGTTTAAAGGAGTTATTAAAAAGCAAGTTTCGGCACGGCAAGTTTGCATCCAAATTAGACAGCACATGCCTCATGCTTCTCGCTTACAATTACTTCATTTTTTATTTGGAATTGCAAAGGCTGACGGTCAGGTAGCAGCTGTTGAGGTTGCCGAAATTAAAAAAATTGCAAGCTATTTATACATCAATCCTTCCGATTTTGAATCGATCAAAGCGATGTTTTATAATGCTTTGGAGACTAATTATAAAATTTTAGAGATTGCAAAATCTGCCACCAATGATGAAGTAAAAAAAGCCTACCGGAAAATGGCAAAAAAATACCATCCAGATAAAGTACAGGATTTAGGAGCAGCTCACTTAAATGGCGCCAAAGAGAAGTTTCAAAGTATTCAGTCTGCTTATGAGCAAATAAAAGCATCGCGCGGATTTTAAGCCCAGATTAAGTTCCCAAAAATGAAATCCTATGATTTTGTAACTTCCTTACCGACAAACTCATAAAATTACAAGAAAATCCTTAATTTCGCATTCTTATAAGAAAAGAAAGAAAATGAGCGCGAAATTCCCTGAATATAAAGGACTTGACTTACCAAGCGTAGCAGAAGAAATGCTGAGTTATTGGGAAGAAAATAACATCTTCGAAAAAAGTGTCACTACAAGAGAGGGCAAAGAACCCTTTGTTTTTTTTGAAGGCCCACCTTCTGCAAACGGATTGCCAGGGGTTCACCATGTTTTAGCCCGTGCGATCAAAGATATTTTTCCTCGTTATAAAACCATGAAAGGATTTCAAGTGAAGCGAAAAGCAGGCTGGGATACACATGGATTGCCAATTGAATTGGGTGTAGAAAAAGAACTTGGAATCACCAAAGAAGATATTGGAAAGAAGATTTCTGTAGAAGACTACAACGCTGCTTGTAGAAAAGCAGTCATGCGATATACGCATATTTGGAACGATTTGACTCAGAAAATGGGGTATTGGGTAGATATGGAAGATCCATATGTTACTTACGAACCAAAATACATGGAGTCGGTTTGGTGGTTGTTGAAAGAAATTTACAATAAAAAATTAATTTATAAAGGATACACCATACAGCCCTATTCTCCAAAGGCTGGAACCGGTTTAAGTTCACATGAGCTCAATCAACCAGGAACTTATCAAGATGTAACCGACACAACCATTGTTGCACAATTTAAAACCATTGAAAACACCCTTCCCGATTTTTTGCAAAATCAAGGAGCGGTTTATTTCCTTGCTTGGACCACTACGCCTTGGACATTGCCAAGCAATACTGCCTTAACGGTGGGCCCAAAAATTGAATATGTTTTAGTGGATACGTTCAATCAATATACTTTTGAACCAACGAAAGTGGTACTGGCCAAAAAATTAATTGAGAAACAATTTGGCGGAAAAAATAATTTTGAAGTCACAACTTCGGAAGCATTATCGAGTTACAACTCTGGAGATAAAAAAATTCCTTTTTACGTAGTAAAAGAATTTGTAGGGAAAGATTTAGTGGATATCAAGTACGAACAAATCTTAGATTATGGTTGTGAATTTGAAAACAAACAAGACGCTTTTAGAGTGATTGCTGGAGATTTTGTAACTACAGAAGATGGAACCGGAATTGTACATACAGCACCTACTTTTGGCGTAGATGATGCTTTGGTCGCAAAACAAGCTGTTCCAGAAATCCCGCCGCTATTGGTAAGAGACGACAACGGTAATTTAGTGCCCTTGGTAGACTTGCAAGGAAGGTTTCGGACAGAAGTTACTGAATTTGCTGGGAAATATGTAAAAAACGCGTATTATCCAGAGGGAGAAGCCCCAGAAAAATCGATTGATGTAGCATTGGCCATCAAATTAAAAACAGAAAACAAAGCCTTTAAGGTTGAAAAATACAAGCACAGTTATCCGAATTGTTGGAGAACCGACAAGCCTATTTTATACTACCCATTAGATTCTTGGTTTATTAAAGTAACGGATGTGAAAGAAAAAATGCATTCGTTAAACCAAACCATTAATTGGAAACCAGCATCTACTGGAACCGGTCGTTTTGGAAATTGGTTGGCAAACGCCAACGATTGGAATTTATCGCGATCTCGTTATTGGGGGATTCCATTGCCAATCTGGAGAACAGAAGATGGAAAAGAAGAAATTTGTATTGGTTCTGTGAAAGAATTAAAAGAAGAAATGTTGCGTGCCGTAGCTGCAGGGGTCATGCACAAAGATATTTTTGAAGATTTTGAAGTTGGAAATAATTCAGAAGAAAACTATGCTAAAATAGATTTGCACAAAAACATTGTGGATGAAATTGTGTTGGTTTCTCCATCGGGTCAGCCCATGCATCGAGAAAGCGACTTGATTGATGTTTGGTTCGATTCGGGATCTATGCCCTATGCACAATGGCATTATCCGTTTGAAAACAAACAAAAGATTGATGGAAACGAATCATTTCCAGCAGATTTTATTGCAGAAGGAGTCGATCAAACAAGAGGATGGTTTTATACATTGCATGCAATAGCAACCATGGTTTTTGATTCTGTTGCCTACAAAAATGTGGTTTCTAATGGCTTGGTTTTAGACAAGAACGGACACAAAATGTCGAAACGTTTAGGAAACGCCACAGATCCTTTTACAACATTGGCCACTTACGGTGCAGATGCAACGCGTTGGTATATGATTGCAAATGCAAACCCTTGGGACAATTTAAAATTTGATTTGGAAGGTATTGAGGAGGTTAAAAGAAAGTTTTTCGGAACGCTTTACAACACCTATTCGTTCTTTTCTTTATATACAAATATTGATGGTTTTGCCTACAGTGAAGCGGACATTTCATTGGAAAACAGACCAGAAATTGACCGATGGATTTTATCTGAATTACATACTTTAATTGCCAAAGTAGATGCGTTTTATGAAGCATATGAGCCTACAAGAGCTGCAAGAGCGATTTCCGATTTTACCCAAGATCATTTAAGTAATTGGTATGTGCGTTTGAGTAGAAGACGTTTTTGGAAAGGAGATTATCAAACAGATAAGATTTCTGCATACCAAACCTTATATACTTGTATGGTCACCATTGCAAAACTAGGTGCACCGATTGCTCCGTTTTTTATGGACAAATTATATCAAGATTTAAATTCGGTTACTGGCAAAGAAACTTCAGAAAGTATTCACTTGTCAGATTTTCCGAAATCAGATGCCCGTTTTATTGATGCTTCTTTAGAGCGCAAGATGGAAAATGCACAAATCATCTCTTCTTTAGTGTTGTCACTTAGAGCAAAAGAGAAGATTAAGGTACGGCAGCCTTTACAAAAAATTGTGATTCCTGTTGAAAACGATCAGCAGAAAGAAGAAATTTTAGCTGTTTCAGATTTAATAAAACATGAAGTTAATATTAAAGAAATTCAAATTTTAGAAGACGCTTCCGATATCTTAATCAAACAAATTAAACCCAATTTTAAAGTATTGGGGCCAAAGTTTGGAAAAGAAATGCGTTTTATTGCTACTGAAGTTCAGCAGTTTACAAAAGAAGATATTAACAAAATAGAAAAACAGGGTAATATTTCTATAGAAATTAATGGAAAAGAGATAACTTTAGAACGTGAGGATGTAGAAATATCCTCAAAAGATATTGAAGGCTGGTTAGTTGCAAATGAAGGTGGTTTAACGGTTGCATTAGACGTTACCATCACAGCGGATTTACGCAAAGAAGGAGTTGCAAGGGAATTGGTCAATAGAATTCAAAATGCCCGAAAAGATGCTGGTTTAGAAGTTACAGATAAAATTAGATTGACGGTGTTAAATTTTGAAAACTTACAACAAGCTATTAAAGAAAATAAAGCTCATATCATGAGCGAGACATTAACGCAAGAATTGATTTTTGTAGACGCATTAGCGGCAGGAACAGTGATTGCATTTGATACTATTAAAAGCAAAATATTAATCGAAAAAATGTAAAAAAATGTCAGAAATTAAAGTAGGATATTCAGATGAAGATTTACAAGAGTTTAAAGCACTTATTCTTAAGAAAATAGAACGCGCAGAGTCTGATTTGGCGTTATTACAGAGTTCGTACAAAAACGATGCAAACAATGGTACTGATGATACTTCGCCTTCATTCAAGTCTTTTGATGACGGTTCAGAGGTAATGAGCCAAGAAGCAAATGTTCAGTTGGCAATTCGTCAAGAAAAGTTTATTCGTGATTTAAAAAATGCATTGTTACGAATTGAAAACAAAACCTATGGTGTTTGTAGAGTTACGCGTAAATTAATTCAAAAACAACGCTTACTCTTGGTACCTCATGCGACTTTAAGTATTGAAGCAAAACGCAAGCAATAATACCTCAAAGCTTCCATATTATGGGAGCTTTTTTTTAACTATATTTTTTTGACTACTGTCAAAAAAAGAGCGGTACAAACAATATCCAAACCATGAAATTTTTCTGTTCATGAATAAAAATGCGTTATTTTTCTTCTTGTTATTTCTCTCACAGATCATTGTTGCTCAAAAAAAAGCAATCAAAAAAGCCCAAATCTCTGTAAATCGAGTAGAAATCTCTACGATAGGTTTGGACGATTTTGTATTGGAAAACTCGAGTTCTGAGTTTTTGGAGATTTATTTATTCGCCGAAAATCCAAGCAAACAACATATCGTTTATTCGGCTTCAGAGACTACTGCGAGAATTAAATTTCAGATTCCAGCAATGACAACAGAAGCCCCTGTTTTCAGGAAATTTATTACCAAAAGATTACAAAGAGCGAGCGCAACAATTAAAATCCCTAAAAACAAAGCAGTCGTTATTTTTGGTGAAGAAATTAATATTGCCGCTAAAAGTTATGATGGGCAGATGGATATTTATATAGAAAAAGGACGTATAAGATTAGATACAATTCAAAATAAGACAAAGGTTAAATTTTATGAAGGCAGTGTTTATGCAACTTTAAAAGCACAGAATATTGATGTGGCATCAACACGAGGAACAATTGCGATTGATCAAGAAATTCAACAAGAAAATTTTTATAAGAAAATAAAAAATAGGGCTCAAAGCTTTACGATAAGAACTACAAAAGGGAATATTTTTTTAACCACTATTAAACCACAATAATATTCTTATTTTTGTGCATATAAAACCAAACAAAATGTCAAAAAAGACGCTGGCAATTCTAACAATTTTAATTGCAATTACTTTAGATCAAATTTTGAAAGTATATGTAAAAACACATTATGCTCTTAATGATGGTTTTGAAGTTTTTAGTTGGTTTAAAATTCATTTTGTTGAAAATAACGGCATGGCAATGGGCTGGGAATTTGGAGGTAAATCGGGTAAATTATTTCTCACATTATTTCGATTAGTTGCTGTTTCTGCAATTATTTATTGGTTGGCACAACACATTAAAAGAGCTACCCACAATGTGGTGATTTTTGCGATTGCATTAATTTTTTCTGGCGCAGTAGGGAATATCATTGACTCTGTTTTTTATGGGGTCATTTTTAACTCTTCAGCACACCGAGTAGCCACCCTTTTTCCGGAAGAGCCCTATGGAGAGTTGTTCTATGGAAAAGTTGTAGATATGTTTTATTTCCCTTTTATAGAAAATGCAACTTTACCAGAGTGGATTCCTTTTGTTGGTGGCGATAATTTTACTTTTTTCCAATATATATTTAATCCAGCGGATGCTTTTATTAGCGTAGGTGTAGTCCTCCTTTTTCTCTACAGTAAAAAGGCGTTTCCAAAAGACGAGACAACCATATTGTAATGCTTTTGGAGTTAAATCAATATGTAAAGTGGCGAATTTGACCGCTGTGGACATCGCCAATTTTAACACTTTAACGCTCAATATTTTCAGACAGAACCTGTTGCTAATGTATTAAAATGTGTATTTTCGTTAGATGTCAGCATCTTTAGAACTTCAATTAAAAACCTTACCAGATTCTCCTGGGGTATACCAGTACTACGATAAGAATGAAGCCGTTATTTATGTTGGAAAAGCCAAAAATTTAAAAAAAAGAGTTAGCTCTTATTTCACAAAAAATCATGAAAATGCGAAAACCCGTATTTTAGTGAAACAAATTGTGGAGATCAAGCACATTGTTGTTGATACTGAAACAGATGCACTTCTATTAGAAAACAACCTCATTAAAAAGTACAAGCCCAAGTATAATATTTTATTGAAAGACGATAAAACCTACCCTTGGATTTGTATTAAGAAGGAACGTTTTCCAAGAGTTTTTATGACCCGAAGGTACATTAAAGATGGATCGGAGTATTTTGGACCGTACACCAATATAAAAACGGTAAGAGTTTTGTTGGATTTAATCAAAGAATTGTATTCTATTAGAACGTGTAGTTATGATTTGAGTCAACAAAAAATTAATGAAGGAAAATACAAAGTTTGTCTCGAATATCATTTAAAAAACTGTAAAGGAGGGTGTGAAGGTTTACAAACAGAGATTAAATACCAAGAGGATATTGCTGCCATTCGGAATATTATAAAAGGAAATTTTAAAGAAAGCTTGGATAAATTTAACCAAATGATGCTTTCTTTTTCTGAAAATATGGAGTTTGAAGAAGCACAAAAAATTAAAGTAAAAGTGGGTTTATTGTCAAATTACCAGGCAAAATCAACCATTATCAACCCTGCTATCAATAATGTTGATGTATTTTCAATTATCTCTGATGAAACCCATGGATATGCAAATTTTTTTAAAATATCGAATGGTGCTATTATTCAATCCCATACAACAGAAATTAAAAAGAAATTAGACGAGACGGATAAGCAAATGTTGGAGCTGTTTATTGTCGAAATCAGACACCGCTTCAATTCTCAAACCAAAGAAATTTATGTGCCTTTCCATGTAGATTTGGGGAAAGAATTGAAAGTGACCATTCCAAAACTGGGCGATAAAAAACGAATTATAGAGCTTTCTGAAAGGAATGCAAAGTACTATCGACAAGAACAGTTTAAGCAAATTAAAATTGTTGATCCGGAAAGACATGTAAAAAGAATTATGGCGCAAATGAAAAAAGATTTGCGACTCTCACAAGATCCTAGGCATATAGAGTGTTTTGATAACTCCAACATTCAAGGAACTCATCCAGTGGCAGCATGTGTCGTTTTCAGAGACGGCAAGCCAAGCAAGAAAGAATATCGACATTACAACATAAAAACGGTAGAGGGACCTGACGATTTTGCTTCGATGGAAGAAGTCGTTTATAGACGTTATAAACGGTTGTTGCAAGAAGAAGCTTCTTTACCACAATTAATTATTGTCGATGGTGGGAAAGGACAACTTTCTTCGGGTTTAAAAGCTTTAGATGCTCTTGGATTACGAGGAAAAATTGCGATTATTGGAATAGCTAAAAGACTGGAAGAGATTTATTATCCCGACGACCCGATACCCTTGTATTTAGACAAGAAATCTGAAACCTTAAAAATTACCCAATACTTAAGAAACGAAGCACACCGCTTTGGAATTACATTTCATAGAAATAAACGAAGTAAGAGTGCTATTCAATCAGAATTAGAACAAATACCAGCCATTGGTTCAAAAACAATTACCAATCTTTTGCGTAAATTTAAGTCGGCAAAAAGAGTAAAAGAAGCTTCTTTTGAAGCGCTAAAAAAAGAAATTGGTACTGCAAGAGCTTTGAAAGTATATCAATTTTACCATCCCCCAAAAAAATGAAAAAACAGTTCTTACTTCTTTTTCTAGTGAACTCAATGTTGTTTTTTGCACAGCAAAAACAACCAAAAATAGGATTGGTTCTTAGTGGAGGTGGAGCGAAAGGATTTGCACATGTTGGGGTGTTGAAAGAAATTGACAAAGCAGGATTGCAAATCGATTATATTGGAGGTACTAGTATTGGAGCGATTGTGGGGGCCCTCTATGCTGTTGGGTATTCGGGAGCGCAAACCGAAAAAATTATATTAGAAACCGATTTTGTTGCCCTGTTAAGAGATAAATTACCAAGAAGCACAACCCCTTTTTTTGAAAAAGAATATGGGGAAAAAGCGGTCATTTCATTCCCTATTGTGAAAAGAAAAATTGGACTTCCAAAGGCAGTTTCAAAAGGTCAAAACATGTTGAATCTGCTCCTAGAATTATTTTCGGAAACAGAAAACATTTCAGATTTTTCAGAATTTCAAATTCCTTTTTTTTCGATAGGAACCGATGTTGAAACAGGAGGACAAGTTCTTTTAGAAAAAGGATCATTGCCAATAGCATTAAGAGCTAGCGGCTCTTTTCCAACACTTTTAAACCCCGTTCCGCTAGGAGATACATTGTTAATTGATGGAGGAGTTGCCAATAATTTCCCTGTTGATCTTATGAGAGAGAAAGGTGCAGATATTATTATCGGGGTAGATGTTCAAGGGAGGTTGTATGAAAAAGAGAAACTGACTTCAGTAGTTGCTATTTTAAATCAAATTGTGAGCTATAAAATTTACAATCAAAGAGATTTTAAAAAAAATCAAATTGAAGTATACATGCATCCAGAGATTTCGAAATACAATGTGGTTGACTTTGATAAAAAAATTGAAATTTTAAAAGAAGGAGAAAAAACGGCTGCAAAATATGCTAAAATTTTGAATGAAATTGCATTGAAACAGACGCACAAGAAAAAAAGAAGAACAACCACTAAAAACACTCAAAAAGTTGTTTTATCAAAAATTACGATTCATGGAATAAAGAACCACTCTAGGGCATATGTTTTGGGAAAATTAAATTTAATGCAAGGAGATCTTGTTTCCAGAAATGATATTACAAAGCGAATCCATTTGTTATCAGCCACCAATAATTACGAACAGATTTCTTACTCTTTAAAGGAAACAATTGCTGGGGGAACCGAAATTATTTTTTCATTAGTAGAACTTTCTAAAAAGCCAACACTAGATCTTGGAGTACATTATGATGTATTGTATGAATCTTCAGTTTTAGCAAGATATAAGCAGGAAGGTGTTTTTACCAATAACGATGTTTTTTCTTTTGATGCTATTTTGGGAGACAAGCTGCGCTATAATCTCAACTATTTTGTAGATAACGGATTTTATTTTAGTTATGGGTTTCGCTCACGCTATAACCGGTTTAGCGCAAATACAGCCTTTAATAATCTGGTGCCAAATTCTCCTGTTGTTCATAGTGTGAATCTTAAATACATCGATTTTACAAACCAACTTTTTGTGCAAACAACTTTCGATAGAAAGTTTGCTTTAGGTATTGGATTAGAGCAGAAAAAACTAAATGTTTCGACTGAAACCGTTTTAGAGAACAATGCTGCAACGGTTCTTGATGACACGAATTATTTGAACGCTTTTGGCTATTTAAAACTGGATACTTATGATCAAAATATTTTGTTAAAAAAGGGTATTTTGCAGATTTAGCATTCAAATGGGACCTTAATTCTTCCAAGAGAAATGAAGATTTTCAAGGCTTTGGACAGGCAAAAGGGACTTACGGATTTGCTACTACTTTTTTAAAAAAAATCACTTTCCAAAATACAAATGAAGCAGGATTTACACTTGGAAACCCATCTTCGAATATTTTCGATTTTTATTTAGGGGGCTACAATCAAAACTATATAAATACGTTTGTTTCTATGTATGGATATGAGTTTTCAGAACTGGGAACCCATTCGTTTTTAAAATCTGAATTTACTTTTAGATATCAGTTTCTCGAAAAAAATTATTTCAGTTTTATTGCCAATTACGCGCGTTTAAATTCCAATTTTTTAAAAGACAGAAAGTTTTTTAAACCGATAAAATCAGGATACGCACTTGGCTACAGCTTTGATTCTTTTGTAGGCCCCTTAGAACTTAAGTTTAGCTGGTCTCCAGACACAAAAACGAGTGCCATTTTGTTTAATTTAGGATATTGGTTTTAGCGCTTTTTTAGATAAATATATCCTGATTTTAGATTTAATTTTTTACTTAAAATTCAGTATATTTACTGATTAATGAAGATCAGATTGAGGAATTGTATCAGTCTAAAAATCAATTTACAAACAGAAAAAAGCCTTTGGCTTTTCTAAAATATAACACACATGGGATGTAGTAGTTGTGCTACTGGTAAAGACGGTGTGCCTAAAGGATGTAAAAGTAACGGAAGTTGCGCTACAGGCGGATGCGAAAAATTATCAGTATTTGATTGGTTGTCAAACATGACATTGCCAAACGGAGAAGAATCTTTTAACATTTTTGAAATTCGTTTTAAAAACGGGAGAAAAGAATTTTATAAAAACACAGAAAATTTAAGAATTTCTATAGGCGATATTTTAGCTGTTGAAGGATCACCGGGACATGATGTTGGATCTGTTTCTCTAGCAGGAGAACTTGTCAAGGTTCAAATGAAGAAAAGAAATGTTTCTGTAGCGAGTTCTGAGATTAAAAAAATCTATAGAAAAGCAAACCAAAGAGACATCGATATTTGGCAGGCTTCTCGAGAAAAGGAAATTGAGACGCAGCGTAAAGGAAGAGAAATTTTAGGGCGTTTAGGGCTTAAAATGAAATTGTCAGACGTAGAGTATCAGGGTGATGGAAACAAAGCAACATTTTATTACACGGCAGATACTAGAATTGACTTTAGACAATTGATTCGAGATTTAGCAGCTGCATTTTCAATTCGTGTAGAGATGAAACAAGTGGGTGCAAGACAAGAAGCAGCTCGATTGGGAGGTGTTGGGTCCTGTGGTAGAGAGCTCTGTTGTTCTACTTGGTTGACCGATTTTAGAAAAGTAACCACTTCAGCGGCTCGCTATCAACAATTATCATTAAATCCGTTAAAGTTAGCGGGGCAGTGTGGTAAATTAAAATGTTGTTTGAATTTTGAATTGGATACTTATTTAGATGCTTTAAAGGCTTTTCCTAAACAAGAAACGATCTTAAAAACTGAAAAAGGGCCCGCTGTTTTTGTGAAAATGGATATTTTTAAACAGCACCTTTGGTACACTTATAAAGAAGAAAGGTCAAAGTGGTTTTTATTAACTTTAGAACAAGTTCAAGAAATAATTGAGTTGAATAAAAATAACGAGAAAGCATCCTCGTTAGAAGAGTATGAATCTGAAATAGAGGCACCAATAAAAGTAAATTTTGAAGATGCGGTTGGAGAAGACAGTTTAACTCGCTTTGATGTTCCAAAAACAAAAAAGCGGAGAAACAATAAGAATCGGAATAGGAAAAAAGCGCTTGTTGGGAATTCAAATCACAAAAAACCTTCTGCAAAACAACATCAAAGAGGTACTCAGAAAAGAAAACCGCAACAAAAAAAATCGGGAGAGCCATCAAAGGGAACTGTTAAAAACGCCAACAAGCCCAGAAAGAATAACCATCGAAATCGAAAAAACAATACGCCCAAAAATGGAAGCGATTCAGAAAAATAACACGTTTTTAAGTTTACTAATGCTCTTGTTGGTAGGCTATTCATGTACCTCTGGGGCTTTTTTTATGAAGTATAAGTCGATTCCAAATAATGCCTGGGTTTTAAACGAACCTGTACGTTTTGATTTTTCTATTACAGATACGATTGCAAAGCAAAATTTATTCATTCATATTCGAAGTAATAAGGAGTACAAATACAGTAATTTGTTTCTGATTACCGAACTTATTTTTCCAAACAAGACCAAAGTAATTGATACATTAGAGTATAAAATGGCAGCTCCTGATGGCAGCTCCTTAGGAACGGGTTTTACGGAGATTAAAGAGAATACATTATTTTATAAAGAAGAAAAAGTATTTCCATTTTCTGGAGCGTACACTTTCAATGTAAGGCAAGCAATGCGAAAAAATGGTTTTTCAGAAGGCTTAAAAGCTTTGGAAGGAGTTACAGATGTTGGATTTAGTATTGAAAATACGAAGTAAAATGGCAGGTAAAAAAAATACAGACTTTAAGAAATATATTCGCGGTTTTTGGCTTATCATATTAAGCGGAGTTTTAGCAATATTTTTATTGTTTTTTTTAACTTCTTTAGGAGATTTACCTACGTTTGAAGAACTTGAAAACCCACAAACAAATTTAGCAACAGAAGTAATTTCTGCAGATGGTGTTACCATTGGTAAATATGCAACTGAAAACAGAACTCCAATTCACTACAACGAATTACCTCAGAATTTAATTGATGCATTGATAGCAACGGAAGACGAACGTTTTTATGAGCATTCTGGAATTGATTTTAGAGGAACTCTTAGGGCTGTGGTAAAAATGGGCTCGGGTGGTGGCGCTAGCACAATTACACAACAATTAGCAAAAAATTTATTCACAAAAAGAGCGTCGAGCAATATTTTTAAAAGAGTGCTTCAAAAAGCAAAAGAATGGATTGTTGCCATAAAACTAGAACGCCAATACACCAAAAAGGAAATTATTGCCATGTATTTAAACAAACAAGGGTTTTTGTTTAATGCCTCCGGAATTCGGTCGGCTTCCAGAATTTATTTTGGAAAAGAAGCGAAAGATTTGGACATGCAAGAAGCAGCGATCCTTGTTGCGATGTTAAAAAATCCAAGGCAGTATAATCCTCACAGAGAAATTTCTAAAGCAAAATCGCTATCTAGAAGAAATGTGGTGTTTGCTCAAATGCAAAAAAATGGATTTATAACATCTCAAGAAAAAGATTCTCTTCATAAATTACCACTTAAAATAAATTTTACTCCAGAAAGCCATAGTGATGGGTATGCAACGTATTTTAGAACTTACTTGCAAAAGCAATTAAGAACTTGGGTGCGTAAAAACCCAAAGGCAAATGGTGAACAATACGATATATTTAAAGATGGATTAAAAATTTATGTTACCCTCGATTCTCGGATTCAAAAATATGCAGAAGAGGCTGTAAAAGAGCATATGGCCAATTTACAATCGCATTTTTTTAAAGAACAGAAAAGTAATGAAATGGCCCCCTTTTACGACATTAAAGATTCTACGGTGAACGTTATTTTACAACGAGCAAAACGAAATACAGATCGGTATCGAAGAATGAAAAAAGCGGGGAAAACCGCCAAAGAAATTGACGTCAGTTTTAAGAAAAAAACAGCGATGCGTGTTTTTTCCTGGAAAGGAGATCTCGACACCATCATGTCTCCTATGGATTCGATTCGATATTATAAATATTTTTTACGCTCAGGATTGCTTTCTATAGAGCCTCAAACCGGCCACGTAAAAGCGTGGGTTGGAGGGATCAATAATAAATATTTTAAGTACGATGCTGTTCAGCAACAAAAAAGACAAGTGGGATCTACCTTTAAACCGTTTGTCTATGCCACTGCGATTAATCAATTGAAAATGTCTCCTTGTGATTCATTTCCAAATGTGCATTATACAATTCCAAAAGGGAAGTATGGAATTCCTGAAGAATGGAGACCCGATAACTCTGGAGACAGGTATGGCGGAATGCTCACCTTAAAGGCAGGTTTGGCAGGGTCGATAAATACCATTTCTGCCCGATTGATAGATATGGTGAAACCAGTAAATGTAGTGCGCTTGGCAAAATTAGCCGGAATAGAAACCCGCATTCGAGCAAACCCATCTATAGCTTTGGGCGCTGTAGATTTGTCACTAATGGAAATGGTCAGTGCTTATTCAACATTTGCAAACAAAGGCTTGCGTGTAAGCCCAATGATACTCACAAGAATTGAAGACAAAAATGGAACTGTTTTAGCACAATTTACCCCAGAAACAAAAGAGGTTTTAAGTGAAGAATCTTCCTATGTAATTTTAGATTTATTGAAAGGGGTTACAGAATCTGGCTCCGGGCAGCGTTTGCGAACACCCTACACCGCGCTTCCTGATGTGGTTACTGGCTTTCCTTATAAATTTGAAAACCCCATTGCGGGTAAAACAGGGACCACTCAAAACCAATCAGACGGTTGGTTTATGGGAATTGTTCCCAACCTTGCAACAGGTGTTTGGACAGGTGGAGAAGACCGTTCTACACATTTTGAAGGCATTGGAAAAGGGCAAGGAGCCACTATGTCACTACCATCTTGGGCTTTGTTTATGAAAAAATGCTATGCAGATCCAACCTTGAATATCAGTCAAGAAGATTTTGAAAAACCAGAAAAGTTATCTATTAAAATAAATTGCGGAGATCAAAAAGCCGAAGATGAAGAGGAGCTTGAAGGAGAGAAAGTTCCTAAAAAAATAGTGATTCAAGAAGATATAGATTTTTAATGCTTACGAAAATGAAGTAGTACATTACAATTTCATTTTTTTACATCTTAAACGATAAACAATGATTAACAAAAAAGTAAAGAATGCGCAGGAAGCTTTGCAAGGTGTTCAAAGTAATATGACTTTTATGTTGGGCGGATTTGGTTTGTGCGGTATCCCAGAAAATGCAATTGCGGAATTGGTAAAACGAAATGTTAGAGCGGTTACCTGTATTTCAAACAATGCAGGTGTCGATGGTTTTGGTTTGGGATTGTTATTGGAAAACAAACAAATTAAAAAAATGATTTCTTCTTATGTAGGTGAAAATGATGAATTTGAACGACAAATGTTATCAGGAGAATTAGAAGTTGAACTAACACCCCAAGGAACTTTAGCCGAAAAATGTAGGGCTGCACAAGCAGGATTCCCAGCCTTTTATACACCAGCAGGTTATGGTACAGAAGTTGCCGAAGGGAAGGAAACTAGAGATTTTGATGGTAAAATGCATGTTTTAGAACCCGCATTTAAAGCCGATTTTGCCTTTGTAAAAGCATGGAAAGGAGATGCTGCAGGAAATTTGGTGTTTAAAGGAACTGCAAGAAACTTTAATCAAAATATGTGTGGTGCTGCAACAATTACCGTGGCTGAGGTGGAGGAGTTGGTGGAAGTTGGAGCTTTAGATCCAAACAACATTCATATTCCAGGCATTTTTGTGCAACGTATCTTTCAAGGAAACGAGTATGAAAAAAGAATCGAACAAAGAACAGTGCGTAAAAAGAATTAGTAAGAAGTTCAAAAAAGATTAGAAATGTCCGCTCAATTTTTTAAAAGTGTAGCTTCTAAAGGGGTTCGTACAAGAGAGGTTCAAAATGCAGAAAGTAAGCGCGATTTTATAGATAAGTTTACAATGCAGCGAACGAGGCTGATGTGGTGGAGTACTGGTTAAAACTTTGTAAAGCATCAGAATTTTATTCGAACTAAAATAAAGAAATAGTAAAAGAATTAACGTTTAATCATGATAATTAGCAAAATTATTTCTTCTTCAAAGGGATAGTTTTTCCACATCTTGGAAATTATCAAATTATCAAATTAATTTTATGTTAGATAAAATAGGAATCGCAAAAAGAATTGCACAAGAAGTTCAAGATGGCTTTTATGTGAATTTAGGAATTGGAATCCCTACCTTGGTTGCCAATTATGTTCGGAATGATATTGAAGTAGAGTTTCAATCGGAAAATGGAGTTCTAGGCATGGGGCCTTTCCCATTTGAAGGTTCGGAAGATGCAGATATTATCAATGCGGGTAAACAAACAATTACGACCCTTCCGGGAGCTAGTTTTTTTGATTCTGCAACCAGTTTTTCTATGATCCGAGGCAAGCATGTAGATCTCACCATTTTAGGAGCTATGGAAGTGGCACAAAATGGAGACATTGCCAATTGGAAAATTCCAGGAAAAATGGTCAAAGGAATGGGAGGTGCCATGGATTTAGTTGCCTCCGCAGAAAATATTATTGTGGCGATGATGCATGCCAACAAACGAGGAGAATCAAAGATTTTAAAGCAATGTTCTTTGCCATTAACAGGTGTTGGTTGTGTTACCAAAGTGGTGACCAACTTGGCAGTTTTAGAAGTAAGAAACAATGCTTTTCATCTGCTAGAAAGAGCGCCAGGAGTTTCGGTAGAAGAGATTCAAAACGCCACAGAAGCAACCTTGGTAATCGCCGGAGAAATCCCAGAAATGAAGCTGTAAGATGGAATATTTAGCCAAGAAACCATTTGTTGTCGTTTTTGTTTTAACACTCAGTTTCATCTTCCTTTTGGATTTTGTTATCAATATAGAAAATAGTATCATAAGTAAATGAATTTCAGCTAGTTTGGCTGTAATTTTATCACCGAGAAGGAAAAAAATTAAAACACAGACTGAAGAAAAAATTCAAATAACTTGGGTTTTTTTGAAAACACCAATCTATTTAAACTAGATGAAAATAATATCTTACAATGTCAATGGAATTCGAGCAGCTTTAAAGAAAGGATTTTTAGAGTGGTTGTCTGCTTCAAATCCTGATGTAATTTGCATTCAGGAAACCAAAGCACACAAAGAACAATTGGATCTTTCTGAATTTGAAAATGCAGGATACCCGTATCATTATTGGTTTTCTGCTCAGAAAAAAGGCTATTCTTCTGTGGCAATTTTTTGCAAACAAAAGCCCAATCATATTGAATATGGAACCGGCATTGAATCAATGGATTTTGAAGGGAGAAATCTTCGCGTAGATTTTGAGGATGTTTCTATAATGAGCTTGTATCTTCCTTCAGGAACCAACGCTGAACGCTTGAATTTTAAATTTAAATACATGGACGAATTCCAAGTATATATTGATAATTTGAAAAATGAAATTCCAAATCTTGTGCTCTGTGGAGATTATAATATTTGTCATGAAGCGATTGATATTCACAATCCAAAAATGAAAGGAGTTTCCGGGTTTTTACCAGAAGAAAGAACTTGGATGAGTACGTTTATAAATCATGGATTTGTGGACAGTTTTAGGTACTTAAACCCCGAAGAACAAACCTATTCTTGGTGGAGTTACCGGGCAAATTCTAGAGCAAACAATAAAGGTTGGCGCCTAGATTATGCATTGGTATCAGCCCCTTTAAAAGAGAAAATAGCACGCGCTTATATTTTAACAGAAGCCAAACATTCAGACCATTGTCCCATTGTTGTAGAACTGGACTTATAAAATCTATAATGAAAAAATTACTTTTATTTTTACTTTTAACGACCCCTATTTTAGCCGAAACAGCAAAGGATTCCATCCCTAAAAAAATGAATACAGCCGACTTGTTTTCTGACTATGACATTCTGTTAATAGACAGTTTGCTTATGGATTCGAAATACAAATCTCCTTTGTACAATACTTTACAATACCGCATGGCAGATGTGGATAAGAAAACGGTGACAGACGTTGCTTTGTCTACTGAAATTTTAAAACAAAGATTGGCTACAATAGATGCAAAAACACCATTTCATATTGCCTATAATCCAGCATTAGAAAAAGTAATAAAGGCCTATTTAAAATACCGAAAAAGGTATTATCCGGCACTAATGGCAAAGGCTTCCTACTATTTTCCAATGTTTGAAAAATACTTAGATCAATATGACATTCCATTAGAGATGAAGTATTTGGCAATTGTAGAATCGGCATTAAATCCAACTGCAAAATCGAGAGTCGGTGCCACAGGGTTGTGGCAGTTTATGTATCCAACAGGCATACAATACAAGTTGAGAGTAAGCTCTTATGTAGATGAACGTCAAGATCCTTTAAAATCAACCATTGCAGCCTGTCAATACCTCTCCAATTTGTACACTATTTTTGGTGATTGGGATTTGGCTTTAGCCGCGTATAACTCAGGGCCTGGAAATGTTGCAAAGGCAATAAAGCGCTCAGGAGGTTACCGAAATTACTGGAACATTCGTCCTTTTTTACCAAGAGAAACTGCAAGCTATGTCCCTGCATTTTATGCCACTATGTATTTGTTTGAATATCAAAAAGAACATCAACTTGTTCCCGAAAAGTTTCAAATACGACATTTCGAAACGGATACGATTCGGATTAAAAAGACAATTAGTTTTGATCAAATTTCAGAAATCACAGGGATCAATTCTGAGTTAATTCAATTTTTAAATCCGTCTTATAAACTCGATGTAATTCCGTTTGTTAAAGGAAAAAATTACACCATTACACTTCCAAGAAAAAACACCTTGTCTTTTATAGAAAATGAAGCGGCCCTGTATGCATTAGCAAAAGAAGATGCTGCAAAAAGAGAGAAACCATTGCCAAAGTATTTTGAACTGGACAAACGGATTCGTTATAAAGTTCGAAGTGGTGACTTTTTAGGGAAGATTGCCAATCGTTTTGGAGTTCGAGTTCGAGATATAAAACGTTGGAATCGTTTAAAGACAAGTCGGTTAAAGGTAGGGCAAAGATTAAGTATTTATCCCAGAAAAATAGCGATTCCAAAAGCATAATCGGAAAGTGGAATGCTTTTTGAGTAAAAAATTAAAAAATAGTTAAAACAACATTCATGAAGAAATTAGGATATTTATTTTTTACAATGATATTTTTATTAGGCTGTGACAGTAAAAATTCTTTTGTACAAAAACCAGCTGTAGGTGCAATCAACCGCGTAATGGTTGTTGTAAAAACCAGCAATTGGCTGGGAACTGTTGGAGATGAAATTAGAAATTCTTTTGGAAAACTCATAGTAGGTTTGCCCCAACCAGAACCAACAACGACGCTTTCTCAGATAGCACCTAATGCCTTTGGATCAATGATGAAAGCTTCTGGGAGTCTTTTTATCGTTGAAGAAAATGAAAAGGAAACTTTTTCGATCCGTTACAATGTGTATGCAAAACCACAAACGGTAATTTCCATCTCTGCTAAAGATGACGAAGGGCTCATTCGAGTATTTAAGCAACATGAAAAAGAGATCTTGGCCACTTTTCGACAAGCAGATATCAATGCGACTCAAAATATTTTCATGAAATCTAAATTGCCGGATGCACAATTTAAAACATTACAAAATTTAGGGGTTTCTTTTACTATTCCCTCTAAATATAGAACGGTAGAAGATACAGGAGATTTTCTGTGGCTCCGCGATCATTTGATGAGCGGAATTGCAAAAACGGGAAGTAATAATATTTTGGTTTATAGTGTCCCGTTGGGAGATGAAGCTACTGTTGCAGATCGGATTATTGCAGAAAGAAACAAAATTGGAGAAAAACACATTCGAGGTTCTGATACCACAACCATGTATATGATAACAGAAAAAGCCTATACTCCGGTTACTTTTGACGCAAAAATTGCTGGGAAAAAAGCCTATGAAACCCGTGGGAAATGGGAAGTTAAAAACGATTTTATGGCGGGCCCTTTTCTCAACTATACCGTGGTTGATAAACAGCAGCACCGATTGCTCATTTTTGAGGGTTTTACCTACGCCCCATCTATCAATAAACGCGCTTTTGTTTTTGAACTAGAAGCCATAGCTAAGTCGATGAAAATTCAATAAACCTTCTTTTGAATTCAAAACAAGATTTTTTTGAAAACTAAATTTTTAGCGATTTGTAACACATTAACTTCTTCAAAAGAATGGATTTTTTTGGATCAAAAAAGTTATTTTTAGAAAGTTGCTTTTGATCTAATTAACATACATTTACAAATTTATTCCTATATTTGGTATTCAACAAAAAATATTTACATCATGGAAATGAATTTTTACGTACTGTTTTTAGCAGCTTTAGTGCCAATGGTAATTGGCTTTGTTTGGTATGGCCCTATGTTTGGCAATGCCTGGATGAAAGAAATGGGTTTCACGAAGGAATCGCTAGCGGGAACCAATATGTTTAAAATATTGATCATCAGTTATGTGTTCAGTCTTTTCATTGCTTCCTTTTTAATGTTTGTTGTCATTCATCAATCGGGAATCTATTCAACATTAGCTGGAGAGCCGGGTTTTAATGAGAAAGCTGGAGAAGGATTTACCTTTTTTCAAGACTTTATAAATACCTATGGAGATCGTTTTCGAACTTTTGGACATGGCGCACTTCATGGTATGACTACTGGCCTCTTTTTTGTGCTACCAATTTTGTCAATTTTGGCACTTTTTGAGAGAAAAACCATAAAATATGTAGCGATTAACGCAGGGTATTGGACGGTAACATTCGCAATTATGGGCGGTATTATTTGCCAGTGGTTGTAAGGGAGTCCTAATTTTTCTAATATCCTACTTTTGTTCTCACTCTTTGAAGTACTGTTGCAGCTACTTTTTTTGCTTTTTGTTTTCCAATAGCAAGTGCATCGTCGATTTCATTTTTGTTGTCCATAAAATGTGTGTAGCGGGCTCTTATGGTTGCGAATTTTGTAATAATTAGTTCATACAATGCTTGTTTTGCATGCCCGTACCCATAGTTTCCTGCTAAATAATTGGCATGCATTTCTGCAGTTTCTGATGGAGATGCCAATAATTTATAAAGGGCAAAAATAGTATCTGTTTCTGGATTTTTTACATCCTCTAATGCCAAACTATCGGTTTTAATAGCCATAATTTGCTTGCGCAATTTTTTATCGGAAAGAAATATATTGATGGTGTTATTTCTAGATTTACTCATTTTTCCACCGTCGGTCCCTGGAACTAATTTTGTGTGCTCTTGTATTTTTGCTTGGGGCGCAACAAGTGTTTCACCAATTAAATGGTTTAATCGATTGGCAACATCTCTTGCCATCTCTACGTGTTGGAGTTGATCTTTTCCAACAGGTACAATTTCTGCATCATACAGTAAAATATCTGCAGCCATTAACATTGGGTAGGTAAACAAGCCTGCGTTTACGTCAGCCAGTCGATCTGCTTTGTCTTTAAAACTATGCGCCAATGTTAGCCTTTGATACGGAAAAAAACAACTTAAATACCAGCTCAATTCTGTAACTTCAGCAACATCACTTTGTCTATAAAAAACACTCTTAGAAACATCCAGTCCACACGCAAGCCATGTTGCTGCCGTGCTGTAAGTGTTTTCTCTGAGGGTTGTTCCTTCTTTTATTTGTGTCAATGAATGCAAGTCTGCAATAAAAAGGAAAGATTCATTGATAGGGTTGTTTGCCATTTCGATGGCAGGTAAGATGGCACCTAATAAATTTCCTAAGTGTGGTGTTCCCGTACTTTGTACGCCTGTTAATATTCTTGACATTGCTATTTGTTTTTCTTTTTAAAGTATGCGTGAGGCCCAAAAACCATCTACAATGACAAAAATAAGGTTTTGTTTCAGAAAACCAATCAAACAAAAGAATATTAGTACTTTTGGCGGAATATGAAATTTATAAAAATTCCTTTTCTTTTACTTTGGCGATTTTGGTTCTATTTTTTGATCTTCGTCACCGTTATTTTAATGGCTCCGTTGTTATTTATTTTGACAATAAAGGAAGAATTCTATCCACAATTTTGGAAATTAATTCGAGTATGGGCCAAAGTACTTATTTACGGGATGGGTTTTCGGTTGAAATTTGAGTTTGATCAGCATATTGACCCTACCAAGAGTTATATGTTTTGCCCAAATCACGGTTCATTGATGGACCCTTTTGTTTTAGTTGCTACGAGTAAAAACCCAATTGTTTTTGTTGGTAAAAAAGAGTTTGTAAAGATTCCAATCTTTGGATTTTTTTACAGAAGAGCCGTTATTATGGTAGATAGAAGTAGTCCAAAAAGCAGAAAACGGGTTTATGAAATGGCCAAAAAAAGACTGCAAAAAGGGACAAGTATTGCAATTTTCCCTGAAGGATTAGTGCCTACCGAGGAGGTTGTTTTAGCGCCCTTCAAAAACGGTGCTTTTAGCTTGGCTATTGAACATGAAATTCCAATAGTACCCCAAGTTTACTATGATTGCAAGCGCTTTTTTTCATGGGATATTTACAAAGGTAGACCTGGTCTGTTTCGAGTAAAACAGCATCCATTTATTGAAACAAAAGGACTTGGTACAGCAGATATAGATAGTTTGAAAGAGACCCTTTTTTCACTCATAGAAAACGATTTGTTATCCGACAAAAAATATATGAAAGATACCAATAGAAACAATTAATGAGCGCACATCTGAATTACGTTTACAGCAAAAAAGAAGAGTTTTTAAATGTCCTTTCCCATGGTTTCGGATTGGTGCTTTCTCTGATTGCATTTCCTTTTTTACTCCTAAAAGGAACTGCTTATGATGGTTTTTGGAAACCAACGAGTTTTGTTATTTATGGCCTCAGTTTGATTCTTTTGTATGCGGCTTCGACCTTTTATCATGCAGCCAAAAAACCGACTATTAGAAGAACGTTAAATATCTTAGACCATGCAGCAATTTATGTCTTAATTGCTGGAGGTTATACCCCTTTTTGTTTGGTTGCATTAGACTCCTCTTTGGGCTGGTATGTATTTGTTTGGCTATTTGCCCTTGTCGGAATTGTTCTAAAATTATTTTTCACAGGGAAATACGACAAACTTTCCACAGCGATGTATTTGTTAATGGGGTGGCAAGTAGTTTTTTTTGCAAAGCCATTGGCCAATAATATCTCTGAGAATGGACTTTACTTATTAATTTTGGGAGGTATTTTTTATACTATAGGCGCCATTCTGTATTCTTTTAAAAAACTCCCTTACAATCATGCTATTTTTCATGTTTTTGTTTTAATGGGCAGTTTAAGTCACTTTTTTAGTATTTATTTTTTAGCCTAAAGTGGGGTGTTTTATTCCCAATCTTTGAATGGAAATTTACTTAGTTTTGAGTTGTAGTATTTCTCATTGCCTGTAACCTCTTCTCCAATCCAAATTGGTTTTTGAAAGGACTCGGTTTCATTTTCTAGTTCTATTTCTGCAATAATTAACCCTAGATTGTCTCCATAAAATACGTCAATTTCAAAAATATGCGCTTCACTTTTTACATAATATCTTGTTTTTTCGATGCTAGAAGGTTCACACAGTAACAACAATTCCTCCGCATCAAGAAGTCCTATTTCTTTTTCCCACTCAAAGCGCGATGTACCACTAGCATTCGATGTTCCTTTTACGGTCATAAACGCCTTATCATCAATAACTCTAATCCGTACTGTTCTGTTTTTGTTGGAATTTAGATAGCCCTGTTTTATTTTCTTTTTTGCAAAACTCACCTTCTTAAAAGAATCGTTTTTCACCAAAAATTTTCGTTCGATTTCTACTGCCATTAAAAAGGTTTTTATTTTGTACGAATGTATTTATTTTTCTCGTTATATAATAATAAATAAATATCTTTGATAGACCTATACTTAACATGAAAAAAACGGCCCTTTTATTCTTTTTTCTATTTTCGTTTTCTATTTTCGGACAAACGGACTTCAGTGCTTCCTGGGAAGACTTTTATTCTTATAATAATGTGAAAGATTTTGTGA
Source organism: Flavobacteriaceae bacterium (assembly GCA_024640565.1). Taxonomy (GTDB): domain Bacteria; phylum Bacteroidota; class Bacteroidia; order Flavobacteriales; family Flavobacteriaceae; genus Polaribacter. The sequence goes on from JAHEET010000002.1 coordinate 275,733, forward strand.
AGGTGGACGCCCTTATTTACGCATTGGTTGACAATGCTGTTTTCACCTACAACACCAATACGCAGGCGATTCAAAAATTTTCTTCGATACAAGGACTCTCTGGAGAAACCACATCGTCAATTTATTACAGCGCTGCTTTTCAACGATTGGTAATTGGGTATCAAAATGGTTTGATAGAAGTTGTAGATCATGATGGTAGTATCACCATTTCTTCTGATATCGTAAGTTTTAATCAAAATGGAGCAAAAAGCATCAACCATATCTCAGAATTTAATACCAAATTATACCTTTCAACCCCTTTTTCAATAGTTGAGTACGATATTGAAAACTTAGAATTTGGGGATACTTTTTTTATTGGAAACAATTCGAGTGAGGTACAGGTTAATGAAACCCTCATTTTTAATGAAACCCTATATGCTGCTACAGATGATGGAATTTTCTCTGCAGATGTAAACAATGATTTGCTGATTGATTTTAATTTTTGGCAACAACGTTTTGCAGGGACTCCTTTTAGAGCGATTCGTGTTTTTAATACTGAAATTTACACCATTACAGATACGGAACTATTTCTTGTCAATGGTACCAATTTGGTTTCACAAACCAATTTTTTTGAATCCATAAAAGGGCTCAAAAACACTGCTTCTCACTTGTCGGTGGCTCTAAACAAATCGGCAAATATTTTTGATTTAAACATGAATTTGGTTGCAACGATTGGCACAACTGCTGATTTCGATTTCACATTAAATACCTCATTCGTCACCGGGAATGAGATCTATTTAGCAACCAAAGAGTACGGTATCCTAAAAACAAGTTTTACGTTACCATCCAATTTTTTAGAAATTCATCCACAAGGTCCTTTGTCAAATGATGTCTTTTCTATAGCGGCTTATAATGAGCATTTATGGATTGTGTATGGCGGCTATAATTCCACGTATACCCCCATACTAAAAAAGCAAGGATTCTCACATTTTAATGGTGAAGAATGGGTGAATACTCCCTACAACTCAACCTTACCGCTAGATTTGGTCGATGTCACTATTGATCCAAATTATGAAAACAAAGTATACATTAGCGCTTTGGGCGTCTCAAATGACATCAATGTAATACCAACGGGCGGTTTGCTTGTCGTAGAAAACGATGTGGTTACGCAAACGTACAATCACTTAAACAGTTCATTTGAACCCATTGCCATTTCTTTGCCCACCATTAATATTCGAGTTAGTAGTGCTGCCATCGATGCCTCAGGAAATCTATGGGCAACCAACTATCAAACTTCTGAAGAATTAAAAAAATTATCAGTGAATGGTCAGTGGAGCTCTGTAGATCTAAGTAGCATTAAAACTTCTGCTACTGCGGGGTTAAATGAAGTTGTCATAGACCGCAGCAATAGTATTTGGATTGGTACTCGAAGAAATGGAGTCTATGTTTATAATGAAAGTGGCAACCGAAAAATAGCTTTAAATACGAGTATAGATTCTGGGAATTTGCCCGATTTAAATGTAAGAACAATTGCGGTTGATCGAAATAACAGTGCTTGGTTGGGGACAAAGTCTGGTTTGGTAGTTTTTAACAATGCCGCCAATGTGTTTGAGGTAGATTCTCCAGAGGATGCCGCAACACCCATAATTATTTTAGATGATGGTATTGCTAAAAAACTACTAGGCGATCAAACGATCAATACAATTGCTATAGATGGTGCAGAAAACAAATGGTTTGGAACAGATAGCGGTGGCGTTTTGTATACAAATCCAAGCGGACAGAATACTTTAGCAAATTTTAATAAAAACAACTCTCCATTACCTTCGAATACAATTTTAAAAATTAAAGTTGATAAAAATACCGGGAAGGTTTATTTTGCTACGGACAAAGGGATTGTTGCTTACAATAGTAATGTTGCCCCTTTTGGAGTTTCTCTAGGGGCGGTGTATGCCTATCCAAATCCTGCACTCGCAAATCATGAAACTGTTACTATAGACGGTAGAAATGGCACCCATTTGCCCAAAGGGACCAATGTTAAGATTATAGACATTGCAGGGAATTTAGTGTACGAGACCAATGTTGTAGAAGGAGAACAATTGCAAGGCGGAAAAGTGGTATGGAATAAAAAAAATCTCGCAGGGAATGCCGTTGCTTCAGGAATTTATATCGTTTTATTGTCAAATGATGATGCTTCAGAGACAACGATCACAAAAATTGCAATCGTAAACTAATGGCAGTTTTAACGACCAAAGCAATCGTATTAAGTGCTTTAAAATATAGCGAATCTAGTTTAATAGTGAAATGTTACACCGAAAAATTGGGGGTAAAGACCTACCTAGTACGTGGTGTGCTAAAAAATAAAAAAGGACCCATAAAAGCGGCTTATTTCCAACCCCTGACACAGCTTACGTTGGAAGCAAACCACAAGCAAAAATCAAATCTTCATTCACTTAAAGAGGTTCATGTTTCTGAGCCTTATAAATCAATTCATACAGATATTGTAAAGCAATCAATTGTCTTATTTTTGTCTGAAATACTAACGAGTAGTATTCAAGAAGAAGAAGAAAATACGGTTTTGTTTGAGTATCTCGAAACCGCATTTTTGTGGTTGGACACCCATGACAAAATTGCCAACTTTCATTTGTTGTTTTTGTTAAATTTAACCCGATTTTTAGGATTTTATCCTGATCTTATAAATCAAGAAATCGCTACTAGTTTTAATTTAATTGAAGGGAGTTTTTCAAATGGATTTAAAGATAAAAATTCAATTGTAAAATCAAATTTAGTACTCTTTAAAACCTTGTTAGGCATAAATTTTGATGAGATAGAGGAAGTGTTGTTTAGCAAACAAGAAAGACAAACGCTTTTGCAGATCATAATTCGATATTTTGAATTACATTTGGACGGTTTTAGAAAGCCAAAATCTCTAACAATTTTAGAAACTGTATTTAGTTAATGAGACTATTTTTTTTTATTTTTTTATTAGGCGTTTGCTTAAATAATTTTTCTCAAGAGGTTATGGTGATAGACAAGGAAACGGGTAAAACCGTTAAAAACGTCACTATTTATAACAAAAGTCAAACCATTACACTCACAACAAGTAAGCAGGGGACCGCAGATATTTCTTCTTTTAAGCATTCAGAATTTATTTATTTTTCCCATCTTTCGTATGCGCTTTTTCAGGTAAAAAAAGCGGACCTAAAAACCACGAATTATAGGCTTTTTTTAACAAAAGAATCTGAACAATTAGATGAAGTGGTGCTTTCTGTTTTTAAAAATAAACAGAAAAGTAATCGAATTGCCGAGCAAGTGGCTGTTTTGTCGCAAAAAGAGATCCGCAAAATTTCACCCCAAACTTCGGCAGATTTATTGGCAACAATTCCTGGAATTAAAGTACAAAAATCTCAGTTTGGTGGAGGTAGCCCTGTGCTTCGCGGGATGGAGTCAAACCGAATTTTATTGGTGGTAGATGGTGTTCGAATGAACAATGCAATTTATCGAAAAGGACATTTACAGAATGCAATTTCTATAGCCCCAAATCAATTAGATAGGACAGAGGTTGTTTTTGGACCATCTTCGGTAATTTATGGATCGGATGCCTTGGGCGGTGTGATTCATTATTATACTAAAACTCCAAAATTATCAAATGAAACAACAGTAAAAACAGATTTTTTTACACGTTTCTCTGGGGTCAATAATGAAATTACATCAAATGTATCTGTTGCTTTAAGTTTTCAGAATTGGGCTTCTTTTACAAGTGTTTCTTTCAGTGATTTTGGAGATTTAAAAATGGGAAACAACCGATCTCATGGTTTTGATAATTGGGGAAAGGTATTTTACTTTTCTGAAAATAACGACGGCAATTACTACGAAACCCCCACCTTAAATACAGCGACCAATCTTCAAAAAAATACGGGATACATGCAAACTGATGTTTTGCAGAAATTTTATGTTCCATTATCAGAAAACACAGAGTTAAAATTAAATATTCAATACTCTAAATCGTCGAACATTCCCCGTTTTGATAGATTATCAGAGTTAACAGACCCCACAAATAGCGCTTCGTTAAAGTTTGCAGAATGGTATTATGGTCCACAAGAACGTTTTTTGTTTTCACCACAATTACTCCTCCATCCCAATAGGAGATGGTTGCAAAAAGGAAGCATTACTTTTGCATACCAAAATATTAAAGAAAGTAGAGTACAACGTAAATTTGGAAGCTTAGACCGCTCTTATAGAAATGAAATGGTCAATCTTTTCAGTGTGAATGGTGATTTTTCGTTACCACTTAAAGAAAATCAAAAACGACTACTAACCTATGGCTTCGAACTTGCCTATAATGATGTAACTTCTAATGCTTTTGGGAAAACACTTACTGTTTCTAATGAAGAAGTTACAGGATTTTCTAACGAATTTTTAGTGCAATCTCGCTATCCAGATGGAGGGAGTAATTATTTAAGTTCGGCCATCTATTTAGGGTATCGACAAGATGTAAGTGCAAAGGCTACCTTAAATACTGGGATCCGTTTTACAAGCACCCATTTACAAGCCAATTGGATGGATCAAACATTTATTAGCCTACCAGATCCAAGCATTAGTATTGCCAACGCGGCAATAACTGCAACCTTGGGCTATGTATACAAGCCTTCTAAAAACTGGCAGATAAATAGTGTTTTGTCCTCTGGTTTTAGAGCTCCAAATATTGACGATGTTGGTCGTGTTCGAGAAAAATCGGGGAACATTACCATTCCCAATATATACGTAGCTCCCGAATTTGCCTACAGTGCAGAATTTGGTTTGCAGAAATATTTCAACAACCGTCGTTTTAGAATTGGAGGAAATGTTTTTTATACACTTTTGGATAACTACATTCAAAGAGATTTTGTGTATGCTCCAGATGGCAGTAAATTGCAAGTGGCATTTGATGGTGAATTTGGAAATGCTGTGAGTAACCAAAATAAAGGAACTGCTTATATTACAGGATTTACATCTAGTTATCTAGGTAAAATTTCAACCCGATGGAATACTTCAGGATTCCTTACTTATACAAAAGGGAGAACCTATGATACCAAAGAACCCCTTTCTTCGATTCCTCCTTTGTTTGGCCAGTTTGAGGTGAATTATAAAATGGGAAAATTAGAATTGGGTGCTGATTTTAGATTCAATAGTAAAAAGAATATTGAAGATTTTAACTTTACGGAAGGCATTGATAACCACGATTTAACTCCGGTTATTGATTCAAATGCAACTGATGATGTCTCAAAGTATTATGGTTCTCCAAGTTGGAGCACATTTGGTGTTAATGGGCGATACGTGCTTAATAACAAGCTCTCTTTTCAAGCAAGAATAGCAAACTTGTTTGACACACATTATATGGAGTTTGCCTCTGGAGTTTCTGCCCCTGGTAGAAATGTTTCTGTTTCTTTTTTGGCTACTTTTTAGGCTTTAATTTTCGTCCCTCATTATCGTACAACTTAGAAATTGACTTTTCGGTTTTTATAATGCAAACCAAGAGTGTTAACATTACTAGAAACATGGGTTCCCAGCTTAGGACTCCTTTGGTGAAAGAAGCAAAAAGAAGTCCAGCTAAAAATGAAATACCCGCGTAGACAACAAGGGTTTTATTAAATGTGGTATTTGCAAAATTCCAGATGCTATTATTTTGCATAGTTCTATAGGTTCTATAGCCATATAATTTATTGATTTTTTTGGGTGGAAATTTCCAAAAAAGAATGCTTACAAAAAACAGTAATCCATTGGTGGTTAGAACATAGGTAAATGTATCCATTGTGTTAAATTTTTATTATTTGTGTGAGGTTCACAAAGAGTTTTGACTGCCATGTGAACGAAATTACTTTCTTTTTGGGCGAATTAACCCTTCCTGAGCAAAAGAGGCAACTAATTGCCCGGTTCTTGTAAATAAATTCCCTTTAGATAGTCCCCTAGCTCCAAAAGAATTAGGAGATTCAGAAGAAAACAACATCCAATCATCAAAATCAAAATCTCTAAAAAACCACATCGAATGATCTAAGCTCGCCGTTTGCAAATTGCCAAAATTGGCCTTACTTGCATTTGGATTGATAGCTGCATTTAAGACATTGTAATCAGAGATGTAAGTGAGAATTTGCTGTTTCGTTTGAAGGTCTAATCCATTAGAGCCTCCCTTTAATTTAAACCAAATTCTGTCTTCTGCAGGCAAGTCTTTAGGATCTAAAGGATTTGGGATCACTGTGGGTTTAAATTCGATAGGCCTTTCGATGCTTAAAAATGCTTTCATATTTTTGGGGATAAAGTCTCCAAATTGTTCTACCATTTCACTCCAGCTAATTAATTCTTCGGGTTGTTTTATATTGCTTTCCATAGCTTTTTGGTGGGTATACCCCTTCTCAATTTTATGAAAAGAAGCTGCTAGAATAAAAATGGTTACTCCATTTTGTGTCGCCTTTACACGACGGGTAGAAAAACTTCCACCATCTCGCATTTCTTCTACTTCAAAAATGATAGGAATTTCTAATTTTCCTGCTTCCAAAAAATAGGAATGTAAAGAATGTAGTATCCGCTCTTTTGGTACCGTTCTATTTGCTGCATTTAAAGATTGTGCTAAAACTTGTCCTCCAAAAACGTTGGGGCTCCCAATAGTTTTACTCACTCCTTTAAAAGTGTTTTTGCCTATTTTTTCTAAGTTCAATAAAGCAATTAAATCGTTAACGTTTTTCATTTTCAGTTACTTTTTTAAAGGGAAATTTTTGATGAAAAGGAGTGGGCTCAATTCGCTGTAAAAATAACTTTAAAATTCTATTTTTGATAGATTTCTTGTGCCGAATATACATTGTTAAATCTTGTGGAATTGCGCCTATAGAACTTTTAATTTCACTAGCAGTTCTTCCAAAATTTAAGAGCTTTATTCTCTTTTGAATGGCAATTTTAATATAGTCGTATAACATTCTTTGATAGATCGCATGGGTCTTATTTAAGGGGTAATCAATTCCCACAAAATGGGCATCCAAAGAATTTTTATTGATGATTCCAGACATAAATCCAACGACTTTCTCATCTAAAAAATAAACCTTAAGTAGATAGTTGTCTTGGAGTCTTTCTTTTAAACGAATGTAGGTTTCTAGGTTAAAGTCGCCCAAATTAAAATCCGCTTTGGAAGAAACCTTTTTATAGAGTGCTGTCATTTCTGGGAGTAACTGTTCAATGTTTTCTAATGTCACATCTGCTCTTTTGAGTACTGCACTTCGTTGCAGCGCTTTTTTGGCTTTTACTCGAAATTTTGTTTTTAATGCAGCGAGATAGTCCTCAAAAGTTTGCCAATTTTCTGCTACGTGCAAAAGCATGTTGGGTTCTACTAAAAATGGACTGTAATTGTAATCTTTTAAAGCGTCGGTGACGGATAAGGATTCGTTTATAAAATCTTTTATTAAGAAGAAATTAACTTGTTTTTTTAACATTGGATTGCTATTCACAAAATGTAAGATTGCTTTGGCAAGTTCTTTAAGAGTGGCTTTTTTGTTTTGATTTTTTTCGATAAAGACGCCATGTTCACCGCTTACAAAGGTGTTGCCACAAATTAATATTTTTAAGGGTTTTTTCTTTGGAAATAGGTGTAATTTCTGCCCCATTAGTTTAATTTTCCGAACTAAAACTTCTAATTCATTTTTGATATCATCTATATAGAAATCTATTAATTGTAATGAAGCAAAAGCGACTGGATTTTTCTTTGCATCTAAGAGAACGATATAAGTAAACGTAATTTCAGCGTTGTTTTCTTCGATAGAAAGCAAGAAGTCTCTATGAAAATAAAGATTTTTTTCACAATTTAATGCGTCCCATAAGTTTTCAGGAATGTCTGATATTGACGAAAAGTACAGGGCGTTATTTGTGGTTGTACAAGGTTTCAAATGATTTCATATTTGAGTTCAACAGCATTGCTTTTTCTAAGCAAAATTTTTAAGAAGCAAAGTTCTATTTTCTTGGGTTATGATCTACTATTTAATGGAACTAATTTCCTTTCATTTTCCGCATTTTTCAACTTCTTAGGATCAATTTTAAAATAGAACATCTTTTTTGTAATGCTAAGGTGCTAAAAAAAAATGATTTGATAAAACAATCGCTTTTTTGACCAAATCAAGGGTTAACAATTTTAGGGAAGTATTCAAAAAAAGTATATTTGCTCATCTCTTTGTAATTTTTGGTTTAAGTAAGAAGCTCAATTTACAAATCATGCGTAATAGATTGTTATCAATTTAAAAGTAGTGTCAAACTAATGCAAATTAATAGAAATTCAATGATCGCAATTGAATAGAGATATTCTAAAAAAACTTTTTATCATACTCTTTACAAATGGATTTATCAGAAAAAGCTTGGGACAATCGGTATTTAAATAATGATATTGGCTGGGATTTGGGAACCGTTTCTCCGCCCTTAAAAGCATATTTTGATCAATTAGAAAACAAAGAATTGAAGATTTTAATTCCAGGAGGTGGAAATGCTTATGAAGCAGAATATCTTTTCAAGAATGGGTTTGTCAATGTTTTTGTGGTGGATTTGTCAAAAACTGCGATTGACAACATCAAAAAAAGAATTCCAGAATTTCCCTCCTCCCATTTAATCATTGGCGATTTTTTTGAAGTTGAGGATGTATTCGATGTAATTATAGAGCAAACATTTTTCTGCGCACTAAACCCAAACTTAAGAGAACATTATGCACAGAAAATGCACCAACTTTTAAAAGAAAAGGGCACACTTGCCGGGGTGCTTTTTAATGTTCCTTTGTTCACGGATAGACCTCCATTTGGGGGTACTAAAGAAGAATATCTAAGGTATTTTCAGCCTTATTTTCAGGTTCATGTTATGGCGCCTTGCTACAACTCGTATTCAAAAAGAAGCGGGAAAGAACTCTTTATGAAACTGACAAAAGCATAATCGTCTTTGTTTCTTATGATGAAAACCTGTTTCGTTTTTTATTTAAAAGCATTGAATCCGGTGATGTCTAAACCTGTAATTAGTAGGTGAATGTCGTGGGTTCCTTCATAGGTAATAACACTCTCTAAATTCATCATGTGACGCATAATTGAGTATTCGCCTGTAATTCCCATTCCTCCTAGCATTTGCCTTGCTTCTCGGGCAATTTTAATTGCCATATCTACATTGTTTCTTTTCGCCATTGAGATCTGTGCAGAGCTTGCTTTTCCGTCGTTTTTTAACTTTCCTAATCTCCATGCCAATAGCTGTGCTTTGGTAATTTCGGTGATCATTTCAGCCAATTTCTTTTGTTGTAATTGAAACTGCCCAATTGGCTTTCCAAATTGTTCTCGTTCTTTTACATAACGCAACGCCGTATCGTAACAATCCATTGCAGCTCCAATGGCCCCCCATGCAATTCCAAAACGAGCAGAATCTAGGCAGCCCAGAGGTGCGCCCAATCCAGATTTGTTTGGCAATAGATTTTCTTTTGGCACTTTTACATTGTCAAAAATAAGTTCGCCAGTTGCAGACGCTCGTAACGACCATTTGTTATGTGTCTCCGGTGTAGAAAAACCTTCCATGCCGCGTTCTACAATTAAACCATGAATTCTACCCTCTTCGTTTTTTGCCCAGACAACAGCCACTTGTGCAAATGGTGCGTTTGAAATCCACATTTTTGCTCCGTTTAAAAGATAATGATCTCCCATATCTTTATAATTTGTTGTTATACCCGCAGGGTTTGAACCATGATTTGGCTCGGTCAAACCAAAACAACCCATCCATTCGCCAGCGGCTAATTTTGGTAAGTATTTTTTACGTTGCGCTTCATTTCCGTACTGAAAAATTGGATACATCACCAATGATGACTGAACAGAGGCTGTAGAGCGCACTCCGGAGTCTCCACGTTCTATTTCTTGCATGATTAGTCCATAAGAAATTTGATCCAATCCAGCACCACCGTACTCCTCAGGGATATAAGGGCCAAAAGCTCCAATGCCTGCTAAACCTTTTATAATTTGCGCTGGAAATGCTGCTTTTTGAGCATATTCCTCTATTATTGGAGATACATCACGTTTTACCCAATCACGGGCAGCTTCACGAATTAACTTGTGCTCTTCCGTTAATAAGTCGTCGATATTATAATAATCGGGTGCTTGAAATAAATCTGGCTTCATAAAGGGTTTCTTATAAATTTAAAATTTTAACAAATTTATCAAATATTGTTAAATTTTTAACAATACTTTGGTAAAAATAATTGTTTAATTTAGAGTTAAAAATACGGATGTTTTTTAAAGTTAACGATTGGAAAATGATAAAAAGTTATTGTTTTCTTTTAAGTTTGTACAGATGAAGCACACCTTAGTAAAATTGGAGCGATTAAAAAGTAAGAAACTCATTGAAAAATTATATGAGCAGGGGAGTTCTGTGAAATCTTTTCCTTTAAGAATGGTGTATCTGCAAACAAAACATACTTCAGATTTTCCTGCTCAAGTAGGGGTTTCCGTTTCTAAAAGAAATTTTAAGTCGGCAGTTGACAGAAATCGAATTAAAAGATTGCTACGAGAATCGTATCGTTTGCAAAAAGAAATTTTGTATGATCATATACAAAACCCCTATGTTTTTATGATTTCGTATCTTGGTAAAGAAGAAATAAAGTACGAAGAAATGTATGCAAAAATGACCATGCTGTTGACATTGTTTGTCGCGGAAACTAAAAAGAAAACCGATGCGCCTATTTAATTTAAAAAAAAGTACAGCTTTTGTCCTCATTGGAGTTACTCTTTTTTTGACATACTCCTTTAAGTCTAATTTTTTTGAAGTTGCCAAACAAATAGAGATTTATAATATGTTGTTTAAGGAATTAAACATGTATTATATTGATGAGGTCAATCCTGCGGAATTAACAAACAAAGCAATTCAGAATACGTTAAAAGATTTAGACCCTTATACAAGTTTTTATGATGAACAAGCTGTGGAAGACGCTCGTATAAGACGTGCTGGAGAATATGGCGGTATTGGAGTTGCGGTTTATTACACAAAGAAAGGAATTCAATTAAAAGAAATTTATAAAGGGTATGCTGCAGATCGGGCAAATCTAAAGGCGGGAGATGTTATCATTTCTGTAGATGGTCAATCTCTAAAAGAGATGGAGCAAGCGCAATGCGCACTCTTTTTAAAAGGAATTCCTAAAAGTACTTTCGATGTTGAATTTGAGCGAAATGGGAGGGTTTTTAAAAAAGAATTGAGCAGGGATAAAATTATCGTAAACCCCGTGCCTTTTTCGGATATGATTGATCAAGAAACGGGATATATTCCCCTAACAGAATTTAGTGAAAAAGCCTCTTTTGAAGTAAAAAAGGCCTACCGTAAATTGAAGAAATTAGGAATGACCAAATTGGTTTTCGACTTGCGCTCTAATCCGGGTGGATCTCTTTTAGAAGCGATACATATCTCTAATTTCTTTCTTCCAAAAGGCAAAAAAATTGTTTCAACAAAAGCAAAAGTTAAAAAATGGAGCAATACCTATTTTAGCAAAAATGCCCCCTTAGATTTAGAGATTCCTATTGTTGTTTTGGTAAACGGACGTTCTGCATCGGCATCAGAAATTGTGAGTGGTGCGCTACAAGACTATGACAGGGCTGTGATTATGGGGCAGCGTTCTTTTGGAAAAGGATTGGTACAGCGCTATCGGGAATTGACCTATGGGACCCAATTAAAAGTGACGATTTCAAAATATTATACACCCAGTGGTCGGTGTATTCAAGAACTGGATTATGCAAATAGGGATGAACAAGGGAATATCCCTAAGTTTTCCGATGCTAGAATCAATGCTTTTCAAACAACAAATGGAAGAACGGTTTATGATGGTGGTGGTATTTTACCCGATGTTGTTATTCAAACTTCCAATGCAACTTCGGTCACAAAAAAGCTCCTAGCTTCTCGGACTATTTTCAATTTTGTAACGGATTATTATTATCAGAAAAAACCCCTAACCGATTTGGAAAGATTTCAATTTTCAGATACTGTGTTTAAAGATTTTATCGAATACGTAAGAAAAGATACTGTTTTTAAAACTGATGAAGAGCAATTGTTTAGAAGGGCTTTGAGTACGTTTGTAAAGGATAAAGAAACGACCCTTGATAAAGAATTTAAGAAAATCCATGAAGTACTTATAGCAGATAAAATTAGTGATATTTCAAAAAATAAAGATCTTATAGAGGATTTTCTAAAAGAAGAAATTTTAACACGCTATTTTTATCAAGAAGGGGTCTACAAAAATAAGTTAAAAGAAGATCGTGTTCTGTTGGAGGCAGTGGCGTTATTAAAGCAACCCAAAAAGTATTTGAAAGTTTTGTCTGGAAAATAAAACAATCAAATGAGTATCTTCGCATAAATAAATGAGCATGACATCACCAAAGAAAATTGAAAGAACCAGAGCACAAGAGTCTACCAATGCCATAGAAAAATTATACATTTCTATGCGTCATTTATTTAGTAGGGGCTTTTATAAGCCGATGGGAATCTCTGGTGAAACTCTACGAAAATCTTTGTTACTTCTTCGCCCAGAAATCTATGGATCTATTGCAGAAGAAAGAGTTGAATTAAACGGACTTGTATATGTTATAGAACGTTTGCCAGAAGGAATTGAAGAATGTCAGTTTATTAACTTAACGGCAGATGAAGGGTATAAAAATTCTCACTTCAAAACGATTATTCCGCCAAAAAGAAGGAGAAATTGTTATCGGATTGATAAAGATCAAATGAATATCGAGATTACCCGAGGGCGATCAGAAATTTATGATATTTTAACGCACCTTACTTTTTTATTTATAGAATCTCACAAAATAAACGAACGTGTAAGCATTAACGATGGAAAAGATTTTACACGCGAATGGAAAAATCTAGAAGCAGTTGTTTTACTTCAAAAAGAACTAACGAATCAAGCGTTAGAACTTACAATTGCCCACTTGGGAAATATTTTAGGAAGATCGTATAGTGAAGTTTCTAATGTATATCATACGTTTGCTACGGAGGAAAACCCACATCGTTTTTTTCAATTGATTTATTGGTTGGGAAAATTGGCCAATAATGAAGTTCATGAAGGAGAAAAACGTTCGGTAACCTTTAGTTCTGTTTTAATAGAAGAAATTGGACATCATATTTATGGGGATATCTGGGCAGATAACATTAAAAAAACGCTCTTAGAAAATAATTTAATTCACAGACCAATACATATTATTAGTGCAAACATGCACAGCGTGTTAAATTCTATTTATGCAGAAAAAGCGCTGCCTGAGGAAGCTAAAAAGGCCAAAAATTTTGAACTTTTTGAACTGATGAGTGCGGTCAATAGTACGCCCTTACAAAAAGCGGTAAAGGATTTTGCTTCTAAAAATGGACTGATTTATTTAAAAGATACTTCGGGGACCAATATTAATGTACAAATTATAGATGCCAATAAAATAAATGGAGATGTTACAACGTTTACAAAAGGAAGTTCCAACGAAGCATCTCCTGTAATTATTGTAATGGATTACGCTTTTGGAGAACAAGCCTATGAAACTATGGATGAATTGTTAAAACCATACAATTCAAAAAATGGAAAAATTCATTTGAATGTACAATCGGTTTCAATTATGGGGAAAGCAGGTATTTTAGAAGGTGGAAAAGGAGATATTATGATTCCTTCTGCTCATATTTTTGAGGGGACCGCAGACAATTATCCTTTTAAAAATGAATTGACAAAAGAAGATTTAGAAGGGTTTGGTGTTCAGGTTTTTGACGGAACCATGGTCTCTGTTTTAGGAACTTCTTTACAGAATAAGGATTTATTAAAGTTTTTTCACGACTCTACCTGGAATGTCATAGGTTTAGAAATGGAAGGAGCCCATTATCAAAAAGCAATTCAATCTGCTTCTAAAATAAGAGGTAATATTTCAGAAGATGTAAAAGTCAGGTATGCTTATTACGCATCAGACAACCCATTAGAGACTGGAGCAACATTGGCCTCTGGTGGGTTAGGAATGACAGGCGTTACACCCACCTATGCAATTACAAAAAGAATTATAGAGCAAATTTTTAACAGTTAGAAAAAGAAATAAACAAAAATAACGATGGCAACTAATCAACAAAACAAGGAAGAAGAAGTAGATTTAGGATCTTTATTTGCAATTATCGGAAAAGGATTCTCTAATTTATTTCACTGGATCGGTAAAATTTTTAAAGGATTTTTTCACTTTATAATTTCTATTTTACTTTTTTTAAAGCAACATATTCTACCCATTGGAATTGCAGGAATCCTTGGTTTCCTACTTGGTGTTTTTCTAGAGCTTAAAAATCCAAAAAGGTATTCTTCAGACTTAGTTTTACAAACTAATTTTAAAAGTTCAAGACAACTTTATGATAATATTGATTTTTACAATAGTCTTGTAAAACAAAAAGATACGTTAGGTCTCGAACAAACCTTTGGATTGGATAAACAAGCTGCTGCTTCCTTAAAAAAATTCACCATAACTCCCATTAAAAACCAAAACGATATTATTTCGGGGTATGATGAATTAATTTTAAAGTCAGATACAGCCACGGTAAGGAGGTATGAATTTGAAGATTTTAAAAAATCTTTTTCGGATTATGATTATAAATTACATGAAATTACGGTCGTTGCTGAGACAAATAATATTTTTAAGGCAGTGGGGGATGTAATTATCACTTCAGTTGTAGCTAATGACTATTTCAAAACATTAAAGAATATTACAAATGAAAATTTAAATCGATTAGATTCTAGATATCGTCAAAATTTAGTGCAAATAGATTCTTTTGGAAAGGTGTTCATGCAAGTATTATTAGCAGATTCAAAAAAAGTATCTACGGGGACCAATATCGATTTTGCAGGAGAAAATAGATCCTCAAAAGAAATAGAGCTTTTTTATACAAATCAAAGGATCAACGAACTTTTAGATGAAGTTACAGCAGCAAAATTAGAAAAAAATCAAATTATCAACATTGTTTCCAATTTTGAACCTATTGGAAAAGAATTAAATGGAGTGACAGAAAATAAAGCATTTCAGTTCGCGGTATTATTTGTTTTGGCATGTGTCTTAGGATTACTGTTCTTAAAGTTGAATGCTTATTTAGATAACTATAAAAAATAATATAAGAATGCAGACAATTCTTATCACTGGAGGCGCTGGATTTATTGGGTCCAATTTTATTCCTTTTTTCTTAAGTGCAAATACGAATTTTAAAGTGGTTAACCTAGATCTTTTAACCTATGCCGGTGATTTACAGAATTTACATGCAGTTGAAAAAAATACTAGGTACACCTTTGTAAAAGGAGATATTTGCGATCGAAAATTAGTAGAAAATCTCTTTCAAAAGTATAATTTTAACGGAGTCATTCATTTTGCTGCGGAATCACATGTAGACAACTCGATAAAAAGTTCGGATGCCTTTGTGAAAACAAACGTTTTTGGAACCTTCAATGTGTTGGATGTTGCAAGAAATTTTTGGATGCATGGGCCCAATCAATACAAGAAAGGTTTTAAATCTAGTCGCTTTCATCATATTTCAACAGATGAAGTGTACGGTAGCTTGGGCGAATCGGGTCTTTTTACAGAGCAAACTCCGTATGCACCAAATAGCCCTTATAGTGCTTCAAAAGCAAGTTCAGATTTTCTGGTACGAAGCTATTTCCATACCTATGGAATGAATGTGGTAACAACAAATTGTTCGAACAATTACGGCCCCAAACAACATGCAGAGAAGTTGATCCCGACGATTATAAGAAAAGCAATTTCAGGAGAAGCGATTCCTATTTATGGTGATGGAAAAAACATTCGAGATTGGCTGTATGTTGAAGATCATTGCAAAGGAATCCATTTGGTATTCCAACAAGGAAAAGCAGGACAAACCTACAATATAGGGGGTAAAAATGAACGAGATAACTTATCCATTGCAACTACAATTTGTAAGATATTAGATGAGTTAAAACCTAAAAAGAACACTTACAAAGAACAAATTACTTTTGTTCCAGACAGGGCGGGTCATGATTTTAGATATGCAATTGATGCGACGAAAGTGGAAAAAGAATTACATTGGAGTGCGGATGAAAATTTTGAATCTGGAATTAAAAAAACCATCGATTGGTATTTGAAAAAAGAGTAATAAAATGAAAGGAATTGTTTTAGCAGGAGGGTCTGGTACCCGTTTATACCCTTTAACCATGGCATTTAGTAAACAATTAATGCCCGTGTATGACAAACCCATGATTTACTATCCGATATCGGTACTTATCCTTGCTGGAATTCGAGAAATTTTAATCATTTCCACACCGAGTGATTTGCCAAATTTCAAAAAATTATTGGGAGATGGTAAGCAATTAGGATGTGAATTTTCGTATGCCGTTCAAGAAAAACCAAACGGTTTGGCAGCTGCTTTTATCATTGCAGAAGAATTTATAGGTACGGAGAAAGTAGCGCTTATTTTAGGCGATAATATTTTTTACGGATCTGGCTTGCCTAAGTTATTAAAGCAAAATTTAGAGGTAGTTGGGGGGATTGTGTATGCATATCATGTGAACGATCCTGAAAGGTACGGAGTGGTTGAGTTTGACGAGCACAATAAAGCCATCTCCATTGAAGAAAAACCACTAAAACCAAAATCGAATTATGCTGTTCCAGGGATCTATTTTTATGACAATTCTGTGGTTGCGATTGCAAAAAGTATACAACCAAGTGCCAGGGGAGAATTAGAAATTACCGATGTCAATCGGGCTTATTTAAACCGTGGAGCATTAAGTGTTCGTATACTAGACAGAGGGACTGCTTGGTTAGATACAGGTACTTTTAATTCATTAATGCAAGCAGGTCAATTTGTTCAAGCTATAGAAGAAAGACAAGGTTTAAAGGTAGGGTCTATTGAAGAGGCTGCTTTTAGAAGTGGTTTTATTAATAAAGCGCAATTGGATGCATTAGTTACTCCACTTTTGAAGAGCGGGTATGCGAAAAATCTCATGAAAATAAAATGATAGTTACAGAGACAAGTTTAAAGGGCTGTTTTTTAATAGAACCAGAAATTTTTGCTGATCCCAGAGGATCCTTTTTCGAGAGTTTTAATAAATTAAAATTTAAAGAAAAAACAGGCTTAGATATAGTATTTGTTCAGGACAATCAGTCCATTTCTCATAAAGGGGTTTTAAGAGGATTGCATTTTCAAGAAAATGAACATGCGCAAGCAAAATTAATTCGAGTTGTAAAGGGAAAGATCTTAGATGTTGTTGTAGATTTACGTAAGGAATCGCCAACTTTTGGAAAACATTTTTCGATAATTTTATCGGGAGAAAATAACCTCCAGCTCTATGTCCCAAGAGGGTTTGCACATGGTTTTTATGTATTAGAAGACGATACAGTTTTCAATTATAAATGTGATAATTATTATCATAAAGAAGCTGAAAAAGGGATCTTATATAACGACAAAGACTTAGCTATTGATTGGTCATTAAAGGGAGAAAAGATTATTTTATTAGAAAAAGATAAGCATTTAATGACCTTTCAACAATTTTGTCAATAAAAAAAGAACACAGTTCGACTGTTTTTTTGTAGGCCTCTAAACAAATAAATTTTTCAATTTTATTTATTTTTTTAAAGGAATTAGGGCCTATTAATTCACTCAATTTATGTTAAAAAACATCATCAAAATTTTCACATCTCACCTTATTGTTAAAGCGATAGGGATTTTAAATATTGTGATCGTTTTACTGTTTTTTTCTGTAGAAAATTTTGGGAATTATAGTTTTACAATTCTTGTTTTAAATCTTTTTGCAATTACTGTAGATCCAATATTATCTTCTTATTTAGTTGATTATAAGTTTTTTAATTATGATCGGTATAATTTTGGAATTCTAATAATTACCTTATTTCTTGGCGTTTTGTCTTATTTATTATTAGATGCCTTTATATTAAATATCCCGATAGTATTGTTCACCTTGTTTAGTATCACTTATGCTATTTCAGCTTCTTTGAAGTCGTATTTAAATGTTAAAGACCGCTATTATAATTACGGAATAGTAGATGTCGTAAGGCAATGTTGTATTTTAATAACAACCATTATTTACTTTTATGGTTTCAACTATAATGAGGCTCTCGAATTATTGGAGTTCAATTACTTGATTTCTAGTATAGCGATGATTTTATTAGCGATCCTATTCCTGAAAAAAGCTGAAATAGAATTTAGCCCTCAAATTCAAAAGTTAAAAACGTTGTTGTTGAATTCAAAATTTCTAATTTTTTATACAGCCATTATTCCACTTATCACTTTTATAGATTCGTATTTTGTTGAGTCATTTTTGACAGAAGAAGATTTGGGAATGTATTCTTTTTCAGTAAAAATATATAGTATTTCGTTAATGTTAGTCGTTCCAATTTTTACAATATTAAACATTAAACAAATTGAAATTGCCAAAGAACATAATTATTTAAATTTTATAAGAGGAAATTTTAAAAAAATAGCGAGCCTTTCCCTTGTGATGCTTGTATTATCTATTCTTTTTAATTGGATATTGGTGCACTTAGTTTATACCATTTACAGTGATTCCTTTTGGATTACAAATATTTTAATTTTGGGCTCATTTATTACATATATCTCCCTTCCTTTTTCCTTTTTAATTGCTTACAGAAAGTATAAATATTTGTTTTTTTTAGGTGTTGTCGCAATTTTATTGAACATATTTATTAATTATTTTTTCATTGCAAAATACGGAATGATCATCGCTGCATTCTCTACTTTTCTTTCTCAATTTGTAATTAATTTTGGGGCAGCGTTCTTCTCGTATTATCTTTTAAAATTAAATAAGTATGAGGGTTAATTTAAAACAGACATACACTTTGTTTTTTCTAATTGGGGTATTTTTTATTCCATTTAATTCATATCAAGGGGTTTCTTTTCTTGGAGAATATCGAAAAGATGGTGCGATTCTGTTCTTTCTTATTTCTTTTTTACTCTTTTTTGTCGATGTAGGCTTAAAGAACAAAATTATGCTACCGATAAAAAATGTTTTTATTCAATTTTTAACACTCTTCGTTGTTTGGCTTTTCTTCTGTACTTTATTGAATGCCCCTTCCGTTATAGAGAATTATATGAAACAAACGTCTGGCATAAGTCGTTTTCTAAGACAGGCGGTAGCGCTCTCGTTAGCATTAATATTATGTATTACTGCGTACAATATTTTTAGAAACTTTTCCCCTAAAAAAATATTTTTCAAGCTTAGGAAGGCTTTCCTTTACTCTTTCTATTTTGTAATTATATATTCCTTTTTTGAAATTTTAATCGTGGTTTTTAATGTACATTCTTTAAAGAGTGTGTTCTTGTTATTTGACTACTTTCCTTTTACAGAGACAAGTTTTGATTTTAAGTTTGGGAGAATTTCATCGGTATCTTATGAGCCTCCTTTCTTAGCAATTTATTTGATTACAATTGCAGCCTGGATGTTTAGTTACATATTAACTTCAAAAAGAAAACTCAAATACCTACCGTCTCTTTTTGTTTTTATTTTAACTTTTTTCTCAGGTTCTCGGACAGCACTGATTGTTATATTATTACAATTTTTAGTATTTATTTGGATTGCTTTTTTCTCCTCTAAAAAGTTTAATAAAATTATTCAAAATTTTTTGGTCTTATCTTTCACCTTGCTTCTGTTGGTTTTTATATTTAAAGGAGAAAAAATTGTAGACGTTATTGAGGACAAGATTGAAACGCTCAATTTCAAGAAAAATTTAGGAAAAAGTATTTCCAACAGATCGAGATTTGGCATTCAATATACTTCCTTACTAATTTTTGCCGAAAACCCATTTTTTGGTGTTGGTTTTGGACAGCAGGGATTTCATGCAAAAGATAAATATCCAGCGTGGGTAACTAAAAATAATTATGAGTTTGATCTTTTTTACTTAAACGACAATGATACATCTTTTCCGCCAGGGTTTAATATTTATACCCGTTTGTTAGCAGAAACAGGCATTGTTGGGATGCTAATTTTTTTAGGGCTTTTATTTATTGTATTTTATCAATGTCAGAAGTTAATTAAAACTAAAGAAGGTTTTGATAAAGTCATTCCAATAGTATTATTAATTTCTTTTATTGGGTTTTCTGTTAATTGGCTTCAATTTGATAGCTTTAGAGTGTATGGATTTTGGATCTGCTTTGCGTTATTAATTCAACAAACACAAAAAAAATCAATCGAGAATGAATAAGCTTGTTCTTTTAATTCCTCATTATGATAACCCCAAAGGGCTTTTAATCTCTCTGGCCTCTATTGGCTGTAATGAAAATTTAGATGTGCTCATTGTAGATGATGGGAGTAACAATAAGTTTGATGAAATAGAAGTAAAAAAGGCTTTTCAAGCCACAGGAAACATTTTTTTCATTTATCTGCAACAAAACAGTGGTATAGAAATTGCACTTAATAAAGGTCTAGCGTACATTATTAAGAACAAATACACTTATACAGCGAGACTCGATTGTGGAGATGTTTGTCTAGGAGATCGCTTTCAATTACAAAAAGATTTTTTAGAAGAAGCAACTTCGATTTCTCTAGTTGGAAGTAATGTTAATTTTGTAGATACAAATGGTGCATATCTTTATACAGTAAAGGTTCCAGAAAAAGACGAACTCATTAGAAAAAAAATGTATGTAAACGCTATGCATATTCATCCTTCTATTATGTTTCGAAATAGTATTTTCCCTAAAATTAATTTGTACCCAACAGCATATCAAGCTGCAGAAGATTATGCCTTTTTTTTTAATGTCATGAATTCTTTTAAAGTTGCTAATATTAACAAGGTACTGGTCCAATGTGAAATTAATCCAAAAGGCATTTCTACATTAATGAGGAAAAAACAAGCAAAAAATCGTATTAAAATAATACTAAATAACTTTTATTTTGGTTTATATCCTATCTATGGCCTGTTGAGAAGTTTACTTCTTTACATAACACCATTATCAATCCTCATTAAAATAAAAAAAATAGTAAAAAATTGAATCCAAAAAAAATTGAGTATTTTTTTGATATTGCGGTTGCATTATTATTGTTTTCATTGCCTTTTTCAATGGCAATTCCAAATATAATTGTAGCCGTTATTTTAATTTTCAGTTTTTTTAAAAACAAGAAAAAATTAGGAACGAATACCTATTCAAACCTCTTAGTTTTATTTAGCTCATATCTGATATTGAAAGCTTTTTTGGCAAATTCTTTCATCAATAATTTCGATATTTACAAGCACCTTTTTACAATTTTAATTGTCAGTATTTTATTGTTTCAAGTTAAAAATATCTTTCTAGTTATTAAAGGGTTTGTTTTCGGTGTTTTTTTAGCAGTTCTTATTTCTAGTATAAAAATTTTCATCTTTTATTTAGCATACAAACAGCTCCCTTTTGGAAATACTTCAGAGGTTGATAATTTAATTTTAATAGAGAGGCCTTACTTTGGGTTTATTTGCTTCTTAACAATTGTTTTATTACATTTTTTAATTAAGAAGACACAAGAGAGTACTCACAAATATATATACCGGTTTCTGATACTATGTGCCGGCCTTTTCCTGTTTATGATTGTTGCAAGATTAGCCCTGTTTTTGTCGTTTTCTTTTATTGCTATTCAACTATTTTTAGAGCTTAAATTTTCAAAAATTAAGTTATTTATGGGTTTTTTATTTTTGACCACAATATTGTTAAGTGTCCTGTTTTTAAATCAAAATATCAAGAACAGATTTCATATTAAGGATTCATTTGAGGGCACAGTTAAGGTTTTAAAAAATCAAGAACCTAGGTTTGTAATATGGGAATGCAGTAGGAATCAGCTAGAAGATACCAGCTTTCATTTTTTTACAGGGTATAAAAATCGAGCAGATATTCAATTCAATTTAAACGAATGTTATCAGTCTAGTATTATCAATAGTTCTAAAAGAAAGTATTATTTAGAAACAAAATTTAACACACACAATCAGTTTTTAGATATTTTTTTAAGTGGAGGATTCATTGGAATTGTATTGTTCATCCTTCCGTTGTTATGGGTTTTTTATTCATTTAGAAACAATTTTAGTGCATTTTTCATGTTGATTGGTCTCGTTGGGTTTTTATTGGTTGAAAATGTATTTTTTAGACAATTAGGAGCCTATTTATTCGGAATTTTCATACCTTTATTTTACGGTGTAATTCGAGCTCACAATAAAGAAGATGAAATTAGATAAAACGATTTTGGTTATGGACTGGCTGGATGCTTACGCTGGTTCTGAGCAAGTTGTTAAATATTTACATCAAGTTTATAAATTTGATAAACTGTACGTGCTCACAAACATTATGCCTTCAGAAAAAATAAAAAAAATTTTTGGAGATACGCCCGTTTTCATCAAATCTACTAGGTTGTCTCTTTTTGGGAGTAAATTTAGAATTGCATTGCCTTTATTTCCGTTATTTTTAAAACAGTTACAAATAAAAGAAGAGAACGCGCTGATTATAAGTGTTACCCATTCTGTCGTCAAAGGGGTAAGTTATAATACAAATAACTCGAAGCATATTTCATATTTAGTTGCAAGAAATCTCAAATATGTTTGGGAAGAAAAAGAGTTATATTTCAAAGGAATTAAAAAGTTAGGGTCTATCTTTATTCCATATTTGAGAAGGTTTGATGTTAAGATGTCTAAAAAACCTACTGCAATTTTTTCAGTATCAAACTTTGTTTCAAAGTGGGCGAAATTAAAATATAATAGAAAAATTATAACAATAAATCCTCCAGTAAATATTGATGATTTTGACTTTAATGCAAATAAAGAAGATTTTTATATTTCAGTGGGAAGGTTGGAACCCTACAAAAGGTATGATCTTTTAATAGATGCATTTAATAAAAATGGTAAGAAATTAATAATCATTGGTGATGGCTCTTTAATGGAATCGTTAAGGCAAAAAGCAAACAGTAATATTGATTTTAAAGGGTTTCTATTTCCAGAAAAATATAAAGATTTTTTAAAAAAAGCAAAGGCATTCATTTTCTGTGGAAAAGAAGATTTTGGAATTGCCTTATTAGAGCCTCAGGTTTGTGGAACACCCGTTATAGCCTATGGTGATGGAGGTGCAATGGACACTGTTTTGGATAAGAAAACAGGAGTTATTTACAATGATCAAACCGTTGATTCTCTAAGAGAAGCAATCGATCTTTTTGAACAATCAGTGTTCGATTACGATACAATAAGAAAACATGCTTTAGGCTTTTCTATTGATAATTTTAAATCAAAATTCCAAGAAAATGTCGCTGAAGTATTAGCTTAAATTAATGAAAAAAAGATATTCTCATTTTATAAAACCAATCCAAATATTAATCGATTTACTTTTAATATATGGGGTTATTTATTTTGTATCTGACACAGCGTTTTTAAATGCTTATTTCCTTACTTTTATTACTCTTTTTTGGCTTATTTCCTCATATATAACAGGTTTTTATACGGTCTATCGTTTTACAAAAAACTTAAGAATTTCAAGTTTATTGGCGAAGCAATTTTTTGTTTTTATCCTGGGTTATTTTGCCTATTTCGGTGCTTTTAGAGAAGGAACAGTTGTTAACAATCAGTTTTTAATTCTTGCTTCCATCCTAGCTACGACTACTTTTTTCAAATTTACAGTTCAGTATTCTTTAAAAAAATACAGAGCAACAGGAAATAATTACCGAACAACCGTTGTGCTCGGGGATGACACTTCGACCAAAGAGGTAATCCAAGTTTTTAAAAGTAAAGCCAATCTTGGGTATAAGTTTTTAGGTTTTTTTTCCGAGAATAAGCACAATGATCCGCTATTTCTAGGAAATTTTTTGCAGGTCTTTCAATACGCAGAAGAAAATCATATTGACGAAATTTATTGTTCTTTAACTCAGTTGACCAACGAACAAGTTAAAAAAGTTAACAAATTTGCTAACGAAAAAGGAATTCTCTTAAAATTGATTCCAAATGCTAGCGAGCTATACAGTAAAAACCAAAGTGTACAATATTATGATGATGCATTAATGGTTTTAAGTGTTAAGAGATTGCCTTTTGAGTTTGCGGAAAATTTTTATATTAAAAGAATATTTGATATCGTTTTTTCTTTTTTTGTGTGCCTTTTCGTTTTGTCTTGGTTATGGCCAATTCTTTTTGTTTTGGTGAAATTAGAGTCAAAAGGGCCATTATTATTCAGACAAAAAAGAGAGGGAATAAATGGTTCGGATTTTACCTGTTATAAATTTAGATCCATGAAAATAAATGAGCAATCCGAGAAATCTCATGTAACAAAGAACGACGCTAGAGTAACCAAAATGGGGGCTTTTATGAGAAAAACAAGTGTGGATGAACTCCCACAGTTTTTAAATGTTTTGAAGGGAGAGATGAGTGTTGTAGGGCCTAGACCTCATTTAGAAAGCCTATCAATAGAGTACCAGAGAGATGTAGAAAACTATTTAAAAAGACACATTGTAAAGCCAGGAATCACTGGTTTGGCTCAAGTCTCGGGTTATCGAGGAGAGATAAAGAAAAAGGCAGACATTAAGAACCGAATTCGTTTTGATATTTTTTACATAGAAAACTGGTCTTTTTTTCTTGATATTAAAATAATATTTAAGACAATATTAAACGTATTTCAAGGCGAAGAAAAAGCATACTAATGAGCTTTAAATATCAATTAACAGCCACGATTGTTTTGTATCACGAAGACCCGGAGATACTCAAAAAAACCATAGCCTCTTTTTTAAAAATACCCCTTAAGAAAAAATTGTTTTTGGTCGATAATTCTGCAACAAGAAGTTTTCAGAACTTTTTTAATGACGAAGAAATCGAATATTTTTTTCCAGGGGAAAACATTGGGTTTGGCAAAGGGCACAATTTTGTATTGGATAAATTAAATTCTAAATATCACTTATTACTAAATCCAGATATCGAATTTACAGCGACTACAATACCAATTTTAATTTCCCAGTTAGAAAAGGAGCACGATGTTGCTTTTGCAACACCCAAAGTCATGTATTCCAATCTCGAAAAACAATATGTTTGCCGAAAACACCCTACTTTCTTTGATTTAATTAATCGAAGAATAAAGCTGGTTCCCAAAGCGATTTTAAAAAATGAATATAGAAATCAAGATTTAACAAAACCCTTTTATCCCGATTTTATTCATGGATGTTTTATGCTTTTTAAAACAACTGATTTCAAAGATTTAAAAGGATTTGACGCGCGCTATTTTCTTTATATGGAAGATGCCGATCTGTGTAGAGAAATTGACAAATTAGGGAAAAAGAAGCTTTACTTCCCTGAAGTAGCAATTGTACATCATTATCAAAAAGGGAGTGCTAAAAATTTGAAATTATTTTGGTACCATACCTTCTCTGCAATCAAATATTTTTTAAAGTGGGGAGTTTCCTAATAAAAAGTATTCTAAAATAAAAAATGTCTTTCCTGTCAAAGCCTTAATCAAAAGAATTTAAAATATATTTGCATCCACAACAACACAATAACAAATGAACATTCTTATTTTAGGAGCCGGAGGTAGAGAGCATGCTTTTGCATTAAAACTTGCTGAGAGTAAAAAAATCACACAACTTTTTGTAGCGCCTGGTAATGCAGGTACCGAAAAAATTGCGATCAATATAAATATCAATCCTACCAATTTCGAATCCCTGAAAAAAACAGTGTTAAAAAACGATATTCAAATGGTTGTTGTTGGCCCAGAAGCTCCTTTGGTTGAAGGTGTGCACGACTTTTTTTTAGCAGATGCAGATTTGAAATCGATTCCCGTAATTGGTCCCAAAAAAGACGGAGCGTTGTTAGAAGGAAGTAAAGATTTCTCAAAACAGTTCATGCAAAAACATGGGATTCCTACTGCAGGCTATCAATCTTTTACAAAGGAATCCCTAAAAGAGGGGATGACATTCTTAGAAACCCTATCTCCCCCTTATGTTCTAAAAGCAGACGGATTGGCTGGTGGAAAAGGGGTTCTCATTTTAAATGATTTAGATGAAGCAAAATCAGAACTAGAAGAAATGGTTTCCAATGAAAAGTTTGGAACTGCATCGGCAACGGTGGTTATTGAAGAATTTTTAAAAGGTATTGAATTGTCTGTTTTTGTCTTAACAGACGGAAATAGTTATAAAATTTTACCTTCTGCAAAAGATTACAAAAGAATAGGAGAAGGCGATGTTGGTTTAAATACAGGGGGAATGGGAGCGATATCTCCGGTACCCTTTGCAGACAAAGCTTTTTTAGATAAAGTAGAAAGCTTGGTCGTGAAGCCAACCATTGCAGGTTTGAAAAAAGACGGGATTGATTATCGAGGTTTTATCTTCATTGGATTGATGAACGATGCCGGAAATCCATCGGTAGTAGAATACAATGTTCGAATGGGCGATCCAGAAACAGAAGCAGTTTTGCCAAGAATTGAATCCGATTTGTATGATTTATTTGAAGGAGTTGCCACGCAAACCTTACATGAAAAATCCTTTTCAGTAAATCCCAAAACAGCAACAACCGTCATGTTAGTTGCCGGAGGATATCCAGAAGTTTATCAAAAAGGGAACAGAATTACAGGTTTTGAAAATTCAAAAGATTCCCTTGTTTTCCATGCTGGAACCAAGACAGAGAACGGCAAAGTAGTTTCAAACGGAGGCCGTGTAATGGCGGTAACCTCCCTTGGAGATTCTATGGAAGAAGCTTTGGCAAAAACCTATGCAACCATCGCAAAGATTCAGTTTGAGGATATGAATTACAGGAAAGATATTGGGTTTGATTTAATGTAAAACCGGGTTATGTTGCCTTTTCTAGGGTGAACCAAAATTCAGAGCCTTTCCCAAATTCACTTTTCATTGCTATCTGTTCATTGTGTGCCTCTATAATATGTTTCACAATAGACAATCCCAATCCAGATCCACCCTGTTCACGAGATCGACTCTGGTCTACTCGGTAAAAACGCTCAAACAAACGTGGCAGGTGTTCTTGTTGAATTCCTTCGCCATTATCGGTTACTTTTAGTTGCAATTTTTGACCATTATAGACATCAATACTCACAATAGTAGCCCCGTTTGGTTTCCCATATTTTATGGAGTTTACAATGAGATTGATGAGCACTTGTTCTATTTTTTCAACATCCCCTTTCACAAAGACTGGAACTTCATAAATACGATCAAAGAGCAATGCGATGTTTCTCTTTTTTGCTTTCATTTCCAGTAAATCAAATACATTTTGAATCAATTCTAAAATGTTGAAATTTTTGATATTCAATTGTAGACCATCCGTTTCTAACTTGGCAATCATGTCTAAATCTTTCATCACAGCAACCAGTCTTTCAACTCCTTTATTTGCTCTTTGAAGATACTTTGTTCGAATTTCTTTGTCCTTTGCGGCGCCTTCAATTAAAGTCAGAATATATCCTTGTACAGTAAAAAGGGGTGTTTTTAGTTCGTGTGCTAAATTTCCTAAAAAATCACGTCTGAAAGAATCGATTTCTGTTAATGTCTCAATTTCTAGTTGTTTTCCTTTTACGAATCTTTGAACACTTCGAGAAAGAGATTCAATATCTGTTGTCACAGACTTTCTTTGAAAGGCATCGGTATCTATATTCGAAAATTCTTTGTAAATGGTCTTAATTTTTCTGTAGATAAAATATTCTGCCCGGTATTGCATGATAAAAAAGGACAGTATAAAAAACAAAATCACAGCAATAAGCACTGAAAAACTACCAAAATAAGGCATCATAAAAAAATAACTCAGCCCCGAAATTAGAATAGCAAGTAATGTTGAATATAGCGAAGAAACCAACGCATACGTGTATGTTTTTTTAAGTTTCATGAAGCCGTTTCTTAAAAATCTTCTTCTAAAACAAATTTATAGCCTACTCCTTTTACTGTTTTAAAATGATGGTCACCAATTTTTTCACGGAGTTTTCGTATGTGAACATCGATTGTTCTACCGCCAACGACAACTTCATTTCCCCAAACAGTGTCAAGAATTATTTCTCTTTTAAATACTTTCCCAGGTTTTGAAGTCAACAAAGAAAATAATTCAAATTCTTTTCTTGGCAACGAAATCTTGTTATTCGCCTTGTAAACAACATAGGCATCTCGGTCAATCACAATATCTCCGATTGAAAAGGAAGTTTCTGTTTCTGACTTTAATCTTCGTAACAAAGATTTGATCTTACTAACTAAAACTTTTGGTTTTATCGGTTTTGTAATATAATCATCTGCACCAGCATCAAAACCTGCAACTTGAGAATAATCTTCTCCTCTTGCGGTTAAAAAAGAGATAATAACATTGTCTAAAGACTTGATTTTACGAATTTTTTCACAAGCTTCAATACCGTCCATCTCTGGCATCATAATGTCTAATAAGATGAGTTGAGGAATGTTTTTTTTCGCTGATTTTACTGCTTCTATGCCATTCGCTGCAGTAAACACCTGATATCCTTCGTTTCTGAGGTTGTAACCAACGATTTCTAAAATATCCGGTTCATCATCAACAAGAAGAATTTTAATATTACTTTTATTCATAAACTAATTTCTATCTAATCTCAAAAATAAGGATAATTAAAGGACAATAAATCATACTTTACAATCATTTAACATTATAACAATTTTTTTAATGAAAATATAGTTCTTTTTTGCCACCAATCAATAGGACCGTTTCGATTATTTACAATGCTTTTTTTGTATCTTGAAAACAAAAATAGTATGAATTTGAATACCAATCTTAAGCACATTTTATTCTTAGATATAGAAACAGTACCCGAATTTGAACATTGGTCGCAAGTATCGAAAGAACAACAAGCACTCTTTGCAAAGAAAACCCAGTACCAAAGAAAAGAAAAATTTACACCTGAAGCCTTTTATGATCGTGCAGGGATTTGGGCAGAGTTTGGAAAAATTGTTTGTATATCCGTAGGATATTTTACAGAAGTTACTCAATTGAAAAAATTAAGAATTACCTCCTTTTTTGGAGATGATGAAGGGAAAATACTTACCGACTTTAAAGCGTTGTTAAACACCCATTTCAGTCAGCAAAACAACGTGTTGTGTGCGCATAATGGGAAGGAGTTTGATTTTCCATATATAGCAAGAAGAATGATTGTTCATAGGATTGAATTGCCTCAAAAACTAAATTTATTCGGAAAAAAACCCTGGGAGGTACCACATTTAGACACCTTAGAATTATGGAAATTTGGAGACTATAAACACTATACTTCTTTAAAACTGTTAACCTCAATTTTAGGAATTCCATCGCCAAAAGAGGACATAGACGGTAGTGAAGTGGCCCAAGTTTATTATCAGGAAAAAAACATGGATCGCATTGTAAAATATTGTGAAAAAGACACCATTGCAGTCGCACAAGTACTCTTAAGGTTTAATAATGAAGCCTTGTTGAATGCTGCAGACATTACGTGTGTATAGTTGAAAAATACAACTGTTTTTTTAACCCTCTAATTTCAGAGAAAGCTCTAGCCACCGTTCTTCTTTTTGCTCTAATTTTTTGATGATTGTTTCCAATTCTAATGACTTTGCTGCAATTTCCTCCGTCGGGATTTCAACATTTAAAAATTCCGATTCAATTGTTGCTTTGCCTCTTTGAAGTCTTTCGATTTCTGCTTCTAAACCACCGAATTCTCTTTTTTCATCAAAGCTTAAAGCTACTGTCTTTTTCTTTTTTTTCACCACTTTCTCTGGTGATTTTTCCTTTTCCACAATTTTGGGAATAGAACCCTCGTAGGCCCTAAAGTCCGAATAATTCCCAGGGAAATTCTCAACAATACCCTCGCCTCTGAAAACAAAGAGCGCATCCACAATTTTGTCCATAAAATAGCGATCATGAGAAACTACCAGTAAATTCCCAGGGTAATCCAATAAGAAGTTTTCCAAGACGTTTAAAGTAACCACATCCAAATCATTGGTAGGTTCATCTAAGATTAAAAAGTTAGGATTTTGAATTAATACAGCACACAAGTACAATCTCTTTTGTTCTCCTCCCGAAAGTCTTTCAACAAAATCGTATTGTTTTTTCTTATCAAACAAAAAACGTTCTAACAACTGCGAAGCAGATATTTTACGTCCTTTGGTTAGTGGAATAAATTCACCAAATTCTTTGATTACTTCAATCACTTTTTGCCCAGGCTTTACTTCAATTCCAGTTTGTGTGTAATATCCAAATTTCACCGTTTCACCGACTGTCACTTTTCCTCCATCAAGCGGAGCAGTTTGCGTGATAATGTTTAAAAAAGAAGACTTTCCAGTTCCGTTTTTACCAATAATTCCAACACGTTCTCCGCGTTTAAAGACATAATCAAACCCTTCTAAAATCTTTTTGTCACCATAGGATTTTTTCAATTTGTGAAGCTCTAAGATTTTACTTCCCAAACGTTCCATATGAATTTCTAACTGAATTTGATGATCTTGTCTTCTTTGGTGTGCTTTTTCTTTGATTGTATAAAAATCATCAATTCTTGATTTCGATTTTGTTGTTCTTGCTTTGGGTTGCTTACGCATCCAGTCCAATTCTTTTTTGAATAAACTTTTGGCTTTCCCCAAATTGGTCGCTTCCAATGCCAAGCGTTCCTCTTTATTTTGAAGGTAGTAGGAATAATTCCCTTTGTATTTATAGATCTTCCCCTCGTCCAATTCGATAATTTCATTACAAACCCGCTCCAAGAAATACCGATCGTGGGTTACCATAAATAGCGTTATTTTTTCTTTTGCAAAGAAAGCCTCCAGCCATTCAATCATTTCTAAATCCAAATGATTTGTGGGTTCATCTAGAATTAACAGGTCGGGTTTGTTAATTAAAACAATAGCCAAAGAAAGCCGTTTTTTTTGTCCTCCAGAGAGGGCTCCTACTTTTAATGTTAGATCGTCTAATTTTAATTTTGATAAAATTTGGCGGTATTGGGTTTCAAAATCCCATGCGTTGTATTGCTCCATCAAATCAAATGCAGTTTGAAATGCATCCGCATTTTCCGGATTCTCCAAAGCTGCTTCATATTGTTTTACAACATTTAATACCGTATTGTCAGTCGCAAAAATAGTCTCCTCGATCGTAAGCGCTGGATCCAAATCCATATTTTGAGCCAAATAAGCGATGGAAATTCCTTTTCTACTTACAACCTGCCCTGTATCGGAAGTGTCCAAACCCGCAATGATATTCAAAATAGAAGTTTTTCCACTTCCATTTTTAGCTACAAAAGCTATTTTTTGATCTTTGTTTATTCCGAAAGAAATGTCATCAAACAAAACACGTTCTCCGTAGGACTTAGAGATATTTTCTACTGTTAAGTAATTCAAAAGGTTGATTTTTAGGAATTACAAAGAAACAAAAAACCCGAACGTTAACTCGGGTTTAAAAGGATTAATTGACTTTTTTGTACCCATTGTACCTTTGGGTTTGTTTTCTTAAAAAAAAGTTTCTGCGCTCTCAGATAAAGAGTACAATTAAAAGCTTATTTTAGTATTTCAAAATTTATAAATGCTCACTATTAAGAACCTTTCAATTTCTTTTCTTCAAAACAAAAAATTTGAAGCAGCTGTTCATGACATTTCTTTTTCATTACACCAAAATGAAATTTTAGGCATGGTAGGGGAATCAGGAAGTGGAAAATCGATCACATCTTTGGCGCTTTTAGGATTATTGCCAAAAGGAATAGCAAAAGTTGATGGTGCTATTTTCTACAATGAAGAAAATATAAACACCTATTCCAAAAAAGCATTTCAGAAAATAAGAGGGCGTAAAATTGCCATGATTTTTCAAGAACCTATGAGTTCTTTAAATCCTACGTTAACCTGTGGATATCAGGTTGCAGAAATTTTACAACAGCATACACAACTTTCTAAAAATGAAATTTATGCTACTGTAATTGCGCTTTTTGAAAAAGTAAAATTACCCCGAGCTTCCCGTATTTTTAATGCCTATCCACATCAAATAAGTGGAGGGCAAAAACAACGGGTAATGATTGCTATGGCAATCGCCTGCAAGCCAGAAATCTTGATTGCTGATGAGCCAACAACAGCTTTAGATGTTACCGTTCAAAAGGAAATTATTTTATTGTTAAAAGAATTGCAACAAGAATATGGAATGAGTATTCTTTTTATAACTCATGATTTAGCCTTGGTTTCTGAAATAGCAGATCGGATTGTTGTCATGTACAACGGAAACATCGTGGAGCAAGGAAGCACAAAAGAAGTTTTTTTAAACCCCCAAAAAAATTACACCAAAGCACTAATTAATTCGAAACCAAATTTAGAGCGAAGGCTTCATACATTACCAACGGTATCAGATTTTATTGAAGAAACTTTTGATGGGAGTGTTTATACAAAAGAAGAAAGAGCTCGTTTTCATGAAAAAATATATCAGAAATCTCCCTTGTTAGAAATTCGCAATCTAAAAAAAGAGTTTATCACCAAAGGCTCATGGTTTCAGAAAGACGAAGTAGTAAAAGCTGTAAACAATATTTCATTTCAGATTTTCGAGGGAGAAACATTGGGTTTGGTGGGTGAATCTGGTTGTGGTAAAACAACTTTAGGAAGAACTCTTTTGCATTTAGAAAAAGCAACCGCTGGGCAAGTTCTTTTCGAAGGAAAGGACATTACTCAACTGTCAAAAACAGGATTGAAAAAACTTAGAAAAGACATTCAGATTATATTTCAAGATCCTTTTTCATCACTGAATCCAAGAATCACGGTTGGGAATGCAATTTTAGAACCGATGCAAGTTCATGGAATCTTATCCAATAAGAAAGAAAGAACAAGTTATGTTTTAGAACTGCTGAAAAAAGTGGGCTTAGAAGCGGATCATTTTAACAGATATCCACACGAATTTTCGGGAGGACAAAGACAGCGCATCGGTATTGCAAGAACAATTGCTTTACAACCTAAGCTAATCATTTGTGATGAATCGGTTTCGGCTTTGGATGTTTCTGTACAAGCACAAGTTTTAAATTTATTGAATGCATTAAAGACAACATTCAATTTTACCTATATTTTTATTTCCCACGACCTTTCTGTGGTCAAATATATGTCAGATCAATTGGTGGTCATGAACCAAGGAGAAATTGAAGAAATTGGAGATGCAGATGTTATATACAAAGCTCCAAAAACAACGTATACGAAAACACTTATTGCCGCAATTCCTCGAGGGATTTAGTCTTTTTTAATCTCTCAATAAGTGGTATATTGCCTTTGAAAATTAGAAAAGAATTTTTTATGAAAATAATTGTACCAATGGCCGGAATAGGGTCACGTTTAAGACCTCATACGCTCACAATTCCTAAACCTTTAACAATTA
The DNA here is from genome assembly GCA_024640565.1 of Flavobacteriaceae bacterium. GTDB lineage: Bacteria > Bacteroidota > Bacteroidia > Flavobacteriales > Flavobacteriaceae > Polaribacter. Next base: position 308,999 of record JAHEET010000002.1, read on the forward strand.
TTGCAGGAAAACCAATTGTACAACGGTTGGTGGAAGATATTACGGCTGTTGTTGCACAAGAAATCGATGAAATAGCTTTCATCATTGGACCCGCAGCAAAAGGGTTTCCAGCAAATACGAAAGAAACCTTATTAAAAATAGCAGCAGCATTAGGAACCAAAGGATCGATATACATTCAAGAGGAAGCCTTAGGAACTGCACATGCCCTTTATTGTGCTAAAGATTCTTTAAGTGGTCCCTGTGTAGTTGCTTATGCAGATACTTTATTTAAAGCAGATTTTAAATTAGATGCCAGTGCAGATGGTGCTATATGGGTAAAGCAAGTGAAAGATCCAAGTGCTTTTGGTGTTGTAAAAGTGGAGCATGGTTTTATTACCGACTTCATAGAAAAACCAAAAGATTTTGTTTCAGATTTAGCGATTATCGGTATTTATTATTTTAAAGACGGAGACCGTGTTAGAAAGGAAGTTGAATATTTAGTGGACAACGATTTAAAAGAGAACAATGAATATCAATTGACCAATGTCTTAGAAACTTTAAAAAGAGAAGGCGCAAAATTTATTCCAGGAAAAGTAGATGCTTGGATGGATTGTGGTAAAAAAGATCCTACTGTTGATACCAACAAACAAGTATTAGGTTTTGAGCAGCAAGCAGGGAATAACCTTGTAGCTAAAGATGTTGTTCTTGATAATTCAGAAATTATTCAACCCTGTTTTATTGGTGAAAATGTGCTCTTAAAAAACACAAAAATAGGACCCTACGTTTCTATTGGAGCAAACAGTGTAGTTACAAATTCAACGATTAAAAACTCACTAATCCAATCCAATGTTTCAATAAAAAATGCCAATTTAGAGTTGGCAATGATTGGAAATCATGCCAAATACAATGGAGATCACACTTCGGTAAGTATTGGGGATTATACGGAATTATTATAAATGAATTTTAGCATAAAGAATAACGAAAAAAAAGTTGTAAAGTCTTTCTTTACAAGTGCGTTAGTTTTTTATGCTTTATTTTTTATACTCTTTTCAATGCCTTCTTATGCACAAGATAGTATTGCGTTGCCAAAAGATTTAACCGAAGAAAAAGAGTTAAAATTCCAACAATATTTTTTTAAAGCATTGGCAGAGAAATCGATTCGTAACTATCAAAAAGCAATCGAGAATTTAGAAAGTTGTCATCAAATACTCCCAAATGATGCCGCTGTTTTCTTTGAGTTTTCTAAGAATTATTTTGCACTACATCAAATTCAATTGGCCAAAGAATACATTGATAGAGCTTTGGAAAAAGACCCAAAAAACCATTGGATGCTGCAGCATTTGGTTGCGGTTTTACAAAGGAGTAATCGCTATGCTGAAGCCATTGAAATACAAAATAGGTTGATTGCACAAAAACCTAAAAATGTCCGGCTAAAAGAAATGTTAACAAAGCTGTATCTTAGAAATAATCAACCAGAAAAAGCACTTGAAACTGTAAATTTAATTGCAGAAGAAAATGGATCTTCCGTGTATTTGCGAAACTTAAAAACGGCATTAGAAAAAAGAAAATTAAGAGTTAAAAAAGAAGAAGAACCCATAAAACTAGATTCTTTTCAAGCTAAATTTGATTTTGACAAAACCTACCTTTCTTTGGAACGATTATTGAAAAATTCTAAAAATGAAGCCGTTTTATTAAAGTATAGCAAACAAGGAATTCTATGGTTTCCTGCCCAACCCTACGTATATTTGGTGCAAGGAAAAATATTGAACCATCAGAAAGCATATAAAAATGCGTTATCTGTATTGAAAAGGGGTATTGACTTTGTTATCGAAGATGAAATGGAACAAGCATTTTTTAGAGAAATTGCAAAATCTTACAAAGGTTTGGAAAACCCACAAGAAGAGAAAAAGTATTTAAAGAAATTAAATAAAGACTAAAGCAGATGAAATACCTTTTTAGAATATGTGTTCTTTTGCTATTTTTTACATCCTGCGGCACGAATAAAAGCGTCATTGATGCCAATGCAATTGCTAAAAAAATGTCTGCGAGAAAAGTTGCTAGAAAGCATGTTGCCGTTAATTTTGATAAAAAGACGATTGCAGCAAAACTAAAAGTGAAGTTTGACAACGGCAAAACAAAAGAAAATGTTACTGTTGCGCTCCGGCTTGTAAAAGACGAAGTTCTCTGGTTAAAAGTGTCAAAATTCATTACTATTTTAAAAGTAAAGATAACGCCGACAAGCGTACAATACTATTCTCCTTTTTTCAAAAATTATTATGAAGGAGATTTTTCAAGGTTAGCCCAGCTTTTTGGTACTACGGTTAATTTTGAACAGTTGCAAAATATACTTTTAGGGCAAGCAATGCAGAATGTAAAAAAGCAAAAACAACAACTTGAAATAAAAGACAATGCCTATGTGTTATCACCAAAAGATCAATCAGATTTGTTTCAGGCCTTTTATTCAGTTAGCCCATCCCATTTTAAACTTGACAAACAACAGATTGTAAATTCAATTAAACAACAACAGTTAGCTATTTTATACTCGAACTACAAGATCATTCAATCCGAAGTTATCCCCACAAAAATTAGTATTAGCGCTCAGCAAAAAAAGCAATTTACACAGATAGACGCAACGTTTAAGTCCATTAAATTAAACACAGCAGTAAATACTTCTTTCAAGATTCCAACAAATTATAAACGCCTTAATTTATAATGATCAGACAACGGTTTTACTTTTCATTTTTACTTTTCATATTAAGTACAGTATGCATTTCTGGTCAAACTCGAAAGCAGCTAGAAACACAACGAAAGAAATTGAACCTAAAAATTAAAAAGGTAAATAAGTTGCTCTTTGAGGTAAAAAAAGATCAAAAAAATGCGTTAGAAGATTTAAGTGCACTCAATCAAAAAATTGATGTTCGCGAGAAATTGATTGAAACAATTCATTTAGAAGTCAAACTCCTATCCGCTGAAATTGTTTCCAATGAAGATAAAATAGCGGAACTTAATAAACGCCTATCGATCTTGAAAGAGGATTATGCATCGATGATTTTTAAATCATACAAGAGCAAATCACAACAAAGCCGAGCCATGTTTTTATTGTCATCGCGTAATTTTAGACAAGCCTATAAGCGTTTAGAATACATGAAGCAGTATGCTACATTTCGAAAAAAACAAGGAGAAGAAATCACCGTACAAACAGATCTTGTAAAGCAATTTGTAGCTTCTTTAAAGCTACAAAAACAGAAAAAAGACACATTAATTTTAACAGAAAACGAACAGAAAAGTAAGATCGAACAAGATAAAGAAAGTCAAGAAAAACTTGTTTCTGAAATTAAAAAGAAAGAAAAAAAATACAAGAGCAAACTTCGAAAATCGATTCGTGAAGAAAAAAAGATTGCACAAAAAATAGACAAATTAATTAAAGCGGCCATTGCGCGTGCAAATAAAAGGACTAAAGGAAATTCAAATAAAACTAAAAAAAATGAATTTATTCTTAGCCCAGAAGCAAAAGCTTTAGCGGCAAAATTTGAATCGAACAAAGGAAAGCTTCCCTGGCCTTTAAGAGAAAGTTTGGTTATTAGACGTTTTGGGAAACAACCTCACCCTACATTTAGTGGAATTACAATTAATAGCTCTGGTTTGCACTTGGCAACCAAAAAAGGAGCCTATGCATCTGCCATTTTTGGAGGTACCGTCCTGGCTATTCAATTGACGACTGAACGGAAAAAAAATGTTTTAATCCAGCATGGAAACTATATTACGGCCTATAATAATTTGGAAAACTCATTGGTTAAAATGGGCGATAAAGTGACCGTTGGTCAAGAGTTAGGGAAAGTATACACCGATAAAGTAACTGGTAAAACGACCCTTATCTTTTTATTGTTTAAAAATACGACGCGCTTAAATCCAGCTTCATGGATGCTCAAACGATAAGTTATTGGCGCATTATTTTTTGTGAATCGGATTTATTTTTGACCTGTTTTTACAAATAAAGCTTTTAATTCTGTTGCGTCAGCAGGGTTCAGTTTTCCGGCCAGAATTAAACTCAATTGCTTTCTTCTTAAAGCACCTTCAAATCGTTCTTTTTCCAAGTCGGTTTCCGGAGTTATTTGTTCAATTGCTACAGGTTTTCCAAGCTCATCAACAGCTACAAAGGTGTAGATTCCCTCGTTCACTTTTGTTTTTTCTCCAGATTGCCTGTCTTCAATCCAAACATCTGCAAAAATTTCCATGGAAGATTTGAAAGCACGCGATACTTTTGCTTCCACAGTAACTACACTCCCGACGGGGACAGACTTGTTAAAGGCAACATGATTTACTGAGGCTGTAACCACAATTCTTCTAGAATGACGTCTTGCTGCAATACTGCAAGCACGATCCATTCGTGCCAATAACTCGCCACCAAAAAGATTGTCTAAGTAGTTCGTTTCTCCAGGTAAAACCAAATCGGTTAGTATTGTTAACGAGGCTTTCGGTGTTTTTGAATTCATAAATATTTTTTACAAAGGTAAGAATCGTTTGCAAACGAAAGAGAATATTGAAAGAAAAGCAACGCTGCGGTTTTAGAATTTTTTAGCCAAAATCCAAGCATCTTTAGAGACACCTTTCTTTATTGTTGTGAGCGTAGCAAGCGCATCTTCACGCGAATAAAAACTATCAAAAGCAACTTGGGTGAGTCCCCATTTATTCAAGCCTAAAATGGACGCATTATACCCTTCCTTCTTCAGTTGTTTCAATTTCCTTTCTGCATTTTCTGGGAATTGAAAAGCTCCAGCGACTACGTGAAAAGATTTTGGAGATTCCTTGGTTATTGGTAAGGAAATGGTGGGTAGCGGATTTGAAATGACAAATGTAGCCGCTTGTATTTTTTTGTCGATTGCTTCTTTTTGAGAGGCATATTTTTTTTCTTGCGTTCTTACTTGATATCCGTTGTAGGCAATAAAACCAAGCGATAAAAGCACTACCGCTGTTGCTGCATATTTAGCAAATAGCGGAATGACAGATTTATTCGCTGCAGAAGGCGCTGTATGCTTTATTGCTGCCGATGTAACCGCGGATAAACCGAAAGAATTTGTTAAGAAATTATGCTCTTTTTGAGGTTCAAAAATTAACTGTTTTTTGTCATTGAAAGCAAGTGCTCCAATATTTTCAAAAACAAGCGCATCATTTTTTAAAGATTCATTCCAAGAAGCAACACTAGTATTTATTTTTGCAAGGGCTTTTTCAAAGGAAATATTCTCTACCGAGGCAATATAATTAACCATTAAGCCATCATTTTGTTTTAAGTGCGCATTGAATGCGATTTGCTTTGTTGGTGGGTGAAAAGTATGTGAAAAAGGATTGATTTTTGCGCCAATTTTGTTGGTAATAAAACCACCAAAATTTGGAACAATTACACAATCGTATCTATATAATAAATCATTAATATACTTTTCTATTGCCATAGTTACAAAGATATAAAATTTGTAAAGTTGTAAGCAATGCGGGGGTAAAAATTATTAACAATTTTTTTATACCTTGGTTATCAAATTGTTGCCTTTTGGAAGAAGAGAAATTATTGGCAATCTTAGGGTTGCAAAGAAGCAAAGCTGTTGGTGATATTCTGGCCAAAAAACTCATTGTCCAGGTTGGAGATGTTGCACAAATTTTTAAGGAAAAAAAACTACGCTAGCAAAAATTAACGGTATAGGAGACCATGTTTTAAGGCACTTGTTTGACACGAGCAATATTTTAAAAGCAACACAAGAATTACATTATATTCAAAAGAATAAGCTTCAATATTCTTATTTTCTTCAGGCTGATTATCCAAGAAACCTGCTACATTGTATTGATGCTCCAATTCTTATTTTTAAAGATGGGAGTATTGATATTTCGAATGATAAAATCATATCAATTGTTGGAACAAGAAATATGAGTTCTTATGGCAGAGATTTTTGCAACCAACTCCTCAAAGACTTGTCAATTTACAATCCTGTTATTGTAAGTGGTTTTGCCTACGGCGTTGATATTTGTGCTCACAAAGCTGCCATAAAAAACAATTTACAAACGGTGGCTGTTTTAGCACATGGTTTTGAACACACCTATCCTAAAATACATAAAAAACACATTCATCAAGTCAATGAAAATGGGGGGTTTCTTACCGAATTCTGGCACGATGACCCACCACAACGAGAAAATTTTTTAAAAAGAAATCGAATCGTTGCAGGCATATCAAAAGCAACAATTATTATAGAATCGGCAGAAAAAGGAGGGTCTTTGGTAACGGCGGATATTGCCAATTCTTACAATAGAGATTTCTTTGCATTGCCCGGAAGAGCTTCAGATATTTATAGCAAAGGATGCAATGATTTGATAAAAAACAACAAAGCAGCCGTCCTTACTAATGCTTCAGACATTGTAAAAATGTTGAATTGGGATTTGCAAGAAAAACCGATATTAACCCAAAAACAATTGTTTTTTGATTTGAATGAAAAGGAACAAAAAGTTTATGACCTTTTACATTTGAAAGGTCAACAAGATATCGATGCTATTTCTTTCGCATCTAATATTCCAGTATTTCAACTTTCACCACTTTTGTTGCAATTGGAAATGAAAGGTGTTTTAAAACCTTTGCCGGGGAAGTTGTTTGAACTGATTTAATTATCCTTATTTTTGAGAAAAATCAATAGAAAAATGCCCGTAGAGAAAAAATTGATGTCTAAGAAAAAGCCAACATTTCCTATAAACGAAATGTTAGGAAAGTATTTATTGAAATACAATAGGACCATAAAGATCCCTATTTTTTATGATGACTTATTGCGTTTTCAAGGCTCAGTTACAGTGTATGATAAGAGTGATGATGACACTCTTTGGATTCGAACCTATTATTCAGAATTTGATCGAAAAGAGATCGATAAGAGTTTAAAAAAAATATATACAATGTTGCATTCCGATGGGAATGACGCAACCATTCCTTACTTAAATGTGGATGCTATTGATTATTGTACTTTTGGAAATTCGAAGCCATTTCGTATAAAAATTCGAAATATTTTAAATGATAACTACACCTATTTTTATGTAAAAAAAGCTGATGCATCCCGTGTGTATGGCTTAGAATTAGAGCATATTTTATCTCCCCACAATATGAATTTTTTGGTCTATAAAGACACTTTAATTGAAGAACATATCGCCGGAATTCCAGGAGACGATTTTATAAAAGATTTCTTACCAAAATGTACAGAAGCTGAAAAATCTCAAATTGCCAAAGAGTTTATAAAGTTTAAAGAACGTTGCCTTGTGCGTTTGCTGGGTGATATGCGTTCGTACAATTATGTGATTATTCCCACACATGATTTTGATCAAATTATTTATAAGATTAGAGCCATCGATTTTGACCAACAATCTTTTGAAGGAAACTTAAAAGTCTATAACCTTCAGTTTATGAAAGAGAACTTCAAGATCGTAGAAATGGTGAGTAAAAAATTAGACAACAATTCCATTCAGCAGTATAAAGTAGAAGAACGTTCTTTTATGGCAAAAAGAATGATTGCTGCACCAAGAAGAACGGCAAGGTTGATTAAATGTATGCAGCAGGATACCATTTCTTTTTCAGAAAATGTTCAATTATTAAAAAAGCATTTGATAAAATATGTAGGAGATGTGAAGTTTAAAGATTGTGAAAATATGGGAGAGGTCTTAGAAACCATTCTCGATTTTGTAAAGCGAAACTATCTGGACATTAGCAACAAAGAGTTGTTTTAAAGAAAAGCTATTTTTTATTCCTGACACTTTCAATAACAACCGTCAATAAAATCAATCCACCTCCAATATACGTATTGTAATTTGGGATTTCATTTAAAAACAGGACGGCCAAACCAATGCCAAAAATAGGTTGCAAACTACTAATAATGGTTGTAGTAGTAGCCGAGAAAGACTTTAAGGAATGCAACATCAGGCTGTGCCCAATGGCAGTGGTTACAAGTGCCAATAAGATCAAAAAAGGAAGCTGACTTTGCAGTCCGCTAAGATCCATGAAAAACAGCGTTGGTAAGAGTAAAATTGTAATAATAACCGTTTGATAAAACATGAGCATGGTTCCGTTATAATTGGCAACATGTTTTTTAAGATCAGGATTCGAATGGCATAGCAAAGTGCCGAAAACACACCAAATAAAATTCCTTTTACTTGGGAGTTTTTCAAATTAAAATCAGGCACTAAAAAAGAAAGCCCTCCTAGAATAAGAAGCCCTAAAACAAGGTGTATGGGGTTAAATTTTCTTTTAGAAACAAGGGTTCTAACAATGCCGTTAGCATGGGGAAAGTATACAGCGACAAGATACCTAGCGCAACGTTGGAAAGTTTTAAAGCATAAAAATAAGTTATCCAGTGTACTGCCATAAATACACCACTTATAAAAAAAGGGAGGTATTCTTTTTTTGCGTGGATGTGAAGACTGATTTTTTTGTAGGTACAGTAAACATATAAAAAGACCATGGCCAGCGATGCCCGAAACCATATAATGATTTCAGTAGGAAGTGCAATGTACTTGCCTAAGACCCCAGAGGTACTTATAAATAGGGTTGCTAATAATAAGCTGGAAATGTTTTTGAGGCTAGAATTTTGCAAGACTTATATTTTTTGTAAAATGCTCAAAGCTGTTTTTACAGAGTCAATTTTTATAAAAGTGATTAGCAAACGCAATCCATTTTTAGTTTCTTTTTCTTTCATAACACAACTTTTACCATTTTGCTGCACGTATTTTATTATTTTCGTGAAGGCTTCGGTTTGATAAAAATCACTCTGTTGATTTGCAACAAAATAGCCAAGCATTCTTTTCTTTTTTAAAATAATTTTCTCCAAACCTAAGGCTTTTGCGAACCATTTTATTCTCACAGAATTCAAAAGGTCACTCACTTCATTAGGTATTTTTCCAAAACGATCTACGATTTCTGTTTCAAAAATGGCCAATGCTTCTTCAGTTTCAAGGCTTCCTAACTTGTTGTACAAGCTCAATCTCTCTGTAATTGAATTCACGTAATCATCCGGAAATAAAATTTCAAAATCAGTGTCAATTTGCACTTCTTTTACAAATTCTTTTGGCTTGGAAAGATCGTTTGGGTACAACTCTTTAAATTCGTTTTCTTTTAGCTCTTCGATGGCTTCTTTCAGAATTTTTTGATAGGTGTCAAACCCAATGTCATTGATAAAACCACTTTGTTCACCACCTAATAAATCTCCAGCACCACGAATTTCTAAATCTTTCATTGCAATGTTAATTCCGCTTCCTAAATCAGAAAACAATACCAACGCTTCAATTCGTTTTCTTGCATCATCTGTCATCAAATGATAGGGAGGGGTAATAAAGTAGCAGAAGGCTTTCTTGTTTGAACGCCCAACTCTACCCCGCATTTGGTGCAAGTCAGACAGGCCAAAATTATTGGCATTATTTATGAAAATAGTATTTGCATTTGGTACATCCAAACCACTTTCTATAATCGTTGTAGATACCAAAACATCAAATTCATTGTTCATAAACCCGAGCATTAATTCTTCTAGTTTTTTGCCATCCATTTGCCCATGACCAACTTTAATGGTTGCCGATGGAACCAAGCGCTGAAGCAGTCCTGCAACCTCCTTGATGTTTTCTATTCGATTATGAATAAAGAATACCTGTCCTCCTCGAGAGATTTCGTAAGAAATAGCATCTCGAATAGCTTCTTCGTTAAAACGAATTACATTGGTATCTATAGGATGTCTGTTTGGTGGTGGTGTTTTTATTACTGACAAATCCCTCGCTGCCATCAAACTAAATTGCAAAGTTCTAGGGATAGGCGTTGCAGTCAATGTCAAGGTATCTACATTTTCTTTTATCGTTTTGAGTTTGTCTTTAACCGCGACGCCAAATTTTTGTTCCTCATCGATTATTAACAATCCTAAATCTTTAAACGCAATTCGTTTGTTTGTCAATTGATGTGTGCCAATAATGATATCAACTTCGCCACGCTGAACGCCTTCTATAACTGCTGTTTTTTGCTTCGCAGTTCGAAATCGATTCAAATAATCTATTTTTATTGGGAAGCCTTTTAATCGTTCAGAAAAGGTTTTAAAATGTTGAAAAGCCAAAATGGTCGTAGGGACCAAAACGGCGACTTGTTTTCCGTTATCTACTGCTTTAAAGGCAGCTCTAACTGCTACTTCTGTCTTTCCGAAACCAACATCACCACAAATCAAACGATCCATGGGTTGTTCCTTTTCCATGTCTTTTTTTATGTCCTGTGTTGCAGAAAATTGATCGGGGGTGTCTTCATACATAAAACTTCCTTCCAATTCATGTTGCATGTGGGTATCAGGCCCATAAGCAACGCCCTTTTGAAGTTTTCTTTTTGCGTATAATTGAATCAAATTAAAGGCAATGTGTTTGACTCTTGCTTTTGTTTTTTGCTTGATTTTTTTCCAAGCCCCAGAACCTAATTTATAAACTTTTGGCGGTTTTCCGTCTTTGCCATTAAATTTTGAAATTTTATGTAGTGAGTGAATACTTACATATAAAATATCTCTATCTCCATAGACCAGTTTTATGGCTTCTTGTTTTTTGCCATCTACATCAATTTTTTGTAGGCCTCCAAACTTTCCAATTCCATGGTCCATATGGGTTACATAATCTCCGATTTCTAATTTATTTAATTCTTGCAGAGTGATGGCTTGCTTCTTTGCATATCCATTTTTTAATTTAAATTTATGGTACCGCTCAAAAATTTGATGATCGGTGTAGCAAACGAGTTTTGTATGAACGTCAACAAAGCCTTGATACAACGGAAAAACAATAGTTTCGTAATGGACTTCAGATGTAGCATCGTCAAAAATATCATGAAATCGATTGGCTTGTTGCTCGTTGGCACAAAAGATATAATTGGTAAAACCGGCCTTATGGTATTCGTTTAAGTTTTCTATCAATAAAGGAAACTGCTTGTTAAATGAAGACTGTGGAAGCGTATCAAATGCGATCTCATTATTGTTGTCATGGTCTAATTTGTCGAGGTTTTTTTCGTTTCCGAAATTCACCAAAGAGAAGTCGCGCAATTGTTTTGTTATAAAGGCACCATTACAAAATAAATCGATTGGTTTTGCGTGTTTTATTTCTTTGGATAAGTTGTTGAAAGCTTCCTCGGCTTTTGTGTAAAATACATCTAGCCTTCCCGTAAGTAATTCTTTATTTTTTAAAAAAACAGCCGTCTTTCCTGGAATGTATTTTAAAAAACTCTCTCTACTTTCTTGTAGGGTTTTGTTCTCAATGTTTGGAATGATTGCTATTTTGGTGAGCTTTTCTTTAGACAATTGCGTGGCAACGTCAAAAGTTCGAATACTGTCTATCTCGTCTCCAAAAAATTCAATTCGATACGGTTCGTCGTTTGAAAAAGAAAAGACATCAATAATTCCTCCTCTTACAGAGAAATCGCCCGGTTCAGTAACAAAATCGACACGTTTAAATTTGTATTCAAATAGCATTTCGTTTGCAAAATCTAAAGATAAATTTTCTCCAACAGTAACCTTTAGGGTGTTTTTTTCTAATTCTTTTTTTGTGACTACTTTTTCAAATAATGCCGTTGGATAGGTAATAATTATTGCTGGTTTTTTTCTGGAATTAATTTGATTTAAAACCTCCGAACGCAACAGTACGTTTGCATTATCGGTTTCTTCAATTTGGTAGGGTCTTCGATACGAACTAGGATAAAAAAGCACATTCTTATCTCCTAAAAGTTGCTCCAAATCATTTAGGTGATATGCAGCTTCTTCTTTATTGTCAAAAATTAAAAGGTAGGGCCTGTTTGTTTTTTTAAAAGTTTCAGCGATCACAAAAGAAAATGAAGAGCCCACTAAATTCCTCAATTGAAGAGAAGTTTTGTCTTGTTCAAACGCTTTAATGATCTGCGAAATATTCGCAGACTTTTGATACTGATCTACAATGTTCTGTTTGCTCAACGAACTATATTTTTATACAAATGTAAGCTCTATAATGATAAAAAACCATTTTCAATTTTATTTTCTATTCAAATAGAATATATTTACAATCTTTAAGTTGCATTCCTTAACGAAATACTACCAATCAATACCAAATTCAATGATGAGAAACAAAAACTTGCTGTTTACAATAGTTGTATTCATGTTTACATTTTCTTTCTGTGCGCAAAGTGAAGACAGCAAATGGACTGCCGGAGTAAGTTATGCACTCGCGAAATATACACCGGAGCAATCAAAACTTTTAGGCTATCAATTTGTGCATCAATTCCCAAGACTCGATGTTTCTCGACATTTGGCGGGTGGATTTTCATTGAATGCTGCACTAGCTGCAGGTCAGATTATTGATCCACAGCTTAATGAGTATTTGACATTAGATGCCACGATTCGGTATGATTTTAACCGATCAGATGATAATGCAGTTCCTTACTTGTTGTTGGGCGTAAGTTCTATTAACGCATTAATAACTTCCCCTACTATAAATTTTGGTGCCGGAAATACGCTCTGGTTTTCTCAACAATATGGGGTTAATTTTCAAGCCATGCTCCGATATTCATCGGATAAAACGTATTTGCAAAAATCACACAAATATTTTTCTGTAGGGATTGTTTATAGCTTTGTGCCAAGATCTTTGGTTTCAAGAATTTGGGGGCGATAACTAATATTTAAAAGGCAAGTATTTTTATTTGAGCTTATTTTGAAGCCAATTTTTAGGCGTATCTAAAAATTATTTTTTATTACCAGTAACTTCATTACTTTTGTTCCGTGTATACGCAAACAGAAGAAAATTATCTAAAAGCCATTTTTCATTTAAGTGAAATTTCATCTACAGGAATTTCTACAAATGCTATCGCAAAAAAAATGGCCACAAAACCTTCTTCTGTCACCGATATGGTGCAGAAACTTTCTGAAAAAAAAGTGATTCATTACAAAAAGTATCAAGGGGTATTATTGACTTCTTATGGAAGAAAAATAGCCGCAAGCATTGTAAGAAAACACCGATTGTGGGAAGTTTTTTTAGTAGAAAAATTAAACTTTTCATGGGACGAAGTACATGAAGTTGCAGAGCAGTTAGAGCACATTAAATCGCCCAAATTAACCAATGAATTGGATACGTTCTTAGGATTTCCAAAACAGGATCCACACGGTGATCCAATTCCAGATAAAGAAGGAAACTATGATCTTTTAGAAAAAAAACTACTAGCTACTTTAGGTCTTGGTCAAAGCGGAATATGTGTTGGTGTGAACGACTCTTCCTCAGATTTTTTACAGTTTTTAGACAAACAAAAAATTGCTTTAGGCTATGAAATAAAAGTCGTAGGGAAAGAGCCTTTTGACGGTTCTATGCAGCTACAAATTTCCAATAGAGAATTTTCAATTTCAAATAAGATCGCCAATAATTTATACATCAAGATCCTTCCTGGGTCATAAATACAATAAGAAAAGAGCATGAGTACTTTCGATCAATTAGTTGCATTTGCAAAAGAACACCCCATATTAGCGGCATTATATGCCTCCCTTTTTACATGGGGATTAACCGCCTTAGGGGCTGCTTTGGTGTTCTTCTTTAAAAAAATGAACAGAGCCGTCTTAGACGGGATGCTTGGTTTTACAGGAGGTGTTATGGTGGCTGCAAGTTTTTGGAGTTTGTTGGCGCCAGCGATAGAGAATAGTCCGGGAGAAGGTTTTTTGAAGGTATTGCCCTCGGCAATCGGTTTTGCATTGGGTGCTTTGGCCTTGTTTGGAATGGATAAAATCTTACCACATCTCCATATCAATTTTAAAGAAAGTGAAGCTGAAGGGGTAAAAACAGAATGGCACAAAACCACCCTATTGGTTTTGGCAATTACCTTGCACAACATACCAGAGGGACTGGCAGTTGGTGTTTTATTTGGCGCCGCATCTACTTTGGTTGGTGCAGAGCAAACAGAAATGATTATTGCAGCAATTTCTTTGGCAATTGGTATTGGAATTCAAAATTTTCCAGAAGGGTTTGCAGTTGCAATGCCTTTACGAAGACAAGGAGCAAGTAGACTAAAAAGTTTTTGGTTTGGACAATTGTCTGCCGTGGTAGAGCCTGTGGCTGCAGTTTTAGGAGCACTGGCTGTTGCGTTCTTTACCCCAATTTTACCTTATTCATTGGCATTTGCAGCTGGCGCAATGATTTTTGTAGTGGTAGAAGAAGTAATTCCGGAAACACAACGCGATAAGTATACAGACATTGCGACACTTGGATTTATAGGTGGGTTTATTGTGATGATGTGTTTGGACGTTGGACTGGGATAGAAAGAAATTCTTTTTTTTAGCACTGGACACGATTCCTAATCAAATTAGAAAGCCCATCGTTTTTGACTACAACGCTGTTTTTTACTTAAAAACAATGTTGTCTTTGTCCTTATTTGTGGAATTTATTTTGAGTATAGATTCGTGAAATCACGATAAATTTTACTTAAATTCGTACAATTCATCGCTAATAATAAATTGTGCACCCACCTTCAACGTTTCAAGTTTATAATGCCTCTGCTGGAAGCGGAAAAACATATACACTCGTCAAAGAATACCTGAAAGTTTTATTAAACTCAAAAGATATTTTTCAGTTTCAAAAAGTTTTGGCAATTACCTTTACAAACAAAGCTGCTGCAGAAATGAAAGCGCGAGTTTTGTCTAATTTGGAAGCTTTTTCTGAAGGAGAAGAAAATGATTTATTTTGCGATATTCAAAAAGAAATCGCTATTGATAAAGCCACTATCAAAGAAAGAAGTAAGAAAATTTTAGGAGTAATTTTACAGAATTACGCAGCTTTTTCAATAACAACCATTGATAGTTTTACCCATAAAATTATTAAAAACTTCGCGTTTGACTTGGGCTTGTCTTTGAATTTTGAAGTAGAGATGGATGCAGTTTCTTTATTGAATGAAGCCGTAGATGTTTTAATTTCTAAGATTGGAACTGATGCGAATTTAACGCAATTGTTAATCGATTTTACCTTAGAAAAAACCGATGATGATAAATCCTGGGATATTTCACGAGAGTTAAATGATTTTGCTAAAATTTTATTGAGCGAAGAGGACACTCCTCATTTTAGAGGGCTCGCTAATAAAACGATTGCAGATTTTAGAGCACTTAAAAACAAGTTAGACAAGCAACAAAAAGCATTAAAAAAACAGGTTTCTGAAGTAGGGGAGCACCTGCTTTCTGTATTTGAAAAGAAAGGGATAACTGCCAAAGATTTTACTCGTGGGACGGTTCCAAAATTTTTTACAGATGTTGCCCAAAATCAATTCAATTTTGAGTTTATTAAAAGAAGTGAAGTCATTGAAAAAGCGATAGAAAATCACCAATATTACACCAAAAAAACAACCCAAGAGAAAATAGCATTGATCGAGGAGGTTGTGCCTCAGATTGTTGCTAGTTTTGAGAAAACAAAAGAACTCTTTAAACAGTTTTTATTAAATAAGCTGGCCCTAAAAAGCTTGACTCCACTCGCTGTTCTAAATCATATTAATTTAGAACTCACCCATATTAAAGAAGAAAACAACATTCGTTTAAATGGAGAGTTTAATCAGTTGATTTCAGATCATATAAAGGAGCAGCCAGCGCCTTTTATTTATGAAAGACTTGGTCAAAAATACCTACATTATTTTATTGACGAAATGCAAGACACCTCTGTATTACAATGGCAAAACCTAATGCCATTAATTGCAAATGCTTTGGCGCAAGAGCATAGTAATTTGTTGTTGGTTGGCGATGGAAAGCAGGCCATTTATAGATGGCGGGGAGGGAAAGCAGAACAGTTTATTGACCTCGGTACTTACGGAGATAAATCAAAACATCCATTTCATGTATCGAAAGAAATCAAAGAACTAGCAACCAACTATAGAAGTTATTCTGAAGTAATCGATTTTAACAATCGATTCTTTCAGCATGCGGCTCAATTCCTTCAAAATGATGGCTACAAAAAACTGTTTATTGATGGAAACAAACAATTGGCAAACACTAAAAAAGGAGGGTATGTGTCTCTTTCTTTTCTTAAAAAAGAAGAAGAGAAAGAGGAGGAAGCCTTGAAGTATCCAAAGAAGGTTTTAGAGACCATTCAACAACTAGACTCCAAATTTTCGTTGAGTGATGTTTGTATTTTAGTAAGAAAAAAAGCGCATGGTGTTGCAGTTGCAAACTATCTATCTGAGAACGACATCGCCATTGTTTCATCAGAAACCTTGCTGTTGTCTTCGAGTTTAAAAGTTAATTTTTGTATTCGATTTTTGCAAACCATTCAGCATCCAAATGACAAAGAGGCGCTTTTAGATTGTTTATATTTTTTGCATACTCATTTAAAAATTCAACAAGAAAAGCACCAGTTTATAAGCAATTTCATCCGTTTGGAGCAACCGCAGTTTTTTAGCGAGTTAAATTCCCTTGGAGTCTTTTTTGATCTTTCTAAATTCTACCAAAAACCATTGTATGAAAAAGTAGAAGAAGTTATCCGAAGTTTTTCGTTAATCAAAACATCAGATGCCTATGTTCAATTTTTCTTAGATGTTGTTTTGGAGCAACAAAGAAAAGGAACCAGCATTCAGGAATTTTTGGATTTCTGGGAGCATAAAAAAGAGACCCTAAGTATTGTTGCCCCCGAAGCTAAGAATGCAGTGCAGGTAATGACCATTCATAAGTCGAAGGGCCTCGAGTTCCCTGTGGTTATTTTTCCGTACGATTTGAATATTTATCAACAAATAAACCCCAAGGCTTGGTTCGATCAATTGCCGGAAATTTTTGATGGATTCCCAGAGTTATATCTAGATTACAGCAAATCACTTGGCTATGTAAACGACAGAGGGTTGCAAATATTTAATGCCCGTAGAGAGGCACAAGAATTAGATAATTTTAATTTATTGTACGTTGCTTTAACTAGGTCTGTAGAACAATTGTATATTATAACAGCACACAATATTAAAAGCGACGGCACAGAAAACACCAATTTTTATTCAGGGGTTTTTACACACTACTTAAAAGCGAGAAATCTTTGGAAAGAAGGTGTTTTTGAATACAGTTTTGGTGAAAAAAAGAAGGCAAGTTCCAGTAAAAAGAAGAAACAAGCAACAGAAATTCAACAAGAATTTATTTCTACTTCTTTAGACGAACACAATATTTTGATGCTGGCAAACTCCTCGAAACTTTGGGATACTGCTCAAGGAAAAGCGATTGATTTTGGAAATTTAATTCACGAAATGATGTCGAAGGTCATCACACAAAATGATATTGAAAAGGTTGTAAAACAATACATACAGCATGGGTTTATTTCAAAAAATGAAGCTGTAGAAATTGAAAAAACAATTTTTAAAATAGCAACCCATCAAAAGCTAGTTTCCTTTTTTGGGGAAGGGATAACTGTTTTCAATGAACGAGAAATTGTGGACGTTGATAATCAAATTATCATTCCAGATAGATTGGTGCTCACTGCAAAAAATGAAGTCACTATTATTGATTACAAGACGGGCAAACCTTCAAAAAGAGATCATCAACAATTATTAAAGTACGAGCAGGTATTAAAAAAAATGCATTTTAAAGTGATTCAAAAACTTTTAGTGTATTTGAATGATGAAATAGCGGTTGTTGAGGTATCTTCAAAAAAATAAACTTTGTAACTTTGCATTTCTCAAATTGATAAGAAATGTACAATAAAATTAAGGATACCTTAAAAAAAGAGCTTCAAGACATCAAAGATGCTGGATTGTATAAATCGGAAAGAATTATTACCTCTTCACAAGACGCCCACATTCAAATAAGCTCAGGAGAAGAAGTACTTAATTTTTGCGCCAATAATTATTTAGGCCTGTCAAACAATCCCGAAGTTATACAGGCAGCAAAAGAGGCTATGGATGCTTACGGTTTTGGAATGTCATCGGTGCGCTTTATTTGTGGAACACAAGATATTCACAAACAATTAGAAGCTAAAATTGCGGAATTTTATACCACAGAAGATACCATTATGTATGCTGCTGCTTTTGATGCAAACGGTGGGGTATTTGAGCCCTTGTTAACAAAAGAAGATGCGATTATTTCCGACAGTTTAAACCACGCTTCCATTATAGACGGAGTTCGTTTGTGCAAAGCAGCTCGTTATCGTTATGATAATAACGATATGGACTCCCTTGAAAAACAACTAATTGCAGCTAATAAAGAAGCACATCGTTTTAAGATTATTGTTACTGACGGTGTTTTTTCTATGGATGGAATTGTCGCGAAATTGGATGAAATATGTGATTTGGCAGACAGGTATGATGCGATGGTCATGGTAGATGAATGTCATGCTACAGGTTTTATTGGAAAGACGGGCCGTGGTACTGTAGAACTTAAAAATGTAATGGACCGGGTAGATCTTGTTACCGGTACTTTAGGGAAAGCTCTGGGTGGTGCAATGGGAGGATATACCACAGGCAAAAAAGAAATTATTGAAATACTGCGCCAACGCTCAAGACCGTATTTGTTCTCAAATTCTCTCGCACCTGCCTTAGTTGGAGGTGCTTTGAAAGTTTTTGATATGATTTTCGATGACACCACCTTGCGAGATCAATTGGAATGGAATACCAATTATTTTAGAACAAAAATGGAAAAAGTAGGATTTGATCTTGTTGGGGCAGAGGCAGCCATAGTTCCCGTAATGTTGTACGACGCCAAATTGGCTCAAAAAATGGCAAACAGATTGCTCGAAGAAGGAATTTATGTTATTGGCTTCTTCTTTCCCGTCGTTCCAAAGGATAAGGCAAGGATTCGAGTACAATTATCTGCTGCCCATACCCAAGCACATTTAGACAAAGCAATTGCCGCTTTCATCAAAGTTGGTAAAGAATTTAAGGTTATTTAGAAGGTTGAAAAATAGTGTGCTATCAAATTTTTTTTCTTCTTTTTCTTTGTAGATAAAATATATCCGCTTATTTTAGGACTATTAAAAACTAACCTTTAACTTAAAAATTTTAGAATGAAATTATTAAAATTAGCTGTAATTGCTTTATTTACATTAGGAATAGTAAGTAATGCAAGTGCGCAAGATGAGAACAATCCTTATGCAGTTGGATTTGGAGTTAATGTTATAGATTTATCCAATTTACCTGGAAATACTGATAATTTTAACTTTTTAGGCTCTTTATCCAGAGTGTCTTTTGAGAAATACTTAGAGAAAGGTTTTACCCTACAATTTGCAGGTACAGTCAATTCTTTAACTAAATCTGGAGATTTTGATGCTAACGGTAATGTTATAGAAATTGAGAAAGCTTTATATTGGTCAGCTGATTTAAGCGTAAAATATGACTTAAACAATTTATTTGGGGAAACTTCACAATGGTTTGATCCTTATGTGTTTTTAGGAGGAAGTTATGTCAACGTTGGAGATCTTTCAGAAGGAATGCTAAATTCAGGTGCAGGTTTCAATACATGGTTTACTGAAAATATTGGTCTTAATGCACAGTTAAGCTACAGAAAAGGATTTTCTGATGAAGTTGCTGAGCACTGGCAACCTTCTTTAGGTTTGGTCTATAGATTTGGAGAATAATCAAGGGTCTAAATTCACTAAAAACCACTATAGTTAAGCATTCATCTCAAATTTTATCAGATTTATCTTTGTAAATAAGATATATCCACTTACTTTTGTGGCTTATAAAATGTAATTTAATTTAAAAACTCGATAATGAAATTATTAAAATTAGCTGTAATTGCTTTATTTACATTAGGAATAGTAAGTAATGCAAGTGCGCAAGATGAGAACAATCCTTATGCAGTTGGATTTGGAGTTAATGTTATAGATTTATCCAATTTACCTGGAAATACTGATAATTTTAACTTTTTAGGCTCTTTATCCAGAGTGTCTTTTGAGAAATACTTAGAGAAAGGTTTTACCCTACAATTTGCAGGTACAGTCAATTCTTTAACTAAATCTGGAGATTTTGATGCTAACGGTAATGTTATAGAAATTGAGAAAGCTTTATATTGGTCAGCTGATTTAAGCGTAAAATATGACTTAAACAATTTATTTGGGGAAACTTCACAATGGTTTGATCCTTATGTGTTTTTAGGAGGAAGTTATGTCAACGTTGGAGATCTTTCAGAAGGAATGCTAAATTCAGGTGCAGGTTTCAATACATGGTTTACTGAAAATATTGGTCTTAATGCACAGTTAAGCTACAGAAAAGGATTTTCTGATGAGGTTGCTGAGCACTGGCAACCTTCTTTAGGTTTGGTATACAGATTTGGAGGGATGGATACAGATGGTGACGGAATTTATGATAAAAAAGACGCTTGTCCTGAAGAAGCTGGATTAGCAATTTTTAATGGTTGTCCAGATGCAGATAACGATGGAATCAAAGATTCTGATGATGCATGTCCAAATGTTGCAGGTTCTGCAGCAATGAATGGATGTCCTGATACAGACGGTGATGGTATTGCTGACAAAGATGACATGTGTGTAGATGCTAAAGGAACAAAAGCGAACAACGGATGTCCTGATACTGACGGAGATTCTGTTTTAGATAAAGATGACAAATGTGCTACAACAGCTGGACCTGCTGCCAACGGAGGATGTCCTTGGCCAGATACAGATGGAGATGGTGTTTTGGATAAAGATGATAACTGTGATAACGAAGTAGGACCTGCTTCTAACAATGGATGTCCATTGCCAATTATTACTGAAGAGGCAGAAGCTGCAATTAATATGAGTGCTAAAACAATCTTATTTGAATTTGACAATGCTTCTTTTCAATCAGGAGTTACAGATCAATTAGATGCCATTGTTGCAATCATGAATAAATACCCAAAAGCAACTTTTTTAATTGCTGGACATACAGATAGCATTGGTACTGTAAAAGTAAACCAAAAAATATCTGATAAAAGAGCAGCAGTTGTAAAAGCTTATTTTGTTGAAAAAGGAATTGATGCAGCGCGTATAGAAGCTAAAGGATATGGAGAATCAAGCCCAATCGCAGACAATATGTATAAAGATGGAAGAAGTTTGAACAGAAGAGTAGAGATCAAAACTACAAACAAATAAACTTCCTTTTTCTTTAAAACTCAAAACCTCATCAATTTTTTGATGAGGTTTTTTTACGCACTAAAGTGAAATTTATTAGCGTAAAATTCTTTTGAATTTCATGGAAATAAATTACCTTTGCACCCTGAAAGTGAAGTTATTTAACTTTGCAGATTTAATTCATTTAATTAGATAAAATAATGTCTACAACAATAGGAAAAATTTCTCAAATTATTGGTCCAGTAATTGACGTTGAGTTCAATACAGAAAATGCTGATTTACCTAAAATTTATGATTCACTTGAAATTCAAAAAGCAGATGGATCTATCTTGGTTTTAGAAGTTCAACAGCATGTAGGAGAAGATACTGTTCGTACAATATCTATGGACGCTACCGATGGTTTAAAAAGAGGACAAGAAGTGACGGCAACTGGAACCCCAATTCAAATGCCAGTAGGTGGTGACATTTACGGTCGTTTATTTAACGTTACAGGAAATGCCATTGATGGTCTGGGAGATTTACCTAAAAAAGGAAATGATGGATTGTCTATTCACAGAGCTGCACCAAAATTTGAAGACCTATCAGTTTCTACAGAAGTTCTTTTTACAGGAATTAAAGTAATTGATTTAATTGAACCGTATGCAAAAGGAGGTAAAATTGGATTGTTTGGTGGAGCAGGAGTTGGTAAAACAGTATTGATTCAAGAGTTAATTAACAACATTGCAAAAGGGCACGGTGGTTTATCCGTTTTTGCAGGAGTTGGAGAAAGAACTCGTGAAGGGAATGATTTGCTAAGAGAGATGTTAGAATCTGGAATTATCAAATATGGTGATGATTTTATGTATTCTATGGAAGCAGGAGGATGGGATTTATCGAAAGTAGATAAAGCCGGGATGAAAGACTCTAAAGCAACTTTCGTATTTGGACAAATGAACGAACCTCCTGGAGCACGTGCACGAGTTGCATTGTCTGGTTTAACAATCGCAGAATACTTTAGAGATGGAGCTGGAGAAGCGCAAGGGAAAGATGTCCTTTTCTTCGTAGATAATATTTTCCGTTTTACACAAGCAGGTTCTGAGGTTTCTGCCTTATTAGGACGTATGCCATCGGCTGTTGGATACCAACCAACATTAGCAACAGAGATGGGGGCTATGCAAGAACGTATTACTTCAACGAAAAAAGGTTCTATTACTTCTGTGCAAGCAGTTTATGTACCTGCAGATGATTTAACAGATCCAGCACCCGCAACAACTTTTGCACACTTAGATGCAACAACCGTATTGTCTCGTAAAATTGCCGAATTAGGGATTTATCCTGCAGTAGATCCATTAGATTCTACTTCAAGAATTTTATCTGCTGAAGTTTTAGGTGATGAACACTACAAAACAGCTACAGCAGTAAAAGAATTATTACAACGATACAAAGAATTACAAGATATCATTGCCATTTTAGGAATGGAAGAATTATCTGAAGAAGATAAATTAGTAGTACACAGAGCAAGACGTGTACAACGTTTCTTATCTCAACCTTTCCATGTTGCAGAACAATTTACAGGGATCCCAGGTGTTTTAGTAGACATCAAAGATACTATTAAAGGATTCAACATGATTATGGACGGTGAATTAGATAAATATCCTGAAGCAGCATTTAACTTAAGAGGGTCTATTCAAGATGCAATAGACGCAGGAGAGAAAATGTTAGCAGAAGCGTAATAATTGCCTAAAGCCTAAAGCTTAAAGCCCAAAGACTAAAATATGTTTTTAGAAATTGTAACACCAGAAGCAATCTTATTTTCATCAGAAGTAGATTCTATATTTGTTCCTGGGATTCATGGAGAATTTCAAATGCTCAACAATCATGCTCCTGTTGTGTCCATCCTTAAAGAAGGGACCGTTAAAGTGCATGTACATTCGCAAGAGCAAATAGTTCACTCTCAATTAAAAGGAAAGATGCAAGTACATCAAGATGATGAAAAAGTACTTACCTTAGCAATCAGTTCAGGGACCCTTGAATTTAATGACAATAAAGCAATTATATTAGCCGATTAAGTTCGCATTGTATATGATACAAGCCTCAAAGTAATCCTGCTTTGAGGCTTTTTTTGTTCCAACAACAACGCAAATTACAGCTTTCTAATTTGCCGAAATGATGATGTTATCCAATTCATAAGTACCATCTTCATTTGTATTCCCACTCCCTGTATATCGAAAAGCAAAATAGGTACTGCCTTCTCCACAAGAAAGATCCACAAGACCCGAATCATACCAATTCGAGAATGCGTCTGTATTTTGAGTGATATAAGCCCCAGGAATAACTCCCCAAGTAGCGGCATCGATTCCAGATGTAGTTCCATCCCAATCATTGGAAAAAAGAAGCGCAAGACTACTATCATCTGCATAACTGTTCGAAGTTTGAAACTGAAGTGTTACACCTGTATTATTGTTTAAATCGATCTTCGGTGTGATTAACCATGAAACGGTGCTATTGTCATTCGAGTTATAAGCACCAACACGTGCAGAAACTCCTTGGGATGGATTGCTTCCAGTTGCTGTGTACGCCTCCCAACCTTCCGATCCTGCTGCTATAAAGTGGGTCCATCCATTTCCGCTAATAAAAGAGGAACTTAATTGATTTTCAAAATCTTCAAAAAAAAGCACTGTAGTTCCTTCTGAAGCAGCCAACCCACAATCCAATACAATGGGATCGCATCTTTCGGGATTTGTAAAAACAAGATTTGCTGGCGTATTTGCAATGCCAACTAAAAAGGCCGAGGTATAATCTTTTGAAAGCACCAAAGTTGCAGTTCCTTTCCCTGTGGGAACAACATTCGACTTAAAACTTGCAAAGGTACTCGTTTGTAACTTTATAATTTTATCGGATTCACATTCGATGAGTTTTCTAAAACCATCAAATTGATCGTTTGCTTCCCCTGCAAATGTTTTTCCCAAATCTGCTTTTATAAACTGAGTAGTCGACAACTGAATCTGTGTGCTTATATGTGCTTCAGTAATTGTTGATAATGCAATAATTTGAGGAACAATTTCTTTTACCGTTCCAGATCGTACAAGGTGCTTTTCGACTGCAGAGGAAGGAATGTTACTCACCCGTTGCCCGTCCAAACTGCCCAAAATATATTTCCCTGCTGTTGTATTTGTTGGATCTGCATCAAATGCACCATCATCATAAGCAACCGACAATCCATCAAGTAGGAGATATATTTTTCTTCCTAGGTCATAAGTTTCGCTCAATGAGGTCTTATTTAGGAGAATTTCGATTCCAGCGGTTGGATTTTCTGGGAGATCTTGAAGGACTAATTTTTTGTAAAAATTCCCGGCAGCATCGCTAGAAATAACATAACCTTCCAGATATAATTCATCTCCTTCTCTAAAGGTGTAGGTTAAATTATTATTTGTGATAAATTCTTGCTTCAATGCAGCTTTTACGGCAGAAATACTAGAATTTGCAACAATGTTTGGTTCTACAACGATACTATCTGGTATGGAAAAGGCACCATCTTCGATACAAGATACCATTGCGAAAAATGAGATTAGAATAACGCATTAAAAAACTAAAATATAAATTTAGCGTTGGGTTTAACAATTCTAAATACACACAAGAAATTAACAATAGTATTCAAACGAATAAAAACAATAACTATAATTATAAAGTTGGTCTTGAAACCTTATTTGATAGTTTTCCAACTTTAGAAATAGGTTTAAAAAGAGAAATAGGTAAATTTATTTCTAGTAATAATAATTCTAAATTTATAGCTTTAGAACCTTTTGTAAGTATTGATTATGCTTTTTTAAAAGGTTTTGTTTTTAACTTTAATTACCAACAAAACAACTACCAAAATAAAACATTAGGACAAAAAAATACATACGAAATTGCGAACGGAACATTGTCTTACAAAAAAGAAGACAGTGCTTGGTCCTATAAAATTATAACACAGAATATATTCAATACTAAATTTAGACAAAGCAATAATTTTACTGACTATTTGATTTCTGACACAAAAACTTATCTATTACCGAGAATGTTTATGTTTTCGATTCGTTATAATTTATAAGATTTGAATCCCTGAAAAAAACCGCGACCAACACCGATAAAAATAATTGTGGTTGAGTGTAAAACAAATCTAGTTGCATGTTTATTACTGCTGATTTTTTTTGCGGAGAATCTCCCCCGCTAGCGCGAGCGTCTTCCTCGTGACACTAAGAATACGGAAAAATGAATAAATGAGAGAAGATAGAAGGCTGCAGGTTCACACCGCTGAAACAGGCATCTCTTTTACTGCAAATCTTTCAGCAATAATTGAATGGATTTAATTCCATTCCATTCATTTTCATCCAGGGCATAAACAATATCAAATGCATTTTGAATTTCTGTTATTTTAGCGCCCAAATTAAAGCCAATGGCATTGTAGGTTTTAGAGTCGGCCCCGGCAATAATGTTCAATTTTAAATGGGTTTTGTCTGAACCTACTTGCTTGCCATAGCCATTGTCTCTTACTGCAGAAGTTTTAAACGTAGGCTTCATGTTTTGCGGTCCAAAAGGGGCCATTTGTTGGATAATTCGAAAAAACTTGGGTGTAATTTCAGACAGTTCAATTTCCGCATCAAAGACAATTTCAGGCGTTAACAATTCTTTCGGAATGGTTGAGCGGACCACCTCCTCAAATTTGGCTTTAAATTTTTCGTAGTTCTCTGGTAACAACGTTAAGCCCGCCGCATACTTATGGCCCCCAAATTGTTCAATGAATTCTTCACAGGCCTCCAAAGCATTGTATATGTCAAAACCTTTGACAGAGCGAGCAGAAGCGGCAAGTTTGTTGCCACTTTTAGTAAAAACAAGGGTTGGACGGTAGTACTTTTCAATCAATCGAGAAGCAACAATTCCAATAACCCCTTTGTGCCAATCTTCTTTGAAAACTACCGAGGTAAAGCGATTTTCTTCGGCATTATCGGTAATTTGCATCAGGGCTTCGTTGGTTATTTTTTTGTCCAAGTCTTTCCGATCCGCATTAAAAATTTCAATAGCAGCTGCAAATTCCACCGCCGAATCAAAATCCATTTCGGTTAGTAATTCCACCGCATAATTTCCGTGTTTCATTCTTCCTGCAGCATTAATTCTGGGCGCTACAATAAACACTACATCGGTAATGGTCAATACCTCTTTTTTGGTTTGATGAATGATGGCTTTAATACCGTTTCTTGGATTGGTATTAATTACTTGAAGTCCAAAATAAGCAAGGGTTCTGTTTTCTCCATTCATTGGGACGATGTCTGCTGCAATTGCCGTCGCCACCAAATCCAAATAAGGCACCAAATCTTCAATGCTTTGTTGCCTATTCTTTCCAAGTGCTTGAATCAATTTAAAACCCACTCCGCAACCGCATAATTCATCAAACGGATAATGACAATCGGCTCTTTTTGGATTTAAAATAGCCACTGCTTTTGGCAATTCGAGGCCTGGTTTGTGATGATCACAAATAATAAAGTCAATCTTTTTTTCAGAAGCATAAGTCACTTTTTCAAGGGCTTTTGTACCACAGTCTAAAGCAATAATTAGCGAGAAGTTATTGTCTTCCGCAAAGTCAATTCCTTTAAAAGAAACTCCATAACCTTCTTCATATCGGTCTGGGATATAAGTAGAAATATTGGGATAAATTGTTTTTAAATAGGAGGCAACCAACGAAACTGCTGAGGTTCCATCCACATCATAATCGCCAAAGACTAAGATGTTTTCATGATTGGAAATTGCAGTTTCAATACGCTCTACCGCTTTGTCCATGTCTTTCATTAAAAAAGGATCATGGAGATCATCTAAGCTGGGTCTAAAGAATTTCTTAGCCGCTTCAAAAGTGGCGATGTTTCGCTGCAACAAAATTTCAGCAATGGTTGTATCCACAGACAAATCTTTTGCAAGTTTTGCTATTTTGTCTTTTTCAATTTTTGGTTTTGAATTCCAGCGCATTGCAATTCTTTTTACATCTTTTGAGCACTTTATTGGTGCAAGTGAATTCCGATTGTTATCGTAGCAAATTGTCGAAACATTTCCATAACGCCACAATATTTTTCAACCGATAAATCGACGGCCTTGTTGATTTTATCTTCAGGCAATTCGCTTCCATAAAAGTGATAATCTACCAATACTTTGTTATAAAACTTTGGATGTTCCGCTGTTAATTCTCCGGTAACCACAATTTTAAAATCAGTAAGTGTGACTCTCATTTTCTCTAAAAGAGTTACTACGTCCAGTCCAGAGCAGCCTGCTAAAGAAGAAAGCATTAGCGCCTTTGGTCTATATCCAGCGTCATTTCCGCCATGTGCTTCTGAAGTGTCAATTAAAAGGGTGTGTCCCCCAGGATTGTCAGATTCAAAAAGCTTATTTTCTCTCCAGGTAGTGGTAACAATGTTTGTATTCATTCGATTTTTTTGCAAATTATTTTTAATTCGTAATAATTGTTAAAGGTAAAAAATAAAACCTTTTTTTAACTACTTTAGTTACAGCACTATTTTTCTGAATAAAAAACTATCTTTAGCTACTCAAACACAAACACTAGAAACCGATGCCATTAGTTAGCCCTCTATCTGCAGAACACGATTTAGAAACCAAAGAATTAGCTGAATTTTTTAATGAAACGCTTGGGTTTTGTCCAAATTCTGTGTTAACCATGCAACGCAGACCGGCGATTTCCAAAGCTTTTATTAATTTAAACAAGGCCGTAATGGCGAATGAAGGTCGCGTTACCTCAGCTTTGAAAAGGCTTATTGCTTGGGTTTCTAGTAACGCTACTGGTTGTCGCTATTGCCAAGCACATGCTATTCGAGCAGCAGAGCGCTACGGAGCCGAACAAGCACAGTTAGACAATGTTTGGGAGTATAAAACGCATCCTGCATTTTCAGCTGCGGAGAGAGCCGCGTTGGATTTTTCATTGGCGGCATCTATGGTGCCGAATGCAGTGGATGCTCACATTAAAAAAGCTTTGTATGCGCATTGGAATGAGGGAGAAATTGTAGAAATGTTGGGTGTGATCTCTTTGTTTGGATATTTAAATCGCTGGAACGACTCTATGGGAACAATTCTAGAAGAGGATGCAATTGAAAGCGGTAATCAATATTTAGGAAAACACGGTTTTGAAGTTGGAAAACATATAGAAATGAAATAAACGTCTACAAAAAAATCCGTTGGAAAATTTCCAACGGATTTTTTTTGTGAACGCCATCACACTGTTAAGCCTAAAATACTGACATGACAGTTTTATTGGCTACATCATTCCTGGCATTCCACCTCCCATTGGAGGCATTCCACCTCCAGCTGGTGCATCTTCTTTAATATCGATCAAAGCACATTCTGTTGTTAAAATCATTCCTGAAACAGAAGCTGCGTTTTCTAAAGCAACACGAGTTACTTTCTTTGGATCAATAATTCCAGCTTTGAGCATGTCAACATAATCGTCTGATTTTGCATCATAACCAAAATCTTTTTTTCCTTCCAATATTTTGTTTAATACTACAGAGCCCTCGCCACCAGCATTCGAAACAATGGTTCTTAAAGGCGCTTCTACGGCTTTGTTAATAATTTGAATTCCTGTAGTTTCATCGATGTTTTCGGTTGTAATTTTGGTCAATACTTTCTTAGCACGTACCAAAGCAACTCCACCACCGGCAACAATTCCTTCTTCTACAGCAGCACGTGTTGCGTGCAATGCATCGTCTACACGATCTTTCTTTTCTTTCATCTCAACTTCAGATGCGGCACCTACGTATAATACAGCAACGCCTCCAGCTAATTTTGCCAAACGTTCTTGTAGTTTTTCTTTGTCGTAATCTGAAGTTGTTGTTGCTATTTGAGCTTTAATTTGGTTGACTCTAGCCTTAATTGCCTCTGCATTTCCAGCACCATTGACAATGGTTGTATTGTCTTTGTCTACCGTTACTGTTTCTGCAGTCCCTAATAAATCTAGGGTCGCATTTTCAAGTGAGAAACCTCGTTCTTCAGAAATTACCGTTCCGCCAGTTAAAATTGCGATGTCTTCTAACATTGCCTTTCTTCGGTCACCAAATCCTGGGGCTTTTACCGCAGCAATTTTTAATCCACCCCGTAATTTATTGACTACTAAAGTAGCCAATGCTTGACCGTCTACATCTTCTGCAATAATTAATAAAGGTCTGCCAGATTGTGCAACGGGTTCTAAAATTGGAAGAATTTCATTCAAATTCGAAATTTTCTTATCAAATAATAAGATGTATGGGTTTTCTAGATCTGCAATCATTTTGTCTGCATCTGTTACGAAGTATGGTGATAAATATCCTCTATCAAACTGCATGCCTTCTACAACATCTACATAGGTTTCCATTCCTTTTGCTTCTTCAACAGTAATGACCCCTTCTTTCCCAACTTTGCTGAATGCGGTTGCAATTAAATCGCCTATTGTATTGTCGTTATTTGCAGAAATTGCAGCAACTTGTTTTATTTTTTCTGAGGAATTTCCAACTTTCTGTGCTTGCTTTTCTAGGTCTGTTACGATGGCAGCAACTGCTTTGTCAATACCACGTTTTAAATCCATTGGATTTGCTCCAGCCGCAACATTTTTCAGCCCTTCTTTTACAATTGCTTGTGCAAGAACAGTAGCGGTTGTGGTTCCGTCTCCTGCCAAATCATTGGTTTTAGAAGCAACTTCTTTTACCATTTGAGCCCCCATATTTTCAAGTGCGTTTTCAAGTTCAATCTCTTTTGCAACAGAGACCCCATCTTTGGTTACGGTGGGCGCTCCAAACGATTTTGAAATAATTACGTTTCTTCCTTTGGGGCCTAAGGTTACTTTTACAGCATTTGCCAATGCATCTACTCCGCGTTTTAGTCCGTCGCGAGCTTCAATATCAAATTGTATGTCTTTTGCCATTTTAATTTATGCTTTATGCCAAAAGCTTTCAGCGTTATGCTTTAAACTTTGACGATTATTTTAATTTTTTTTTAGTGAATGAATTTTTATCAATATCATATACATCTTTTGAAAGAATACATAAGTATTCAGATGTGGAGGAGCCTAAAGCTATTTATATAATTGCTAAAATATCTGCTTCACGCATCATTAGGTAATCTTTACCTTCTAATTTTAGATCTGTTCCGCCATATTTACCATAGAGTACTGTGTCGCCTACTTTTACAGTCAACGGTTCGTCAACTTTACCATTACCAATGGCAACAACAGTTCCTTTTTGTGGTTTTTCTTTTGCATTGTCTGGAATGATTAATCCAGAAGCTGTTTTTGTTTCTGCAGGTGCAGGTTCTACAAGAACTCTGTCTGCTAAAGGTTTAATGTTTAATCCCATGTGTATGTTTTTTTAAATTGGTTTTTTATTAACTCGTTACTAGAGTAATCAGAAATAATGCCATTTCATAAAAACTGACAATATTACTAATTTCACTTTCGCTATTTTTAAATATACGCTAAAAAAAATGCCAACGTGTCATTTACGTTGGCATTTCTATGAATTCTCAATAATGTAAAATTATTGTTCGGTTTCTTTTGTTGTATCAGGAGTAACAGGTGCTGGCGTTGTAGCTTCAATTCCGTTTAACGTTTCTTTTAAGATCGGACCTTTGTTTTCGCCTCTGTCAATAGAAAAGTTTGATAATAAAATTAATGCAAACAATGAAATAGCTAGCGTCCACGTTGTTTTATCTAAGAAATTGTTTGTGTTTTGCACACCTCCTAAAGATTGTGCACCTCCACCTCCAAATGAAGAAGACAATCCTCCTCCTTTAGGGTTCTGTACCATAACGATTAAGATTAAGATCACTGCGACCAATAATATAATCCCTAAAAACAAGTTATAACTCAT
Source organism: Flavobacteriaceae bacterium (assembly GCA_024640565.1). Classification (GTDB taxonomy): domain Bacteria; phylum Bacteroidota; class Bacteroidia; order Flavobacteriales; family Flavobacteriaceae; genus Polaribacter. The sequence continues at coordinate 339,841 of JAHEET010000002.1, forward strand.
GATATATTTTTTTGTAAAATTTGAATTCTTTTAATTTGGTCTGCAAAGAAACCACTTTTTTCTGGATATTTCAAACTTAAAATTCGATAAGCTTGAATTGCATTTTCATACTTTTTTTGTGCTAAATACACTTTGGCCAACGTTTCGGTCATTAATGAATTTGACGTTTCGTTTTTGGAAACCAACACATTGAAACTTTTCTCTTTATCAATCGGTTTTATTTTTGGGTTTTTTTCAATAAAGCGATCAACAATAGAAGTTTTGGAGATGGTTTTGTCTTTTTTCGGAGAGGTTCTAACAATCGGTGTTGCCTTTGATAATTGTAGCCACTCACTAAATGAGTGTTTTTCTGATGCTGAAAAAGAAAGTGGCGCATGTGCCTCGAGTTTACTTGAAGCAGTTTTAGGCAGGGGTTTTTCAATCAATCCAACAGTGCCCGTTTTATCTTGAACAGTGGGTTTTGGAAGGCTATCAAAACGAGGTGCTGTTATAAAATCGAACAAGATGGCTCTATCTGTGGTATGGGCAGCTGTTACTTTAAGCTCGTTATTATATTTAAAGCTGTTTTGCATCCTGAGTCCTTTTAAATAAAGGCTCCTTGCTGATTGGAAATAGGGATATTTCTCAATGAGTTTTTTCAACGCTTGTGTTTCTTCTTGCTGTAAAAGTGCAGGGTTTTTTAATATCGATATGAGTTTTTCTGTTACCAATCTCCTAGTGCTGCGTTAAAAATATCTTGGTGGATGCGTTCTAAAATTTCATCCAATGCACCTTCTAATACGCCGCCAATTAATTGTTGACTAGAATCGAAATCTGAGTAAAATGAGAAACTTTTTTCAAAGTCTTTTTCTTCATTCAATGCATTGTAGAAACGGACATTTACAGTTACTGTTAGCCTGTTTTGGGCTGCCGTTTGTTGTGCTGTTGCACTCATCGGATTTATTCTATAGCCGGTAATCTCTCCTTCCAAACGCAGATCTGCATTGGGGTTGTTTACCAATGTTAAATTGGTTTGTCGTAAAAACAACTCTTGTAATTCAGGGGTAAATCGCTGACTTAAAGTAGGCTCAACTAAAGTTGCTTCATTTCTAAAAAATGCAACCTGTAGGGTATCTGCATTGGTGGTTGCTCCGGTAAAAGAATAGGCGCCACAAGCAGTTATCAATAATGTACTGATTGTAAAAAAAAAGATGTGGAGGCGTTTTTTCATTATTTACAAATCGTATTGTTTAATTTTTCGATACAAAGTTCGTTCAGAAATACCGAGTTCTTTGGCGGCTAATTTACGCTTATTGTTGTTTTTTTCTAATGACTTTTTAATCATTTCTACTTCTTTGTCTTGTAAAGATAAAGATTCGTCTTCTTCAATAGTCTCAATAAAGTCATAATTTTTTTCAACAGTTGTATTTTGGGGAATCTTTAGCACTTCAATGGCATGATTTTTTTCCTCTTGATTGGCATATATTTTTTCAATTAGCTGATGATTTTTTTCTTCCACTTTTTCAATATCTCCTGTTTTCATTAGGTCTAAAGTCAACTTCTTTAAATCGTTGATATCACTTCGCATATCAAACAAAATCTTATACATAATGTCTCTTTCTGTAGAAAAATCGTTTTTAGCGCTTCCACCAATCACGGCAGGTAAATTATTGTTGTAGTTTGGAAGATATTGTATAATATTTTGTGCTGTAATCAATCGGTCTTCCTCCACGACAGAAATTTGTTCTGCAATGTTTCTTAACTGACGGATGTTTCCAGGGAAACGGTAATTCATTAATAATTTAATGGCATTTTCATCCAATCGAACTGTAGGCATTCGGTATTTCTGCGCAAATTCTGACGCAAACTTTCGAAACAATAAATGGATGTCTTCATTTCGATCGCGAAGAGGGGGTAAAGGAATTTCGATGGTGCTCAATCGATAATACAAGTCTTCTCTAAATTTTTCTTTAGCAATGGCTTCTTGCATATTCAGATTTGTGGCAGCAATAATTCGAACATTTGTTTTTTGCACTTCTGAGGATCCTACTTTTAGGAACTCACCATTTTCTAAAACGCGTAATAAACGTACTTGGGTTGTTAGTGGTAATTCGCCAACTTCATCTAAGAAAATAGTTCCACCGTCTGTTACTTCAAAGTATCCTTTTCTTGCTGTAGTTGCTCCGGTAAAAGCACCTTTTTCGTGACCAAAGAGTTCACTGTCTATGGTTCCTTCTGGGATGGCTCCGCAGTTTACTGCAATATATTTTGCATGTTTTCTGTGCGATAAAGAGTGTATAATTTTTGGAACACTCTCTTTACCAACACCACTTTCACCGGTTACCAAAACAGAAATATCTGTGGGCGCCACTCGCACTGCTTTTTCCAATGCACGGTTCAAATGCACATCGTTACCAATAATGCCAAAACGCTGTTTTGTTGTTTGTAAGCTTTCCATTGTAATCGTTTAAATGTTTGGGGTTGAAAAGTGATACTTTCAACTTTTAGTTTGAAACCCCTTTTAGTTATTATCAGAATATCCAAGCACAGTTCCTTTTAAGGTTGCTGAGGTGCAGTCTTCTATTTTTACCATCACAAAATCTCCCAATTTATAGTTGTCTTTGTCAAAAACGGCAACAGTATTTTGTGTATTTCGTCCTTTCCACTCATTCGGATTTTTCTTAGAAGTACCTTCAATTAAAAATTCTTCTATTTTTCCTAAATGTTGTTTTGTTCTGTAGAGTGAATGTTCTTGTTGTAAATCTATAATTTCTTGTAATCTTCTTTTTTTAACAGCAAAGGGTACGTCATCTTTCATTTTATTTCCCGCAAGTGTTCCGGGTCTTTCGGAGTACGAAAACATAAAACCAAAATCATATTTTACATATTCCATTAATGCTAAGGTGTCTCTGTGATCTGCTTCAGTTTCTCCACAAAATCCAACAATCATGTCTTGTGACAATGACATTTCTGGAACAATTTTAAAAATATTGTCCACCAATTCCATATATTCTTCACGAGTATGTTGTCTGTTCATTGCTTTTAACATGGCATTGCTTCCACTTTGTACCGGCAAGTGAAGGTATTTGCAAATGTTTTTGTGTTTTGCCATGACATGAATTACATCCAAACTCATGTCTTGAGGGTTTGAGGTAGAAAATCGAAAACGTGTTTTTGGAAACTTTGTAGCACACATATCCAGCAACGCTGCAAATCCAACCGCAGTTGCTTGTGCCATTTCTGACGCTTTTTTAAAGTCTTTTTTTAACCCGCCACCAAACCATAAAAAACTATCGACATTTTGACCTAAAAGGGTGATCTCTTTGTAGTTTTTGTCGACCATTGATTGTATTTCTTCTAAAATACTTTTTGGATCTCTACTTCTTTCTCTTCCTCTTGTAAAAGGAACCACACAAAATGTACACATATTGTCACAGCCTCTTGTGATGGATACAAAGGCGGTAACTCCGTTTGAATTTAAGCGAACCGGAGAAACATCTCCGTAAGTTTCATCTTTAGAGAGAATTACATTTACGGCATCTCTGCCAGAATCAACTTCTTGTAGTAAATTTGGAATATCTCTATAAGCATCTGGGCCCACGACCAAATCCACAATTTTTTCTTCCTCTAAAAATTTTTCTTTAAGTCGTTCTGCCATACAGCCTAAAACGCCTACTTTCATTTTTTTGTTGACTTGCTTTACAGCATTGTATTTCTGTAATCTTTTGCGAACCGTAGTTTCTGCTTTTTCTCTAATAGAACAGGTGTTTACAAGGACTAAATCTGCCTCTTCTAAAATTTGTGTAGTGTTGTAACCCTCTTTGTCTAAGATTGCTGCGACAATTTCACTATCATTCATATTCATTTGACAGCCGTAACTTTCTATGAATAGTTTTTTAGTGTTTCCTTCTTTATTTTCGGTAACAAGGGCTTTCCCCTGTATTCTTTCATCAATGGTTTTTTCTACTTGTTCCATGTGTCAATTTTCATTTGAATGGTGAGCAAAGATACAACCAAAAACTAAAATTTATGACAAATTGGCAGAAAAATACCATGGATTTTGGATTAAAAATGAAGTAAAAAGAGGCCTTAAAATAATTTATAAAAAAAAACTACATACTTTTGCAGTCTCAAATCTCGCAATTCCGATTGCGATAATTCCGACAAAAAGAAAGATACATGGCAAAGAATTTAGTAATTGTAGAGTCACCAGCGAAGGCAAAAACGATCGAGAAGTTTCTTGGAAAAGATTTTCAAGTTGAGTCTAGTTATGGTCATATTGCAGATTTACCTTCAAAAGAATTGGGGATTAATGTTGACGGAGATTTTAGTCCAAAGTACATTGTATCTGACGATAAAAAAGCAGTTGTTAAAAAACTAAAATCTTTGGCGAAGAAGGCAGATATGGTTTGGTTGGCAAGTGATGAGGATCGAGAGGGAGAGGCAATTGCATGGCACTTAAAAGAACAATTAGAATTGAAAGAAGAACGCACAAAGCGTATTGTATTTCACGAGATTACAAAAAAAGCCATCTTAAAAGCAGTAGAAACTCCCAGAGATATTGACTATAATATGGTAAATGCACAACAAGCCCGTCGTGTTTTAGATCGGTTGGTTGGGTATGAATTATCACCTGTATTGTGGCGTAAAGTAAAAGGAGGCTTGTCTGCAGGAAGAGTGCAGTCCGTTGCGGTTCGTTTAATTGTTGAAAGGGAAAGAAATATTCAAGAGTTTACTGCACAAACACATTATAAGGCTGTCGCAGAATTCTCGAATTTGGAGGGAAAGAAATTTAAAGCAACCATTCCAAAGAATTTTGATTCTAAAACAGCAGCAGCAGAATTTTTAGAGTCTTGTTCAAAGGCTGATTTTTCGATTGCTGAGTTGACCAAAAAACCTGCAAAGAAATCACCAGCAGCGCCCTTTACAACCTCAACATTACAGCAAGAAGCTTCCCGAAAATTAGGATATCCAGTGGCCAAAACAATGCAGGTTGCACAGCGTTTGTATGAAGCGGGTCTCATTACCTACATGAGAACAGACAGTGTGAACTTGTCTTTGGATGCAAGGGATGCTGCTGAAGAAGAAATTACCAATTATTACGGGAAAGAATACAGCAAACAACGTATTTTTAAGTCGAAAGCGAAAGGCGCGCAAGAAGCCCATGAAGCCATTCGTCCTACAAATATGAAAATGCATACCATCGCTACTGAATACGATCAAACCAGATTGTATGATCTAATATGGAAACGAACATTGGCATCTCAAATGAGTGATGCGCAATTGGAGCGAACCAATGTAAAAATTGAAAATTCAGAAAACGAAAAGATTTTCACTGCAAATGGAGAGATGATCAAGTTTGAAGGATTTTTAAAAGTATACTTAGAAGGAAACGATAACGAAGAGGAAGAGCAAGCAGGCATGTTGCCCAACTTAAAAGAGAAGGAAACTTTAACCTACAATTTCATCAATGCAACTCAGCGTTTTACGAGTCCTCCCTATCGATTTACAGAAGCTTCTTTGGTAAAACAACTGGAAGAATTGGGGATTGGCCGTCCATCTACGTATGCGCCAACGATTTCTACAGTCCAAAGAAGGGGCTATATAGAAAAGGGGCAAAACGAAGGTTTGGAACGAAGTTACGAGCAGTTGGTTTTAGCTGATGGCGCTGTTAAAAATCGAATATTAACAGAAAAAACGGGATCCGATAAGAACAAATTAATTCCAACAGATATTGGAAATATTGTCAATGATTTCTTAGTGGCTAATTTCTCTAATATTTTAGACTTTGGTTTTACGGCCAAAGTAGAGTCTGCTTTTGATGATATTTCTGAAGGGGATGCCAATTGGACCGAAATGATAAAAGGTTTCTATGGTGCCTTTCACGAAACCGTAGAAGATGTAAAAGAAAATGCAGAAAGAGAAAGTGGAGAACGTATTTTAGGAAAACATCCAGTTTCTGGAAAAACGGTTTTAGTTCGTTTGGGGAAATTTGGACCCATTGCTCAGATTGGTGCGCCAGAGGATGAAGAGAAATTGTTTGCAAGTTTAAATCCAACACAAAACTTAGGAACAATTACTTTAGACGAGGCTTTGGAGCTGTTTTTATTACCAAAAACATTGGGAGTTTTCCAAGGAGAAGAGGTTATTGTTTCCAATGGTCGTTTTGGACCTTACATTCGTTTTGGAAGCTTATTTGTTTCTTTAGACAAGGGAGAAAATCCAATGGAAGTTGATTTGTCAAGGGCGGAAACGTTAATTGTTGCCAAACAAAAAGCAGATGCACCTGTAGCTTTTTATGAGGAATTACCCGTTCAAAAAGGCGTTGGCCGTTTTGGACCTTTCATCAAATGGAATTCAATTTTTATCAATGTGAGTAAGAAATATGATTTTGACACGCTCACATATGATGAAATTGTCGAGCTTATTGAAGTGAAAAAGCAAAAAGAAATCGACAAAGTAATTCATAATTGGGAAGATGTTGCGATTCGAGTAGAAAAAGCAAGATGGGGAAGGTTTCATGTTTTAAAAGGAAAAATTAAAATCGAACTCCCAAAATCGACCGATATTGAAAAGTTGACCAAAGAGGAAGCTGTTAAAATGATCGCTGCAAAAACGCCAAAAAAGAAAGCGGTAAAAAAGAAAGTTGTCAAAAAGAAAGCTACGACAAAGAAAACCGTTGCGAAGAAAACAGTTAAAAAGAAATAATTAGTTAGTATCTTGCATACATCTACTTAAAAAAATTAATGAACCTAGACTTTTTAACCCCTGTAAAAGAATCGGTTGTAGCACATCTTATGTTGCAGCCCGTTTTGTGTTTGGGGAAAAAAATTACAATCCATTCTGAAAAAGAAGGTTTTCCTGATCTAGAAAATGTTCAAATAGCGATTTTTGGCGTGCAAGAAGATCGAAACTCACAAGATAATTTTGGGTGTGGTGAAAATCTAGATTTTATTCGAAAAAAATTATACGAGTTATTCCCTGGAGATTGGCAGACCAACATTGTCGATTTGGGAAATATATGCAAAGGGAATGCGGTTTCAGACACTTATTTTGCGGTTTCTGAAATTATTACCTCCTTGTTAAAGCAGCATATTATTCCGGTAATCATTGGTGGAGGTCAAGACATTACCTATGTCAATTACAGAGCCTATGACGCTTTGGAACAAACAGTAAATATTACGGCCGTTGATAGTAGGTTTGATTTGGGTGATTTGGAAGCCGAATTAACTTCACAGTCCTATCTCAGTAAAATTATTATGCAACAGCCCAATAATTTATTTAACTTCTGTAATGTGGGCTATCAAACATTTTTTAATGCCCAAGAAGAGATAAAATTATTAGATGCCTTGTTTTTTGATGCTTATCGATTGGGTGAAGCAAAGAATTTAGAGAATATTGAACCTGCATTTCGCAATGCAGATATTGTTTCTATTGATATAGGTGCAGTGCGACAAAGTGAGGCACCTGCCAACAACAATGTTTCTCCAAATGGTTTTTATGGAGATGAGATCTGTGCCATTTCAAGGTATGCAGGAATCAGTGATAAGGTATCTTCCTTTGGAATTTACGAATACAATTCGAAATATGACAACCAACACCAAACAGCACATTTAATAGCACAAATGATCTGGTACTTTATAGAAGGAGTCAACGCTAGGGTGAAAGATTATCCATTTACAAGGAAAGAAAATTATCAAAAATTTACGGTTTTATTAGCGGATGATGATCCTTTAACCTTCTATAAAAGTCATAAAACGGGAAGATGGTGGATTGAAATTAATATTTTATCCAATAATAAATACAAAAGACATGCGTTAATACCATGTACATATCAAGATTACATTGCCGCAACGAAGGAAGTTATTCCAGAAAAGTGGTTCAAAGCAATGCAAAAATTGGTCTAGTTAATGGCGAAAAAATGATTCCATTAAAAGGTACTGTTAGAATTGGTTATTAATAAAAAAAATAATAAGTTTACGAACTTTTTAGATAAGATATCAAACAATATGAAGAAAGCAGCAATATTTGCACTCTTAATAACGGTTTTGTACAGTTGTGGCTCTAATGATAGAGGCGAATTGGTAGGGGTAAAAGCCAAAAAGAAATGGTTTTCAGAGAAACCCTACGGGATGGCCTTAATTCCGGGGGGGTCTTTTACCATGGGAAAACAAGATGAAGATATTATAGGAACCCTCAACACACCGACCAAAACGGTGACAGTGAGACCTTATTACATGGATGAAACCGAAATCACAAACAATGAATACAAAGAATTTGTTTTTTGGGTTCGAGATTCAATTACTAGAACTGCCTTGGCAAAAGCTGCAGAAGATCAAAGTCTGATTGGTCAAGCTGCAACTGGAGCACCCGCAACTTCAACAGGAATAGAAGCCTTTGCATATGCAGATTCTGATACTGCAAGAACTGCTTATCAGAAATTTCAAGAAAGTAAATTAACAAGAGAAAATTTAAGACCTTTAAACTGGGACGTTGACTTATTTGCATTGAAAGAATCTCCAGATGAGTATTATGTTGAAGCCATCGATTCATTATATATTGAACAAGAAGATGCAGTAGCCGGGATTCGAACTTTTAAAACAGAATACATCAAATATTATTATTCAGAATTTGATCTTGAAAAAGCTGCGAAGTCTCGTAAAAAAGAAGCGGGAAGAAATTACAGATATGATACTGTTTTAGAAATCTATCCAGACACCACTGTATGGATCAAAGATTTTAATTATTCCTACAACGATCCAATGCACCAAGATTATTTTCGCCACCAAGCCTATGGAGATTACCCAGTGGTAGGGGTTAAATGGGATCAAGCAAAAGCTTTTTGTCATTGGAGAACAAAAAAGAAAAACGATTATTTACGCGGTAAGAAAGCTGCATCTGTACCGGTCTTTAGATTGCCTACAGAAGCAGAATGGGAGTATGCCGCTCGTGGTGGACTTCAGTTTGCAACCTATCCTTGGGGAACTGGAGGCACGACAAGTGATCGAGGTTGTTTTTTAGCAAACTTTAAGCCCGTGAGAGGTGATTATGCCGTAGATGGTGCTTTGTATACAGTAGAAGCAAAATCCTACAATGCAAACGATTATGGTTTGTATAATATGGCTGGTAATGTTTCAGAGTGGACAAGTACTGCATACAATGGTGCTTCCTATTATTTAAGTTCTACTATGAACCCAAATGTAGAAGATCGAAAAAATAAAAGAAAAATAGTGCGTGGAGGGTCTTGGAAAGACGTTGCCTACTTCTTGGAAGTTGGAACAAGAGATTTCGAATACGCAGATACTGCAAGAAGTTTTATCGGTTTTAGAACCGTTCAAGATTATATTGGAGATATTAATTAATAAATAAACCAAACCCCTAATAAAAAAAAATTATGGCACAGTCAAAAGCTTACAAAAAAGGAATGAATTTCGTATACGGAATGGGAGCAGCAATCGTTATTATTGGAGCCTTATTTAAAATACAGCATTTAGAATATGGTATTTTAACCGGAGGCGTCATGTTAACAATTGGTTTGGTCGTAGAAGCGATTGTTTTTGCGATTTCAGCTTTTGACACCCCTGAAGAGGATTTAGACTGGTCCAAAGTATACCCTGAATTAGCAGGAGAAGAGAGTACCTCAGAACAGCAAGGAGCGGATGGTTTACTCTCTCAAAAACTAGATACATTATTGGCAGAAGCAAACATAGATTCTAAGTTAATGGAAAGTTTAGGAACGAGCATGAAAAATTTTCAAGGCGCTGCAGAAGGTTTGTCTGCTGCCTCAGAATCTATTTCTGCAACGAACAAATACAACGAGCAAATGTCAATGGCTGCCATTCAAATGGAATCTTTAAACGGATTGTACAAAGTACAAATGGAAAGTGCCGGAAAACAAACAGCTTTAAACGAAGCTGTTGTTGAAAATACAGAGAAATTAAAAGAACAAATGGATTCTCTAGCTAAAAATTTATCTTCTTTAAACGGAGTATATGGTGGAATGCTTTCTGCAATGACAAACAAATAATAATTAGTTCTATTAAAGAAAGAACACTAACTTAAAAAACTAATTAGAATGGCAGGAGGAAAAATGAATGCAAGGCAAAAAATGATAAACCTGATGTACTTGGTGTTTATTGCGATGTTAGCATTAAATATGAGTAAAGAAGTTTTGAGTGCTTTTGGATATACAAATGAAAAGCTAGAAGCGAATAACAGTTTTACTTCTAAAAATTTAAACAATCTATATAGTAGTTTAAAAACAAAAGCAATTTCGGGTTCAGAAGTTGACAAATACAGACCGCTATATGACAAAGCAGAATTAGTGCGACAATCTTCAGATTCTTTGTATGCATACGTAGCAGCATTAAAAGATTCTATGTTGGGCTCTATTTCAACCGAAAACCTAAATTCAGAGAAGAAATACGAGTATATGGATTCTCCGGAATGGCTAAATCAAAAATTCTTTAAAAATGGAAAAATTTCTGATGAAGGAAATGCATTTTTATCGATGCTTACCAATTATCGAGATAATTTAATAAAAATTACTGCTGATAGTGCCGATGCATGGACCACGGATAAATTTAAAACAACCGTTGAACAAAAATTTGAGACGAATGATGTTGAAAGAAAAGGCAAAGCCCCTCAAAATTGGTTAAACGCAAGGTACGAAGGAATGCCAATGGTTTCTTCATTAACCAATTTCACTCAAATACAAACAGATATTAGGACTACAGAAGCTACCTATCTTGATCATTTGTTAGGGGGTGCCGCTTCAGAAGGAAACAACTTCAGCAACTTTAATGGTATTGTAAAATTAGATAAATATGTCTTTTTCCCTGGAGAAAAAGTTACAGGAACCATTGTTCTTGGAAAAGAAGATCCTACTTTAAAACCTACCAGAGTAGATTTAAACGGGAAAGCATACGATAACTACTCAGAAGGTGCTGTGAATGTTGACTTACGAGCAGACAGAACGACTGGTGAGAAAAATATTGAAGGAACTATTTATTTTATTCAGGACGGAGTAGAGAAACCAATTACCTTTAAATCTTCCTATTCAGTTGTTAACAAACCCAATGCAGCCATTGTATCTGCAGATAAAATGAAAGTGGTTTACAAAGGAATTGCAAACCCTATTTCGGTAGCTTTACCAGGGGTGCCTGATAAAGATATTAGAATCACAGCCAGTGGACATGAGAGTTTCACTAAAAATAGAAATTCAACAGGAAAATACAATCTGATTCCAAGTCCAAAAGGCAAGGAAGTAGTTTTAAATATCTCAGCGACATTAAGCGATGGCACAACGCTAAGAGATAAGCAAACGATTCGAACCAAAGACATTCCACCAGCAGTCATGTTGGTAAATGGAAATGAGGCACCAAGATCAATGTCAAAAGGTGCTTTGAGTAGGAGCTCTTTTACCGTTGGAATGGTTGATTTTGACTTTGACTTAAAAATAAACACCAAACAATTCTTAGTGATTATTGAAGGAAGAAGTTATGAAGTTAATGGAACAAAATTGAACGCAAGAGCTATTAAAGCCATCAATAGTGCAAAGAGTGGAACCATAATTCGAATTGGTGAGATTAAAGCAAATGTGAAAGGATCATCGTACGAATTAAAAAAGATTTTTGCTTCCTCTATTCAAATTCGCTAAACAAAAAAATTAATTATGAAGTTAATAAAATTCTTGATTTGCTGTTGTTTCGTATTGATTTTTTCAACCAATACTATTCATGCTCAAACGAATATATTGAACACTGAGAAAGTTGAAAATATAGGAAAGAAAACAGCCAATCAAATTAAAATTGACCGCTTAGACACACCACTTCCATATGGTTATACGAGTAATGATGACGTGCTTTGGTCGAAAGTCGTTTGGGAAATAATTGATTTAAATCAAAAAATAAATCACCCTTATTATTACCCAACAGAAGTAAATAGTGTTGGTACAGATAGACTTTCTCTTTTTAACACATTACAGGCAGCAGTAAATTCTCAAAAGGTAGACATTTATACAGATGCTTATTTTCAAGAGGAGAAGCCAGTTGCTGATTTGGAGATTACAATGAGAAAAGTTTGTACAAACAAAGAGATTCAAACGATTGAAGCTAAGGAGATCACACAATTTATGATTAAAGGAATGTGGTATTTTGACAAACGTCAAGGGGAATTAAAGTATCGACTCCTAGGCATTGCGCCATTGTATGGATTTGATGCAGGAGCCAAATGTTTAAACTCTGTAGCAAGAGATGATTGGGAAAGAGCTAATCCTGACGCACCAATTGATGATTACCCAAGACCGAAACTTAAGCAATTAAATGAACTGTACTGGATTTTTTACCCAGAGGCAAGACAGATACTTCACGATTCAAAAGTATTCAACCCAGACAATTCAGTGAGCCCAATCACATTTGACCATTTATTAAATTCGAGAAGATTCAGTTCTGTTATTGTAAGAGAAGAGAATGTCTATCAAAACAGAAGTATTGATGAATATACCAAAAATTCTATCTTTCAACTCTTAGAAGCTGAGAAGATTAAAGAATCCATCCGAAATAAAGAAATAGACATGTGGAACTACTAAAGTTCTGTAGGTAGCTATTTAAAGCGTTCTAATTTAAAAAATTAGAACGCTTTTTTTATTGTAAAAAAAACTACTTTTGACGCATGAAGTTAGATTATATCGTTGTTGGTTTAGGGTTGGCTGGTTTGGCATTTATTGAGGAGTTAATTGCTGCCAATAAAAGTTTTTTGGTGTTTGAAGACCGTTCTCAAACTTCCTCGCTAGTAGCTGGAGGAGTTTACAATCCAGTTATTTTAAAACGATACACTCCGGTATGGAATGCGAAAGAACAATTGGCAGTAGCGCTTCCTTTCTATGAACGATTGGAAAAGAAATTTGACACTTCCTTTGATTATAAATTCGCCATCAAAAAAGCCTTCAAATCGATAGCAGATCAAAACAATTGGTTTTCCGCATTTGACAAACCCAAGGTAGCCCCTTTTTTAGATGCCACTTTGGACAAACAATCTTATGCTGGAGTTTTAGGAGATCATTCCTTTGGGAATGTAAAAGAAGGCGGACGCATAGATACGCATCATTTGGTGGAAACCTACCGTAATTATTTACATGAAAAAGATTGGATTCGATTTGAGAAATTCAACCATGAAGAACTTATTTTTGAAAATAACCTTGTAAGATATCAAGATTTAACTGCATCTAAAATTGTTTTTTCCGAAGGCTTTGGCTTAAAAGAAAATCCTTATTTTAATCATTTACCTCTCGAGGAAGTTAAAGGGGAAACGATGACCATTCATGCACCTAAATTAGACATCGATTTCTTATTGAAATCTACCTTATTTGTAATGCCTATTGGAAATCATCTTTATAAAGTGGGTGCTACTTTCAATCATGCAGATAAAACCTCTGTTCCAACCACTCAAGGAAGGGATGAATTGATTGAGAAACTAAAAAAGGTGCTCGATACGCCATTTCAAATTGTGGCGCAGGCGGCTGGTATTCGTCCTGCAGTAAAAGACAGAAGACCCATGGTTGGTGTACATCCTCAGTTTTCAAATTTAGCTGTATTAAACGGTCTTGGTACACGTGGCGTTATGATTTCTCCTACAATTGCGAAGAATTTATTCCTTCATTTAGAGATTGGTGAATCCTTGGATCCAGCAATTGATATCAAAAGGTTCGATGTGAAGTAGCGTCTTTGATAAAATGTTATACATAGGCTTTATTTTTCTTACTTTTGTGTAAAAATTTCCATGTTTCGATTTACTTTCCTTTTTATAATTCTCTCTTTTAGTCTCTTTAGTCAAGAAAAAATCAAGAAGTGTACCGATGTTAAGGAATTTACAAATGGCACTTATATTGGTTGTTTAGACTACGAATCGAATGCCAATGGTTTTGGAACCTTAACTTATAACAATGGAAATGTCTACCAAGGCAATTGGAGTAGAAACTCTATGAATGGTTTTGGGACAATGAATTTTAGCAATGGTGATTCTTATACTGGTAATTGGGTTAAGAATGCTATGGAAGGTGCCGGGAAAATGCTGTATGCAAACCAAGGGTATTACAATGGAAATTTTAAAAACAACATGTTTCATGGAACTGGAGAGCAAAAAATTGTTTTTAGAGGTCAATACCATCGCTTAAAAGGAGTCTTCATAAACAATGAATTTTTTCAAGGAAGGAAAGAAATTTTTTTTGAAAATGACGATCGATCAATTCTCAATTATAAAGAAGGCGCAATTTCTAAAACCGAGTATATCGCTGCAAACTTTAAAGAAACTACCGTAGGTTCTCATTATTCTAACGGAAAATTAAAGAAGGGACTCAAAGTATACACACAAAATAATATCATTACTAAAAGTAAATTTGAAGATGGTATTTCTGTTAGTAAAACCAGTAATATTGAAAATTATTATCTTATTGATGATATTATCGGAAAAGATCAGTCGATTTCGATACCTCTTGAGAGTGAAGAGAATGATGACACCATGTACGTCTATCTTGGATTTCAAACAACAACTCCGATACAACCTGTACGATTTGTTTTTGATACAGGTGCCGAAATGTTTTCAATCGGATATAAACTTTTTGAGAACTTAAAAGAGAAAGGCTTGGTATATGAAGATTTAAATATTACTGTTACCAGCGTAGGAGTTAGGGGAGAACCTTTAGATAATCAGTTAATTAAAATCAAAGAATTAACGATTGGAACGTATAAAGTTCGAAATGTTATCGCAGCTGTTAAGACCCTCGAATCTGCTAATTCTTCTTTATTAGGCGTTCAGTTTCTTAAGAAATTTAAAGAAGTGCAGTGGTCTCTTAATAGTAATAAGTTACTTTTCTTTAAAGAATAATTGTAAGACACTTTTCGTTTAGAAGAACGGCACACACTTATAGCGATTCAATTCTCGTATGTTCACGTTAAAATCATATGATATAGAGAATTCATGTATACCTCCTGTATTTATTAATTCTGACGTGTTAAAATCATAAGAATACCCAAATCTATAACCCTTCCAATGGACTCCAGTAAATGTACTAAAAGAGTTTACAGGTTTCGAGTTATCTGTATTCTTAGCTGAAGTTGTTGCCATTGTTAAGCCCATTGATATGCTATCATCGAAAACGTATTGCAGTCCTGCATCAAAACGGTTATAAGCACCCTGCTTCATATAATTTGTTAACACATAAATTTTACTTTTATCTGCGAGCCATGTTCGAACATTATTTAATACAGGCAAATAATATTTACCATGAGCTGAAAAGAAAATATCCAACGGTACATTTCCAGCTTCAGTGAGTGAAATATTAGGTTTGTTTAAATGCCTTACGGTTACACCTACCCAGGAATCCTCATTATTAAAAAGAATAGATGAACTTACATCAACAAAAGATCTTTGAGATCTTAGAACAGAAGGATCAATAGTAGCAGTGTTTAAAAAACTACTCCCCAAATTTATTTGATCTTCTAAGAGTAAATTTTGAAATCCATAGTTTTTATTTCCAAGACCAGCAGAAATACTGGGTCTAAAAAACCAAGTATCACTAATTTCAAAGGCCATGGCAAAATTTAGATTTACTTGATTGAAAGTATAACTAGAACCACTTTCCTTTTGATTTAATACACTGAGACCAATTCCGGATTTAAATCCTTCAAACCATGTATCTACAAAAGCGAAGTTCGAAGATACTTTTAGGGCACTACTCCTCCATTGAGATCTAAAAACAGCTCCTGTTTTGGTCCCTCTAGTTGCTCCAGTGAAAGAAGTATTTAAGGTCTCTGGAACCAAGAAATTTTGTGAAAATATAACATCCTGGGCATTGCTAAATTCACAATAAAAAAACAGTATAAGGATTAAGTATTTTTTCATCTTATTTAATTAAAGTTATTGATGTACTTCTTGTAATTTCTTTGCCGCTGTTTGTGAGAGCTTTAACATAGAGAATGTAGTTTCCATTTTCTGCAGGGATATTTCTAATAAATCCATCCCATCCTACGAGGTTTGTGCCTTCTTCAAAATATAGGAGTGTTCCCCAAGTATCATAAATAGACATCTGTACATTATCCATACAGTCAAATAGGGGTCTTATCGTATCGTTTATCCCATCCTGATTTGGTGTAAATGCATTTGGAATCTCAAGTTCATATCCTTTTGTTATTACAATAAGTTCTGTGTAGGTTTCTGTACAACATTCAGAAGGGTATTCTACCGTTAGAGAAACCTCATAGGATCCAGCCATTGCGTATAAGTGTGTTGGTGTCATTTCTCCAACGACTAAAGGTGAGCCATCTCCAAAATCCCAATAGAAATTAACAACATCTCCTGTAGATTCATTATTGAATGTAATGAGTTCGTTATTCGCAAGTTGATTGCAAAAAATACTATTAGGGGAAGAATAACTAAATGCAGCATCTCCAATTTCTGGTAAGTCAATTACTACTTCTACCTCAATTGGCGGACAACCATTTGCTAAACTTTCTTGATCATGGATGAATGCAGTATATGTTCCAGATTCTGTTGTTTCCATACATTGTGGATTAATAGGGTCACAGACGTCTCCCCCAGACCAAGAAATCTCGTATGGAGGACTTCCTCCTGTAACAAATACATAATTGGTTTGAATCATGGTATTATTATCACAATCTTCTGTAACAGTTGAAGTAATTTGTGCTTCAATAACAGGGGGTCTGGTTAGAATTACTTCTGTACTATCTGTGTTGGTAGAACAATTGTTTGCATCATCAACATCAATGGTATAGGATCCGGCTGAAATATTTTCCAAACACCAAACACCTCCACCTAGAGAGGTCCATCCCGCTCCAATAGGAAATGGATTTGTTCCTCCTGTAATGGTAATACAGATTGATCCATTAGAATAACTCCAATCTGGAGAACAGGTTGGATCTATTACCGAATCTATTGTGTATAATAGTTCTCCTGGCTCATCTATGAATATATTATTAGAATACTCACAACCGTTGGCATCGGTAATTGTATAGGCATAATCTCCCGAAGTGGTATTAAAAACCCCTGTTCCAACATAAGGTGGCGTTCCTCCTGATGCTGTAACTGTTACTTCTGCGACATCTCCATAACACAATATCGGACTCGTTATATTCGCTGTAGCTGTTAATTCAGCAGGTTCAATTACAGTAATTGTTTCAGTAGTTTGACAGCCATTTGCATCTGTAACCACAATAGAATGAATTCCTGCGGGCAATGTATAATTTCCTGTTCCAACATAAGGTGGTGTTCCTCCAGTGGCAGCAATATTATAAGTTACTGTATCTCCAAAACAAAGTGCTGGTCCTGAAACTAAAGTGTTTGAAGTACTGAGTTGTGTGGGGGCTTCCAAAGTATAATCAAACGTTATATTGTTTGGACAGTTGGTGTCTGTTATCGTTAAAGTATATGTGCCTGCTTGGAGGTTTCTAAACTCAAGAACATTTGGAGTACTTAAATCGCTATCTAAAATTCCACCTGGAGAAAGAGTATAGGTAAAACTTCCTGAACCTCCTGAGACAGAAACATCAATAAATCCATCGTTTGCTCCCAAACAACTTACCTCAGATCCATTATAATTTGATAGGGTTTCACTAATCAAAATCGGACTTGCTGTTTGAGCGATTGTATATATTGGAGATGTGAATTCACAGCCATTAGTGTCCAATACTTTTAACACGTAATTACCTTCACATGCATTATTTAATTCACTATCTCCAGTTTCTACAATTGTATCAAAGTTTCCGGAATTTGGAATTGATTCTGTATACCATTCCAATAGCGTATAGGGTGCTGTTCCACCTTGAGGCATCACTTCAATTGAGCCATCACAACTTGGTGAAACATTATTACAAGACAAATCAACTAATGATAAAAGATCAAAAGTAATCGGAAGCGGAGGTTCTATAACATAGTCAAAAGTATAGGTACACCCTAAAGAATCTGTAATTGCTACCGAATAGTCTCCAGGACATAGGTTGTATTGATCTTGTAATGTTGGATTGGATATTGCATTGATTTCTGTACCTGTGTAGGTCCAGAAATAGGTGAGTGTTCCAGTACCTACTGGATTTAATTCAATACTTCCTCCACAAAGTGGACTATAACTACAACTGATATTCGTTATAGTTGCATTGTCTTCTATTCCTGGGTTTACAGTAACTGTAATATTGAAAGATTCTCCAACACATTGTGCCACTCCTGGATTTGATGCTTTGTAATACCTGGGTGTTACCTCATAAATTAGAGTCTGAATATCAGGACTACTATTAAAGAGTGCTCCTGAGTCTATAAATGGCTGATCGATGCCATTACTGTACCCAGAAATATCACCGCCACTAACATCTGTAACAACCCATGAGTATAATGTAGTATCGGGAACAATAGTTGTTGTATCAGGGAATACGCCATTTACAGGAGCAAATACAAATGAATCTCCATCACATACTGTTTCAAAATGATCTGGGATAGATGGTTTTGGCTCTATCCAAATATCCACACTAAAAACAGGACCTTCACAAGTACCATTTGAAGGAGTGATTAAGTATTCAATATTTTGTGGTGTATTTGTTAAATTTACTAACTGTTGTGAAATTAAACTCGTCTGTACATTGTTGTCACTCCAACCACTCAGATTGTTATTTGGCACTACAACCCATGTGTAAGTTGTATTTGTGGGTACAATATATGTGGCGTCTGGAACTCCATTTATTGGGTCTATTACAAATGGATCATTACTACATCTAGTATCTGTTAAACCAGAATCATATGGAATAAAAGGTGTTGGTTTTACAATAATTTCTATTTCAAAACTACTTGCACAATTTCCAGCACCAACAGTTACAGTATATATTACAGACTGATTTATATTACTATTATTTATCAAAGTTGGTTGTTCAAATTGAATTTGATTCAGACCATCGATAGCCCCAAAAACAGCAACATTATTGTCAAAAGTCCAACTGTACAGTGTTCCGTCCGGAATTATAGTAGTCGGGGGATCGTTCACGGGTAAAAATGAAATGGATTCTCCACTGCAGATTTCAAATTGTTGGTCTTGTACCTGTGGTGAAGGCGCTACTGAGATCACTACCTCAAAAGGAATTCCTGAACAATTTCCTGCAATACCCGAAGTCGGAGTGACTTCATAACTTACATTTTGAACGCTGTTACTCATATTTGTCAATGTCTGAGAAATCACTGCTCCAGATCCATTTGATGCATCTGGAATTTCACTATTAGAAACTAATACAGTCCATGTATATGTTGTTCCTAACGGAACGATATCGCCATCAACCATGTCAACTGGATCTACTATAAAAGTTTCAGAAGAGCAAATCTCTTTAAATTTGTCTTGTATTTGTGGTGTAGGGTTTACGGTAATACTAAAGGTTTCAGGTGCGCCTTCACAGGTAATACCACCGCTACTATAAGTTGGTGTAACTGTTACAATTGAAACAATTGGTGTGTTTGTTGAATTCACAGCAACAAATGAAGGGAAATTATCAATACCAGTTAACGGACTTAACCCAATTGCAGTATCCATAGACCAACTATAACTTGTGGTTCCATTTGTATTTGTAGTATTAAAAGTCACTGCTTGAACGGTTTCGCTTTCGCAGATCTCTTGTGAGCTAATGGCATTTACTTTCCCAGAAGGGTTTACGGTTACAGTTACGCTAAACGGCTCCCCTTCACAGTTACTTCCAGAAACAGGCACCACTGTATAAATTACATCAACAGGAGCGTTTGTTAGGTTTGTAAAAGCATCGTCTTCTAGATCGTTTGCCAACAAGTCGTTTGCCACAGCAGGGTTTCCAGCAGAAATGCTTAATCCATTGGTTTCTAGGTTGGTTATATTGTAAGTGTCCGCAGCTACAGAGGTAGATGCATTGAACGCTTGATTTAGGTTTTCATCACTACATACTGTAATCGTTTGGTTGGGAACAACAGGCTCCGAAGTTATCGAAACATTTATTTTAAAAGGCGTCCCAACACATCCATTGGCAGAGGTTGCTGTGATGGTATATTCTACAATTGCTGTATTTGCACTGGTATTGGTAATGGTTCCGATAACATTTTGAATTCCTGTATCGCCTTCATTGACCCCACTTACAGTTCCTGTTATTTGAGTTATTTCCCATGTAAAAGTACTAGCAACAGCGTTTCCATCGGTTGTAATATTGTCTTGAGGATTAAAATTAAACGAGCTATCAGAACAAATTGTTTCGTTAGAGTCAACTCCAACAGGCTCAGGGTTTACTGTAACGGTAACTGTAAATGGATCTCCAAGACAGCCATTATCACCAAGAGGAACAAATGTATATACCACATCAAGTGTAGTAGCAGAGATATTGTTCCAAGAAT
>JAHEET010000002.1:360319-474827 GCA_024640565.1 Flavobacteriaceae bacterium
CATTGGTTTCTAGGTTGGTTATATTGTAAGTGTCCGCAGCTACAGAGGTAGATGCATTGAACGCTTGATTTAGGTTTTCATCACTACATACTGTAATCGTTTGGTTGGGAACAACAGGCTCAGGATTTACTGTAACGGTAACTGTAAAATCATCTCCAAGACAGCCATTATCACCAACAGGAATAAATGTATATACCACATCAAGTGCAGCAGCAGAGATGTTATTCCAAGAATCATTGCTGATAGCCGAACTGTTAAGTCCATTTTGAATGGCTGTATTTCCAGAGGCAGGGATCAAACCGTTATCAACAATATTTATGAGGTTATAACTGGCTACATTAGGAGTATCTATATCATTGGCTAAGATGTATCCTAAAGTTTCGTCACTACATACTGTAGTGGTTTGATTAGCTACCACAGGCTCAGGGTTTACTGTAACGGTAACTGTAAATGGATCTCCAAGACAGCCATTATCACCAAGAGGAACAAATGTATATACCACATCAAGTGTAGTAGCAGAGATATTGTTCCAAGAATCATTGCTGATTGCGTCAACTAAAAGTCCATTTTGTAAGCTTGTATTTCCAGAGGCAGCTGTCAACCCATTGGCAGTAATATTGGTTAGGTTATAGCTTGCAACATCAGGACCATTAAGATCATTTGCTAAGGTGAATCCTAAAGTTTCGTCACTACACACTGTAGTGGTTTGATTAGCTACCACAGGTTCTGGGTTTACGGTTACGGTTACGCTAAACGGCTCCCCTTCACAGTTACTTCCAGAAACAGGCACCACTGTATAAATTACATCAACAGGAGCGTTTGTTAGGTTTGTAAAAGCATCGTCTTCTAGATCGTTTGCCAACAAGTCGTTTGCCACAGCAGGGTTTCCAGCAGAAATGCTTAATCCATTGGTTTCTAGGTTGGTTATATTGTAAGTGTCCGCAGCTACAGAGGTAGATGCATTGAACGCTTGATTTAGGTTTTCATCACTACATACTGTAATCGTTTGGTTGGGAACAACAGGCTCAGGATTTACTGTAACGGTAACTGTAAAATCATCTCCAAGACACCCATTTGGGGTTGTTGGAATTACGGTATATTCAATGGTAGCTATAGTAGAACTAGTATTTGTGATGGTTCCTGAAACACTTCCAGTACCAGAATCGTCTGAATCTACACCGCTAACAGTTCCTGTTATTTGGGTTATACTCCAGGTATAAGTTGTATTTTCTGGAACGATATCACCCCCTGTTGTGCAGCTGTTTACTGGTACAAAGGTAAATTCCTCTCCAGAACAAATTGCTGCCGGAGCTTTATTCTCTATTTGAGGTTTAGGATCAACTGTAATTGTAAAATCAATTGGATTTCCTGAACAGCCATTTACCTCAGGGGTTACTTGAATAGTAACATTACCAGTAACATTACAAGAGTTTTGTAAGGTCATGATTGGAATTGAGCCCGTGGTTTGTTCACCTACAGGAAATCCTGAAATAGGATCAGAAGTAGTTGCTTCCCAAACATATGTCGTATTTGACATATCGGATGTAAATATAATTTCTTCTGTAGCCTCTTCAGAACAAATTTGTTGAGTGAGCACTGTATTTGTAAGAATTGGAGATTGTTTTAAAGTGAATTCAAATACATCAAAACTTTGATTTCCACAATTTCCAGAGACAGTAACTTTAATCTTATAAACTCCAAATTCTGAAAAGTTTATTTGAGGATATTCTGATGAAGCTGATGTTCCGTTTACATAATTAAAATCACTTGCAATCGTTACCCCGTCACTTTCAAAAACTTCCCATAAATAACCTGTTGGAGTAAAGGGTGCTTCACTATAAGTAGGAGCAATAGAGGTATCTGAAAAGTCTAGCGTATATCCAGCTGGAGACTCCTGGCAAAATTGAATAGAATCTGGAGAAAATGATACCGTTGGATCTGAGATTACTGTGATCTGTTGCGTTATTGTTTCTATACCACAAGTATTTTCAAGTTTTAGAGATACATTATAAGTTCCAGCTTGTGTAAATTGAATACTGATATTTGTTTGGTCTTCTGCATCTAGTAGTGTGTATCCTTCAGTGGTTGCAGGTGTTCCAGACAATGGCTCTACACTCCATGTATACATTGGATTTCCACAAGAAGGAGGATTAATATTTTCTGTATTGGAGGTGTTGATAAAATCAATAGTTACCGGAGTACATAAAGATGTTGGTGGCGTAAAGGTAAAATCTGGTTCTGGACTTGGTTCTACAATTACTGTTTCTATTGCAGTATCAGAAAGTACACAACCACTAGGGTTGTTTATGATAAGTTTGATTTTCCAGCAACCTGGTTTATTATTTGTGACTTCAGTAGGAATTGTTAAATTATTTTCATCATCTACCCAAGAACTATATTCCTCATCAGATGTATCAACACTAAACCATCCAGATTCTGGATTTGCTCCAGGTTCTAAAACTTCCCACAAAGAGTTGTAGTCTCTATCGCATTCAGCACCAGTACCATAAGATCCAGAAATTGATACATCTTTCGCGAAAATTGAAGTACTTTCACAAATAATACCTTCTGTTTCGATTGCGGCCGAGGGTTTTAAACTCGCATCAATCCATTTAGTAGTTCCTCCACCATTAATTATGTATGAGTCACATCGATAAGAATTATCAACACTTGAATACAAACCTTTACTTAAAAGATTAAAGTCTAATTTAAACTTATATTCAGGGTTATTATCGTCTGGATCATTTGAGTTATCTTCTTTATAATCACTTGAACATGTACTGGAATCATAGGTATGATTTAAAACATTACAATTTAATAATCTAGAATGGCTATATTTCTCAATATTTGTTGGGTCTGACTCATCAGTGTCTCCATAATGAATTGAATATAAGGAGCCTGGGTAATTTCCTTGAAGAGTATTAATCGGTATCTCAAAACTAACTTCCTCTCCTACACAAACAATTTCTGGACTTGTATTAGAGATTCCAGTTATGTTAGTATTGAAATGAAAGATAAATCCGGAGATATTGTGATATTCCTCTGCAGTACCGATGTTAATAACTCGATCAATTTCAATTAAATAATAATTTACAGGTAGTCCTGAAGGTATCAAAAATTGAGTAGAAAAAGAAGAAACTTCAGGTAATTCTTGCCAAGATCCCGAATTCAGAATTCTTACGGAAGTTTCTGAAGCATTACCTCCTGTATACTTTAATTTAATACCTCCGTTATCACTTGGAGTTAGATTGGATAATCCTTGATTTTTGTATCCAAAAGAATAATTATTATCCGCTAGGTCTACACATTTAATGAAGGAATCGAGATTGGTATAATTATTATTATTTATAAAATCTATTTGCGCTGGTGTGATATCAGGATTTGCGACAGAGATAATTTCAAAAGATGTTGTTTCTATTTCAACTGCCGGATTGGTTGCGCGAACTCTTAATTTGTAGTTAGAACCAGCAGGAACATCATTTGGAATGACACCGTTTAAGGCTGGGATAAAAAATTCCTCTTTTCGAGAAAGTTCTATTGCGGAAGAAAAATCACCCGTTTGATCAGATAATTCTAGAATAAATTCGTTGTCTAATTCAAAAACACCAACGGGTTCAAAGAAAATAGCCATGTGACCTCCTTGAACATATTTGCTGGTTGAGTTAAAACTAGTTAAAGATAATGAAGTATTAATTTGACAATCTGTAGATTGCTGTTGAGAAAAACTTAAAAAGTTAAAAGTAAAAACAAAAATAAAGAAGAATGCTCTTTTTGCCATTGATGGGTTTGGGATTTTCATATGGAATGAATTTCTAAAATTAATTTCTTATTATAAAATCACTAGTAAATAAATAATTTTATTTAGAATTTATTATGATTGCATCATTATATAACGTCTTGCATCTGAATAAAAAAAGTTGATTTAGTTGTTCAGGCGCTTTATGTTTGGTGAATTTTTTAAAGCAAATATAGAATATTATTTTATTGATTTACAGTAGAATATTTGTTTTGTTTGTAACGATAAAGTATATGGGCTAAAATAAAAATATTATCAAAACAGAAAATATATTTGGAGTTCATTACAAAAGACAACTGAGTGGTTGAGTTTCAAAATTAAATCTAGCAATCTATTTATTTAGAAATTTAAAGACAGCTTTTTCTATAATTTTTTAATCAAAAGAAACCCACCAAATACTCGAGATATTTATCAATGCTTTCGTTTTCAATGTCGATGAAAAGAGCCCAATTATTTTGTCCCTTTTTTAAACATTATAACTCTTTTTTTTTGAGTAGCTTTGCGCCTTATAAAATTACCAAATTTTCATGTTAAACGTACACAATCTATCGGTTTCTTTTATGGGGACAGATTTGTTTTCTGGAATTACTTTCAAACTGAATAAAGGCGATCGAATCGGCCTAATTGGTAAAAATGGTGCTGGAAAATCAACACTTTTAAAAGTCTTGTCCAAAGATATCGAGGCCAGTGGTGGTAAGATGGCTTTTGACAAAGATATTCGAATGGGTTTTTTACGTCAGGATATTGATTTTGTAGCAGGGAGAACTATTTTAGAGGAAGCGTATCAAGCATTTGTTGAAATTAAAGAAATTGAAGTAAAACTTGATGAAATTAATGAGCAATTGGCGACAAGAACCGATTATGAAAGCGATGGATACAGTCAGTTAATTATCTATCTTACAGATCTAACAGAACGCTACGAATTACTTGGAGGATACAATTACCAGGGAGATACTGAGAAAATTTTACAAGGATTGGGTTTTCAAAGAGAAGATTTTGATAAATTAACAGACACTTTTTCTGGTGGTTGGCGAATGCGTATCGAATTGGCAAAATTACTTTTACAGAACAATGATATTTTATTATTGGATGAGCCAACAAACCACTTGGATATTGAATCTATAATTTGGCTAGAAAACTTTTTAAAAACCTACTCAGGCGCCATTGTTTTGGTCTCGCATGATAAAATGTTCTTAGACAATGTTACCAATAGAACCATAGAAATCTCTTTAGGACAAATTTACGATTATAAAAAACCCTATTCAGAATTCTTAGTACTTCGAGCAGAGATTAAAGAAAAACAATTACAAGCACAGAAAAATCAAGAAAAAGAAATCAAGCAAAAACAGCATTTAATCAATAAGTTTAAAGCCAAAGCAAGCAAAGCATCCATGGCCCAATCTTTAATGAAACAACTTGATAAAGTTGAATTAATTGAAGTTGACCAGGATGACAATAAAGCGATGAGTTTGCGTTTTGCGATTTCAAAAGACCCTGGAAAAATAATTATTGAAGCGGAAAACCTTTCCAAGAGCTATGGAGACAAACACGTTTTGTCGAATGTAGATTTGTTGATTGAACGAAATAGTAAAATTGCATTTGTAGGTCAAAACGGACAAGGAAAATCAACCTTAGCTAAAATGATGGTCAATGACATTCCGTTTGAAGGAAATTTAAAGCTTGGGCACAACGTCGAAATTGGCTATTTTGCTCAGAATCAATCCGAACATTTACCTCCAGAGAAAACCGTATTGGAAATCATGGAAGATGCGGCAACAGACGGAAACAGAATGCGCGTTAGAGATATGCTAGGGGCCTTTTTGTTTGGAGGAGATGCAGTAGATAAAAAGGCAAAAGTATTGTCTGGAGGGGAAAGAAACCGATTGGCATTGTGTAAATTACTGTTAGCACCTTTTAATGTGTTAATTATGGATGAGCCAACAAACCACCTAGATATTGCCTCAAAAAATGTTTTAAAACAGGCTTTGAATCAGTTTAAAGGGACCTTGATTGTGGTATCGCATGATCGCGATTTCTTGCAAGGATTGACCTCAACGGTGTATGGTTTTAAAGACAAAGTTATTAAAGAGTATTTGGGAGATATTGATTATTTCTTAGAACAGCACAAGATTGAAAACCTCCGTGAGGCAGAAAAAAGAACTGTCGTTAAAGTTGACAAAACTTCCCAAAAATCAACAACACAACAGGGATCGAGCGCTCAAGAAAAAGACTTAAAAAAACTAAACAACAAACTGTCAAGAATAGAGACAGAGATTGCTGATTTAGAAAAAGAAATCGAAAAAATAGATATAGAATTGGCTCAGAATTACGAGGAAGTTTCATCGCAACCCAATTTCTTTGAGAACTACAAAGACAAGAAGGCAGCGGTAGATGCTCTAATGGCAGATTGGGAAAAAGTTGAAGGACAGATTTCTAATTTTTCTTAATACTTTGTGTTTTTGATAAACGTTGAAATCATTTCGGTTTCACAGGGTTTTCTGTATCTTTATTGAAGTTAAAAATTATGGATTTCGATTTTCAAAAACCTTCTAAAAATCAACAAATACACCTTCCACTTTTGGAAGAAAAAAAAGTCGAACTCTTTATTAAAAGAGAAGATTTAATTCACCCATTTGTTTCAGGAAACAAATTTCGGAAATTAAAATACAATTTACGCGCAGCAAAAGAACAACAGAAAGCGACTTTATTGACTTTTGGAGGTGCGTTTTCCAATCATATTCTGGCCACTGCCATTGCAGCCCAATTAAATGGGTTTAAATCGATCGGCATCATAAGAGGGGATGAATTGGGGCGTGATCTTGCGAAAACGCTCGCAAGTAATTCTACATTGAGAGAAGCCCATAGAAACGGCATGCTTTTTAAATTTATATCTCGGGAAGCGTATCGAGAAAAATCTGAAAAATCCTTTCTCAATCAACTAAAAGAAACCTATGGTAATTTCTATTTAATACCAGAAGGCGGTACCAATCGTTTGGCCTCAAAAGGCTGTGAAGAGATTGTAACCAAAGAAGATTCAAAATTCGATTATATTTGTTGTGCAATTGGAACCGGAGGCACCATTTCTGGATTGATAAATGCAGCAGAAATTCACCAGAAAATCCTTGGATTTCCTGCCCTAAAAGGCAATTTTTTGCAAGACGAAATTGAGAAGTTTACAACAAAAAAAAATTGGCAATTAGCAACGAGTTATCATTTTGGAGGGTACGCAAAATATAATGAAGTCCTTATCCGTTTTATCAATCAGTTCTCCAAGGAAAATCAAATTGTCTTGGATCCAATCTATACCGGCAAAATGCTGTTTGGAATTTTAGATTTAATTTCAAAAGATTATTTTCCAGTCAATAGTAATATCCTTGCAATTCATACGGGAGGACTCCAAGGAATTGAAGGGGTAAACGAGAAACTAAAGAAGAAAAATCAAGAATTAATACATATTTAATGACATTACGAATCCTGTTTATCTGCATTTTTTCATTCATTTTAGCCAGCTGTGGCTCTAAAAAAGTAGTTGTTAATAAGCCGTCTAAAACTCTCGTCCAAGGGGCAGTAGCAATGGAATTTCCTTCTGTGAATCAAGAAAAACACGTTCGGGATCTCGAAAAAAATGCAGGAAACTTAAATAAAAATGTACTGCAATACATCTTGAAATATGCACCTATTGCGGTTCACGAAATGCATACTTCACAAATCCCTGCGAGTATTACACTTGCTCAAGGAATTCTTGAATCTGGAAGTGGAAAGAGTCTTTTGGCAATAAAATCAAACAATCACTTCGGTATCAAATGCCATCGTAAATGGCAAGGTGAACGCGTTTATCATGACGATGATGAGAAGGGAGAGTGTTTTCGGAAATATCAATTTGTAGAAACATCCTATAAAGACCATTCCGAATTTTTATCTAACAGAAGTCGCTATGCTTTTTTGTTTGATTACAACAAGAAAGATTACAAGAAATGGGCAAAAGGCTTGCGAAAAGCAGGTTATGCTACCGATAGGAAGTATCCTCAAAAATTAATAAAACTGATAAAGACGTACAAATTGTATGAATTTGATTCTTTTAAAAAGAAGCATTACAAAACTAAAAAACTGAAGTTAAAAGAAGATGAAATTGTTCAAAATGCACCTACTAAAGAATTACAAAGTATTTCTTATGTTGTTGAAAAAGGAGACACCCTGTATGCGATTGCTAGAAAGTTCAATATTTCAGTAGCAGCCTTGAAAAAGCAGAACAATTTAGAAAGCAATGATCTTGAAATAGGAAAAATATTAATAATCCAATAAAAAGTATGGCAGTTATCAAACCCGTAAAAGGGAAACACCCACAAATACCCGCCGATTGTTTTGTTGCCGAAAACGCCACGATTGTTGGTGATGTTTCGTTTGGAAAAGAATGTTCTGTATGGTATAATGCGGTCATTCGTGGTGATGTTCATTTCATAAAAATAGGCAACAAGGTGAATGTTCAAGACGGTGCTGTCCTTCATGCAACCTATCAAAAATCACCTACCACCATTGGAAATAATGTTTCTATTGGTCATAATGCAATTGTACATGGTTGTACAATTCACGACAATGTTTTAATAGGAATGGGAAGTATTATCATGGATGATTGTATTATTGAATCGAACTCAATCGTTGCGGCTGGTGCTGTGGTTCCCAAAAATACAACGGTAGAAAGTGGTAGTATCTATGCAGGAATTCCTGCCAAAAAAGTAAAAGATATTTCGCAAGAACTTATTTCTGGAGAAATTAATAGAATTGCCAATAATTATGTGGAGTATTCAAGTTGGGTGAAAGAATAAAAAGTAATTTTTCCCTTAATTTTTAAGGATAAAAAACTCGATTTCATTGAAGAAACCGAGTATTTAATTAAAAATAAAGAACCCAAAGGATCTTTATTCTCTACTTCCTCTTTTTTTTCCTCTTTTTCCCTTTTGGTGTCTCATTTTCTTTACAGCCATTCGTTTTTTTGTTTTTGCCATTTTTTCGAATTTCTGAAATTGTGCCGCAGTTAAAATTTGCTTCATCTTATTTTTCATAATAATTTGAGTATCCAAGTAGTTGTTTTTCATTGCAAAAATGGCATCTGCACTTGGTTTCTTTTCTGATTCTCTAATTTCTTTTCTTGCGGTTTTCATTTTCTTTACAGCATCAATTTTTGTGATCATTAATGCCATAATTTCTTTTTGTTGTGTCGCATTTAAATCCAAAGCCAACGTCATTTGTTTTACTTTTAATGTTGCTTGTTGAGCAGTGGTCATTTCCAAACCTTTGCGCCCTCTTTTCTTTTGGGCCTGCGTTGAAAATATGGTGGCAAATACTAGGATTAAAATACAGATTGAATTTTTCATACTATTTTTTTTTAATTATTTACACCTCTTTGACCCTACATTTTTGAAAAGGTTTAAATTTGCATTTCTGTTTCACAACAGTATTAATCTGTTCAATATGAAAAAATTTCTTTGGTTCTTCTTTTTTATTCCGTTTATTTCAAATGCTCAAGATAGTACTCGAGTAGATATTAGCAATCCTTATGCAACGATTTATACGCACTTGTTCTTCCTTCAAGAAGACTCTTACCAACCCGAAAAAGCCGCAAAAACTATTGCTGGGTATCCAGATAAAGTGGCCATGCGAAAAGCCATTAAGTTAAAAAAGATTCTGGATGGTAAAGGCTTGTTTGTAGATTTCAATAAAATTTCTTCAGATCCAAATTACAGGGATACAATTGGGTATTCTGTGTCTTACAAATATGTCTTATTTCCTCAAAGAATGCCCGAAATTTCTGTAGAAAAGATAAATAATAATTGGTACTATTCGGAAGAGACTGTTTCTAAGATTGATCAGATTTATAAAGAAATATTTCCATGGTATGTAGAGAAGCTGCAAAGTAGTATGCCAGCCTCTGGGCATAAAAAAATACTGACCATCGAGATTTGGCAATGGATTGGTCTGTTATTATTGTTTTTATTGGCTTGGATTATCTTTTTAATTGTGAAGAAAACAGCCTTTTTAGTGCTCAAAAAAATACAATATCAAATCACCAAAAACACCAATTTAGAAATTAATGAAGTCTTAAAAAAATTAGCACATCCTATTAGTTTGCTGGTTGTATTTGCTTTTTTCGATAAAGTGTTTGCCTCCCTTCAATTTGGATTAGAAATCAATACGTTTGTATTTAAGGGAATACACATTGCTATTGTGGTTTTTTGGATCTATGTTTTCTTAAAGCTAGTCCATGTAGTCATGCAACTGTATAAAGTATTTACGGAAAGAACCCATGGTAAATTGGATGATCAGTTAGTGTCAATTTTAGACAATCTACTAACAGGGTTAGTGATCGTCATTGGAGGTTTTCGCCTATTGGCCTTATTAGGGGTAGATACCACCACCATGTTAGCGGGAGCTACAATTGGAGGTTTGGCCTTTGCGTTGGCATCCCAGGATACGGTAAAAAACTTAATTGGAACCATCATGATTTTCCTAGACAAGCCTTTTCATATTGAAGATTGGATTGAAGCTGGTGAAGTTGTAGGAACCGTAGAAAAAGTAGGTTTTCGTTCTACCAGTGTGCGAGCTGCAGATACATCGGTCTATCAAATTCCAAACAGTAAATTGTCGGAAATTGTAATTAACAACAAAGGTTTGCGGTTGTTTCGAAGATACCATACCAATTTAGGCTTACGTTATGATACCCCTCCAGAGTTGATAGAAGCTTTTGTAAAAGGAGTGCGAGAGCTTATTATAGCACATCCAGAAACCCGTTCAGATTCTTATAATGTTGAGTTTACTGGTTTTGGGGATTCGGCCTTACTGATTACTATCAATGTTTACTTTAAAAGTCTGGCTTGGGGCATCGAGCAATCTTCGAAACACAGGTTGCACATTGCGATTGTAAAATTGGCGAAAGATTTAGGCGTAGATTTTGCATTTCCATCTACAACCGTAATGATTGAAAATTTTCCAGAGAAAAAAGCATTGGGTCCAACCTATGATATTAACACAGAAAGAACGGACGCGGTGATTGCTAAAACAGTTTCAGATTTTAAAAATAAACTCTCGAAAGAAGGGATGTAAACACAATTCTTTTTGAATGTAATTTATTTTTTCCCTTCAACAATTACAACAATTTCTCCTTTTGGTGGTTTTGCTGTATAGTGTGCTAGCACTTCAGTGGCAGTTCCTCGAATGGTTTCTTCAAACATTTTGGAGAGTTCTCTGGAAACAGAAACCTGTCTATCTTCGCCAAAATATTCGGCAAAGTGCCCGAGTGTTTTAACCAATTTATGTGGCGATTCATAAAAAATAATGGTTCTTGTTTCTGCTGCCAATAAAAGCAAACGCGTTTGTCTTCCTTTCTTAACCGGTAAAAATCCTTCAAAGACAAACTTGTCATTGGGCAAGCCGGAATTGACCAATGCCGGTACAAATGCGGTGGCGCCTGGCAAACAATTTACCTCAATATTGTTTTCTACACAGGCCCTAGTCAGCAAAAAACCAGGATCTGATATTGCAGGTGTTCCTGCATCTGAAATAAGGGCACAGGTTTCTCCTGCTTGTATGCGTTTTAAAATTCCCTCAATAGACCTGTGCTCATTGTGCATGTGATGACTGTGCATTTGCGTAGCAATCTCAAAATGCTTTAAGAGTTTTCCACTGGTACGCGTGTCTTCTGCTAAAATAAAAGAAACTTCTTTTAGAATACGAATGGCCCTAAAAGTCATGTCCTCTAAATTTCCTATGGGTGTGGGTACTAAATATAATTTGCTCATCGTTTTTAAATCGCTTCGTAGGTTTCTACTGTAATATCTGCAATGACTTCTCCAGTATGTTTTGTAGAAAGAGGTTCAAACAAGAGCAGCTGTACTTCTTCTTTTGCAACGGGCTTGTGTGCGACTCCTTTGGGGACAATATAAAATTCACCTTCGTTTAATGTTACTGTTTTTGCCTGCATTTCAATCACCAAACACCCTTTGATGACCATAAAAAATTCATCTTCATGTTCGTGGGTATGAAAGACAAATTCTCCTTTTAATTTTGCCAATAAAATTTGTTGCCCATTAAGTTCGCCTACTTTTTTTGGAGACCAATGATCTGAAAACAAATTAAATTTATCTTGTATATTAATGATACTCATAAGGACAAATTTACGAAGAATTGGACGAATTTTGCGTTAGCGATTGCAGCAATTGTTTGAGCACTTCCGCTTTTTGCGGGATGCGAGTGCGAAAAGCGGGGCATTTCTCTTTAGAAATGAACGTCCAAAGCATTATTATTCGATTGAAAATGTCTAATTTTGCAACTTAAAAATTTAAACAAATGTATAGAAGTCATTCTTGTGGTGAGCTCAGAGCATCGCATATCAATACCGAGGTAACCTTGGCAGGTTGGGTTCAGAAATCGCGTGATAAAGGGTTTATGGTTTGGGTAGATTTACGGGACCGTTACGGAATTACGCAATTGATTTTTGACGAAGCGCGAACCCCGACTGCAATGATGGACAAAGCAAAATCTTTAGGAAGAGAATTTGTAATACAAGTTACCGGTACTGTGATTGAACGTGAGTCTAAAAACGCAAAAATGGCTACTGGGAATGTTGAAGTGTTGGTTTCTAAATTAGAAATTTTGAACCAAGCCTTGACGCCTCCTTTTACGATTGAAGATACGACTGATGGAGGAGAGGACATCAGAATGAAATACAGGTATTTAGACATTCGAAGAAATCCGGTGAAAGACAGTTTGATTTTTCGTCATAAGGTTTCTATGGAGGTTAGAAAATACCTTTCTGATCAAGAATTTATTGAGGTTGAAACACCATATTTAATAAAATCAACTCCAGAGGGAGCAAGAGATTTTGTCGTGCCTTCTCGAATGAATGAAGGGCAGTTTTATGCTTTGCCACAATCGCCACAAACATTTAAGCAATTGCTAATGGTGGGTGGAATGGACAAGTATTTTCAAATTGTAAAATGCTTTAGAGATGAAGATTTACGTGCAGACAGACAGCCGGAATTCACCCAGATTGACTGTGAAATGGCCTTTGTTGAACAAGAAGATATTTTAAATATTTTTGAAGGATTGACCCGGCATTTGCTAAAAGAAATCAACGGGGTTGAAATTGCAGAATTCCCACGAATGCTTTATGATGATGCTATGAAAATGTACGGAAACGACAAACCAGACATTCGTTTTGGAATGGAGTTTGGCGAGTTAAATACCGTTGCACAACACAAAGAATTTGGTGTTTTTAACAAGGCAGAATTGGTGGTTGGAATTGCAGTGCCAGGGGGAAATGCTTATACAAGAAAAGAAATAGATAAATTAATTGACTGGGTACGAAGACCTCAAGTAGGTGCTTTAGGCATGGTATATTGTCGTGTAAATGATGATGGAACGTTTAAATCTTCAGTTGATAAATTTTACGATCAAGAAGACCTTGCTAAATGGGCAGTAGAAACCAATGCAAAACCTGGAGATTTAATCTGTGTGTTATCAGGTGAAACCAATAAAGTAAGAGCCCAATTATCTGCTTTAAGAATGGAGCTTGCGGAGCGACTAGGGTTAAGAGATCCAAAGGTATTTGCTCCTTTGTGGGTGATTGATTTTCCTTTGCTGGAACTCGACGAAGAAACGGGGCACTACCATGCCATGCACCATCCATTTACCTCTCCAAAACCCGGGCAATTGGAATTGTTAGATACCAACCCAGGGGCCGTAAAAGCAAATGCTTACGATTTGGTTTTGAATGGAAATGAAATTGGAGGTGGATCCATTCGTATTCACGATAAGCAAATACAAGCAACCATGTTGCGTCATCTAGGTTTTTCTGAAGAAGATGCCAGAGCACAATTTGGATTTTTAATGGATGCTTTTGAATATGGAGCTCCACCTCATGGAGGTTTGGCTTTCGGATTGGATCGGTTGGTGGCAATCCTTGGAGGACAAGAAACCATTAGAGACTTTATTGCTTTTCCAAAAAATAACTCAGGAAGAGATGTGATGATAGATGCTCCTGCATTTTTAGATACAGCACAATTAACAGAATTAGGACTCAAATAAGGAGTTCAAACATAAAAAGCTCATATCCCGCTCTTTTGCGGGATTTTTTATACCTTTAAAAGATGAAAAAAACTGCTACATTCATACTACTCTTCTCTGTATTCTTTTCTTTTTCACAGACACTATCAGGAGATCAATTGCTAGAGAAATCCATTCAGTTTCATGATCCAAACGGCAATTGGAGTACCTTTAAAGGCGCTTTTTTGGTAACCATGAAAACACCCAAAAGTAGTCCTAGAAAGAGTTATATAGAAATAGATCTTCCTCAAGAGCACTTTTTAGTAAAAGCAATCAAAGACGGGGTAATTACTCAATATACAGTTGATAAAGGAATCTGTCGGATCGCAGTCAACGGAAATACAACCCCTTCAGAAGCACTTTTAAAGAAACACAAATTAAGCTGTGAGCGTGCAAATTTGTACAAAAATTATTATACCTATTTGTATGGTTTGCCGATGAAACTAAAAGATGAAGGCACAATTATTCATCAAAAAACAACCATTAAAACCTTTAAAGGAAAAGAATATTTGGTTTTAAAAGTAAGCTACACCAAAGAAGTTGGAAATGATACTTGGTACTTTTATTTCGATCCAAAAACCTATGCAATGGAAGCCTATCAGTTTTTCAAAGAACAAAAAGAGCGTGGCGAGTACATTTTGTTAACAGGCTTAGAAACGATTCATGATATAAAAATGCCAAAAGAAAGAGCATGGTACTACAATAAAGATGATGGTTATTTGGGGACGGATGTCCTGTCAAAAAAATAAGAAAGCTAAAAAAAAACGCTTTATTTTTCTGGAACATTCAAATTAAATTTCAACCAAATTCATAGAACTTTTGTAATTTTGTAGCATGAAAATCCTTTTAAAAATAATGTTTGTAATTTTTGTTTGTTGGGTAGCAATTGGTGTTTACCTCCTTCAAATTGATCATCCAAAAGCCCAAATCGTAATGGGGTTAGGAATTTTCTATTTCTCTTTTTTATGGATGCCCATTTTTATTTATTACAGATACAAAGACGGGAAATACAAAAAATACATCTTAAACGACCAGAGGTTGCGAGACGCCTTTAATCAGCAAGCGAAAAAATAAGAGTTCTTCTTGTCTCGTTGAGGAATTCTCTTTTGACTTTAGAACCATTCAAAGTTTTTTGAATGGACATCATAACACAAAGAATTTATTTTGGTAACCTTAAGTTTATCTGGGTATTGGTCTTTGGAAGTATCTTTGCAATGCGCTACCTTGGTAGTTGTGTTATGAAAAAGAAGAAGTAAATAGTGTATTATTAATTTGAATTATTGATAGAAGCCCCAATTTGTATTGGGGTTTTTTGTGTTGAAACAGCAAGATTTGTATTACTTTTGTAACCGATGATAGATCAAAGAGAAGCAATATCAGAAAAGGCCGTTTTAGTAGGGGTAATTACTCAACAACAAGACGAAACAAAATCCACAGAATACCTAGATGAGCTAGAGTTTTTAACAGAAACCGCTGGAGGAGTTACTGTGAAACGCTTTGTTCAGAAGATGGAGAAACCCAACCCGAAAACTTTTCTAGGGGGAGGAAAATTGGATGAAGTTAAAAATTATATTGATGCAAAAGGAATTGGCACAGCTATTTTTGATGATGAACTCTCTCCAGCGCAAATACGAAATATTGAAAAAGTTTTGGACTGCAAAATTTTAGATCGAACCAATTTAATCTTAGATATTTTTGCGCAAAGGGCACAAACAAGTTCAGCAAAAACACAAGTAGAATTAGCACAACACCAATATTTATTACCCCGATTAACCAGACTTTGGACCCACTTAGACAAGCAAAAAGGGGGAATAGGTATGCGTGGACCTGGTGAAACAGAAATTGAAACAGATAGGCGAATTATTCGAGACAAAATAGCCCTCCTTAAAAAGAAGTTACTTACCATAGACAAACAAATGGCGGTTCAGCGAAAAAACCGTGGTAAAATGGTGCGTGTCGCTTTGGTAGGGTATACCAATGTTGGAAAATCAACCTTGATGAATGTGATCAGTAAAAGTGCTGTTTTTGCAGAAAATAAATTGTTTGCGACCTTAGATACAACGGTTCGAAAAGTAGTTATTAAAAATATTCCCTTTTTGATGACAGACACTGTTGGTTTTATAAGAAAACTTCCAACACAGCTTGTCGAGTCATTTAAATCGACATT
The DNA here is from genome assembly GCA_024640565.1 of Flavobacteriaceae bacterium. Classification (GTDB taxonomy): domain Bacteria; phylum Bacteroidota; class Bacteroidia; order Flavobacteriales; family Flavobacteriaceae; genus Polaribacter. Next base: position 376,381 of record JAHEET010000002.1, read on the forward strand.
GGATGAGGTGCGCGAGGCAGATTTATTATTGCATGTTGTAGATATTTCGCATCCAAATTTTGAAGATCATATTGCTTCCGTAAATTCAGTTTTAGCAGATATCAATTGCGCCAACAAACCCACGGTAATGGTGTTCAATAAAATTGATGCTTACCGTCACGAAACGATTGCTGAGGATGATTTAATTACTCAAAAAACAAAAGCACACTTTACGCTAGAGGATTGGCAAAAAACGTGGATGAATGATGAGGAGGTAGCGAGTCTTTTTATTTCTGCTTTAAATAAAGACAATTTAGAAGAATTTAAAGAAAAAACATACGATGAAGTGAAAAAAATTCATGTTGAACGCTTCCCCTACAACAATTTTTTATACGATGAGTATACGGTATAATTGTCAAAAATAAATCTAAACGAAAATGAATATCTTAGAATGCATAGCTCATCCCCACGAGCCAATAGGATTGCACTATATTGTCCACCGTTTCAAATGTTGCATTTGTAGTTGTCATTAATGCATTGTTTAAAGCCTCTTGTTTGTTTTGACGCAAACCGAATTCGAAACCAAGGCCGATTTTTTCAAACAATGTATACCCAAGCGCATTGGTCAATGTCCAGTTAGATAAGTTAGTGCTTTGATAACTTTGATAGATTGACAAATTTGATTTTATGCTTAATTTTTTAACTTTCGTTGTATAGTCTGCAAATATTTTTGCCCCTAAAGAAGATTCAAAAACAGTTTCCCCTTTACTAGTAACAAAATTGTAATTTCCAGGGTGTATCACAATAGCCAATTTGCTGATGGGTGTCCAGGTAAAACCACCCCCAAAATCTAAATAACCAGGGTCGTTAAAATTATCAATTAAGGAAGTTCTGTATTCAATCAAAGCAGAAGCTGCCCATTTTTTATTGATTCGTTTTCCAAAAAGGGAAGTGATGGTAAAGACATCGGTGGCGGTTTCGAAATCCTCATCACCATCGATCGATTTATCATCTAATTGTACCCATCCTACATTTATGGTTCCCGCATTTTTCCAGAAAAAATCTTTTTGAATCAGATTTGCAAATCCATTGATGGTAATTCCAATATTTCCAGCACTTGCATTGGGTGCTGTTCTCGAGTACCAATTATTGAATCCGGAAAGGCTTCCTCCAATAGTTCCAAAAGCCCCGATTCTCCAACCAGAAAGCGCATCAATTTTTGATTGTAATGCAGCAATTTCTCCTTTCAGTTTTGCAATTTGTGCCTTTTTTGGGACTTGTTTTTTTTTGAGTTCAGCAGCGGTTTGTGCACTTATAGAAAAGCTACCACAAACGAATAAAACAGTACAGATAAGGTTTTTCATTTAAAAAAGATATTTCTGAAAAGAAAGTTATTTTTTTGCTTTGTAAAGCGGCACGGTAGAACAGGCTTCACCAAATAAAATTGAAGTAGCAATCGGTTGTAATTTTCGAATCAACAAAGCGAACGCACTATCAGGAATTGGTTTTTCGGCACAACCTTTTATAATTACAGGTGCGTCTAAAAAAGGTTTGAAATCGATGAACTCCAATAACTCTTGATAAATAACGGTTTCCAATAAAGTTAAATCGCCAATAACAACTTTGTTTGCAAAAGGGGTTATTTCTGCTGCAATTAGCATAAAAGCCCAGGATGGAATAATGGCATCTACAGAGCAATGTATGGCAACAAAAGAATTTTTGTATTGCGTCCAATCATGGTTTTTAACGGAAATTCTAAAGTCGACTTCTTTTAAAATAATTTCTTCAAACAACCAATCTTTAATATCAAATAAAACTCTTTTTCCTTCAGGATAAATTTCCTCAAGATCAAACGTCTTTAGTTTACTATTTGCAACGCGATTGATGATTTCTTTTTCCATTTTTTTAGGTTCAAAAATTAATAAGGAACTCCGATTCTCAAAAAAGCTCCTCAAGTGTATTTGGTTTCGCCAAAAACGAATCTCATTTATAACATTCCCAATTCTAGTTTTGCTTCTTCACTCATCATTTCTTGCGTCCAGGTAGGGTCAAAAGTAATTTCTACTTCACAGCTATTAATTTCTTCGATAGCTTTTATTTTTTCCTCAATATCTACGGGTAAACTTTCTGCAACTGGACAGTTTGGAGAGGTTAAGGTCATCAATATTTTCGCATTGTATTCTTCCGATACAAAAACATCATAAATTAAACCTAATTCATAAATATCTACAGGAATTTCTGGGTCATAAATGGTCTTTAAAACACGTACAATCTTATCTCCAATCTCTTCTAACTCTTTATCTGTCATTTCTTGTGATCTTAATTTGCTAATTTCGTTTGTTGCGCAATTGCGTACAATTTTATTTGTTTTATCATTGAAACCAAGCCGTTTGCTCTCGTAGGACTTAGATGTTCTTTTAGGCCAATAGCATCTATAAAGTTTGTTTCTGCACTCAAAATATCCGCTGGTTTTTGTCCAGAATATACACGTATTAACAGGGCAGCAATTCCTTTGGTTAAAATGGCATCACTATCTGCAGTATATTTTATGTTGTTGTTCTCTAACTCAGAATACAGCCAAACTTTGGATTGACATCCTTTAATTAAATTTTCATCTAATTTGAATTGAGCATCAATGATTGGTAGTGATTTTCCCAAATCAATCAAATACTGATAGCGATCCATCCAATCATCAAACATCGAAAACTCATCAATAATTTCTTCTTGTATTTCTTTGATAGTCATTTTTTAAACTTATTTTTACGGCTTTAAAAAAAGTGTTTTTTGCACCTTGCAAAATTACGCATAAAATATAAGAAATGAGCAAACTATTAGCAGTTGGAACTGTTGCTTTTGATGCAATTGAAACCCCTTTCGGAAAAACAGATAAAATCTTAGGAGGTTCTGGAGCCTATATCGGGTTATCAGCCAGTCAATTTGGGGTAGAAACAGGAGTTGTTTCTGTCGTAGGAGGTGATTTTCCAGCTTCGTATTTAGAAATGATGAATGCGAGAGGAGTTAATACCGATGGTGTAGAGGTTGTAGAAGATGGAAAGACCTTTTTCTGGAGTGGAAAATATCATAACGATATGAATTCACGAGATACATTGATTACAGAATTAAATGTCCTTGAAACATTTACCCCCGTTGTTCCAGCATATTTTAAAGATGCTGCGATTGTAATGTTGGGAAATTTACACCCACTTACTCAAGCTTCTGTATTAGACCAAATGACAGAAAGACCAAAATTAGTGGTTTTGGATACCATGAATTTTTGGATGGACATTGCTTTGGAAGACCTACATACGGTATTAAAAAGAGTAGATGTTATTACTATTAATGATGAAGAAGCGAGACAACTTTCTGGAGAATATTCTTTAGTAAATGCCGCTAAAAAAATTCATTCAATGGGGCCAAAGTACGTGGTAATAAAAAAAGGAGAGCATGGTGCGTTGTTGTTTCATGAGGAGAAAATGTTTTATGCCCCAGCATTGCCATTGGCAGAAGTATTTGACCCAACCGGGGCAGGAGATACTTTTGCAGGAGGTTTTTGTGGGTATTTAGCAAAAACAGCAGATATTTCTTTCGAAAATATGAAAAATGCGATTATATTTGGTTCTAACTTGGCTTCTTTCTGTGTAGAGCAGTTTGGAACAGACCGAATGCAAACGCTCACAGCAGATGAAGTTAAAACACGTTTGCAAGCTTTTAAAGATTTAACTCAATTTGATATAAAATTAGCTTAATTTTAATCCGCTGTTTTACTGCGGATTTTTTTTTACAATAACACAACGATTAACAACAGACAACTAAAACCAAACGACTAATGAGTGACGCTATCAAACACGAATGTGGAATTGCACTTGTTCGATTAAAAAAACCTTTACAATTTTACAAAGATAAATACGGTTCATCTTTTTACGGAATCAACAAAATGTATTTATTAATGGAGAAGCAGCACAATCGCGGTCAGGATGGCGCTGGTTTTGCAAGTGTAAAATTTAATGTCGCCCCTGGGACAAGATACGTAAGTAGAGTTCGGTCAAATAAATCGCAGCCAATTCAAGATATATTTGGACAAATAAACGAACGCCTTAACGGAGTTTTTGAACATAACCCTGATAAAAAAGACGATGTTGCCTGGCAAGAAGAAAACATGCCCTACATTGGAAACTTGTTTCTTGGACACGTTCGGTATGGTACCTTTGGTAAAAATAGTATCGAAAGTGTGCATCCTTTTATGCGTCAAAGTAATTGGCGTCATCAAAACTTAATTGTTGCTGGAAACTTTAACATGACCAACTCGAATCAGTTGTTAGACGAATTAGTTGAGTTGGGACAACATCCAAAGGAGTTTACAGATACAGTTACTGTAATGGAGAAAATTGGGCATTTTTTAGAAGATGAGGTGGCCAGTTTGTATGCAAGAGCAAAAGAAAAAGGCTTTAGTAAAAAAGACGCGTCCCCTTTTATTGAAGAACATTTAGATTTGCAAAATGTTTTAAAAAGATCTGCAAAAAACTGGGATGGTGGTTATGCAATGGCAGGTTTAGTAGGGCATGGAGATGCTTTTGTTTTAAGAGATCCCAATGGAATACGACCTACTTTTTTCTATGAAGATGATGAAGTTGTTGTAGTCGCATCTGAAAGACCTGTAATACAAACGGTTTTTAATGTAAAAATTGAAGCGGTTAAAGAATTGGAAAGAGGCCATGCATTAATTATCAAAAAAAATGGTAAAACCTCTATTGAAGCTGTACTGGATCAACAAGAGAAAAAAGCCTGTTCTTTTGAACGCATTTATTTTTCGAGAGGGAGTGATGCTAGCATCTATGAAGAACGAAAGAATTTAGGAAAACTCGTCTTTCCACAAATTTTAAACTCTATTGATTCAGATATCGCAAACACCGTATTTTCATACATTCCAAATACTGCAGAAACGTCATTTTATGGAATGACAGAAGCCGCAGAAGATTTATTAAACCAACAAAAAACTGCAAAGATTTTGGCAGGTGGCAAAGCATTGTCTGCAGAAAAAGTAACGCAAATTTTATCGGAAAGAGCTCGTTTTGAAAAGATCGCAATTAAAGATGTGAAATTAAGAACCTTCATTGCCGATGACAGCAGTAGAGATGATTTGATAGAGCATGTGTATGATGTTACTTATGGTGTCGTAAAGCCTACAGACAACTTGGTAATTATTGATGATAGTATTGTCCGTGGAACTACATTGAAAAAAAGTATTATTAAAATCTTAGACAGATTAACCCCTAAGAAAATTATTGTTGTTTCTTCTGCACCACAGATTCGTTATCCAGATTGTTATGGAATCGATATGGCTAGAATTGATGCTTTTATCGCTTTTAAAGCAGCGATCGAATTACTAAAAGATACCAATCAATATAATATTGTTGATCTCGTTTATAAAAAATCGAAAGCGCAACATGGAAAAGCAGATGCAGAAATCATCAATTATGTGAAGGAAATTTATGCTCCTTTTACATCAGCAGAGATTTCTGTAAAAATTGCAGAAATGTTGAAAACAAAAGATATCAAAGCAGAAATTGAAGTTATTTATCAATCTGTTGAGAACCTACACCTAGCATGTCCAGACAATTTGGGAGATTGGTATTTCACAGGAAATTACCCAACACCAGGAGGAAATCGGGTGGTAAATCAGGCGTTCATTAACTTCTATGAAGGCAATGATAAAAGAGCCTATTAATGCCATTTGTTTGCTTTTTAAGAAACTATTATCTTTGAGAAACTCAAAAAATAAATTTCTATGTCAACAACAATTAGTATCCTAGTATCTGTTGTTATTTTGTTATTGCTGCTGATTTCTTTTTACAATCGATTAGTGAAGTTGCGAAATAACAGAGAAAATGCTTTTGCAGATATCGATGTGCAACTAAAGCAACGTCATGATTTAATTCCCCAGTTATTAGAAACGGTGAAAGGGTATATGAAACATGAAGAAAAAGTTTTGTTTCATGTTACTGCGGCAAGATCTGGCGCAATAAATGCATCGACGATTAGCGAGAAGATAGCAGCTGAAAATCAATTATCTGCTGCTTTAAGTGGTTTGAATATTGCCGTAGAGGCCTATCCAGATTTAAAGGCAAGTAGTAATTTTATGCAGTTTCAGGAGGAAATTTCAGATATTGAAAATAAATTATCTGCAGTGAGAAGATTTTTTAATTCTTCCACAAAAGAATACAACAATGCCGTAGAAACTTTCCCCTCTAATGTAATTGCAGGGATGTTCTCCTTCAAAAAAGAACCCATGTTTGACCTTGGTCTTGCACAAAGAAAGCAATTGGACGAAGCGCCAAATATTAGTTTTTAAATCATGAAATATGTTGGGTTACAATCTCAAATAAGGAAAAACAATTACAAATCGATTGCGCTCCTTATTGCTTTTCCACTATTATTACTTGGGTTGGTTTGGCTTTTTTTCTTCATTTCTATTTATTATCTAACAGATGAAGGGACAGCAATTCCAATTTCAACGATCAATAATTCCTTTTTAACAACGATTCCATTTGTCTTAATCGGGGTTGCTATTTGGTTTTTGATTGCATGGTTTTATCATTCTTCAATGATTCAAAAGGCAACCGCTGCGAATTCTTTGGCACGGAAAGAAAACAAAAGAGTGTATAATTTAGTTGAAAACCTATGCATTTCCCAAGGGATGAAGATGCCTCAGATTTTTGTGATCGAAGATGATTCATTAAATGCATATGCGAGCGGATTGAGCGATAAAACATTTGCCGTAACTTTATCTCGAGGAATAATAAACAAACTGGACGACGACGAGTTGGAAGCTGTAATTGCGCATGAACTCACGCATATTATCAATCGAGACGTGCGCCTTTTAATTGTATCTATTATTTTTGTAGGTATTTTTGCATTTGTCACCGAATTGGCCTTTAGGTCTGTGCTCTATGGAAGAGGCGGGAGCCGAGGTAAAAAAGAAGGCGGCGCTGTTTTTGTCATCTTGCTTTTAGGGGTTATAGGACTCCTATTGTCTACCTTTTTTAGATTTTCGCTATCGCGAAAACGAGAGTTTTTAGCCGATGCAGGTGCTGCCCAAATGACAAAAAAACCACTGGCTCTTGCCAACGCATTGCAAAAAGTTTCCGAAGATCCATGGATTGAAGCAGTAAAAAGAGCCGATGTAGCTCAGCTATTTATAGAGCATCCTACAAAAAAGAAAGAAAGTAAATCTCTGGTTACTTTTTTTAATGGCTTGTTTGCAACACATCCACCGATAAAAGATCGGATTCAAGTTTTAAAACAATTTTAATAAAAAACCCGAAGCCATTTGCTTCGGGTTTTTTATGCGTTTCGTTAAGGAAACTATGGGTTACTTTGCAGCTGCATAACGTCTTGCAACTTCATTCCAGTTTACTACATTAAAAAAGGCATTGATATAGTCAGGTCTTCTGTTTTGGTAGTTAAGGTAATAAGCGTGTTCCCAAACATCCAATCCTAAAATTGGTGTTCCTCCACAACCTACACCAGGCATTAAAGTATTGTCTTGATTTGGAGTAGAACAAACCGAAACCTTTCCATCTTTGTGAACACACAACCAAGCCCATCCAGAACCAAATTGAGTAGCAGCAGCTTTAGAAAAAGCGTCCATAAAAGCTTCTTCAGAACCAAAAGCAGCCTCAATAGCAACTTTTAATTCTCCAGAGAGTGTTCCTTTGTCATTTGGATTCATTACCGACCAGAATAATGAGTGGTTGTAAAAACCACCACCATTATTTCTTACCGCAGCATTACTCATGTCGAGATTTGATAAGATAGCTTCAATAGATTTTCCTTCCAATGCTGTTCCTTCAATTGCTCCATTTAATTTTGTGGTATATCCATTGTGGTGTTTTGTATGGTGAATTTCCATAGTTCTTGCATCAATGTTTGGTTCTAATGCGTCGTACGCATAACCTAATTCTGGTAATTTAAAAGCCATTTTTTTTATGTTTAAGAGTTAATATACTTTTTGTGCATGTAAATTTAACCATAATTAAACGGTTCTACAAGAAGTTTGCTTTTTGATAATTTATAGTGAAATAGAAGATGTTTATTCTTTGAATTTTTGCATAAATTCTTGTGCTTTTTCTACCATGTTTTTGCTCCCACAAATAAAGGGTACTCTTTGGTGAAGTTCCAATGGTGTTATTTCCATGATACGGTTGTATCCATCAGATGCGATACCATTTGCTTGCTCTGCTATGAAAGCCATTGGGCTGCATTCATACAATAAACGGAGTTTTCCTTTTGGGTTCTTTGTGCTTTTTGGATACATATAAATACCTCCTTTTATCATATTTCTATGAAAGTCAGAAACCAAAGAACCAATATATCTACTGGTATAGGGTCTGTCTTCTTCTTCTGACTGGCAATATTTAATGTATTTTTTAATTCCTTCAGGAAAATCGAAATAGTTTCCCTCATTTATAGAGTAAATCTGTCCATCCTCAGGATATTGCATGTTCGGATGTGATAAATACCAACTCCCCAAGGCAGGGTTTAACGTAAATCCATTTACCCCTTTTCCAGTAGTATATACCAACATGGTAGAGGTTCCATAAACAACATAGCCCGCGGCAACTTGTTTGTCACCTGTTTGTAGGAAATCCTTTAATTCTACTGGGGTACCCACTGGAGTAATGCGTCTGAAAATAGAAAAAATGGTTCCCACAGAAACATTTACATCAATATTAGACGAACCATCCAAAGGATCAATTAATACAACATATTTATTTTGGTGTCGTTCATCTTGGCTATTAATTGTAATGAAATCATCTTCTTCTTCACTCGCAATTCCACAAACAATATTTCTATCTGTCATGGTTTGTATAAAAACAGCATTGGCATAGACATCTAATTTTTGTTGGTCTTCACCTTGTATATTTGTATCGCCAGCAGCACCGGTAATATCTACCAAGCCTGCTTTGTTCACTTCATGGTTTACGACTTTGGCAGCCAATCTGATTGAATTTAGTAATCTTGAGAGTTCTCCTGAAGAATATTGAAAATCACTTTGGTTTTCGATGATAAATTCTCCTAAAGTTTGATTTTTTTTAGCCATGATTTCTTGCATTATACGGGTGCAAAGATGCTGTTTTTTTTAAAATTACTACAACGATTTCGGACTTTTTTAGTGCTAAGGTTTAATTTTAGACAAATTTCTTTTTCTCGTTATTATTCAGCATTAATTTTTGATTCTTTTGAAATCATTTACCTTTGATTTTGTAAAAAACAAATCATGAGTTTTATTATAAGAGAAGCGAAACATCAAGATGCAGAAGCTGTTTTAAAATTAATCACAGAATTGGCTGTTTTTGAAAAAGAACCAAACGCTGTAGAGATAACAGTTGCCGATATTGAAAAAGATGGTTTTTCTGACCGTCCAAAATTTAAGATTTTTGTTGCCGAAGAAGCCTCCTCAATTATTGGTATTGCACTTATTTACATGCGATATTCTACTTGGAAAGGACCGATTGTGCATTTAGAAGATCTAATTGTTACTGAGAAAAAAAGAAAACTTGGGGTTGGAAAAGCACTGTATACGAGTGTTTTAAAATATGCGTATGGACTTGGTGTAAAAAGAGTTTCATGGGAAGTCATCGATTGGAATACAAATGCCATTGATTTTTATGAAAGCACAGGAGCCACTATTTTAAGTGATTGGTCCGTAGTGCAGATGTCAGAAGAGAACTTAGAGAAATTTGTGCAAAATAATTCGTAATGAAAATTTTTAAATTTGGTGGGGCTTCCATAAAAGATGCCGAAGGGGTTAAAAACCTTGTAAAGGTAGTAGAACAAAATGGGAATGACAACACCCTGGTAGTTATCTCTGCTATGGGTAAAATGACCAATGCATTTGAAGCGTTAATTGACGCTTATTTTTATAAGCAAGATACTTTTGAAGCTAAGCGAAATCATGTAGAAAGTTTTCATAGAAACATGATGGATGAATTATTTGAAAAAGAGAATGAAATATACCTGCTAGTGGATACTCTTTTTGAAGAGTTGGACTGGTTTTTAAATAGAAATACCTCGCAACGATATAATTATGTGTACGATCAAATTATTTGTTTTGGAGAGCTATTGTCAACACGAATAGTAAGCGCCTACTTAAAAACAGTTCAAATAGAGAACAATTGGTTGGATGTTCGAAATTATATAAAAACGGATAGTAATTATAGGGATGCAAAAGTAAATTGGACGTTGACCCAACAAATAATCACCAACAAGGTAGCTACCAATCAGCTTAATGTTACACAAGGATTTTTGGCAGGAAATGATACCGAAAACACCACCACCCTTGGTAGGGAAGGATCCGATTATACTGCAGGCATTTTTGCCTATTGTTTGAATGCTGAAAGTGTTACTATTTGGAAAGATGTTCCGGGAGTTTTAAATGCAGATCCGAGAGTGTTTGATGAGACCACTTTGCTATCGCAAATTTCATATGAAGAAGCAATAGAAATGGCTTTTTATGGTGCGTCAGTAATTCATCCAAAAACAATACAACCTCTCCAGAACAAAGAAATTCCGTTGTTTGTAAAATCTTTTTTAAATCCAACAGTACCAGGAACAATGGTTTCTAAAGGGGCAACACTCATTCCCTATATTCCTTGTTTTATTGTGAAGAAAAATCAGGTATTTGTCTCTATATCCACCAATGATTTTTCTTTTATGGTAGAAAATAACTTGAGTTATATTTTTAAAAAACTACACGATTATAAATTAAAAGTGAATTTAATACAAAATTCAGCAATTAGTTTTTCTGTTTGTGTAGATAATAAGTTTGGCAATTTTGATGCTTTTTTTACAGCATTAAAACACGAATTTAAAATTGAATTTCAAAAAGAAGTAGACGTATATACCATTCGTCATTTTAATACTACATCTAAAGACGCAATAACTAAATTGGGGAGAACGTTATTATCGCAAACCAACAAAGAAACCATTCAAATTGTTTTAAAGAAAAAAGAATAAGCTTATTTTTTACGGCATAGAAAAATGTTTCGATAAGATTTATGGCATTAGTAACTTCAAAAGAGATTTCAAAAGTACTTGGTATCCAAAAGTTGGGTTTTTTGGGCACTTTTGTTGGGTGGTTAATACTTCGTGTATTACGGATCTCAAAACTCAACAAAATTTACAATCAAAACAAACACAAAAAGGACTTGGATTTTTTAAACGCTGTTTTAAAAGATTGTCAAGTTGAATTTGAGATTCCAGAAGAAGACCTCAAAAGAATTCCAAAAGAAGGCGCTTTCATTACTATTTCCAACCATCCTTTAGGGGGTATTGATGGTGTTTTATTACTAAAGATACTCACAGAAAAGCGAGCAGACTATAAAATTATTGCCAATTTTTTATTGCATAAAATAACTCCTTTACAACCCTATGTAATGCCTGTAAATCCTTTTGAAAACAGAAAGGATGCAAAATCAAGTGTTCCCGGTATTAAAGCTGCTTTACGTCATGTAAAATTGGGAAACCCTTTGGGGATTTTTCCAGCAGGTGAGGTTTCTACTCGCAAAGAAGGAGGCTTAAAGGTAGACAAACCTTGGGAAAAAGGCGCAGTGCGGTTCATTAAAAAAGCCAATGTTCCTATACTTCCAATTTATTTTCACGCGCGGAATAGCCGTCTTTTTTATTTTTTATCTAAAATCAGTGATACTTTTAGAACCGCAAAATTACCCTCGGAGATTTTATCCCAGAAAAATAGGGTGATAAAAGTTCGAATTGGAAAGCCAATTACGACCAAAGATCAAGATGCATACTCCGATCTTACTGCTTTTTCAGAATTTATAAGGAGGAAGACCTATCTTTTGGCAAACCCTTTTTATGAAAAGATGAAAATTTTATCGTCAACAAAAATTAAGATAAAAAAACCAGCAAAACAAATTATTACTCAAGAGAGTACGACTTCTTTTATTACAGAGGTAAACGCGCTTAGAGCTTCAAATGGTCGCTTGTTAGAAAGTAAAAATTATGAGGTCTTTTTTGCTAAAGCAAAAGAAATTCCAAACCTGTTACAAGAAATTGGACGTTTACGAGAAATTACTTTTAGAGCTGTTGGAGAAGGCACCAATAAAGCAATTGATCTAGACAAATACGATACCTACTATTACCATTTATTTCTTTGGGACCGAGCAGCGAAATGTTTGGTAGGTGCCTATAGAATGGGCTTGGGGAAAGAGATCTATAAAGAACACGGAATCAAGGGATTCTACATTCAAAATTTATTTAGAATTGAACCAGAACTGCACCAGATGATGGACAATACCATCGAAATGGGACGTGCTTTTATCATTCAAGCATACCAACAAAAACCAATGCCGTTGTTTCTTTTGTGGAAAGGAATTGTACATGTAACCCTGCGATATCCCGAATATAAATACCTTATGGGCGGAGTTTCAATTAGCAATCAATTTTCAGATTTTTCAAAATCATTGATGATTGAGTTTATGAAATCGCATTATTACGACCCTTATGTGGCACAATATATTCAGCCAAAAAAAGAATACAAGGTGAAGTTGAAAGATGCAGATAAAGATTTTGTTTTTGATGCTACGAAAGCAGACATGCAAAAATTCGATAAATTTATAGATGAAATCGAGCCCGGTGCTTTAAGGATTCCTGTTTTAATAAAAAAATATGTAAAACAAAATGCCCGTTTGGTTGCGTTTAATGTAGATCCAAAATTTAACAATGCGGTAGATGGCCTCATGTATATAAAGGTTGCAGATATTCCAGAGAGTACTGTAAAACCTGTTATGGAGGAATTTCAAGCAGAACTTGAACGTAAAGCTGCAGAAGAACCACGAAGTTGACAATAGATAACTGTTTGCAATCACAAAAATCTGTGATCGCTTGTGTTTTGTTTTTTTATGGATAAAAGAACTGATTGTAATTGAACTCTTTAAACCTTTGTCTAGTTGATAAAAATGAGTAATTTTGCAATCGATTTTTTATGAACAGAAGAAAATAAAGAAATGAATATTACAAAACAAAACAGTGATGCGTTAAACGCAGTTGTAAAAATTGATATTGTTGCAGAAGACTACCAAGCAAAAGTATCTGAATTGTTAGAGGATTACCGTAAAAAAGCGAACATTCCTGGATTCAGAAAAGGACATGTGCCCATGGGTATGATTAGAAAGCAATACGGAAAATCGATCATGATCGATGAGGTAAACAAACTCATACAAGGCTCACTTAATAAATATTTGATAGACGAGAAGTTAGATATTTTGGGAAATCCAATCCCAAGAATTCAAGAAGATTTTAATTGGGAAGCGGAAGTTTTTTCTTTCGAATTTGAATTAGGTTTAGCGCCTCAATTTGATGTTGATTTAAACGCAAAGAAAAAAGTAACTCAATACAACATTATCGCTACGGATGAACTCATTGACAAAGAAGTTGAAAATATTCAAGCGCGTTATGGTTCAGAATCTCCAGCAGCGGTAGTTACTTCCACCTCTAATGTTACTGGTACTTTTGCAAACCAAGAGCATGCGATTGACAATAAAGCAACATTCTCCATAAAAGATATTAAAGGAAAGACAAATTTAAAAAAGTTTGTCGGTACAGAAAGTGGTGCTGTTGTTTCTCTAAAAACAAAAGGATTGTTCACCAACGAGTATCAATTAGAGAAAGTTTTAGGGATTCCACAAGAGCAAGCATCTGGTTTAGATATCAATGTAACCTTTACCCTAGAGGCAGCGACAGAGACAGTGCTTGCAGAATTAGATCAAGAATTGTTTGACAAATTATTCCCTGACGGAAGCGTTACTACAGTAACACAAGTGAGAGCAAAGATTAAAGAAGATGCAGAAAAGCAGTTTGGTCAACAAGGAGATCAACAATTATTAAATGCTATCACAGAATATTTAGTTGAAAATACAAAGTTTGATTTGCCAGCAGAGTTTTTAAAGAAATGGTTGGCAACAGCAGGTGAAAAACAATTATCAACAGAAGAAGCTGCTGCAGAATATGCAAAATCTGAAAAAGCATTGCGTTATCAATTAATCGAAGGGAAGATTATGAAAGATAACGATATCAAATTAGATTATGCAGAATTGGTTGCCTATGCAAAAGGATTTATCCGTACGCAAATGGCACAATTTGGGAATATGAATCCAGAAGAAAAAGAACTCGATGACATTGCTACAAGAATCTTATCAAATCAAGAAGAAGCTCAAAAATTACAAGCACAGCTTATAAGTCAAAAATTATTGGCCTTCTTTAAAGAAAATATGAGTTTCAAATCAAAAGAGCTTTCGTATGAAAAATTTGTAAAAGAAGTTTACAAATAATGATCGTTTTTTGTTTTACGCTCGTGGTTGCGTGTTAAAATAATTACTCAAAAACCTGAATTTAATAATTCAGGTTTTTTTAGTCCAATACTGTCATAAAATAATCACGGAATAGTTCTTATCTTTACAGTTCAAACAATAAATAATCAGGAAAATGGATTACGGAAAAGAATTCGAAAAATACGCAACAAAACATCACGGAATTAACAGTACTTATTTGGGTAAAATAACCAGTAGTCTTACGCCCTATATAATGGAAGAACGTCAGATGAACATTACTCAAATGGATGTTTTTTCACGTTTAATGATGGATAGAATTATTTTTTTAGGAACAGGAATTAATGATCAAGTAGCCAACGTTATCCAGGCACAACTGTTGTTTTTAGAGAGTTTAGATGCCAATAAAGATATTTCAATATATATCAATTCGCCAGGAGGAGGAGTATATGCTGGTTTGGGTATTTATGATACCATGCAATTTATAAAACCAGATGTAGCAACCATATGTACAGGAATGGCAGCTTCTATGGGAGCTGTTCTAATGTGTGCAGGTGCCAAAGGAAAACGTTCTGCATTGCCTCACTCACGCGTAATGATTCACCAACCATTGGGTGGCGCACAAGGGCAAGCTTCAGATATTGAAATTACTACCCGAGAAATTTTAAAACTAAAAAATGAGTTGTATGCAATTATTGCAAACCATTCGGGACAAACCATCGAAAAAGTACACCAAGATTCTGACAGAGATTACTGGATGAAGGCAGACGAAGCCAAGCTTTACGGTATGATCGACGAAGTTTTAGTAAGAAAGTAAAAAAGCTTAAAGCGAATTAAATGTCGAAAGAAGAAAATTTAGAATGTTCGTTTTGCGGACGTAAAAAAGCAGAAACAGACTTGTTAATTGCAGGAGTCGATGCGCACATCTGTGATAAATGTATTGAGCAAGCTCACGGTATTGTAGAAGAAGAAGTTTCTGAACAAAATACAAGTGCTCTTTCCAAAGATTTATTATTAAAAAAACCGGTAGAAATAAAAGCGTTCTTAGACCAATATATTATTGGTCAAGATGAAACAAAGCGTGCAATGGCGGTAGCTGTTTACAATCATTATAAAAGATTGTTACAAACCACAAATTCCGAGCATGATGATGAAGTAGAAATCGAAAAATCAAACATTGTCTTAGTTGGTGAAACGGGTACAGGAAAGACATTAGTAGCGCGAACCATTGCAAAAATGCTCAATGTTCCATTTTCTATTGTAGATGCAACCGTTTTAACGCAAGCAGGCTATGTTGGAGAGGATGTAGAAAGTATATTAAGCAGACTTTTACAAGCAGCAGATTACGACTTAGAAAAGGCACAAAGAGGGATTGTTTTTATAGATGAGATTGATAAAATTGCCAGAAAGGGCGATAACCCATCGATCACTAGAGACGTATCTGGAGAAGGAGTGCAACAAGCCTTGTTAAAATTATTAGAAGGTACCGTCGTAAATGTTGCCCCAAAGGGTGGAAGAAAACACCCAGAGCAAAAGTTTATTGAAGTAGATACCAAAGATATTTTGTTTATAGCAGGGGGTGCTTTTGCAGGAATTGAAAGAATTATTAGCAAGCGTTTAAATAGGCAAGCTGTTGGTTTTAGCGCTTCCTTAGATGATGATAAAATTGATGAGGAACACTTATTACAATACATCATCCCCTCCGATTTAAAAGCTTTTGGATTGATTCCTGAAATCATCGGACGTTTGCCAGTATTAAGCTATATGAACCCTTTAGACGCAGTTACCTTAAGAGCGATTCTAACAACGCCTAAAAACTCCATTATTAAGCAATACACAAAGCTCTTTGCAATGGATGCTATTGATTTTACCATTGAAGAAGATGCACTAAACTATATTGTAGAAAATGCAGTTGCCTATAAGTTGGGTGCAAGAGGTTTACGTTCTTTGTGTGAAGCGATCTTTACAGATGCGATGTTTGAATTGCCTAGTGCTGAAGAGAAAGTATTAAAGGTAACCCAACAATATGCAGCATCTAAATTAACAAATTCGACCCTAAAAAAGTTAAGAGCAGCCTCGTAGTAAGGCAGCTAATAGCAAAAGACCTCATCGCTTTTTTTTAAAGTTTGTGAGGTCTTTCGTATTTTCAAAAAAAATCAAGCAGAAAACAACGTTCAAAATTGGTATCTTTGTGAACCTGTTAAAGAATATGATCAATGATTTCTAGAAGTACCATAGACCGTGTTTTCGAATCTGCAAGAGTAGAAGAGGTTATTGGTGAGTTTGTTCAGCTAAAAAAAGCGGGAAGTAATTTCAAAGGCTTAAGTCCCTTTACAGATGAAAAGTCACCCTCTTTTATGGTTTCTCCTGTAAAGCAAATCTGGAAAGATTTTTCAACTGGAAAAGGAGGGAATGCCGTCTCTTTTTTAATGGAACATGAACATTATTCCTATCCAGAAGCCTTAAAATGGTTGGCAAGAAAGTACAATATAGAGATTGAAGAAACGGAGCAAACCGATGAGCAGAAAGCACAATTGAATGAGCGAGAAAGCATGTTTCTAGTTTCTAATTTTGCCAAAGAATATTTTCATGACCTTATGCTAAATTCTCTGAAAGGAAAAGCAATTGGTTTGTCCTACTTCAAAGAACGTGGTTTTACAGACGAAACCATCAAGAAATTTGATTTAGGATACTGTAAAGATGAATGGGATAACTTTACCAAAGCAGCTTTAGACAAAGGATATGATCTTAAATATTTAGCCGCAACAGGTTTGACGATAGTCAAAGAAAAAAAACAATTTGATCGTTTTAAAGGACGTGTAATGTTTCCGATACATTCTATGTCTGGTCGGATTTTAGGTTTTGGAGGTCGAATTTTAAAAAGCGATAAAAAAGCAGCGAAATACTTAAACTCGCCAGAGAGTGATATTTACCACAAGAGTAAAATCTTATATGGAATTTATCAGGCAAAGAAAGAAATTGCCAAACAAGACAATTGTTTTCTGGTAGAAGGCTATACCGATGTGATTTCGTTCAATCAATCAGGGGTGGAAAATGTAGTTGCTTCCTCAGGAACTGCTTTAACCGCCGATCAAATTCGACTGGTAAGTCGATTGACTAAAAATATTACCGTACTTTTTGACGGAGATGCCGCTGGGATACGCGCTTCTCTTCGTGGAATTGATTTGATCCTAGAGCAGGGAATGAACGTAAAGGTAGTGCAATTTCCAGACGGAGAAGATCCAGATAGTTTTGCCAAGTCACATTCACATAGCGAATTAAAAACCTATTTAGAAGACACTGCACAAGATTTTATTAACTTTAAAGTTTCCCTACTTTTAAAAGATTCGAAAAACGATCCCATTAAAAAAGCAGGCGTAATTCGAGATATTGTATTCAGTATTTCTAAAATACCTGACGGTATCCAACGTGAGGTCTATGTCCAAGAATGTGCCAGAATTATGGACATTTCAGAGCGCGTTTTATTTAGCGAATTAGCACAAATACTCAGTAAAGAACGCAAATCACAAGCGGTTAAAAGTAATACAAAATCAAATTTCAATTCAAATGTAGCTCCAAATCAGCCACCACCAGAATATTTTCAGCAACAGGAGCAATCTCAAATGGGGGTTGTAAAAGGTGGAATGATGTCTTCGCAACCCATAGATCAATTGTCTATTTTAGAAAAAGAAATCATAAGAATCTTATTGCTATTTGGAAATGAAACCGTTGACTTTATAGAAGATGTTAGTCATTTTGATGAAGAGGGCAAAGAAACATTTACAAAAAGGAAATATCAAAATGTAGTGAGTTCTGAAGTTTACCTGCACCTGCAAGATGATGAGACGGAGTTTACCAATACTATTTTTCAAGAGATTTATACAGAGATGATCCATCAGCTAAATCAATCTCAAAAGTTAGAAGTAGACGCCTTTATCAATCATAAGAACCCAGAGATTTCCAATACTGTTACTTCCATTTTAATGGATGAGGAAAAACACCAATTAAGTAACTGGGAAAGTAAAAATATTGAAGTAAAAGCGGCGAAAGAAGTCTTAGACAAATTAGTCCTAGATGCTGTTTTTAATCTTCGACGTATTTTAATTGGAAAGAAAATTGATGAAATGTTGAAATTAGCCGCTGCTGAAAATAATAACGCTGTAGACTTAGAATCCATCAAAGACTATACAGGATTGAAGATGAAGCTTTTCGATAAGTTGAATCGAGTTGTTTAGTTACCGTGAGAATACCTTTTTTTTGAACAATTCGTGCTATTAAATCCTACAAACATTTTCGTTACTTACATTGAAAAACAAGACCAATTCTTGGTGTTATAATGATTGTTTTCTCTTCTCTTTTTAAAAGTCCTAGTTGCTTACAATAAAGCCCAGCTAAAAGTTTAGAAAAGAATGATTTTAGTAACTATCTTATAAGTCTTTTGGGATTTTACAAACAGGAATTGGCTGCATCTTATGTTGATTGATACTGTTCAGTCGAGTATAAATTTTAAAAACTTCCTGTTCTCTTCCTGTAAAATCATTCGAAGTTTTTTCGAGATTTTGCATCTTCATAGCCCATTCCAATTCATCATAAGAAGCGCCTATTTGATCCTCATCGGTTCTACTGTCTCCAAAAAGTCCGTCGGTAGGTTGTGCCTCTTGAATGGCTATTGGAACCTTTAAAAACGCCGCGATTTCATATACTTCAGATTTCATTAAATCTGCAATTGGACTTAGATCAACTCCACCATCGCCATACTTGGTGTAAAATCCAACCCCAAAATCTTCAACTTTATTTCCTGTTCCAGCAACCAAGTAGTTGTGCAGTCCTGCAAAATAATACAAGGTAGTCATTCGCAATCTTGCTCTTGTATTTGCCAATGATAGCGCTACTTGTTCTGAAGCAGTTACTTCCGGGACGACCTTTATGAAATTATCGAAAGAACTAGTTAGATCTACCCGAACACTTGAAACATTTTGATATCGCTCTTTCAATTGCGCAATATGTGCTTCAGCCCTTGTTACTTGATTGTGTGCTTGATGTATTGGCATTTCTACACATAAGGTAGGAAAACCCGTTGCTGCACATAAAGTAGATGTAGCCGCAGAATCAATTCCGCCAGATACACCCACTACAAACCCTTTTACTCCAGCACGTGTTGCATATGTTTTTAACCAACTAATGATATGTTCTGTTACTTTTTGAGCATCCATACACAAACTATTTTAGTATTTTTGTCGTTCATTTATTTAACAGCAAGATACAAATATTATGAAGTTTTTTTCAAGGATTTTTATTATTTCTCTCTTTTTACTCTCTTGTAAAAATGAAGACAAAAACAGTATCGATGTTTCAAAAATTGAAGTAGATTTTGCGGTAGAACGTTTTGAAGAGGCCTTTTACAATGCCACTCCAGAGTCTTTAGTTGAGGTTAAAAAAAGATTTCCTTTGTTGTTTCCAATTGCAGAGTCTGATAGCGTTTGGTTGGCAAAAATAAATGACCAAGACGAACAAGATTTATTTAAAGAATCACAAGTAGTTTTTAGTGATTTCAATGCAATTGAAAAACAATTTACCTCTTTATTCAAACACATTACCCATTACAATCCTACATTTAAGGCTCCCAAAGTCATTACAATGTTGACCAATATCGATTATGAGAATAGGGTAGTATATGCAGATAGTTTGTTATTAGTTTCATTAGATGTCTATTTAGGAAAACAGCATCGCTTTTATGCAGACTACCCTCTTTATATTAAAGAAAACAACTCGAAAGAACATTTGATTGTTGATGCAGCAAATGCAATTATAAATACTCAGCTAAAAACTGCTAACCATCGAAGTTTCCTCTCTAAAATAGTCGAAGAAGGAAAAAAAAGCTACCTTTTAGACTGCTACTTACCGTTTGTTTCAGAAAAAGAAAAAACAGGTTACTCCATGAATAAACTGTTATGGGCCCAACAGAATGAAGAGCAAGTTTGGAAGTTTTTTATGGAAAAAGAATTGCTTTATAGTACCGATACAAGGTTGAATAAAAGATTTATTGAAAATGCGCCTTTTTCTAAATTCTATACAGGACAAGACAATCAATCTCCTGGTAAAATTGGGGGGTATATCGGTTGGCAAATTGTTCGATCTTTTATGAAACAGAATGATGTATCTTTGCAAAAATTAATCACAATGGACGCGCAGCGTTTATTAGACCAATCAAAATATAAACCAAGAAAATAATGGCCGTAAAACACACATCAGAGATCAAATTTCAAATTGGTTTGGATGAAAATAGGGTTCCTGAAGAAATTTCATGGACAGCAAAAGAAGGTGGCATTGAGGATATGAATTCAAAGGCAATTATGCTCTCTGTTTGGGATCCAAAAGACAAAGATACTTTACGCATGGATTTATGGACGAAAGATATGCCTGTAGATGAAATGAAACAATTTTACCACCAGACCTTATTATCAATGGCAGATTCTTTTGAGAAAGCTACAAACGATGAGAAAATGAGTGCCACTATGCGTGATTTTTGTGCTTACTTTGCAGAAAAACTAGAAATTGTTAAGGAGTAATTTTAAAAATTATAAAAAAGGATTCACAATATAGATCCTTTTTTTGTGCTTTCTTCTTTAACTAAAACAATTTAAGCCTCGTTGATTTGCTGGATGATTGCGAAGTAGTCATTTTCATTTTTTACAAAATCCAATTCAGAAACATCAATGGTGAGTACGTTTAAGTTTTGTTCTGTTTTAATGAAATTGGAATACCCTTCCTGTATCTTTTTTAAATAGGTTTTTTCAATATTTTGCTCGTAGTTTCTTCCTCTTTTTTTAATGTTCTCTAACAATCGATCTGTATTTTGATACAGGTATACATACAGATCAGGTTTTGTGATCTCTTTATACATTAAGTCAAACATTTTTCGGTACAAGAAGTACTCGTCTTTAGACAAGGTTACTTGAGCGAAAATTAAAGATTTAAAAATATAGTAATCGGAAACAATAAAATTTTTGAACAAGTCAAATTGTGCCAAGTCATCACTCAATTGCTGGTATCTGTCTGCAAGAAAACTCATTTCTAAGGGAAATGCATAGCGTTCCTTGTCTTCATAGAATTTTGGTAAAAAAGGATTGTCTGCAAAGCGTTCTAACACCACTTTTGCATTAAATTGATCAGAGAGCAGCTTGGCAAGCGAGGTTTTACCTGCCCCAATATTCCCTTCAATAGCTATGTAATTGTATTTTTCTGATAATGGAATTGGACGGATTAATTTCTCTGGAATCATTTCAATTCCAAGAGTATCTTCACAATTTTGTAAGCAAATTGCAATTTTATTTTTAGTGATTGGGTGTATGAAGGTGGAAGCAATTTCATTTAGAGGTACCAAAACAAACTTACGCGATAACATTTTTGGATGTGGGACTGTGAGTGTTTTAGAGAAAATAATTTCATCGTCAAACAATAAAACATCAAGGTCTATGGGCCTATTTTGATATTCGTTTTGTCCCTTTCTAGTTCTCCCTAATTTTTTTTCGATTGCTAGAAGGGTTTGTAATAATTTTTCTGGGGCTTGATAGGTGGAAACCTTTATGCAAGTATTAAGAAATTTATCCCCCTCAAAACCCCAGGAAGGAGTTTTGTAGACAGCAGCTATTTTTTGAATAGCCCCTACTTCACTAGCAATTAAATCAATTGCTTTTTGTAGCGTCTCAAGTTTTTCTCCTTGATTTGAGCCGAGAGAGAGGTATGTAATACGTTGGATTTTCAAGTCGAAATTTTAAGAACTTTCAGATCATTTATATTTCAAAAGTCCATTTCTCACAAAGAAACAAAAAACCATCAACTTCTGTTGATGATTTTTTTCAATTTTATAAAAAACAATCCATTTCTTTGGATGAAAATAGATAACTGCTTGAAATACGATGTGTTTGTGCGAAGCGACGTTTTAGGCAATCAATTTCATACAAACACCCAGGAGGTATTAAATGTCGTTGTTTATTTCAATCCAATAACCATTTGGATCCTGGAAATAAATCTGGACAATTCCATCTTTTCTTATATAGTCTTTATCTGGGGTGTCAAGCCAATCCGAGTATTCAACTTTCAACTCCTCTAGATGCTTTATAAATGTATGTAAACTAGCAGTTGCCAAAGCAAAATGTACTGCCTTATTGGTTTTTATTTCAGCATCGGGCCGAGGAATCAAGTGCAGTTATTTTCCTTCACTTATAGAGAGCCATCTTGTTTTTGAGTTGGAGGCCGTATTTTTAATTTCTGTTAGTTGAAGAACTTTTTTATAAAAATCAATTGATTCATTGACATCTTTAACAGAAAGCGCTATATGATTGAATGAAAAAGTATGCATATATTTAATTAGGATAGGTTTTAGTGGTTCTAAATTTTGAAGTTATGTTTGCTGTTTTTTGGATGATTATCAACGAATTTTTAAAAGTTAAACATTGATTTAAGGACCCAATTTAGTTCATTACATGGATTCTTGAAATAATGGATATTCATTGGCATAGAATAACAAATAAGTTCCAACGCCCTGTATGCAATCTTTAACGTAGCCCATTGATGTCATATTGAGAAACAAAATTCCAAACCAATTCAGACGCTTTTTGGTTTTGAAATGTAGCATCAAACCAAACATGACCTCCACCAATATATTTGTAATGCTCTACAGAAACGGATAGATCTCCTTGATCATAGCGGTAGTGTTCAATGGTTAATCCTCCAGTATTGTCGGTAGTTACCGTTGGATTTGTTGTTGTGTTATTAAAATCTATCCAATGCGCTAGTGTACTTTGTGCTGCTTCCCATTCAGCATCCCCATTGTAAGGCAATACGTTGTCGGAAGTTCCGTGAAGATGTACTACAGGCATAGGATGACTTGTAGGTCCAATACAATCTAACATGACGCCAGAAACAGATGCTACAGCAGCAATCAAATCACTTTTGTAATTTGCAAGGCCATATGCCATCATGCCACCGTTTGAAAATCCAGCAGCATAAATTCGCTCCATATCAACTTGGTACTGAGCAGAAATTGTATTGACGATCGCTTCAACAAATCCAAAATCATCCGCATTACTTTTGTTGTCTCCACCAGTTGGGCAAGCATTCCAATGCGAAAAGCCATTCAAACAACTGCCTTGAGGATACACCAGTATAAAATTGTTTGATTCTGCCAATGATCGCATATCAGCATTGCTCATAAAATCGCTCGCACTACCTCCAAATCCATGAAAATTGAGCATTAATGGAACAGTTGTGCTGCCGTCATAAGAATTTGGAACATACAACACATATTCTCTGTTTATTTCATCATGAAGTATTGTTTGTGTATTGGTGTTTGAATAACAGAATTCTGAATTGATCTTCTCATCCTCTTTTGTGCAACTATTCAAAAAGGCACCTAGCATCGCTATAATTAAAATTGCTTTTTTCATGAGATAAGTTTTAAGTATTCGAGCGTCTCTTTACAAAAATTGTATGCAATGATCTTTTATTTGACATCCATCAAATTTAAACAATATAAATTACATCAAAAAAGGGCTCAAAAATTCGAAGAGCTGATATGTGCGTTTGTGTAGCAATTCACTTTGCTATAGAAGGCCGTTCATAAAGGAAAAATAGACTACTTGCTGCCGTTGAAAAGCATCAAGAAATCAACAATTAAATTCAATAAACAAACCTTATTGTAAAAAAAACCTGTTACTTTATATGGTAACAGGTTTGGTATTCTATTTTTAAAAAGAATGAAGACTACGCTTCTTTTCTTGGTGCTCTTGGTTTTCTGTCATCACGTCCGCGATTGTCTCTGCTTCTGTTATCACGTCCGCCAGAACGTTTGTCATCTCTTGGAGGTCTTGCTACATATCCTTCTGGTTTTGGTAATAATGCCTTACGAGAAACTTTTTCTTTACGAGTTCTTGGGTCTAAACCAAAGTACTTCACATCAAAAACATCTCCCATATTTACAACGTCAGAAACATTTTCTGTACGTTCCCAAGCCAATTCACTTACGTGTAATAGAACTTCGTTTCCTGGTGCTTCAACATACTCAACAACAGCCCCAAAATCTAACATCTTGATCACTTTTACTTCGTAAGCACTACCAACAGTTGGTTTGAATAACATGGACTCAATACAGGCAATTACTTGTTCAATTCCAGCAGGATCAGTTCCTAAAATTTCGATAATTCCTTCTTCTGTTACAGCGTCTTCAGTAATTACAATTGTAGTTCCTGTTTCTTTCTGTAGTTCTTGAATATGTTTCCCTCCTGGTCCAATAAAGGCACCAATCATATCATTAGGAATTCTTCTGTTAATCATTTTAGGCGCGTGATCTTTTACTTCTGCATTAGGCGTAGTAATCGTCTCAGTTAATTTGTCTAAAATGTGCAAACGACCGTTTCTTGCTTGTTTAAGTGCATTTACTAATATCTCGTATGAAAGACCTTTTACTTTAATATCCATTTGACAGGCGGTAATTCCTTCAGAAGTACCCGTTACTTTAAAGTCCATATCTCCTAAGTGGTCTTCATCCCCTAAAATATCGGATAAAACGGCATAACGATCTCCATCAGAGATTAATCCCATAGCAATCCCAGAAACGGGTCTTGTCATTTGAACACCAGCATCCATCAAAGCCATTGTACCTGCACAAACAGTTGCCATAGAAGAAGAACCATTAGATTCTAAAACTTCAGAAACTACTCTTACAGTATAAGGGCAATCATCTGGAATCATTCCTTTTAATCCACGTTGTGCTAAGTTACCATGCCCCACTTCTCTTCGAGAAGTTCCTCTTAGAGGTCTTGCTTCACCGGTACAAAAAGGAGGGAAGTTGTAATGCAAATAGAAGCTCTCTTCACCTTCGTAAGAAGGCATATCTATTTTATTTGCATCTCTTGAAGTTCCTAAAGTTACAGTTGCTAATGCTTGTGTTTCTCCACGTGTAAATATGGACGAACCATGAACCGATGGTAAGTAATCAACCTCACACCAAATGGGTCTTATTTCGTCAGTTTTACGTCCGTCTAAACGCAAGCCTTCCGCTAAAGTTAATTCTCTAACTGCAGCTTTTTGCGCTTTGTTAAAATATTTTCCAACTAAATCTCCGTAATCTGCTAATTCTTCTTCTGTAAATGAAGCTATTAATTCTTCTTTTACTTCACCAAAAGCAGTTGTACGTTCTACTTTTGAAGTTCCTTTTTTAGCAATTGCATAGCATTTGTCATAACTGAAGGTATGAATTTTTGCGGCTAATTCTTCATCTTCTCTTTCGCCTTCATAGGTTCTCGTTTCTTTTTTCCCGAAAGCTTCCGCCAAACGAACTTGAGCAGCACACTGAACTTTAATTGCTTCGTGTGCAAACTTAATTGCGTCTGCCATTTCTTCTTCAGAAATTTCATCCATCTCACCTTCCACCATCATTACAGAGTCTGCCGAAGCTCCAATCATCATGTCTATGTCAGATGCTGCTAATTGTGCTCTATTTGGGTTAATTACGAATTCTCCATTTACTCTTGCAACACGTGCTTCAGAAATTGGACATTCGAAAGGAAAATCGGATAATTGAATTGCTGCTGATGCTGCCAAACCGGCTAATGCATCTGGCATTACATCTTCATCATGAGACATTAATTGAATCATCACTTGTACTTCGGAATGGTAATCTTTTGGAAATAATGGACGTAAAACACGGTCTACTAAACGCATTGTTAATACTTCGCCATCACTTGGTCTTGCTTCTCTTTTAAAGAAACCTCCAGGATAACGTCCTGCAGCTGCAAATTTTTCTCTATAATCTACTGTTAATGGTAAAAAGTCTACTGTACCTGCTTTGTAGCTAGATACTACTGTACATAACAACATTGCTTTTCCCATCTGAACAACAACTGAACCGTGCGCTTGCTTTGCTAATTTACCGGTTTCTAATGAAATGGTTCTTCCATCTCCGAGGTCTATAACCTCTCTAAATACTTTTGGAATCATAAATGAATTCTAAATTTTAAATTACTAATTTTTTTTTGTTGTGTTGTTGTTTGTTGCTGCAATGGAAATTCAAAAATGCTGTTACTATTTTTGATTTTTTTATACTGTTACTGACTTTGTTAGAATCAGACGTTACTGTGTTGTAATAAAAAAGAGGTGCGTTTATAGCCCCTCTTTTTGTAAGAATTATTTTCTAATTCCTAATTCTTTGATAATCGCACGATATCTGTTGATTTCTGATTTCTTCAAGTAATCTAACAAACTTCTTCGCTTACCAACCATCATTACTAAGGAACGCTCTGTGTTGTAATCTTTTCGATTTTTCTTTAAGTGCTCTGTTAAATGGTTAATTCTGTGCGTAAATAACGCGATCTGACCTTCTGTAGAACCGGTATCGTTTTTTCCTTTACCGTGTTTTTCGAAGATGTTTTCTTTTACTTCTTTAGTTAAGTACATGCCAATATTATTTAAATGATTATTATGTATGTCAATGTTTTTTCATTGAGTTTGCAAATATAGTATTATTTATTGATTTCTTACAGGTATATTCTGTATTAAATCGATGTATAAATTTACCTGCTTTTTTAAATTTTTTCTTTCGTAGATTCCATCAAGGAAACCGTGTTCTAAAACAAATTCAGAGCGTTGAAACCCTTCAGGCAAATCTTTCCCTGTAGTATCTTTCACAACTCTTGGTCCCGCAAAAGCAATTAAGGCATTCGGTTCTGCAATATTAATATCTCCTAACATTGCAAAAGAAGCGGTGGTTCCTCCTGTTGTAGGATCTGTACATAGAGAAATGTATGGAATTTTAGCTTCGGCTAATTGTGCTAGTTTTACGGAGGTTTTTGCCAATTGCATGAGCGATAATGATGCTTCCATCATTCTAGCCCCACCCGATTTAGAAACCATTAAAAAAGGAACGTTATTTTTTATTGAATAATCAATGGCTCTGGCAA
Organism: Flavobacteriaceae bacterium; assembly: GCA_024640565.1. Classification (GTDB taxonomy): domain Bacteria; phylum Bacteroidota; class Bacteroidia; order Flavobacteriales; family Flavobacteriaceae; genus Polaribacter. The sequence goes on from JAHEET010000002.1 coordinate 403,664, forward strand.
TTTTTTCTCCTACAACACTTCCCATAGAACCTCCAATAAAAGCAAAATCCATTGCCGCTATGACGATATCTTTTCCTAACGATTTTCCAACGGCAGTCCGCACTGCGTCTTTAAGCTTTGTTTTTTCTTGTGCCGCTTTTACCCGCTCTGGATATTTCTTAGTGTCTTCAAAGCTTAAAGGGTCTTTAGAACTTAAATTTTCGTCCAATTCCGTAAAGGTATTGTCATCAAAGAACAATTCGAAATACTCTTTACTCCCAATTCTTACATGATAACCATCCTCTGGACTTACATACAAGTTCTTTTTTAATTCTTCAGTGTCAATAATTTTTCCACTGGGCGTTTTATACCAAAGCCCTTTTGGAGTGTCCTTCTTTTCTTCTGTTGGGGTTTGTATCCCTTTATCTGTACGTTTAAACCAAGCCATAGTTCCTTCGATTTATGTTGTTTGTCTAATTATTTAACCATTTTAAAAAAATAGTGAGTCACAAATGTAAAAGTTTTTTATGAACTATCCTTTTTTTCTTTTTGGATATCTATTTTTAATAGAAAAAGCATTTTGATAACCGATCAAAATGCTTTTTTAAAAAAGGTCAAATGTATATATTATAAGGTATTTACATTGTTTAAATCTTCAAATGCTTGTTGTAAGCGAGCTTTAAAAGTTTGCTCACCCTCACGCAACCATTTTCTTGGATCATAGTGTTTTTTATTGGGTTGGTCCGCCCCATCAGGATTTCCTATTTGAGAAGAAACATAGGCTTGTTTGTGAATCATGTAATCGCGAATTCCCTCTGTATATGCGTATTGTAAATCGGTGTCAATATTCATTTTAATAGTTCCATATCCAATAGCTTCTCGAATTTCTTCAACTGTAGAACCAGACCCTCCATGAAATACAAAATCAATTGTATTGTGAGGAACATTGTATTTTTTAGAAATATATTCTTGAGAATTTTTTAAAATTTTTGGCGTTAGTTTTACGTTCCCTGGTTTGTACACCCCGTGAACGTTTCCAAAAGCTGCCGCAATTGTAAATTGTGAAGAAACTTTTAGCAACTCTTCATAGGCATAAGCAACTTCTTCTGGTTGGGTATACAACTTTGAAACATCAACATCTGAATTGTCTACACCATCTTCTTCTCCTCCAGTAATTCCTAATTCAATTTCTAAGGTCATCCCAATTTTGCTCATTCGGGCCAAATACTTTTTACAGATCGCTATATTTTCTTCTAAAGGTTCTTCAGACAAATCAATCATGTGAGAGCTGAACAAAGATTTACCAGTTTCGGCAAAGTGCTTTTCAGATGCCTCTAACAAACCATCAATCCAAGGTAATAATTTTTTCGCAGCGTGATCAGTATGTAAAATTACTGGAACTCCATATGCGATTGCTAATTCGTGAATGTGTTTTGCTCCTGCAACAGCTCCAGCGATGGCTGCTTTTTCATTTTCGTTTGACAAACCTTTCCCGGCATTAAATTGCGCACCACCATTCGAAAATTGAATAATAACGGGAGCATTTAAAACTTTTGCAGTTTCCAAAACAGCATTGATTGTACTGGAACCAACTACGTTTACAGCAGGAATTGCAAACGCTTTCTCTTTTGCTAAATTAAATATTTCTTGTACTTCTTTACCTGTGGCAACTCCTGGTTGAATCATAAAAAATGTTTTAAGAATTTATGACTACAAAACTACATGTTTTTTTATGTAAAAATGAAAAAAATCAAGGAGTTTACGAATACGTTTTAGTCTCTCAGGAATCTCATTAAAAAGGGTAATTGATTCCCACATTGTATACAGCACTCGAAAAATTATAGTTGCTAAACCACTTATTTTCCTTCAAATAAGGTTCGTGAGTTTTAAAACCAATATCAAAACGAAGAATTAAAAAGTTTAAATCATATCGAACTCCCAAGCCGGTACCAATGGCAAAATCACGTAATGAGGAGATGCCATTAAATTTTGCTTCACGGTCTACAAAAGAGGAATTGGTAATGTCCCAAATATTTCCAGCATCTGCAAAAATAGCTCCTTTTAGTTTGGCAACAATATCAAAACGATATTCCAAACTCGTCAAAAATTTCAAACTCCCGATATTATACTCTAAGCCCGTATTTCTTCTACCGGGTCCTAGTTCATAAGTTTGCCATGCCCGAATGTCATTAGAACCTCCAGCAAAGTAACTTTTTGTAAATGGAATTGCTGAATTATCATAGGTGATGATAGCGCCTAAAAAACTTCGGATTCCAATTACAGAGTTCCCGCTTACATCCCAAAATTTTTTATATTCAATATCTGTCTTAAAATATTGTGCTAAGGGAATGTCTAAAAGAGTTTTTTTATTATTGGCATTTTTAGTGTTGGACAGCAATCCTAGAATATTTCCTGAATTTGCAATTCGAACCTTAAAAAATGAAAAACCATTGTCTTTAAAGTTGGTTTGATTGTTGAAAGTATATGAATAGGCAATCGTTGGTATTAAGAAATCGGAAGTAATAATATTATACCGATTTAAAATATTTAAGTTGTTGTTAAATTCTGTCGGATTTGTTGCTTGAAGTGAAGTGTTCGCTGCAATTTCCCGCATTTTGTTCAAGGCAACTTGGGGCAATGTCTCATTGTTTGGGAATTCAAAAGAAGGATCTAATTCACTTACAACATTCTTAAGGTTTGTAAACTCAGAACTATAAACATTAAAATATTTATCAATATTTTGATTTTGTATATACTGTGTATTAAAAACTTCTAATTGAATGGTTTTTTGAGCATTGTATTGCCATTTGTAATCAGACAACAGTGTAAAAGTTTGCCGATCTAAACCAATGTTTTTTTGGACACTGGATCCGATAGAAAAAAGAGTTCTTGGAGACATCTCTTTTGGGACTAATTTGCTCAATCCAAAAGGAGCTACAAATCTTGGAATTTCAACAGATACATCACCACCAAATTCCCAACCAGGACCATTGTTGGAGTTAAACCAGGAACCCAGTAATGACATTTTTATTAATTCGGCACCTTTAAAAGCATTTCTATCTGTAATCGAAAATTTTGCAGAAGTACCAATATTTCGAATGTTAGAGTGTGTCAATTCTGTCTCAAAACCCAGAGTATATTTTTCAATAGGGGTTAAAAGAATCTTCATTTTTAAGGCTTCATCATCGAATTCTTCAAATTTAATACTCGTGGTTTTAAAATTTTTGAGTGACTTTAGGTGGTTTCTTGTTAGGTTTCTTAAAGTGTCCTTGTAGATGCCGCCGGGTTTTAAGAAAATAGATTCAGCAAGGTATTTGGGATTGTATCTTACTTTGTCATACGCGATAAACTGAATCCCATCATAGGAGATTGTATCTTTATAAGTCGCTTCTTTTTTTAGAAAAGAATAATCTGTGATTACGGAAACCTCTTTAATTTTTTGCACTTTAAACGGTTTGTTAATATAGGTGCCGTTCTGTTCGATAATGCGGTCTCCAGAAATGATAAAATCTACATTTGTCTTATGATCTTTTCTTGTAGAGTCTACATAAAATCCGAGGTAGTTTTCAGCAAAGTGATAAATTCCATTATTTCTGTAGAGTTTTATAACCTGTTTTGCTTCGTCAATAAAAGTTTGGTTTTTGTATTGACTGCCTTTTTTTAAAAGCGATGTTTGTAACGCATTTTTGTAAATTGAATCTAAAACTGACGATTCTATTTTTACAGAAATCGTATCTAAAAAAGTTGGTTCTCCAGGTTTTATATAGTAGTCAACAGTTGCTTTTTTGGATTTTAAAGAATCTACAACAACGGTTTTTATTGATGCATCAAAAAATCCCTGAGTTTTATAATAAGCCAGTAAATTATTCCCTGTTTTTGTGATTTCACCTTTGTTCAAAATCACAGGTTCATCATAGGCTAAAAACCAATTATTCAAACCGATCATTGTGTTTGCATATGCGATGCTTTGTTTTTCTGAAAATATATTTTTGATAAAATGATAAGAACCGCTATTTTTTTGACCCCATTCTTTGGCTGTTTTTGGTTTTTGGTGATTTCCTAAATTATGAAAATACAATCCAAAAGGCAACCCTAAAAAGCGCGGATTTGGCTTTTGAAGAACGTATTTTTGGAGTTCATCACTGGTATTTCTAACACCATCAACATAAATATAGTTTTTTGTGAGAAGGAATTCATTTTCGGCAACATGCTTTGTAGAATTGCAAGCAGCAAAAAGAATAAAGAGGAAGAAAAAAAGAGAAAGTTTTTTCATTAAGTTTGCAAAACTATTTGTTTCAAAAATAGTATTTTTCCATGGTATATTTTCAATTAGAATCAATTAATGAGTATTTCTAAAAATCAACTGAAACTGATCACCAGTTTATCGCAAAAAAAGTATCGGATAAAGCACCAATTATTTATAGCTGAAGGGGTAAAAGTAGTTGAAGAAATGCTACATACCAACTTCAAAGTTCATTTGCTTTTCTGTACAGCGGATTATGTTTCTACCATAGAAAAGAAGAAAGTGATTGTTGTTTCTGAAAAAGAACTAAAAAAGATTAGTAAATTAAAAACACCCAACAAGGTTTTCGCAATTTTCGAATTTCCAGCAGTAACAAACTTAAAAGAACAGGGCCTCATTTTGGCGCTGGATGCCATAAATGACCCAGGGAATTTAGGTACAATTATTCGTTTGTGCGATTGGTTTGGAGTAACACAGTTGGTCTGTTCTTTAGATACTGTGGATGCTTTTAACCCGAAAGTTGTGCAAGCTTCTATGGGTTCATTAACCAGAGTTTCTATTGTTTATACAGATTTACTCCCATTGATTAAAGCAACAAAACTACCCGTATTTATTGCCGATATGGAGGGGCAAAATGTATATACTTTTTCCCTCCCAAAAGAAGCGGTGTTGATTATGGGTAATGAAGCAAACGGAATTTCCGATTCCATAAGGGATGTAGTGAATCATAAGGTTTCGATTCCAAGATTTGGAGAACTTCAAGAAACAGAAAGCTTAAATGTTGCGACTGCTTCGGCGATATTGTTAAGTGAATTTAAAAGAAGTAGCGCGCTGTAATTTTCGTTCAAAACATGCACATATTATTCGAAGGCAAAATTTAAGAAAAGCCCCCGTGTGCCTAGAAAGTTAATGGGGTCTGTCCATTGACTGGCACCATTTGCAACGTTGTCGTATTTGAGTTCATTGTTAATTGCAAAAACACCTCTTATCGAAGGAGAGAACTTGAAATAATGAAGGTAAATATCAATCCCAATTCCTAATTCATACATGAAATTATGTGTTTTCATTCTAAATTCTCCTGCAAAATTATCATCTTGATTCCGTTCATTACTTGATAGATTTAGATCATATGAGACACCTGCTAGTAGATAGGGTCGAATGTTGCGATACTTGTCGGTACTCATTTTAAAAACCAATGGTAGGTGAAGAAAGGTTGAACTCGCATCTCTAATACTGTCTTTGGGTTCGTCCAAGTAGTGAAAGATAATTTTCTTGGTATTGCTGATTAATCCGGGTTCAAAACGCAGGTTTAAGTTTTTATGCAGTCGTAAGTCTACAATCATACCAACATTAAAGCCTGTGGTAGGTTCTACTAAAATATTACCAGGTGCAACGTCAAAAGTGTTTTTTTTGATATTTAATTTAAAGTCATTTTGATTCAACCCTAAATAAAAGCCAAAATGTATTTTTTTTTTATCGAAGGTGGGTAAGTTTTCTACACGTTCATTTTGGGAAAAGAGGGAACATGAGAAGGCAAAAAACCCAAATAAAATAAAATACTTTAAATTCATTATTTACTAGCGGTATAAATGGTTGCAACACCAAAAGTTACAGGGGTGTCTTCTGTGTTAGTAAACCCATTTTTTCTTAAAATATTGTTGAATTTTTCTCCAAAAGGAAAATAATTTGCACTTTCAGATAAATAGGAGTAGGCAACTTTGTCTTTAGAAAAAAGTTTGCCAATCATAGGAAGTATCAAATGTGTGTGCAATTTATAACCTTGTTTGAAAGGGAATTTTGTAGGATTGGAGGTTTCTAAAATAACCAGTACTCCAGTAGGTTTTAAAACACGCGCAATTTCTTTCAATCCTTTGTCTAAATTTGCAAAATTACGCACACCAAAAGAAACGGTAATGGCGTCAAAAGTAGCATCCTCAAAAGGCATCTCTTCAGAATCTCCAACAATCATTTCAATTTTTTCGGATAAGTTTGCTTTGGCAATTTTTTGTTTACCCACTTCGAGCATTCCGGTAGAAATGTCCAAGCCTACAATTCTGTCTGGGTTTAAATCCGCCATCATTAAAGCCAAATCTCCTGTTCCAGTGGCGATGTCTAAAATTTGTTTTGGATTGTTTCTTCCAACAATTTCAACAACTTTCTTGCGCCATTTCACATCAATTCCAAAAGAAATTACACGGTTTAGGCCGTCGTAATTCGTTGAAATGTTGTCAAACATTTTTGCAACTTGCTCTTTTTTTCCGAGACCCGAATCTTTATAAGGCTTTATTATTTTTGGCATGATGTTAAATTATCCGTTTATAGCAATCACTTCGTTAATTTTGTTGGGCAGCATTTCTTTCAATAAATTCTCGATACCACTCTTTAATGTTGCAGTAGAAGAAGGACAACCACTGCAAGCTCCCTGTAATACTACGCTCACCACTTTGCGCTCTTCATCATAGGACCTAAAGGCAATGTTTCCACCATCACTGGCCACGGCAGGTTTTATGTATTCATCTAAGATGTCTACAATTTGCGCTGAAACTCCTTCCAACGCTACTTTTGGAATTTCGATAATCGCTTCTGGTGATGTTTCTTGTGTTGGCAATTCTTTAATAATCGTTTTTCCCTCCGCGAGATACTCACGAATAAAACTTCTTAGTTCTGGATAGACATCATTCCATTCGACCATATCATATTTAGTAACAGAAATATAATTATCAGAAATAAAGACCTCTTTTACAAATGGAAAAGTAAATATAGCTTGTGCCAATGGAGACGACTTACTCGCTTCTTCAATGTTCTTATATTCAACATCTGTTTGTGTTAATGCTTTGTTGGACCCAAACTTCATCACCGCTGGATTTGGCGTTGATTCTGCATAAATCTCAATTGCTTCTTTTTTTGATGTCGCGCGTTCTTCATTCACAACCGCATTACCATCATTGATGAATGCTTCTATTTGTTCGGCAACTTCTTGTTGTACATCCTGCCATTTTACAATGTCAAAACGTTGAATTGCTATGAAATTGGCAGTGATAAACACTTTTTTCACAAAAGGTAAATAGAATAATTGTTGCGCTAGTGAAGAGTTTTTAGCTTCGTCGATATTGGCAAACTCATAACTTCCACCATTGATTAAAATTTGATTGCTAACAAATTTTATAATGCTGTCATTTGAAGTTTCTTGTATGGTGATTTGTGTATTTTTCATGGTCAAAAAATGAATTGCAAAATTAAGGCAAAAAAGGGAATAAGAATCTCTTTTATTGCAAAAGTTAAAAACACTGCGAACAACAACTTTTAAAAGTTTTTACAAGCAGTGTTTTTTATGTTGTTGTTGATTTTTTATAAATTCAGTGTAAGTGTTGCCATAATTTTACTGTTATTGTTTGTTAAATTTGCGGCACTTATGTTGCTGAATTGTGAATAGAAGTCATAGGTAGTATTTTGGCTGCTTTTACTGTAGGAAAGATCCAGCTTGGTATTTCCAAAGAGATAGCCACCTCCAAAAGAATAGCCAGTTGTATTTTCTAAATTGGACGCGTTTTTTAGCGGACTTTGTTCAAATTGATATCCCGCTCTTACACTGAGTCGTTGCATGCGCCATTCTGAACCAATTTTTACATTGTGTGTAGCGCGAAGCTTGTTTTTATAAAATTGATTCTCATTCAAGAAATATCCATTCAACAATTTTATATTTTGATAGTTTTTGTTGGTATAGTCAATGCTTAATAATCCGATTTTTCCAAAAATAAAAGCCGCACTAGCCGTTAAGTTACTTGGTGTTTTTAGTCGATAGGCAATGTATTGCCAATCATTTGCTTCCGTATAGGGTGATTGGTCCTCTGCAAAGAAGGTGGTTTCACCTTGGAGAAAACCAACATCAATATTGTTCTCGCTATCAAATCCATAATTGGTGTCTTGTAAGATTTCTGTAAACCAAGTTGATGTTTGGTAGGCCAAACCCAATCGGAAGAATTGATGCGCTTTATAAAGTACCCCGAAATTTAAAGAAAATCCAGTTCCTATGGTATTATTTACCTGGTACAAATCAACATCCAACTCTTGGTCATCTGCTGTGTTGTTGAATTCTGTTAAAAGGGTTTCTTGGTTAAAATTTAAGTCATAAAAATTTAATCCTACACCAGCATATAATTTGTTTTCATGAACCGAAGAGAACGCAATGTTTATTTCACTCAACTCCCCATTCATCGTGCTTCTAAAACGTTGTTCTTCACTAATATCATACACAAGGCGTGGGGTGTTTTGATCTATTGGAAAATCTGTAAAAGTTGCAATTCCGCTATTTCCTCCAGCTGAAAATCCGTGATTAAAATCCTTAGTAATTCTGTAATTAAATCCAACGGCAAATTTGGACCACTTAGAATTATTTAGGGATTCAAAAACAAAAACTGCACCCGCTTGTGAGGCGTTAAAAAAGGCTTCATCAGTAGTTATTGCATTGTTATAATAGTTGGAGGTGGTTGCTGTGTTTCGTGTGCCAATACTTCCAGAAAACGAACTGTTATTATAAACAGCGATTCCTGCAGGATTGATATTCATTGCAGAAATATCTCCACCTACAGCACCAAAAGCACCGCTCATTCCAACAAATCTTGCCGACCCATTGTTGTCATTTCCTGAAAATAATAAACCCAAATCTTGGTAGCCTAAAGATTGAGACTGCATTGTAATTGTGGCAATTGTAAAAAAGAGGCTTGTATAAAAATTCTTCATTGGGCAAATTTAGAACTTAAATTGAAATAAATAATGTTTAGTTTTTTCTTCTCGACGAGCTTCTAGACGAGCTTCTGGACGAACTGTTTCCAAAGCTTCTACCCGATGAACGAGTACTTCTTGTGTTGCTGCTAGGAAAAGAACTTCTGGTATTTCTTATCGTTCTCGTACTTCTAGTGGATCTCGTTGTATTGGGTGTCCGAACTGTTCTGGTGTTCTTAACTTTTTTTGTTCCTCTAGTTGGTTTTGGGTTTATGTTGGTCGTGGTATTTCTTGTATTTCGAATTGTATTTGTATTGCGCGTAGATCGTAGTTTTCTTTTGTTTTTTCGTGTAAAATTATTGTAGGCAGCGCTGCTCGAATTGTTAAATTGCCTTCTTCCCACTTGATGGGTTGTTCTTCTGCCATAATTTCCATAGCGTGCCCTTCTGTTGTTTACGACACTGTAATATCTTCCATTTCTTCGATATCCATTTCTGTAGTATGGATAGTCATAAATTTGATAACCAAAAGGATCAAAATTTGGCCATCCATAAAAGTTATTCCATCCGTAATAGTTGTTCCAACCATTGCCATAAAAGTAATTATTTCTCCATCTCCAATTGTTAAATCTTCTTCCGTTGAAAGACCAATAGTTAAATCGAAAAGGATCAAATGCCCAAACATCCCCCATCCAAAATGGATCTTGTCTGAAGTTAATATTGATAACAACATCATTGTTTTCTCCATTGCCCCAAGATTGATTTGGGATGTAGGTGAGTGTTTTATCAGCCTCAGTAGTTACCTGTACACTATCGATTGTGTTGTATTCATCTTCATCTAAGAAAATGTCTTCACGATTTATTTCGTTCACCAAATCTAATTCTTCCGCAAAGTAATCTGCATTGTAGTCCGCATAAGCACTTTCGTTAACCACAACAACTTTCTTCGTTCCCTGCGTGTTGGTTTCGTTTGCATAAATACCATCCTCAATGGTTGCATGTTGATACGTTCCACATGAAATGAGTACAGCATTCACGACAAAAAGTGTGAAAAGTTTACTGAAATTTGATTTGATGTATTCTATTTTCATGATTTGTAACATTTGGATGATTTTTTATTTTCTAAATTGTTTGGCAAAAAGTTGCAAACTATAAGGGGTCTCTAACCATTTTATAGTAATTTTGTATTCTGTTTTGTAAATGTAACTATTTGTAAAACAAAATTTCAAATAACAAAGAGCAATATTTGTGCCAAAGTTTTTTACTATGAGCAAGAAGTTAACAAAAAGAGCAGACGATTATTCTAAATGGTACAACGAATTAGTTGTAAAAGCAGACCTTGCAGAAAATTCTGCAGTAAGAGGATGTATGGTTATAAAGCCCTACGGTTACGCTATTTGGGAGAAAATGCAAGCAGAATTAGATAGGATGTTTAAAGAGACAGGTCATGAAAATGCCTACTTCCCATTATTTGTCCCAAAAAGTTTGTTTGAAGCGGAAGAAAAAAATGCAGAAGGCTTTGCAAAAGAATGTGCAGTTGTTACTCATTATCGTTTGCAAAATGATCCTGATAAACCTGGAAAATTACGTGTAGATCCTGCTGCCAAACTAGAAGAAGAATTAGTGGTTAGACCTACTTCTGAAGCAATTATTTGGAATACATTTAAAGGATGGATTCAGTCGTATCGAAATTTACCTTTATTAATCAATCAGTGGGCCAATGTGGTTCGTTGGGAAATGCGAACTCGTTTGTTTTTAAGAACTACAGAGTTTTTATGGCAAGAAGGGCATACAGCACATGCAACAGAAACAGAAGCAATTACAGAGGCAAAACAAATGCAAGAAGTCTATGCCACTTTTGCTGAGAATTTTATGGCAATGCCCGTTGTAAAAGGCGCCAAATCTGAAAGTGAGCGTTTTGCTGGAGCTGTTGAAACCTATACAATTGAAGCTTTGATGCAGGACGGGAAAGCCTTGCAAGCAGGGACCAGTCACTTTTTAGGTCAGAATTTTGCAAAAGCGTTCGATGTTAAATTTACATCCAAAGAAGGAAAGCAAGAATATGTATGGGCAACTTCTTGGGGAGTTTCTACCCGTTTAATTGGGGGATTAATCATGACGCACTCCGATGATTTTGGATTGGTTTTACCTCCAAAATTAGCACCCATACAAGTGGCAATCGTACCCATTTATAAAAACGATGAGCAATTGACTGCAATTTCAGAAAAAGTAGCTGTCCTTGTAAAAGGATTACGCGAAAAAGGGATTTCGGTGAAGTTCGATAACAGAGACACCTATCGACCAGGGGCAAAATTCGCAGAATATGAATTAAAAGGAGTTCCGGTAAGAATCGCAATTGGAAACAGAGATCTTGAAAACAATACGGTGGAGGTTGCCAGAAGAGATACGCTAGCAAAAGAGACAATTTCACAAGACGAAGTGGTTGCGTTTGTTCAAAACTTATTAGTAGAAATTCAAGAGCACTTATTTACAAAAGCGATCGATTTTAGAACGGCACATACAACCCATGTTTCAACCTTTGAAGAATTTAAAGAAGCCATTGAAAATAAAGGGGGCTTTGTGTCTGCACATTGGGATGGGACCATTGCAACAGAAGAGAAAATAAAAGAACAGACAAAAGCAACGATTCGATGTATTCCAAACGATGCAAAAGAAGCGCTTGGAACTTGTGTGTTTTCAGGGAAACCTTCTACAAAAAGAGTTCTTTTTGCGAAGGCATATTAAGTTTTTTAAATTTATTTAAAAAAAGATTGCGAAGTTTCAAAAACGTTGTATATTTGCACCCGCAATTAGAGATAATTTGATTGTTATGGTCCGTTCGTCTAGGGGTTAGGACGCATGGTTTTCATCCATGTAACACGGGTTCGATTCCCGTACGGACTACAAAGTTTTAATTAAAAAACGAATAAATTAATAATTATGGCAAATCATAAGTCAGCATTAAAAAGAATTAGAAGTAACGACGCCAAAAGATTGCGTAATAAATATCAGCACAAAACTACTCGTAATGCGCTAAGAGATATTCGTGCTACTGAAGATAAAAAAGAAGCTGAAGGAATGTTAGGGAATGTAATCTCTATGTTGGATAAACTGGCAAAGAATAACATTATTCACAAAAACAAAGCTGCAAACTTAAAATCTAAATTAACGAAGCACGTTGCTGCGATGTAAGATTTTATTTATAAAATAGAGAAAACTCTGAATGAAAATTCAGAGTTTTTTTTGTGCTTTAGTTTTTTGTTTTACCAATCGTAATTTTTGTGGGCATCTAAACGTATAAAGATGAAAAGCAAGAGGGTGAATCCCCATAAAGACGAACCGCCATAGCTAAAGAAAGGAAGTGGTATGCCTACTGTTGGCAATAAACCAATGACCATACCAATATTTACAATCACATGAAAGAATAAAATGGAGGCGAGACCATAGCCATAGACGCGACCAAATTTATTACTATGTGTTTCTGCCAGATAGATGACTCGATACATCATGAACATAAAGGCAATAATCACAAGACTAGTGCCAATAAAACCCCATTCTTCACCAACGGTACTGAAAATATAATCGGTGTGTTGTTCGGGTACGAAATCTCCTTGTGTTAAATCGCCATTTAGGAAACCTTTTCCATGCAATCCTCCCGAACTTATTGTAAGTTCTGATTGATAAGAATTGTACCCAATACCCCTGTTGTCAGTTTTTATTCCAAGTAAAATATCAAACCGATCTTTTTGGTGTGAAGCCAAAATATTTTTGTAGAAGTAGTTTGTTCCAAAAACAAAAACACCCAGCAGTAGATATACTCCTATTATTTTGTGCCAATTGAACCGTAAAAAACGTTTCCCAGCTCTTTTGATAATTAGGATAAGAAAAAAAGTAATGAGTATAAAAAGACTCGTAATAATGGCTTCTGGCCCAAAATAGATTGTACTTATAAAAATGAGTACTGTGGAAATTCCTAAAAGGATATAATTTAAAGTAAGTCCTTCCCGATTTAAGACGAAAAAAAATGCTAAATAAACTAATGCTGAGCCTGCATCAGGTTGAAGTAGAATTAAAAAAGCAGGTAGAAAAATGATGATGAATGCTTTGATTTGATTTTTCACCAAGGCAAAGTTGTATTGCCGATCACTTAACAATTTTGCAACTGCGAGAGCTGTAAATGCCTTCACAAATTCTGAGGGTTGCAACCCGATAACACCAAAATCGTACCAAGACGTTGCGCCATTAATTGTTTTACCTAAAACAAATAATCCCAGAAGTGTAAATATGGAAATGATATAGAAAAGACTTGAAAATTTCTCGTAAAATTTGGAATTAAAAAAAAGAATTAGCACAATTAAAGGGAGGGCTAAGCCAATGAAAACAAGTTGTTTTCCGTACTTGGTTGAAAAATTCAGGAATGCTAAATCCTCCGGTGTTTTAGAGGCTGCATAAATATTGAGCCATCCAAAACCCACTAGAAAGAGGTATAGAAATACTAAAGTAAAATCAACTCCTGCAAAAATATTATTTCGTTCTTGGCGCAATTTCTTTTGATTTTTGTTTGTCGTAAACTTCTTGTAAACTCAGTGCCTTTATTCTTTTTTCAACCCAAGGTTTAGAAATTTTTCCTTTGAGATATTTTTCAATAATTAAACTTGAAATCGGTGCTGCGATTGTAGATCCATACCCCCCATTTTCAACAAAAACAGCAATTGCAATTTTAGGATTCTCTTTTGGGGCAAATGCAACTAAAATGGAATGATCAGGGGCCTGTGTCTTTACGCCGTCTATTATTTTTATGGAATTTTCAACAGTTCCCGTTTTTCCACAAATCTCAAGGCCTTGTATCTGACTCGATTTCCCGGTTCCTGTTTTAAAAACTTCATGCATCGCGTCAATAATAGGATCAAAATGTTTTGCTGCTATGGAGGTCTTTTTGGGAACCGTATATTTTTGATTTTTAATAGTTTCTCCCGATACCTTTTTTAAAATATGAGGAGTAAAGAAAAAACCTTTATTTGCAATGGCCGCTGTGAAGTTTGCCAATTGTATTGGAGTTGTTTCAATATCACCTTGTCCAATGGCATTTGAAATAACCGATGCGGCATTCCAGCGATACCTTATTCGTTTGTCATAAAAATCGCCTGTTGGAATCCTACCTGCAGCTCCTGCAGGCAAGTCATATCCTAAATAATCGCCGAGTCCAAAACTTTTCACATGTTTGCTCCAGTTATTGAGTCCTTCAGAAGGATTGTTACCTTTTTCAACAATTCTTTTAAAGGTATTTGAAAAATAGCTATTGCAAGATTTTGCAATCGCTGTCTTTAAATCGATAGGACTTCCTATAATTCCACAATGACATCCCATGAACTCATTTTTTCGCCTTCCATATTGATATCCTTCATAACATCTAAAGCTCGTATTGGTAGCAATCACATTTTCTTGGAGCCCTATTAAAGCATTCATCATTTTAAAAGGGGACCCTGGAGCATACTGTGCCATTAAAGATCTGTCATAGGTAGGTTTGTCTGGATTGTTTGGATCCATTAAAATAACAGAGTTCTTTGAGCGTTTTCTTCCGACCAACCTATTAGGGTCATAGGACGGGGCTGTAACTAATGCTAATATTTCTCCACTTGAGGGCTCTAATGCCACAATTCCACCGCGTTTTCCGTTCATTAAACTTTCGGCATATTGTTGCAATTCAATATCAATGGTTAAGGTTAAGTCTTCCCCGTTTGAAGGCTGTGTGTCTAATAGGCCATTTTTATAAGAACCAGTTACTTTATTAAACCTGTTTTTGTGCAAGTATTTTTTTCCCTTAGTTCCTCTTAAATAGGCTTCATATTCTTTTTCAATCCCCGCTTTACCAATCAATTCTCCCTGTTGATAATAGGCATTTTTTTTAGCTTTAGCTTCACCAACTTCACTAATATAGCCAAATATGTTGGCGGCAGATTTTATAGGATATTCTCGAATGACCCTTTTTTGAATGTAAAATCCTTTGTAGTGGTGTAGTTTTTCTTGAAGATATGCATAGTCTTCTTTTGCCAATTGTTTTAAAAAAACAGAGGGTAAGTAGGAAGCATAATTCTGAGCTCTCTCAAATCGTTTCAAGAAACTGACTTTATCTATTTTTAATAGCGCACAAAATTCTAAGGTATCTAAAGGAGTTACTTCATTGGGTTGAATCATGACATCATAAGAAAGCTGATTTGCAATAATCAAAGTCCCATTCCTGTCATATACATAGCCTCTCTCTGGATAGTCGTATTGTGTTTTTACGGCAGCATTATTTATGGGGTTGTATCTTTGTCCTCGAAGTATTTGAAGTTGAAACAACCGACCAATAAAAATAACCCCTACAAGTGTAATAGAGAAATACAGTAAAAAACTTCTTTGCATTATTGTTTCTTTATTAAAATAAATCCCCCTAAAAAGAATAAAAGTAATGTAAAAATACTAGAATACAATGTGTTTAGTAGTACACTAGAAAAATTCTGAAAGCTAAAGTTATCTAAAGAAAATAAAATAAAGTGATGGAGTACTGTTAAAGTTACCGTGTAATTAAATATTTTTCCAAAAGGTTCTTTTTGAATGCTGAAAAAAGGATAATCTACAGCTGTTTTTCTGAAGTAAAGTTTGATAAAAAAAAGTCGAACATAAGCAATTGTTAGGGTTGAAAAAGCGTGAATTCCTCCAGAATCGACAAAAATATCAACAAATAAACCTAATAAAAAAGCCAGTAATAAAAAATAAAAACGCAAGGTTCTTAGGGGAAACAAAAACACAAATGCGATGTATAAAAAGGGATTGATATACTCAAAAAAAAGAATATTATTGAATACAAATACTTGTAGAAAGGCCAAAAACACGCCAATAAATGTGTAATAGATTGTCTTATTCATCTAGCAAGTTTTTTATTTCTAACTTATGAAGACTTTTCACAACGTATACCTGTCTGAGGTTACTCATGTCGTTAAAAAGTTGAACATTTATTTTATTTTCACGACTATTTTTATCTCCAACAGTTATCACCGTTCCTACTAAAATTCCTTCTGGAAATATCGTCGACATTCCACTAGTGACTATGGTGTCCCCAATTTTTACATTTGCTTGTCTCGGAATATCAGTAAGTTGTACATTTCGGTAATCTTTTCCATCCCAAACCAAAGGACCAAAATAGTTCGCCCCATTTTTTAAACGAGCACTGATTCCACTATTTTTATTTAAGATCGACTGAACTCTTGTGTATTTTTGCCCTGTTTTTTCTGTGACTCCAATAATCCCTTTGTTGTTAAAAACTGCCATTTCTTTTTCAATCCCAGCAGCTTCCCCCTTGTTGATGAGTAAAATATTGTTTGACTTGGTGTACTGGTTCTTAATAATTTTGGCTGTAGCATAGCTATATCGCTGATTAAAATTAATAGAATCGGTAAGTACTGTTTCCAAAGCAGTTGGTTCCGTAGTATTGAGAAAGGCTATTTTATTTTTTAATTGTATGTTTTCTAAAACGAGTTGTTCATTCTGTTCCTTTAAATGAAAGTAATCGCTAATGTTTGCTGTTTTTTCATATAAATTTCCAGAAATAAAATTGGTGGAATTGAGAAAGGTACTTTTATGAAAACTATGATTTTGAATTGTTAATTGAATCCCAATCGTTTGTAGTATTATAAAAAAAAGTAAGTATTTATACTTTTGTATAAACGATATGAGTTGCTGCATTTTTTAAATGAATTTAACATTTATTTCATCAATACATTTTTGTATTTTTCGAGTTCTTTTAATGCAATTCCTGTTCCACTAACTACCGCTCTTAATGGATCCTCCGCAATATATACTGGCAAGTCTGTTTTACGAGATAAGCGTTTGTCTAGGCCTCTTAACATAGAGCCGCCCCCGGCTAAATAAATTCCTGTATTGTAGATATCTGCCGCCAATTCAGGAGGTGTTTTAGACAATGTTTCCATTACCGCGTCTTCAATTCTTAAAATAGATTTGTCGAGTGCTTTTGCAATTTCTCGATAGGAAACTTGCACTTGTTTTGGTTTTCCACTTAACAAATCTCTACCTTGAACCAACATGTCTTCAGGTGGGGTGTCAAGATCTTCTGTGGCAGCACCAATTCTAATTTTTATTTTTTCAGCCGTTGTTTCCCCAACATGTAAATTGTGTTGAGTTCTCATATAATAGGTAATATCGCTGGTAAATAGATCTCCTGCCACTTTTACAGATTGATCGCAGACGATCCCACCCAAAGCAATTACTGCAATCTCTGTGGTTCCACCACCAATATCAATAATCATGTTTCCTTTTGGTTCCATGATATCAATTCCTACACCAATGGCAGCAGCCATTGGTTCAAAAATTAAGTAAATCTCTTTAGCATTCATGTGACGCGCAGAATCTTGTACTGCACGTTTTTCTACTTCCGTAATTCCAGAAGGAATGCAAATTACCATCCTTAAAGCAGGAGGAAATAATTTCTTTTTTATAGAAGGAATTTGTTTTACAAATTCTTTTATCATTTCTTCAGAAGCTTGGAAATCTGCAATTACACCGTCTTTTAATGGACGGATCGTTTTTATATTTTCATGTGTTTTCCCTTGCATCAAATTGGCTTGTTTGCCAATTGCAATAATTTTACCAGTACTTCTATTCCTTGCGACTATTGAAGGACTGTCAATTACTACTTTTCCATTATGGATAATTAATGTGTTTGCAGTCCCTAAATCGATCGCAATATCTTCGGTCATAAAATCAAAAAAACCCATAAATTCTACTGTTTTTTTATTTTTTAAAATAATGTATGCTCACAAAGCTACTAAAAAACGCTTTGCAAAATACATATTATTAAAATTTAATGTTTAAAATGCCTTGTCCCAGTCAATACCATAGAAATATTGTGTGCATTACAATGGTCAATACTCAATTGATCTTTGATAGATCCTCCTGGTTGAATAACACTTTTAATACCTGCTTTTCCTGCAATTTCTACACAATCTGGAAACGGGAAAAAAGCATCACTAGCCATGACGGCTCCGTTTAAATCAAATCCAAAATTGGTCGCCTTTTCAATGGCTTGCTTTAGCGCGTCAACTCTACTTGTTTGTCCTGTTCCACTTGCTAATAATTGATTGTTTTTGGCAAAAACAATGGTATTAGATTTTGTGTGCTTACAAATTTTTGAAGCAAAAAGTAAATCTTTTAATTCAGAATCTGATGGTTTTGTATTGGTAGCATATGTAAAATCTTCTACAGCATCTGTAATACCATCTTTATCTTGCACTAACAATCCGTTCAATGCTGTTCTCACGTTTTGAATTGGTAAAACAGTACTTTTTTGAATCAATAATACTCTATTTTTCTTTCCTTTTAAGAGCGATAATGCTTCTTCTGAAAATGAAGGAGCAATCACTACTTCACAAAAAAGAGTGTGAATTTCCGCTGCCGTTTCAGCATCTATTTCTGTGTTTGAAATTAAAACACCCCCAAAAGCAGAAACTGGGTCTCCAGCCAATGCATCTAAATAGGCTTGCTTTATTGTGTCTCTTTGAGCAAAACCGCAGGCATTATTGTGTTTTAAAACCGCAAATGTTGGGGCTTCTCCTAAAAACTCATTCATTAAGTTTACAGCAGCATCAACATCTAATAAATTATTATAGCTTAATTCTTTTCCATGCAGTTTGTCAAACATATCGTCTAGGTCCCCGAAAAAATATCCTTTTTGATGCGGGTTTTCTCCATATCTTAAGGTTTTTGACACCGTTTCACTCGCTTTAAAAACAACTTCATCTTCGTTAAAGTAATTAAAAATAGCAGTGTCGTAGTGTGATGAGATATTGAAAGATTTCGCAGCGAATTTTTTTCTTTGTTCTATCGAAGTCGTTCCATTGTTTTCCGATAGGATTTCTAAAAATGCATCGTACTGATCCATTGAAGAAACCGTAAAGGTGTCTTTAAAGTTTTTTGCAGAAGCTCTTATTAAAGAAATACCGCCGATATCTATTTTCTCGACAATGTCTTGTTCTGGTGCTCCAGAAGCCACTGTTTTTTCGAACGGATATAAGTCTACAATCACCAAGTCAATTTGTGGAATCTTGTATTCTGCCAATTCTGCAACATCACTTTCGTTCTCTTGTCGGTTTAAAATCCCGCCAAAAACTTTAGGGTGCAATGTTTTTACACGTCCGCCTAAAATAGAAGGATAGGAAGTAACTTCATCTACAGGGATTACCGGGATTCCTAGCTCTTTAATAAATTTTTCGGTGCCTCCTGTCGAGTATATTGTAACGTTTAAATCGTTCAATTTTTGTACAATTGGGGCTAAACCATCTTTGTGAAATACCGAAATTAATGCGGATTTAATTGTTTTTGAAGTGCTCATTCTTAGTTGTGTTATTAAGCATACAAATTTAGTGAAACAGAAGCTCCATCACAATAAAAAGATAGTAACAAATAAGGGAAGTAATTAACAACAAACTTAAATTGGACAAAACAGGAGACTGCTTGGCGTTGATCGGGTTAGAAACTCATTGACTCCTGGAGTCAATTTACTGTAAAAGTTGGCCAACTTCTCTACAAACAAATTCCAATAAGAGTTCATCTTCTTGAGTAAATGGGTTTACAGTATGAGAATCAATATCAATTTGACCGATATTTTCTCCATTTACAAAAATTGGAATTACGATTTCAGATTTTACTTTCCATCCGCATGAAATATAATTTTCTTGCTCGGAAACATCTTGTACAACGAAATTTTCGTTACTAAGCGCTACTTGTCCACAAATTCCTTTTCCAAAAGGGATGATTGTATGCTCGGTTTCTTCACCGGTATATTGTGCCAATTTTAATTCGTCTTTAGCGCCATTTTTAAAATAAAAACCAACCCAATCATAATAAGAAATGCTCGCTTCCAACAAGAGGGTTACTTCTTGTAATTTTTCTGCAATTTGTTGGTTTGATTTTAAAATCTTTGAAATTGCTGTTTTTAGAGAAATCGTGTTCATGAGATGGGGCTTAATTACAAAAATGAGTATGCGAAAATAATGTATTTTTTTTGGGATATAAAACATAAATACACGCATTTATATGGAAATTCTTAAAACTTCGTTCAAGAAAAAGTACTTCGATTTTAAAAATAAGAATTTAACAATTATTTTAGAGTAAGATGTTGTAAATTTGCCTTTTAAAATGAAAAAATTAGTATTCAAAATAGCGTCCATTAGTTTAGCCTTTTTAGTGCTGTTCTCAACCCTTTCGTTTACGGTAGAGAAACATTATTGTGGCGATTTTTTAGTGGATGTAGCCTATGTGGGGCATGCTGATGGCTGTGGAATGGAGATGGATGCACGCTCAAAAACAACTAAAAAAAGTTGTTGTAAAGACGAGCTTCATAAAATTGAAGGTCAGGACGAGTTACAGCAAAGCGCTGATGTTGCCCTGGTGCTAAAAGGACAGCCAGAATTCATATCCTCTTCCTCCAATACGTGTCATGATTTATTTCAAGAAATTTCCACTAGAGAATTCGGCTTTAAAGACTTCTCACTCCCAGATATTTCTTTAAATTATCAAGTGTTATACCAAAGTTTTCTTATTTGATTTTAGATGTAATATATCCGCTTCTTTTGAAGCAGTAATTATTAATTTTAAAATCTAAAATCATGAAAAAATATCTTATAAACAGTATTTTACTGTTATTTCCATTGTTGTTATTTTCTCAACAAACCCTTCGAGGAATGCTTATGGATAGAAACAATCCAAAAGATAATTTGGGCGTTTACGGTGTAAACGTTCGGTGGTTAAACACCAAAATAGGTTCGACAACCGACGAGAAAGGGTGGTTTTCAATTCCCTACAAATCCTCGTATAAAAAATTAATTGTAAGTTATATTGGCTACAGAACAGATACACTCTCAATTACAAATTTAGTACCAGTTCATCATTTTTTAACTGAAGAAACTGCTACCACAGAAGTTGTGATCCGAAGCAAAAAACGTGCTACACAGAAATCGTTTTTTGCAACCTCCAATGTTTTTACAGTAAATTCAGTTGAGCTTCTAAAAGCAGCCTGCTGTAATTTGGCAGAAAGTTTTGAAACAAACCCCTCCATAGATGTGAGTTTTTCGGATGCTTTAACAGGAACCAAACAGATTCAAATGTTAGGGTTGACAAGTCCTTATTTGCTAATTTCTCAAGAAAACATCCCATCCATACGAGGAGCTGCCCAGGCATTTGGTATGACATTTACTCCAGGAACATGGGTAGAGAGCATCCAAATAACCAAAGGAACTGGAAGTGTTGTGAATGGCTATGAAAGTATTTCTGGGCAAATAAATGCAGAATTGGTCAAACCTTTTTCGGATAATGAATTCTTTTTAAATGCCTACAGTTCTGTGAACGGGCGGTTAGAATTGAACATGCACTTTAATGAACGTATTTCACAGAAATGGCAAACCGGATTGTATGTGCACGGAAATTATAGAGGACAGAAGTTTGATAAGAATAAAGACAATTTTTTAGATGCGCCGTTGGCGAATCAAATAAATGTAATGAACCGCTGGCAGTATACCGATGCAGAAAAAGGATGGGTGAGTTTTATAAACGTTCGTTTTTTAAACGATGAAAAGCAAACGGGTGAAATTAATTTTAATCCAGAAACAGATCAACGAAGTCCAGGTTTTACTGCACTAACGGGTAGCGAAGTCTGGGGAAGTGAAATTGATACCAAACGTTTTGAAACCTCTGCAAAACTGGGTTATGTTTTTCCAGAAATACCCTATCAAAGTTTTGGGTTTCAATTGGCTTACAGCAAGCACCAACAAGACTCTTATTTTGGAGTGAATCGATATGATATTCAGCATCAAAGTATGTATGCTAACTTTTTATTCAATTCCATTATTGGAGATACAAGAAGTAAATTCAAAACAGGAATCAATTTCACCTACGACGGCTATGATGAGTTGGTCAATGCATCGAGTTATGATCGAAACGAAAACTCGATAGGCGCTTTTTTTGAATATGCTTTTGACAATTTAGAAGATTTTAGCATGACCACTGGTTTGCGAATAGATACCCATAATCTATTAGGAACTTTTTTAACACCACGCTTGCATTTACGCTACACTCCATGGGAAAAAGGAGTTTTTAGAGCATCGGCAGGGAGGGGAAAACGGAGTGCAAATATTTTTGCAGAAAATCAGCAATTGTTTGCAAGTGCACGTCAAATTAATATTGACAATACCGACGGTACTATTTACGGCTTAAACCCAGAAATTGCCTGGAATTATGGAGTCTCATACCTGCAGAAATTCAATCTTTTTGATAAGAAAGGCGATCTTACTTTTGATTTTTATAGAACGGATTTTAACAACCAGGTAGTGGTAGATTGGGAGGATCCACAAGCGATTTCTTTTTACGATCTAGAAGGCAAAAGTATTGCAAATAGTTTTCAAGTAGAATTGAATTATGACTTTGCAGAAAATATAACATTAAGAACAGCTTACAAGTATTTTGATATTGCGACGGATTATAAAAAAGGAACTCTGCAGAAGCCTATGCAACCAAAAAATAGATTTTTTGCAAACTTGTCTTTTGAAACATTTGCCAAAGACAACGGTGCACAATGGAAAGTGGATCTCACTTTTAATAGTATTGGAAAACAACGTTTGCCAGATACAAGCTCCAACCCAATTCAATATCAATTACCCGTGTTTTCGGATTCCTTTCAATTATTGAATTCACAAATAACAAGGGTATTTTCAGAAAAATTTGAAGTTTATTTCGGTTGTGAAAACATCACAAATGTTCAACAAAAAAATCCTATTTTAGCAAGTGATACTCCTTTTGGGACGTATTTTGATACCACCATTGTGTATGCTCCTGTTTTTGGACTTATGGTGTATGCAGGATTGCGATTTAAAATTAAATAACTAAAAAATGAAAAAAATTATCCTACTATTCAGTCTTCTAGTGATGGGAATATCTTCACAAGCACAAGAAGTAAAAAAGAATAAAAATGCAAAAATTACTTTTGAAGTAGACGGCATTTGTGGCATGTGCAAAAAGCGAATTGAAACTGCCGCTTTGAAAACCAAAGGTGTAAAATTTGCACTATGGGACATCAAAACACACCAATTAAATCTAATTGTTGACGAGCGCAAAACAGCAATAACTACGATTCAGAAAAATATTTTAAAAGTTGGCCATGATGTAAAAGGCGTTAAAGCTACAGATACGGCCTACAATTCATTACATCCATGCTGTAAGTATCGTGATGAAGAAATTGTATTAGACCATGAAGAAGGCTTAAAAAAGTAAGAAAAAATTAATAAAAGAATAATAATGAAAAAAAGACTATTCACTTTAGCTGTTATTTTTACATTCGGTATTTTAATTACCTCGTGTAAAACCTCGACAAAGAAACCTCACGACAAAGTGCAGGAGAAGGAACATTTACATCTAGAAAAAATAAAGTACCAATGCCCCATGAAATGTGAGGAAGAAAAGACTTACGAGAAAGAAGGTTCTTGCCCAGTATGCAAAATGAAGCTACGAAAAAAAGAGGAGCAGAAGCCACACAAAGCACATCATTAAATCATAAAAAAACCCGTTAGCAGCGCTAACGGGTTTTTTGTTCCATAGAAATTTAGTTCCCTATTTAGGTTCTAGGATCATGTCAATTCTATCCGCTACATCCTGGTAGTGGTATCGTGTGATGGTATTTGGAGCTTTGTTTGCTGCAGCTCTTGCATCCCGTCTTAAACGTTTCAGTTCGCCTCTTGCAACAGATTTGATATCTGATTGATTTACATTGATACCACTTTGTTTAAAGTAACCTGCATTAGCGCCTCTTTGATTTCTTGCTTTGTTTAGTAAAAAGTCTAAGCGATCCAAATGAGCTCTCTGTAGGTTTCTTCTGTACGTATCTGTGCTTCTTCCGTTGTATAACTCTGTCCAAACACCCTTGCGTAAATCACGCATCATACTTACCAATGAATATGCTTTCGAGCCATTCATGGTCTGATTTTCAATCATTCGTGCCATTCTACCGGCGTCTAAAACATTGTTCAAGGTTCTTGCTTGCAAACCACGTACTCTTTCTATTGAGCCAGAAAATTCAGTTTTGCTGAAAATGTTTTTATCCAACATCCATTTTGGTGTTTTAAACAATTCATCAATCACAAATTTCAATGCTTCTCTCTGCGTTGCTTTGTCTACATGAGCGTATACCGCTCCTTCTTGGTCTGTTGTTTTGTAGTATTCATATACACCACCAATGTTTGCACTTACATGCCCCATGTAACGATTAAACTGACTTAATAGTTGTCCGTACATTGTAGATAATTCACGGTAGTTTTCACCTTTTTCTGAAGTCCATTCTTCTAGGTTTGGTAAAATCCTTTTAAGGTTTTTAATTCCATATGCAGAGGCTTTCATTGCATTGTCTCCTAAATCCTCAGTTTGTGAACTAGGATCTACTACACCACCAGCTTGTTGGTGTCCAAATCGATACATTGGGTCTCCAGCATGTGCCATGATCCAACGATCTAGGGTTTCTTTTTCCTCTTTGGCTGCTTTGTCTAAAATAGGTCTATATCCCCAAGAAATTGCATATTTATCATAAACACCAATGTTAGGCATTAAGGCAACGCCTTTGTCTTCGGGTTGAGCAACATAATTAAAACGCGCATAGTCCATAATAGAAGGGGCGGTTCCGTACTTTGTAGTAAAAGAGGCAGAACGTAAAGAATCTACTGGGTATGCTACAGAACTCCCCATATTGTGAGGCAATCCTAAAGTATGTCCAACTTCATGAGAGGAAACAAATTGAATCAAACGCCCCATAGTTTCTGTTTTAAATTCATTGCCGCGTGCACCTGGATTGATGGCCGCTGTTTGAATGAAATACCAGTTGTGTAATAAGGTCATTACATTGTGGTACCAGTTGATGTCTGATTCTAATATTTCTCCGGAACGAGGGTCACTTACGTGGGGTCCGTTTGCATTGGGTATTGGAGATGCGAGGTACCGCACTACTGAATAGCGAACGTCCTCTGGAGACCATTCTGGGTCTTCTTCTTTGGTAGGAGGTGTTTTTGCAACAATGGCATTTTTAAATCCTGCCGCTTCAAAAGCAACTTGCCAATCGTTAATTCCTTGTTTGATATAAGGAACCCACTCTTCTGGCGTAGCTCTATCTATGTAATAAACAATCTGTTTTTTTGGTTCTACCAATTCACCACGCTTGAATTTTTCTAGATCTTCGTCTTTTACTTCCAGTCTCCAGCGATCTAAATAGGTCACTTTTTTACTTTTTTGAGCATCCAATCCATAATCTGTTTGTCCTCTAGCAAACCATCCAACACGTTCGTCAAAATAACGACGTTTCATGGGTACTTTTGGAAGTAATATCATTGAATTACTCATTTCTAAGGTAATGGATCCTAACGCACTGTTTGAGGGTGCTTTGTTGGCAAAATAGGTTTTTACATGCCTTACTTCGATGTTTTGTGGGTAGCTACTCACTCTCTCTACATAAGAGCGACTTTTATCCATTCTTGAAATTTGATATGATTTTCTTCTTCGAGCAGGAAAACCAAGCGGCTTTACGTCTGTTGTAAAGAGTGCTGTTGCATCAATTACAGTAGCTGAGGAATCTCTGCTAAATGCTTTTATTGGAAATGAAAATAAAATCGGTTCTAAGTTTGAGTTTACAACCGCTTCATGAACAGGTAAAATGGTATCTGCAACTACGTCATGAGAAACAACGCGTAATAAGAGTTGTTTGTTTTTCTTTTCCCAACGCAACACTTGTGTGTTGGTTTTTCCTCCTCCAAACCCAATTCCTGAAGCTGTTTTGGCAATTCTAGTCACCATTAACATCTCTCTTTTTAAAAGAGAATCTGGGATTTCGAATAAATAGGTATCGTCTTTTGTATGAACTTTAAATAAACCTTCGTCCGTTTTGTGTTTTTTGGTCACTACTTTTCCATAGGGTTGAATCGCCCCTTTTTTTGGTTTTGGCTTGGGTTTCGGAGCTGTTTTAACAGCGGGTTTTTTCTTTTTCCAGAATTGTGCATCTGCATCAAGAGAGAAACCAAAAACGAATGCAACTAGTAATAGTTGAGATAAGGTTTTTTTAGTCATTTGAAATTTTTTATAAGTTTAATTATTCAAATGTAATTACTAAAGTTGGGGATAAAAAATATTAATTAAATATTTATCTACAGGCTCTTAAAAAAAATCAAAACAAAAAAGCCACATCAAATTTTGATGTGGCTTTTTTAAAATATCAATTGCTTTCTTATGCTCCTAAGAATGCATATTTATAATCTGTAGGGCTGACAAGGGTTTCTTTAATCAATCGAACCGAAGTCCAACGCAATAAATTTTGTGCAGACCCTGCTTTGTCATTTGTTCCTGAAGCTCTTCCACCACCAAAAGGTTGTTGTCCGACAACAGCACCTGTTGGTTTGTCATTAATGTAGAAGTTTCCAGCAGCATTTTCCAAAGCTTTTGATGCTTTTTCTACAATGTATCTGTCGGTAGCGAAAATAGCACCGGTAAGTGCAAATTCTGTAGATTCATCAACTAATTTTAAAGAAGCTTCCCAAGCGGTATCTTCATACACAAAAATGGTTATTACTGGACCAAATAATTCTGTTGTCATGGTTGCATAGGTTGGCGATTTTGCTACAATAACTGTAGGCTCAATAAAGTATCCAACAGATTTGTCGTGTCCACCACCGATAATGATCTCAGCCTCTTTGTCTGTTTTTGCAGCATCAATAAAACCGGCAATTTTATCAAAAGAAGCTTCGTGAATTACGGCATTTACAAAATTAGAAGGATCTTCTGGAGAACCCATTTTAATGTCATTTGTCTGTGTTATTAAATGTTCTTTTACCGTTTCCCACATAGAAGCAGGGATGTAAGCACGAGATGCTGCAGAACATTTCTGTCCTTGATATTCAAAAGCTCCTCTAGTAATTGCAGTAGCAACTTGTAGGGGATTTGAAGAATTGTGTGCCCAAATAAAATCCTTTCCACCGGTTTCTCCAACAATTCTTGGATAGGTTTTATAGGTGTGAATGTTGTTTCCAATTTGTTTCCATAAATTTTTGAATACATGTGTTGAGCCTGTAAAGTGCAACCCAGAAAAATCTGGAGAGGCCAATACAGTATCTGAAATCATTACAGGATCTCCATAAATTACATTGATAACACCATCTGGCAAACCAGCTTCTTTGAACAAATCTACAATCACTTGAGCAGAATAGGCCTGATGATCTGAAGGTTTCCAAACAACAACGTTCCCCATTAAAGCTGCTGCGGCAGGGAGGTTGGCTGCAATAGAGGTAAAGTTAAAAGGAGAAATTGCATATACAAATCCTTCTAAAGGTCGGTACTCTACACGGTTCCAAATTCCTGGAGCCGAAGCAGGCTGATCTTTAAAGATGTCGGTCATGTACTGCACATTAAAACGGAAGAAATCAATCATTTCACAAGCGGCATCAATTTCTGCTTGATATACATTCTTGGATTGTGCAATCATGGTTGCAGCATTCATTCTTGCTCTATAAGGACCTGCCAGTAATTCTGCTGCTTTTAAAAAAATTGTTGCACGTTCTGTCCAACTTACACTTGACCAAGCTTCTCTGGCAGCTAGCGCTGTTGAGATTGCAGTTTCTACATGTGATTTGTCTGCGGTGTGGTAGTGTCCAACAATATGTTGATGGTCATGAGGTGGTCTAATGTTTTTTGTGTTTCTAGTTCTCACTTCTTCTCCATTAATATGCATGGGCACATCCATATTGCTGTGAAACATTTCCTTGTAAGTAGCCAAGACTTCTGCTCGCTCTGGAGATCCTAGAGCGTACTCTTTTACGGGTTCATTGACTGCTTTGGGTACATTAAAAAATCCTCTTGCCATTTTATGTGTATTTAAATTTTATTCTATTAATTTTGAAGGCAAAGTTACAATATTTAATCACAAGGTATATTTGTTGGTGCTTTAAAAAAGAAATTTTAAAAAATGTGTACTGTTACCTATCTTCCCTTGGGAAATAATCAATTTATATTAACATCCAACCGTGATGAAAGTCCCCTGCGAAGAACGATTGCACCCAAAAAATATAACGAGAAGGGAGTTGCATTGGTATACCCTAAAGACGAGCTGGCTGGTGGAACTTGGATTGGTCTGAGTGAGAAAAATAGATTGGTCTGTTTGTTGAATGGTGGTTTCGAAATTCACCAATCAAAAGGACCCTATGCAATGAGTAGAGGTTTGATTGTTAAAAAAATACTATCAGCAGAAAATTCAGTGGCATGGATCACAAATTTTATATTTGATAATATAGAACCGTTTACCCTGGTTTTGGTAGATTGGGCAAACTCTTTAGCAACCTATGAATTGGTTTGGGATGGGCTTACAAAACACTTTACAGAACTTGAGCAAGTACCAAAAATATGGTCTTCTTCTACTTTGTACACTCCAGAAATGAGCGCATCAAGGCGTGCTTGGTTTGCAGCTTGGTTGTCAGAAAACAACACCTTTCAACAACAAGAAATTTTAAACTTTCAAACAGCAACAGACAAAGGAACTCCAGAAACTTCTTTAAAAATGAAACGTAATTTTGTAGAAACGGTAAGTGTTACTTCTGTGAAAAAAGAGGAAGACATTCAGCTTATTTACAATGATCTTTTAAAAGGAGAAACAACTCGGAAAACCATAGTGTTTTAATTCTGGAGAAAAGAAATAAAACAGGGAGATGAGATTCATAATTGCCTCCTGATTTCCTTTTAAAAAACCTTTTTTAAGGTCCTAATTTAATGAGAGCGGATTTGTAAGTTGAAACGTGGGGATCATCACTTTAAATTGCTCAAAAGTAACTTGATTTGTCATGGAGTAAAATCCTTTCATAGCGCCCAGGTTAGAAGTTAAAAAACACCCCGATGTGTAGGTGTATTTTTCACTGGGTTTTAATATTGGGCTTTGTCCCACAACGCCTTCTCCAGTTACAATTTCTGTTTGATTTAAACTGTCAAAAATTTCCCAGTGCCGGTCTGTAAGTTGCACCGTTTCATTGGATCTATTTTCGATGATGATTGTATAGGAAAATGCATAATACAAAGTATGATTACTCATACTCGTACCTTTAAAAGTAGTTTGAACAGAGATTTTAATGCCTTTTGTGATTTGTGTTTCCATTGAAGTAAATATAGTTCATTTGCTTGAAAACAACAACTTTATTCCTACTATCTATTTTGATCAAGAAAACCAGTCCCCACACCAATCACTCGCTCATATAGACCTCCAAAAGGTTGATAGTATACCAGAACAGTATACTGATTTTCTGTTTCATAAAAAGACCCATTGATCGTTTTTAGACGAACGTGATTGTCTTGATCTACTGTGGCGAAGCTATAGTTGTAAAAACCTTGTTTTAAAAGAAAATTTGTTCTGTACATCCCTTTTTCTGTATCAAAAGACATTTTGTTTTCAGGAGTTAATTCAAAATTATTAAATGCGCCATACACATAAACTTCTTTGCCCCTAAAAGGTTGGTATGTATTCAGTGAAAAATGCATCATTGCATAATCTGCTTCTGTTTCTGCGTCATTGGCTTCTAAAGTTCGTATTACAAATTGCCCATTGATATCGGGGAAGTAGGTGTATTTTTTGTATTTGTTGTAATTTTCAGGGTAGAGGTAGTGGTGGTAAACTTCTTTTTTTTCGACATACTGAACTCCCAAACTTTTGTTTCTAAGAAACTTAGTATCAAAATTATAATACTCGTTATCTCCCCAAAAATTTGTTTTGTTAGTGTAGGTGTATAAGAGCTGGTTTGCTTTGAAGAAAGTGGGCTGTAAATTGGAAATCTTCTCCTTCCAATTCTCGTTTTTTAAAATTACAACATGAATTTCTTGTCTTGGGTTGTTGATTTGTATAGTAGGGTGATTGACAGAAAATTGAATGGTTTGTTGTGTGTTGGAGGTTTTAGTATTTCGACTTCTTTCTACAGACACTCCAACTATAGCCTCCCGTTCATAGAGTACGAATTTTCTCGAAAAAATGAGTTCATCATCATCATTCAGAACAGAAAGCAAGTAGTTTCCACTTTTTGTGATGATTGAATTTGTATTTGGAATTTGTACACGATAATGGGTGTAGCTTTGTAATGTGTTGAAAGAGTTTCTTACCTCTAGGATGGTGTTTTGATCAAAACCATCAATGTATTGGCTGGTTAGCATGCTGCTTTTTTCCCAATCATGGGTCATGTGTTCAATTTTATATTGATAGCTTTTACCATCCGCATCCAGGTCATCAAAAGACAATTCTAAAACGGTTCCCAAGGGCACAATCGAGGTAAAAACCTTTTCTTGCAAAGGTCTTAATTGAATGGATTTTATTTGCTGAGCATTGTAGGATAGGGCAATAAATAAAAAAAAGTAAGTTATTTTTAACTCCATAATTGGGGTAGATAATTTTATCAAAAATAGAAATTTTATTTTCAATAAATTGGCACAAATATTGTTCCTTTTTTTTTAGCGAGTTGAGAGAAACTCTTGGTGTTTTGTCCCATAGCGATGCCTTCGAAAAAAAAAATCTTTTTCATGAGAGTTATTTTCTTATTTAGAATAAGTATAAATAATAATATTAGTAAATATTATAGTGTGAATCGTATCAAAAATAAGCCGTAAAACCTTTAAATTTGCATGATTTTTTTAGATAACTAAAATTAACAAAACCCTATGTCAAAAGACATCCGTATAAAGAAAGGCTTAAACATTAGCCTTGTAGGCGAAGCAGCTCAAACGACCACACAACACACAACCGGTGGTTTTTATGCAATAAAGCCATCCGACTTTCACGGAGTAACCGTTAAACTTATTGCCAAAGAAGGAACAGAAGTAAAAGCAGGAGAACCACTTTTTTATTCTAAAAGTGACGAGCGTATTTTATTTCCAAGTCCAGTAAGTGGGAAAGTAACTGAGGTTATTCGAGGAGAAAGAAGAAAAGTTTTAGCAATCAATATTGCCGCAAACGCAACCCAAGAATTTAAAGATTTTGGCGCTAAGGATGCAGCAAGCATGTCTGCAGAAGAAGTTAAAAATCATTTGTTAGCTTCTGGTTGTTGGCCATTTGTAAAGCAACGCCCTTATGATGTTGTTGCCAATCCAAATCAAGCTCCTAAAGCTATTTTTGTATCTGCCTATGCAAGTGCACCGTTGGCAGCTGATCTAGATTACACATTAAAAGGGAAAGAAGCAACATTACAAGCAGCCTTAACAGCAGTAGGCAAACTAACTGAAGGGAAACTTCATGTTTCGGTAGGTAAAAATGCAAACTCGCCGTTTTCGAACCTAGAAGGAATTGAACTTCACAAAGTTTCAGGACCTCACCCAATTGGGAATGTTGGAACACAAATTGCACACATAGATCCTATTAACAAAGGAGAAGTAGTTTGGGTAATAACGCCACAAGACCTACTTGTTATTGGGGAGTTGTTGTTAACAGGAAAGTTCAATATAACAAGAACTCTAGCCTTAACGGGTTCACAGTTCCGCAAACCACACTATGTGACAGTAACAGCTGGAGCGCAAATTGCACCGTTAGTTAAAGGGAATTTAAACAACGACAATACAAGAATTATTAGTGGAAACGTATTGTCTGGTAGTCAAGTTGAAGAAGAAGGTTTTGTTGGGTACTACGACAATCAAATAACCGCAATACCAGAAGGAGATGATTACGAATTCTTTGGTTGGAACAAACCTGTATTCAATAAAATATCGACTTCAAGAGCTTTGACCTTTTCTTGGTTAACCCCCAAGAAGAAATACGATTTAAATACCAACACGAACGGAGAACACAGAGCATTTGTGGTAACGGGGTCTTATGAAAAAGTATTTCCATTAGACTTGTATCCAATGCAGTTGCTCAAAGCGTGTATGTATAAAGATTTAGATGAAATGGAAGCTTTAGGTGCCTACGAAGTAGCTCCAGAAGATTTTGCATTAACAGAATTTATATGTGTATCTAAACAACCTCACCAAAAAATCATTCGTGAAGGTTTAGATTTAATGAGAGAAGAATTAGGATAAGATTATGGGCTTAAAACAAAACTTACATACTTTAAAAGAAAAATATAAAGGAACCAAAATGGCACCAGCGTTCAACGCTATCCATACCTTTTTATATTTACCAAATGAAGTGACTCACGGAGGAACTCATATCAAAGCAGCAGATGATTTAAAACGAACAATGAATATTGTCATCATGGCATTAATTCCTTGTTTGCTTTTTGGAATGTTCAATGCAGGGTATCAACATTATGCTGCGATTGATGCCGCGAAAGGCATTACATCAGATTTTACCGTATTGGGCTCCTTTTTAACAATGGATAATTTCTGGATCGGGATTATAAAAGTATTGCCTTTAGTAATCGTTTCATATGGAGTTGGACTTTTAGTGGAATTTATTTTTGCAGTTATAAAAGGGCATGAAGTAGAAGAAGGATACTTGGTAACGGGAATGTTAGTCCCTTTAATTGTTCCTGTAGACACACCCTTATGGATGTTGTCGATAGCCGTTATTTTTGGTGTGGTCATTGGAAAAGAAGTTTTTGGTGGAACCGGAATGAACATCTTAAACCCTGCTTTGACCATCAGAGCCTTTTTATTTTTTGCCTATCCAACTTGGATGTCTGGAGATAAAGTTTGGGTATATGATGCTGTAAACAGAACAGGGACTGCGGATGCAATTTCTGGAGAAACCATGTTGGGAACCTATGCACAAAACCAGCCAGCAAATTATGATTTATGGGAAGCCTTTTTTGGTTTTATTCCAGGCTCTGTTGGTGAAACATCTGCTTTCTTAATATTGGTTGGTGCTGCCATCCTAATTTTTACCAAAATTGGAAGTTGGAGAATTATTGTTTCCACTTTTATTGGCGCTGCAGTAATGGGTTTCATTTTCAATCAAATTGTTGCCGCAGACATCATCACCTCTTCAAGCAAGTTCTATGGTTTAATGAGTACCGTTTGGTATGAGCATTTAATCATTGGAGGGTTGGCATTTGGTGCTGTATTTATGGCTACAGACCCGGTAACTGGTTCACAAACAAACAAAGGGAAATGGATTTACGGTTTCTTAATTGGTTTTATATCCATTATGATCCGTGTCTTTAATCCTGCCTATCCAGAAGGAGTCTTCTTAGCCATTCTGTTAATGAATGTCTTCGCTCCAACCATTGACCATTATGTGGTACAAGCAAATGTAAAGAAAAGATTATCACGTACTAAAGTTAAAACTGCCTAATTATGAGTAAGAGAACAGATAGTAATAGCTATACAATGATTTTCGCCGTTATTATGGTGTTGGTCGTAGGATCTTTGTTGGCTTTTATGGCTTCGTCCTTAAAACCGAACATTGACGAGAACAAAAGAATTGAAAAGCAACAGAATATTTTGTATGCATTAGGGATCAACGAAAATGAAGGAACAAGTGCTACTTTTGTTTCTACAGACGTTGCAGGTACTGCATTTTCAAAATACATCACAAAGCAAATTGAAGTGCAAGGAGGTACCGAAATTGAAAATTCGAATGCCTATCTAATTGATGTCAAAAAAGAGCAAACCTTAGCCAAGCAGGGAAAGCAAAGAAGATTGCCTTTGTTTGTAGGTAAAAATAAAGAGGGAGTTACACTTTATGTGGCACCCATTCGAGGGAAAGGTCTTTGGGATGCCATTTGGGGATATGTAGCCATGGATGAAAACATGATTATTCAAGGTGCTTATTTTGATCACAAAGGAGAAACCCCAGGTTTGGGAGCAAACATCAAGCAACGTTATTTTATGGACGACTTTATTGGTGAGCACTTATTAAACGAAGCTGGAGAATTTAAAGGGATAAAAGTTGCCAAAGGGAACAACGACCCAAAGAATTTAGAAAAGACAGATTACGAAGTAGACGCCATAGCGGGGGCTACGATTACAGGAGACGGTGTTTCTGCTATGATTAAGAAAGACTTGGCAATGTATGTGCCTTATTTTAAAACATTAAAAAAATAATTATGGGACTTTTATCAAAAAAAGACGCAGCATTACTCAAAGATCCTTTAGCGGATAACAATCCAATTACGATTCAAGTATTAGGAATTTGTTCTGCTCTGGCAATTACAGCAGAGCTTGAAGCTTCCATCGTAATGTCAGTTTCGGTATTGTTTGTGTTGGGTTTAGGAAACGTGGTAATTTCTTTAATGAGAAATATCATTCCATCAAAAATTAGAATTATTGTACAACTTATAGTTGTTGCAACACTTGTGATTATCGTAGATTTAGTACTAAAAGCATTTGCATACGAACTCAGTAAGACACTCTCTGTTTTTGTTGGTTTGATTATTACCAACTGTATTATAATGGGGCGTTTTGAAGCTTTTGCGCTAGGAAATGGGCCTTGGAGAGCTTTCTTAGATGGGATTGGAAATTCAGTAGGATATGGTGTTATTTTAATCATCGTTGGTTTCTTCAGAGAACTATTAGGTGCTGGAACCTTATTGGGGCATCCTGTATTAGGAAACCCGATTCCTGGTGAATTATCAGGTTTATATGCTTATGGATATGAAAACAATGGGTTCATGTTATTGTCACCAATGGCTTTAATCGTTGTTGGAATTATTATCTGGATTCAACGTAGTAGAAATACATCATTAATAGAAGAAAATTAAAATTAGTTCCCAGTAAGCAGTTTTAGTCTGAAGACAACTTCGAATTGAATACTGAGTATGGAGTACTAAAAACGATAAAAAAATGGAACATTTAGAATTATTTTTCAAATCGATATTTATAGACAACATGGTTTTTGCAACCTTTTTAGGAATGTGTTCATACCTTGCTGTATCTAAAAAAGTATCTACCGCTGTGGGGTTAGGAGCTGCTGTTATTTTTGTTTTGGCAGTAACCGTACCTTTAAACTGGCTGTTAGATCAATATATTTTAAAAGAAGGTGCCCTCGTTTGGTTAGATCCGGCATACGGCGTAGATGGAGCGAATACAATGGACTTAAGTTTCCTTTCTTTTATTATGTTTATTGCAACCATTGCTACCATGGTGCAGTTGGTAGAAATTGTGGTAGAAAAATTTTCACCGTCATTGTACAATTCACTAGGGATTTTCTTACCCCTAATTGCAGTAAACTGTGCAATCTTAGGAGGAAGTTTGTTCATGCAATCTCGAGAGATTCCTACCTTAGGATTGTCATTAACCTATGGAGTTGGATCTGGAATTGGATGGTTTTTAGCCATTCTAGCCATTGCTGCCATTCGTGAAAAAATCCGTTATTCAAGTGTGCCGCCAGCCCTTAGAGGTTTAGGAATTACCTTTATTATAACTGGATTAATGGCTATTGGATTTATGAGTTTTGGAGGGATGTTAACCGGAGGAGATGAAGCGAAAAAAGAAACGCCGAAAGTAGCAACACAACCAGAAAATAAAACAGACAAAAAAGAAGCAATTATAAAAGTAATCGCCGATAACACCAATACAAACAACCAGTAATATGATATTAGCAGCAGGTACAACAGGAACTGTATTAGCAACCGTAGCAGCGTTTTTAGCTATTGTGTTATTATTAGTAACGTTATTATTATTTGTAAAACAAAAATTATCTCCATCCGGCCCCGTAACCTTAACAATTAACGGAGAAAGAAAGATTGAAGTCGCTTCAGGAAGCACGCTTTTAACCACTTTGGGTGCAGAAAAAATATTTTTACCATCTGCCTGTGGTGGTGGAGGTTCTTGTGTACAATGTGAGTGTCACGTAAATTCGGGTGGAGGAGAAGCCTTGCCTACAGAAACGCCTCACTTTACGCGTAAAGAGCTCAAGCATGGAATTCGATTAGCTTGTCAGGTGAAAGTAAAACAAGACATGGATATTTCCATTCCAGAAGAGATTTTTGGAATTAAGAAATGGGATGCAGTTGTGGTAAGAAATTACAATGTTGCCTCTTTCATTAAAGAATTTGTTGTTGAAATTCCAGAAGACATGGGATACAAGGCAGGAGGTTATATTCAAATTGAAATACCACCCTGTGAAGTAAAGTTTGCCGATATGGACATTACTGCTCATCCTGAAGAGCATGATACACCAGAAAAATTTGAAGCTGAATGGGATAAGTTCAATCTAAGACCCTTAGTTATGAAGAACAATGAGGTCATTGAAAGAGCTTACTCAATGGCATCTTATCCTGCAGAAGGAAGAGAAATCATGTTAAACGTTCGTATTGCTACTCCGCCCTTTGATAGAGCCAAAGGGGGCTGGATGGACGTAAATCCGGGGGTTGCTTCTTCGTATATCTTTGGTTTGAAAAAAGGAGACAAATGTGTTATCTCAGGACCTTACGGTGAGTTCTTTATCAACGAATCAGAAGCAGAAATGCTCTATGTTGGTGGAGGTGCAGGAATGGCGCCAATGCGTTCTCACTTATATGAATTATTTAGAACCCTAAAAACGGGGAGAAAAGTAACCTATTGGTACGGAGGACGTTCTAAAGCAGAATTGTTTTATATCGAACACTTTAGAGCCTTAGAAAAAGATTTTCCAAATTTCAAATTCTACATCGCTTTGTCCGATCCTTTGGAGTCCGATAATTGGAAAGTCAAGAAAGACATTAACGATACAGAAGGAGATGGTTTTGTTGGGTTTATTCACAACTGTGTAATTGAAAACTACCTAGACCACCACGAAGCTCCAGAAGATATGGAATTGTACTTCTGTGGACCACCATTGATGAACAAAGCAGTACAAAAAATGGGAGAAGATTTTGGAATACCCGATGAAAATATCCGTTTTGATGATTTTGGAGGCTAGCCTTCAAATTAAATACAAGCGTACAAAAACCGATTCAGTAATGAGTCGGTTTTTTGACTTATATTCACTTATTATTGGCAAATAAATCGAAACTTCAATGCTCTTAAATAGTATCTTTTTTTTCAGTATTTTAGTGCTTCTTGGTTTGCTAATCTTTTATTTTTTTCAAGAAAAATTTATTTTTAGAAATGGGTATACACTGCCTAAAAACGCCCCATTTCACTTTTCTGTACCTTTCGATGAGATTTTTTTAACCACCAGCGATCAGCAAGAGATTCATGCAGTTCACTTGCGACTTCCTAAAGCAAGAGGGGTGGTCTTGTTTTTTCATGGCAATAAAGGAAACCTGACCAAGTGGGGAGAAAGGGTCAATTATTTTCTTTCAGATTCCTATGAAGTATTTGTTATCGATTACAGAGGCTACGGGAAAAGCACGGGTAATTTTAATGAAGCTCAGATGTATGAAGATGCTTTGTTGGCCTATAGTCATCTAAAAAAGAGTTTTTCAGAAGACAAAATAGTAGTTTATGGTTTTTCTTTAGGAAGCACATTTGCCACCAAAGTGGCCGCTCTAAATAGCCCCAAAGAATTGATTTTAGAAGCCCCTTTTTACAACCTTAAAAAAGCAGTTCAATTTGCGTTCCCTTTAGCCCCTTCGTTCTTGTTAAAATTCAAGTTCAATACAAACCATGCTATTCCTTTGGTCGCTTCACCCATTACTGTTTTTCATGGAACCCATGACAAAACAACCTCGTTTGAAGAGGCAAAAATACTCTTGCAATTAAATACATCTTCAGAAAATGCTTTTATACCTATTGTAAAAGGTACCCATCACAACATCAGGACATTTCCGAGCTACAAACAGAAGTTAACCGCACTTTTAGAAAGGTAAGATTTTAAGAAAGTGTACCTTTGCACAAAATTAAGAGTATGACTACATTCGACGCATTAGATTTATCCAACCAACTTCAATATGCAATAGATGATTTAGGTTTTGTAACTCCGACCCCAATTCAAGTGCAATCTTTCCCTGTGGTAAGATCTGGTAAAGATGTTGTAGGAATCGCTCAAACAGGAACTGGGAAGACATTTGCCTATATGTTACCGATTCTCCGAACGTTAAAGTTTATCAAAACAAAACATCCTCGTGTTTTAGTTTTAGTACCTACCAGAGAATTGGTTTTACAAGTAGTCGATGAAATTGAAAAACTATCCAAGTATCTTAATTTTCGTGTTTTAGGCGTTTATGGAGGTGCAAACATCAACACACAAAAACAATCCATCGCTCAAGGACAGGACATTATTGTAGCCACACCAGGACGTTTGTATGACTTGGGAGTTAGTAATGTTTTAAAGTTAAAAACAATTCAAAAGCTAGTTATTGACGAAGTGGATGTAATGCTCGATTTAGGGTTTCGTTTTCAGCTTTTAAACATCTTTGATTTATTACCTGAAAGAAGACAGAACATTATGTTTTCTGCGACTATGACAAAAGATGTAGATGCATTAATCGTAGATTTTTTTAAGAATCCACAAAAAATATCGATAGCAGTCAGTGGTACTCCGCTCGACAATATTATACAAGAAAGCTTCAACGTTCCCAATTTTTTTACCAAAGTAAATTTGTTGAATCACTTCTTAAAAGACAAAGAAACATTTCAAAAAGTATTAATATTTGTTGCCTTTAAAAGAACTGCAGATTTACTCTTTAAGCATTTGGACGAAGCTTTTGGTAATGAAACCTGTGTTATTCACTCCAACAAAACTCAAAATTATAGAATCCGCTCTATTCGTCAATTTGATGAAGGAAAGAACCGGATTTTAGTAGCCACAGATGTCATGGCCCGAGGATTAGATTTTGACAAAATATCGCATGTTATTAATTTTGATACCCCCGATTTTCCAGAGAACTACATGCACCGAATTGGGAGAACCGGGAGGGCAGAAAAAGAGGGAAAAAGTATTTTATTTTCAACAAAGGATGAACAAGCATCCAAGGCAGCTATTGAAACTTTAATGGATTTTAAAATTCCGCTTTTAGAACTCCCAGAAACCGTAGAAATTTCGACCTTATTAACAGAAGATGAACGTCCAAAAGAAGATCAAGGAATTTCAAAAAACAGAACAACATTAGCACATGTTCCTGGTCCTGCGTTTCACGAAAAAAGTGAGAAAAACAGTAAAGTGAATTTGGGAGGATCCTATCGAAGAGAGATTGCCAAAAAGTATAAAAAGCCAAAAACGCGTGGCGATAAAAATTATAACAAGCGTAATAAAAAGAAGTAACTAGATGCAGATTTTAACAGCACAAGAATTGCACAATCTTGCCATGAATATAGTTGGCAAACGTTTAGAAGAAATGGGATACGAATTTCAGGCGATTAATAGCAAACTCAAAAGACACCCACAATTTGTATTGTTTAAAAAAGGAGAAAAAACCATTTTTGTACTTGTAAAAGCAACCAATAATATTCAAAATCCAGCATTATATGATGTGCTATGGATGGAGACTTTTAAAGAGCATGCTAAAAAACAGAATGCCAAAGTTTGGTTTGCAGGTGTTGGTATTGCCAATGCAGAAAGTGTAGAAAATCCTGTTTTTAAAGACCAACCCTACTATGTGGCTTTTGAAGACTTTATTAAAATCTTAGAATAGTAATTTCAGATCATTCAAGTTGCAACTCAAATAAAAAAACCACCTTTTAGGTGGTTTTTTTATGGGGATGATGTAAGGGGATTACTCTGCCTTTTGTTCTAATAGGTCAAAGAACTGTTGCAATCTTGGTAAAATGATAATTTTTGTTCTTCTGTTTTTCGCTTTATTTGCAGGGGTGTCATTTTCGGCAACCGGTACATAGCTACTTCTACCCGTAGCAGACAATCTTTCTGGTTTTACACCATATTTGTATTGCAAGATTCGTGTGATTGAGGTTGCTCTCAAAGCAGATAAATCCCAGTTGTCTTGAATGATGGTTCTTTTAATTGGTGTGGCATCAGTATGTCCTTCCACCATTACATCCATTTCTGGTTGTGAATTGATTACCGTTGCAATTTTTTCCAATACTGCATATGCGTTTTCAGTTACATTATAGCTTCCACTTTTGAATAGTAATTTATCAGCAATAGAGATAAAAACAACTGTTTTTTCTACATTAATTTCAATGTCTTCATCTTGAATTCCATTTGTTAAGTTCTTTGTTAAATGGTATTTTATTGCCAAATTAATAGAATCTTTTTGCGTCATTGCATCTCTAATTCCATTAATAAACTTGTCTTTTTCGCTTAATTGAGAAATTACAGTTTTAATGTTGTCCGAAGAAGATTGTGTTAAAACAGTTAAGTTTTCAACTTGTCGTAACGCTGTTTTTTTGTCTTCTTGCAACGATTCAACTTGTTTAGACAATGCAACTGCTTTTGCATCTTGACTGTTCTTTTCAATAATACATTTTTGTAAATCTGCTTTGAGGTCTACCAATTGATTAGCTTTAGTATCATGCTTGGTTTGTAACGCAACAAAATCTTTTTTAGAAACACATGCACTGAGGACAATTCCTGATAAAAGTAGAAGGGTGATTTTTTTCATTTCCTAGGGTTTAATTTAAAACACAAAGCTAACAAAAAGCTGTTACAATTAGTTGTATAAATTTTATTTTGTGAAAATTTTATGTACTATTTTTGATTGAAAATTTAAATGAGATGAAACGTTTTTTTTTAGCAGTTTTTTTACTTACCGTATTTTTTGCATGTGAATCCCAACCCAAACAAACAAACCTCACACTCACTGGAAGTGTTTTTGGGACTACCTATAAGATTGTATGTCAAAATACCACGGTCAACTATCAAAAATCGATTGATAGTCTTTTTTATTTGGTCAACAAGTCAATATCTACCTATTTACCTTCGTCAGATATTTCCTTAATAAATAAAGGAGATACTTCGGTTGTTGCAGATGCCATTCTTTTAGAATTGATGAAAAAAACCAAGGAAATTTATACAAAAACCGATGGTTATTTTGATCCTACTGTTGGAAACTTGGTCAATGCTTGGGGTTTTGGGCCTAAAAATGAAAAGCGAAATTTAGATACTTTGGAGGTTCAAAAACAAATGGAATTGGTTGGCTTTGATAAAGTCCAAGTTATCAATCAAAAAATCATCAAAAAAGATCCTGCAATTTACCTCGATTTTAATTCGATTGGAAAAGGTTTTGGAATTGATGTTGTTGCTCGCTTTTTGGAGCAAAAAAAGATCGAAAATTATATGATTGAAATTGGCGGAGAAATCCGAGCGAAAGGAGTAAAGAATAAGAATAAACCATGGCGAATCCAACTTCAGAATCCAGTTGTCACCGACGTTAATGATGCATTTACAATCATTAACTTATCGAATAATTCGATGGCTACCTCTGGAAATTACCGGAAATTTAGAATTGCTGAGAATGGTCAAAAGTATGTTCATACCATAAACCCCAAAACAGGTTTTGCCACCGAAAGTAATTTGTTAAGTGTTTCTGTAATTGCCGCATTAGACTGTGCAGATGTGGATGCTTATGCAACCGCTTTCATGGCAATGGGAGTTGAGAAAACAAAAAAATTTCTATTGGAGCATACAGAAATAAAAGCGATCTTAATTTATTTAGATGCCCAACAAAATCTTGCTAGCTTCTCTAATTACGATGAAGGTTTATAGCATACTGGTAAAATCTCACCTTTCATTAAACAGAATCGCTCCAATTCTTTTTCTTTCATTTTCTTGGTATAATCTATTTCGTCAACCCTAAAACCGATACTACGTAACTTGTCAAAATAATCTCGACCATACACTCTTACATGGTCATACTGGCCAAATATTTTGGTACGCGCTTTGGGGTCTGTAATGGTATCGTCTTCAAATGTTTTGTCTCTTGAGAGTTCTTGAGGAATTTGAAAGATCCCCATTCCTTTGGGCTTTAAAACACGATACAATTCTTGCATGGCACGCGTATCATCGGTAATATGTTCTAAAACATGATTGCAAAAAACAATATCAAATGCGTTGTCTTCAAAAGGCAAATTACAAATATCAGCTTTCACATCGGCGATTGGCGATGTTAAATCGGAAGTGGTATAGGCTAAGTTTTCTTGTTTTCTAAAGCGATCTAGAAAACATTGTTCTGGTGCAATGTGTAATACTTTTTGTTTTTTTTCACTCGTAAAAAAAGAAGTTTCATTTTTTAAAAATAACCACATCAATCGATGTCTTTCCAAAGATAATGTTGAGGGAGAAAGTGCGTTTTTGCGTTGTTTTCCATACCCGTAAGGAAGCAGTTTTCGAAAACTTTTTCCATCGATCGGATCTGTATACCGAGTTCCTTTTAAATATAAACGGAGTAGTGGACGTACCAAATAACTTGCCTTTATTAATAAGGGACGTGGTATGGAATTTAAGATTATTTTAAATAGAGACATGGTGATTAGGCTGTAATTTGTTTCAAAAAAAACAGTACACTATTGTTTAAATTCATCTTCTTCAGTACTTACAGTGCCTAGGGCTTCATCCACATATTTAAAGGTAGAGAGTAATTCTGGCTTGCCATTTACAATTGCAACATCATGTTCGAAATGCGCAGAAGGTTTGTTGTCCAAGGTAGTAATTGTCCAGCCATCTGAATGCTGTCTAATCTTATGGGTTCCAAGGTTTGTCATTGGTTCAATTGCAACGACCATGCCTTCCACAAACTTTTTTCCTCTTCCTCTTTTTCCATAGTTTGGCATTTCTGGATCTTCATGCATTGTTCTTCCAAGTCCATGGCCAACCAATTCTCTTACCACACCATAACCATGGTCTTCTGTATATTTTTGAATTGCATATCCCACATCACCTACACGATTTCCCGCTTTAAAATTACGAATTCCTTCGTACAAACTTTGCTTAGTAACGTCTAATAATTTTTTTACATCATCGGCAATTTCACCCACAGCAAACGTATAGGCATGATCTCCATAAAAACCATTTTTTAAAGCACCACAATCAATGGAGATAATGTCGCCCTCTTTTAAAGGCGTTTTATTTGGGATTCCATGAACTACTTGTTCGTTGGGACTCATGCAAAGCGTGTTTGGAAAGTCATACAAACCTAAAAACCCTGGAATGGCCCCTTCAGCTCTTATGAAATCTTCGGCCAATTTGTCTAAGTATAATGTAGTAACTCCAGGTTTTACTTCGCTAGCAAGCATGCCTAATGTTCTAGAAACTACCAAAGCACTTTCGCGCATAATTTCTATTTCTTCTCTTGTTTTTACGATTATCATCTTCAAAAAATTATAGCACAAAGTTACTCTAATTTAAAGAAATAAGAGAAGGAAGTTTTGCTTGAAAAAAAGGAAAAATAGTTTTTTTATTGAAGGGTCTCAGATACAACGAATACCGGCGTCATTGTTGGTAAATGACGCCGGTAGTAATGTGTATTAATTGACCAATCTTTGCTTACTTGCTTCGATCGTAAGAGTGTTTGTATGGCATACCCAATACAATTTTTAAAATATCTTTTTCCAAAGAAACCCTTGCATATTCTACATAACGGCCTATTTCTTTACCATCTTTAAAAAAGATAAATGTAGGCACTTTAAAAATATTCAATCCTGCTTGTAGATTATCGGGTGTTTTTTTAGAGCGATTTACCGTTATCAACTCAAAGTCATTCATTTCAAAATCTGCCTGTTCTAAAATTTTGAAAAAACGAGGCGTTTCTCTTTTGCTATCGCCACACCAGGTTCCCATAAACC
This sequence comes from Flavobacteriaceae bacterium, assembly GCA_024640565.1. Taxonomy (GTDB): domain Bacteria; phylum Bacteroidota; class Bacteroidia; order Flavobacteriales; family Flavobacteriaceae; genus Polaribacter. Next base: position 447,239 of record JAHEET010000002.1, read on the forward strand.
CTTTAATACGAACTCCTTTCAATGCAGTTTTTAATGAGGAAATGGTGGCTGCATCTGGAGAATAGGTTTTAAATCGCTGATCAAACCAAGCCTTAAAGGGTGCTTGATTGAAAGACTCTTTGTCTGCGATACCAATTAAATTTCCGGATTGATCTTTTACTGCAGTTGCCTTTTGCTGCGCATTACAAGAAGTGAAAATTCCGATGAATGCAATTAAAAGTACTTTTTTCATACGTGTTTTTTTTAAATTTATAATAGTGATTTCTGTGTCATTTCTGTAGGTTGTTCAATGCCCATTAAATCCAAAATCGTTGGTGCAATATCCCCTAAGATACCATTTTTAATTGTTTTTAAATCTTCATCAATAAGCACAAATGGAACTGGGTTTGTGGTGTGTGCTGTGTTTGGGCTTCCATCTGGATTTATCATGGTTTCGCAATTTCCATGATCTGCTATCAATAGGGTTGTATACCCATTTTTTAATCCTGTTTCAATCACTCTTTTCGCACAAGTGTCAACAGTTTCACAGGCTTTAATAGCAGCTTCCATAATACCAGTATGCCCTACCATATCGCCGTTGGCAAAATTTAAGCAAACAAAATCTGCGGTTGCTTTTTCCAAGTCTTCACACAAAGCATCCGTCAATTCATAGGCACTCATTTCTGGTTGTAGATCGTAGGTGGCTACTTTTGGGGAGTCTCTTAAAATACGAGATTCTCCTTCAAATGGAGCTTCTTGCCCTCCTGAAAAGAAAAAGGTAACGTGTGGGTATTTTTCTGTTTCAGCGATTCTAATTTGCTTTTTTCCAGCTTTGGAGATGACTTCGCCTAAGGTATTCTTAATATTATCGTTTTTATAAATTACGTTGATATTTTGAAAACTTTCATCATATAAGGTTATGGTGGTAAAGTATAGGTCCAGTTTTTTCATTTTCTCCTCTGGAAAATCATTCTGTGACAGTGCATTTGTTAATTCCCTACCTCTATCTGTTCTATAATTGAAAAAGAGCACTGCATCACCTTCTTTAATTTGTGCTTTTGGTTGATCCTTTTCATCCGTCATAAGAATAGGTTTGTGAAACTCATCTGTCAATCCGGCCTCATAATTTTCTTCAATTGTGGCTACTGCATCTTTGGTTTTTATCCCTTTTCCGTTAACCAAACCATCATAGGCTATTTTGATTCGTTCCCATCTGTTGTCTCTGTCCATTGCGTAATAGCGACCGGTTACAGAGGCCAATTCGCCAGTAGTTTCTTTCATGTATTCTTGAAGATCATGAATGAATTTCCCCCCAGACCTGGGGTCACAATCACGACCATCAGAAAAAGCATGTACAAATACATTGGCTACTTCTTGCGTTTTTGCGATGTCTAAAATACCTTTTAAATGATCAATATGAGAGTGAATTCCACCATCAGAAACCAGTCCTAATAAATGAACTTTTTTATTATTTTCTTTCGCATATTTAAAAGTGTCCAACAATACTTTTTCTCTTCCTAATGTTTTTTCTTTTACCGCTTTATTTATGCGTGCTAGGTTTTGATAGACGATCCTACCAGCTCCCAGATTCATATGTCCTACTTCGGAGTTTCCCATTTGACCTTCGGGCAAGCCAACGTGCTCGCCATCCGTTCTAAGTGATGCATGTGCATACTTCGTGTACAGAGAATTAATGTAAGGGGTTTTTGCATTGTAAATGGCGGATGCTTTTGGGTTTTGAGTGATTCCCCAACCATCCAAAATCATCAAGATTACTTTTTTGTTCATTTCATGAGTTTAAAAAGGTAAAAATAGGAAAGATTTTTTATTGATTTTCTATTTTTCTACGAAACCGATAACGTAAATTAACAATGCGATTGTGACTAATAAGAGGATCCGTTTTGCAAGGGCTTTTTTTTAAGATCTCGTTGAATTTTATTTCGTATTATTTCGACTTCTTATGTTCGCTTTCCTACTTGCTATCATTGCCGCTACAACCCCTCCAAAACTCATTTTAATTTATTTAGTGGTTTTACATAGATAGAAAACCTTGTAAAAATGTTACAAAAGAAGATTTTAAAACCTTCTATTTGTTCCATCTATTTGAATAATTCTTTCAGAAATTAAAATGACAAAATCTATTAAATGTAGAAATAGAGTTTTAAAAAAAGATGTAAATTTACATAGCCTTAAAAGGATATTTATGAAGCCTCATTTTGAGTTAAACAACGTTACCCGTAAGTTGCCCAAACATTTGCACAAGTTTGTTGTAAATCAACCTTACGAGGAATATACTCCCCAGAATCAGGCAGTTTGGAGGTATGTAATGCGAATGAATATCGATTATTTAAGCAAGGTGGCACATGCATCTTATGGAAAAGGTTTGGAAGCTACTGGTATTTCTATAGAAGAAATACCAAGAATGGAAGGGATGAATCGCATTTTAAAAGAAATTGGTTGGGCTGCAGTTTCAGTAGACGGTTTTATACCCCCCAATGCATTCATGGAATTTCAAGCTTATAATGTACTGGTAATAGCCTCAGATATGAGAACCATCAATCATATTGCTTACACACCTGCACCCGATATTATTCATGAAGCTGCAGGACATGCACCAATCATTGCAAATCCAGAATATGCAGAATATTTAAGACGATTTGGCGAGATTGGGAGCAAAGCAATTTCCTCTGCAAAGGATTATGAAATGTACGAAGCTATCCGACTGTTGTCCATTTTAAAAGAGAACCCCAATTCTTCAGAAAAAGAGATCCTAGCAGCACAAAAATATGTTGAATACTTACAAGAAAATATGGGAGTGTTGTCTGAGATGGCAAAAATAAGAAACTTACATTGGTGGACGGTAGAATATGGATTGATAGGTACTGTTGACGCGCCTAAAATTTATGGTGCAGGTTTGCTCTCATCGATTGGGGAAAGTGAGTGGTGCATGCAAGATACAGTCGAAAAAAGACCCTATTCCATTGCAGCAGCAAGCATCAATTTTGACATTACAAAACCACAGCCACAATTATTTGTTACTCCAGACTTTGCGTATTTGAGTTTGGTGTTAGAAGAGTTTGCAAATACGATGGCATTAAGAACGGGAGGGTTGAAAGGCATTCAAGAAGTCATAAATTCTAAAAATTTAGGAACCATTGAATTGAGTACAGGAATTCAAATTTCAGGAATTTTCACAAAGGTCATTCAGCATCGCAATAATGAGGTAGCCTACTTTCAAACATCAGGACCAACCGCACTCGCTTCAAGAGACAAAGAATTAATTGGCCATGGTGTGGTAGATCACAAGAATGGTTTTGGAAGTCCAATAGGAAAACTCAAAGGAATCAACCTTCAAATTGAAGATATGAGTCCAAGAGACTTAAAAGCTTACGGAATTTATGAAGGCGAATACATAAATTTAGAATTTGAAAGCGGTATAAAAATTCAAGGAAAAGCCATTACGGGAACCCGAGATTTAAAGGGTAAAATTTTAGTAATTTCCTTTACAGATTGTACGGTCACCTATCAAGATCAAATTCTTTTTGAACCAAGTTGGGGAATTTATGACATGGCGATTGGAAAGGAAGTAGTTTCTGCTTATTCGGGAGCAGCAGATCAGAGTTCTTTTGAGGATTTATCGAAAGTTTCTGAAACAAAAACAAAAAAAATAAATTACACTGCACAAGAAGAAGAACTCTATGCCTTGTATGCAAAAGTTAGGGCTATCAGAGCGATTTCTCCAGTCCAATCAAAAGCACTAAAAGATATTTTTGACAGGCTGGTCAACGAGCATCCTTCCGATTGGCTTTTGCCATTAGAGATTTATGAATTAGCCATTGAAAACAAATGTGATTTTTCAGAAGAAGTCTATAAATATTTACGCAAACTACAAAAGAATACCTCTTTTCAAAAGTTGATTGAAAATGGGCTACAGTTAATAAAAACAATAAACGATTAAACAGCCATTATGGGATTATTTGGAATCTTCAGTCAGAAAAAAGAAACAAACGACGTAAAAGAATATTTAGCAAAAGGAGCCGTTATTTTAGATGTGAGGTCTCTTGAAGAATGGGATGAAGCACACGGAAAGCAAGCAAAGCACATTGTATTAACAACGGTGCCATTGCAGTTAGAAGAAATTAGATCTTGGAACAAACCAATCATTGCTGTTTGTAGAAGTGGCGCACGAAGTTCGCAAGCAACACAGTTTTTAGTAAGCAATGGTTTGGATGCAATAAATGGTGGACCTTGGCAGAATGTAGATCAGTACATCATCGAGTAAGCTAGGGTTTTTAAAATTTTATAAATGGAAATTCCGTTTCTATTTTTGTAATTCTCGCGGTCAAATTTGTTAAGAATTTTTGATGTTGTATGCTGTTCACATCAAACGGTTTGTGTGACAATCCTTTTTGGATGCTGTTTATTTCTTGCATTGTTTCGCAGGCTTTTTTAGCAATCCAAGTGCTTGTAAAACGCTCCCATATGTACTGAATTGCAGTCGTATTTGGGTGAATTAGATCCTCTGCATAAAAGCGGTAATCACGCAATTCATCCATCATTATTTCATAGCTTGGAAAATAATGCAACTTGGTGTTCTTGGAACGCTCAAGCAGGGCTTGTATTGCTGCAATTAAATGCGATTTGCTTTGTGTGTTTTCAACAAAACCATCTTTTAAATGACGAACTGGGGACACTGTAAAAATGATATTTACTTGGGTATTTACCGATCGTATCAATGCAATAATTTCTGACAATGTTTCAGTAACTTCCTGCACGCTTAGTAATTCTTTAGCAAAATTTTTCTGTGGGATCTTATGGCAATTGGCAACAATTTTATGCGATGCAGTATCTCGATACACCCAAGATGTCCCCAATGTAATAAGCAGGTGAGTAGCTTCTTTTAAAGCCAAATTTGTTGCTGCAGTAGCTTTGTTTAGTTGTAATAAAATATCCTTTTTTACAAGTGCACTTAGTTTCGAATGCGCATCAAAACAATGCCATCGCTCATTTTGAAAAACCAAATCTTTTTGAGTATACGTTTTTTCGTGAATTGCATTTGCAACCAATGTTTTGATTGCTTTGGGATGGAATAATATTCCAAAAGGATTTTGAACGGTTTGAAACTTGAAATGATCTAATTGCGCTCCAATATTTTCCGAAAAACAAGAGCCTAGTAGTACCATTTTTGAAGCATAAGAAATTGGGTTATTAGCTTCTTTTTGTACGATTACTTTTGTTTGTAAAATCATTTTTTTAACTTAGAAACTCCTTTGCATTTTCCAATGCTTGCGGTATTCCTCCGGGGTTTTTACCTCCTGCAGTTGCAAAGAAATTTTGACCCCCGCCACCTCCGTGAATGCATTTCCCTATTTCTCGCACTACTTTACCAGCATCATATCCTCGTTCGATAACGAGTTCTTTCGAAATATAACAGGTCAACATTGCTTTTTCACTTGTAGGTGCACTTGCAAATACTAAAAACAAATTGGGATGTTTTTTACCTAAATCGAAAGCCAAGGTTTTGATTCCGTTTGCATCCAAATCTACTTTGGTCGCCAAAAATTGTACACCGTTTATTTCTTGAAGTTGATTGACAACCGTTTCCGAGACATTTTTTGCTTTGTCCCGAAGGAGTTGTTCAATTTGTTTTAGCAAAGCAGTATTTTCATCCTGTAATTTCTGAACCGCTTTTACGGGTGCTTTCGCATTGTTTAGCAATTCTTTTATTTGAAACAAGGCGTCATTATTTTCGTCATAAAAATCCCTTACTGTTTCACTTGTAATTGCTTCAATTCGTCGAATTCCAGCAGCAACGGCACCTTCCGATTTAATTTTAAAATGCCAAATATCTCCTGTATTTTTCACATGTGTTCCTCCACACAATTCAATCGAATTCCCAAATTTTATAGCACGAACGGTATCACCATATTTTTCACCAAACAACGCCATTGCTCCATCGGCGATAGCCTTTTCCATCGAAATATTTCTACTTTCTTCTAACGGTAGTTTTAGGGCTATTTTCGCATTTACATAGCCTTCAATAGTTTTTAGTTCTTCCGCAGTTACTCTTGAAAAGTGTGAAAAGTCAAATCGCAAATAGTTGGCATTTACAGCAGAACCTTTTTGCGCTACATGAACGCCCAACACTTCTCTTAACGCTTCATGTAAAAGGTGGGTTGCTGTATGGTTACAAGCAGTATTTTCGCGTGTGTTCTTATGAACTGTTGCGGTAAAAGTATCCCTGACGGCTGTTGGCAATTTTTTGGTGAAATGAAGGATCACATTGTTTTCTTTTTTGGTATCTAAAACTGCAATTTGGTTTCCTTGGGCGTCTGTAAAAAAGCCTTTGTCACCAACTTGTCCACCTCCTTCTGGATAAAAGGGAGTAGCGTCAAAGACCAACTGAAACATTGCTCCCTCTTTTTTAGAAACAACCTTTCTGTAGCGTGTAATTTTTACAGGAGCACTTAAGGTATCATACCCAATAAATTCTTCTTTTGCATTGGCAACTAAAAGTGTCCAATCCTCGGTAGACATTTCACTAGCAGCTTTTGATCTGTTTTTTTGCTTTTGCAATTCGTCTTTAAATCCTTTTTCATCGAGCGTAAATCCTTTTTCAGAGAGAATCAACGCTGTTAGATCTACTGGAAAACCAAAGGTATCATAAAGTTCAAAAATTTGATCTCCAGCGATTTGCTTACTGTCGGCATTTTCAATGATTTTGTCCAACAAGATCAATCCTTGGTCCAAGGTTCTTAAAAAGGAGTTTTCTTCCTCCTTAATTACATTTTCAATCAACTGTTTTTGTTCTGAAATTTCGGGAAAAGCGGCTCCCATCTGTTCCGAGAGTGTCGCCACTAATTGGTAGATAAAAGGTTCTTTTTTATGTAAGAATGTAAATCCATAACGCACAGCTCTTCTTAAAATTCTTCGAATTACATATCCTGCACCTGTATTGCTTGGCAGTTGCCCATCGGCAATAGAGAAAGCTACAGCTCTTACGTGATCTGAAATCACACGAATGGCAATATCTTGTTGCTCCTTTGTGCCATATGTTGTGTTTGTAATTTTTTCTACTTGCTTGATTATGGGTTGAAAAACATCGGTATCGTAATTCGATTTTACGCCTTGTAAAACCATACATAAACGCTCAAATCCCATGCCAGTATCAATATGTTTGTGTGGCAAATTTTCTAAACGACCATTTGCTTTTCTGTTGTACTGCATAAAAACAAGATTCCAGATTTCCACCACATGTGGATGGTCCATATTAACCAATTCTATGCCTGGCGTTTTCGCTTTTTCTTCTTCAGATCGAAGATCGACATGAATTTCAGAACAGGGTCCACAAGGTCCTTGTTCGCCCATTTCCCAAAAGTTATCCTTTTTACTTCCTTTTACAATTTTATGCTCTGGAATCAATTCTTTCCACAAGTCGTATGCTTCTTGATCTAAAGGAAGCTTGTCTGCATCATCACTTCCTTCAAAAACACTGACATATAAAATATCTTTATCAATTTTATATACTTCCGTTAGCAATTCCCATGCCCAAGAAATGGCTTCTTTTTTAAAATAATCACCAAAAGACCAATTTCCTAACATTTCAAATAACGTATGGTGGTAGGTGTCATAACCAACCTCTTCAAGGTCATTGTGTTTTCCAGAAACACGCAAACATTTTTGAGAATCTGCCAGTCGATTGCTTTTTGGTTTTGCATTGCCTAAGAAAAATTCTTTAAAGGGAGCCATACCAGAATTCACAAAAAGTAGTGTGGGATCATCTTTGGTAACCATGGGAGCCGAGGGTACAATTGTATGAGATTTTTCTTTAAAAAAATCTAAAAATTGAGCACGGATTTCTTGAGATTTCATAAAAAGGGATGGTTTCAGATTGAAAGAATTAGGTTCATTTGTTTTTAAATATAACAACTTAAAAAAGGAGTTGTAAAAATTTTGTAAATTTGAAAAGTTTTCTTTTGGAAAATCAGTTTAAAAAACAAAAATAGTACATTTAAGATTATGGCAAAAGTAAAATATTTTTATGATGCAGACACCTTGTCTTATAGAAAAATAGAGAAGAAAAAAAGTGATTACTTTAAGCGCTCCGTATTTTTTATTCTCGGCATATCTTTGGTAATGTTTATTGGTTTTGTGGCCCTAAGTCAAGTGATTATAACGCCTGCACACAGGGCCGATAAAGATGAGCTTGAAAATTTAAAACTGCATTATACCCTTATCAATAAGCGGCTCGATGAAAGCGCTACTATTTTAGGGCAACTCCAAGAAAGAGATAATAATATTTACCGTACCTATTTTGAAGCAGATCCAATATCTGACGATGTACGAAAAGCAGGTTTTGGTGGGGTCAATAGATACAAAGCTTTGGATGGTTTTGATAATTCTGAGATGATCAAAGGGCTTACGAAAAATGTAGACATCCTTTCCAAACAAATTGCTGTGCAATCACAATCCTTAGATGAAATTGTCGCATTGGCAAAAGAAAAAGAGAAAATGTTGGCATCAATTCCAGCAGTCTTGCCCATAAAAAAAGGTTCTTTTTATGTTGCATCGGGGTATAAAATGAGAATGCATCCGATTTTAAAAATCAGAAAACTTCACAAAGGAATGGATTTTACTGCACCAAGAGGAACCCCAATTTATGCCGCTGGAAATGGGAGAATATACAAAGCCCAAAGAAGTAGTACTTTTGGTAAAGTTGTATACATTGACCACGGTTATGGGTACAAATCCATTTATGCACACATGAGCAAAATGACGGTAAGACGCGGGCAGCAAGTCCGAAGAGGAGATATTATTGGATATGTTGGAAGTACCGGATTGTCTGTGGCACCTCACTTGCATTACGAGGTGCATAAAAATGGTAAAGCTTTGAATCCGATTAGTTTTTATTATGGTGATTTAACTCCCGAAGAATTTTTAGCCATTCAACAGTCTTCAGAAGAAGGGCAGTCATTCGATTAATTCAACTTCATGCACATAGAATTACCAGAAAAAAGATATTATAAAATTGGCGAAGTTGCAAAGGCATTTGATGTAAACACCTCTTTAATTCGTTTTTGGGAAAAAGAATTTGCCATTATCAAACCAAAAAAAAACGCGAAAGGCAATCGGCTTTTTACCCAAGAAGACATTCAGAATTTCAAGCTAATCTTTAATTTGGTAAAAGAACGCGGTTTTACTTTAGAAGGAGCCAAACAGAAGCTAAAGAAAAATCCCGATGAAATTGTCAAAAATCATGAAATTATTAGTAGATTAGAAGCAGTGAAATCAGCACTGAACAAAATTAAAAATCAACTATAAAACTTCAAAAAAATGCCGAAAAAGTATATTGACTTAGACACTTTAAAATATATACTTTATGATGTTCGGAAATTAGAAAACTTACTAGCTAGAGAACGTTTTGAGGACCATGATATGGAATCGCTAGATTTGTTCATTGAATCTGCCAAAGAATTTTCTGATCGAGAGTTGTATCCATATTTTAAAGAAATGGATGAAACACCTGCGCACCATAAAGATGGAACCGTCATGGTTCACAAGCAAGTAGATGTTATGATGAAAAAAGGAGGAGAATTAGGTATTATTTCTGCCTCTTTTGATTATGATGCAGGAGGAATGCAAATTCCCTTCATGGCACACCAAGCAGCCGTATATATTATGGATGCTGCAAACAATCACTTACCAGGTTATGTAGGTTTAACTCAGGGAGCTGCAGAATTAATTATTGAATTTGGTAGCAAAGCCTTAAATGAAACCTATGTCCCAAACATGCTTTCTGGAGCTTGGGGAGGAACCATGTGTTTAACAGAGCCACAAGCTGGTAGTTCATTGTCGGATATTGTAACAAAAGCGACCCCAACTAGCGATGGTTTTTATAAAATATCGGGACAGAAGATTTTTATTTCAGGAGGTGACCATCAGTACGCAGATAATATTGTGCATTTGGTGCTCGCAAGAATAGAAGGAGCGCCTCAAGGAACCAAAGGGATATCGTTATTTGTAGTTCCTAAAAACAGACCCAAGGCAGATGGAACTTTGGAATTCAACGACGTCATGACTGTTGCTGATTTTCAGAAAATGGGACAACGAGGATATTGTACCACGCATTTAGGTTTTGGCGACACAGACGATTGTAGAGGTTGGCTCGTGGGTGAAGAAAACAAAGGACTGGCACATATGTTTTTAATGATGAATGCGGCAAGAATTGCCGTAGGTAGAGGTGCAGCAGCCATTGCTATGGCCGCTTACAGAACTTCGTTACAGTATGCAAATGAAAGACCACAAGGAAGAAAATTAACAAGCTCTGGAAAGAAAAATCCAGCAGAAAAACAAAGTTTGATCATCGAACATCCTGATGTAAGAAGGATGCTGTTGTTGCAAAAAGCCATAGCTGAAGGTTCCTTAAGTTTGGTTTTATTAGCCTCAAAGTACCATGACATTATTCACGCCTATAAAGACAAGAAAGAAAAAGAAAAATACAATTTATTGCTAGAGATGATCATTCCAATCGTAAAAACCTTTCCATCAGAAGCAGGTTCAGTATCTGTAAACAATGGATTGCAAGTTTTAGGAGGTTATGGTTTTTGTACCGATTTCACATTGCAACAATACTATAGAGACATCCGAATTTCTGCCGTATATGAGGGGACAACCGGAATTCAATCACAAGATTTATTGGGGAGAAAAGTTACCCTACAAAGCGGAAAAGCTCTAGAGTTATTGGCGGCAGAAATGATGCAAACCATTTCGGCGGCATCTCAACATCCAGAATTGGTACCTTATGCAAAACAATTGGCGAGTACCTTGCAATTGTCCCAAGAGATCCTTCAAAAACTAATGCCTTTTGCTATCAAAGGAAATTATGAACGCTATTTATCGGATGCCAATTTATTTATGGAATATATGAGTTTGGTTGTGCTCAGTTGGTTGTGGTTAGAAATGGGGGTAAATGCAAAAGATACTTTAGCCTCTGGGACTTTAAAATACGATCTAAATTTCTATGAAAGTAAAATTCATACCATGAAATTTTATTTCAAATATGAACTCCCAAAAACAAGCTCGTTAGCAACTTCATTAATGAGTGATGAAGTACTGACAATTAAACAAGACAAAGAATACATTGTATAATGACATCCATTTCAAAACAATTTAATTTAGCAGGCAAAGTAGCTATTATTACAGGATCAAGTAAGGGGATTGGAAAAGCAATTGCCAAAGGGTTGGCAGAAAATGCTGCCCAGGTAGTGATCTCAAGTAGAAGTCAAGAAGCCTGTGATGCTGTTGCCAATGAATTGAGAGCAGCCGGATTGAAAGCCATCGGAATTGCTTGCCATATTGGAAAAGCAGCTCAACGAGAAAACTTGGTGGCACAAACCATGGAGGCATTTGGCCGTATAGATATTTTAGTAAACAATGCTGCAATCAATCCCGTTTTTGGACCTATAGAGGAGGTAGATCCCGCAATTTTTGATAAAATTATGGAGGTCAATATAAAAGCTCCTTGGAGTTTGTCAAACCTCGTATTACCGCATTTGCAAGCTCATAAAAATGGGAGTATTATTAATATTGCTTCTGTAGAAGCATTAACCCCAGGATTCGGTTTGGGGATCTACAGTACGAGCAAAGCAGCCATTTTAATGTTGTCAAAAAATCAGGCAAAAGAATGGGGGAAACACGGCGTTCGTGTCAATGCTATTTGTCCCGGATTGATCAAAACAAAATTTAGTGCAGCCTTGTGGCAAAACGAAAAAATACTTGGAAAGATTCAAAAAACACTTCCAAGCCAACGCATGGGCATGCCAGAGGAAATGGTCGGTTTGGCTTGTTTGTTGGCTTCCGATGCCGGCAGCTACATGACCGGCGGCGTCTACACGGCAGATGGCGGTTATATGATTGCAGGATAATTATTAAAACCAATTTAGAAAGCGCGCTGTTGGAAACAGCGTTGCCTTTTTAAAAAACGAAACCCCAAATTATGAATTTCGAATACTCAGCCAAATCGATAGCGTTACAAGAAAGGTTAAGCGCTTTTATTGAAGAACATATTGTTCCTGTAGAAGCCGCTTACATTGCTTTTCAAAGTGATCCCAAGAATATGTGGCAACGTTTTCCAGCAATTGAAATGTTGAAGCAGAAAGCCAAAAAAGCCGGTCTGTGGAACTTATTTTTACCAAATAATTATGGCGATTTAAGTCCAGGGCTGACCAATTTAGAATATGCACCCTTGGCAGAAATTATGGGAAAAAAAATCTGGATTTCAGAAATTTTTAATTGTGCTGCTCCCGATACTGGAAACATGGAAGTGCTCGCGAAATATGGAAATTCAGCTCAAAAAGAAAGATGGTTAACTCCATTAATGAATGGTGAAATTCGCTCTGCATTTTTAATGACAGAACCAGAAGTTGCCTCTTCTGACGCTACCAATATTGAAACCGCTATTGTTTTAGATGGCGATGAATATGTGATCAATGGAAGAAAATGGTGGTCCTCCGGTGCCATGGATCCCCACTGTAAAGTGGCTATTGTTATGGGTAAAACCGACGTAAATGCGGCTAGACATCAGCAGCAAAGTATGGTGTTGATTCCCATAGATACGCCCGGTTTAGAAATCATCAGACCACTTTCGGTTTTAGGATTTTATGATTCACCAGAAGGGCATGCTGAAATACAGTTGACCAATGTTCGTGTGCCCAAAGAGAACTTAATTTTAGGAGAAGGTAGGGGTTTTGAAATTGCACAAGGACGCCTTGGACCTGGTCGTATTCACCACTGTATGCGACTGGTGGGTATGGCGCAATACGCCTTAGAAACCATGTCGCAAAGAACCCTGGAAAGAGCTACTTTTGGAAAGAAATTTTACGAATATAGCAGCATCCGACATGAAATTGCATTGTCGCAATGTGCCATAGAGCAAGCAAGATTGTTGACCCTATCTGCAGCTGATAAAATGGATAAATTGGGCAACAAATCTGCAAAAGACCTCATCGCTATGATTAAAATTGTAGCTCCAAATATGGCGTTAAAAGTCATTGACCGTGCCATGCAAATTCTAGGAGGTAAAGGCGTTGGGCCAGACACCTACCTGCCGCATTATTTTGCCATTGCAAGAATGTTGCGTTTGGCAGATGGTCCCGATGAAGTACACCTATATCAATTGGGAAAAAGTTGTATTAAGAAATACGGAAATCAACTCATATGACTCAGCAAAACGTTCGAAAAGGAGAGGAGTTAAATACGATTTTGTTGAAGAAATTCATGCAAGCACAACAGCTTATCACTTCGGTAGAAAGTGACTTGTATGTGGAACAGTTTACCCATGGATTTTCTAATTTGACCTACCTGTTGCGAATTGAAAATAAAGAATATGTGTTAAGAAAGCCCCCGATTGGTGCGATCAAAAGAGGCCATGATATGGGACGCGAATTTAAAGTACAAAGTGGTTTGGAAACGGCTTTTCCAAAGGTGCCAAAAATGTATGCATTTTCAGAAGATCTAACTATTTTAGGAAGTCCGTTTTACCTGATGGAAAAAATAAAAGGCATCATTTTAAATTTTAAAGAAGCCAAGCGAAGAAAGTTAGCCCCCAAAGATTATAAGACCATCGCAAACTCATGGTTAGATACTTTAGTAGCCTTGCATAACGTAGATTACAAAACCATTGGGTTGGCCGATTTAGGAAGGCCAGAAGGCTATGTAGCAAGACAGGTAACCAATTGGAGCAAACAGTATGTGAAAGCAAAGACAGACGACTACCCAGAAGCGGAATTTGTAATGCAATGGATGGAAGAAAACCAACCCACACGTTACGATCATTGCTTAATTCACAACGATTATAAATACGACAATGTTGTTTTTAAAGACGATACTTGGCAAGAGGTGACTGCAATTCTAGATTGGGAAATGGCTACTTTAGGAGATCCTTTAATGGATGTAGGGACTTCTTTGGGGTATTGGACGGTAGCTACCGATCAAGAATTTGTAAAACAAGGAATTCCATCGCCCACCATTTTTGAAGGCAATCCTGTTCGCAGTGATCTTGTAAAAATGTACGCTAAAAAATCGGGAAGATCCATTGATAATTTCGTATTTTATTATGTGTACGGTTTGTTTAAAATAGCCGTTATTGCCCAACAAATTTATTATCGATATCAGCAAGGTTGGACTACAGACCCGCGTTTTGCTAATTTGAACAAAGCAGCCGAATTATGCTGTAAATTAGCCGTAAAATCGATAAAAACGAACAAAATTGACTAAAAATGGACAATAATCATCAAGAATTGAAAACTAAGGGATTACATGTTTTAGCGAATTTTGATGCAAATAGCCCTGTATTCATGATGAATTATTTACAGTATAAAGACCAGGTTTCAGAAACTGGAAAATCAGGAAAAGAAACCTACAAAGCCTACCTGGAAGCAGCCACTCCATTTTTTAGGAAGGTAGCTGCATCTATTGTTTTTAAAGGAAAACCAATGGCTACCCTTTTAGGAGATGAAGCGACGCCTTTATGGGATGAGGTTTTAATTGTGAAGTATGCCAATAAAAATGAATTTTTTAAATTGCTTCAAATGAAGGAGTACCCGAGTGCATTGAGAGCCGCTGCATTGTCAAATTCAAAACTAATATTTTGTAAATAAATATGGAAGTAAAAAATAAAATCGTCATCGTTACTGGTGCAGGATCTGGAATCGGAAAAGCAACTGCAATTCATTTTGCAAAATTTGGAGCAACCGTTGTTGTGTCAGATCGACAAGAAGAAGCTGCAAAGGATGTAGTTGCGGGCATTGTAGCTGGAGGAGGCAACGCAATTTCTATCCCCGCAGATGTTACCAGTTTTGAAGCCGTAGAAAACTTAGTTGCGCAAACGGTCAAAGAATTTGGAAGGCTGGACGTCATTGTAAACAATGCCGGAATAGGACCTAATTTACTAAGAACACACCAATCCACATTAAAAGATTGGGACAAGGTCATTGCTGTAAATCAAACCGGTGTCTTTTATTGTATGAAAGTTGCTTTGGCACAATTTTTAAAACAAGGAGGTGGAAACATTGTAAATATTGCCTCTTTGGCGGGTTTAAAAGCTTCCCCAAACAATATTAGTTATAGTGCTAGTAAATTTGCTGTTGTGGGAATGACCAAATCGGCAGCGATGGAATATGCCACTAAAAACATTCGTGTAAATGCAGTTTGCCCAGGATATACAGAGTCGGCTTTATTAACGCAGCTCATGAATGCCAAGCCAGAAATGGATGCTATTTTAAAGAGTGTGATTCCAATGAAACGCTATGGAAAGGCTGCAGAAATTGCAGATGCCGTAGTATGGTTGGCCTCAGACAATACCCAATTCATGACCGGTCAAACCATTACTTTAGACGGAGGAACTTCGCTTTAAAAATAACGGGTCAGGATTCTCTTTTGGGAAGATTAAAGCGCCAAAACAAACAGGTACATTAGTAATCCCCATCCCAAGACTAGTAACAATCCGCCCAAAGGAGTCATTGGCCCCAAGAAGCGCAATTTTTTGTTGTTTGCACTGGAAAGCACCAGTCCATAAATTGAAAAGGAAAACAAAACGGTGCCTAAGATCAACAAAAGAAAGATACTGTTTTTTAGGGTTGAGTCCAATTCTAATTGGAATCCCAACACAAGCAGTACAAGGGCATGATACATTTGATATTTTACACCCGTTTCAAAACTTTGTAACTGTTCGTTCGTCAGTTTTTTCTTTAAGACATGTGCTCCAAAAGCACCAAAAATAATTCCTGTTGCACCAAAGAAGGCTGCAAATACCAAAGCGATTTCGTTCATAATAGAAGGTTTTTTTAAAGCGAATTTAGATAGTTGTTATACTCTTCAGGCGTATCAATATCCAATAAATTTACGGTTACTTGAGGGGAAATAACCTCTTTTTTGTTTTTTTGAAGAAATTCTTTTGCCCCTTTGTCTCCTGATATCTTTAGGAGGTTGTTGATAAATTTCTTTGGAAAAATGGCAGGAACACCATAATTGTCTCCATAATTTGCTGCAATGATTTTAGTTTTTTCTTTTGAAAATAAGCTGGTCATTTCCTGGTAATAGGCAGGTTCAATTGCAGGCTGGTCTGCCAATTGAATAAAGATTCCGTCAAATTGAATGCCTTGTTTTTGTAGGTATTTGATGCCAGCAATAATACTAGAACTCAATCCTTGGGCATAGTTTTTATTGATGATAAAAGCGATTGATTTTGGCGAGATGGTTTCTTTTATCTCGCTAGCATGGGCACCCAAAACACAAACCACAGCGGTATTTTTTATTTTTTTTGAATTGGCAATTGCGTTTTCTAAAAGCGTAGTGCCTTTCACTTTTAACAATAGTTTTACGGCTCCCATACGAGAAGCTTTGCCAGCTGCTAAAATAAGAATTGCCAATTGCATGCTTAGGAGGTGTGAATGTTTCCGGTAATTTCCTTCAAGGAACTGGGGGTTTTGTTTTTTAGGGTTGCTAAAATTTCTGCTAAGATAGAAATGGCAATTTCTTCGGGTGTTTGTGCACCAAGATTCAAACCAGCAGGGGTGAAAATACGCTCTAAAAAATCTTCTGAGATTTCAGTATTGTATTCAAAAAGCTCGTTGAACATTTTATCTCTCCTTTTGGCTGCTCCTAAGATCCCTAGATAAGCCGGTTCTTTGGCTACCAACTTCAGCACATACTTTACATCTAGTGCATAGTTATGGTTCATGATCACAATTCCTGTATTGGTATCAATTTTAGACAAATCGAGCATTTCTGGAGTGCTGCCAATTACGGAATTGGCTTTTGGGAAATCAAGATTGCTTTTAGGATCTTTGATGGAGGTGATAATGTCTACTTGCCAACCTAGCAATGCGGCCATTTCACACAGTTTTAGTGCATCGTGTTCTGCGCCAATAATCAACAGTCGGAAAGCTGGACTTAGGGTTTGTTCAAAGGAAACCAAGTTAGGTGAGTCTGCTGCAGCGGTTTTTTTGGCGTAAGAAAAGGATGCTGAATGCTCAAAAGTAAATACAGAACCAAAATCTCCAATTGCTTCATTTTCTTTCGTGAAGAAGGATTCAATTTTTAAAGATTCTCTTTGTAAAATGGCATCGGTAAACCTTTTGTAAAACGCCGCTGTAATAAAAAAAGGTTCGATTAAAATGTATAATATTCCTTCACAGCCTAATCGATAGCGTCCGTCATAGGTGATTACTTTTGCTGTTCCATCTCGAAAAACGGACTTGCTTCTATGAAGAATTTCTTTTTCTACACAGCCTCCGCTCACGGCTCCAATCATTTTATCATCTTCAGTAATAAGCATCCGAACACCGGGTTTTCTATAGGAAGAACCTTCCAAGGCTACCACAGTGACCAATACGTTTTTCAATGCTTTGTCTTGGTTTCTTTTTGCTTGTAAAATAATTTCTTTGAGTTCGTGAATCATTGATAGGGTCAAAAAAGATGCTACTAAAATACTATTTTTTTTAATGTTACGAACTACAGGACAACATGGAGCAGCCTATTTTGTTCTTTGCCCAATCAGGTCTTTTTGCAAACCATTTTTCTTTTTCGGGTTGTTCTGAATAGGGTTTTTTTAGCAGCTCAAACAGTTCATTTATCAATGAATAGTCTCCTTTGTTTGCAGCGTCAATGGCCAACTGTGCCATGTAGTTTCGCAGTACATATTTCGGATTTACGGCATCCATTTTTTCTTTTCGCTGGGGATGCGATCTTGTTTCTCTTTGCAGTCGAGCATGGTATTTCTCAAACCAATGGTTCCAGCGTCGCTTTGTTGCTCCAGTGATATCCTTTGGGTTGTAAAAAGCTTTTTTAACCCCTTTCAACCCTTCAGTATCCGCTGTAATATCCGACAACAATCGAAAGAAAATTGTCATGTCTGTGGGAGTCAATTGCAGAACTTCTTCCAAATCTTGTATTAAACTTAGATCGTTTTCCTCTACAAGTTGCAACCCTAATTTCGATCGCATCATTTGTAGTGATTTCCGCTCGAAGTCAATTTTATATTGGTTTAAAATGGCTTCTAAGGGTTTTGCATCTTCAATGATGGGATACAATGCATTTGCCAATTGGTACAAATTCCATAAGCCCATACTTGGTTGATTTCCGAACCGGTAGCGTTTTTTTTGACGATCTGTTGTGTTGGGGGTCCAACCAAATTCGAAGTCTTCCAACCATCCATATGGTCCATAATCAATGGTGAGTCCTAGTATGGACATGTTGTCGGTATTCATCACGCCATGGACAAAACCCACCCGTTGCCAATGCACTATTAGGTCCAATGTGTTTTCAGATACAGTTTTAAAGAATTGAATATAGCTTTCTTTTGAGGGACTTCCTATTTGTGGAAAATGATGTTTTAGGGTATAGTCTAACAAGATTTGCAGGTTTATAAGGTCTTTTCTTGCTGCAAAAATTTCATAATTTCCAAAGCGAAGAAAAGCGGGGGCTACTCTTGCTACAATAGCACCTTTTTCGTAGGCTGGATTGCCGTCATACAAAACATCACGCAAAACTTGATCTCCGGAGAGGCTCAACGACAAGGCTCGGGTAGTTGGTACTCCTAAGTGAAACATGGCCTCACTGCATAGATATTCTCTGATGGAGGATCTAAGTACGGCCAATCCATCGGCGTTTCTTGAATAGGGCGTTTCGCCTGCACCTTTTAGTTGTACTTTCCAGTTTTTATTTTGGTGTTCAATTTCAAAAAGATTAATGGCGCGTCCGTCGCCTAATTGTCCGGCCCAATTCCCAAATTGATGACCTGCATAGCACATTGCAAAGGGTTTGGTTGCTGGATATACCTCATTTCCTGTAAAGATGTTTTTAAAGAATTCGCTCGTTGTTTCTTCCTCTGAAATCCCCAATTCTAAAGCCATTTCTTGTGAAACATGGAGCACTTTTGGATTGGCTGTTTGCTTGGGTGTAACGAAAGAATACACTGCGTTTTCTACCTTTCTTGGAGTGTTTTCGAGGTTTGTGTCTGCTGGTAATTCGTTAAGAAAGGTATTTTTTAACTGAAGTTTCATTGGGCTTTCAAAAAGAGGTTTACAGGGATGTTGTGGTTTGGCTTACTTTAATAAATCGGCATGCAGTTTTCTTAGTTTTGCTAGTTTTGGTTCTATTACATAGGTACAATATCCTAGTCCATTGTTGTTTTTGTAAAAATTTTGGTGTTCTTTTTCGGCATCGTAAAAAAAAGGAGCTTCAGAAATCTCGGTAACAATAGGATTTTCATAATAAGCTTGCAATTCTGTGACTACCTGCTTTGCAATTTTTTGCTGAACCATATCGTGGTGAAAAATTACGGAACGGTATTGGGTTCCGCTGTCTGCTCCTTGCCGGTTTAAGGTGGTTGGGTCGTGTGTGGTCATAAAAATAACCAAAAGGGCTTCATAGGAGAGGCGGGTAGCATCAAAGGTGATTTGAACAACTTCTGCTGCTCCGGTAAGTCCTGAGCAAATTTCTCGATAGGTGGGTCTTCCAGGAACCTTTCCGCCGGCATAGCCAGAAACGACTTTTTCAACCCCTTTTACTTCTTGAAAGACAGCTTCGGTACACCAAAAACATCCTCCGCCAACGGTTGCGATCTGTAGGTTTTTAGCCATGGTTTATTTTTGTTCTAAAATTAAGGCTTCTGAATTGATGCAATAGCGCAAACCACTGGGTTGGGGTCCGTCTGGAAAAACATGGCCTAAATGTCCGTCGCAGGTATTACACATGACTTCTACACGAATCATTCCAAAAGAAATATCTTTGTGATATTTGATGGCGTTTTGTTTAATGGGTTGTGTAAAACTTGGCCACCCAGAACTCGAATCAAATTTTATGTTAGCGTCAAAAAGAGGGGTGTTGCAACAAACACAATGGTATTTTCCTACTTCAAAAATACTGCAGAGTGCTCCAGAATTGGGTCTTTCTGTTCCTTTTTGTCGGGTAATCCGGTATTGCTCTGGGGTCAGTTGGGCTTTCCATTCGGATTCTGTTTTTTCAACGCGCTTATCGGGTTTTGGATTTCCTTTTGTTGTGAAGTGAATCACTTCTTTCCATTGTAGCATTTTGTTGAATTTTAAGTGGATCTATCTACTTGCAAAAATAAACACCGGTTTTCAATTAATAACTTTTTTTTGGAATTAAAAAGCCGAAAATGATTTCTTTAAATCCCAACGAAGGACTTTGAAATAAATTTTTATTTTGCAGAACGAAAAATTTAAATTTAAAAAACTACTTTAGTTTATTGTAAACTACAATTTCTCTGCCAAGATAAGCTTATTTTACAAAGCAATTTTGAAGTTTTTCAATGAAACAGCGCAAGTTTTTTTGATGTATTATCATCTAAAATAGTGCAAATAAATAAACAGCCAGTATCCTGAATCATCAAAAGAACGCATTCGAAAAAGTAGCTCAAAGCATCAGAGCTTTTAAAAGCATTTCTCTTGAAGAGATGAATGCAGTTTCTTTAATGAAAAGAAGGGATACAAAGTATACGATCCCGATAAAATCTTTAGTTCCAATTTTAATGGAACTACCAAATGAATATCAAGTATTGGAAATAAAACACCGAAGATTGATGCACTATGCTTCGGTTTATTTCGATACTCCTGCTTTTACATTTTATTTCGATCATCATAATGGAAAAGTTCGTAGGACTAAAATTAGACAGCGTAAATATGTAGATTCTGAATTGACTTTTTTGGAAATAAAACAAAAAAATGGCAAAGGAGATATCCACAAATCAAGGATTAAAATACCAGACTTTGAATCCAATCTGTCAGAAAAATCAAAGGAATTCATTTTAAAAATAACTCAAAAAAGCATGGAGTTGAAGCCTGTCTTATGGAATCATTTTCATCGAATCACACTTGTGAATCTCAAGGACAACGAGCGTGTTACTATCGATTTAGGATTGACTTATTCGATGAATGAGATCGAAAAAAAATATGATAAATTGGTGGTTATTGAAGTAAAACAGTCGCGATTTGATAGAAATTCTCGGATTGTACAAACATTAAAAAAACACAGATACAATCCTTTTAGTATCAGTAAATACTGTATTGGAATGGTGCATCTGTATCAAGATTTAAAATACAATTTGTTTAAAAGTAAAGTACTAAAAATTAATAAAATATCATTCTAGTTATGGATTACATGAACATACCCCTATTTGACGAGGACTTTTATAAAATGGCCTTCCTCTTTTTTATCAACTTCTTTTTTCTGACTATTATTATTCGATGGTTTTATTATGGGAGTACTCGCAAAAAGCATTATTTATTTACCTATTATTTGATTGGTCTTGTTGTGTTTTTTCTTTGTTTTACGCTTAAAAAATACAAATTAGATATTGGTCTTGCCATAGGTCTTTTTGCCATCTTTGGGATTATAAGATATCGTACAGAGTCCATACCAATTAAAGAAATGACCTATCTATTTATTGTCATCGGCGTTTCTTTGATGAATGCTTTTGTGAATAAAAAGATGAGTTATGCAGAAGTTGTTTTTGCAAATGCTGCCATCGTATTTACAATTGGTATTATTGAGCGAGGGTGGAATTTAAATTATGAAGTGACCAAAGAGATTGTTTATGAGAATATTGAAAATATCAAACCTGAGAATTACGAATTATTGAAGTCGGATATCGAATTAAGAACAGGAATAATTGTGAACAAAGTAACTGTTGAAAGCATCGATTTTTTAAAGGATACGGCAATTGTGATTATGTATTATAATATTAAAAATTAAAAAATGAAAAACTATAAATTTCAAATCGCCCTCTTTTTAATGTGCTTTTTTTTAGGATTAAACACCTTGTATTCTCAAGAAGCAGCAACCAAAGATTTTGAGTTGTGGAATGCTGTGGGTATTGAGTATTCTGTAAGTAAAAAATTTAAAATTGCGCTGAGTGAGCATTTGCGATTGAAGGAAAACGCTCAAACAACCGATGCCTATTTTACAGAATTGTCTTTGGAATACGAATTGTTCAAAGATTTTGAAATTGGTGTTGGTTTTCGCCACATTACAAAGAATGACAATCAAGGAGCAAAACAAGGTTTCGAAAATCATTTTCGGTACAATATTGATCTTTCATATAAATATGATATGAATAGATTCTCGGCATCGCATCGCATTCGCTATCAAAATAAAAATCACTTAGGGGTTGATGAAGCAGGCGGAGATTTAACTTCTCAAAGTGTAAGGATAAAGTCGGGTGTAAAATATGACATCAAAAACTCGCCACTTACGCCTTCTTTTTCTCTGGAGATTTTTAATAAGTTTACAAAAAACGATTCTTTCAGTATCCGTAAATACAAAACCAGTAAGTACAGGCTAAACCTCGGTTTAAGCTACAAATGGGATGAGGTTGGAAAGTTTCGCCTGTTCTATCGACGCGAAAATAACATCATCGAAAAACAACCCAAAAATGTGAACATCCTTGGGTTGAATTATGTGTACGCAATAAATTAAAAAAAGGCCTTATTTCTGTCTGAAATAAATGGTGATGGGTACTCCGGAGAAATCATAGATTTCACGCAGTTTGTTTTCTACAAATCGTCGGTATGGATCTCGTACATATTGCGGCAAATTACAGAAAAAGACAAACTGTGGTGTTTGTGTTGGTAACTGCATGCAATACTTAATTTTCACATACTTTCCTTTAATGGCAGGTGGTGGATAGTTTTTAACGATTTCCAACATGGTATCGTTAAATTTACTGGTCTGTATTTTTGTTTTTCTATTTTGAAACACTTCAACAGCGGTTTCAATGGCTTTAAAAAGACGTTGTTTTGTAAGGGCCGAAATAAATACAACGGGCACATCTGTAAAGGGCGCTATTTGTTCTCTAATGTTTGCTTCGTAATCTCTTAGGGTATTGGTCTCTTTGTCCATCAAATCCCATTTATTGACCAAAACGATCACTCCTTTTCGGTTTTTTTCTGCCAACCAAAAAATATTTTGATCTTGGCTTTCAAATCCACGCGTAGCATCAATGATTAAGACAACCACATCTGAGTGTTCAATGGTTCTTACGGCACGCATAACCGAGTAGAATTCCAAATCTTCTTTTACTCTCGATTTTTTTCGAATTCCGGCAGTATCTACCAAATTAAAATCAAAACCAAATCGGTTGTACTTGGTATCAATTG
This sequence comes from Flavobacteriaceae bacterium, assembly GCA_024640565.1. Lineage (GTDB taxonomy): Bacteria > Bacteroidota > Bacteroidia > Flavobacteriales > Flavobacteriaceae > Polaribacter. The sequence continues at coordinate 470,395 of JAHEET010000002.1, forward strand.
CATCTCTGGTTGTTCCAGCGATGTCGGTAACAATATTTCTTTCTACGCCTATTAAAGCGTTTATAAAAGATGATTTTCCTGCGTTGGGTCTTCCTACAACTGCAAATCTTGGCAATTCTTCTTGCGCAGTATCCATTTCTTCTGCTGCTGGAATTTCTTCTACAATGGCGTCTAAGAGTTCTCCGGTTCCACTTCCGTTGATTGATGAAATGGTATGATAGTCTCCCAAACCTAAGTTGTAAAACTCAACAGCATCTGCATCCCGCATGGCATTGTCTACTTTGTTGACAGCAGTAAAAATTGGTTTTTTTACTTTTCGAAGCAATTTGGCAACTTCTGCATCCATTGGCGTAATTCCCTCTTCTACATCTAAAACAAAGACAATAATATCGGCTTCTTCGATGGCTAAGTTTACTTGTTTTCTAATCTCTGCTTCAAAAATATCATCGGAACCAATGATGTATCCACCAGTATCTATTACAGAAAATTCTTTTCCATTCCAATCAGATTTTCCATAATGTCTGTCTCGGGTAACTCCACTAACGGAATCTACAATTGCGTCTCTTCTTTGTGTTAGACGATTGAATAAAGTAGATTTCCCTACATTAGGCCTTCCTACAATTGCGATGATACTATTGTTCATTTTGGTTGAAAATTTTTGCAAAGATACAATATCCCAATGAGAAGTAATTGTAATTCGAATTAGTTATTTGGGGCTTTTTTACTGGGTGAAAAGGGGGTGAAAGCGGCTCATTATTTTTGGTTGTACCCAAATCTTTTGAGTTGTGTATTGTCGCTTCTCCAGTTTTTATTCACCTTTACATAGAGCTCGATGTATACTTTTTTCTCAAAGAATTTTTCCAAATCTTTTCTGGCTTCTGCACCCACTCTTTTGATGGCAGATCCTTTATGGCCTATAAGAATGCCCTTTTGCGTATCACGTTCTACCATAATGACAGCGCGAATTCGAACAATCTTTGCTTCTTCGATAAATTCTTCGGTTTCTACTTCTACAGAATAAGGAATTTCTTTTTTGTAGTGAATTAATATTTTTTCACGTATTTTTTCGTTCACAAAAAAGCGTTCGGGCTTGTCTGTTAACTGATCTTTCGGATAATAAGCAGGTCCTTCCGGGAGTAATTCGATGATTTTCTCGAACAAACTGTCTACATTAAACCCTTCCAATGCCGAGATCACAAAAACTAGGGCATTGGGTACTTTTGCTTTCCAATAATCAACCTTCTCTGTTACTTCTTCTTGGGTAGAGGTATCTATTTTATTCAGTAATAAGATGACTGGAATACTACTATTGATGATTTTGTTAAAAAAGCCTTCATTTTTAAGTTCTTTCTCGCCAACTTCGACCATATAGATTAGAATATCTGCATCATCGAGTGCCGATTTTACGAAATCCATCATTGAAGATTGCAATTCGTAGGCGGGTTTTAGAATTCCTGGGGTGTCTGAAAGGACAATTTGGTAATCGTCATGATTGACAATTCCTAAAATACGGTGTCTTGTGGTTTGTGCTTTGGGGGTGATGATCGATAATTTCTCACCGACTAAGGCATTCATTAGGGTTGATTTACCCACATTTGGATTCCCAATAATATTTACAAAACCTGATTTGTGTACCATGGGGCAAAGATAGTTTCTTTTTCATTTTTTGCTTCAATAAAATTCACATAGTTCTTATAAAATTTCTGCCCAGTTTTTTCATTAATCTTGCTAACTTCTTTATTCGTTTTAAACGTGTGTTAGCTAGCAAAGGTTTTCCGATAGGTTTGTGTTTATTTACAAAGACCGTTAACTACAAATTAGAAAGCAACGATTTCATCAATCCACTTCCTTCAAAATTAGAGGAGGTTTAAAACGATACCTTAATATTCTTAATTAAGGAGAAACGGATATCGTCCAAGGCGAGTGAATCGTCAAAAGAAGAAGTTGTGTTGCAACTTTGAATAATAGGGGGAGCTTAAAACAAAGGGGTTACAGAGATGTAGCTCCTTTTTTATTTTTTACTTGCAGACTATTTGCACACAAGTCTAATTATAGAATAACAAAGATTATAATCTATTATAACTCTCAATAGTTAGATTAAAAGTAGTAAAAATGATTTTGTTCCAAAGCGTCCCATTGTTCCATCACTTAGGTGTGGGACAGGGACAATATTTATTTAATAGACAGAACGAAAGGACAATCTAACCCCCCCCACCTACCAACTAACCATAGGATATACCCCCTAATTTACCCCTACGCAAATAGCCTCAATCTATTGTTTTTAAGACACCTCTATTTATTATCATAATTGTGTCCAACAATGTAAAGTGTAGATTATTAAAATTCCTTTGACACATTAAATCTTTACAATACTTAACTAAAAAAAATTAAATCTTTTTTAGATAACTAACTGAGAAACCTGTTAGTTCAGATATTTCCTCATCGGTTTTATTCTTTAATCTCAAATCTTTGACAAGCATTAATCTTCTTTTAGTAATATATTTTCCTGGTTTGTCTTTACCCATAATTTTATAGAGTTCATGAGTACCCATATTAAATTCTAACAAAATATTATTTACGCTAACATCTTTTATGTTTTCAATGATAAATTCATCTATGTGCTTTTTATTTCTTTGATCATTAATTTTTTGATTCAAATCTTTTGGTTTAAGTATTATAAAAACCAAAACAATAATAGTTAAGGATAAGATAAAAATTAAAATTCCTGAGCTCCAATCTGAAAATAAATCATCTTCATTTTTTTCTTTTTTTATCTCATTGACTGTTAGAAATGTTTTAAGAATCTTGAGATTTAAATCATATAATCCATAAATACCTCCAATTTTGAGACTATTTTCGGTTAAGAAAAAGGCTTTACTGTTCAATTCATCTTCTATAATACTTTGGTGAATTTTCTTTGTCTCAAAATCGTAAATGTCAAGGCCAGTATTTTTAATAATAAATAAATAATTTCCATTAGAGACTATAGTATGTGCCTCCGTAAGGTTTTTTGCTAAAATTATCTTTTGAAAGTTAGATTTGTTATCGTCTTTTTTGAAATGAATGAGATTGCCATTTTTAAAAAGGACATAAAATGAGTTTTTTAAATTTTTATTTCTGTCAGGGCTTATAAATAATGTGGGCTCATCAAAATCCTTAATTTTAATTAATTTTTCATTACTTATATCGTATTCAAAATAACTTTTACTATTTGAAAAATAATATGAATTAAAACTTTCATCAAATTTATTTCTATTCTCTCCTACATACTTGAATTCATCTTTTTTGTCATTTATAATTTCTTCTAATATTGTTTGATTACTTAATTTATAACGGAAAACTCCGAAATCAGAAAATAATACATAAATGTCTTTTTTTTCCCAGTAGATATCCCAAATATTTGATAATTGCTTGCTATTTGCTTTTATTTCTAGAGGAATGATTTTTTCATTTTCTATTAAAACTACACCATTAAAACAAATAAATGTTTTGCTGTCAAATTCTCTAATCCAACCATCTGTATACGTAGGATAATCTATTTTATTATTGTTTTTAAAGATACCTTCATATGAGCCTATGTAATTTTTTGAAATACCCCTTATACTTCTTTTAGGGTAAAATTTATAAGGAGAATTATTGTAAATAAATAATTTTCCCCTTGAGGATACAATAATTAATTGATCGATTTCTAATGAATAAATAAAATCCGATTTATATTCGGTAGGTAAGAGTTCTTTATGAGCATTATTATGAATTATATTGGCTTTGTCAGTTATCAATCCCATATCATTTATAAATCCAATTTTAGATTTTTCAAATATGTTTAAAGTTAAATTGTCAGTATTTAACTCGTAGATTCCAGAATTAGTTCCAATCAAAACTCTATCATCAACACTTTGGATATTATAAAAATATGGCTTGGATAATACTTTAAACAATTTAAAAAATTGTCCTTGATTATTTTGAGCAAAGGAAAAGAATGATAGCAAAAGAGCTCCAAGTAGTAAGATTTTTTTATAAAACATACTGTAAATATAAGATATTTATTAAAAAAAATAAGAATTATCTATCATGTGTTTGTTGCGATATTTTTGTTTATTAAATTTATTCAGATGACAAGGTCTTTCAAGTTATTTTTTTTATTTACAGTTTTTTTATTTTCTTTCTCATATAGTCAATCATCAGGTGGTTCTGCAAATAGCATGATTTTCTCTATATCAGATGAGTTACTCGAAAATTATTATGAAGATCAAGATGGTGATGGTAATCCAGACTATTTAATTGATTTTTATGATGATAATTTGAGCCTAAATGGTAGAGGCTTGGAGGGTAAGAAAATAATCATTGAAATTTTTAAACTTACTGACGAAAATTCAGGTTATTGGTCTCAGTGGGTAAATGGAGATCCAGCGGTTGCAAATTTCGTTATTCCT
>JAHEET010000005.1:0-378884 GCA_024640565.1 Flavobacteriaceae bacterium
CACCTACAATGGAAAAAAATTGCCTTCGGACGATTATTGGGTGTCTATTAAATTGGTACCCTTTGATACCAACAAAAAAACAATCTTTAAGACTGGAAACTTTTCGTTGCTTAGGAAGTAATTCGTTCTGTAAAACCATGAAAAAATATAATTTTTTATTATTTCTAGTTTTTCATGGTTTTATGTATTCTCAAAGTCAAACCAATCATTGGAACTTTGGAAAACAAGCAGGACTCAACTTCAATAACGGAATGGTCAATGTAATGACCGATAGTGAGATGGATACGCCCGCAGGTTCGGCATCTATTTCGGACAAACTCGGAAACCTCTTGTTCTACACGAATGGGCAGACTGTGTGGAATAAAAACCATACAATCATGGAAAATGGAGAAGGATTGGCTGGAGAAATTATCAATACACAAACATCAATAATAATACCCAAACCTGGCACAGATGAAAAGTATTACATCTTTAGTACTCGGGTAAATGAAACTACTACTTCCCCCTTATTAGCGAAAGGCGTTTATCTGGCAGAGATAGAAATATCAAGTACATATCCATTAGGAAAAGTACTAACGCGTTTTCAACCACTACGAGACGCTTCAACAGAAAGGATAACCGCAGTTCACCACAAGGATGGTAAAGCAATTTGGCTGATTACTTTTGGAGAAGCAGGAGGAACTACCAATGGAGATAAAAACACATTTAGTTGCTATAAAATTGACGAAAATGGACTCAATCCTCCTTTGCATTCAGTACAAGAAGAAACCGTATCTGCGAGTGGAGCCATGAAAGCATCACCAGATGGGCAATTCATTGCAATAGCAGATCAAGGGGATCGATATGTATATCTTTATAATTTTGATAATGAAACAGGAGCCATTACAGCGAATACTAAAATATTTGCAGACACCGGGTTAGGTGCTCCAAAATCACCATACGGAATTGCCTTTTCAAGAAATTCTAAAATGCTTTATTACAGCGGATTGGTTGGAAACACGGGATCCATAAATCAGTATTCCTTAGAAAACCTTTTTCCAGACGATCCATTATACTCGCCTAAAAAAGAGCTATTTTCAAGCTCAGGTACTCGATTCGGAAGCATTCAACTTGCAAATGATAGTAAAATTTACGTGGCGTTGTTTGAACAAGAGACAAATGGAATTTCAGCATTACAAAAGTTGGGAGTTATCAATTTTCCTGAAGAAATAGGTTTCGACACACAATACACACACAATGCTTTAGACCTTTCTAGTGGTGCATCTAACAAAGGGTTGCCCAATTTTATTCAATCATATTTTGCTTCAAGAGTCGTTACAGAAAATGAATGTGTAGGTACTTCCTTTACATTTCGAGCAACATCTTACGCAAATATTGATGCTGTTACCTGGGATTTTGGAGATGGAAATACAGGCATCGGATTAACAGCAAATCACATGTACAATTCACCGGGTGCATATACAATCAAAGCAACCCTTACCATTGGAGGAACAGCTGTTATTTTATACAAAAGCATTACCGTCTATGCACTTCCTGATTTACTTCCAAATCAAGAATTGTCTCAATGTGACGAGGACAATGACGGAATTTCCAATTTCAATTTATTTACGATTGGTGAAAAAATATCTGCAAATTACCAAAATGAAACATTCTTTTTTTACAAAACACAAAGTGATTTGGATTTAAACATTCCGATTAATAATCCCACAGATTTTACAAATACCATTCCAAATCAGAAAATATTTACAAAGGTCGTCAATGAAAATAATTGTGAAAACAGTACCTTTTTCTTCTTGAAAGCACAATTTGTGCAATTGAATTCGATAAGTCCGGTATATACCTGTGAGGACTCTGACAATATTATTGGAAACGATGAGGGACGATTTAATCTTCGACCCAAAGAAACAGCAATAAAAAATGAACTCAACTTACCCGACACATCGCTCTTTAGTTTTTTTCCAACCTTTCAAGATGCGAAGTTAAAAACCAATGCATTTTCAGGAATTGTAAATTCGAGTTCTAGACGTATTTGGGTGCGTGTTGATGATCGTCTTCTTGGATGCAACGGAATTCAATCTTTTGATTTGATTGTTAATGAAGCCGTTGAAATCAATTTACAAGAAAACTATACAATTTGCTACGATATCACTAGCAATCCGCCAATAATTATTAGTGGAGAAAGCACAAACAATCGTTATGAGTGGCTAGATGCCTCAAACGCTGTTGTGTCTACAGCACAAAATTTTAGACTAACAACGCCAGGAATTTATACGCACATAGCCTACAAAACACAAAACGGTATTACCTGCTCCACCTCCAAAGAATTTGAAGTAAGCATAAAAGAAAGTCCGACTTTTGGAGAACTCATCGTTGATACTACAACCCCAAATATTACCTTAGATGTCGAAATTACAGGGAATAGCAATTATTGTTATTCACTAGATAATAATATTTTTTTAGGGAATGGGACTACTTATCAATTTCAAAATGTAAACCCAGGAATTGCAACCGTTTATGTAAAAGACATTGAAAATTGCGAACCTCCAATACAAAAGGATGTTTCCATAATTGGATTTCCAAAATTCTTTACCCCAAATAATGACGGCAGCAATGATCGTTGGAGTGTTAAAGGAGCAACTCCCACTTTTTTTACAAAAATTGACATCGTTATTTTTAATCGTTATGGAACAGTGCTGCATGTAATTACCTCTGAAAATGCAGAAGGATGGGATGGGAAATACAAAGGAAAAACAGTACCCTCAGGAGAATATTGGTACACAGCAAACTTGATTGATTTCAATGAAAAAACAATTCGTAAAACAGGAAATTTTTCTTTACTAAGACCCTAAAATCTTTGAAAACTATCCGTATTTTTACGGTATGAAATTTAAATTGGTATCAGAGTTTTCCCCAACTGGAGATCAACCGGAAGCAATAAAACAACTTACAGCAAGTATCAATGCTGGAGAAAAGTTCCAAACATTATTAGGGGTTACGGGTTCTGGAAAAACATTTTCTGTTGCCAATGTTATCAAAAACGTTAACAAACCCACTTTAGTTTTAGCACACAACAAAACACTTGCTGCGCAATTATATTCAGAATTCAAACATTTTTTTCCAGAAAATGCGGTAGAGTATTTTGTTTCGTATTACGATTATTACCAACCAGAAGCATACATCCCTGTAACGGGTACCTACATTGAAAAAGATTTATCCATTAATGAAGATATTGAACGTTTGCGGTTGAGTACTTCTTCTTCTCTACTCTCGGGAAGACGTGATGTATTGGTAGTCGCGTCTGTTTCTTGCTTGTATGGAATTGGAAATCCAAACGAATTTAAGAAAAATGTAATTCCTGTAGCGGTAGGACAACAGATAGCCCGTACAAAATTTTTGCATCAACTAGTAACTAGCCTCTATTCTCGAACTGAAGTTGAAATAAAAAGCGGTACTTTTAAAGTAAAAGGTGATGTTGTAACGATCTATCCTTCTTATGGTGATCACGGATTTCGAATTCACTTTTTTGGAGATGAAATTGAAGAAATTGAAGCCTTCGACATAGAAAACAATACAGTACTAGAAACTTACGAAGAACTCACTATTTATCCAGCCAATTTATTCGTAACCTCTCCTGATGTATTGCAAAATGCCATTCACCAGATACAGGAAGATATGGTAAAACAGGTCGCTTATTTCAAGGAAATCGGAAAACATCTAGAAGCAAAACGGCTGAAAGAGCGCACTGAATTTGACTTAGAGATGATTCGGGAATTGGGATACTGTTCTGGCATCGAAAACTATTCTCGTTATTTAGACGGACGTGAACCCGGTACTCGACCGTTCTGTCTATTGGATTATTTTCCTGAAGATTACTTGATGGTGGTTGATGAGAGTCACGTAACCATTCCGCAAACACACGCAATGTATGGAGGCGATCGAAGTCGGAAAGAAAATTTGGTTGAATACGGATTTCGTTTGGCAGCTGCCATGGACAATCGTCCATTAAAATTTGAAGAGTTTGAAGCCATACAGAATCAGACCATCTTTGTCAGCGCTACCCCTGCGGACTATGAATTACAAAAAACGGAAGGTGTATTTGTAGAACAGGTGATAAGACCCACTGGATTGTTAGATCCTACTATAGAGATAAGACCCAGTTTGAATCAAATTGATGATTTGATTGAAGAAATTCAAATTCGAGTAGTAAAAGACGAACGTACGTTGGTTACTACGCTCACCAAAAGAATGGCAGAAGAACTCACAAAATATTTAGCAAGGGTAGACATTCGATGTCGCTATATTCATTCTGATGTAGACACCCTTGAGCGGGTAGAAATCATGCAAGACCTCCGAAAAGGATTGTTTGATGTATTAATTGGTGTTAATTTATTAAGAGAGGGATTGGACTTACCGGAAGTTTCTTTAGTAGCTATTTTAGATGCAGATAAGGAAGGGTTTCTAAGAAGTCATCGTTCCTTGACTCAAACAATTGGTAGAGCTGCACGAAACGTGAATGGTATTGCCATTTTATATGCAGATAAAATTACCAATAGCATGCAGAAAACCATTGATGAAACCGATCGTAGAAGAGAAAAACAAATTGCCTACAATACGAAAAACAACATTAAACCTACTCAAATTAATAAAAAGATTGAGGACACCTTAACCAAATCTGATGTTTCTAGTTATCATTATGACAACGCAAAACAAAAAGCTGCCGAACAGGATTTACAATACTTACCCAAAAAGGAAATTGAAAAACGGATTCGAGAGAAACGAAAGCTTATGGAGACCGCTGCAAAGTCTTTAGATTTTATTGTTGCAGCTCAATTACGCGATGAAATTGCTGTTTTAAAGAAGGAGTTATAAAATTTCTCCTGCTCATTGCAGCGATTACGCTTCTCTCACACATTCCTATCACCACTAAAAAGATGAATGTTGCATAATATTTTAACAAAAACATTCAAAAAACTATTTTAAATTAAGATATTTACCGCAAAACAGATTTATACTTCATCTGACACTTTTTGATATGCTGTTATATTTTTTTTTTAAAACAGTGCTATTGAGAAAGTTGAAAAATGTAAAAATAAACAAAACATGCTTTTTAATTCCATTGATTTCGCAGTATTCTTACCCATAGTATTTTTACTTTATTGGTTGCTAGCAAATAAAAATCTCAGACTACAAAATGCGCTTATAGTTTTAGCTAGTTATGTATTTTATGGTTGGTGGGATTGGCGTTTTTTATCTTTAATTCTCTTCAGTACACTCGTCGATTTTACGATTGGGCGAAAACTAAAAAATGAGGAAAATAAGACCAAAAGAAAAATTTTACTATGGACAAGTATATTTGTAAACATAGGTTTTCTTGGTTTCTTTAAGTATGCTAATTTCTTCTTGGACAATTTTAAAAGTGCCTTTTCATTTTTTGGCTCAGCAATAACAACAAATTCACTTTCTATTATATTGCCTGTCGGAATTAGCTTTTATACGTTTCAAACATTAAGTTATACCATCGATGTTTACAAACGAAAACTAGCACCTACGAATGACTTTATTGTCTTTTCGGCATTTGTAAGTTTCTTTCCTCAATTGGTGGCTGGTCCAATAGAAAGAGCTACAAACCTTTTACCTCAATTTTATAAAAAACGAATTTTCGAGGGATCAAAAGCGGTAGATGGTATGCGACAAATACTCTGGGGTTTATTTAAAAAAATGGTGATTGCGGACAGTTGTGCAGAGCTTGCGAACCATATTTTTAATAATTCGGCAGAGATGAATGGGAGTTCGCTGGTTTTAGGCGCCATATTTTTTACATTTCAAATATATGGAGACTTCTCAGGGTACTCAGATATTGCCATTGGAACTTCGCGCCTTTTCGGTTTTAATTTGATGCAAAACTTCAAATTTCCCTATTTTTCAAGAGACATTGCAGCGTTTTGGAGACGTTGGCACATATCGCTATCAACTTGGTTTAGAGACTACCTTTACATTCCATTGGGCGGGAGTCGGGGTGGCACATGGATGAAAGTTAGAAATACTTTTGCAATCTTCATTGTAAGCGGTTTTTGGCACGGTGCTAATTGGACATTTATTGTTTGGGGAATACTACATACTATTTACTTTTTACCGCTATTACTCACCAATAAAAATAGAAAAAATTTAGAAATAGTTGCACAGGGAAACACCCTCCCTACTGCGAAAGAGTTCCTACAAATACTCTTTACTTTTTCGCTTACTGTTTTTGCTTGGATTATTTTTAGAGCCAAAGATATGACGCATGCCTTCAGTTATATTTCGGGGATTTTCTCCTCATCACTTTTTGAAATTCCTCAGCTCTCAGATCCCAAAGGAGCCATGATAACGATGCTACTTATTTTTGTTTTCATTTGTATAGAATGGCTAGGAAGGGAGAGCCAATATGCGCTTGAACATTTGGGGCTAAGATGGAAGCGTCCTCTGAGACATGCCATGTATTATACAATTATAATTGCATTAATTTGGTTCAGCGGAAAAGAACAACAATTTATTTATTTTCAATTTTAAATTATGAGAATATTCGCCTTTAACATCCTAAAATTCAGCGTCCCAGGTTTGATATTCATTTTGATTTCTTTTACCCTCTATCTGAATACAAAAACAAATATTGAAACGAAACTAACGTCATTTTCGAAGCATTCTGTCCTATTAATGGGAGATTCTCAGATACAACGACTTCATGGAGATGCTATTTCTTCGGGAGCTAAAAACTTAGCAAGTTCTGGTGAACATTATTACTTTACCTATCAAAAATTACAAACCTTAGTCCAAAACAAAAATCATAGCATCGATACCTTAATGCTAGGGGTGTCCATTCACAATTTTGCGCCGGTATACAATAGACTTTTCAGTCTTGACTTTTCAGAAGGAGAAAAAAGTCTAAAAAAATATCTTTACTTCATTCGAATGTTTGACAATTCAGGGTTCTTAACCACCTTTGACAAGATCCTAAAACCAGCAATTTTGGGAGTTTATGCAACGCAAGATTTTGGAGGATTTTATGAATCTACAAATTCAAATCCCAAGGAAGCAATTATCAATAAAACGTTTAATATGCATTTCTCTATCCAACAAAATGAAGCAAAATTTAGTAATTCTCAGAGAACATATTTGTATGAAATAGAGCGCCTATGCACCGACAATAACATTACCTTAATCCTAGTATCCACGCCATATCATTCTGGATACAAAGAGAAAATTGACCAGGGCTATTATGATTTTTTTTCAGAATCGCTAAAAAGATTAAAGCACCGCCGCCATTTGAACTTTATAGAAGATGACATAGCCGATCGTTTTATGTCCGATGCGAATCACCTAAACAAACTTGGTGCAAAAAAATATTCTAAGATTATTGGTGAAAGACTAAAAGCAGCAGCATTCGCTGGTACACAAGGGAATTAAAAAATAATTATTTCGAATATTTTAAAACAAATCGCTCAAGTTATTTCAATAAAAAATGCCTCATTTTCATGAGGCATTTTTAATCGTATTTTTAATAAGAAACCTAGGCTTCTAAAACTTCTTGAACTTTGTCAGCGGCTTCTTGAAATTCGGTTGCAGAAATAATTTCCATTCCAGAATTATCAATTAAAAGCTTTGCTTCTTTTGCATTTGTACCTTGTAGACGACAAATGATAGGTACAGTAATTTTATCTCCCATATTTTTATAGGCATCTACAACTCCTTGTGCTACTCTATCACAACGAACAATTCCTCCAAAAATATTCACTAAAATTGCTTTCACATTTGGATCTTTTAGAATGATTCCAAAGGCCGTTTCAACTCTCTGTGCATCTGCAGTTCCTCCAACATCTAAAAAGTTTGCGGGCTCACCACCAGACTCTTTAATTAAATCCATCGTTCCCATTGCCAAACCTGCTCCGTTGACCATACATCCAACATTTCCGTCCAAATCTACATAATTCAAGCCTGCAGCTTTCGCTTCCACTTCTATTGGGTTTTCTTCTCGTAAATCACGCATCGCTGCATAATCTTTATGACGATACAATGCGTTTTCATCCAAAGTTACCTTTGCATCTACGGCCATTATTTTACTATCTGAAGTTTTCAATACTGGATTGATTTCAAACATAGCAGAATCGGATTTAATGTAGGCCGTGTATAAAGCAGATACAAATTTTGTCATCTCTTTAAAGGCTACTCCCGACAAACCAAGGTTAAAAGCTACTTTCCTCGCTTGAAAAGGCATTAATCCTAACAAAGGATCAACTTCCTCAGTAAAAATTAAATGTGGTGTTTCTTCAGCTACCGTTTCGATATCCATTCCACCTTCAGTAGAATACATTATCATATTTTTCCCAGTGGCTCTATTTAAAAGTACTGAAATATAAAATTCATCTGTTTCTGATTCTCCAGGATAATAAACATCTTCACAAATTAAAACTTGATTTACCAATTTTCCTTCTGCAGACGTTTGGGGCGTGATTAACATCATTCCCAAAATGTCATCCGAAATACTTCTTACTTCGTCTAAGTTTTTAGCCAACTTCACTCCTCCCCCTTTACCACGTCCACCTGCGTGAACTTGCGCTTTTACAACATGCCATCCAGTTCCAGTTTCCTCTGTCAATTTTTTGGCTGCTTCTACTGCCTCTGTTGGGGTACTTGCTACAATTCCTCTTTGAATTCTAACTCCAAAACTATTTAATATTTGTTTTCCTTGATATTCGTGTAAATTCATGCTGTGTAATGTTTATAACGCCGACAAAAATACACATTCAGAAGTAAATTGCTGCTAAGTTTTCATAAAAAATGTGCAAACAATTCGTTTTTTTCTTAGAAAACTTTTAAGAATTTTTTAACACGTCTTCCTGTAACTCAAACAATTTTATGAAGTCTTACAAATTATTAACATATGTCTAACTAAAAAGGTGTTAATCAGAGACACTTTAAATTGATCATTTCATAAATCGGAAAAATGTTAAAGAAAAAATTTCTGTTCTTGCTAGGAATAGGTTTTATCGGTATTTTAAATGCGCAACAACTAAAAAAAGAAAGAAAAAAAGCTACGACAACAAGAGTTTCTAGAGCGCCTACAATTGATGGTATCTTGCAGACCCAGCGTCGTTGATGCATTGTTTGTTTTGAAAGATCACCTTTAATGGGTGATCTTTTTTATTGGTAAAAAGTAGGTTACAAATCCAAACAATATTTTACTGTTTAATCAATTTAATATCAATACTTTTACACGCAATTTGAAAACAGCAAACATGAAACGTATTAAAGAATATAAAAAACTTTTTAAAGTAGAAGGCCCAATAGATTTGAAAGAATTAAAAAAAGCCTATAGAGGATTGGTAAAAGAATGGCATCCTGACAAATTCTTAGAAGCAGATCAAAAAGCCGAAGCAGAAATAAAAAGTACCCAAATCATAGACGGTTACCACTTTTTAGTAAGCATTGCTCCTGAAACAAAAGAAGCCAACTTAGACGCTTATAAAAAAACCATTACAGAATTTCAAGTAGCAGACTGGCATCACAAAAGCATGCTTTTAGAAGTAACATTCACAGATGGAAATACTTATGAGTACTTTGGTGTAAGTAAAATTTTGTTTGGAAAATTTATCAATGCAAAATCCATGAACAATTTTGGAAAAAGAAATATCTTCAATTCTTTTATTTATCGAAAATCAATGAAAGCATCAGCGACAGCATAGAACAATACCATTTTTTTCGTCTTAAGAAAACAAACTACAACTCAATAAAAAAGAAATTACAATCCCCGTAATCTCTTTTTCTGTTTTAGACAATACTTCCCTTAGTGTGCTCTTTAATAAATATCATTTAAAATTTTTGCCAAACGAATGCCTCCTTTTTGTAGCTGAGTTCTTACCGTTGCAAAATGATCATACGAATAGCGGTAGCGCAAATTCTCTCCCTCTTTTACAGAGCTATAAAGTTCCTTGGTAATTGCATGTACTTCGTTTACCCAATCTTCTACACTTCCCTTTTCAATGGCTTTCACTTGACTTCTAGAAAGATCTTTGGCATTGTTTGCCAACTCCAAATAACTCATATTCCATGCCTCAATCATTTTGTTATCCCAAACAGAATGCAAATTGGTTCCTTGTCCAAACCATTGAACTTTTATTCGATTTCCTCCACGGTCTTCTTTCTGACCAATGTGCATGGGCTGATGCAAGTCTCCAACTAAATGGACCAACATTTTTAAATAAAATACTTTGTCCGATTCCTTTTGCTTGGGGTCTTTCAATACCGAAATACATTTTGCAATAGCAGTAACCAAATCTCCTTTTGGATTTTTTTCTGCCGTTTCATAATTTTCATCCAAGCCCATATTGACATAATGCCATGCAGAAAATGCACTGTATTTGCGATCTGATTTTATCTCATCTGCAAAAGTAGAAACAAAAGCCAAACTCTGCCCTTTCAGTAATTTATCAATCTTTCTCTTAGCCCTTTTTGTCAAATGCTTTGTTGCAATTTCACCTGTCACTCGATGTCCGTTTTGCCCCCAAAAGAAGGATTCATCCACACTAGGAGTCGTTACGAAGAAAATAGAAATAAATAGAATGATAGATGCTTTCATAGTCGTTTTTAAAATTAATTTTCAGCTAAATTATAAAAATAATGATAAAAAGAATTGTAAAATTAAAAAAATATATAATATCTTTGTGATATCATTATAATATCAATTTAACAAAGATACATGAAAGAAGAAAAAATCATCAAGCCTGCAAATGGCTATTTAATGTTATTCATCCTTATCACATTATTATTTGGAAGCATTGCGACTGCTATACGCACAGAAGATCCGCGTTTTCTAATAGGTACTTTTATTGGTTTGTTTGGACTGTTTGGCTTTATCTTGGTAAACCCAAATACTTCAAAAGTGGTTTTACTTTTTGGAAAGTACATTGGAACAATTAAAGACAATGGCCTTTACTGGGCAAACCCTTTATTCAGAAAAAAAACCATCTCATTAAGAGCCAGTAATTTTGACAGTGAACGCTTAAAAGTAAACGACAAACTAGGAAATCCAATTATGATTTCTACGATTTTAGTTTGGCGAGTTACCAATACCTACAAAGCTGCATTTGACGTAGACAATTACGAAAATTTTGTACGCGTACAAACCGATGCTGCAGTTCGAAAATTAGCAAGTATGTATCCGTACGATAATTTTGCAGACGAAGGGCATGACGAAGACATTACCTTACGATCTAGTGTAAATGAAGTTTCTGAAGCTTTGGAGAAAGAAATTGACGAACGCTTATCCATTGCCGGAATTGAAGTTTTAGAAGCTCGAATTGGCTACCTAGCTTATGCGCAAGAAATTGCAAGTGCCATGCTTAAAAGACAACAGGCAACTGCCATTGTAGCTGCAAGACATAAAATTGTACAAGGAGCCGTAGAAATGGTAGAAATGGCCCTAGAAGAATTAAATAAAAAGCAAATTGTTGCACTAGATGAAGAACGAAAAGCAGCCATGGTAAGCAACTTATTGGTGATCTTGTGTGGAGACAAAGAAGCATCTCCTGTAGTAAATACGGGAACTTTGAATCATTAGCAGTTTGTAGACTTTAAAAAAAAAAAATGAAAGAATATAAAGTAGTAACATTAAAATTAGGATTTAGAAATAGAACTCAAAACTTTGAAGATCTATTGAATCAATATGCGAGAGAAGGTTGGACGCTAAAAGAGGTACCTACCAATTGGAATTCAATAATCTTAGAAAGAGATAAAAATAGGTAAGCATGAAAGTTTTCATTGAAGAACAACGATTTAGACAAGTTTGGCTCATGGTACTTCTAGGGTTTAGTCTTCTGGTTCCAGTTGGGTTGATTATCAATGAATACGCAAAAGACAACACCAGCATGACTCTCCAAGCATTTATTGGGACACTAGGGACAATTATTGCCTCTGTTTTGTTGATTTTCATATTCAAATTATCCACAAAAATCGATGAAAAAGGAATTCATTATCAATTTTTTCCATTCCATATTTCTATGAAAACAATTTTGTGGTCAGAAATTGCACACGCAGAAGTTAGAACTTACGACCCCCTGGGAGAATATGGCGGTTGGGGATTGCGATACAGTTTCAATAAAAAAAGAGGAAATGCCATTAATGTTTCTGGAGATATTGGCATTCAGTTAACACTCAAAAACGGTAAAAAACTATTAATTGGAACCCAAAA
This sequence comes from Flavobacteriaceae bacterium, assembly GCA_024640565.1. Taxonomy (GTDB): domain Bacteria; phylum Bacteroidota; class Bacteroidia; order Flavobacteriales; family Flavobacteriaceae; genus Polaribacter. The sequence goes on from JAHEET010000005.1 coordinate 12,224, forward strand.
AAAAGAAGCTGTAAGCAGGGTTTTAAAAACCTATAATCTCAAGCTAGTATGATACGATTATTTCCCTTTATGATGTTTATTTTGTTTGGAATCTCAAATGGATTTTCACAAATAACAACTCAAGAGATTACAATTCAAAACCAAGCAATACAATTGCCAGGTACGCTAAGCTATCCTGCAGAGAACAGCCCACTTATCATCTGGGTTCATGGATCTGGTGGTGTTGATCGCTATGGAAACCAACCACAATACATTCAACAATTCAGAACCGCAGTCAACAAAGAAAAGATTGCTTTCTTTAGCTATGACAAGCGCACGGCAAATCCCAATAATAGAGCATTCTTAAAAGGGGGTGTTTTATTTAATGATTTCATTTTAGATGTAAAAGAGGTTGTAAATCATTTTAAAAACGATACTCGTTTTAACAGCATTACGCTAGTAGGACACAGCCAGGGTTCTTTAACAGCCATGATGGCTTTAAAAAATGTAGACAACTACATCTCTATTGCAGGTGCAGGTGAAACCATTGATAAGATTCTTATAAAACAACTTCGTGCGCAAAGTCTCGAATATGCGAACATTGCAAAAGCACATTTTAAAGAACTCAAAGAAACGGGGAGCATCAAAGAAGTAAACCCTAATTTGATGGCAATTTTTGCGAAACCAAATCAAGAATTCTGGTCATCCTGGATTGCAGTTGATCCTATAAAAACATTAAAAAAAATAACCATCCCAACACTTATTATCAACGGTGACAAAGACATTCAAGTGGGGGTTGAAAATGCCTCTAAACTAAAAGCAGTAAAACCAAATGCATCTTATGCGATTATCCAAAACATGAATCACATTTTAAAAGACATTCAAAAAGAAGCGGACAATATCAAATCTTACAACTCCCCCAAATTTCCCGTTTCTAAGCAACTCATTGAAACCATTGTTTCATTTGTAAAAAAGCAACCATAGCATGCAAAAAAAGAAAGCCTTTGCTTTGCGAATTAATGAAGATCTTATGAAGACCATTGAAAAATGGGCTGCAGATGAGTTCCGTTCTACAAACGGTCAAATTGAATGGATGCTATCGAAGGCCTTAAAAGAAGCAAAACGAACTCCAACAAAAAAGGAAGAATAACCGCTTAAACCCTTCCAAGAATCTTCGAAGAATCAAACACCTTAGAAAGGCAACACTCCCTCAAATCACATGGCATTTTTTGTATCTTAGTGCCAATTATTAAAATTCAACAAAACACCCTAATGAAAAAACTATTCACACTGTTATTTTTATGCACATCTCCACTACTGTTCGCTCAAGAATTTTCGATGGACATGGTAAAAAACATGAAACCAAGAAACATTGGTCCAGGTGGAATGTCTGGACGTGTAACCACAATTGATGTTGTAGAATCAAATCCTGAAATAATGTATGCGGGGACTGCTTCTGGTGGAATTTGGAAATCTACTTCCGGCGGCATCAAATGGATACCTATTTTTGAAAATGAAGTAACAGCCTCTATAGGGGCACTAGCCATCCAACAATCCAACCCAAGTGTTCTTTGGGCAGGAACTGGTGAAGGAAATCCAAGAAATAGTTTGAATGGTGGTTATGGAATTTTCAAGTCTTTAGATGCTGGAAAAACATGGAAATCCATGGGACTCGAAAAGACCCGACATATTCACCGTGTACTCATTCATCCCTCAAACCCAGACATTGTGTATGTAGGCGCCATTGGATCTCCTTGGGGAGAACACAAAGAACGTGGTGTATATAAAACAATCGATGGCGGAAAAACATGGAAACAGATTTTACATACAAATGAAAAATCGGGTGCTGCAGACTTGATTATGGATCCTAAAAATCCAAATAAAATCATCGCAGCAATGTGGGAGCACAAACGTGACCCATGGTTTTTTAAGTCTGGTGGCGAAGGGAGTGGCTTATACATTACACACGATGGTGGAGAAAACTGGAAACAAATCACCGCAAAAGAAGGCTTCCCAAAAGGGGAATTGGGACGGATTGGTGTAGCCATAGCACCCAACAATCCCGAGGTAATTTATGCTTTGGTAGAAGCAAAGAAAAATGCGCTCTATAAAAGTGAAGATGGCGGCTTTCGATGGAAAAAAATCAATGACAAACCTGGAATTGGAAACCGTCCTTTTTATTATTCAGAAATTTACGTAGATCCACAAAACGAAAACAAACTCTACACCGTTTTTACTTATGTCAATGTTTCAGAAGATGGTGGAAAATCATTCAACCAATTAATGCCTGCGTATGGCGTAAACAATGGCGTACACCCAGACCATCATGCTTGGTGGATACACCCGAACAATGGAAAGTTTATGATTGATGGAAATGACGGAGGCTTAAACATCACAAAAGATGGAGGAAAAACTTGGCGTTTTATCGGAAACATTCCCGTAGCCCAATTCTATCATATAAATGTAGACAATGAGTTCCCTTACAATGTCTATGGCGGAATGCAAGACAATGGTTCTTGGCGTGGCCCTGCATATGTATGGAAAAGTCAAGGAATCCGCAATTCATATTGGCAAGAGATTAGCTTTGGTGATGGTTTTGATGTAGTCCCAGACAAAGAGGATGCGCGTTATGGATGGTCAATGAGTCAACAAGGAGCAGTCTCAAGATATGATTACCTAACAGGAAATAACTACGGAGTAAAACCCACACACAAAGATGCAGCAGTTAGATTACGTTTCAATTGGAACGCTGCCATAAATATAGATCCTTTTGATAGCTCAACCTTGTATTTTGGAAGTCAGTTTGTACACAAATCAACAGACAAAGGACTAACCTGGACTACGATTTCTCCAGACCTATCTACCAATGACCCAGAAAAATTGAAACAAGCCGAAAGTGGTGGTTTAACGATGGACGCAACAGGTGCAGAAAACCATTGTACAATCTTGGTTATAGAACCTACTGTGTTGGAAAAGGATGTTTTATGGGCAGCAACAGATGATGGCCAAGTACAACTCACTAAAAATGGAGGAACCAATTGGACCAATGTTGCCAAAAACATTAAAGGATTGCCAAAAAATGCATGGATAACACAAATAAAGGCTTCCAACAAAAACAAAGGTGAAGCACTCTTAATTGCAAATGATTATCGTCGCTTTAACTATACACCTTATGCATACAGAACCAAAAACTATGGAAAAACATGGACACGTATCGTTGATGAAAATGATGTACAGAGTTATACGTTATGTATTGTAGAAGATCCTGTAAATGAAAACTTATTGTTTTTAGGCACCGATGATGGGTTGTATATTTCGATCGATGCAGGAAAAAAATGGACCAAATGGACAGCCGGTTTTCCTACAGTGCCTGTAAAGGATTTGGTCATTCAGGAAAGAGAACACGATCTCGTAATTGGTACTTTTGGAAGAGCTGCTTGGGTATTGGATGACATTCGCCCTCTAAGAGCCTTGGCAAATACGAATGTTAGCAAAAAAGATCTCGTCTTATTTCCACCTCCAACCGCTTATCAGGCTGCATTCCAACAACCAACAGGGAGTCGATTTGGAGCTGATGCAATCTATCAGGGTGAAAACAGAAAAAGTGGCGCGCTCATTTCTTATTACATCAACAAACCTGTTGAAGACAAAACACAAAAAAAGAGCAGGAAAAAACAAGATTCTATAAAATTAGAGGTTTATGAGGGTACACGTAAAATAAGGACCCTACAGTTTAAGGCGCCCAAAGAAAGTGGTATCCACAAAACAACCTGGTATCTCAGAGAAAAAGGAGTTGCAAGAGCTTCCAGAAAAATAAGAACATCCAAAAGAGAACCGGCAGGGGTTGCCGTAAAACCCGGAACATATCATTTAAAAATGACTTTTGGGACAGCAGTTTCCGAACAGGACATTACCGTTTCTTTTGATCCGAGACTAGAAATGTCTCAAGATGCCATCAATCAAAAATATGATGCAAGCAAAGCACTAGAAGAATATCAAGCACAAATTGCAGCGATCGTAAAGCAATTGGTTGAAAGCAAAAATACAGCAAACACTTTGAAAGTAAAATTAGAAAAAGAGGATGCAAAAAAATATAAAAATGAGATTTCCCTATCCAAAAAAATAATTAAAAAGGTAGACGGATTGATTGCACTGTATTTGGGAACGATTGATAAAAGACAAGGCATTACTAGAAACCCGGCAGTGACCGTAAATCAACGTTTAGGAGTTGCTAGCAGATACATTCGATCTCGATTTGGAGAGCAAACGGATACAGAAAAAACACTTCTGAATCAATTTAAAGATGCCTATCATAAAACGGTCTTTGAAACAAATTCCTTTTTTGTGGAGGATTGGTCTGCCTATGAAGCTTCTTTAGAAAAAATAAAAATCTCTCCTTTTAAGGAAATCAAAAATTTTACAATCAATTAATACATGCTAATGAAAAAAATCATTTTATGCTGTTGTTTCAGCCTATTTGTGTCAAAAATTCAAGCACAAGAATCAGCAGAAAATAACTTAGGCGCATGGTATATGTACAATGGCTCGCACAAAGTATCCAACCAATTCTCACTAAAAACGATGGCACACTATCGTTATTTTGAAACAACGAGCGAATTTCAACAATCAATCTACCGGTTGGGTTTCAATTATACCGCAAACAAAAGTTTCAATTTCACATTGGGAATCAGTCCTGTAAAAACGGATACTGAATATCAAGACCCTTCGGAATTAGCTACAGAATTCAGATTGTATGAAGATATTAATTGGAATACGAATTTAACAAAATTAAAAATTAGACATCGTTTTCGGTTCGAACATCGTTTTATAGAATTTCAAGGTGAAAAATCTACTGCAAACTGGGTTCGTTATGATTTAAATGTCACCTATCCGCTTTCAAGAACTTGGAGTGTTTATGCTTTCAATGAAATTTTCATGAATTTTAAAGGGGAAACCATTCCTCAAAATTGGACAGGGGCAGGCGTACTCTACACGCTTAATTCCAAGATAAAATTAAAGGCAGGTTATTTCAATCAACAATTTAAGAACAGGGCTTTTGATAGGCTACAATTAGGCATCCTTTTAAATACTGATTTTAGGAAAAGAACCATCTAATAAAAAATTAAAAAATGACCGCACCCACTTTTACAAATGACGCCATCGTATTTGGGATTTTAATGATTTCGTTGGGATTCGTTTTTTTTACTGAAAATTTAAAAACTGGATTTTGGGTAAAATTCTACAAAATTGTACCTGGACTATTTATGGCTTATTTCATCCCAGCAATTTTTACAACAATCGGATTAATTGCTCCAGAATGGGAAACCACCAACGCAATGGGAGAAACTGTCGCAACAAAATCTCAACTATACTATGTTTCCAGTCGATTCTTACTACCAGCAGCATTGGTATTAATGACTTTGAGTATCGATTTAAAGGCAATTTTCAACCTAGGCTCCAAAGCATTAATTATGTTTTTCACAGGTACTATAGGCATTATCATTGGAGGCCCCTTAGCCATTTTATTAATTGCTATTTTTTCTCCTGAAACTGTGGGAGCGGATGGCTTTGATGCTGTTTGGCGTGGACTTTCTACTTTGGCAGGCAGTTGGATTGGTGGGGGCGCCAACCAAACGGCCATGTTTGAAATTTACCAATACAATCCGTCTAAATACGGCGGAATGGTCATTGTAGATATTGTTGTAGCCAATGTATGGATGGCCATTTTATTGATTGGTATTGGCAAAAAAGAAAAGATTAACAAATGGCTCAAAGCAGATACTTCTGCCATTGAGAAACTCAAAGAAAAAGTCATTGATTTTACTGAAAAAGTAAAAAGAAATCCAACATTGACAGATATCATGATTATGCTGGCAATTGCTTTTGGAACTGTTGGTTTTGGACATTTTTCATCAAAATACCTCAGTCGCTTCTTTACAGACATTGTGGCTTCAATGGATTCTCAGACGGGGAGAAATATTTTTTCTTTCCTAGGGTCTAGTTTCTTTTGGCTAATTAGTATTGCTACTATAATTGCCATTATTTTATCCTATACTAAGGCAAAAAATTATGAAGGAGCAGGTGCCAGTAAATTGGGAAGTGTATTTATCTACATTTTAGTAGCAACCATTGGTATGAAAATGGATTTAAATCAGGCTCTTGAAAACCCAGGATTAATTGCGATTGGATTTGTATGGATGTTTATTCATGCGGGTTTACTCATTGTTGTTGCAAAATTAATTCGCGCACCTTATTTCTTTCTGGCAGTTGGGAGTCAGGCAAACGTTGGCGGCGCAGCCTCTGCGCCTATTGTAGCGCAAGCATTTCATCCATCTTTGGCCACTGTAGGAGTTTTATTGGCAGTATTTGGGTATGCAATTGGTACAGTTGGTGCCATCCTATGTACCATTTTAATGGAATTATCAGCACCAATTTAAATAAAATTCAGCATATTTGCATTCGAAAAACACAGACGAAATGAAGAATATTATTACAGGAATTGTTTTTGCTATTTTAATTGTTGCTTGTGCAACTGAGAAGGAAGGAAACATGGTTGTTCAAGGTAAAATTGAAGGTCTAAAAAAAGGAACTTTATACCTACAAAAAATGAAAGACACGGTTTTAATCTCTGTAGATTCTGTTGCTATTCTTGGCGATAACACCTTCAGACTGGCAGACAATATTGATGCACCAGAATTATTTTTCTTAACTTTTGAAGGATCAAATGCAAAAGAAAGAATTTTGTTTTTTGGAGAAGAAGGACTAATTACAATTAACGATAAGATTGAGAAATTTGGTTTAAATCCGGAGATTAGCGGTTCGAAAAATCAAGATGTCTTGGATAAATTCAATAAAATAAACAGACGCTTTGTAAACCAGCGATTGGATTTTATTCAAAAAGATTTTGAAGCAAAAAAATCTGGAGATGAAGCTGTAATGAAAAAGTTAGATGCCGATTATAATAAATTGACAAGACGTAGGGTTTTATTTGTTGCCAACTATGCGATTTCAAATGCTGATTTTGAGGCAGCTCCATACATTGGATTAACCGAGCTCTACAATGCAAGCACAAAAATGTTAGATACTGTAAATAATTCTTTTTCTGAAAAAATAAAGAATTCGGTATATGGAAAGCGCTTTAATGCCTATGTAACAAATCTTAAAAAAAGCGAATCGGTAGCGAAACAATAACATCGCTATCAGATTACTTCTACAATCCATAAAAAAGCAAATTTAGTTTCGAATCGCCATCGCTTCAGAAATTAAATTTGCTTTTTCATTGGCTGCTTCAGCAGATAATGTGGTTCCAATTAAATTACTTTGCTCATAAGGATCCATTACTAAGTTATAGAATTCCTCCGCTCCATTGTCATACTTCATTAATTTATACATTGCATTTCGAATTGCGAAGCCATCCAATATTTCAGTATATACATAGGATCTATCCTCATTTGCTGCAGCAGTGAACAGTGGATAAAAACTCTTACTGTTGTATATTTCAGATACGGTAACTCCGGTAACACTTGCAATAGTCGCAAACAAATCCGTTGTATGGATCAAAGCATCTTCTCGTTCTCCGAGTCGATTCACATTACTTCCAGAAACAATCATTGGAACATTTACTCCGCCTTGATACAAAGACCCTTTTACTTTCAATCTAGAATAAGGATTTTGTGCGACCTTTCCTGGTGTTCCGTTGTCGCCAATAAAAATAATAACCGTATTGGCTCTTTCTTCAGAGGACAAACTACCTAAAAAACGCCCCAACTCAGCATCCATTGCTTCAATGGCCGACATATAATATGGTATTGGATTGGCATTAATAGAAGCCGCATCTGTGGGTAAATTTCCTTGAGAATGCAAATTTGTTGGCGCTAAGTGAAAAGGTGTATGAGGTGCATTGAAAGCCAACCATAGAAACCAGGGCTTGGTTTGGTCGGCTACCCAATCAATAGCAGTATTTGTGAATTTAGTTGTAGTATAAGTTGTTGAATTTGAAGGAATACCATTTTCATTGAAATTCCAATCGAAATAATCTGCGACCCCTCCATTTACAATACCTGCAAAATAGTCGATTCCCATGGTTATTGGATCTGCTGCATTGTTTGATAAGTGCCATTTCCCAATAATGGCTGTTGCGTAGTCATTATTTGTGTTTGAATTTATATACGACTGTAACGAAGTTTCCGATGTTGAAATTAGATCTCCTACTTCTAGAATACCCGTATTCACCCCGTATTTACCTGTTAGAATTGAAGCTCTAGTTGGTGTACAAACTGGGTAAGACCATAAATTATCAAATGTAATACCCGAATCCATAAGAGATTGAAGGGTTGGCATATTGGGCTTAATGCTGCCTTCTGAAAAATTTGGAGTTGCATCTTTTCCCATGTCATCTGCAATCACCAATACTATGTTTGGCTTTGTTGCATTGTTAGTTCCCGGATCTATAGGAGTTTCTGAGGGTGAACTACAATTCAAACAAAAAAAAGGTACGAAAAGGAATACAATTGGTTTCATAAGTTTGAGCTTTGAATTAAGACGAAGTATACAACAAAAAGTTTAATTTTGAATAATGTAACATAACTACGGATACTAACGTCTTATTAAGGACACTTATACAAAGCTAAAATGAGAAAATATACCTACCTTTTGTTGTTACTCGTAACCTTGGCGCACTGTACCTCCCAAAAAAACACCGATGCCTTTATCAAAAAAACAACTGGGCGTTATTTATTCAATGTCAATGAAGTGTTAGAAGTTTACTTTAAAGAGCGAGTCTTGTATGTAAAATGGAGAGGAAATGAACGTATTTCTCCACTAAAAGTAAACGATAGTACTTTTTATATGAAAGAATTGAATGAAAAAATAGTTTTTGTAAGTCATCCACAAACACATATTGAATTAGCGCCAAAAAGAGAACATAAAAACAGCAAGTATCATTTTAAAAAGATGCATCCGGGTGAAAAAACACCCAATGAATACTTAGCTATGAATGATTTTAACAATGCATTAACTGCCTTTGTAACAATTCAAAAAAAAGACTCTTTAAATCCCGTAATTGAAGAACGTCAATTAAATAAATTGGGTTATGCGTATCTCAGACAAAACGAAGTTGATAAGGCTATCGAAATCTTCAAAATAAATACGGTATTGTATCCTAAAAGCTCAAATACTTTTGATAGCTTGGCGGATGCTTTTTTAAAAAAAGAGGATACTATAAATGCGCTTGAAAATTTAAAAAAAGCACTAGCGATTAACCCTGAAAACCGAAGGTCAAAAAATACCTTCAAGAAAATTACGCAAAAATAAATGGATTTAGAAAGTTTGCAATTCCCAATTGGTCGGGCTTCAATTCCAAAAGAGATAACACCAAAAGACCTTGCGCATTGGATTTCCATTCTCGAAAAATTTCCAGAGAAACTAGCCTCCCTTACTGCCCGTTTAAATAAGGTACAACTAGATACGCCTTACAGAGAAAATGGTTGGACAGTCAGACAGGTTGTCCATCATTGTTATGACAGTCACCATAATTCTTATACACGGTTCAAATGGGCGCTCACAGAAGATTCTCCCATCATAAAAACCTATATTGAAAAAAAATGGGCCACATTGCAGGATTCAAAATCAGCACCTATTTCGCTATCGATTAATGGATTAAAAACATTGCACGCAAAATGGGTTTATCTTTTAAAAGGACTTTCCAAAACTGATTTTGAGAAATATTTTATACACCCCGAAAACAATAAAAAAGTAACCCTCAAAGAAAATACAGGAATTTATGCATGGCATTGCCAGCATCATTATGCACACATAGAACGGCTTTTGATTCGAAAAAACTGGAACTGATATTTCGCTAAGAAGCCCAACCTTAGTCTAAAAAAAATAGGAGCGTACTTTTTATCTCTAGTATCGTTTTTTTCTAAAAATATCAATATCTTTAGGTGCAAATTTAAAGAAAATGAAAACAGCAAAACAATGGTTTGATGAGTACGCAGTAAGCCATCAAAATGAGACCAACCAAAAAGTGCATTACATCTGTGTCCCTTTAATTTTCTTTAGTGTTTTTGGACTATTAATGAGTATTCCAACTACATTTTTAGAAAACATATTTCAGCTTTACAATCCGATTTTAGAAAACTGGGGACTCGTTTTTGGACTGCTTGTTTCGCTTTTTTATCTTCGTTTAGGATTTTGGTATTTCATAGAGATGCTCTTTGTAATGCTTTTAGCAATTGTAGGTAATTTTTGGTTAGGAAACCATGCAAACTTATTATACACTTCCATCATCATTTTTGTCTTGGCATGGATTGGTCAATTTTGGGGACACAAGGTAGAAGGCTTAAAACCTTCTTTTGCGAAAGATTTGCAGTTTCTACTCATCGGACCACTTTGGGTGATTCAAAAATTAGGAAAGAAAAAAAAATAACCCTTAACTATTTTTTTGTTCCTATAATAACGCATTGAAAAGGACAAATAATTTTAAAAAAATGCTATGAAACCAGAAATAAATTTTGAAGATTTCTTAAAAGTAGATCTTCGAGTTGGAACCATTATCGAAGTGAACGATTTCCCAAAAGCAAGAAAACCTGCGTATCAATTAAAAATAGATTTTGGAGCATTGGGCATCAAAAAATCCAGTGCTCAAATCACCGATTTATACACTAAAGAAACATTGCTAAACAAACAGGTTTCTGCAATTTTAAACTTCGAGCCGAGGCAAATTGCAAATTTCATGAGCGAATGCCTGGTCTTAGGTATTTATAATTCTTCTGGGAACGTTGTGTTATTACAAGCGTCTAAACCTGTCAAAAATGGCGTACAAATTAATTAGGATTGTATAAATAATACGACCTGTGAAAATCCTTTTGCGAAGCATTCACAAAAAAACACAAGATTTCCCTAAAAGGAAAATGGCGGGAATCATTTGATGCACGCCAAAAATTACATCTGACTTCCAAAGAAGATGGCGTTCATTAAAAGTTTGTTGGTACCGTACCAAAAAGCTCTAAAGTTGGTGTTATCTGTAAAAACTATAACGCGCCCATTTCCCAGTCTTTGTACTTGAAAGGGCACCGAATTTTTTAAGACAGTAAGGTTTGGCGCTGAAACATAACCACTTAAAAGCGGGGATTCTGTATACTGAATCGGATTGTTGTAACTTCTTTTATTGGGTTTTATAAAAATAGTCGTATTTCTAAAGAGCGCCAGCTTGTCATTTTTATATCCAAAATTAATAGGATGAGAACGATCTAATGTTGCCTCAAATATAGCACCACCAATAACTTGGGCTCCAGAATTCAATGATTTTTCTTCAAAAGAAACTCCTTTTGTATAGGGTCTTTTTACGGCATCAAATTCTAAATTGATGAATTTATTTTTGGCCAACATTCTAACAGCACTTCGATAGCCTATTAATGTCCCACCATTTTTTACCCATGTCTTTAGTTTGTCTTGAGAAGCCTTGTCCAATGAGGAAAGGCTTGGGATGATAATGGTAGTATATTTTTGGATATCTGTACGTGAAAAGTAACTCAGATCCAACTTGGTCAACAACATATCAAAACGTTGATCTAACAAATGCCAAACTTCACCGGCATCATTTCCAAAAACGCGCCCTCCGACCAGCATGGCTATCTTTTGTTTTTTTAGTGCGCGAAAGTTATTACTCCCCAAATCAATTCCGTCATTCAGTCCCGTAGAAACTCCTTTAATTTCTAAATGATTTTCTTGTGCGACTGTTTCCAAAAAGGCAAACAAATCGTTCTCTTTTAGTAGCTGATTTTGCGAAGGAATAAAAATAGTACCATAATCATAATCAATCCCGTCATTTTTAAAATTCTTCATAGAAACCTTAGCGCGAATTCCTTTTTGAAGGATTGTATTTAATGCCTTGGGTGCATAATATTCATTCCATGGCATTAAATAACCAACGGAACTCATCAAACGATTTCCTCCCTTTTTCATTTCTAAATTAACAATCTCTTTCCCTGCTTTGGATAGCGAAATATTCTTTGCAAAATCAACTCCAAAAGCGTGGTTAAACGTCCATGCAGAAACATCATAAAACAAGCTGTCGTTAAACTGAGTTCGCACATCAAACATTGCTTTTACCAAACGATGATTCTTTTGATTCATTGGCACCAAATAACTAGCCCCTTTTTTAAAGGTTTTTCCATTTTTGGTGAAATCTGCTTTTAATTCATGAATTTTTACTTGATGTCTTTTTAAAACCTCTGCCAAATGGTAACTTTTAGCAGCATCTTTTTCATCTCCAAAAACAAAAGCCTTCTTCTGCGCTGTTTCTCTCGCCTCTTTGTAAAAATCTTGTTGATATTCTAAAATTTTTACGCGCATTTTATTAGCAGCTTCTATGGTAGATAATGCAGCCGTAAATTGATTTCTGATAGTAAAAGGAAAAGTCAATACACCATTTGCAGTTGCCTGTGCATGCCCTCTAGAACTTGCTTGTTCAAAAAGAATTCCAATACTTCCATTGATGTCCGGAAAGGTGGAGCCTTTTCCGTAATAAAAATCATCAAAGCTTTCTTCAGAATAATAGGTAGACCCCAATTTATCAAAAGCCTTTGCATGATACGTTCCTATTTCTTTGGTAAGTTCTTGGTTTAATTTTGGTGTCAAAGGATGGGTTCTACTTTGTATTCCAGGTTGAAAAAAGAATGTAGAATTACTACCCATTTCGTGATGATCGGTTAAAATGTTTGGCAACCACTCATGAAAACTTGCAATTCTTGCACGACTCTCTGGCAATTGTACTGGCAACCAATCTCGATTCATATCAAACCAATAATGATTGGTTCTTCCTCGTGGCCATATCTCTGTATATTCTCTATCATTAGGATCGGGATTAATGTTTTTACTCTTATTGGTGTTTGCCCAATAGGCAAAACGCTGCAAGCCGTCTGGATTGTATGAGGGATCAAAAAGAATCACGGTGTTCTCTAGCAGCGCCTCGATACCATTTGCAGCAGCTAAATAGTAGGCTACTGCCAAAGCTGCATTGGAGCCACTCGGCTCGTTTCCATGAATCGAAAATCCTTGATAAACAACAATGGGATCCTTAGAAACATCCTTCTTACTCGTATTGGTTCCATCGATATGATTTGCTTTAATATCTGCAATATTTCTATGGTTTTTAGGTGAGGTGATCGTCAATAAGAGTAAAGGCCTTCCTTCAAAAGTAACCCCTCTATTTTCAATAGAAATCCGGTCAGAAGCCTTCGCCAATGCGTTCATGTATTCGACCAATTTATCATGAGTAATGTGCCACGCTCCTACTTCATGACCAATAATACTTTTGGGTGTTGGAATATTTTGATTATAAGTGACCCCTTGAGGTAAATAATAAGACAAATCTAGTTCTTGCGAAGAAATCGTAAATGAAATGCAAAAAAAAAGGAACAGTAGTTTTTTCATTTGAATGGGTGTTTGAGTATCAAACAAATATAGGAATTCAAAAATGTTTCTTCAATACATTTTCTTAAGATTTAGAAAGTAGTAATCGGAAGCCATTTCGATCAAACCAAAACCTCGATTTCATAGAAATAAAGGAAAAAAAATAGCAAATCAGTAAAAATGTTGAAACTAATTGAGAATCTTGTTATTATGATTTTATTTATTCAGATATTTGTACTAGAAGAATCTTTTTAGCCCCATCTATGATTTCAAGTGCCACTTTAGAAAAACTACACCAATCGATTTCTGGCAGCGTTTTATTTGATGATTTACACAAAACCATCTATGCCACAGATGCTTCTGTATATCGCAAAATTCCAACGGCAGTTGCATTTCCCAAAGATGAAAAAGATATAAAAACACTCATTGCCTTTGCAACCGAACATAAAACGACTTTGATTCCAAGAACGGCGGGAACCTCGTTGGCAGGACAATGTGTTGGAGATGGAATTGTCGTAGATGTTTCAAAACATTTTACAGCCATTTTAGAATTTGATGAATTGGCAAAAACGATTACAGTTCAACCTGGAATTGTACGAGACGAACTCAATCTTTTCTTAAAACCCTTTGGATTGTTTTTTGGTCCAAACACCTCAACATCCAACCGGTGTATGATTGGTGGAATGGTAGGAAACAACTCCTCAGGAAGTACCTCCATAAAGTATGGTGTAACACGCGATAAAGTATTGCAAATTGACAGCATTTTAAGTGATGGAACTACAGCAATATTTTCTGAAATTTCCTCGGCAGATTTCAACCAAAAAAAAGAAGAAAACACACTAGAAGGGAGTATTTATAAATCAATTTTTACAGAGCTTTCTTCCAAAGAAAACCAGCATGAAATCAAAACACAGTTTCCTAAGGAAACAATTCACCGAAGAAATACTGGGTATGCTGTTGACGAATTTTTAACTTCTGATTTATTTGGCGGAAACGAGCCTACGATAAATGTTGCGAAATTTTTATCTGGAAGTGAAGGCACCTTGGCTTTTTCTACTGCCATTACCCTGCAATTAGACGTCTTACCTCCTGCCGAAAGCATTATGGTTACAGCTCATTTTACAAGCATCAATGAAAGTTTAATTGCTACCGTAACAGCCATGAACCACAATTTATACAATTGTGAATTAATGGACAAAACAATTTTAGATTGTACAAAGAGCAATCGTGAACAAGTTAAAAACAGGTTTTTCTTACAAGGAGATCCTGAAGCAGTATTGATGCTAGAAGTTGCTGCAAATACACTTGAAGAAACAGAAGTATTGGCAGACAAGTTAATTGCCGATTTAAAAGAAAACAACTTTGGATACCACCATCCTAAAGTGTACGGAAAAGACATTGCCAAAGTACACCACTTAAGAAAAGCGGGCTTGGGCTTACTAGGCAATATGGTGGGAGATAAAAAAGCAGTAGCCTGTATTGAAGATACTGCGGTGGCATTGGAAGATTTGCCAACCTATATCGAAGAGTTTACGCAAATTATGGACAAATATCAACAAGAAGCGGTGTATTATGCACATGCTGGTGCTGGAGAATTGCATTTGCGTCCGATTTTAAATTTAAAGAAGAAAGAAGATGTTGTTTTGTTTCGAAAAATAACCACTGAAACGGCAGAGTTAGTAAAAAAATATAAGGGTTCCTTTAGTGGTGAACATGGTGACGGAATTGTTCGTGCAGAATTTATTCCACTT
The DNA here is from genome assembly GCA_024640565.1 of Flavobacteriaceae bacterium. Taxonomy (GTDB): domain Bacteria; phylum Bacteroidota; class Bacteroidia; order Flavobacteriales; family Flavobacteriaceae; genus Polaribacter. The sequence continues at coordinate 27,370 of JAHEET010000005.1, forward strand.
ATGATTGGCGAACAAAATTATCAGTTGCTAAGACGGATCAAAAAAGCTTTTGACCCCAACAATATTTTCAATAAAGGAAAAATTACCGATGCGTTTTCTATGGATGAGAGTCTGCGGTATGAAATGGATAGGATTGAACCCCAAATTGAAACGCTTCAAGATTTTTCAGACAGTGAAGGGATTTTAAAGCTTGCTGAAAAGTGTAACGGTTCTGGTGATTGTAGAAAACCAGCTTCTGCTGGTGGCACCATGTGTCCAAGCTACAGAGCTACCAAAAACGAGAAAGACACCACCCGAGCTAGAGCGAACATGCTGCGGGAAGTATTGACTAACAACGAGGCAAAAAACAAGTTTGATTCTACCGAATTAAAAGAAATATTTGACCTGTGTTTGAGCTGTAAGGCGTGTGCTTCTGAATGTCCAAGTAATGTTGATATTGCAACTTTGAAAGCAGAGTTCTTATACCAATACCAAGAAACGAATGGATATTCTTTTAGAAGTAAATTATTTGCAAACAATGTAAAGTACAATAAACTGGGGAGTATTGCCCCTACGCTTACCAATGCGATTCTGAATACTCCATTTGCAAAAGCAGCTATGGGAGTAGCGCAACAAAGAAGTGTGCCAAAATTGGCGCCAAAAACTTTAAAAAAATGGGTGCAAAAACAAGCCCAAACATCCCATGCCAAAACGGTCTATTTCTTTTGTGATGAGTTTACTAATTTTTATGACGTAGAAATAGGGAAAGATGCCTTTTACCTATTTGATAAATTAGGCTATAACTTAAAATTGATCGCCCATGAAGAATCTGGAAGGAGTTTTATTTCGAAAGGTTTTTTAAAACAAGCAAAAGCAATTTGCAATTTGAATGTTGCCATTTTTAAAGACCTTATTAACGAAGAAACACCTTTAATAGGAATCGAACCTTCGGCTATTTTAACCTTTAGAGATGAGTACATTCGTTTGGCAGACGACCCTGTTTCGGCAGAAAAAATTGCTAAAAATGCATTTACTTTTGAAGAGTTTTTAGCAAAAGAATTTGAAAAGGGGGCAATCAATACAGACGTATTTACTTCTGCAACAAAACGCTTAAAAATTCATGGGCATTGCCATCAAAAGGCCTTGTCTGGTACACATTCAAGTTTTCAAATATTAAACATTCCAAAAAATTACTCCGTAACCATTATGAATACCGGATGTTGTGGAATGGCAGGTTCGTTTGGGTATGAAAAGGAACATTATGCAATTTCAATGCAGGTTGGTGAAGACACTTTATTTCCAAAAGTAAGAAACACCCCCTTAGACACAGAAATTGTCGCGGCGGGTACCAGCTGTAGACATCAAATTTATGATGGAACAAAACGACTCGCTAAACACCCAATTAGTATTTTAAAAGAAGCATTAAACCCAAATTTATAGCGCATAAAAAAAGCGAAGTACATACTTCGCTTTTTTATTATTGTTAGTAGGCTTTAGTTTTCATAAACACCCATCGTAGAATATTTATCCATTCTTTGGGCAACCAAATTTTCTTTGGTCAATTCTTTTAATTCATCAAATGCCTTCGTAATTTGTTCTTGTACTGCTAAAAAAGCTCCTTCTCTATCGTAATGAGCTCCTCCCAACGGTTCTTTGATAATACCATCAATTAACTTCAACTTTTTCATATCCGTTCCCGTCAATTTAAGCGCTGCTGCTGCCTGTTCTTTAAATTCCCAACTTCTCCACAAGATGGAAGAACAAGACTCTGGTGAAATTACGGTATACCAAGTATTTTCCATCATATATACCTTGTCTCCAACACCAATTCCTAGAGCTCCACCGGAAGCTCCTTCACCAATCACGATGGTAATAATAGGGGTTTTTAAACGGGTCATTTCTAAAATATTTCTAGCAATTGCCTCTCCTTGACCACGTTCTTCTGCTTCCAGTCCTGGGTAGGCACCAGGGGTGTCTAATAAAGTAACTACAGGAATATTGAACTTCTCTGCCATTTTCATAAGTCGCAGCGCTTTTCGATATCCTTCTGGATTTGCCATCCCAAAATTACGATATTGACGTGTTTTTGTATTGTACCCTTTTTGTTGCCCAATAAACATATAGGATTGGTCACCAATTTTACCCAGACCACCAATCATCGCTTTGTCGTCCTTTACATTTCTATCGCCATGAAGCTCCATAAAAGTATCTCCACACAAGGCTTTGATATAATCTAAGGTATACGGTCTGTTTGGATGACGAGACAATTGGACACGCTGCCAAGGGCTCAGATTTTTGTAAATATCTTTCTTTGCTTTTACAAGCTTTTGTTCAATTTTTTTACACGTTGCAGTAACATCAACCTCGTTATCTGCACCAATTTCATGACATTTAACAAGTTGTTGTTCCAACTCTTTAATTGGCATTTCAAAATCTAAATATTCCATTTAGTAATTCTTTGGTTTGAGTTTGTTCTTAAGGACAAACATACTATAAAATTTACTTTTTAATGTAAATTAGGATTAATTTTTGTCAATAGTTTTACGAGAAAACTTCTTTTTCAATGTTGTTTTGTTCTTTAAAATTCCATTTAATAACACTACAAAAAGAACGACAAAGGCCCCATAATAAAATTCAGAATTCATTTTTTCTTTCTCTCCAAAAATAAACAACGCCAAGAGAATCGCATAAATGGGTTCTAAATTGATAGACAACATGACCGTATATGGCGAAAGATATTTCATTACTTCAACGGAGACGATAAACGCATAAGCTGTACAAATGCTGCTTAAAATGAAAAGATATACCCAATCCAATTGTGGCAATTGAAAAAAGGCAACATTAAAACTGCCCAGATATAAAAGGTAGCCTGTAACAAATAGTACGCCAAATAAAAGTTGATACAATGAAATAACGTCTGCTTCATAGTCTTTAACGTACAATCCATTTAGAACGGCAAAAAGGGCTCCTAAAAAGGAAGCAATGGACGCATAAATAACGCCTACTTTGTATTGGGCCACTTCAAAATTGTCAAAAATAATATAGAGTCCCAAAACAACCATCAAACCAAAAATTAATTCAATGGGCTTTATGCTTCTTTTAAAGAAAAAAGGCTCAATGAGCGCGGTAAAAAAAGCGCCTGTTCCCATGGTAACTAGTGCTACGGAAACATTGGAAATCTTGATAGCCTTGAAAAAGAAAATCCAATGCAATGCAATAATGATTCCGGTTAGCAAAAATTTTACAACGCCTTTGCGATCGAGCTTAAATGATTTTTTTTTCAATAAAAAATAAACAGCAATAATGAGTACTGCCAACCCCATACGAAACCAAACTAAAGGTACCGCTTCAATGGTGATTAAAGCACCTAAAATTGCAGTAAACCCCCATATAAAAATAATGAAATGAAGCAGGGCATACTTTTTTAGTTTACTTTCTTGCATTGCGATATAAATAAAGAGCTAAACAACCAAAAATTATATTGGGTATCCAGACATATAAAAGAGAATTCACACCTGCTACGGCACCTAAAACCTCTGCAACTTTTAATAAAAAGACATACACAAACATTACCGAAATTCCGATGGCTAGGTTCACACCTGTTCCGCCTCTTTTCTTTCTAAACGCCAGGGCTACAGCAATAATTGTTAAAATATAGGACGCAATTGGCAAACTGGTTCTTTTGTAATACTCAACATAGTACGCATTTAGATTTTTAATCCCCCTTTTTTTGGACAATGCAATAAAAGCACTCAATTCATTGGAAGGCATTTCTTGAGACAATGCGGATTTATAAATGAGATCTTTGGGAGTAAATGCAAAAACTGTATCCAACCTTCGTGCTTGAGAAATACTGTCTTTATTGGGGTGAAGAATTCGCAACTTCCAATTTAGCAATGTAAAAGTACTGTCTGCTTCTTTCCAATTAATGTTGTCTGCGACAATTTTTGACTTTAGCTTTAACCCATCATAGAGTTCTGATGAAAAATTAAATCCAGAATTGGATTTTGTGTCAAAATTTTGAATAAAAATATAGGTACTATCCGTCAGTTGCAAGCTAAAATTCTTTACATATTTTGCTTGGTAATCTTTTTGTTTCAAATAGGTGTTTTCAAACTTCTTTCTTTCTTTGCTACTACTTGGCACTACAAAATGATTCATTAACAAAGCCATAATAGTAACCAAAGTAGCACCAATAAAATATGGATATAAGAATCGTGTGAAAGAAATTTTAGCATTGTTAATGGCAATAATCTCTGTATTATTTGAGAGTTTTGATGTAAATAAAATTACAGCTATAAACAATGCCAAGGGCATAAAAGTATTGGCATAATAAATAATAAAATTGCTATAGTACTCGTCTACGACTTGATAAAAAGAAAGATTATGATTGATAAATTTATCGATCTTTTCTGATATATCAATTGCAATAGCAATAGGGATCAAAATTAATAAGGTAAAAAAGAAAGTTACCAAATAACGTTTTAATATGTACCAATCTAGAATCTTCAAAAGTGCGCTTTATCGTGTTTGTGTTTTATGATGTACTTACAAACGTTTGTCCATTTGTTTGACCATCTTATCTTTCCATTCCCTAAAGTCTCCTGCTAAAATATGCTTTTTTGCCTCTCTTGTAAGCCATACATAAAAACCTAGATTGTGAATCGAGGCAATTTGTTTTCCCAACATTTCTTTGGAAGCAAATAAATGACGTAAATAGGCTTTTGAATACATGGTATCTACACCTGTGATTCCCATCGCATCAATTGGAGAAAAGTCATCTGCCCACTTTTTATTTTTGATATTGATACTTCCGTGAGCGGTAAACAACATGCCATTTCTAGCATTTCTTGTTGGCATCACACAATCAAACATATCAACTCCGAGGCCAATATTTTCTAAAATATTGATTGGAGTCCCTACTCCCATTAAATAGCGAGGTTTGTCTGCGGGTAAAATTTCGGTGACAATTTCTGTCATTGCATACAACTCTTCTGCAGGTTCTCCTACAGAAAGTCCTCCAATTGCATTTCCTTGTGCCCCCACATTGGCAATGTATTCTGCAGATTGTCTTCTCAAGTCTTTATAGGTACTTCCTTGTACAATTGGGAAGAAGGTTTGTTCATACCCGTACTTAAAGGGTAATTTCTCTAGGTGATTCATACAGCGATTCAACCATCGATGGGTCATGTGCATTGAGCGTTTTGCATAATTGTATTCACAGGGATAGGGGGTACATTCATCAAAAGCCATAATAATATCAGCTCCAATAGTACGTTGAATTTCCATGACATTCTCAGGTGAAAAGAAATGCATTGAACCGTCAATATGACTTTTAAAATTTACACCTTCTTCTTTTATTTTTCTTCTTCCTGAAAGAGAATACACTTGATATCCACCCGAATCTGTTAGAATATTACGATCCCAATTCATAAATTTATGCAATCCACCCGCTTTTTCTAGAATATCAGTACCTGGGCGCAAGTATAAATGGTAGGTGTTTCCTAGGATAATATCTGGATTTATCTCTTTTTTGAGTTCTGTTTGGTGCACTCCTTTAACAGTCCCAAGTGTACCAACAGGCATAAAAATTGGCGTTTCTATGGTTCCGTGATCGGTGGTAATCACTCCTGCTCTCGCCTTGCTTTTGGGGTCGGTTGTTTTTAAATCAAATTTCATTGCGGCAAAGATACTATTATTTAAGAAGTGAATAATTAAAAGATTCTTAAAGGTTTCCCCTTAAAACCTGCGTTTCTTTTTGGATGAAAAACTAGTATTTGATTTTTTAGATTTTGATGAAGATTTTCTGAAACTTGCGCTTTTCTTATTAAAAACGTTTTTAGCCGGGGCAGCTCTTTTTTGGGAAGCAGTTTTTTTTACACGCTGTTTTTTCGGAGAGGCTTCTTCTGTCTTTGAAGAGGTCGAAATCATTTTGTTGATTTCCTGCATTTCTTCCTCCGTCAACGCTCTCCAATCCCCTGGTTGCAAATACCCCAAGGCTACATTCATAATTCGGGTACGTTTTAACTTCGTTACTTCATAACCTAAATATTCACACATGCGTCGTATCTGACGATTGAGTCCCTGTGTTAAAACAATTTTAAACACTTTATCACTTACTTTTTCTACGAAACACTTTTTAGTAACAGCACCTAAAATAGGAATTCCATTTCCCATTTTTTCAACAAAATCATCGGTAATTGACTTATTTACAGATACATAATACTCTTTCTCATGATTGTTTCCTGCACGTAAAATTTTATTGACAATATCTCCATCATTGGTTAAAAAAATTAACCCTTCCGAGGGTTTGTCTAATCTTCCAATTGGAAATAATCGATCTGGGTAATTAATGTGTTGTATGATATTGTTTGGTTCTCGTTCATCCGTGGTTGAGACAATTCCAACAGGCTTATTGAGCGCTATGTATAAAGTAACATTTTGAGGTACTACAAGACGACCGTCTAGTTTAACAACATCTCTCTTTGCAACCCTATTTCCTAATTGTGTTGGTTTTCCATTAATCGTAACCCTGCCTTCACTAATAAATTTTTCGGCCTCTCTTCGGGAACATATTCCGGAGGAGCTAATGTATTTATTTAAGTTTATTGATGCTTGTGTCTTAGAATCCAATTGAGGTATGTTTTTGCAAAAGTAATTGAATCTTTACAATTCAATGGTTCTAAATGTTAAATTTATTCTAGGCGTATTCACCTTTTTTGTGGGTGGCAATCGATGCAACCAGTGTTTTTGTGTGGTATCTTTCATCACCAATAGACTGCCGTTTTCTAAGAACACATCTACTTTCTGCTTTGTCGCTTTGTGTTTGAAAGAAAATTTTCGCGCAGCACCAAGGGTTACAGAGGCAATTTCGCCGTTTTTTTTAAGCATTTTCTCATCGTCTGAATGCCAAGCCATTCCTTCTTCTCCAGTGTGGTACAAGTTCAATAGACAAGAGTTGTAAGTGGCCTTGCTTTCCTTTTCAACAATCTTCTTCAGACGCAGTAGCTCTTCGGTAAATAGCATGGCAGTTTTGGCCACATTCGAATAGGTGTATGTAAATTCCGATTCTCCATACCATGCAACTTTTCGCTTTGTAACAATGTGCTTACCAAAAATAAAGGCTTCATCATTCTTCCATTGAATACGCTGCATAAAAGCCGCATAAAAAAAGGCACATTGTTGGCTGTTTAAAATTTGACCGTGGTAATTGGTAATTCCATCAAAAGGTAAAATGTTGTTTATAAGTGAAGTATTGAATAAATCCATAAGGTGCTCAAAAATAGTAAATAAAAAACTACAAAAAATAGTTTTTGAATCTTATATTTGTAGTATTATGAATTATATTTCACAAAATATTCGCCATTTAAGAAAATTAAGAAAACTCACACAAGAAGAGTTTTCAAAAGAATTAAACATCACCAAATCTAGGATTGGTTCCTATGAGGAAAGACGTTCTGAGCCTTCTATTGAAACTTTAATTGAACTATCTAACTTCTTTAAATTGCCAGTTGATGTATTGATCAAGAACAACTTGTCCTCCGCGACAGAGGCTTCTTTTATGGAAATCGGAAATCAACGCGTGTTGTTTCCTATTATGGTTGAAGCAGATGATGATCATCTAATTGAAGTGATTCCTGAAAAAGCCTCTGCAGGGTATTTACTTGGTTATAACGATCCGGAATATATTGAACAATTGCAGAAAATTAAATTGCCTTTTTTACCTACTGGAAAACACCGTGCTTTTCCGATAAAAGGAGATTCTATGTTGCCAATGAAAGACGGTGCCTATGTAGTTGGCAAATTTGTAGATGACTTTAAAAATATAAAAAATGGGAGTTCTTATGTGGTTGTAACGGCCAATGATGGAATGACCTATAAGCGTATCTATGACAGGGTGGAGGAAAAAGGCGCCCTGCTCTTGTCTCCAGACAATACTTCCTATCAATCCTACCATGTGCCCATTTCCGAGGTATTAGAGTTGTGGGAATTTACCTGTAGCATTAATACCCAAGAATATGACGAACGTGATTTAAAACTGAGCAGTATCATTCAGATGTTCAATGATTTAAAAGTTGAATTAGAAACCTTTGTAAAAAACTAAACCATGACAGTACAAGATATTGTTGGTAGGTATGCAATTCTCGGAAACAATCAAGATAAATTGGGCACTGAATACCATGGAATGCTTACTCTTTCTTTAGATGCCCATCAGAAAATTATTGCTGCATGGACGATCAATCACGATCAGCAACAATTTGGTACTGGTTTTTTTAAAGACAACCTGCTGGTTGTCAATTTTAAGTACAGGGGTGAAGACGCAAAAATTTACAAAGGAACTGTTGTTTATAAATTCTTTGACAAAGAAACTTTTGAAGGATTTTGGTCAGAAAAACATGCAGATCAACAATTTTTAGGCTTAGAAAGAGGGACTAAAATTAATAAAAAACTCCTTCAAAATTAATGCGTTGTGCATCGTACATAAAAAACAATACTGCAATGGCTTTCTTCTAACTTTGACAGCCCTCCAGAAAAGCGGATTTAATTCATTTTTACAAATTTCTTTCCTTTTAAATTGTTCACCGAGAGAAAATATATGCCGGTGCTTAATTGCGACAGGTCGACATTTACAGTGGCATCAATTCCCTCAAATAATTTTGTTTTTAGTAACTGTCCCTGAATGCTATACACTCTAACCGATTTTACAACCTTTGTGCTTTCGATTGTTAAATGATTCTTTACGGGATTGGGATACAAGTTGCTTTCTAAAATTGTTTCAGTTTCTGTTTGTAATACAGATTGATTGTTCGCATTAAAGGAAGGTGTTTGAATCACAAAATTTCCGGTTCCATTTGGAATTCTTGCATAGCCCATGTCTTCCGTTTGTGCACCAAAACTTATATTCTCGATCACGGTTCCGTCCGAATAAGAAAGGATGGCACTTTCTCCACCAGAGGAAAGTTTTAAACTTGCATGCAAGCCGGTTTGCTCTTCATCTTTATCACACCAAACTATTAAATAACTATCGGGCGCTAAAGTAACTCCAGTTGGAAATTGCCAAGCTAATAAATCGGTAGCATCATCGGATAGATATAAATTGTCTAAACTTACGGTTTGTGAGGAATTGTTATACAATTCTATCCAATCATCAAATTCACCGTCTTGATCTGCAACGGTTGCTGTATTGGAAGCCATGATTTCGTTGATAACCAAATCTCCTACTGCCAATGTTGGATAGGTAGCCTGAATTGTATAGAATTCATGTTCCGCTCGAGGGGGAGAAAAAGCACCAATCGTATTGTTCTCTGCATAAATATAATACTGGGTATATTCTTCTGAAATAGAAATGGAAGCCCCGTAGACACCATCATTTGCTGCTCCATCTCCATGCGTTCCGTCATCAAACATAGCCACCTTGGTAAATACCGCATTCTGATTGCCTCTGTATCCCAAAAATACAGCATCGGAATTGGTATTTGAAACCGCAGTGGTTATAACAATTGTTGTTCCAATCTCTGGGCTTGCATTGGAAGGTGTTGTGCTACCAATAGCGGGTTGTGTTGCTGTAAAATCTGACAATCCAGTAAGATACGTTGCCCTAGCATTCATTAGATTGGTAAGACCACTTGCAGTATTCATTCCCAAACCAATATCGCTGTTGATATTGCTCTGAAATTGTGCATACGAATAAAATCTATTGGGATCGGCTTGTACAGATGCATCAATGATCGCTTGATAATCATTTGCCAATGTTAGGTAATTGGAATTTGAAATTTGCTCGGTTAAAATTGTTTTATAATGGGCCAAATACATTTTCTTATAACGCGGCACTGCCATCAATTTTGACATCAATGGAAAATTGGAATTGGTATCATGGAGAAGCGGGTCGAGTTCCGCCTTTTCTGTTTCAGAGAGTCCATTACCTCCTCCGGGACCTCCTCCTCCGGGGCCACCACCTCCGGGGCCTCCTCCTCCAGATTCACCTGTCATTCCAAAGGTTCCAAAAGACATGTTCAAATCCCACATAACCGAATTAAAACGGGCATTGTCATCTTTGTAGATGTAATAGTTTTGTTTGAACTGACCGATGTAACTGTCTAAATTTACCAATACATTGTCAAGTGCAAGCATCCAAATAGCGCGGTCAATATCCATAATGGATTCAATAGCGTCTGTATCATTGTTCAAGGTATCCGTCAAATCGATCAGATCGTTCCAATGCGCTACTGCCACGGATGGATCGTCTTCATCGTCGGATTTAATTTCATAAGCATCATCATAACTGGTACTACTGGTTCCTAAATAGGCTAAGTTTGGAAAGCTGGAAGATTGAGGCCCTGCTCCTCCTGGGGGACTACAGCTAAAAAAAGCGTTGTCGTTGGAACCAAATCGATTTTTGACAAACTTTTTTGAAATGGACTCTACATTGGTATACAAGCCAATTAAGTTTCCATTTACAAAAACATTTGCGTAGTTTGCTTTGGGTGCCATCATGTAATTGCTTACAATGTTGTAGGCCACTGTCTCTCTGACAAAAGAAGGATCGAAATAGACATTTGATAGTTTTAAATCTGTAATTCCTTGATAATTTTGATCTACGTAGGTATCCAATTCTATGTGAAAGGGGTTTTTGGTTTGGTTGGCATTGTAGGAGCTATTTCCTTTATACTTCACCCCCACTTGATTGAAAGTAGTTCCATTTATAGTCACCGAAACGGCTTCTGTATAGTTGTTGTCTCCTGCTTTTTCAGTGTCCAAAATTGCATCCCAATTGCTTTGAGCAAAAACAATCTCTATGGTTTGAATGGTATTGATGTCATAGAGATCTTGCGCAAAGGCAGGTATCGAAATCCATAGAAAAAGGAGAAATGTGCTTATTTTTTTCATAGTATTGTTTGTATCTGGTTTTTTAGATGAAAAAACCATTAAAAACTTGCGCTTGTTTTTCAAAAATAGCAGTGAAATGCTGATTGTAAAGTATGGTTCTTTTTGCTATTTTTGCACTAAGCGGATCGGTAAAGCATTTTTTACGCCGCTATTTTTCACCCAAAAGACCTCTGAAATTCACACCACCAACAGAAACTTAAAAAAATGAAACAAACAATTTTAATCTTGATTTTTACTTTGACAACAATAAGCTATTGTAATGCTCAAAAAATTGAAATGGAAAAAGTATTTGGCGGATACAAATACAGTCAAAACGGAAATCAAATGACCATGAAAGATTTAGTCAAAACAATGGAAGCAAATCAACAAGCTTTTGATTTTATTAAAAAAGCCCAATCCAATAACACCCTGGCTTCAATTTTTGGGGGTGCCGGTGGATTTTTAGTCGGATGGCCAATTGGTACTGCCATTGCCGGAGGAGACGCAAATTGGACTTTAGCAGGAATTGGAGCTGGACTTATCGCAATTGGTATTCCCTTTTCAACAAAAGCTAATAAAAACACAAAACAAGCTGTTCAATTATACAATTCATCATTAAATGCAACTTCTTTCTATGAATTTAAGCCTGTGTTTAAGCTAATCGCAAACGGAAACGGACTCGGACTCTCCATGAATTTTTAAAAAACACCAACAAGTAGCGTGACACGTAATTGCTTGTTCTTGCTATCCTCCAAAAAACCCTGACGGATTTTTAGTAAAATGTGTATTTACAAAATTAAGTACTAACCCACCCTGCCAATTCGATACTAAGCCGATGGTGGTCACTTTGCTTCCCATTATTGTTCTATTGGGGAACGTAAATAAAATTTGATGGAGGCAGAAAACAAGCGCGGATGGTTTTTAGGATTTTAAAAAAGCAACAAATCATTTATAAAAACTTGTAGGGCGTCAAAAAAAATTAAACTTCTTCAACCAAGAGAAATTTGCAGACATCAAAGGATAAATGGATCGTTGTGTTGTTTTCGAGTAAAATTTCAAAACTATTGTCAAATTTTTCAATATGTAGGACCCACAAAACAGATCCAAGTTTAATTTTTTTATTGTTTAAATAAAGTAATAAATCTTTAGAACTATTTTCCAATCCGCACAATTTTACTCTTTGCCCCTCTTTAATCGATGTCAAATTCAAATAATTCACTTCTAAAACTTTTCCTTTTTTATCGGGAATGGGCGATCCGTGTGGATCTAAAGTAGGAAATCCTAAAATTTCATCCATTCTGTCAAAAAATTTAACTGAACTAATATGTTCAATTTCTTCTGCAATGTCGTGAACCTCTTCCCAGCCAAAACTCATTACTTGAGACAAAAACATTTCTGTTAACCGATGCTTCCTAATGATTAAAGCCCCTAATCTTCTCCCCTTATCAGATAATTTTATGGGCTTATATTTTTCATAAAGCAGCCACCCCTTCTCTTGCATTTTCTTCACCATATTGTTGGCAGTTGGCTTACTTACATTCATTCTTTTTGACAATTCTGTGATAGAAACATCAATATTTTCCTGACTAAGAAAATAAATTGCTTTAAGATAATTCTCTTTTGTTTGTGTTGGCATCGTTTGCATAAAAAAACAAATATAAAAAAGATTATCAAAACATATTTGTTAGACTAGGCTAACTTATTATATTTGTAATACCAAAAAAATAAGACCATTATAAAAATGAAATTGAGATTAACGTTATCTATACTCTTAATACTAGGCATATGTAAACTTTCATTCGGGCAAAAAGGAAGTGTTCATGGAACGGTTCGTGTAGATAATAAAAAGCAAGCATTTGCAAGCATTTCTGTATCCTCAGATCCTACAAATGGTTTTATTACGGATTCAAAAGGATATTTTCATATCGATAATATTCCTTTTGGAACACATACAATAACAACGTCATTTGTAGGGTATAAACAGGTTTCTAAGACGATTGTATTGAATGAGAATAACCAAGAATTGGAATTAAATTTTAATTTGGAGGAAAATATAAATTCACTTGACGAAATTGTAATAACGGGCACTAAAACCAATAAAAGACAAACAAATTCACCTGTAATTGTTGGTATTATTAACAGTGTAACATTAGAGAATGTTCAAGCCTGTAACCTGTCAGAGGGGTTAAAATTTCAACCTGGCTTACGTGTTGAAACAGATTGCCAAACTTGTAATTACACACAATTACGAATGAATGGATTGTCTGGTGGATATTCTCAAATTCTTATTAATGGTCGCCCTATATTTAGCCCCTTAACGGGTTTGTACGGTTTGGAACAATTACCAACAAACATGATTGATAGAATAGAAGTTGTAAAAGGAGGAGGCTCTTCTCTCTATGGTTCCAGTGCAATAGGGGGATCTGTAAATGTTATTACAAAAATTCCAAAAAAAAATTCGTTTGAATTAAATTCTTTTTATCAAAATATTAATGGTAAATCAGATGACATTGTACTTAGTGGAAATGCATCTTTGGTTTCTAAAAAAAAAAATTCGGGAGTTGCTTTCTTTTTTAATCACAGAGCGCGAGAATGGTATGATGAAAATGGTGATCATTATTCGGAATTACCGAAATTGGAAAACACTTCATTTGGAACAAACTTATTCTTTTTACCCAATGATAATGAGAAACTAGAAATAAGCATTAGTAATTTAAACGAATATCGATATGGCGGTGAAATGGTATCGAAAGCAGCATATTTATCCCAACAATCAGAAGAAAGAACAACCAATGTTTGGATGGGAAGTGCAGATTATCAAATAAATTTTAATGATGATAACTCTTCATTGATTACTTATGCAGCTTGGCAAAACACCAAACGAAAGCATTATACAGGAATCTATCCAGAGGAAGAATCCGAAATTCAAGCGCATCTTGAAACCCCACCTTATGGAGCGTCGAATGTTCGTACGTTGCAGGGAGGATTTCAACTTAATCATAAAATAGATGATCGTATAAGCGGAACAAACACTTTTACGCTAGGAACTGAATATGTACATGACGAGGTTTTTGATAAAATAGGAACCTATAATTATTTAATTGATCAAACCACTAGAAATTTTGGGGTGTTTTTACAAAGTGATTGTGAACTATCACCTTCCTTCTCTTTATTAAGTGGTGTAAGAATGGATCAGCACAACTTGATTGATCATTTGGTTTTTAACCCCAGGCTATCCTTGTTGTACAAATATAAAACCAATACACAATTTAGGCTAAGTTATGGAACAGGATTCAGGGCGCCACAAGCCTTCGATACAGATTTGCATATTGCTTTTGCAGGAGGTGGTATCTCACGTGTTTTATTGTCGCCCGATTTAGCTCCTGAAAGGTCAAAAAGTTATAGTGCTTCTATAAATTATGACAAACCTATGGAACATTATATAGCTGGTTTTACAATCGAAGGGTTTTATACCAGATTAAATGATGCCTTTTTTCTTCAACCAATTGGACAGGATGCATTTGGAGCACTCTTTGAGAAACAAAACGGACAAGGAGCTACTGTTAAAGGGGTCACTTTAGAAATAAGAGCCAATTTCGATAAGAAGATACAATTGGAAACAGGCTTTACATTACAGTCAATTAGCTTTGATCATAAAGTTGAATATATAGATGGAATTGAAGGTATAAAAAAATTTACTAGAACACCGAATGACTATGGATACGCAACGGTATCCTTTCGCCCGAATAAGAAATTCAATGCAAACTTCAATTACGTGTACACAGGCAAAATGATAATCCCTCATTTTGGAGGCGCCCCCAATCAATTGACTGATGAAATGTATACTTCAGATCCTTTTTCAGAATTAAGTACAAAAATTGGTTATACGATTGAATTTGAAAAAATACAATCCAATGTAGAATTTTACAGTGGGATAAAAAATATTTTTAATGCCTACCAGTCAAACTTTGATATTGGAAAAAATAGGGATAGTAACTTTGTTTTTGGACCTTCGCTACCAAGGACATTTTACATGGGTATGAAATGGATGTCGAAGTAACACTGGCATCAATAAAGTTTGAAAGGCTACATTTGGACCAAAAAAAAACCTCACAGTCTAAAATCTGTAAGGTTTTTGCGGAGAGAACAGGATTCGAACCTGCAACGGTTTAACCCGCGATAGTTTTCAAGACTACTTGACGACCACTGTCCATCTCTCCAGTTTTCGCATCAGATTTGCGCTGATTTGGATGCAAATATAGAAAGTTTTTTACTTTTTGAAAATTAATTGACCATTATTTTTCATCTTTTTTGAATATCGTAAAATGGGATTTCTATCCCCTTAAAAACCAAGCTATTTCGTTGAATTCTCAATTATGAATTTGGTAACAAAATTAAAAAAAAAGAAGCGCTGTACATAAGACTTTAGTATCTTTACCACTTAGCCAATAAAACAATACATTATGTCTTTCAATTCCTTTGGAAATCTTTTAAAATTAACCACCTTTGGAGAATCACACGGAATCGCTATTGGAGGGATTATTGATGGATTCCCTGCAGGGTTACAAATAGATTTTGAGGCCATACAAGAAGAATTGAACCGACGAAAACCGGGGCAATCTAAAATTGTAACACAAAGAAAAGAGCCAGATACCGTTCAATTTTTATCTGGAATTTTTGAAGGAAAAACCACAGGTACTTCCATTGGTTTTACCATTCAAAATACCAATCAGAAATCAAAAGATTACAATCACAATACCAATATTTACAGACCTTCTCATGCAGATTACACCTATGATAAAAAATTTGGTGAGCGCGATTATAGAGGTGGCGGTAGAAGTTCTGCCAGAGAAACAGCAAACTGGGTGGTTGCAGGGGCACTAGCAAAACAATTAATTGCAGAGATCTCCATCAATGCATTCACCTCGTCTGTAGGAGATATTTTTCTTGACAAACCGTATCAAGAATTGGATTTTTTTAAAACAGAGGACAATATCATTCGCTGTCCAGACGACGTTTCTGCACAAAAAATGATTGAAAAAGTAAAAGAAATCAGAAAAGCTGGAGATACCATTGGCGGAACCATTACCTGTGTCGCTCAAAATATACCCGTAGGGTTGGGAGAACCCATTTTTCACAAACTGCATGCTGAATTAGGAAAAGCAATGCTATCGATCAATGCCGTGAAAGGGTTTGAATTTGGAAGTGGCTTTTGCGGAGCAAAAATGAAAGGTTCTGAGCACAATGATATTTTCAACCAAGATGGCTCTACACAATCTAATCTTTCGGGAGGAATTCAAGGAGGAATTAGCAATGGAATGGACATCTATTTTAGAGTGGCCTTCAAACCTGTTGCTACGATTATGAGCTCGCAACAAACCATTAATGCTGAAAATGAAATTGCAGAAATCACGGGCAAAGGAAGACACGACCCATGTGTGGTTCCAAGAGCAGTGCCAATTGTAGAGGCTATGACTGCTTTGGTACTTGCAGATTTCTATTTATTAAACAAAACAAGAACGGTTTAAAATCCAGCTTCATACAAACAAAAAGCGCGTACATTTCTGTACGCGCTTTTTGTTTGTATCTTGAATACAAGAACTAATTATTCCAACGCACCGAGATAACGTTCTGCATCTAAAGCGGCCATACATCCGGTTCCAGCTGCGGTCACTGCTTGCCTGTATTCTTTGTCTTGAATGTCTCCAGCGGCAAAGACACCGGGTCTGTTCGTTTTGGTCGTTTTTCCTTTAGTAATTAAATACCCCGTTTCGTCCATATCCAAAACACCTTTAAACAAACTAGAGTTTGGCGTGTGTCCAATGGCAATAAAAACGCCCGTTACGGGAATATCGTGTTTCTCCTTCGTTTGGTTATTAACAGCTCTTACCCCTTCCACAACACTTTCACCTAAAACCTCATCAATTTCTGTATTGTACAAAACTTCAATATTTTCCGTTTTATGCACTCGGTGCTGCATTGCTTTCGAAGCTCTCATAAAATCTTTACGAACCAGCATGGTAACTTTGTTACAAATATTTGATAGGTAGGTTGCTTCTTCTGCAGCAGTATCTCCTGCACCAACGACTACTACATCTTGTCCTTTGTAGAAAAATCCATCACAAGTAGCACAAGCAGAAACCCCTCCACCAATCAAACGTTGTTCACTTTCGATTCCTAAATATTTCGCTGTAGCTCCTGTAGAAATAATGATAGTTTCCGCTTCAATCTGTTTTGACTCATCTACAATCACCTTATGAATACCCCCTACTTCTTCATGAAGCTCCACTTTGGTAACCATACCAAAACGCACTTCGGTTCCAAAACGCTCTGCTTGATTTTTTAAATCTTCCATCATGGCGGTTCCATCAGTTCCATTTGCATACCCCGGAAAATTATCAACTTCAGTGGTAGTGGTTAGTTGACCGCCCATTTGCATTCCTGTGTACATTACAGGTTTCATATCTGCTCTAGCAGCATAAATTGCAGCAGTATAACCTGCAGGCCCAGAACCAATAATTAGACATTTTATTTTTTCTATATTTTCTGACATTATTTCTTCTTTTTAAAAGCGTAAATGTATCAATTTTTACAACTTTTTAAAACCAATGTTTATAAGTTTTAATAATGCAGATATAAAACTTTACAATCCAATGAATGGAATAAAAAAAACAATAAGAAAGTGAGATTTTTAAGAAAAGAGTGTATATTTGCCGTCCATAAAATGAGCAATCATTTTCGGGGTGTAGCGTAGCCCGGTTATCGCGCCTCGTTTGGGACGAGGAGGTCGCAGGTTCGAATCCTGCCACCCCGACTAAAACCAGTAACTCTTTGTTGCTGGTTTTTTTGTATCTTAGAACTATGTTTACCGTTTATATTCTTTACTCCAGCGAATGTAACTCATACTATACAGGCTACACAAGCATGCCCGTCTCTTACAGACTCCACCAACATCATTTTAACCATAAAGGATATACTGCCAAAACAAAGGATTGGAATGTGGTTTATACTATAAAATTTAAACTAAAATCAAATGCCTTAAAATGTGAGAGAAAAATAAAAAAACGTGGTGCCAAGCGATTTTTGAACGATATAACGTCACGCTAAAAGCGTGAAGGTCGCAGGTTCGAATCCTGCCACCCCGACTAAAACCAGTAACTCTTTGTTGCTGGTTTTTTTTGTCTTATAATATAACATTACCAAAGAAAGTGAAGTTAAAAGAGCAACCTTAAAAAGACAAACCCAACTCCAGTTGGTTCTTATAAACAAACATGCTAAAATTAACAAAACATTTTGTTTAGACTTAATTATAAATCGTTAAACATTATGTATCTTTGAAAAGTTAAATAACAAACATTATGGCAAGAAAAAAAACCGTTAAAAAGCAGGATTTAATCTCCATGTTCATGGAATACGTTTTAGAAAACGACCACCTACCAAAATCTGTATTTAGTTTTGCAAAAGAGAATAATTTTGAAGAGGCGAATTTTTACGAATTTTTCGGTTCGTTTGAAGCACTAGAAGGGGCCGTATTTGAAACTTTTTTTGAAAACACTTTGCAATTACTTTCAAAAAGTGAAGCATATCAGGATTATGATGCCAGAAACAAATTGCTAAGTTTCTATTTTACATTTTTTGAACTACTAACTGCCAACAGGAGCTATGTTGTTTATGCTTTTAATAAAGGTAAAAACAACTTAAAAAGCTTACAAAGTTTAAAAGGTTTTCACAAACACTTCAAACAGTTTATAGATGATCTAGATATAGAAACACTGGACATTCAACAAGATCAGATAGAAAAATTTCAGCACAAAGCACTACAAGAATCTGCATGGGTTCAGCTTTTAGTGACTATGAAGTTCTGGTTAGAAGACACTTCTTCTTCATTTGAAAAAACAGATATTTTTATTGAAAAATCAGTGAACACAAGTTTCGATTTATTAGATATCAAACCTTTGAAAAGCATTATTGACTTTGGAAAATTCCTATTCAAAGAAAAAGTGCTGCAAAAATAAAAAGATGAAAACACTAGACTCAATACCAACATCAAAAATTCAACGTGCCACAAAACTAGTAACAACGGGCGCAAAAGTTGGTGTGAACTATTTAAAATATTACGGTGACAAAATTGTAAATAGCGAAGCAGATGCAAAAGCAAGGCTCAATGAAAACAATGCAGAGGACATCTATGACGGTTTAAAACAATTAAAGGGAAGTGCCCTAAAAGTTGCGCAGATGCTAAGTATGGAAAAGAGTATTCTTCCAGCTGCTTATGTAGAAAAATTTTCTTTGGCACAATTCTCTGTACCCCCCCTTTCGCCTCCATTAGTGAGTAAAACCTTTAAAAAACACTTTGGTAAAAATCCGAATGAAATTTTTGATAAATTCAATCTAACCTCGGTAAACGCAGCCAGTATTGGTCAGGTACACAAAGCAGAAAAAGCGGGAAAATCCCTTGCAGTTAAAATTCAATATCCAGGTGTTGCAGAAAGTGTCGCATCGGACTTGGCATTGGTAAAACCAATTGCCATAAAGATGTTTAACATCCGAGGAAAAGACTCTGACAAATATTTTAAAGAGGTAGAAGACAAACTAACGGAAGAAACTAACTACATTCTTGAAATTGAACAAAGCAAAGAAATTGTTGAAAAATGCAAGCACATTCCAAACTTAAAATTCCCAGCATACTATTCAGAATACTCTTCCGACAGAATCATAACAATGGACTGGATGAAAGGAGAACACCTTTCAGAATTCACAGCACACAACAAAGATCCTGAGGTTTCAAATAAATTGGGACAAGCTTTGTGGGATTTTTACATGCACCAAATTCACAACCTTCGAAAAGTTCACGCAGACCCACATCCTGGAAATTTTTTAGTGTCAAAAGAAGCCGATTTGATTGCCTTAGATTTTGGTTGTATGAAAACCATTCCTGAAAAATTTTACATCCCATATTTCGAATTGGCAAAACCGGAAAGCATTGCAGATCCTGCAATTTTTGAAAAAAAATTATATGAATTAGAAATCCTTAGAGCCGATGATTCAAAAGAGGAATTGGTATTTTTTAGAGCGATGTTTCATGAAATGCTGAGCTTATTTACACAACCTTTTCACGGTGAAGAATTTGATTTTTCGGACGCAGAATTCTTTGGACGTATTTCTGATTTAGGGGCGAAGTATGCCAAAAGTTCAGAATTAAAAAATATGAATGGTAACAGAGGTTCCAAACATTTTATTTATATTAATAGAACCTTTTTTGGCTTGTACAACCTCATGCATGACTTGAAAGCAACGAATGTGAAAATTAACAACTTTAATAATTATTAATGGCTTTTTATCAAAGAGAGGACATCGACAACTTGGAGAAAATTTTTAAAATAAATTTAATTAACAGTTGTTCTGGATTTAAATCTGCAAATCTTCTCGGTTCCATTTCAAATGAAGGAGTTTCTAATGTTGCTGTATTTAGCTCCGTGATTCACTTAGGCTCTAACCCACCAACCTTGGGTTTTATACTAAGACCTACAACAGTTCCGAGAGACACCTATAAGAACATTAAAGAAAGTGGTGTGTTTACCATCAATCACATTTATGAAGAAATTATAGAGGACGCACATCATACTTCAGCAAAGTATCCGGAAAATATATCCGAATTTGATATTACAAACTTAGAAGCGGAGTACAAAGGAGTGTTTAAAGCACCTTTTGTCTCGGGAGCTCCAGTGCAAATGAGTATGAAATTTATTGAAGAAATCCCGGTCCCCTCCAACAATGTCATGTTGATTGTTGCCCAAATTGAGGAACTCTATATTCAGGATGCGCTATTACAGGATGATGGATTGATCAATCTTTCGATTGGAAAAGTGGCTACTATTAACGGATTGGACACCTATGCGATTCCAACTTTTAAAAAACAATTATCTTACCAAAGACCAAAAAAAATAAACTAAAAATGTCATGAAAATTCTCGTAACAGGAGCAACAGGTTATATTGGTAAACGGTTGATTCCGTTGTTGCTAAACGATGGCCACACCGTGGTTTGTGCTGTACGAGACAAGGCAAGAGCAAAAAATTATTTCCGAGATCGTAAAAATATTGAACTTGTAGAGATTGACTTCCTAAACTTTGAGAGTTTGGAAGCCATTCCCAAAGATATAGAGAGTGCCTATTACCTAATTCATTCCATGTCAAATTCTGCAAAGGAATTTCATGTATTGGAAGAGAAATGTGCATTTAATTTTAAACGTTTTGCTGAAAAAACTGCTTTAAAACAGGTGATTTATTTAAGCGGAATCACCAATGACACCAAGCTATCAAAACATTTGCTTTCGAGAAAAAATGTAGAAAAAACCCTTAGTTCTCCAAGCTATGCTTTGACAACTTTTAAGGCGGGCATCATTGTAGGATCTGGAAGTTCATCGTTTGAAATCATAAGAGATATTGTTGAAAAACTGCCCCTAATGGTCGCCCCAAAGTGGTTGAACACAAAAACACAGCCTCTTGGCATTCGTGATGTATTGTCTTTTTTACACAGGGCATTAAAGAAAGAAGCATTGTACAACAAATCTTTTGATGTTTTTGGACCCGAAGTAATGACCTACAAAGAAATGCTTTTACAATTTGCAGAAGTTCGAGGATTGAAAAGGTGGATTTTTACAGTCCCGGTAATGACGCCTAAACTCTCTTCTTATTGGCTGTATTTTGTTACCTCTACCTCCTATAAATTGGCCAACTCATTGGTAAATTCTATGGGTGTGGAAGTGATTGGAAACCGAAGTGCCATTAATAAAATATTGGATGTAAATCCTATGACCTACAAACAGGCAGTAGAATTTGCATTCATTAAGATAAAACAAAATAGTATTATTTCCAGCTGGAAAGATTCTTACATCAGTAGCGGAAAACTCAAGAACTATGTACATGAGTTTATAAATGTACCAAAGCACGGTTGTTTTCGAGATTTAAAGCGTCGAAAAATAGCAGACAATGAAAAGTCTCTAAATAAAATTTGGGCTATTGGTGGCGATACAGGCTGGTATTACGGTACTTTTTTATGGAAAGTAAGAGGGTTTATGGATCAATTTTTTGGAGGCGCTGGTTTGCGGCGAGGTAGAAGACATCCAACGGAATTAAATGCAGGGGATGCTTTGGATTTTTGGCGTGTCATTTATGCAGATAAAAACAATCAAAAATTACTCTTATATGCAGAAATGGTATTGCCTGGAGAGGCATGGCTCGAATTTAAAATTGAAGATGGAACCCTGCACCAAACAGCTACATTTCGACCAAAAGGATTGGCAGGGCGGTTGTATTGGTATTCTGTAGCCCCTTTTCACTGGTTTATTTTTAATGGGATGATTGATAAAATTTCTAAACCATAACTTTTGAAAAAACAACATTTGCCAGAGAAAATATGTACGGTTTGTGAAAAGCCATACCGTTGGAGAAAAAAATGGGAAAAAAACTGGGAACACGTAAAATATTGTAGTGAAAGATGCAGAAGAAACAAGAAACAACAGGATTAATTTGGTTGACAAACAACCTTAGAGTTGAAGACAATAAATCCATCGAATTGGCATGTGAAAAACATGATCGAGTACTTGCTGTGTATGTATTCGATAAGCATATTTTTGAAAGCAACATTTTTGGCTTTAAAAAAATTGAACGCTACAGAGCGCAATTTTTACTTGAAACACTGCGCGATGTAAAGGAACACTTAGCACAAAAAAACATCACACTACTCACCTATGTTGATTTTCCAGAAGTGGTCATCCCTAAAGTTTGTGAAACCTACCAGGTAAGAGAGATTTTTACTCAAAAAGAATGGACCAATGAGGAAGTGCAAACCTTTCAAAAAGTAGCCTCCAAGCTTAATGATACCTGTAAAATTACAGATTCCTACGATCAGTTTTTATACCATCCAGAAGACATCAACATGGATTTTAAATCGATTCCTGCAGTGTTTACACAGTTTCGAAAAAGAGTCGAGAAATATGCATCAATAAGGCCCGAAAGTAAAAGCATTCAGAAGGAAAAATCAAACATTATTGACAACAACACAACGTTGCCAGATTTAACCACACTGGGCTATTCAGAAGTAACGAGGGATTCCAGATCTGCTTTTCCATTTCGTGGAGGAGAACGCGAAGCCCTAAAGCGAATTGACTATTACTTCTTTGCATCTAAAAAACTAAGCGTTTACAAACAGACCCGCAATGGGCTAATCGGTTCTGACTACAGTTCTAAGCTCTCTCCATGGCTAGCAAATGGTAGTATTTCTGCGAAAACTATTTATTGGAAAATTAGGGAATATGAAACAGAAAATGGCGCGAATAGTTCCACGTATTGGTTAGTTTTTGAATTGATTTGGAGAGACTATTTCAAATTCATTTCACTGAAACATGGAAATGCCTTTTTTAAGATTGATGGAATTTTAGAAAAAAATTATGAATGGAAATCGGAGGAGAGATTGATTCAAAAATGGATTCATGGACAAACCAATGCACCGTTTGTAAATGCAAATATGATTGAATTAAAAGCAACCGGATTTATGAGCAATCGAGGCAGGCAAAATGTAGCCTCTTACTTTGCTAAAGAACTCTTGTTGGATTGGCGCATAGGGGCTGCATACTTTGAATCGATGTTAATAGATTATGATGTACACTCAAACTATGGAAACTGGCTCTACCTATCGGGAGTTGGCAACGACCCAAGGGATCGTAAATTCAATATAGGAATGCAAGCAGAACGCTATGATCCAAACAATCAGTACCAAAATAAATGGTTACAAAATCAACTTTTTTAGCATATGAAAATAGTCCGATTACTTCTTGGAGATCAGTTAAACAGTTCACATTCTTGGTTTCAAGAAAAAGACGCTAACATCTTATATTGTCTGTTTGAAATGCGTCAAGAAACAGATTACATAACACACCACATTCAAAAAGTTACCGGTTTTTTTGCTGCCATGAGAGATTTCGCTGATGGCCTAACCAAAGCGGGGCATCAAGTAAAATACCTGCGCATTTTAGATCCCGAAAACACACACGATTTAACCCAAAACTTAACACAACAGATCGAGTCTTTTAAGGCAGATAAGTTTGAATACTTACTTCCCGACGAATATCGTCTAGACAAACAACTAAAAGACTTCTGTAGCACATTAACAATAGAAAACTCGGTTACAGATACGGAGCATTTTTATACAAAAAGAGAGGATTTAGGAGTATTTTTTCAAGGTAAAAAACAATTTTTGATGGAAAATTTTTATAGAAATATGAGAAAAAAACATCAAATCTTAACGATCAATGACCAACCGGAAGGAGGTGTATGGAACTATGACAAAAACAATCGAAAAAAATGGAAAGAAAACACCTTGGTGCCGCCTTTTAAAAGTTTCGATAATAATGTAGTCACTATTTATAAGGAAATCCAAGAAGCGGGCATAAAAACCATTGGAAAAATGAACCCAAAATATTTTGAATATCCTATAAACAGAAAACAAGCACTTGAACAATTGGATTATTTCTGTACCCATTTATTGATCCATTTTGGGGACTACCAAGATGCAATGCATACCAATCAAATTTATTTGTATCATTCCAGAATTTCGTTTGCAATGAATATCAAATTGATTTCACCAAAAGAAGTAATTACCAAAACTTTGGCAACGTATCGAGATCCAAAAAGTACTATTGAAATTTCACAAGTAGAGGGGTTTATTCGACAAATAGTAGGCTGGAGAGAATACATGCGAGGGATGTACTGGGCACTCATGCCCAACTACAAAACACAAAACGCTTTAAACAATACCAATAAATTGCCCGATTTTTATTGGACAGGAAAGACCAAAATGAATTGTTTAAAAAATGCAATCAACAACTCACTAGACAACAGTTACGCGCACCACATACAACGTTTAATGATTACTGGAAATTATGCATTGCTCACACAAACCAATCCAGATGAGGTAGATGCTTGGTATTTGGGCATTTATGCTGATGCTGTAGAATGGGTACAACTCCCCAATACACGGGGAATGAGTCAATTTGCTGATGGCGGAAAAATAGCAACAAAACCCTACATTTCCAGTGGAAGCTATGTGCATAAAATGGGGAATTATTGTGAAAACTGTCATTACAATAAAAAAGAAAAAACTACCAAAGACGCCTGTCCATTTAACAGCCTTTATTGGAATTTTCTAGACGACAAAAAAGAAGAACTTTCAGGAAATTTTAGGATGGGAATGATGTACAGTTTATTGAAAAAAATTTCTTCAGAAAAATTAATGGAAATAAAAGAAAAAGCAGCACATATAATTGCAAACCCAAATGAATACTAATAAAGAAACCATCGATGTTGTTTGGCTAAAACGCGATCTGCGGTTGGATGACAATGAAGCGATTTCCAATGCATTGGCATCGGAAAACCGGGTACTATTTGTCTATATTTTTGAAGATTCTCTCAAAAAAGACAGGCATTACGCTGCGCGTCACTGGAACTTTATCAAACAATCGATAGAAAATATAAACGACCGATTAAAAAAACACAACTCACAGGTGTTAGCGGTAAATTCTGAAGTAATTTCGTTTTTCAACCAATTGCAAATTTTTTTTCAAATAGACCATGTGTATTCACATCAAGAAACCGGCCTTTTAATCACCTACAATAGAGACAAATATTTCAAACGCTATTGCAATAACAACTCAATTGAGTGGATTGAAAGCACTAACAATGGGGTCTTAAGAGGCTTGTTAAATAGAGAAGATTGGTTTGAAAACTGGAATCGATACATGCAGGATCAAAAATTTTATTTTGATCCGAAAGAAAATCAACTACTAACGATTGCAGAAATAAAAGAAGTATCAACCGTTTTTAACCCTGCTGACTTAAAAACAGAAAATTCGAAAATCTTTCAAAAAGGGGGGACTACCACTGCATGGAAATATGCAAATTCTTTCTTTGAAGAAAGACACAAATCCTATCTATTTAATATTTCTAAACCCGAAAAATCAAGAACGAGTTCAAGTAGATTGTCTCCCTATATTGCCTGGGGAAATGTATCTATAAGAGAAGTATTTCAAAAAGCGACACAGTTAAAATCTGAAAAAAAAGACGATAGACATTTGGGTGCTTTTATCTCAAGATTACGATGGCAAGCGCATTTTATTCAGAAATTTGAAATGGAGCACACCATGGAAGAATCCAGTATTAACAAAGGGTACCACAAACTTAAAAAAAGCATCTCTACATCCTACAAAACAGCTTGGGAAGAAGGAAAAACAGGATTTCCACTGGTAGACGCAAGCATGCGTTGTTTGAATGAAACTGGCTTTTTAAATTTTAGAATGCGTGCCATGCTAGTTTCTTTCTTTACACACATTCTCTGGCAACCATGGCAAGAAGCAACATCGCATTTGTCTAAAATGTTTTTGGACTTTGAACCTGGAATTCATTTTCCGCAAATACAGATGCAAGCTGGTGAGACGGGCATTAATAATTTGCGAATTTACAGTCCCGTAAAAAACAGTCTCGAGCATGATGCCAATGCTATATTTATAAAAAAGTGGTGTCCAGAATTGGCAAATTTACCCATTAATTTTATCCATGAACCCTACTTAATGACGCCTCTGGACATGCAATTTAATAATTTTGAATTGGGCGTTGATTATCCGCATCCGATTGTTGATATTAAAGAAAATAGAAAAAAAGCAAGTGAGATTCTCTGGAATTTAAAAAAGAATCCACAAGTACGATCCGAAAGTTTTAGAATCCTCAAAAAACATACGATTACCAACCGAAATAGACTACTCAAAAGCGATTGACCCTATTCGCAGATCTGATGGACTGAATTTTGATATTTTTTTGTTTAATCATTATTTAAAAATGTTAAACATTTTTGTATCTTTGAAAAGAATTTAGCACTATGATTGCAAACACAAGCTACAACAATAAAGAAACAACACGGATGATCAATGATCTCATAGGTCCTTCGTATTCTTTCTTTGAAGCCATTCGACGAAGAGGTGTTGGATCTAAGAGAATGATGATATCGAGTGTAAGTGAAGGGTTTCAGAAACTGATGAATACCGTTTCAGATATAAATTACGCAAATATTGAGCTGCGCGACAAAGGGATTTTGGTACACATCAATAAAGGCTTGGAAGTGTATAGTTGGGCAATTCCATATTACCAACTCCACACCTACAAAACAAACGGATATAGTATCTATGCACAAGGAAATTTTGTGAAATTTGCAAATAATAAATTGCTAAAAGAGAACAAATCATTTATAGAAAAACTAACGAATTTAAAAATCGAGAACGATAAAAATTACGCTTTTTACGAATGATAAAACTGGAAGATATTGCCATAGACAGAGTAATAGAAATGGCTTGGGAAGACAGAACTACTTTTGAAGCCATCGAATACCAATTTGGCTTAAAAGAGCAAGAAGTGATCAACTTAATGCGGAAGCAAATGAAGTTGAAGAGTTTTAAACTTTGGAGGGAGAGAGTGCAGGGAAGAAAAACCAAGCATGAGAAGTTGAGAACTTTCGAAAAGGGAAGATTTAAATGTACCAGACAGCGATCGATTTCCAACAATGGCATTTCAAAAAGATAAATCCATTATTGAAAATCAACTGAAGAAATAAAAAGGAGGACTAAAAAAATTAGTTCCTCAACAAGATTGTATATCGATAGTAAATTTAAGAAGTGCAATGTGCTTGCATTCATAACCTTTTAAATATTAAATTATGGAACTAATTGAAAAAGCGTTAGAATACGAAAAAAGAAAGATGCGATTCCCAACAACGAGTGATCGAATTATGGCTGCTCGAGAGGCGAAAAGTTTAATCTTAAGTTTGAATGAAATTTTCAAAAAAAGCAGAGATCCAAAAATCATGGACATCATGAAACGGCTTACCGCAATAAAGCAGCGAATTGAAAAACGTTTAAAGGGAAAGCCTTTAACTGCATAAAAACTCAGTTTTATATTGCTTTTCTAACTTTTATATTTATATTCGAAAAATACATTAAAATCGAAAAAAAATATAATGACATTAGCAGAAAAAGCAGTAGAGTTTGAAACTAGAAAATTCTCATTTAAAACAACAAGTGATCGAATTGTAGCATCTAGAGAGGTAAAAGCCTTAATACTAGAGCTCAATGAAGTGTATAAAATAGATAAAGATCCACAAATAATGGATTACATGAAACGCTTGACAGTTGTAAAACAAAAAATTGAAAAGCGTTTGAAAGGAAGACCTTAGACAGATTATGAAAAAAATTTTAGTGATTGGCGGAAGTAAAGGAATTGGAAAAGCGATCGTCGCTTCTTTAATAGAAAAAAACAACATCATCAACCTTAGCCGAACTCCCCCTTCGCTAGCGCATGAAAATTTAACCCATTACAATTGCGACATTCTTACCGATGAATTGCCACAGCTAGATGCTGTAGATGCGTTAATATACTGTCCTGGGAGCATCAATTTAAAACCCATTTCACGCCTCAAACTGGAAGATTTCAGAGCAGATTTCGAAATCAATGTTGTCGGAGCTGTCAAAGCAATTCAACACTACCTTCCTTTACTAAAAAGGGGGACTACCCCATCCATACTTTTATTTAGTACCGTTGCATCAAAATTAGGAATGCCCTTTCATGCAAGTGTTGCCGCCGCAAAATCAGGCGTTGAAGGCTTGGTAAAGTCTTTGGGTGCAGAATTGGCACCTACCATACGAGTCAATGCCATAGCCCCAACGGTTACGGACACGGACTTGGCCTCAAAATTATTAAGAAACGAAAGAATGATTGATAGCATTACAGAACGTCATCCTCTAAAAAAATTCTTAAATCCAACAGAAGTAGCAGACATGGCTGCCTTTTTAACATCAGACAGCGCAAGCTCCATATCGGGTCAAATTTTTCAGATGGACTGTGGTATTGTAAGTTTCAAAATATAAGCAGCATGGCAAGAACAGCATTGTATGACATTGAGATAAAAGATTTGCAAGGAAAAGCAATTGATTTATCTGAGTTTAAAGGGAAACACTTACTTTTCGTAAATGTTGCCTCCAAGTGTGGCTTTACACCACAGTATAAAAGTTTAGAAAAACTAAGCAACACCTATAAAAACAACCTCATTGTGATAGGCGTTCCTTGCAATCAATTTGGGAAACAAGAACCTGGAAATGCAGATGAAATACAGAATTTTTGTCAAGCAAACTATGGTGTTTCTTTTCTTATGACAGAAAAAATTGATGTAAAAGGTGAAGCGCAACATCCACTCTATGCATGGTTAACCTTGCGGAGTTTGAACGGAAAGAAAAGCTCATCTGTCAAATGGAATTTTCAAAAATACTTAATCGATCCAGAAGGAAAATTAATCGATTATTTCTTTTCCATTACCAAACCATTTAGCGCAAAAATAACAAAACATTTAAGGTATTAAAATATGTTCGGCATCTTCAAAAAGAAAACAGCAGTAGAAAAGCTGCAAGAAAAATACAAGAAAGTCATGGAAGAAGCCTTTAAACTTCAATCCATTAACCGAAGCGACAGCGATCAAAAATATTTGGAAGCGGATGCTATTTTAAAGGAGATCGAGCAGCTGAAAGCATAATTTTCATGAAAATTACCAAGGCGCTATTTCTTTTTTTACTTATTAATTTTGGCGGACTCGCCATTGGGAGTTGGCTCATGGATGGCGGCCCCACATCACGCTGGTACACAACCCTCAATCAAGCACCTTGGACCCCTCCAGGAATTGTATTTGGCATTGCATGGACCACAATAATGATCTTATTCTCTGTGTATTTAGGAATCCTTTTCCAGCGTGAAAACACAGTAAGAACTCGCATTTTTTATGGACTTCAGGTGCTTCTAAATGTCAGTTGGAATTTCATTTTTTTCAATCAACACCTGGTACTCCTCGCACTTATTGTCATCGTACTATTAACAGCTGTCATCTTTTATTTCTTTTTTGAGGGAAGCAAAAAAAAGAAAAAAATCAGGTACTTATTACTCCCCTACATGATCTGGCTTTGCATCGCCACTTCATTAAATTTATATATTTTAATTCATAATTAAATGAAAATTTACACCCTTCACAAAAAGCTAAAGCTCCCAATTACTTTGGACCAAGCTTGGAATTTTTTATCCAATCCAAAAAACTTAAAAACCATTACACCAGATTCCATGAACTTTCAGATGGTATCTGTAGTGGATAGACCGTTGTACACAGGGCAAATTATACAATATACGGTAACCCCATTGCTGGGCATTAAAGCCAAATGGGTTTCAGAAATCACACATATCGAAGAAAAAAAATATTTTGTAGACGTGCAAATGTACGGCCCATATGCGCTTTGGCATCACAAACACTTTATTAAAGAAGTGGAAGGGGGCGTAGAAATGGAAGACATCATAGACTACAAAGTTCCGCTAGGAATTTTGGGGCAACTGGTTCACCCTATCTTGGTGAAACCAAAATTGGAAGAAATATTTTCTTACCGTCAAAACAAGTTGATTGAACTTTTTGGAAGCTATACATAATGAAAGAACAGATACACCTTTTTTGGTTTCGGAGAGATTTGCGTTTGCAGGATAATTGTGGCTTGTACCATGCCTTGAATAGTGGCAAAAAAGTACTGCCAATCTTTATCTTTGATGAAGCAATTCTGTCTCGATTGCCCAACAATGATGCGCGGGTGAGTTTTTTGCATCAGGAATTGACAAACATCAATACACAATTAAGAGAATTGGGTACTAGCTTGGCTGTTTTTCATGGAAAACCACTTGTGATCTTCGAGCAATTGTTAGAAAAATACAGCGTCGAAACAGTATTCACAAATCATGATTACGAACCCTATGCCTTGCAGCGAGATGCAGCGATTAAAACACTTTTAACGTCAAAAAACATAGGATTTAAAACCTACAAAGATCAAGTAATTTTTGAACGCAATGAGATTGTAAAAAAGGACGGTACTGCCTATAAAGTGTACACCCCCTATTCGAAAAAATGGCTGGAAGCTTTTCATCACAACGGCATTCAATTTTTTCCTTCTGAAAAAAAACTAAACGGTTTACTGCAAACGACCGAACAACCCTTCTTAAGTCTGGCTGCGATTGGATTTCAACCCTCATCCATAAAAGTAGCTTCCTACAGGGTTTCTCCCGAATTGATAGATGCTTACGAAGAAAACCGAAACTTCCCTGCAAAAGACAGTACTTCCAGATTGGGAACACATTTGCGTTTTGGAACAGTTAGTGTTCGAGAAATGGTTGCCAAAGCCTCCAAAAGCAATAATATTGTGTTTTTAAAGGAATTGATTTGGCGAGAATTTTTCATGCAAATTTTATGGCATTATCCGCACACAACCAAGGACAGTTTCAAACCTCAATACGATCGAATTCTTTGGAGAAACAATGAAGAAGAGTTTCAGAAATGGTGTGCCGGAGCAACAGGATACCCACTGGTAGACGCCGGAATGCGAGAACTCAATCAAACAGGATTCATGCACAACAGAGTGCGCATGCTCGTGGGAAGTTTTTTGTGTAAACATCTTTTAATTGACTGGCGTTGGGGCGAAGCCTATTTTGCAGAAAAGTTACACGATTATGAGCAATCTAGCAATGTTGGAAACTGGCAATGGGTTGCTGGATGTGGTGTAGATGCGGCTCCGTATTTCAGAATCTTCAATCCAACGACCCAAATTCAGAAATTTGACAAAGACCTCAACTATATCAAAAAGTGGGTCCCTGATTTTCAGGAGCTTAGTTACCCCACTCAAATGGTAGACCATAAAATGGCAAGAGAACGCTGTTTGACGACCTACAAAGAAGCATTGAACAACAGCTAGAACTGCATTTTTTAGATTTTAAAAAATAAAAAAGAAATGTTTTGGTGGTTCTCCAAAAAACACATTTATTTGCCATCGCAATTTAAAAGCCGATGTAGCTCAGCTGGCTAGAGCAGCTGATTTGTAATCAGCAGGTCGTGGGTTCGAGTCCCTCCATCGGCTCAAAAAGTTCTTTCCTTTGAAAGAACTTTTTTTATGCAAATTAATCACGATTTTTTATTTAAATTTGTTTCATATCATTTGTTAAATTAATGTCAAAAAATATGCTCATTATTGGAATTGCTGGAGGAACTGGAAGCGGAAAAACAACCGTAGTCAATCAGATTATACACCAGCTTCCCACCAACGAAGTTTGCGTAATATCTCAAGATTCTTATTACAAGGCTACCGATGATTTGTCTTATGATGAACGAACAAAAATCAATTTTGATCATCCAAGAGCCATTGACTTTGAATTGTTGGTCGCCCAACTTAAAAGTCTGAAAGAAGGAAAAGTTGTCGAGCAACCTGTATATTCCTTTGTCACCCATAACCGAACGAGCGACACTATAAAAACACATCCCCGAAAGGTAATTCTTGTAGAGGGCATCTTAATCTTTAATAGTGAAGAATTGCGAAACCTTTTTGATATTAAAGTATTTGTGCATGCAGAAACAGATGAACGCCTGATTCGAAGATTGCGAAGAGACATCGCCGAACGTGGGCGAGATATCAATGAAGTTTTAAATCGGTACCAAGACACCTTAAAACCCATGCACCAACAATTTATTGAACCGACTAAAAACTATGCTGATATTATCATACCCAACGATCGCTACAACACGGTTGCGATAGATATTGTACGAACCGTCATCAATGAACGTTTATAAGATCCAATGAATTTCAAAAAAGCAAAAAACAACTCAAAAGTATTCTCGTTACTCACAAACACCTTTGTGCTTATTTTGGTCCCTTTTCTCATTTGGATGCTTTTCTTTGATGAAAACTCATATGTAAACCATCGGAAATACAATGCCGAAATAGATGATTTAAAAAACACCATTCAATTTTATAAATCTGAAATTTCAAAAGACAGTGCCCTTATCAAGAGTTTAAGAGACTCGGTGGCCTTAGAAAAATTTGCCCGCGAAAAGTATTTGATGAAAAAGAAAAATGAGGCCATTTATATAATTGAATTTGATACGATAAAAAAATAATGAAACCATTTCTATTTGATGAATTTGACACAAAATCTGCAGCTGCTTGGAAACAAAAAATTCAAGTAGACCTCAAAGGATTGGACTACAACGACACACTTCTCTGGAAAACTGAAGAAGACATTGTTGTTAAGCCTTTTTACACAGCAGCAGATCGAAAAGCGCTTCCTATAGATCTGCCAACATCTTCCTTTTCGGTTTGTCAATCCGTCTTTGTTGATGACGAAAAAATAGCCAACTCCTTGGCTGTAGACGCTTTAAAAAGAGGGGCAAATGCCCTACAATTTATTGCACATAAAAAATTTGACCCTGTCATTTTATTAAAAAACATCGACCTTGAGGCCACCAAACTTTTTTTCAAACTTCATTTTTTGGATGAAAGATTTGTCGAAAACTTATCCAAACACACTGCGGCAGCAACTCCTTTTTTTCAAATAGACATTCTTGGAAACTTAGCAGAAAGTGGCAATTGGTACACCAATTTAAAGACCGATTTTAGCAGCCTTACTCGCATAACAAAAACAACAGCACAAGCCATTTGCGTAGATGTTTCTCTGTATGAAAATGCAGGTGCAGGCTGTGTTCAACAACTGGCCTATGCCCTATCGCACACCAATGAGTACCTAGAAAACTTAGGGGAATCTGCAATAAAAAATATTCATTTTATTTTTTCTGTACGTGGAAATTATTTTTTTGAAATTGCCAAGTTAAGAGCCTTTCGGATGCTCGTAAAAACGCTTTTCAAAGAATACAATCAAGCAGACAGTCAAGTTGAAATCTTTGTGCAACCTAGTATGCGTAATAAAACCATTTTTGATTACAATGTCAATATGCTCCGAACCACCTCAGAATGTATGAGTGCTATTTTGGGAGGCGCTTCTACCATAGCCAACGTTTCTTATGATGCGGTGTACCACAAATCCAATGAGTTTGGAGAACGCATTGCAAGAAATCAATTGCTTATTTTAAAAGAGGAAGCCGGTTTTAACCAAGGGCAGTACTTTGCAGAAGGTAGCTATTATATTGAAGCGGTGAGCAATCAATTGGCAGCAAAAGGATTGACATTGTTTCAACAATTGGAAAAGAAAGGCGGTTTTTTAAAATTGTTAAAAGACGGCGTTATTCAACAAAAAATAAGCGAAAAGGCTCGAAAAGAACAGGCCAAGTTTGACGCACAAGAGCTGCGCCTTTTGGGCAGCAATTTACATGCAAATGCAAGCAATAAAATGCTTGCTGATATTGAGTTGTATCCCTTTGTAAAAAAGCGAAACATAAAAACGTTATTGATTCCAATTACAAGAAATCGTTTGTCGGAAACCTACGAAAAAGAACGCTTAGAAATTGAGAAAAAATTGCTTCAAAAGCAACAAATAAAAACTTCCAATGGCTAGAAAAAATCTTCAACATCTAAAATTAGCCTACGCAAACAATGAGGAGGCGCGTTTTTTACATGAACATTTTATCGCTGGATCTGCGCCCAACTTGCGTGGTCCCTACAGCACCATGTACGTCAAAAAGCCATGGACAATTCGACAATATGCAGGTTTTTCTACTGCCGAAGAAAGCAATGCTTTTTATCGTAGGAACCTAGAAGCGGGTCAAAAAGGGCTCTCAGTAGCCTTTGATTTGGCCACACACCGCGGGTATGATTCGGATCATGAGCGGGTACAAGGTGATGTTGGTAAAGCTGGAGTTGCCATTGATTCTGTGGAAGATATGAAGCTTTTGTTTGACCAAATTCCGTTGGATAAGATGTCGGTTTCCATGACCATGAACGGCGCTGTACTGCCAATTTTAGCCTTTTACATAGTGGCAGCACAGGAACAAGGGGTTGCCTTGGACCAACTTTCAGGCACCATTCAAAATGATATTTTAAAGGAGTTTATGGTGCGAAACACCTACATCTACCCTCCTACACCTTCGATGAAAATTATTGCTGATATTTTTAAATATACCAGCAAAAAAATGCCGAAATACAATTCAATTTCCATTTCTGGCTACCACATGCAAGAAGCGGGTGCTACCCAAGAAATAGAACTTGCTTATACCTTAGCGGATGGGTTGGAATACCTTCGAAAAGGGATAGAAGCAGGTATGGACATAGATGCTTTTGCTCCCAGATTGTCTTTCTTTTGGGCCATTGGCATGGACCATTTTAAAGAAATTGCCAAGTTGAGAGCGGGTAGAATGTTGTGGGCCAAAATCGTCAAAAAATTCAACCCAAAAAATCAGAAATCTTTTGCCTTGAGAACGCATTGCCAAACCAGTGGTTGGAGCTTAACAGCCCAAGATCCGTTTAACAATGTTTCCAGAACGGCTATTGAAGCCATGGCGGCCGTTTTTGGGGGTACCCAAAGTTTGCATACCAATGCCTTGGATGAAGCCATTGCGTTGCCCACGGAGTTCTCTGCTAGAATTGCCAGAAACACACAAATTTATTTACAAGAAGAAACCGCCGTTACCAAAACAGTAGATCCCTGGGCAGGGAGTTACCGCATGGAGCAACTGACAGAAGAAATTGCTCACAATGCGTGGCAGTTAATTGAAGAGGTGGAGGCTTTGGGAGGCATGACCAATGCCATTGAAAAGGGCATTCCAAAAATGCGGATTGAGGAGGCTGCTGCAAAAAAGCAAGCAAGAATTGACAGCGGAACGGATGTGATTGTGGGCGTCAACAAATATCCTTTGAAGCAGGAAGATCCGTTGCACATTTTGGAGGTAGACAATGCGGCCGTTCGGACGGCGCAACTAAGAAGATTGGAAGTTTTAAAAAAGACACGAAATACAGCAGCAGTTCAAAAATCTTTATTACATTTAACGAAGGCAGCGAAAGCAGGTACCGAAAACTTGTTGGAATTGGCAGTAGTAGCAGCAGAAAACCGAGCTACTTTGGGCGAAATTTCCAAGGCGTTGGAAGATGTTTTTGGCCGTCACAAAGCGGTTCATAAAACCATCTCTGGCGTGTATAGTAAAGAAATAAAAGAAGATCCCTTGTTTAAAGAAGCAGCATTACTAGCAAATCAATTTGCCCAATTGGAGGGCAGGCGTCCAAGAATCATGATCGCAAAACTAGGACAAGATGGACATGATAGAGGTGCCAAAGTGGTGGCTTCTGGCTATGCCGATTTGGGCTTTGATGTAGACATTGGTCCGTTGTTTCAAACTCCGCAAGAGGCTGCCAGACAAGCCGTTGAAAATGATGTGCATATTTTAGGAATTTCTTCGTTGGCCGCAGGACACAAAACCTTGGTCCCGCAAGTGATTGCAGCTTTAAAGGCTTATGGTAGAGCGGATATTATGGTAATTGTAGGGGGCGTGATTCCGCCACAAGATTATCAATTTTTATTTGATACAGAGGCTGTGGGTATTTTTGGCCCTGGCACAAAAATAGCTCAAGCCGCCATTGACCTACTACGCATTTTAATTGATAGTATTCAGGAATAAACCCTTCATCACCAACACCCAGCTTTGTCCTGAAGAAATTGAATACAAATCGAAAATGATTGCTGCCATTATCGAGCCCATTATAATTTTGATCCTAGGCGCTATTGTTGCGGTGATCTTAATTGCCATGTACTTGCCAATGTTTAAATTGAGTACGGTAATTTCTTAATCAATTTTTGAAATGACGAAAATGGAAGTAGCCCAAACAATAAAGACCCTAAATAATGCGAACCATTTGGGATATTTTACTTGTTGTATCTCAGCAGACTATGCTTGTCCTGTGGGGCCAAAATTCATGGGAATTGGAGGCTGTTCTGCATCTTTTATTTCACCATGAGCACTTTCAAACTTTCTCACATTGTCTGCCAATGCTTTTGTTAATCTTTTGGCGTGCTGGGGTGTTAAAATAATTCTTGACTTCACTTTTGCTTTGGGAACTCCAGGCATAATATTGATAAAATCTACAATAAACTCTGACATCGAGTGATTGATAATTGCCAAGTTTGAATAGGTTCCTTCGGCAATCTCTTGATCCAATTCAATATTTAACTGTCCGTCTTTATTTTTATTTTCTTCCATATGTTGTTTTCCCAAATGGGGGTATTAATTTGCTATTAAATGTATAAAAAAAAGTTGAATTGCGTCCTGTAATAAATTACAATAAACAATTCAACTTTTAAAATTTATAGGCTGTAAAGAGAAATACTAGAAGCTTTCTTCGATTTCATCTTTTGGACCTACCAAAATATGATCGTATTTTCTCATACCTGTTCCTGCTGGTATTCGCTTACCAACAATTACATTCTCTTTCAAGCCTTCTAGAGTATCTACTTTACCGTTTACAGCTGCTTCGTTTAACACTTTGGTTGTTTCCTGGAAGGAAGCCGCAGATATAAATGATTTGGTTTGTAAAGAAGCTCTGGTAATACCTTGTAACACCTGCTCTGCAGTTGCTGGTCTTGCATCTCTTGCTGCTACCAAGTTGAGATCATTTCTCCTTAATAAAGAATTTTCATCTCTTAATTGACGTGCAGTAATGATTTGACCCGCTACTAAGTTCTCTGAATCTCCAGCACTTTCAACAACTTTCATTCCGTAAATAGCGTCATTGTCTTTGATAAAGTCAATTTTATGAATCAATTGATTCTCTAAGAATAGTGTATCTCCAGAATCTATAATCTTCACTTTACGCATCATTTGACGTACGACAACTTCGAAATGCTTGTCATTAATTTTCACACCTTGCAAACGATACACCTCTTGTATTTCATTTACCAAGTATTCTTGTACTGCAGAAGGCCCTTTAATTCTTAAAATATCTGAAGGAGTGGTTGCTCCGTCGGATAATGGCATACCTGCTTTGATAAAATCGTTTTCTTGAACTAAAATTTGGTTGGATAATTTTACAAGGTACTTTTTAATATCTCCTGTTTTGGATTCAACGATAATTTCTCGGTTACCACGCTTAATTTTACCAAAAGAAACCACACCATCAATTTCTGATACTACAGAAGGGTTGGATGGGTTACGTGCTTCAAACAATTCGGTTACTCGTGGTAAACCTCCAGTAATATCACCTGCTTTACCAGACTTACGAGGTATTTTTACCAACGTGTGACCGGCAGCAACTTTATCTCCATCACTTACCATTAAGTGGGCACCTACTGGTAAACTGTAGGAACGCAATGCATTACCGTCTTTATCTTCAATGATTAAAGAAGCGATAATTTTCTTGTTCTTAGAGTCTGTCATTACTTTCTCTTGGAAACCGGTTTGTTCGTCAATTTCAACCGTGTAATTAACACCTTGTTCTAAATTGTCAAACTTAACTTTTCCTTCAAATTCTGAAACAATAACTCCATTAAATGGATCCCATTGACAAATGACATCTCCTTTTTTGATTGTTTTTCTATTTTTATCGAAGATGTAAGAACCATAAGGAATAATGTTTGTACTTAATGTAATTCCAGTCTTCTTATCAGTCACTTTAATTTCTGCTGTTCTCGAAATTACAATCTCTACTTCATTACCGTCATTATCTTTTCCATTAACAGTTCGTAAATCTTCAATGGTAACTTTTCCATCAAATTTTGCTGTCAACTTGTTGTCTTCTGAAATATTTCCGGCAACCCCACCTACGTGGAATGTTCGCAATGTTAATTGCGTTCCTGGTTCTCCAATAGATTGTGCTGCAATAACTCCCACTGCTTCTCCAATTTGTACTTTACTACGGGTAGATAAGCTCTGTCCGTAACATTTTGCACAAATTCCCTTTGGAGATTCACAGGTTAATGCAGATCTAACTTCAACTCTATCTATACCTGCTGCTTGAATTGCATCAGCTATTTTAATAGTGATCGATTCTCCTGCTGCAACCAATAATTCATCTTCTGAGTTCGGTGCAAATACATCTTGTAAAGAAACACGTCCTTCAATTCTGTCCGATAAAGATTCTACAATCTCATCATTTTTCTTTAAAGGCATTACTTCCAATCCTCTTAGTGTACCACAGTCTTCTTCGTTTACAATTACATCCTGTGAAACATCTACCAATCGACGTGTTAAGTAACCCGCATCTGCTGTTTTTAAAGCGGTATCTGCCAATCCTTTACGAGCACCGTGTGTAGATATAAAGTATTCATGAATCGATAATCCTTCCTTAAAGTTGGAAAGAATTGGATTTTCAATAATTTCACCACCACCTGCAGTCGATTTTTTAGGCTTTGCCATTAATCCACGCATACCGGTTAACTGACGAATCTGTTCTTTAGATCCACGGGCTCCAGAATCAAGCATCATGTATACCGAGTTGAATCCTTGTTGATCTTCACGCAAACGTTTCATAGACAGCTCCGTTAGATCGTTATTGGTTCTACCCCAAATATCAATTACCTGATTATAACGCTCTTTTTGAGTTAACATTCCCATGTTATAGTTCGAGATAATTACATCCACTTCTGAATTCGCTTCAGCAATCATTCCTATTTTTTCTTTTGGAATAATAATATCTCCTAAACTGAATGACAATCCACCTTGGAAGGCAAATTTATATCCCATGTTTTTTATCTCGTCTAAGAAATTACCCGTTGTAGGGATGTCAGTCGCTTTTAAAACACCACCGATAATTCCTCTTAAGTTTTTCTTAGTCAATACTTCATTGATATATCCAGCAGCTGGAGGAACTACTTCATTAAATAAAACTCTACCAACCGTAGTTGCTATAATTTTAGTTACTTGTGCGCCGTTTTCATCAACATCTTGAGTTCTTACTTTAATACCAGCATTTAAGTCTACCTTTTCTTCGTTAAAGGCGATCGTTACTTCTTCTGGTGAATAGAACGTTAAGCCTTCTCCTTTAATAGGTACTTCTGGAGTAGAAATTCTTTCTTTTGTCATGTAGTACAAACCAAGTACCATATCCTGAGAAGGTACCGTAACGGGTGCACCATTGGCTGGATTTAGGATATTGTGAGACGCTAACATTAATATTTGCGCTTCTAAGATCGCTTCTGGCCCTAATGGTAAATGCACCGCCATTTGATCTCCATCAAAATCTGCATTAAATGCAGAACATGCTAATGGGTGCAATTGGATTGCTTTTCCTTCAATTAATTTGGGTTGAAAAGCTTGGATCCCTAGTCTGTGTAAAGTAGGGGCTCTGTTTAATAAAACAGGGTGTCCTTTGATTACGTTTTCTAAAATATCCCAAACAACTGGTTCTTTTCTGTCTATAATTTTTTTGGCAGATTTTACAGTTTTCACAATTCCTCTTTCAATCAACTTACGGATTACAAAAGGTTTGTAAAGTTCGGCGGCCATGTCCTTAGGAATACCACATTCTGACAATCTTAATTCCGGTCCAACAACAATTACAGAACGTGCAGAATAATCAACACGCTTTCCAAGTAAATTTTGACGGAAACGTCCTTGTTTTCCTTTCAATGAATCTGATAAAGACTTTAGTGGTCTGTTAGATTCTGTTTTTACGGCAGATGATTTACGTGTATTGTCAAACAAAGAATCTACAGATTCTTGTAACATACGCTTCTCATTACGTAAAATAACCTCCGGCGCTTTTATCTCAACCAATCGTTTTAAACGATTGTTTCTAATAATAACTCTTCGGTATAAATCATTTAAATCTGACGTTGCAAAACGTCCTCCATCTAGAGGAACTAATGGTCGTAATTCTGGTGGTATTACCGGAACTACCTTCATAATCATCCACTCTGGATTGTTTTCTCTATTTTTTTGTGAGTCTTTAAAGGCTTCAACAACATTTAAACGCTTGAGCGCTTCTGTTTTTCTTTGTTTAGAAGTTTCTGTATTGGCTTTGTGTCTTAATTCAAAAGACAAGGCTTCTAAATCGATACGTGCCAGTAAGTCAATTAAACATTCAGCGCCCATTTTTGCGATAAACTTGTTAGGGTCTGCGTCTTCTAAATATTGGTTTTCTGCTGGAATTTCTTCTAAAATATCTAAATATTCTTCTTCTGTTAAGAAGTCCATTTTTTGTAAAGATGCTCCTTCCGCATTTTTTGCAATACCGGGTTGTATAACGACATATCTTTCGTAATAGATAATCATGTCTAACTTCTTAGATGGTAACCCTAAAAGGTATCCCATTTTGTTAGGCAATGATCTAAAATACCAAATGTGTGCTACGGGCACTACCAAGTTAATGTGACCTACGCGATCTCTACGAACTTTCTTTTCGGTAACTTCTACACCACATCGGTCACAAACGATTCCTTTATAACGGATTCTTTTGTATTTTCCACAAGCACATTCATAATCCTTTACAGGACCAAAAATACGCTCACAAAACAAACCGTCTCTCTCTGGTTTGTGGGTGCGGTAATTGATTGTTTCTGGTTTTAAAACTTCACCTTTGGAGATCTCTAAAATAGACTCTGGTGAGGACAAACCAATGGAGATATTATTAAACTTTTTTACAGTGTACTTCTCGTGTTTTCTTGCCATGGTAATGGATTCGAATTAAAATTGTAAAAATGGTCTCAATGAGACTTATTAATATATGATGAATAGAAGCTGATATGCATCAACTCCTATCATCAATTTGTTGCTATTCTTCTAATCTAACGTCTAATCCTAAACCTTTCAGTTCGTGCATTAATACATTAAATGATTCTGGTAAACCTGGTTCTGGCATCGCTTCCCCTTTTACAATACTTTCGTATGTTTTGGCGCGTCCCATCACATCATCCGATTTTACTGTTAAGATTTCTCTTAAGATACTAGAAGCTCCATATGCCTCTAAAGCCCATACTTCCATCTCTCCAAAACGCTGACCTCCAAATTGAGCTTTACCTCCTAATGGTTGTTGTGTAATTAATGAGTAAGGTCCGATAGAACGTGCGTGCATCTTATCTTCAATCATGTGTCCTAACTTAATCATATAAATGATTCCAACCGTTGCTGGTTGATCGAAACGTTTTCCTGTTCCACCATCATATAAATAGGTATGTCCAAATCTAGGTACACCTGCTGTGTCTGTAATGGTATTGATTTGTTCTAAAGATGCTCCGTCAAAAATTGGCGTTGCATAAGTAGTTCCTAATTTTTGACCAGCCCAACCAAGGACCGTTTCATAAATTTGACCAATATTCATACGAGAAGGTACCCCTAATGGATTTAAAACGATATCTACCGGTGTTCCGTCTTCTAAGAAAGGCATGTCTTCTGCTCTTACAATACGAGCTACAATACCTTTGTTTCCGTGACGTCCCGCCATTTTATCACCTACTTTCAACTTTCGTTTTTTGGCAATATAGACTTTCGCTAATTTTAAGATTCCTGCAGGCAACTCATCTCCTACAGAAATTGTAAATTTCTGACGACGCAAGCTACCTTGTAGATCATTTACTTTAATTTTATAGTTGTGAACCAATTCACCCACTAAAGCATTTAAAGTATCATCTGTTGTCCAAGATCCTGTTAAATGCACATAATCATCTACGGAATTTAACATTTTAAGGGTATATTTCTTACCTTTTGGTAATACTTCCTCTCCTAAATCGTTAAAAACTCCTTGTGAAGTTTTTCCACTGATTAAGCCAAATAACTTCTCAATTAAACTATCCTTGAGCGTTTCAAATTTAGAAACAAAAGAAGCCTCTAAAGCAACAACTGCCTCTTTGTCTCTTAATCGTTTGTTTTTATCTTTAACAGCTCTTTTAAATAATTTTTTATCAATCACTACACCTCTTAATGATGGAGAGGCCTTTAAAGATGCATCTTTTACATCACCGGCTTTGTCACCAAAAATAGCACGTAGTAATTTTTCTTCTGGAGTTGGATCTGATTCTCCTTTCGGTGTAATCTTACCAATAAGGATATCGCCAGGATTTACTTCTGCTCCAATACGAATCATTCCATTTTCGTCTAAGTCTTTGGTAGCTTCTTCTGAAACGTTCGGAATATCATTCGTCAACTCTTCAGTTCCTAATTTAGTATCTCTTACGTCTAAAGAATACTCATCAATATGGATGGATGTAAAGATGTCTTCACGAACAACTCTTTCAGAAATTACAATCGCATCCTCAAAGTTATACCCTTTCCAAGGCATAAAGGCTACTTTCATATTGATTCCTAAGGCGAGTTCTCCTTTTTGTGTTGCATATCCTTCACAAAGAACCTGTCCTTCTTCTACCCGATCTCCTTTTTGTACAATTGGTTTTAGGTTGATATTGGTTCCTTGATTGGTTTTTCTAAACTTAATTAAGTTGTAAGACTTCTCATCAGATTCAAAACTAACCAGTTTTTCCTCATCGGTTCTATCATACTTAATTTTAATTACGTTTGCATCTACATATTCTACTACA
This sequence comes from Flavobacteriaceae bacterium, assembly GCA_024640565.1. GTDB lineage: Bacteria > Bacteroidota > Bacteroidia > Flavobacteriales > Flavobacteriaceae > Polaribacter. Next base: position 70,565 of record JAHEET010000005.1, read on the forward strand.
CCGCTTCCTTCTGCATTGATTAAGATTCTAGAGTCTTTGGCAACTCTTCTTTCTAAACCTGTACCAACAATGGGTGCTTGTGGACGTAATAATGGAACTGCTTGACGCATCATGTTCGATCCCATCAATGCACGGTTGGCATCATCATGTTCTAGGAACGGAATTAAAGATGCTGAAATCGAGGCAATTTGGTTGGGTGCCACGTCCATATAGTCTAATTCACTTGGTGAAACTACTGGGAAATCTCCTCCTTCTCGAGAAATAACACGATCTCCTTGTAAAAAACCTTTTGCGTCTACCTCAGTATTAGATTGGGCAAACTTCATGCCTTCTTCCTCTTCTGCACTTAAATAAATATGCTTGTGTTCTAAATCTAGACTTCCTTTGTCTACCTTAATATAAGGCGTTTCTATAAATCCTAAATTGTTCACTTTTGCAAAAACTGAAAGGGAAGAAATCAAACCAATGTTTGGTCCCTCTGGAGTTTCAATTGGACAAAGACGACCGTAGTGGGTATAGTGAACGTCACGTACCTCAAAACCAGCTCTTTCTCTCGATAAACCACCAGGTCCAAGTGCAGACAAACGACGCTTGTGCGTAATTTCTGCCAATGGATTTGTTTGGTCCATGAATTGAGACAACTGGTTGGTTCCAAAGAATGAATTAATGACCGAAGAAAGTGTCTTCGCATTAATTAAATCAATCGGAGTAAAAACCTCATTGTCACGTACATTCATACGCTCACGGATGGTTCTAGCCATACGCGCCAAACCAACACCAAATTGTTGTGCCAATTGTTCTCCAACGGTTCTTACACGACGGTTTGATAAGTGATCAATATCATCAACTTCAGCTTTCGAATTAATCAATTCAATCAAATACTTGATAATGGTAATGATATCAAGTTTTGTTAAAACTTTATGAGTGATGGGTTCGTCTAAACCTAACTTAATATTCATTCTAAAACGACCAACTTCACCAAGATTGTAACGTTGTTCCGAAAAGAATAATTTGTCTATAATACCTCTTGCCGTTTCTTCATCTGGCGGTTCAGCATTACGTAATTGTCTATAAATGTGTTCTACAGCTTCTTTTTCAGAATTTGTAGGATCTTTTTGTAATGTGTTGTGAATAATTGAATAATCTGCGTGCAAATTATCTTGTTTGTGCAACAAGACTGTTTTGGCACCCGCTTCAATTATTTCTTCAATATGTTCTTTTTCTAGAACCGTATCTCTGTCCAAAATAATTTCGTTTCTTTCAATGGATACAACTTCTCCGGTATCTTCATCAACGAAATCTTCATGCCAAGTTTTTAAAACTCGGGCTGCCAACTTACGTCCTAGTACTTTTTTAAGTCCAGCTTTGGAAACTTTCACTTCTTCAGCTAAATTAAAAATCTCTAAAATATCTTTATCTCTTTCAAAACCAATAGCTCTGAATAAAGTGGTTACTGGTAATTTTTTCTTTCTATCAATATAAGCGTACATCACTTGATTGATATCAGTTGCAAATTCAATCCAAGAACCTTTGAAAGGAATTACTCTTGCAGAATATAATTTTGTCCCGTTTGCATGGAAAGATTGTCCAAAAAATACCCCTGGAGATCGATGCAATTGTGATACAACAACACGCTCTGCACCATTGATTACGAAAGTACCCGAGTTGGTCATGTAAGGAATAGTCCCTAAATAAACATCTTGAACAATCGTTTCGAAATCTTCGTGCTCAGGGTCTGTACAGAAAAGCTTTAAACGAGCTTTTAAAGGAACACTATGTGTTAAACCTCTTTCTATACATTCTTGAATACTATATCTTGGGGGGTCTACAAAATAATCTAAAAATTCTAATACAAATTGATTTCTAGTATCTGTAATTGGGAAATTATCCATGAAGGTTTTGTACAAACCTTCTTCTCCTCTTTCTTCTGCTTTAGTTTGTAACTGGAAAAAGTCTTGAAATGACTTTACCTGAATATCCAAAAAATCTGGATAATCTGTACCTAATTTCGATGTTGAGAAGTTGATTCTTTCAGTGGTGTTTTTCGTTGCCAAAAGAGAATATATTTTTAATTAAAATAAAAAACGAATATATACACAAAATGGTTTAGGACTAAAAACGTGTATTTTTAGTACCTAAACCTTTATTTGATTTTCCCGAAAAAAAAATCGGGAAAGGAACTTACTTAAGCTCTACCTCAGCTCCAGCTTCTTCTAAAGATTTTTTAAGACCTTCAGCCTCATCTTTAGATACACCTTCTTTTACTGCTGCTGGTGCGCTATCAACGATACCTTTCGCTTCTTTCAATCCTAAACCAGTTAATTCTTTAACTAATTTTACAACTGCTAGTTTAGAACCACCTGCTGCTTTTAAGATTACATCGTATTCAGATTGCTCTTCAGCTGCTTCACCTGCTGCTGCTGGTCCTGCTGCTGCTGCTACTGCTGCTGCTGGTTCGATACCGTACTCATCTTTTAAAATAGTAGCTAATTCATTAACTTCTTTTACTGTTAAGTTAACTAATTGCTCTGCGAAATCTTTTAATTCTGCCATTTTAATTGTTTTTGAAATTTGTTATATAATAGTTTATTTGTGCGCGTACTTATTTTTCAGATAAGGTTGTTAAAATACCTGAAAGCTTGTTTCCACCCGATTGTAATGCTGAAATAACATTCTTAGCAGGCGATTGTAATAATGTTATAATATCTCCAATAAGTTCTTCTCTTGATTTGATGTTTACAAGAGCGTCTAATTGATCATCGCCAATATAAACAGACTCTTCTGCGTAAGCACCTTTCAAGAAAGGCTTATCCGATTTTTTTCTAAACTCTTTGATTAGTTTTGCGGGTGCATTTGCAGCATCAGCAACTAACATCGATGTATTTCCTTTTAAAACAGATGTTAAGTCTCCGAAATCTTTATCAGAGGCTTCCATTGCTTTTGCAAGTAGGGTGTTTTTTACAACAGATAATTGAACATTGGCTTTAAAACATGCTCTACGTAAATTAGATGTTGTTGTGGCATCTAATCCTGAAATATCTGCTAAATAAATAGTACTTGTATCCGCTAACTCTGCTGTTAAATCTTGAATTACTTGTGATTTTTCCTCTCTAGTCATAATTATAGGTTTTAACTGCTATTAAGCAGATTTTACATCAAGTTGAACACTTGGACTCATAGTGCTAGACATGAAAACACTTTTAATATAGGTTCCCTTTGCAGTGGTAGGTTTCAATTTGTTAATTGTTTGAATTAACTCATTTGCATTTTCTGCAATCTGACTTGCATCAAAAGAAACTTTACCAATAGCAGCATGTACAATACCAGTCTTGTCAACTTTAAAGTCGATTTTACCCGCTTTTACATCTTTAACTGCTTTTGCTACGTCCATGGTTACCGTACCAGTTTTTGGGTTTGGCATTAAACCTCTTGGTCCTAAAACTCTTCCTAAAGGCCCTAATTTCCCCATCACACTTGGCATGGTAATAATTACATCAACATCGGTCCAACCTCCTTTGATTTTTTGTAAAAACTCATCCAAACCAACGTAGTCTGCACCCGCTGCGGTAGCTTCTGCTTCTTTGTCTGGTGTTACCAAAGCTAATACTTTTACATCTTTACCAGTTCCGTGTGGTAAAGTAACGACACCTCTTACCATTTGATTGGCTTTACGAGGGTCTACTCCTAATTTAATCGCTAAATCTACTGATGCATCAAACTTTACAGTAGTAATATCTTTGATTAATGCTGAAGCCGCTTTTAAATCGTATGACGTATTCGCGTCTACTTTTGCGTATGCAGCTTTTTGCTTTTTTGTTAATCTTGCCATTTTACTAATTTTTATAAAGTTTATACTGGTGCATTACCTTTAACGGTTAAACCCATAGAACGAGCTGTACCTGCAATCATTAGCATAGCTGAAGAAACTTCAAAGGCATTTAAATCTACCATTTTGTCTTCTGCAATTGCTTGAATTTGATCCCAAGTAACAGATGCTACTTTCTTTCTGTTTGGTTCTCCTGAACCTTTTTTAATTTTGGCCGCTTCTAGTAACTGAACTGCTGCAGGTGGAGTTTTTACGATAAAATCGAAAGATTTATCTTTATAAACAGTAATCGCAACTGGTAAAACTTTACCTTGCTTGTCTTGCGTTCTTGCATTGAACTGTTTACAAAACTCCATTATGTTAACACCAGCAGCTCCTAAAGCGGGTCCAACCGGCGGCGATGGATTCGCTGCGCCTCCCCTTACTTGTAACTTAACTACTTTACTAACTTCTTTTGCCATTTTAAAATGTTTAATGATTTGTTTAAAGTTGGAAGCCCAAAAACAAATCGGTCTTTATATATTTGGTAACAATTATATCTTTTCTACTTGCATATAACTCAACTCCAATGGTGTTTTTCTTCCGAAAATCTTTACCATTACCTCAAGCTTACGCTTTTCTTCATTTACTTTTTCGATCGTTCCATCAAAACCATTAAAAGGTCCATCAACAACTTTTACCGTTTCACCAATATCGAAAGGAATGGCAACATTTTCATCCTGAACGGACAATTCGTCTACTTTTCCTAACATTCGATTTACTTCTGATTTACGCATAGGTACCGGCTCTCCACCTTTGGTTTCTCCTAGAAATCCAATAACACCTGTTATGGATTTGATCACGTGAGGAACTTCACCAGATAGATTTGCTTCTACCATAATATATCCTGGGAAATAAACTTTTTCCTTGTGGATTTTTTTACCGTCTTTTATTTGAACAACTTTCTCTTTAGGAACAATTACTTGACTTACAAAATCTGAAAGCCCTAAACGACTAATTTCAGTCTCTATATAAGACTGAACTTTATTCTCCTGTCCTCCAATGGCTCTTACAACATACCATTTCATTACTGAATCAGATGCCATAGTTAATTGGATTTAAACGTTGTAAAGAAAATATCTAATCCGGTTTGAAAAACATAATCGATGCCTGCAACTGCTAAAGCGAACAAAATTGTAAAAACGGCAACGGTTGTTGTCGATTTTTGGGCGTCCTCTTTAGAGATCCAAGTCATATGGTTGTTTAATTCGTCAAATGAATCTTTGATGTATTGAATAAACTTCATTGGTTATATGTTTTTTTATTTTGCACGGGCGGAGAGATTCGAACTCCCGACAGCTGGTTTTGGAGACCAGTGCTCTACCGCTGAACTACGCCCGTCTCTATATTTTTTTACTTATAAAAGGCATCCCGATAAAATCGGGACACCCTGTATGTTTGATTGTATTAAACGAAACGTTGTTTAGTCTAAAATCTCAGTAACCTGACCTGCACCTACTGTTCTTCCTCCTTCACGGATTGCAAAACGTAAACCTAAGTTTAATGCAATTGGCTGGATTAAATCAACAGTGATTGTTAAGTTGTCTCCTGGCATTACCATTTCAACACCATCAGGTAAGTTAATGTTTCCTGTTACATCTGTAGTTCTAACATAGAACTGTGGACGATAGTTGTTATGGAATGGTGTGTGACGACCACCTTCTTCTTTCTTAAGAACATAAACCTCTGCCTTGAACTTCGCATGAGGAGTTACAGAACCTGGCTTACAGATTACCATTCCTCTTTTAATATCTTCTTTGGCAATACCTCTTAACAAGATACCTGCATTATCTCCAGCTTCACCTCTATCTAAGATTTGACGGAACATTTCAATACCAGTAATTGTAGACTGCATTTTTTCTGCACCCATACCAATGATATCTACTGCGTCTCCTGTATTTGCAATCCCAGTTTCGATACGACCTGTAGCTACAGTTCCACGACCAGTAATTGAGAATACATCTTCAATTGGCATTAAGAAATCTTTATCAACCTCTCTTAAAGGCTCTTCAATCCATGCATCAACTTGAGACATTAATTCCAATACAGAATCAACCCATTGCTTTTCACCGTTCAAAGCACCTAATGCAGAACCGGCTACGATAGGACCATTGTCTCCATCATACTCATAGAAAGAAAGTAATTCTCTTACTTCCATATCTACTAATTCTAACATTTCTTCATCACCATCAAGCATGTCCACTTTGTTTAAGAAAACAACCATACGAGGAATACCTACCTGGCGTCCTAATAAGATGTGCTCTCTCGTCTGTGGCATTGGCCCATCCGTTGCAGCAACTACTAAAATTGCTCCATCCATCTGTGCAGCACCTGTTACCATGTTCTTTACGTAATCCGCGTGACCTGGACAATCTACGTGCGCATAGTGACGATTTGCTGTTTGATATTCTACGTGTGAAGTATTAATTGTGATACCTCTTTCTTTTTCTTCAGGTGCATTATCAATCTGATCGAATGATTTTGCTTCTGAGAAACCTGCATCAGCTAATACTTTAGTAATAGCAGCAGTTAAAGTTGTTTTACCGTGATCTACGTGTCCAATTGTACCAATGTTTAAGTGTGGTTTTGAACGATCAAAAGTTGCCTTTGCCATGTTTGTTAATTTTAATTCTTAGTTTAAATATATTTAGTCTCTAATAATACGTATTAAATTGAGCCAGCGATGGGATTTGAACCCACGACCTCATCCCTACCAAGGATGCGCTCTACCAACTGAGCTACACCGGCTTATGTTGGTACTCTTTGAGCGAAAGACCGGGTTCGAACCGGCGACATTCAGCTTGGAAGGCTGACGCTCTACCAACTGAGCTACTTTCGCAAATTATGTAAATTGTGGGGAGAGCAGGATTCGAACCTGCGAAGACGTAGTCAACGGAGTTACAGTCCGTCCTCGTTGGCCGCTTGAGTATCTCCCCTTAAATTTACTATTTTAATGAACTTATTTTTTGCTTTTATTGAGCCGATGGAGGGACTCGAACCCACGACCTGCTGATTACAAATCAGCTGCTCTAGCCAGCTGAGCTACATCGGCTTTTGTTGCAAAAAAACAACCCGCTATTTCTAACGGTTTGCAAATGTATAAAGTTTTTTTTATTTCTAAAACATTTTGTAATTATATTTTCACTTTTTTATTAAATTAATGTTTCTCGGTACTTTTCTTTAGACTTTTTCAACTGTCTTTTCAACGAATCTACGGCTAAACTCACACCTTCTTCAAAAGTTTTTGTTTCTCTTTTGACCACCAATTCGGCACCTGGTATGTTAATTTTAACCTCGGTAATCTTATTTTCTTTATCACTTGTATTCTGAACTTTCAAAAAAACCTCTGCATCTACAATCTTATCGTGATACTTAACTAAAGATGCAACTTTTGTTTGCGTAAAATCAATTAAACTTTTGTCGGCATTAAAATTGACGGATTGTGTGAAAACTTTCATAAATTATTCTTTTTTAAGGCTACGTGGGTGCGCCTGGTTATAAACTTTTTTCATTTTCTCTACACTGTTATGTGTATAAACTTGTGTAGAAGCTAAACTTGCATGCCCTAACAATTCTTTTACAGAGTTTAAATCCGCACCTTCATTCAATAAATGCGTCGCAAACGAATGCCTTAATAGGTGCGGACTTTTTTTTGCTTTTGTAGAGACATTACTAAAGTAGGAATTTACCACCCTATACACAAGGGTTTCGTAGAGTTTATTTCCTTTTTCTGTAAGAAACAAAAAGGGGGAGACTGACCCTACTTCTTTTCTGAGTTCTAAATACCTAGTCATTGTTTTTAGAACCGATGTCAATAACGGTACAAATCGCTCTTTATTTCTTTTACCAACAACCTTTATCAATTTCTCAGAAAGGGCGATGTCTGAAAGTTGAATGGAAAGCAATTCTCCCCTTCTCATCCCTGTCGAGTAGAGCAACTCAACAATGAGACGATTTCGTACCGATACAAAATCATCCTTTTCATCCAAATGCTTAATAACTTTGGTAATTTCTGATTCAGAAAAAGGAGTTTGAATTCGCTTTTCAACCTTTAAAGCCTTGTGTTTAATCAAAGGATTTAAATCGATCTGTTTTGTTTTCTGAAGAAACTTATAAAAAGTCTTTAGAGAACTTATTTTTCGGTTTATGGTATTGTTAGAAACCCCTTGACCTACCAAGTCAACAATCCAACTCCTTATTTGTGAATAATGCACCGTATGAATTTCATGCTGATCGAAGGTTTTTTGACAAAAAATACGGAAGGATTTTAAATCATTCTGATAAGCGCTTATTGTATGTTTCGAATACTTTTTCTCTAGCGTAAGGTATGCGATAAATGCTGAAATCATTAAATAAGTATTCTTTGTCTCAAATTTAAGAAAAATTAAACAAAAAAAATCTCGTAACCCTTTCGAAGTTACGAGATTTATAGTCTCTAAAAAAGTAAGGATTAACCTACTTCTTCTTGTGTTTTCAATTTTTGTACGTAAGAGGCTTTGATTCTTTGTGCTCTATTTGCTACAGAAGGCTTTGTAAAGTTTTTTCTATTACGTAAGTTCTTCATGGTTTTCGTACGATCGAATTTTCTTTTAAAACGCTTTAACGCTCTATCGATATTCTCTCCTTCTTTTACGGGAATGATTAACATATATTGGCACCTCCTTTCATCTGTATCTCAAAAATTTTAAAAACAGGATTTCCTGCTTGTTTTTTAATTTTGGACTGCAAAGATAGTTATTAAATGTGAAATAAAAATTTAATTCCCAAAATTACTATTGAAAGTTCTAAATGAGAAGATAGCGCTTCTACAAAAACGCCGCTATGAGTAAAAATAGCAACAAAAGCCCATTAGGTTGCAGGCTTGTACGATTTGTTGTCTATCACCATTTTTGCAATGATCTCTTTTAAGATTTCAGAAGTACCTCCTCCAATCGGTCCCAGCCTACTATCTCTGAGCAATCTAGCCAAAGGATACTCTTCCATGTAACCATACCCTCCCAACAATTGAAGTGCGTCATAAATAACTTCGTCGGCCATTTTTGTGGAAAGTAACTTCGACATACTTGCTTCCTTTACTACATATTGACCATCGTCAAGACGTTTTGTAATTGAATAATTATATTCTTTACACATATCAACTCTACTTGCCATTTCGGCAATTTTATGTCGCAATGCCTGAAACTTATCTAATGATTTTCCAAAAGCAACTCTTTCCTGCATATATTTAACAACATAATCCAAGGCAAATTCCGCTCTCGCATGAGCATTTACCCCCATAATAAGTCTTTCCGAAGCAAAGTGCTGCATGATGTATGGAAAGCCCTTACCTTCCTCACCCAATAAATTTTCAACAGGAATGCGCACATTGTCAAACGCAATTTCCCCAGTATCTGAAGCTCTCCATCCTAACTTGTCTAATTTTGTAGCAGAAACTCCTGCTGCTGCTCTATCAACAACAAAAAGACTAATTCCTTTGTATTTCTCTGATGGATCTGTTTTGGCTGCAACAATTAAATAATCCGAATAAACACCGTTTGTAATAAAAGTTTTAGAGCCATTTAAAAGATAAAAATCTTCTTTTTTAATTGCTGTAGATCGCATTCCTGCAACATCTGAACCACCAAATGGTTCTGTGATACACAAGCAACCAATCATTTCTCCTGCTACACTGGGAAGTAAATATTTTTGTTTTAAAAACGGTGAAGCTTCTTTGTTTAAATGCGTCATCGCTAAATATTCATGAGCCCATATGGCAGCAGCAAAACCTCCTGAATTAATTTTTTGTAATTCTTCTAGAAGAACAACGGTATAGAAAAAATCTAAATCCAATCCTCCATATGCTTCTGGAGTACTCAATCCAAAATACCCCATTTCTCCAAATTTTTTCCAAATGAAGCGCTCTATGGTTCCCGTCTTTTCCCACTTTTCTATATGTGGTACCACTTCTTTATGTAAAAAATCTTTAAAACTTGCACGAAAAGCCTCGTGCTCTTCAGTAAAATACATACTGTTCATTTGATCGCAGTTTGAGTTGTTTATTCAGCGTTCAAATATAAGACTATTCTGTCGTATTTTTCCATAGGAAAATCTATGATATTTTTTAATTCTGAAATTTCTTGAAGCTCCGCAACCTCATCTCAGTAATCAAATATCTTTTGACAAAGTGCATAATCTATATAAGGAATTTGAAGTAACTCTCTGAATGCTAATGTATTTACATTTCTTTTTTGAATCTTTGGCTGCTGTATTATTTTAAACGTTTTTAAGATTTTTTGAGCAAGAGGGGCCGGCATATTAAAAACTTCATAAAGCTGGCTCTCAAAAGAAAAACCTCTTAATTTAGAACGATACTTAACTATTCGTTCCGCCAATCTCGCATTTACCCCGTCTACAAACTGAAAATCTATAGGATTCGCTAAATTAACATCGAAGGTTGATAATTCATCACTGTTTTTTATTGAAGGGATTTTTGTGTCGTATTTAGGTAGCGCTTTTCTATTTTTTCTATTTTTTCGATTTCTTTCAATCACCCAATCTGGAAATTTAAAATATTTTGAAATTGCATTCAATAGAGAGTCTGAGACTTTTGTTACCTGCTGAAATTGGTGCTTAGAATTGACAAATGCTCCTGTTTTTCGGAAGGCAAACAATCGATCAATTTCCGCCAAGGACATCCCCAATTGCTCCCCTTTGTGATCTGTAATGTAATTTGGGTTGAATGGATAGATTTTTGCATTTCTTTTTTCAATTTCAAGCAACTTTAGATGTTCGAGCTGTTTTTGAATCGCAAACCGTTCTGAAGAATTCTCAGCTTGGGGCTGGTCAGAGGTAAAATCAACAAATAAAAATAGAGACTGCAGGACAATAATTAATAAAACCAAAAAGAAAATCCCATTTCTTTGGCCTTTATTGTACCGAAAGAAATGGGATTTAAATAGTTTCATCTATAAGGATTTACAAGATCATTTAGTTTTTGGAATTTCTCCAGACTTAATTTTACTGAAATAGCTGTTCAGGTCTTTAGAAATCTCACCACTCATCAAATACAATCCAATTAAGTTTGGAATTGCCAAGGTTAAGAACATATAATCCGCAAAATCAATTACAGCGCCTAAACCAATAGAAGCGCCTAAAATAATTGTCAATAAAAAAATGATTTTAAAGATTCCAGCAACGGCTTTAGAGTCTCCAAATAAACTTTGTGCAGCTTGCACCCCATAATAGGACCAAGTTAAAATTGTAGAAAATGCGAATAGGAAAATAGCAATCGTTAGAAAGATACTTGCTCCTGGAATTACTTTTCCAAATGCGACTGCAGTTAAAGCAGAACCTGTAGCTTCTTGTCCAACGTAGGTCCCTGTAAAAATAAGTACCAAAGCGGTTAAAGTACAAACTACAACCGTATCAATAAACGGCTCTAGAAGCGCTACAAAACCCTCTGAAACAGGATGCTTCGTTTTTGCTGCTGAATGTGCAATTGAGGCAGATCCTAGACCTGCTTCATTTGAAAACGCAGCTCTTTGAAATCCTAATACAAGTACGCCTAAAAAACCTCCATATGCTGCTGTTGGAGTAAATGCGCCATCAAAAATTAAGGCGATTGCACCCCCCACTTCCGTAATATTCGCTCCAATAACAACGATACACATTAAAATGTATAAGGCTGCCATAGACGGAACTACTTTCTCCGTAACTTTCGCAATTCCTTTTAACCCACCGATTATGACAATTCCTACCAAAATAGCAATTCCAATACCAATATAGGTTTTCACAACACCGTCTACCTCTAAAACACTAGCTAATTGGGCTGCCGCCTGATTCGCTTGAAACATTGATCCGGCAGCAAAAGCTGCGAGCATAATCACAAAAGCATACAGAACAGAAAGTCCTTTTCCAACATTTTTAAAACCTCTTTTTTCAAATCCTTTTTTCAAATACTGCATGGGTCCACCTGAGATGCTTCCATCCTTTTCAATGGTTCTGTATTTTACACCTAATGTACATTCAACAAACTTTGTAGACATCCCCAACAAACCTGCTAAAATTAGCCAAAATGTTGCACCCGGACCTCCTAACGAAATCGCTACTGCTACCCCTGCTATATTCCCCAAACCAACAGTTCCAGATACAGCGGTTGCTAAAGCCTGAAAATGAGTTACCTCTCCAATGGCAATTGGATCATCATATTTCCCTCTTATTAATTGAATGGAATGCTTGATTCCTCTAAAATTAATAAACCTAAATCTGAATGTAAAAAAGATTGCTCCGAGTATTAACCAGATTACCATAAAGGGTAATTTAATAGTTCTTACAGTACCATTGGCATTCCTTATTGGTTCACCAGCAGCATCTAAAACTCTATTGTCATACAAGCCTAAAGCATAAAAAGGATCAAAAAAGAAATAAGTATCCATAAATCCAACTACGGGTGCGAAAGACGCACTTAGCACTTCTGGAACAGATACTGCAGGTACCACAAAAGTTAAGGTTTTTTCTGCTCCTTTACTGTCTGCTACGGTAACTGAATATTCATTTCCCTCAGTAGCACCATCTAAAATAGAAACTTCTTCCTCTGTAAATGAATTTGACATGCTCTTTTCTGACCAGGTATAACTGTAAGGCTTCTCACCTCCAGATACACGTATTGTTATTTTGGCAGTATTGATTTCAGAAGAGCTGTCTGTAATCGTTTTTTCGACTATTAATTCTTTGATCTCTTCTACGACGATTTCCTCAACTTGGGAATCTGTTTGTGCAGAGATCAAAATTGTTGACATTGCAAGGATTAATGAAAGAAGTAATTTCTTCATAATTTTAAATATAATTTTTTTTGTTAGTAAACCGCAATATCATAAAAAAAATGCTCTTTTAAGAATTTTTGCATGTTAAATATGTTCATTAAACGCATTTTCTTTGAACCTTTGTAAATCTTCTATGAATGATTTTGGATGGAATTTTAATTCCTTTTTTGTTTTGCTCAAGTCAAAACCCGTTTTCTTAGGTCTTATGGCCCTTTGGTTTAACCTACTTGTGGAAACTGCTTTGATATAACTAGCGTCTAGTTCAAAAACGCTGGCAATCTGTTGTGCTATTTCATAAATACTTAGGAGGGTATTGGAAGCGATATTATACACTCCTTTACTTCTCATATCCATCGAAATCTTACAGGCCAAAGCAAGGTCTGCCACATAGGTTGGTGTTCGAAACTGATCATTAACAATCGAAATTTCTTGTTTCTTCTCCAACATTTCCTTTACCCAAAGAACAAGGTTACTTCTTCGCTGATCAAATACTTGTCCGTAGACCAAAATGGTTCGTAAGATGGTGAAGTCAATTTTAGCATTTTTTAAAATTTCTTCGGATTTTAATTTGGAAATTCCGTAATAATTTAAGGGGTTGGGCAGGGCTGTTTCTTTATAGTTTCCTTGCAGGCCATCAAAAATAAAATCCGTAGACAAATGAATTAAATGTGCATTGATTTGTGCGGCAACGTTGACCAAAGTTTCCACAAGCCCTACATTCAAAGCATCACATGCTATTTTATTGTTTTCGCAAGCATCTACATTGGTCATAGCAGCAGTATTAATGATAAAGTCTGGCTGTAAATTCAAAAGATGCGTTTCTAGTAATTTTGAATTGGTAAGATCCATTGATACATATTCAAAATCATTCCTACCACTTTTATTAATGCCGCGAGAAAAACCAATTACCTGATAAGCAGCGCTATTCTGCAGCAATAAATTTAACAGTGATTGCCCCAACAATCCGTTACTCCCCGTAATAATTACTTTTATCATATACTTTCAGTTACGTAGTGTTTTACTTTTGCAGAATTTTAAAAATTTAAAACAACTCCCTTAATTTAACAATCTGTTCAGGCCTCCCTAAAACAATTAAACTAGAACCATTTGTAAGTGCTGTTTCTGCTTCCGGATTGATGATATAATCTCGATTTGGGGTTCTGATTCCAATGACGGTACACCCTGTTTCTCTTCTTAAATCTAGGTCTAAAATTGTTTTGTTAATGTATTTTTTTGGCAAATCGTCTACGGCAATCTCCTCTAAATTTGCAGTGGTTTCCCCCTCAATGGTTAATTGATCGACAAACTCGATAACATCTGGAGTTACTACCAGAGACGCCATATGATCTCCGCCCAATTTATCGGGCATGATTACATTACTTGCCCCTGCAATTTTTAATTTACTATAGGAAGATTGATTGGAAGCCCTACTGATAATTTTGCAGGTATTATTTAACTGATTTGCAGTTAAAACAACAAATAAATTATCTGCATCTGAGGGCAGTGCGGTAATTAATGTAGCCGCGTTTTTAATTCCTGCTCTTAATAGGGTTTCATCTAAAGTAGCATCATCTTGAATATTTAAAAGATTATTTGTATAAAGTTCTGCAGCAATCTCTTTGTCTTTTTCAACAACTACAAATTTCTGATGGTAGTTTTTTAATTTCAAAATGGCTTGTTTTCCATTTCTTCCAAAACCACAAACAATGGTATGTCCTTTTAAACTTTGAATTTTCTTTTCCACTTTTCTATGTTTAAATTGTTCGAATAACTTTCCACTCACTAAATATTCTGAGAATGTAGACACTGCATACCCAAAAACGGTAATACTCGTTAAAATTAAAAAAACTGTAAATATTTTCTCTTGGGGTGTGAAGGGTTGTACTTCCCCAAACCCAACCGTTGTAATTGTAATTACAGTCATGTACAGTGCATCTACAAAAGAATAGTCAGACAAGATCATGTAGCCCGCAACACCCAATAGAATGATGGCAAAAACAAGAAAGAGTGTTTTGTGAATGCGAGATGCTAAAATATTCATAAGCTATAAATCAAAAACTGAATTTCGTTTGGTATACACCATATCTTTTAACTTTAATAAAAATGCCATGGTTAAATAAATTGCAAATGATAAGCCTACCGTAAAAAAGGTAACATAAATAAAAAATAACCGCACATTTATTGCACGCATCCCCAGTCGATCTGCCAATCTAGAAAAAACACCAAACCCGTTTCTTTCCAAAAAATGCCGCATCGAATTTATTAATTTCATCTCTTTTAAAGTTTAATCTCAAAGATACTATTTTATACGAATTTGCTATTCGCATCGCTACTAAAAATGATTTGTATTGATTAACTTTGCTTTTTCCATAAAAGCGACACTTTTGAAAAACCAAGAATATATAGAAGTTTACGGAGCTAGAGCTCATAATTTGAAAAATATAGACGTAAAAATTCCGCGAGAAAAACTTGTTGTCATCACAGGTTTGAGTGGTAGTGGAAAATCTTCTTTAGCTTTTGATACTATTTATGCGGAAGGACAGCGCCGTTACATCGAAACTTTTTCAGCTTATGCAAGACAGTTTTTGGGTGGATTGGAACGCCCCGATGTGGACAAGATTGATGGGCTATCTCCGGTGATTTCAATTGAACAAAAAACAACCAATAAAAGTCCGCGATCTACCGTTGGCACCATCACAGAAATATACGATTTCTTACGTTTGTTGTTTGCCCGAGCTGCGGATGCATATTCTTTTAATTCGGGTCAAAAAATGGTCAGTTATTCGGATGAGCAAATCAAAAAATTAATACTCAAAGATTTTGCAGACAAAAAAATAGCCGTCTTAGCCCCGTTAATCAAATCGAGAAAAGGACATTACAGAGAACTTTTCCAACAAATCTCGAAACAAGGTTTTTTGAGGGTTCGAGTAGATGGAGAGATTCGTGAAATCGAGCAAGGGATGAAATTAGATCGTTATAAAAACCACGACATTGAAGTGGTAATCGATCGATTGGCAGTTCATAAATCTGCAGAGAAACGGCTGGAAGAAACCATTAAAACAGCAATGTACTCTGGAAACAATATTCTAATGATCATTGATGTGGAAGAGAATGAGCCCCGTTATTTTAGTCGCGAACTCATGTGTCCTAGCTCTGGCATTGCCTATCCAAATCCAGAACCAAATACTTTTTCTTTCAATTCACCAAAAGGAGCTTGCGATGCCTGCAATGGACTGGGGGTTAGCCAAGAAATCAATCTTCAAAAAGTAATTCCAAACAATTCAATTTCCATTAAAGCAGGGGGAATTGTTCCATTGGGAGAAGAAAAGAATAGCTGGATTTTTAAACAAATAGAAACCATTGCAGAGCGGTATCAGTTTAAGTTGAATGACCCCATTCATAAAATACCAAAAGCTGCGATGGAAATTATCCTAAACGGAGGGCATGAAACTTTTTCAATTAAATCCAAAGTAGCTGGAGTTACCCGAAATTATGATATTGATTTTGAGGGCATCATTGCATTTATCGAAAATCAATACAAAAACACGGAAAGCAACTCAATTAAGCGTTGGTCAAAAGGATTTATGGATGAAATCCCTTGTAAATCTTGCGATGGAAAACGATTAAAAAAGGCAGCACTTCACTTTAAGATTTCAGAAAAGAGCATTAGTGATTTGGTTCAAATGGACATAAACGAACTGGCCAATTGGTTTCAAAATATAGAAAAAATATTAACCCAAAAACAACTGGCTATTGGAGGAGAAATCCTCAAAGAAATTCGAACTCGAATTCAATTTTTATTGGATGTTGGCTTGGATTACCTAACTTTAGACAGAACTTCAAAATCGCTCTCTGGTGGAGAAGCACAGCGAATTCGTTTGGCAACTCAAATCGGTTCACAATTGGTGGGAGTGCTCTATATTTTAGATGAACCCAGTATCGGACTGCACCAAAGAGACAATCAAAAATTAATCGATTCACTCATAAAGTTAAGAGATCTAGGGAATTCTGTATTAGTTGTAGAGCACGATAAAGACATGATTGAACATGCAGATTTTGTTTTTGACATTGGTCCTGGGGCTGGAAAATATGGCGGAAAAATAGTTTCTGAAGGAACTTTTAACGAATTAAAAAAACAACAAACACTTACCGCGGAGTATATAACGGGTAAAAAAGAAATTGCAATTCCAAAAGAACGAAGAGCTGGAAATGGAAAAACCATTACACTTTCTGGAGCGAGCGGAAACAACTTAAAAAATGTTACAGTAACATTCCCCCTTGGAAAAATGATTTGTGTTACTGGTGTCTCAGGAAGTGGAAAATCGACACTTGTCAACGAAACGTTATATCCTATTTTAAATGCACATATTTATCGAGGTGTTAAAAAACCGATGCCTTACAAAAAGATTGAAGGATTAGAACATGTAGATAAAGTTATTGATATTGATCAATCACCCATTGGGAGAACACCTCGCTCAAATCCGGCAACCTACACAGGTACTTTTAGCGAAATAAGAAGTTTATTTGCAAAAACACCCGAGGCAGCTATTAGAGGGTACAAACCAGGTCGTTTTTCGTTCAATGTTAAAGGGGGAAGATGTGAAACCTGCCAAGGAGGAGGAGTTCGTGTGATCGAGATGAACTTTTTACCCGATGTTCAAGTAGAATGTGAGACTTGCCAAGGAAAACGATTTAACAGAGAAACTTTAGAGATTCGTTACAAAGGAAAATCAATTTCAGATGTCTTAAACATGACTATCGAAGATGCGACTCAATTTTTCGAGAACATTCCGAAGATTTACAGAAAATTAAAAACAATTAAAGATGTTGGTCTGGGATACATAACCCTTGGACAACAATCGACCACCTTGTCTGGTGGAGAAGCACAACGAATAAAACTAGCCTCCGAATTATCAAAAAGAGACACTGGAAACACTTTCTATATCCTAGACGAACCAACCACTGGACTTCATTTTGAAGACATTCGCGTACTAATGGATGTCTTGAATAAATTGGCCAATAAAGGAAATACAGTCTTAATCATTGAACACAATTTAGACGTTGTAAAATTAGCGGACTTCATTATTGACGTGGGAATGGAAGGTGGAAAAAAAGGAGGACAAATTTTATGTTCTGGAACACCCGAAGAAGTTGTAAAACATAAAAAAAGCTATACCGCAAAGTTTTTGAAAAAAGAATTACATTCGTAAGTCCGTTACAGTAAAAGAACTTTAAATTGTTAAGAATTATGAGGAATGATGATCGAAAAATAAAAGAAAAACTACAACCAAAAACTTGGAATGAGGTAAAAACAAACGATTCATGGGCCATTTTTAAAATTATGGCCGAATTTGTTACAGGTTACGAAAAACTAAGTAAAATTGGCCCTTGTGTATCGATCTTTGGTTCTGCAAGAACCAAACCAGAAGATCCTTATTACAAACTCGCAGAGGAAGTAGCCTTTAAATTAACACAAAATGGATACGGAGTCATTACCGGTGGTGGACCTGGAATCATGGAAGCAGGAAATAAAGGCGCACACAGCGGAAAAGGTACTTCGGTGGGATTAAATATTGAATTGCCATTTGAACAACATGACAATCCATGGATTGACAATGATAAAAATTTAGAGTTCGATTATTTTTTCGTTCGAAAAGTAATGTTTGTCAAATACTCGCAAGGTTTTGTAGTGATGCCGGGAGGATTTGGAACTTTGGACGAACTTTTTGAGGCCATCACTTTAATACAAACGAATAAAATTGGCCGCTTTCCAATTGTTTTAGTTGGAAGTAAATTCTGGGGAGGCTTAATGGATTGGATAAAAAACACACTTTTAGAACAAGGAAATATTTCAGAGAAAGATTTAAAGTTATTTAGAGTTGTAGATACGGCAGATGAAGCCATAGACCATTTAAATAAATTCTATGCAAAGTATCAATTAAAGCCAAACTTCTAAACCTATTTCACCCCCATTGAGAACGCTTTCATCAATACCTATTTTCTTATTTCTTCTGAGCTTTCAAATGATGGCGCAACAAAATTCTATTAGCATAGCCGCTACTTTAGACGATGCGAAGAACCTGTTAGAAATTCAACAAAAAATTGTTTATTACAATACTTCTGAGCAAGAGTTACAAAGTATTTTTCTTCACAATTGGCCCAACAGTTTTAAAAATAGAAAAACAGCACTATCGAAACGGTTTATTGAAGCGTATCAAAAAGATCTTTATTTCGCAAAAAAAGAGGAATTGGGCGCTACAGAAATAAAAAACATCTCTGTAAATTTTGAAACCGCAACCTATAGAGTACTCGAAAAACAAATTGACCTTCTCGAGATTCCATTAAAAGAAACTCTAAAACAAAATGACAGTATTATTATCAATGCTACCTATCGTATAAAAATACCCAGTGCCAAATTTACAAGTTACGGAAAAACAGCAACCGGGTATCAGCTTCGCTATTGGTATTTAAATCCAGCTGTTTATCATAAACAGTGGCAATTGATGAGTAATTTAAACAATGATGATTTGTATGAAATTCCCAGCAATTATACCTTAGATTTAAAACTCTCCAAAGGATACAAAGTAAACAGTAATTTAAAAAAACAAAAAACTATTGGAAAAAATTTTAATCATTTTCATTTCACTGGAAAACAGAAAATTGATCTTACTTTAGTGATTGATAAAGCGGATACATTCCAAATTTACAAAACAAAAAATCTTGCTGTTCATACAGATATTTTAAACGGTACGATTGACGATAAATTCGCCACAAATATTCTAAATAGAGAACTCGATTTTCTTAAGAAATACCTCGGAGCATATCCTCACAAAGAAATTTTTCTTGATAACGTTGCCCAAAAAAAAGACCCAATATATGGATTAAGTCAACTTCCCGATTTTGTGAGACCTTTTTCAGATGCCTTTAAAACAGACATCACACTTTTTAAAATCTTAACGAAGAAGTATCTCGAAAATACACTTTTTGTAAACAAAAGAAAAGAACACTGGATTACAGACGGATTGCAATACTACCTAATGATGGAGTATGTAAACACCTTTTATCCGGAAGTAAAACTCTTGGGAAGTACCTCCAAATATTGGTTTCTTAAAAACTACAATGCAGCATCGTTAAACTTTAATGAAAAATATTCATTTGTATACCAATTAAGTGCACGAAGTTTTTTAGATCAACCACTTACAACAAGTGCCGATTCTTTATCGAATTTTAATCGAAGAATCGTAAACAAGTACAAAGCAGGTTTAGGGTTTAAATACCTAAAAGAGTATTTGGGCGCTGACGAACTCAATGGAGCTATAAAAGATTTATACCAAAATAAAAAGTTGCAAAAAGTGTCTACACAGGATTTTGAAAGCATCCTTGCTACCAAAACGACCAAAGACCTAAGTTGGTTTTTTGGTGATTATATTCAAACCAATAAGAAAATTGACTACACGATAAAAAAAACAGCAATTGCTGGAGACAGTATTCAAATCACCGTTAAAAACAAAAGAAACATTACAGCCCCTATTACATTGTATGGATTGAAAAATGAAGAAATCAAATTCAAAAAATGGTATTCTGCTATTGACAGTACGCGAGTAATTACTCTAAAAAACCTAGGCTACGATAAGTTTGCATTGAATTACAAAAAAGAATATCCAGAACACAATATCTTAAACAATCAAAAAAGCATCAAGAAACGACTGCTCAAAAAACCCTTAAAATTTTCTTTTATAAAGGACATTCAAAACCCAAATTACACGCAATTTTTTTATCAACCTACTTTTGATTATAACTTTTATAATGGGTTTATTTTGGGTCTCAAAACACACAACAAACCCATTACTCAAAGAAACTTAGAAGTTGTCTTAAAACCTTCGTACGCTTTTAAAAGCAACTCAATAAATGGAATGTTCTCCTTAAAATACAATCACTATTTTGAAGATACACGCATCTATAAAATAGCCTACGGACTTTTTGGAAGTACGCAATATTATGCAGAAGGACTTTCTTACAATGCATGGATTCCCTATGTGAATTTACAATTCAAAAGAAAATCACTACGCGGATTAAGTCGTGAATCAATTACAGCCAAAATGGTTAACATTCATAAGGAAACAAGCCCAAACCAGCCCTTTAAAGAACAGGATTCCTATGGTGTTTTTAAACTCGATTACCAATATTCCAATCCAGACATTATTAAAGAATTTAGATATCGATTTAGTATAGAGGCTGCTAAAAAATTCTCTAAACTCTCGTTGGATCTCAGATACAGAGCTCTTACTGCAAAAGATAGACAATTGGATTTCAGGATTTATGCAGGTACCTTTTTAAACAATAAGACTACTGACGATTATTTTAGTTTTGGATTGGACAGAGCGAACGATTATTTATTTGAACTTAATTATTTTGGAAGGTCGGAAAGTTCAGGGATTTTTAGTCAACAATTTATTATTAATGAAGGAGGGTTTAAATCGATATTGCCAACTAGATTTGCCAATCAATACCTCCTTTCAACCAACTCGAGTATCGGTCTGTGGAAATGGATTGAAGCTTACAATGGTATTGCATTCCTAAAAAACAGAGGAGAATACCTTTATTTTGGGTATGAAAATGGGGTTCGATTTAATTTTATTCATAATATTTTAGAAGTTTATTTCCCCTTATACTCAAACAATGGATGGGAAATAGCGCAGCAATCCTATGCAGAAAAAATCAGGTTTACATTGTCCGCAGACATCCAATCTATTTATAATTTTTTTAGACGTGGCTTTTTATGATATTCTCAATAAAAACATCCTTTTTAAGAATTAAATGCAACGGAACACGCTCAAAAGATAAATTTTTAGATTTAACTTAAAATAAGTACTTTTGTACCACTAAAAAATAGTTTATGACAAACACGGAAACACAACAAAAACAAAACATTTCCTTTGAAGATTTCAAAAATGAAGTCCTTAAAGATTACAAAATCGCAAGAGTTAGTAGAGAATGTAGTTTGTTGGGGAGACGTGAAGTTTTAACTGGAAAAGCAAAGTTTGGGATTTTTGGCGATGGAAAAGAAGTGCCGCAATTGGCCTTAGCCAAAGCTTTTAAAAATGGTGACTTTAGATCTGGATATTATAGAGATCAAACCTTTATGATGGCTATTGATGAACTGACCCCACAACAGTTTTTTTCGGGATTGTATGCACATACAGACATTGAAGTTGAACCCATGTCGGCAGGAAGGCAAATGGGAGGACATTTTGCAACACATAGTTTGCATGAAGATGGTTCTTGGAAAAATCTCACCAAACAAAAAAATTCTTCCTCAGACATCTCTCCTACAGCCGCTCAAATGCCACGATTGTTAGGGTTGGCTCAAGCTTCTAAAATTTTCAGAAATGTTCCCGTACTAAGAAATCATACGCAATTTTCGGACAACGGAAATGAGGTTGCTTGGGGAACAATTGGAAATGCGAGTACTAGTGAAGGGGTGTTTTTTGAGACAATAAATGCAGCCGGTGTGCTTCAAGTACCAATGATTATGAGTGTTTGGGATGATGATTACGGAATCTCAGTACATGCAAAACATCAAACAACAAAAGAAAGTATTTCTGAAATTTTAAAAGGTTTTCAAAGAGATGAAAACCATGATGGATACGAAATTTTGGTGGTAAATGGCTGGGATTATGTGCAGTTGATAGAAGTCTATCAAAAAGCTTCCGAAATCGCAAGAACAAACCATGTACCCGTTTTAATTCATGTAAAAGAATTGACACAACCACAGGGGCATTCAACCTCTGGATCACACGAACGTTACAAAAGTGTTGATCGCTTAAAATGGGAAAAAGATTTTGATTGTATTGCTAAAATGCGCGCATGGATTCTAGACTTTGAATTGGAAACTGAAGATGGAACTGTCTTGCGATTTGTAGATACCGAAGAAACATTAATTCTTATTGATAAAGAAGCAAAAAAAGAAGTAAACAATGCCAAAAGAGCTGCTTGGAACGCCTATTTAAATGAAATTAAAGGAGAACTGAATACTGCTGTTAATTTATTAGAAAGCGCTGCTCAGAAAAGCAGCAACAAAACTTTTATCACAAAATACAAAATCGATTTATCTGAAATTGTAGAACCCAACAGGAAAGATATTTTGGTGGCACTACGTAAAAGTGTTCGCTTTTTAAAAGATGAAAACTTTTCTGAAAAAACAGCACTTCAACAATTTATAACAACCTATTCCAAAAGAATCCAACAAAAGTACTCTTCCCATTTAACCAGTGAAACAGAAAAATCTGTTTTAAATATTCACCCAGAAAAGCCAAGATATAAAGAAGAAAAAAAACTTGTC
Source organism: Flavobacteriaceae bacterium (assembly GCA_024640565.1). Lineage (GTDB taxonomy): Bacteria > Bacteroidota > Bacteroidia > Flavobacteriales > Flavobacteriaceae > Polaribacter. Next base: position 93,573 of record JAHEET010000005.1, read on the forward strand.
GATGCACGTATTATTATGCGTGATAATTTTGACGTATTACTCAAAAAACATCCGGAACTGTTAATGTTTGGCGAAGATTCAGGCTTTATTGGAGACGTCAACCAAGGATTGGAAGGGTTGCAAAAAAAATATGGCGAATTAAGGGTTGCAGATACAGGAATTAGAGAAGCTACTATTATTGGACAAGGTATAGGAATGGCTATGAGAGGCTTAAGACCCATTGCAGAAATTCAGTATTTAGATTATTTAATCTATGCACTACAGATTTTGAGTGATGATTTAGCCACACTACTTTACAGAACCTTCGGTAGACAAAAAGCCCCCGTAATTATTAGAACGCGCGGACATCGATTGGAAGGGATTTGGCATGCAGGTTCTCCCATGGGAGGAATCATTAATAATGTAAGAGGAATCCATGTTTTAGTCCCAAGAAACATGACAAAAGCCGCCGGTTTTTACAACACACTCTTAGAAGGAGATGAACCTGCAATTGTAATTGAGTGTTTGAATGGGTACCGCTTAAAAGAAGAAATGCCTGTAAACTTAGGAAGCTATAAAACACCAATTGGTGTTATTGAAACAATAAAGCAGGGAGACGACCTCACCGTAATTTCTTATGGATCTACCCTAAGAATTGTAGAAGAAGCAGCCCGAGATCTCGCTCAAGTTGACATTCATATCGAAATTATTGATGCACAATCGCTCCTCCCTTTTGACATACATCATGAAACCGTAAAATCAATTGCCAAAACCAATCGATTGTTGGTGGTAGATGAAGACCTTCCAGGAGGTGCTTCAGCCTATTTATTACAAGAAATTTTAGAAAACCAAAATGGATATCAATATCTAGATAGCAAACCTGCGACCCTCACTTCAAAAGCACACCGACCTGCATACGGAACAGATGGAGACTATTTTTCAAAACCTTCTGCAGAAGATGTATTCGAAAAAGTATATGAAATGATGCATGAGGTAAATCCTTTAAAATACAAGAGCTTGTTTTAAAAATAAGCCTTTATAAAGAAAGCGCAAACAGCTATGTTTTGCGCTTTCTTTTTTTTAGTCAATAATTAAACATTTCATCCCTTTTTTTAATATTTTAGTAAGCAATTAATCAATGCATTTACTCATGAAAAAAATACTTTTATTTTTAGTGCTTTTCACTTTTGTACAGCCAATTGAATTGAACGCACAAAGCGGAAGAATCAAACGAAAAAAGAAACCTAAAAAAGCGTTAAAAGTTGCTACCGTGAAAAAGAAGGATAAAGCAACAACCTACACTGATTTTGTAACTTCAAAAACAAAAACAGATGAAGGACTCTTTCATGTTCACCAAAACAACAATTCGTTTCTCTATGAAATTCCAAAATCCTATTTTGGAAAAGAAATGATTTTAGTTACAAGAATCAAAGACATCCCTGCTGATCTGGGTGGAGGATACGTAAATGCTGGTTCTAAAATAAACACCCAAGTAGTTGTCTGGGAAAAATTTCAAAACAAAATTCTTTTAAAAGTAAAATCATACAATGCAATTGCCAATGATTCTTTACCAATCTACAAATCGGTCAAAGCAAATAACCTAGAACCTATCATTTTTGCCTTTGATATCAAATCGCACAATCTAGATTCGACCGCAGTTTTGATAGACGTTACCAAATTTTTTACGACCGATGTAAAAGCAATTACAGGACTCCCAGAACGATTCAGAAAAACCTACAAAGTAAAAAGACTCGATGCATCAAGAAGCTTTATCAATACCATTAAAAGCTATCCTAACAATATCGAGGTAGTGCAAGATTTTACTTTTGATGCAGCTGCACCTCCAAGCAACCGAAGCTCAAATACCATCAGCATACGCATCAATCAATCAATGATTTTGTTGCCAGAAAAACCAATGATGCCTCGATTGTACGACAAGCGAGTTGGTTATTTTTCTATAGAAAACATTGACTACAACTCAGAGGCATTAAAAGCAGATAGCAAAAGATACATAAGACGATGGCGACTAGAACCTACAGATGAAGCAGCCTATGAAAGAGGTGAATTAGTAGCTCCCAAAAAACCGATTGTATACTATATAGACCCAGCAACTCCTATAAAACTCAGAAAATACATCAAGCAAGGAGTAGACGATTGGCAAAAGGTTTTTGAAACTGCAGGTTTTAAAAATGCCATTTATGCCAAAATGCCCCCAACAAAAGAAGAAGATCCTGAATTTAGCATGGAAGATATTCGCTATTCGTCCATAAGATATGTAGCAAGTACAACCCGAAATGCAACAGGCCCAAGTGTCTCAGATCCACGAACTGGAGAAATTATTGAAAGTGACATTATCTGGTATCACAACCATTTGCGTTCCTATAGAAACCGTTACTTGCTAGAAACAGGCGCAGCAAACCCATCTGCCCGAACATTGGATACCAAACCAGAAGAAATTGGCGAAATGATGCGCATGGTCATTGCTCATGAAGTGGGTCATGCACTGGGCTTGCCCCACAATATGGCAGCAAGTTTTGCCTATCCAGTAGACTCGCTTCGCTCAGGGAAATTTACTCAGAAATATGGGATAGCCGCTACCATTATGGATTATGCTCGCTACAATTACATTGCACAACCGGGAGACAAAAATATCCGATTCATAAGACAATTAGGACCTTATGACCATTATGCTATCAATTGGGGATACCGAAAAATTTCATCAGCAAAACAACCAAAGGACGAAGTAAAAACCCTTGACAAATGGATTTCCGAAAAAGGAAATGACCCAAAATATCGTTTTGGAGGACAGCGTTTTGATCCATCTTCACAAACAGAAGGCATTGGAAATGACCAAGTAAAGGCAAGTACCTACGGAATAAAAAACTTAAAAATTGTTGCCAAAAACCTCCCTAAATGGACTTCAGATCAAACCAATAATTATGAAGATTTAAGTGAATTATATGGTGAACTTTTAAGTGTATGGAATCGATATGTTGGACATGTTGCTGGAAATATTGGCGGCGTTTATGAATTCAACAAAAAGCCTGAGCAATCTGGAAGTGTTTATCAAACAGTGCCTAAGAAAAGACAAATTGAAGCGCTAAATTGGTTGCTGAAAAACACCTTTCAAACACAAAAATGGCTGCTTGATAAAGAAATTTTAAATAAAATTGGTGAAACCGGTTATAGTGATCGCCTCTTAAGGTATCAAAACAGACATTTAAATAGCCTTTTAAATGTAAGGACTTTGAAAAGAATGATTGATGCAGCGGTTATTGAAACTGAATATTATGCAGCATCGGACATGATAAACAGCTTGCGAAGAGGAATTTTTAGTGAAACTAGAAAGGCGCAGAATGTCGACTTGTTTCGACGAAATCTTCAAAAATCTTTCATCGAACGCATGGGTGTTTTAATGAACGATTCTAATACCAAGAACACAGATATTACTTCCATAATTCGAGGCGAATTAGTACGCTTAAAGTACAGCCTAAGCATGGCGAGTAAGAGCGCTGTCAATACGATGACCAAATACCACTTCAAAGATTGTTTGCATCGAATTGAAACCCTTTTAAATCCAATAAAATAATTACTTATTGGACAAAACAGCATTTCCTATTGCGCACTCTAAACAACGTTTGGGTGCGCAATAATTATTTTTAAGCTCCAATAAGCTCTGAGTATCAAAGGCCGATTTTGAAGCAATTTTGAAACTTTCAAACTTGGATATAATTGCGTTTTTCTCAGGTTTTAGTTGATTCAAAACCGAGCGTATTTCAACTTCATTGACGCCGCCTCTACTCTTTTCGTAGACAAATTTTAGAGGAATAATAGTGTTGATAATTAACAAATCAATAAAAGCTTTGCTAAGTCGTTTTGTTGATTTTTTTGACACCGTTTCAAAGGTATAATGCTGTTGCCAAAAAGAAGGTAGCGAAACGGTAAACAAGCCGTAAAATACTTCTATTTTAGAAACCTGCATTAATTTAGAAAATAAATTTTGATGCAAATGATACAAGGAAACCAATTGCGCAATTCGAAGGGTTGGGAAATTGGTGGGACGCATTCTAAAAAATGAAAACTGTTGTTTTAAAAGCGGTTGTAAGGCATATTTATGTTGCAAATAAGCATATTCTTTTTTTAAGGCTAAGTAATAGACTTCTTCAAGCTCTTCCGCTAAAAAACCAGCCTGACCAAAAAACAATGCCATTAACTGTTGCTCGTTGGCACGCACTTTTCTAACAATTGAAAAGTCGATGGATTTTGAAAGTGACAAGAATGCATCAGCATTCACTTTTAAACCAAAATTTTTTGCTAAAAGTTGAAACAAAACGGCTTCAAAATCATTGTTTTGATGAACCAACAATGCATCAATAAATAGTGACTTACGCTCTAAACGTTCAAAAAACAAACGTTCTTTCCAGTTCGAAAAACGAAAAGAATCCAAGATATTTACCTGGGTTCCACATGGGATCCAATTGGAAGTAACCTTAGATAATTGCAAATACCTTGTCAACAAGCTTGGTGCAATCAAATCCTTTAAAACCAAAGTAGTCAGTACTGCATTCCCCTTCAAATAAACCGCTACATCATACTCATAAACAACATGCAAAATCGTAGCATCATAGTTGACATCATTCTCATGGTGATGGGCATACCAATCGGAAGATTTTAGGTGAATCTCTACATTCCCCACCCAAATTTGGTGGTTTATTCTAATCTGAGCGTTTAAAAAATCTGGACTTGCATTTCGATTGTGCATTCCGGGTTTTAAAATATGTATGACTTCATTTTCTATGGAATGTAAATGCTCTTTTTTAAACAATTGATACTTCCAAACATAGTGCAAAAAATCTTCTTTCATAGCTTAATTTTTTGAATGTTAATGTACAAAAAATTAAAAAGAATTTATTTATATACGCATCAATTATTACGATTAACAAAGTCAAAACATAGCCATAATAACACTATTTTTGCTAAAAAATTAAACAGAGATGAACACAATTGAAAGTTTGCAATGGCGCTATGCGACAAAAAAATTTGATCGCTCCAAAAAGTTGTCAAACTCCCAAATAAACACCTTAAAAGAAGCATTTAACTTAACGGCTACTTCCTACGGACTTCAGCCCATAAAATTAGTTGTCATCCAGCATGAAAAAATTCAAGAAAGGCTCGTTTCTGCCTCTTGGAATCAACAACAAATTGCTCAAGCTTCGCATGTTTTAGTCATTTGTATTCAAGATGATTTCACTTCCAAAGAGGTCGTAAATTATTTTGACCTCGTTAAAAAAACAAGAAACACACCCGATGAGATTTTAAACTCTTTTAGATCATTTTTGATTGCTGAAATAGACAAAAAAACTCCTGAAGAATTGAATATCTGGAACAAAAATCAAGCCTATTTAGCCCTAGGAAACTTACTTACAGTATGTGCCATAGAAAAAATAGACGCCTGCCCTATGGAGGGTTTTATTCCTGAACAGTATGATGAAATTCTGGGATTAAAAGCGCAGGGATTAACTGCTACCCTGGTTTTACCCGTTGGTTTTAGAGCCGATGATGATGCCATGAAAGATCTTGCAAAAGTTCGTAAAGTATTGGGTGATTCAATCATCGAAATTTCGTAATTTTAAGGTTCTAAAAAATAGCCGCCACAATCTATGAATAATGTCGTAAGAAATCAAGAACCCAAAGAGGTTTGGAATCATTTTGCAGACTTAAATGCAGTACCGCGCCCTTCAAAAAAAGAAGAACGTGTAATCGAATTTATGGTTGCTTTTGGAAAAAAGTTAGGCCTAAAAACGTTTGTAGATCCTGTTGGGAATGTAATTATCACAAAACCAGCAACGAAAGGTTTTGAAAATAGAAAAACGGTGGTATTACAAAGTCATTTGGACATGGTGCATCAAAAAAATGCAACCACAAATTTTGATTTTGACAGCCAAGGCATAGAAATGCTTGTTGCGGGAGATTGGATTACGGCAGACGGAACAACCTTAGGAGCAGACAACGGATTAGGAGTGGCTTCAATAATGGCTGTTTTATCCTCAGAAACGATCGCACACCCAAATCTGGAAGCTTTGTTTACCATTGATGAAGAAACAGGCATGACGGGAGCAATGGGCTTAAAAGAGGGGCTTTTAAAAGGGACTATTTTGCTCAACTTAGATACTGAAGAAGATGACGAAATTGGAATGGGATGTGCCGGTGGTATCGACGTAACTGCAACAAGAACATATGCCGAAGAAGAAACTCCAGAAAATACAACTGCCTACACAATTACAGTGAATGGATTAAATGGTGGACACTCTGGAATGGAAATCCACAAAGGTTTGGGAAATGCCAATAAAATAATGAATCGGATTTTGTTTGACGGATTTACTCAATTTGGACTCCGTATCGCTGAAATTAATGGTGGAAGTTTGCGAAATGCAATCCCAAGAGAGAGCACTGCAACCATTATTATTGACTCCATTTCAAAGGAAGCCTTCCTTTTTGAAACCGAACTGCTTATCAATAATATTAAAAAAGAATTTTCAACAATAGACCCCAATTTAAAAATTAGGATTGTGCCAACTAATTTGCCAAAAAAAGTTATGGAAATAGGGGTTCAAGAAGGTTTTATAAAATCCATTTATGGCGCTTTGAATGGCGTATACCGCATGAGTCCCGACATCAAGGACTTGGTGGAAACATCTAACAATATTGCTCGGGTCCTTGTAAAAGGGGGTGCGATAAAAATTGGTTGCCTCACCAGGTCTTCTTCTGAAAGCAACAAAACAGATTTAACAAATGCCTTGCGCGCTGTTTTTGAAATGGCAGGTTTTGAGGTTGAACTGTCTGGAGATTATCCCGGATGGCAACCCAATATTGAATCGGAAATACTTGCAATTGTCGCAAATTTATATGAAGAATTGCATGGAGAAAAAGCGCGAGTTGCTGCCTGCCACGCGGGCTTAGAATGTGGCATATTGGGTCAAAATTATCCAGCGATGGACATGGTTTCTTTTGGCCCAACAATTCTGGGCGCACATTCTCCAGATGAACGAGCAAGCATCACTTCTACTCAAAAATTCTGGAAATTTTTAAAAGAAATTTTAAAGAATATCCCCAAAAAATAACGAATAAAGGTCTTATTTATGTAAAAATTAGTATTTTACATTTTTATGATGTTTTTAACAACTTTGATTTAAAAAAAACAGAATAAAGTGTATTTTTACTTTTTACAAAAATTGAGTATTCAATGGGGAAAATAATTGCAATCGCAAATCAAAAAGGAGGTGTTGGTAAAACTACTACAAGCATAAATCTTGCTGCCTCTTTGGGGGTTCTGGAAAAGAGAGTACTACTTATTGATGCCGATCCTCAAGCGAATGCCTCCTCTGGACTGGGAATTGATGTTCCCACTGTTGAGTTTGGCACTTATCAAGTGTTAGAGCATACGACTGAGGCAAAAAATGCCATTGTAAAAACAGCTTCTCCAAATCTTGATATTATTCCAGCACATATTGATTTGGTTGCCATTGAAATTGAACTGGTAGACAGGCCAGAAAGAGAATACATGCTCAAAAGGGCACTGGATAGCGTGAAAGATTCGTACGACTATATTTTAATTGATTGCGCACCTTCCCTAGGTTTAATCACCTTAAATTCTTTAGTTGCTGCAGACTCGGTAATAATTCCTATTCAATGTGAATATTTTGCCTTAGAAGGTTTGGGGAAATTATTGAATACGGTAAAAAGTATTCAAAAGATACACAATAAAGATTTAGAAATTGAGGGCTTATTGTTAACGATGTTCGATGCGCGTTTACGCCTATCAAACCAAGTTGTTGATGAAGTTAGAAAACACTTTTCGATCATGGTTTTTGAAACAATTATCAGAAGAAATGTTCGTTTGAGTGAAGCGCCAAGTTATGGTGAAAGTATCATCGCGTATGATGCCACGAGTAAAGGTGCTGTAAACTACTTGAACCTGGCCCAAGAATTGATTAAAAAAAATATATAAATGGCAAAAGCAACAAGAAAACAAGCATTGGGTAGAGGCTTATCAGCTTTGTTAAAAGAACCCGCACAGAGGAGCAATGCATCCGATAAAAACACGGATACACCTGTGGGTAGTATTGTTGAAATTGACCTGGATTTAATCACTGTAAATCCTTTCCAACCAAGAACCTATTTTGATGAAGAATCCCTTGACGAATTGGCAAATTCAATCAAAGAATTGGGAGTTATACAGCCCATAACTGTCAGGAAACTAACAGAAAACAGCTTTCAATTAGTTTCTGGAGAAAGGCGTTTTAGAGCCTCAAAACGTATTGGAAACAAAACAGTTCCTGCCTACATAAGAATTGCAAACGATCAGGAAATGCTAGAAATGGCGTTGGTAGAGAACATTCAACGTAAAAACTTAGATCCAATAGAAGTAGCACTTTCTTATCAGCGTTTGATTGATGAGATTCAACTAACTCAAGAAGCACTAAGCACACGAGTTGGTAAAAAACGCTCTACAGTAACCAACTATCTGAGGTTGTTAAAACTAGATCCTATTTTACAAACAGGAATGCGTGATGGTTTTATTTCTATGGGTCATGGAAGAGCAATCATAAATATTGAAAGCCCAAAAGATCAATTAAAAATTTACGAAAAAATTATTCGTGAAAAACTATCTGTAAGACAAACAGAAGAATTGGTAAAAAACCTAAAAGGCACAGCAGCACCAAAAAGTAAAAAGAAAGAGACCCCTTTGTTTATCAAAGACAATATTCAAGAAATTAATGCTTTTTTCGGGCATAAAGTAGCCATCACCGTGGGGACTAATGGGAAGGGAAAGCTAACCATTCCTTTTCACTCTGAAGAAGATTTTAACCGCATAAAAAACCTTTTAAAATAGTGCTTCAAAAAAAGATACTTTTTTCAATACTTGTGCTATTCATTACAAATTGTCTTTATTCTCAGAAAGACACTACAACTGTAAAAGAGAAAAACATGCTGGCGCAAACGGAACTTCCACAAGGAGTTTACAATCCGTTATCTCCTTCAAAAGCGGCATTCTATTCTGCAATTTTACCTGGAATGGGTCAGATTTATAATAAAAAATATTGGAAAGCTCCTATTGTATGGGGAGCCTTAGCTGGTACAACCTATTTATACATAGACAACAACAGTATTTACAAGCGATATCGTACTGCTTTTAAATTAAGGAAAGCGGGACTTCAAGACGAATTTACACTCATTGATGCTGCTGGAAACACAACGGTTCTAATTTCTGAAGCAGGTTTAGAAAATGCTCAAAAACAATTAAGAGAAAACCGTGATTTGGCTTTATTGTCCTCAGTATTGGTCTATGTTTTACAAATTGTTGAAGCAAGTGTAAATGCACATTTACTCCAATTTAATACGGATGATAGTCTTACTTTTAGGCCAGCTTTAATGCCAGACAATATGAATCTTGCAAACACGGTAGTGGGCTTCCACTTAAAATACAAATTTTAAACATGAACATTGCTTTATTAGGATACGGGCGCATGGGGAAAGAGATTGAAAAAATTGCAATTTCTCGAGGACATGCCATCGTTATAAAAAGTGACGGAAACACAAAATATGACATCAATATTGCAGACATTGCGATTGATTTCAGTATTCCAGACGCTGCATTTAACAACATTTCAAACTGTATAAACCATCAAGTTCCAGTAATTTCTGGAACCACTGGCTGGTTAGACAAGTACGCGGATGCCGTTGCACTTTGCAAAGAGAAGAAAGGCGCATTTATTTATGCCTCAAATTTTAGTTTGGGTGTAAATATTTTCTTCGAACTCAACAATCAACTAGCAAAAATGATGCGTCAATTAAAAGACTACAATGTTTCTATTGAAGAAATTCATCATACAAAAAAATTAGATGCCCCCAGTGGGACGGCAATTACTTTAGCAGATGGGATTGTGGAAAACACAGCCTATACAGGTTGGGAATTGAACAAAGCAACAACTGCAGAAAACCTCCCCATCCATGCAAAAAGAATACCCGAAGTGCCGGGTACACATACCGTATCCTATGCATCAACAATTGATGAAATCCATATAAACCATACCGCCAAAAACAGACATGGCTTTGCCTTGGGTGCCGTCATTGCTGCAGAGTGGTTGCTAGACAAAGAAGGAGTATATTCCATGAAAGATGTGTTAAACATTGATTAAGAGTGGAACTGACTGAAGAAATCAGATTCTCGAAAAAACAAAATAAAACTCTTTTAAAAAAAAGATAAAAATAGACGATTATGACATTTACACAGTGGTTTCTTTTTTTTATGGCGATCCAAGTTGTTCATTTTTTAGGAACTTGGAAGTTATATGTAAAAGCAGGAAGAAAAGCCTGGGAGGCAATCATCCCTATTTACAATGGAATTGTTTTAATGCAAATGATAAATCGTCCAAAATGGTGGGTACTCTTATTGTTTATTCCTGTTGTTAACCTATTGATGTTCTTGGTTATTTGGATCGAAACCATACGAACTTTTGGATTTTACAAACGATGGGACTCACTCTTAGTTATGGCTACTTTAGGGGGGTACATTTTCTATATAAATTATGCAACGGAAGCCACTTACAATGCAAAAAGAAGTAGCAAACCTCGGTCTGAATTGGGCGAATGGGTAAGCTCAATTACCTTTGCAATTATAGCTGCAACACTTGTTCACACCTACTTTATGCAACCTTTTACCATTCCAAGTTCTTCGTTGGAAAAGTCCTTGTTGGTAGGAGATTATTTATTTGTTAGCAAATTTCATTATGGTGCAAGAATTCCCTCCACTGTAATAGCCGCACCTATGGTGCATGACACCATTCCTGCAATCCCTATTCCATTTACAGGAATCTCTTTGAACAACTCTTTTGGTTCCTATTTGAAGACCCCACAATTGCCTCACATGCGTTTGCCAGGATTTCAAAAAATAAAGAACAATGATATTGTATGTTTTAATTGGCCTGCAGATTCGTTAAAGACGATGTGGGGAGATAATTCTGGAGAATTCACATACAAACCCGTAGACAAGAAGACCAACTATGTAAAACGCTGCGTGGCCATAGCTGGAGACACACTAGAAATAAGAAATGGTTTTGTATATATAAATGGAAAGAAAAACAGTTTACCAGAAAGAGCCAAACTCCAATTTAAGTATACAGTATATTCCAAAAAAGGAATCAGTACTGAAAAAATACTACGATACACCGGCAAAGAGTTTGAGAGCAAGTTTGTTGTAGATTTTAAGAGCAATGAAGAGTTTAATGAAATGGGAAGATACCTTTCGGGAAGAAAGATATTGGAAGGTAATAAATTTCAAATCACCACTTATGACTTCAAAAAAGTGTTGTCGGTGGCAAAAAAATATGGTTCTACCATTTCTGAAGTAAAAACCACGAAAAGAGTTGTTAATTTAACCCTGGCAATTGCAGAGAAATTAAGAAGCGACGCAGCGGTGGATAGTGTTGTTCAAATCATCCATGAAATAGATCCTGCTATCTTCCCTCAAATAGACAGTAATGAATGGAGTCAGGACAATATGGGGCCAATCTATGTACCCAAAAAAGGAGTCACTGTAAACATCAATGATGAAAACCTCCCCTATTACCAACAAATCATTGAACTCTATGAAAACAATAATTTGGTTGCCTACAATGGGGTCATATACATCAATGGTAAAAAAGCTGACTCCTATACATTTCAACAAGATTACTACTGGTTAATGGGAGATAACAGACACAATTCTTTAGATTCAAGATATTGGGGATTTGTCCCTTTTGATCATGTATTGGGAAAACCGGTAATGGTATGGTTTAGCTGGGATGCCGATGCCCCCACTTTTATGGCAAAACTAAAATCAATTCGTTGGGATAGAATGTTTACAACAGTGGGTGGAGAGGGCGCACCTGTTTCTTATAGATATGTAGCTTTGGCACTGCTATTGCTCTACTTTGGGTATGGTATTTACAAGAAAAAGAGAACAGCATAATGGGGTTATTTATACCAACCTATTTCCCTCCTATTTCTCAATTTTCTGAAATGGCACGTTTCAATGAAATTACCTTTGAAGTTGAAGATAATTTTCAGAAACAGAGTTATCGAAATCGTTGTTATATCTATGGTGCCAATGGACAACAAATGCTTACGATTCCGACACAGAAAAACAATGGTATCGGAAAACAAAAAACAAAAGACACCTTGGTGGATAATAGTGTAAAATGGCAAGACCAACACTTTAAATCATTAAAGGCTTCCTACAATTGCTCTCCTTTTTTCGAATTTTTTGAAGACGATTTACAGCATATTTATAGCAAAAAATACCGCTTCTTAAATGATCTAAATTTTGATGCTTTTTTATTTTTAACAGCAGCACTCCACCTAGAAATAAAAACGAAAGCGACCACAGCATATACTCCGCAGGTAGAAAATGACTTCAGAACTTTGGCAAACGTAAAACAAAACAGTTTAAAAAATTACACCCCATACATACAAGTTTTTTCAGACAAGCATGGCTTTCTTCCCAACCTATCCGTGTTAGATCTCTTGTTTATGGAAGGGCCAAATGCCATTAGTTACCTATAATTGTTTAATTTTTTTATGAATTTATGTAAATTTTATTTAAATTTGGAAAAACTATTCATTTACTGACAACTACCCCAGAGATAAGTAATCAAATGCTTTTAATACAAGATAAAACAACTATTGTAAAGACACTTTTGCAGCACAGAAGGTGTGTTTTTTTATTCATTGTATGAATTGACATCTTTAATAACTTTCATGTACAGCAGTAAGTAATCAGTTTATAATTTAAATTTTTATAAATATTTCAATAAAAACAACGTACACAAACGTTTTTTTGAATGCATAAAAGCTAAAATTGTTATAACTAAAAACAATATGGAATTTATTACTGATTTAATTACGGAGAACAACAAATTACCTGCTAAAACGATTACTAATTTTAAAAACCTACTTTCCTTTCAAAACGTCAAGAAAAAGCACGTATTGACCAAAGCAGGTGAAACCCCTACTAAATTTTATATTTTAAAAAACGGGGTTGTACGCTCTTATTTTTTAGACAAGAAAGGAAGAGAAGTCATTCAATCACTTACAGTAGGTGGCGCCTCTACTGGAGCATTTTCTAGTCTCATTTTAGACAAGCCTTCTAGAATCTATTATGACTGTTTAACTGACTGTGAGTTTTATGTTGGTGATTTTAAAGAATTCAAAAAACTTGCAAAAAAAGACATCCATATCAGCTTGCTTTATTCAAGAGTTTTGGAAGACGCTTTTATTAAAAAAGAAAAAAGAATTTTTGAGCTTTCTATGTTAGACGCTACAGAGCGATACTTAAAAGTGAGAAAAGATTTACCAAATATCGAAAAACAAATACCGCAATATCAGATTGCTTCTTTTTTAAACATTACGCCAGTTCAGTTAAGTAGAATTCGAAAAGACTTGCTCATGAAAAGAGTGCGTAAATAGTTTTTTTGATCTTTTAAAAAAGTAATTTTAGGCATTAAAAATCCATAACAAGCATTCCAAAAAGACGTATCCGTAAGTCTTTTTTGCTTTTCAAAAATGATCCTCAAAAACATTCTACATTACGGACTTCACTTTATTGCTCCACTTTTCATTGCTTATTTTTTCTTTGAAAAGAAATGGCGGAAGGTATATTTGATTTTCTTGCTTTCTATGTTGGTCGACTTGGATCACCTACTTGCAACACCAATTTTTGACAAAGGACGATGTAGCATTAACTTTCATCCGTTACATTCTTATCTGGCCATTGCAATATACACCGCAACACTGCTCTTTAACAAAACAAGAATTCTGGGGTTGGCAATACTACTTCATATGATCGCAGATGGACTCGATTGCTATTTGTAATACTTTTTGAGAAGACGGTCAAACTCTGGTGATATTTTTAGCTTTAAAATCAAAAAAACATAAATTACACCAATTAAAATACTTTTGAGAACCATATTTATAATGGGATGAACAGGGAATTCCCATAGGTATAGATTTGCCACTGAAAAATCCCAAAAAATAAATGACAAATACAAAACGGTGATAATTAAAAGTAATAATAGGGATTTATTGGTAAATGGGGTCATGGAGAATTTGCGTTTTACAAAAAACAACTTAAAGGTGTTGGCAGAAAAAATAACAAGAAGTGTCGCCAAGGCCAACCCATCGGTACCCAGGTCCATTTCGTAATAAAAGAGTTTGTTTAAAAAATACACTGAAAACGCCATTACAAGACTTATGGGCAACGTTATTCTATAAAACTTAGAATTGTTTATAATCGCGCCGTTGTTCCCTAAAAATCCATTATACAACTTTAGTAAGGAGATCATAAGCACCACCAAAACACCTCCTGAATATGCTTGGGGAAGCAAGCTAAATAATTGCTTTATATTCGTATTGATCAACACAAAAAACAGCCCACTTATTAGCAATAAATTAAGCGAACTCTTCTTGTACAAAGAGGCCACCTCTGGATGATTATCTTCATTCAATGTTTTTGAGGTCAAGGGCTGAAGAATATTGAGCATGGCTCTACTAGGTGCTTCAATAAAGGAACCGATAAATACAGCTACCGAGTAGTACGCGGCTTTTACTAAAGACTCTTTTCCAGGAATCATAAACTTGTCAATATCTAAAATAATGGCGCCAGCACTTCCTGCAAGAATAATATAGCCTGAAAAACGAAGAACTTCATGAAAGTTTTTGGGGCGTGAAAACCCGAATTTAGGAGTGTATAATTTGAGCGCATACACCATCATAACAAGGGTTCTTAAAAAATAGGCCCCTGTTAGATAATAGATAAATTCAGCTTTGGTAATCCATTCAAAATACACTGCAAATAACAAAATCATCACAACAACTCGGTTCCACAATTCTTTCAAAATATTCCCAAAAACAGATTGAAACTGCACTTTTGCCCAAGCATAAAAAATTTCGAAATAAGAGGTAGCAACGGCAATCAAATAAATGACAAAAGTATAGTCTTTGATCACGGGGTTTTCTTCAGACAAATAACGCCCTATTTCTTCATAAAAAAGGGTGCCCAAATAAGCAATGGGTAGTGCCATAAAAAGAGGAAGAAAAAGCATGGAGGACAAAAAACGATCTTTTTCAATTTTGGAAAAATAACTGGAATAAAATTTCACAATCGAATGATGGACGCCCAGAGCAATCAAAGGCATTAACAAATTGGACGTAGAAAGTAAAAAAGTAACCAATCCATAATATTCATCTTCTAAAAAACGAGTGTATAAAAACAGTGTATTGATGCCCCCAAAGGCAAACCCCAAATAAATAAAAAATGTGTTTTTTAAAGACTGTTTAAATACAATTCCCATATTATTGATTTATATTTTTAAGTAGAGATGCCAACTTTTTTGTCAATTCTCTTCGGTGAAATTTCGCAATATTTACAGGTGTCACTTGTAAAGAACCCTCTCGATAAACTTTGTATTGTTTTTCAATTTCTAAGGTCAACCTCTCTTCATGATCGTAATCGACAACAACCCCTGCACGCGTATCCTTTAATAATGTTGCCAAATCACCCGTTTCAGGTCCAATAGCTAAGATAGGGCGTTTTGCCATCAAATATTCAAATATTTTTCCAGTTAAGATGCCTTCCGCTTTCGTTACATTAGGAATTAGTAGCAATAAAACTTGTGCTTTCTGTTGATAGGCAATGGCTTTTTCATGAGAAACCCGCCCAATAAAAGTTACTTTCTCAGTCAACCCCTGTATTGCCACCTCTTGTTTTACCTCAGGCGCAATATCTCCAATAAAATTTAAGGTAAGGTCCTCAGAAAACTGTGGGTCTTGAGCACATAATTTTTTAAGAACTTTAAACAAAACAATCGGATTGCTTTCTTTGGGCAACAATCCAATATAGGAAATTGTAAATTGTTGTTCTCTATTTTGGGGCGGAAGCTTCACAAATTCATCATCAAAACCATTGGTAATTACTTCAACTTGTTGGGCTGTTTTAGAAAATTCTTTCTTAAGCGTATGGCTTACAGTAAGCACACAATCTGCATTTTTTAAAACCAGGGTTTCTAATTTTTTATTTCGCTTTTTTGCAAAAGAAGTTTGTTTAAAATTAGCATTGTAATACAAATCTGTCCATGGATCTCTAAAATCTGCAATCCATTTTATTGTATTTTTTTGATGCAATTTTTGAGCGATCAAATGCGTACTATGCGGTGGCCCTGTAGAAATAATAACATCCACTTTATTTGATTGAAGATACTTGTGCAAATAGTTAACCGATTTGCGAACCCAGAATATTTTTGGATCGGGGATAAAAAAATTGCCCCGAATAAAAGAGAAAAAACCGCCCTTATTGAGGGAAGAAATGGCTGTTTTGTGCTTGTTTTTACCTTTCCAAAAAAGCAGGTCTGTCGGATCCCAAATCGGTTGTTTTAAAATTTGAATATTTTTGGGCACTTCATTGACCAGCGTTTCATCCAAAACAGGGTACTCGGGATTTGCAACCGTGTATACCACAGGTGCAACGCCAAAGTCTTGCAAATACTTTACAAACTTTAACCAACGCTGTACTCCAGAACCTCCTGCAGGAGGCCAATAGTATGTAATGATGAGTACTTTCAAATAGGAATATTTTTATAAATGTTTATCAACGCTTTGGCGGTGTGCTCCCAAGAAAATTCATGCTTGATAAAGACTTCGCCATGAGCACCCAATGTACTTCGTAAAGATGGATTATTGTATAGTTCTTTTACTTTTTCTGAAAAATCGTCAACATTTTGTTCCAAATGCACCAATCCTGAATTTGTGCGCTCCACAAGTTCTTTTTGAGCTGTAGCATTGCTTATCAATAGTGGTTTCCCTAAACTCATGTATTGAAAAATCTTATTTGCATAGGCAACATCATGCTGTAAATTTCTGTGCAACGGTGAAATACAAACATCACTAGCAGTGATGTAGGATTGAAAAAGCGAAACCTCTTGCCAGCCTTCAAAGTCTACAAACTTTTCGAGCTTTAAGTCCGCAACTTGCCTTTTCAAAACAACATCGGTGGTATTTTTCCCAACGATGACTAACTTAATTTCAGGCAGCGATTCTTTCAATAAATTCACCGCTGAAATAGCTGTTTGAAGTCCACGTCTTAAATGCGTATCTCCTAAATATAGGAGTACAAAGTGATTTTCATATTTTTTTATGAGTGATTCTTTGATCGTAAAATCCTCAAAAAAAGAAGCTCTAATTGTATTGGGTACCAAAACAAATTTAGCGGCTTCCCTTGGAAACCGATCCTCTAAATTCTTGATAAAATGAGGAGAAACCGTAATTACTTTATCGGCTTTGACTATAAATTGAGCTTCTTTTTGTTTCCATTTTCTCGGTGAGATAATATATTTTCCCGGAAATTCCTGTAAATGTGGATACAGTTTCATTACCTCTGGCATATTATCATGCAAGTCTAAAACTACGGGAAGTTGGTGTTTTTTGTTTGCTGAAAATACAGCTGCTGCAATTCGAATGTCATGCACATGCAATGCTGTTATTTTATTTGACGCTATAAAATGAGCAATTTTACGTTTCATCAAAAAAGAATATCCCGGAATTGTATAGGCGAGTGCAGAAAGTTTGTATTCTATCCGATTGGATGGATATCGTTTTACTTGAATTCCGTTGCAAACTTCAGATTCCGGTTCGTCAGCATATTTTAAACAAAAAAGAAAAACATTAAACCCATTTTGGACGAGAGAGATTGCCTCATTTTCAACCCTAGGATCGGGCGGAAAAGTGCTGTCTAAAATCATTCCAATATTCATAATCAATTTTAGTTTTCACGTTTCTTTTGATAGGAAAACCATCCAATCGGAACAATCAGCAGTAATCCGTAGGCAAGTAAAGAAATCACCCTACCTTTTTGAATCACACTCGGTTCAAATTGAAAGACTATTTCATGAGCTCCAGCAGGGATTTCCATACCACGTAACACATAATTTACCCTAACGTGGGGTGTTAAAACCCCATCAATATAAGCATTCCATCCATCTTTATAATAAATTTCTGAAAAGACCGCAAACTGTTCTTTTTGACTCTTTGAACGGTAGGTTAATGTGGTCACATCGTAGTGGGTTAGTTGAATAGTAGCGGTGGAATCTTTTTCATATTGCAAAGCTTCCTGTGCGGTAAATTGGTTTTTGAATTCCTCCTGATTGAGGACTGCAGTATTTTTAGAATCCAAGGAATCTAAGGCTTGCATTTCTTCATTTGCAGAAGCAACAAACTGAAGGTTTGTTACAAACCAAGCATTCCCATTTGCGGCATCATTTAACTGCACCTGAGTGGCTCCTTGATCGTCTTGGAAAAGAAAATATTTGGTATTCAGCATGTCTAAAACCCCCATATTTCTTTGAGCGATTTGATACTCAAAAAGCTCTTGATAACGCCCCATTTTTGCTGCATGATAGCCACCAATTGAATTGTGAAAATAGGAAGTTCTGGCGTCATTCACAGGACTTACAGTAAAATCTCCAACCCTAAAATGGGTAGTATCTTGCTGGATGAGTTTGTCTGCATTTGTTGCAACAAATGGATTTTCAATATTTTGAGCAGGTTTAAAATCGGCTTCATTTATATAGCGTGTATCAATAGCAACTAAATCAAAAAGAAGGAGCACTGCAAACACAAGGATAACGGCAGTTTGTTTCAATGTATTCTTCAACAAAAGCCATAAAGTTCCCGCAGCAAGGCCCATTAAAATCAAAGAACGCAGCGTATCTGTTAGCAACATGGTTTTTCGGTCGGCAATCAAAGCATCTATTAAACCCGGCAACGCGTTGTATTGTTGCTGGTCTCTAAACCCTTCAAAAGTGGCAAACATGTGTGCAGAAATAAATCCAACCACAATTAACCCTCCAAATACAGAGACGGCTTTTTTAAGTGCTTCTTTTTTTTCTGCATGGGTATGGGTTTCTGAAAAGAATGCTTTTAAAGCCAAAAAACTCAAAATTGGCACACACAAAGCAGCAATGACTTGTATGGATGAAACGGCTCTAAACTTGTTGTAAAGCGGAACATAATCGATAAAAAAGTGGGTTAAAAACTCAAAGTTCCTTCCCCAACTCAATAAAATTGAAAAAACGGTCGCAGCTACCAACCATTGTTTCAATCTTCCTTTCACTAAGAACATTCCTAAGAAGAAAAGAAAAAATAGCACGGCACCAATATAGGCAGGTGCTTCTATAATCGTTTGATCTCCCCAATAAGAAAAGACTTGTTGGGAATATTCATCAGCCACTTTTCGCCCTATTTTATCTGCAATGAGCTGATAAAAGGCTGAATTTTCATCTAATTTTTCAAACGTTCCACCTCCCATAAATCGAGGTACAAACAAATTGAACGTTTCTAATTTTGCATAACTGTATTCTGTAATGTAGTCAAAGTCCAACCCTTCCGAGGCAACTTTAGGTTTTCCATCTGGTGTTATGGTCAGTTCTGAAGTGCCACGTGTGCTATATGCAGCATATTCCTTCATGGCCATTAAACGGGGTGCATTGGCTGCAATGCCTAGAAAAACAGCGGATAAAAGTACGGCGGTTTGTTTTGCAAAAACCGGAAGTTGCTTTTCTTTGAAGGCATGAATAAATTCAAAAATCCCAAGAATTAGCAGACAAAAACCTAAATAATAGGTCATTTGTGGGTGATTGGTATAAATTTCCAAAGCCATGGCAAGCCCTGTCACCACAAAGCCTCGCAAATAGCGCTTTTGAAAAACCCACAAGATTCCTGCCAAAACCAATGGCATATAGCCAATAGCATGTGCTTTTGCATTGTGCCCAGCGCCAAAAATAATAATGAGATAGGTAGAGAATCCAAAAGACAATCCGCCTAAAATTGCCAATTTCCAGTCTACTTTTAAGGCCAATAAAAGCACAAAAAAGCTCATAAAATACAAAAAAGTATAATCTGCAGGCCTTGGTAAAAAGCGAATGCATCGATCTATAGTCCGTATAAAATCGTTGGGATAATAGGCACTTAATTGATAGGCTGGCATTCCGCTAAAAGCACTTCCAGTCCAATAGGGTTCTGCATTCTTTTCTGCTCTATACTCTTGAATTTCTTTAGACATTCCCTGAAACTGGGCAATGTCTGACTGTGCAATTTTTTGTCCTTTTAAAACAGGATGGAAGTAGCTAATTGCTGTAAGCACAAAAACAAGGATTGCGATTGCAAAAGGAATCAATTTTTTACTATTCATACTAATCTATTTCTTCAAAATCCACATATTCTCCTACTTTTTTAGACGCTTTTGCGGCTTTTGCTGGTGCTTTATCAATAATGGTTTCACCTTCTTTTACAGGAGATTTGGGGGATTGATTCCGAAATTGTGCCTCGGCTTTCTCTTGCATCTTATTGGCTACTTTTTTAATTAAAAAAGGAGTAAATAATTTTGCCAAAAACTTAAAAGCATACATGAAAAATACAATATATAAAATTGTTTTTATTAAACCCATCTCGTCAATGTTCGCATTAAAATTAATAATTCACCCCAAAAATAACAATTTGTATACAATACCAACGTTAACAAACTACAAATATTTCGAGGACGTAAAAAACCAATCCTTCAATTTAAAAGATGGTATTTTTACTGTATGTTTGTAAGACAACCAACAAAGCGAATTTAACCCTTTTATTTTGAATAAAACCAGCTTACATTACAGACTCACCATCTTCCTGATGACCACCTGCTTCTTGGGAGTACACGCGCAATACACCAACGTAATCAATTCCAACAAACCCGGATTTTCAGAAAGTCCGTACAGTGTGGGTACTGGAATCTACCAGTTTGAAAGCAATCTTTTTTATCAAGATATGCGTATTGCAACAGCAGAGAATGCGCCACAGTCATTGGGTATCGACCTGTTATTTAGAACCAGTTTTTTTCTTGAAAAGTTAGAACTTAATACACAGTTAACTTATCAGCGAGACCAAGTGAATCCTAACATCACCATGGCAACAAATGATTTCACAAGTGGATTAAGCAACGCTACCATTGGTGCTAAATATTTGGTGTTTCAACAAGAATTCACAGACAAAACCAAGGAGGTACGCAGCTGGAAAAGAAGAAATGCCTTTGACAAAAAAAGACTTATCCCCTCTGTAGCCGTCTATGCAGGATTCAATACAAACTTTTTAGGAGCTCCCTACAAGGCTTCTAAAGTATCTCCCAAACTAGGGGTCTTATTACAAAATGATTTAAGCAACGACTTTAATGTGATTACCAATTTCTATTATGACAAAATGGGCACGGACACTGCTGAATTTTCATACATCATAACAGGAACCTATAGTTTTAGTGGTCGTTGGTCTACCTTTTTTGAAAACCAAGGAATCTACACAAAAGCGCGAAAAGACACCAACATTGGAACCGGTATTGCCTTCTTACTCACCACCAACCTACAAATAAACGCATCGGCAAGAGGCCAGTTTGAAGGAGATTCGACCGGGTATTACGCCAGCCTGGGGGTTTCTTACAGAATTAACAGACACCGGGATTCTTATATTGAATTGGACGACAATGGCAATCCTATTGAAGACAGTCCAGAGGACCAATTGAAGAAAAAGAAAAAGAACTTCTTTGGCCGCATCTTTCGAATGTTTAAAAAGAAAGATCCAGCAGAAAAAGGAACCGAAAAAGAAACAACCAAGAAAAAGAAAAAACGTCGCGGCTTTTTTGGCCTTTTTAAAAAGAAATCCGAAACAGCCCTCGAAAAAATTGATAGAGAAATCAAAGAATTGGAGAAAGAAATTAAAAAAGACGGCAATTAATCTTCAAACATCCTGAAATGATAAGGCTGCATAAAGTTACTTCTAAAAAGGAAATGAAACAGTTTGTCTTATTTCCTTTTTCACTTTACAAACACAATCCCTATTGGGTTCCTCCCATTGTTAAAGACGAGATTGCCAGTTTTGACCCCGCCAAAAATCCAGTTTTTCAAAATGCCGAAGCTCAGTTTTTTATTGCCTTTAAAAACGGTAAAATTGTGGGGAGAGTTGCCGCAATTATCAACTGGATAGAAGTTGAGAAACAGCAGTTAAAAAAAATGCGCTTTGGTTGGTTTGATGTCATAGACGACCTAGCAGTTAGCAAAATCCTGTTAAACAAAGTAAAAGAAATTGGACTCGAAAACAACCTGCTGTTTATGGAAGGTCCTGTAGGTTTCAACAACTTAGACAAAACAGGGATTTTAACCGACGGTTTTGAGCACATAGGCACCATGATTACATGGTACAACCCACCCTATTACAAAGTGCATTTAGAGCAATTGGGCTTTGTCAAAGAAAAAGAATACCTAGAAAACAAGTTTGCATTTAAAAATGTGGATGCCCTGTATTTCAACAAATGGAGTACAGTAGTAAAAAAACGCTATCAGCTAAGCGCCATGGAGTTCACAAAAACAAAAGACCTGCTCCCCTAACTAGACGGCATGTTTGACCTGCTGGAAAAGTCCTATGGAAAACTAGCCACATTTGTGCCCATATCAAAAGTACAGATTGCTTATTTTAAGAAAAAATACCTACGTTTTATCAACCCAGAATACCTAAAATTTGTGGTCGATGCCAATAACAAGCTCGTTGCATTTGCCCTAGTAATGCCCTCTTTTTCGAAGGCACTGCAAAAAGCAAATGGAACACTTTTCCCTTCTGGACTGTTTTACTTGCTGCAGGCAAAAAAACAGGCTAAAGACGTTATTTTTTACTTGATTGGCGTAGATCCGGCCTATCAAAACAAAGGCATACATGCCATTCTATTTGATCAATACGCAAAGACATTTTCCGAAAAAGGAATTGTAAACTGCATTCGAACCCCAGAATTGGCCAACAACACAGCCATTCAGAAAATATGGAAAAACGTTGGTTCCATTACCCATAAAAAACGAAACACTTATAAAAAGATACTTTCAGAAAAATTTAAAAAATAATCCTGTCATTTCAAAGAAGCGCTTAACTTTACGGTTTTGAAATTCTAAATCCTGTTTCCATGCAACTCTTTTACAATTCAGAAATTTCTACAGACACCAAACAGCTTGTTTTCGATAAAATTGAGAGCAAACACATTGTGCGTGTTTTGCGCAAGAAAGAAAACGAGGTATTAAAAATTACCAATGGAAAAGGGTATTTGTTTGATGCAAAAATAAGTTTTGCAAGCGATAAGAAATGCATGGCAGACATTATTGCAGTCACCCAAAAAGAGAAACCCTGGAATTACTACCTCCACATTGCCATAGCACCTACGAAAAACAATGATCGTATGGAATGGTTTTTAGAAAAAGCAACCGAAATTGGCATCGATGAAATTACCCCCATTATTTGCGCAAACTCAGAACGAAGAATTGTAAAGCAAGATCGGTTTGAAAAAATCATTCAATCGGCCATGAAACAATCTTTAAAATTCACACTCCCAAAACTAAATCCAGCAGTAAAACTAGATGCCTTTCTAGCGCAAGAATGTACAGGAAATCGATGTATTGCGCATTGTGAAGACCAAGACAAAAAACTCCTAAAAACGGTCGTAAAACCTGCTGAAAAAACAACCATTCTTATTGGCCCTGAAGGTGATTTTTCCAAGGAGGAAATTCAAAAAGCACTGGCAAAAAAATGGACAGCAGTCTCTTTGGGAGAAAGCAGGCTTCGCACAGAAACCGCTGCCTTGGTTGCCGTAAACTTGGTTTCTTTTTTAAATGCTTAACCGCACTTTCTACTAGGCATCCCTACCCCCCTTTGCTAGGCTTTCAAACAAGCACCAGAGCCAAAAAGCCCTTTAAAAGTGTCCAGAATTTCACAAAAGAGTCCCGTATTTTACAAATTCACTATTTTTAAATAACTGATATGTAAGGTTTTAAAAATAAATATGTCCCGCATTTCTTGTTATCAAGAAATACGGGACAGTTCTTTTTTTATGGATTTCTAATTTTGGTTAAAATTAAAAACCGTCGTTAAAATTCTTGAAAAGGAGAATTTTGTTTTCAGAAAAGGCGTCATTAAAAAATTTAATGGCGCTTTTTTAGTTTCAAAAAAAAATATTACATTCGTAAGACAAAGTTTTCTACCCCCATCAAAAACTTTAGAACTGTTTTATAATTGCTATAAGATGACTACAGCGGAGGTTTTTAACTTGTTTTTACTTATAAGCGCCCTGCACGGGTTCTTGTTTTGCTTTATCATGTTGTTTTCTAAATACCGAAAAAACAAGAGCATTCTCTTTATCAATTTATTGGTTTTAGTCATTTCTTTAAACAACCTACAATCTTGGATTCTTGCCAAAGATTTTTTTATTGAGTATTTCTTTTTAGACTATGTACACATTCCCTGGCACTTTTTAATTGCGCCTTTCTTTTATATGTTTTTGATTCACTATCTGGAAATTCATGCAAAGAGCAAAAACCTGCTAAAAATAGTACTTCCCGTATTTCTAAGCATCATCAGTATTCGAATTGGATTTGTTTCTTTTTTTAGCAATCAAAACACCGCAGACATTGCCCATCTCTTTGAAAAATACACCTCCTTTGAAGAAATTTTTAGCCTGGTAGTATCCCTTACTATTTTTATCTATTCCTTTCATATTCTATCGCGAAAAGAAAAACTTTTCTCTAAAATTCTCACCTATGACAACTTAAAATGGATTTATACCTTTTTTAAGTTGGGGCTATTTACCTATATCTTTTGGATCGTGGCAATGGCCATCACAGTGGCATTGGATTTTAAAGAATTCATATATTCGTATTACCCACTTCGAATTTTAACGACGGTTTTAATTTATTGGATTGGCTACCAAGCCATTCTTCAATTGCGCTTATTAAAAGACCGAAAAGGCCTAAGAGAGCAATTGCACGCAAAAGAAAAAATGGTATCAAAAAGCCAACAAACAGGAGATGAAAGCTCAACACAGAGAGTCCTTTTTAACCAAATAGACGACTATGTACGCACAGAACAGATCTATACCGAACCCAAATTAACCGTAGAATTTGTAGCAAATCAATTGGACCTGAATCCATCGAAAGTATCGCAGCTCATCAAACAGTTTGCCCACAGAAATTTCAATGATTTTATGAATGAGCATCGCATCAATTTAGCAAAAGACCTCCTCAGAAATCAAGCCTATCAGCAATACACCATTACCTCCATAGGCTTAGAATCTGGATTCAACTCAAGGTCTGCTTTTTATCACACCTTCAAAAAACATACGGGCCTTACACCGAGTGCCTATCAAAAGCAATGAAATTGCGTATGAAAAGTAAGCCAAAAACGCCTCAAAAAACCACTAGAAATTCTGGAGTTGATTTTTCTTACTCAAACCTGAATTTACTATCTTGCTTCTTTCAAATCAACCACAATTTATGAGGGCGCTCATCTTTTTCTTTTTTTGGAGTTTATGCCTAACAGCATATGCACAAGAAGTGGCAATTTTAAAATACAATGGGGGTGGCGATTGGTATGCCAACCCAACAGCAATTCCCAATTTAATTGCCTTTACCAATACAAGCCTACAGACTAGAATTTCTAAAAACCCCAAAACAGTGGCGGTAGGCAGTGAAGCGCTTTTTAGTTACCCCATGGTATTTATGACCGGTCATGGAAACGTTACATTTTCGGAGACCGAAGCAGAAAACTTAAAAAATTATTTGATCTCAGGGGGCTTTTTACACATCTCCGATAATTATGGTTTGGATACCTACATTCGAAAAGCACTCAAAAAAGTATTTCCTGCATTGGAATTGATTGAAATCCCTTCCAATCATGCGCTCTACAACCAAACCTATAAATTTCCAAATGGCATTCCAAAAATTCATGAACATGATCAAAAGAGCCCCCAAGGATTTGGACTATTTTTCGAAGGAAGATTGATGGTTTTTTATGATTATGAAACCGACCTAAGTGATGGTTGGGAAGATGCAGAAATACACAACAACCCCAAAGAAATTCGAGAAAAGGCCTTGAAAATGGGATCGAATATTATTGAATATGCTTTTAAAAACTAATGCAATGCAACATCAAATAGACATCGATGCTATTAAAATAAACTTTGACACTCAAGGGTTATGGATTTTAAACATTGCCATCGCAATCATTATGTTTGGCGTTGCATTGGGCATATCTATGGCCGATTTTAAACGCTTGCTAAAAAATCCTAAAATTCTATTTGTAGGGGTATTGTCTCAATTTTTTCTTTTGCCTGCAGCAACTTTTTTGGCGGTTTTAGTCCTAGAGCCCCATCCCAGTTTTGCACTGGGCATGATGCTCATTGCGGCCTGTCCGGGTGGAAATGTTTCCAACTTTTTTAGTAAAATGGCGGGTGGAAATGCTGCATTGTCTGTCAGTTTAACCGCTTTTGCAACCCTCATTTGCATAGGAATGACTCCCTTTAATTTACAGTTTTGGGGCAGTTTGTATGCGCCCACTAATGAAATCTTAAAAACAGTGAAATTGAATCCAGTAGACCTACTTAAATTGGTTTCTCTTATCTTGGGAATTCCATTGTTTTTTGGAATGCTTTTAAAACACTACCGTGCCGCGATGGCTCAAAAAATAGAGAGCATATTAAAACCGCTTTCGATGTTGGTGTTTATTGCCCTTATTGTGATTGCTTTTTCACAAAATTTAGCGGTATTTTTCAACCACATTCACCATGTGGCAATGTTGGTTATTTTTCATAATATTTTTGCCTATGTTTTAGGCTATTACACCGCTAAAAGTTTTGGATTGAATCGGAGAGATACCAAAACAATTGCTATGGAAACGGGGATTCAGAATGGAGGATTGGGATTGTTATTAATTTTTGGTTTCTTTGAGGGCTTGGGCGGAATGGCACTATTGGCTGCGTTCTGGGGCATATGGGATGTTTTTTCCGGCTTGCTTCTTGCCACCTATTGGGGCAGAAAATTGGACTGAGAAATTATAGAAAGATACTTGAAGAAATAAATAATGAGGATATGATTCAGAAAATTTGGTTTGCTTTCGTGTCAAACACCATCCAATTGGGATTGTTCTTTTACAGTAAAAAAATAACCGTTCGCGGTCGTAAAAACATTCCAAAAAAAGGCGCTATTTTATTTGCTGTAAACCACCCAAATGGATTGGTAGATCCGTTGTATGTAACCACCACAAATAGTCGAAGGAATCATTTTTTAGTAAGAGCCGCTTCCTTTAAAAATCCCTTTATAAAAAAGATTTTAGAGTCTTTAAATTTAATGCCCATTTATCGAATTCGAGATGGCATACAACAACTTGCCAACAACCAAGAAATTTTTGAAAAGTGTTTTAAAATTTTACACAAGCAAGAAACTTTGATGATTTTCCCAGAAGGGAGTCACAATAAAAAAAGAACGGTACGCCTTTTAAGCAAAGGATTTACACGCATTGTTTCTGGGGCACTTGAAAAACATCCCGAATTGGAAATACAAGTAGTACCGGTCGGCATAACCTATCAACATCCGTCAGATTTTCCTTCAAAAGTAGTCGTGCAGTATGGGCAACCGATTGCCACAAGAACAATTTTTGAAGCAAATACAGCTGCAAAAGCTATCAATATTTTAAAAGCTGCGGTCACAGCCCAATTAAAAACACTGAGTGTTCACATTCCCGATGATGCGCATTATGAGGCTGTTTTACAACAACTCGTTGCAGCCCAAGTGGATTTTACACAGGTAGAAAAAGTCAATAAAATGATTGAAAGCGGCAGCTTCCCAAAGCCTAAAAAGAAGCGAAAGAATTTTTTAAGTCCTTTACGATATCTTATACAACTAAATGGCATACTTCCTTATTTACTTTGGAGAATAACCCTCAAAAAAATTGATGAAATTGAATTTATAGACACCTTCCGCTTTAGTATAAACCTGGTATTGGTTCCTCTTTTTTATGGCATACAAGCCTGGATTCTTGGGGCGATTTTTGGGACTTTGATTGGGTGTTTTTACCTAACAATTTCAGCTTTATTGGTGCTACTGTATGTGAAGTTTGCCCCTGCCAATGCAAAAGCACATATAGAATTGAAGACCTAAAGGAAGTCCCCTTAAATAAAAAAATAATTTAATCAATAATTGCTTCTTGGATGATCTGCTGAATTTTTGTGCGCATATCCTGTTGTACCAATCCGTCATTTTCCATCGTTGGATAGACTCTGTTGGATAAGAAAACATAGACAATTCCACTTACCGGATCTGCCCAGGTATAGGTGCCCGTAAAACCAGAATGCCCAAAACTCTCCTCGGAAACACAACCACACGTAGCTTTCACTTCTGAATCTAACTGCGTCTTGTCAAAGCCCAAACCTCTGCGAACTTTCTCCTCAGAAAAATACCGTTTGTTAAATTTGGTGATGGTTTCGGTTTTTAGATATCTTTTGCCTCCATAAAAACCTTTCTGCAAATACATTTGCATCATCTTTGCAATGTCATTGGCATTGGAAAATAGCCCGGCATGTCCACCAATACCCCCCAACATGGCAGCCCCCATATCATGTACATTGCCATGCAACAATTGATTTCTAAAATAACGATCTTGTTCGGTAGGAATTATTTCATTCTTGTTGAATTTTTGAAGCGGCAAATAGGTCATTCTGTGTGCACCCATGGCTTTATAAAAGGTTTCATCGGCTAATTTTGCCAAGCTCATTTTGTATTTTTTCTCCAGCACTTCTTTAAAAATATAATACCCTAAATCACTGTATTTATACCCTGCCGTTTCTCGTTGTGGGGCTTTTTTGATGTAGGCATAAATGCTGTCTTTATAATTTTTTCTTAAATAAAGATTTTCGGCCACTTTGGTCTTGTACAAGGATGTCTTTTTGGTGCCATAATATTGCTGTAAATTAGCGCCCGTGATACTGTCCTGTGTGTTTTTATAAAAAGGAATCCACGATTTTAAGCGCCCATTATGAGCGAGCATTTCTTTGACGGTAATGGTGTCTTTATTCGATTTTTTAAAGAAAGGAAGCAGTTCTTTTAATGTTGAATTTAAGGAAAATACGCCCTCCTCCTCTGCTTTCATAATCAAAGGCAAAGAGGCTAAAATTTTAGTAAGGGATGCTACATCATACAGGTCGGAATTGGTTACTTTTTCCTGTTGATTGTTGGTATGATGACCAAAACTTTTTTGGTAAACAACCTTCCCTTTTCTGGCAACTAGCACCTGGGCTCCAGGAGCCATTTTTTCTTTTAAAATGGTATCTATTGTTTTTTCAATATTTTTTAATTTTTCTGAAGACAGCCCCACATCTTCCGGGATTGAATACCCCAGTCGGTATAAGTTGGCAGTAGACAATCCATGTCCCGCAGGAAACGCTTTTTTAATGG
This sequence comes from Flavobacteriaceae bacterium, assembly GCA_024640565.1. Classification (GTDB taxonomy): domain Bacteria; phylum Bacteroidota; class Bacteroidia; order Flavobacteriales; family Flavobacteriaceae; genus Polaribacter. Next base: position 122,924 of record JAHEET010000005.1, read on the forward strand.
ATACTGGCAATTTCCCTTGCGCTGTAATGGCACCAAAAATAAGTTGCGCCGTTAGTTCTTGTGCTATATGACTGTTTTGATAAGCGACTACCACACTCTCGATATCGGCAAAAGATGTTACTGGCAACAGCGCATAAGGACTTGCAAAAACGGACAAAATCACCTTCTTGGTGCGAGCAATTTCTTGTAATTTGTTTCGCTCTTTTTTGTGGAACTTATAACTTTTCCATGGATGTAAATTCGATGTGTGAAACCCAACAATCACGGTGCTATAGGGAGTTAATTTCTCATTTAATCGCGCGTCATTGGCTGCAAAAACATCAATTTTAGCATACTTCTTTAACATCGAAACAAAAGATTCTCCGGAGTCATCGCCGAGAGCTACATAGGCAATTTGCTGTTTCTCAAGATTTCTTATGGGAAGAAGTTGTGCTTCATTTTTAATGACTGTTAACGATTTTTCAACTAATTTTCGATGGAGTACTGCATCTTGAACCGTATTTAAGTCTTCATGTAAATTGGGTATGGCTACCGGTTGGTAATCATGCAAACCTACAACATACTTGGCTGCCAAAATTTTACGCACCGAAAAATCCAAACGTTCTGCTGTTAAAACTCCGGTTTTTAAAGCGCTTTTCATTAATTGAACAGATCCCGGAATGTCTTGTGGTATTAGCAACAAATCATTTCCTGCTAAGATTGCGGCTACATCTATTTCTGAAGCGGAAGAATAATTGGCGGCTCCTTTCATGTTGAGCCCATCCGTGATAATCAACCCTAAAAAGCCCATTTTTACTTTCAAAAGATCCGTCACTATTTTTGGGGACAATGAGGAGGGCAAAGCTGGATTTGGTTCTATTTTAGGAATGCTTAAATGTGCGGTCATGACACTAGCAACACCGGCGTCGAACATTTTCTTATAAGGGTACAATTCCAAAGTATCCAATCGTTGCGCATCAAAATTAACAACAGGCAGCGTATGGTGGGAGTCGGTTGCAGTATCTCCATGTCCAGGAAAATGTTTTGCATTTGCCAAGACGCCTGTACTTTGCATTCCTTTTGTAAAGGCAATGGATTTGTTGGTGACATTCTTTTTATTTTCACCAAAAGAACGATTGCCAATAATTGGATTGTCTGGATTTGTATTGATGTCTACAACAGGGGCAAAATTAATATGAATCCCCAATCTTTTGCAGTGTGCTCCAACTCGTTGGCCAAATTGCTCAATGAATGAATTCTCTTGAATGGCCCCTAATGTCATGTTCCAAGGATAGCGAAACGTGTTTTTTAAACGCATATCCAACCCCCATTCACCATCGATACCAATGAGTAAAGGTACTTTGGATAAGGCTTGGTATTTATTGGTTAAAACAGCTTGTTTTTTGGGAGTTCCTTGCATGAAAATTAAATTCCCTACATGGTACTTGCGAATCAATTCTGAAATAAAGTCTTCGTGTTTTTGATCCAGGTTTGAATAGGCTTGCACCATAAACAACTGCCCTATTTTCTGATCAACCGTCATTGTAGTCATCAAGCTATCTACCCAAATTTGTTGGGCTTTAAAATCGACTGCTCTAAGCGGGGCAACACTTTGAGCACACAGGTTTGAGACTACCGCAATACAAAATACGAAAAGCAGCTTATTTTTCATGTGGGTATTCATTCAATATTTAAACCAAAAAACGTTTGTGCCAGCTTTTACTTGCGGCAACTTCCCAGTGGTTTTCAAAATCTTCTTTTGTAGCAATCATATTGTTAAAAACAATGGTTGATGCGGTTATTTTTTTGGCTTTGGCATAACGCTGAAAAATAGGCAATTTCACAATATTAATGGTTTCATTGTCTTTAAAACTTATGTTCATTTTGTCCATTAAATCCAATTTTAATTCGGCTTGTAGGCCTTGTACAAATCGAACAGAACTATCGATGGAACAGCCAGAAACATTGTTAAAACTTTCATCAACTGCCAATACCAAAAACTGGTTGTATTTAATCGTAAAAGATCCTTTTAAATCGTCTCCATGGCGCGTCCATTGATTGATAAATGCTTCTGCTTTTTCTGAAATGAATTCGACTTCTTTAGCCGTAAATTCTCGATCGGATTGGTAGATCCAAACACGTGAATTGTTGGGTAGGTTTTTATAATGGGTAAACATGTTGAATGTTTTAAATTATCTTAAATTAAACTTTTGTTGCAAAGCTTGTAATTTTTCAGCCTCCGATAGACGCTCCTTGGGAGCTTCCATGCTTTCTTTAATTTCTCGCAATACTTTTTTTGTATACAAGGGAAAATCTGCTTGCTGCATCCAGTTATGATATCCTGGATTTTCTCTTAATACAGCTTCCACAGTTCGTCCTTTGTATTTTCCAAATGAAAAGATAGGTTCTCCTTCTTCATTCCTTAGTATAAAACCTGCAAAATCGGCTCTTTTCCCATGTGATGAATAGGCACTTAATGCTTCTACAGAGTTCTCAATATCATCATATTTTTCTAATTGCGCTAATAAAATTTCATAGGTTGCATTGGTGTCTGCTTCTGCACCATGGGCACCTTCCAAGACTTTACCACAATAAAATTGATACCCTGCCCCCAAGGTTCTTTGCTCTTTTTTATGAAAAATAACTTGCACATCAATGGCCTTCCTATCTTTCATATTAAAATCAATTCCGGCGCGCATAAGCTCTTCTGCTAGTAACGGAATATCGAATCTATTTGAATTGAATCCCGCTAAATCACAGCCGGCAATCATGTTGTCAATTTCTGGAGCTAGCTCTTTAAAAGTAGGTTCCGTAACCACTTGCTCATTGGTGATTTTATGAACTGCAGTTGCTGCTGCTGGAATTTCTACTTCTGGATTTACCAACCAGGTTTTACTTACTTTATTTCCGTTTGGAAAGACTTTTAGAATTGAAATCTCTACAACTCGATCTGTTGCAATATTGACTCCGGTAGTTTCTAAGTCAAAAAATACTATGGGTTTGGTTAAGTTTAGGTGCATCTTTTATTTTTTTGCGCTTTTTTTTTATAAGAAATCGGGTATTTCCTAAATTCTGTTATAGAAAATAAGTAAGCATAAAGATATGAAAAATAGTGGTTTTGAGCATGAAAAGAAATCCCATCTGTAAAACTAATTGCTGGGCACGACTTTCCTTAAAATCGAAAAAATACGTTGATGGCTACTCAGAAAACAGAAAGGAGTTCAAGCGGCCCACTTTTTTTTGAAAACCCACTATTTTAGGGGCTTACAATGCTCTTCAAAAAAAGGAGGTATTCCTTAATATTCAAAAACTCCATACGGACTTTTGATGGTCAATTTTTTTGTCTCAGCAGCAGCCACGCTCCCTACTATTTGGGCATTTACATTATAGGATTTGGAAATAGCTATAATCGCGTCTGCAACTTCTGGTGCAACATAAATTTCCATCCGGTGTCCACAATTAAAAACTTGATACATTTCTTTCCAATCGGTATTGGACTGTTCTTGTATCAATTTAAATAAAGGGGGCACTGGAAATAGGTTGTCTTTTACAATATGCAATTGTTCTACAAAATGTAAAATTTTAGTTTGCGCACCTCCTGAACAGTGCACCATGCCATGAATTGTTTTGGAATCGAATTTGGATAAAATTTCTTTAATAATTGGAGCATAGGTTCTTGTTGGCGACAAAACTAGTTTTCCTGCATCTATTGGCGAATTTACAACAGCATCTGTTAATTTAGTGTTTCCAGAATAGACCAAGTCTTTGGGAACTGCCGCATCAAAACTTTCCGGATATTTATCGGCAAGGTAATTGTGAAAAACATCGTGTCGAGCAGAGGTTAAACCGTTAGACCCCATACCGCCATTGTAGGCTGTTTCATATGTCGCTTGTCCAAAAGATTCCAATCCAACAATGACATCGCCGGGTTGAATATTGGCATTGTCTATTACCTCCGAACGTTTCATTCTTGCTGTTACGGTAGAATCTACAATTATGGTTCGCACCAAATCGCCAACATCTGCCGTTTCTCCTCCAGTTGAGTGGATGGTGACACCAAAGTTTTTTAAATCTGCTATTAACGCTTCTGTTCCGTTAATAATTGCCGACAAAACTTCTCCTGGAATTTTACTTTTGTTACGACCAATGGTCGAGGACAACATAATATTGTCTGTTGCTCCAACACATAATAAATCGTCAATATTCATGATCAATGCATCTTGTGCGATGCCTTTCCATACAGAAATATCACCAGTTTCTTTCCAATACATGTAGGCCAAAGAAGATTTTGTTCCAGCGCCATCTGCATGCATTATCAAACAATAATCTTCATCGTTTGTTAAATAATCGGGAACAATTTTACAAAATGCTTTTGGAAACAATCCTTTATCGATGTTCTTAATAGCATTGTGTACATCTTCTTTCGATGCAGAAACGCCTCTTTGTGCGTATCTTTTGGAAATTTCTTGACTCATGGTATGGATTGTGTTGTTGTTGCAAATTTAGTCTTTTGATTAAAAAAAGCTACAATTTGGGAATGATTTTATCTGGTAAAAAGCAATTCTCTGTATTTTGTTAAAGGCCATAAATTATCATCCACCATGGTTTCCAACTTATCACAATGATATCGTATTTCTTCGAAAAAAGGTTTTACTTGATTGCAATACAACTCGGCAGATTTTAATCCGCTATGCCTGTTGGCATTTTTACGTTCTTGGGTCATTTTATTTACCAAAGCATTGATTTCGGTAATATGGTTTGAAATGACCATAATTAACTCTATTTGCTCTTTGGCAATGTTTTTGAAATTCTCACCGAAGATTTCCTTTAAATTCTTAGTGTTTTCCAACAGCGTATTCTGATAAATAATCGCAGTGGGCACTACATGATTTCTAGAAATATCTGCCAACACTCTGCTTTCTATTTGTATTTTCTTAGTGTATGCTTCGAGCTCAATTTCATAACGCGCTTCTATTTCTACTTTGCTCATCACCTCCATGTCTTCGTACAAGTCAATCACGGCTTTTGATGTTTTGACTTTCAATGCTGCTGGCGTAGTTTTGTTATTACTTAATCCGAGTTTTTTAGCTTCTTTTTCCCAAGCATCTCCATAACCATCCCCTTCAAATCGAATCTTTTTGGAAGCTTTGATGTATTCTCTTAAAACGTTGAAGACAGCTTCGTCTTTTTTCAGGTTTTTGACCTCAATTAATTGGTCTACCTCAATTTTAAATTCTTTTAATTGTTGAGCAACGATTGTATTTAGCACAGTCATTGGAGTCGCACAATTGGACCATGAGCCTACCGCTCTAAACTCAAATTTATTTCCTGTAAAAGCAAATGGAGAGGTTCTGTTTCTGTCGGTATTGTCTAATAAAATCTCAGGAATTTTACCAATAATATTTAATTTTAAATCTGTTTTTTCTTGGGGTGATAACTTCCCTTTGGTGACATTTTCTAATTCATCCAACACTGCAGATAACTGACTTCCTATAAACACCGACATAATTGCTGGTGGTGCTTCGTTAGCTCCTAGGCGGTAATCATTGCTAGCAGATGCAATGGAAGCTCTAAGTAACTCTTGATTTTTAGAAACCGCTTTTATCGTGTTCACAAAAAATGTTAGGAACTGCAAGTTTTTCATAGGTGTTTTTCCAGGACTTAACAAATTGACCCCCTTGTCTGAGCACAAGGACCAATTGTTATGTTTTCCTGAGCCGTTAATTCCTTTGAAAGGCTTTTCATGAAACAGTACTTTAAAATGATGACGCTTAGAGACTTTCTCCATCACATCCATCAACAAGGAGTTATGGTCTACGGCCAAATTGGCCTCTTCAAAAATAGGTGCCAATTCAAACTGATTGGGGGCTACTTCATTGTGTCTTGTTTTTACAGGAATCCCCAACAACATGCATTCTTGTTCTAAGTCTTGCATAAAACTCATTGCCCGTGCCGGAATGGTTCCAAAATAATGATCATCTAATTGTTGCCCCTTGGCTGGAGAATGCCCTAAAAGGGTTCTACCAGTCAATAAAATATCGGGTCTTGACAATGCCAAAGCCTCGTCAATTAAAAAATATTCTTGCTCCCATCCTAGAGTTGCATTTACTTTTGAGACATTCTTATCAAAATATCTACACACTGCAGTAGCCGCTGTATCAACAGCTTGCAAGGCTCTCAATAAAGGCGTTTTATTGTCCAATGCTTCTCCTGTGTAGGAAACAAAAATAGTTGGAATACACAAAGTGGTTTCATAAACAAATGCTGGAGATGTTGGATCCCAAGCAGTGTATCCTCTTGCTTCAAAAGTATTTCTAATGCCTCCGTTTGGAAAACTAGAAGCATCGGGCTCCTGTTGTACCAGTTGCTCACCATCAAATTTTTCTACGGGTAATCCGCCGTTCACAGTATCAAAAAAAGCATCATGCTTTTCTGCGGTTGCGCCTGTCAAAGGTTGAAACCAATGCGTATAATGCGTCGCTCCTTTTGACATTGCCCAATCTTTCATACTCACGGCAACTTGATCTGCAATTTTACGATCTATTCTTTTGCCATGAACAATTGCGTCCATTACACTCTCATAGGCAGCACTGGATAGGTATTGTTGCATCGCATTTTTATTAAAAACATTGTTCCCAAACAAGGAGGATCTTTTTTCAGACGCAACAATTTTTATCGGTTTTCTATTTAAAGTTTCTTGTAAAGCATTAAATCTAATGATTGACATATGAGTAATTTTTGATTGAATAAAATTTAATAATACAAATATACCCTTTCAATTTTAGGGATTAAATAATTTTATCAACATTTTCACGATTTTACCCCCTATTTTTTTGATAGCTCGTCAAAAATTTTCATTTTTGCAATGTTAATATTACTCATTTATAATTCTTTACAATGGCAAAAATTAAATTAGAATACATTTGGTTAGATGGTTATTATCCAACTCAGAACATGAGAAGTAAAACCAAAGTAGAAGAACATGAAAATTTTCAAGGAACGCTTGAAGAGCTCGGGAACTGGTCTTTTGATGGTTCCTCCACAAAACAAGCCTCTGGAGGTGCTTCTGACTGTTTGTTAAAACCGGTTGCAATTTATCCAGATCCAACAAGAAGAAATGGATATTTAGTAATGACTGAAGTTTTAAACGCTGATGGTACACCACACGTTTCTAACGGAAGAGCAACGATTGAAGATGAAGACAACGATTTCTGGTTTGGTTTTGAGCAAGAATACTTTATCATGGATACCAAAACACAATTGCCTTTAGGATTCCCTATTGGTGGTTATCCAGCTCCACAAGGAATGTACTACTGTTCTGTAGGAGGAAAAAATACACATGGTAGACTTTTAGTTGAAGAGCATGCAGATTTATGTATTGATGCTGGCCTAAACTTTGAAGGAATTAACCAAGAGGTTGCTTCTGGACAATGGGAATACCAATTGTTTGCAAAAGGTGCGAAACAAGCAGGAGACGAAATTTGGATATCTCGTTACTTATTAGACCGTTTAACAGAACAGTACGGTTACTACATCGAATACCACCCAAAACCTTTAGGCAAAGATATGGATTGGAATGGTTCTGGAATGCATGCTAACTTTTCAAACAGCGTTTTAAGAGAGTGTGGTTCTAAAGAAACATACGAAAAAATCTGTGAAGCTTTTAGACCGGTAGTAAAAGAACACATTGAAGTGTATGGTGAGTTTAACGACCAACGTTTAACTGGTGACCATGAAACTGCGTCTATTAACGATTTCTCATATGGAGTTTCTGACAGAGGGGCTTCAATCCGAATTCCAATTATTACCGTTGAAAAAGGATGGAAAGGTTGGTTAGAAGACAGAAGACCTGCTTCAAACGGAGATCCATATAAGATTGCTGGTAGAATTATTAAGACTGTAAAATCAGCGAATATTAGCTAGATTTCAACATAAATACACAAAAAAGGCTCGCAAATTGCGAGCCTTTTTTATGCATTCAATTATTTTTTTTAAAGCGTTCTGTAAATAAAAATCCCATAAAGTAACAGCAATACAAAACCGTGTTTCCAATTCAATTGAAACCTTTTTGGTAAAAGAACAAAAGGCAGTATTAAAAAAGAAACTCCCAACATCCAGAAAATATCATTGCTCAACAAACCAAGATCTGAAACTGCAACGGGAGTTACTATGGAAGTAATGCCTAAAACGGCTAAAATGTTGAAAATATTAGACCCAATTAAGTTTCCTAGTGAGATGGCTTTCTCTTTCTTTATAACGGCAATAATGGAAGCGGACAGTTCAGGAATACTGGTTCCTACAGAAACGACCGTAACCCCAATGACACGTTGACTCACTCCAAAATCTTCAGCCATTGATTTTGCACCTGCTACCAACAATTCCGATCCTGCCCATAGACCTACGCCTCCGATGCCTAAATAAAATAATAGATACGGTACAGAAAGTACAGCTTCAACTTCTGGAAGATCCTCTTCAAAACTCGTCTTTTGAAAGCGCAACAAATACACTAAAAACAACACGAGTAGACTAAACAAGATGATTCCTTCATAGCGAACAATCTGCTGATCGCCTGTTAAAAAGAAATACAACAATCCAGATGCCAGCATCATTACTGGCCAGTCTGTCTGGTAAAAACTTTTCTGAATCTTCATGGCTCCAAACAACAGGGTAACTCCTAAAACAAAACCTAAATTTGCGATGTTAGAACCAATTACGTTCCCTAGTGCCAAATCGGGTGCACCATTTAAAGCGGCTTTAAGGCTTACAATAAGTTCAGGGGCAGACGTGGCAAAGGAAACCACCGTCATACCAATGACAATTTTAGAGATGTTTAGTTTTAAGGACAAAGCAACCGAAGCTTTTAACAACCAGTTCCCTCCATAAATCAACAACAACAGACCTCCGATTATGAATAAAAAATTCATCTATTTATTTTTTAGCGAAGATACATTTTTATCAGTTTTTAGAAAGCGAAAAGCGCAAAAGGTCTCTAAAGAGAACAAAAGCGTTTTTTTATCCCTTAAAAGAAACACTAAAGAATTTTTTCTTTCAACCAAATAGAAAGTAAGCAATGCCTGAATAAAAAAGCAACGCGATCTCTAAATCTGACTTGTTTATTTTTTTTAGTAAATTTGACCTGCAAACAACTCCGTTATGAAAAAACAAATATTTAAAGGAATCGCAAAAGTGAACAAAGTCATTTTCCCATCCTTTACCAAAAAGCAATTAGATATTTCCAAAGCAACAAAGTTCCAATTGGCCATCATAGGTTGGAGAGCTTTTGTGACGATGAACGCAATTGACTAAATTTTAAAATTATGACAACAGCACATATCAAAGTATTCTCAGGATCTTCAATCCTAGTAAAAGGCTTAGCAGTTCGTTTAGAAGATAGCAATATTGGATCTATTACAAAAGATCACATTCATTCTGGTACGCTTGCAGGCTTTGGTACCTTGGGTAGAATGGTGGAATTGTTCATCTTAAACACCGACTTGGAAAAAGCCACCGCAATTCTCGAGGCTTACAAAGAAGAAATTAATTCATAAAAAGAGTAAAATAGCTTTTCTTATTTAAAAATTGCTCCTATATTTGCACCCTCAAAAAGGCCATGTGGCGCAACTGAATAGCGCACTTGATTACGGCTCAAGAGGTTGCAGGTTTGAATCCTGCCATGGTCACAAAAAAAAGCAACTAACTTATAATAAGTTAGTTGCTTTTTAATTAGGTGTAAAATGAACACTAATTGCATCTGGAACATCGGATAACACCGTTACTTCCTTACTCTAAATACCTTCTGAGGGCAACTCTGTGCTCTGGAATTGATTTGTCGTAGTTTTCAACCACCGTTTCTATAATTTTGGGTTTGAGTTTGCCAATTTCATGGCGACCTCCATACCGGGATACAAAAAGTGTGTAACTGTCTTCTTTTTTTTCAAAAATTAAATAGTGGGTATTGTTCAGTTCGGTGTAGGCAATTTGATTGCCCGAAAAAACATCCGATTCGTCTTTAAAAAATGCTGAAAACTGATAATATTTAAAAATATTTTCCATGTTTAAATTAATTCAGCAGACAAGCCTAATTGTAATAGTTTTGAGCATTTTGGTTCTAGCTCTCTAAATTCACCTGATTTTACGGTGCATTTTCCTTTGTAATGCACCAAATATGCACATTGCTCTGCTTGCTCTACCGTATGATCACAAACAGCAACTAAAGAATCGATAACAAAATCGAAGGTATTTACATCATCATTGTGCAAAACAATTTCATGCTGAAATACTTCTTGTTCAAGGGTATCGACTTCTTCTTGTTTTTTTTCTTTGGTGCTCATCATCCTCACAAAATTACAACTTATTATATTTTAAAGCAACCCAATTATTTCTTTCGAGGGTGGTTTCCAATTTCAATTGGTATTTAGAAACTGCTGCATCTATCATAGGAATGTCTTCTTTGTAAAAACCACTCAAGAGCAATACCCCTTTTTCATTGAGGCAATTGGTATAGACCTCCATGTCCATCAACAAAATATTTCGATTGATATTTGCAATAATTACATCGTACTTTTTATCGGTCAACAACGTCGAATCTCCTTCAAAAACAGAAATATGCTCGCAATTATTGCGTGCTACATTTTCAATAGAATTCAAATAACACCAGTTGTCAATATCAATTGCATCGGTTGGCTTGGCCCCTCTCATCTCGGCAAAAATGGCTAGGATTCCAGTACCACATCCCATGTCCAATACTTTTTTATTTTCCAGTTCAAGTTGTAATAAGTGCTGCACCATCATGTGGGTGGTTTCATGATGCCCAGTTCCAAAACTCATTTTGGGTTCAATAACAATAGCATATTTCAAATTCGGATTTTCATGAAATGGGGCACGAATACTTACCATGTTATCTACCTCAATCGCTTCAAAATTCTCTTCCCATGCTGCATTCCAGTTGGTTTGGGCTACTTCATGCTGGGTATAAGCTATCGAAAACTCGTCTGAATTCAAGATAAAAATACCTTCTAGAAGCGCCTCGTTCCAGTTTTCTTTTTGAATGTAGGCAATAAGACCCTTATCATTCTCTACGAAACTTTCAAAACCAACATTGCCCAACTCTGCAATTAGAATCTCGGTTGCGGGCTCTTTTGGGGTAACGGTAAATTTGTATTCTATGTAAATATTGTCCATAAATAAGTGCTAATTCTATTCAAAAAAAAATGCATCAAGATTTTAAAAATCTTAATGCAAATTTATTCCTTTTCTTTAAAAGAGCGTTGAATAACTTCTTTTATATTGCTTTAATGATGGCTGTAAAATCTGCAGCGTTTAAAGCAGCACCACCTATTAATCCACCATCTACATCTGGTTTCGAAAAGATCTCTACCGCGTTTGCTGGCTTTACACTCCCTCCATATAAAATAGAAACGGCATCTGCGACATCTTGGCTGTATTGTTCTTTAATGATATTGCGAATAAATGCATGCATTTCTTGTGCTTGTTCTGGACTCGCTGTCTCGCCCGTACCTATTGCCCAAACGGGTTCATAAGCCAATACTATATTTTTCCATGCAGCAGCTTCTAAATGAAACAATGCATTTTTTAGTTGACTTTCCACTACGCTAAAGTGGTTTCCCGATTTACGATCTTCTAACAATTCTCCAAAACAGAAAATTGCTTCCATATTGTTTTCTAGAGCGGCCGTAACTTTCTCGGCTAAAAGGGCGTCCGTTTCACCAAAATAAGTTCTTCTTTCTGAGTGCCCCAGGATCACAGAAACAATCCCAACACTTTTTAACATGTCTGCAGAAATTTCACCTGTAAAAGCTCCCTTTTTTGCTTGGTGCATATTTTGTGCGACTACTTCAATATTGGAACCCTTTGCTTTTTCACAGCCACTAAAAAGGTTTACAAAAGTAGGCGCTACCAATACTCGGGTGTTTTCTAAAGAAACGTCCTTCAAGGAGGTTTGAAGCTCATTAATGAGCGTAGCTGTTTCTTCAATCGTATTATTCATTTTCCAGTTTCCTGCAACAATTTTAGTTCTCATGGTGCTAATGTTTAGTCGGTTTTAAAAATGTAAAATTAAGAAATGGAACAGAAAAAAAGCAGGTGAAAAAGAAATAGTTACGATAACGATTTATTGGACTTCTTTCAATGCGGCAAGAATGCTTTTGTCTGAGGAGTTTGTTGCCTTAAAAAGGGAAATTGCTCCCGTTTCATCAATGACCATATACCGCGGTATCCAACTTAAGTTGACAAAATCTACAAAGGCACCATTACGCATTCCTGTGGGTATATTATAATGTTCTCCACGCATCTGAAAGCGTTGAATCCCTCTTTTCCATGCGCTATTTTTTTTATCGACAGATAAAAATAAAAAAACAACTTCTGGAAACTCACGCTGTAAACGAGTGATGGTTGGCATTCCTTTAATACAATCGGCGCACCAGGATGCCCATATATCAATCAATACTTTTCTTCCTTTGTAATTGGAAAGAACCTCTTTCAATGTTGCTTTTTCACCCCCAAGGGCGGTTAAAACCGTTGCATTGGCTGCATTGGAAAATTGGGTAGGAGTTTCAAAATTACAGCGAGGCATGAAAATTGCAAGTACAAGTAATAGAATGTATTTTTTCATAATTATTGCAATCGAATTCTTGGGTCTAACCAACTATAAATAATATCTACAAGTATATTAATGAGTATGAATAAAGTAGCAATAACCAACACACTTCCCATAATTATCGGCAGATCCAGCGTGTTTAATGCGTTTACAATCTCCTTCCCAAGCCCGTTCCAATTAAAAATATATTCAATAAAAACAGCGCCTGCCAACATGGAGGCAAACCACCCAGAAATTGCGGTAACTACTGGATTTAGTGCATTTTTAAGGGCGTGTTTTCTTACAACATTAAAGGTACTTAGTCCTTTTGCCCTAGCGGTTCTTATGTAATTTTCATTGAGCACTTCTAGTAATGAATTTCGCATTAATTGAATGATCACTGCCAGCGGCCGAATTCCTAAAACAATGGCTGGCAGGAGTAGGTTTTTAAGTTGCAAAGTACTTCCTTCTCCAAAATCATCCACTTCATACAAACTACCGGTCATTTCTAGACCAGTAAACTCATGAAGGACAAAACCGAACAACCAGGCAAATAAAATTGCTGAGAAAAAGGAAGGAACACTCATTCCCAAGGTACTGATGATGGCTGTAATTCTATCGAAAAAAGAATCTTTGTAAATGGCGGATAACACCCCTAAAAACAACCCAATAATAATGGCAATTGAAATAGCGGAAAGGGCCAAAATGGCGGTATTTGGGAGTGTTTCGCGAATCACTGTAGCCACTTTTTTACCGTTTTTTTGAAACGATGCTCTCAAATATGGGAATTTTAATACAACGGTTTGATTTTGGGTTGAAAAAAGTGAATGATACGAAAACGTATTGGCGGATAAAGCCGTATAATGCGCTGCTGAATTACTATGAACAGAGATTGGAGAAAGGTCGTTTAAATAATAAAAGTATTGGGTAAGCAAGGGCTTATCGAAACCATATTTTTGTTGAATTGCTTGCAATTGTGCAGTATCTTGGCGCTGATCTAAAAGCATTCTTGAGGGGTCGCCCAAAAGATTGAAAAGAAAAAAAATCACGGTTACAACACCAAACAGGGTAAGGAATCCATAGAAAATTTTATTTAAAATATAGCCAATCATTAAAACAAAGATAGTAGAAAGTCCTAAAAAAATGTACCTTTACAAAACTTTTATTCGCAAAGATGACTACACAAGAATTGGTTGTTGAAATACACAAAAAAAAATCTTTTTTATGCATTGGTTTGGATGTCGATATGACAAAAATTCCAGCTTATTTACTTGAAGAAGAAGATCCTATTTTTGCTTTTAACAAAGCCATTATAGATGCAACAAACCACCTATGTGTTGCCTACAAACCCAATACAGCTTTTTATGAAGCCTATGGAATTAAGGGCTGGATCTCTTTGCAAAAAACAATTGCATACCTCAATAAAAACTATCCAGAAATTTTTACGATTGCAGATGCAAAGCGAGGAGATATTGGGAATACATCTACCATGTATGCCAAAGCTTTTTTGGAAGACTTGGCTTTTGATTCCGTTACCGTTGCTCCATACATGGGAAAAGATTCTGTGGAACCCTTTTTGGCATTTGAAGACAAACACACGATTCTCTTGGCATTAACATCGAATGAGGGTGCTTTTGATTTTCAAACCAAAAAAATCAATGATCACGAAGTATATCAACATGTTTTAGAAACTTCTAAATCTTGGAAAAACGCAGCGAATTTAATGTATGTGGTGGGGGCTACAAAGGCCACTTACTTCAAAGAAATTAGAAAAATCATTCCAACTTCCTTTTTATTGGTCCCAGGTGTGGGGGCTCAAGGTGGGAATTTGCAGGAGGTGTGTAGATATGGGATGTCAGAAAATATAGGTTTGCTTATCAACTCCTCTCGAGGTATTATTTACGCAGCAAATGATGAAAATTTCGCAAATGCAGCAGCAGGAAAAGCAAGAGAACTACAACAACAAATGGCGGTAATCTTGGCGGGTAATACGATCTAAACTTCTTGAATGCAAATCTCAAGAAAATTCTTTCTCTAAGTAAGAAACCCTACTTATTTTACTCAAAATTTTCATGGCTTTAAAGGCGGCATTGTCGCTTTTATTTTCATCAATATAGCGGTAATTGTCAGACTGCTCTACAAGCCTACGATACCTTTCTTCAAGATGTTTTTTATAACTAAGTAGTTGGTTTATGCGCGACATTCTTCTTTTTTGAGGCATTTAAATATACACAAATAAAAAGAACAAACAAGAAACAGTACGTTTAGCACTTAAATTTTAAGGATTTTATAGGTAGAAGTCGCTCCTTTTGAAGTGAATTTTAGCATGTAAACACCTTTGTTAAGTGAAGATAAATCGTGTTCTTCTGTTGATGCATTTTGAACGAAAGAGGCAACTTTCTCTCCCAACAAAGAGTAAACCGATCCTTTTACACCAATAAGATTCGGATGAACTTGGATGGTTACGTTATTGACAACAGGATTCGGATACACTTTGATAGCATCCAAACTCGCATCTTCTTTAACAGACGCAGTCCCTTCTTGATAAACACGTACATAATCAATAATCATATCACTCTCGGTAAAAGAAGCGATAATACTCGGCTGAATGGCTGTATTCAATAAAATATATTGATCTGCATCGAAAGGCCATGTACTGGCGTTTCTTACTTCTGGCTGATAGGTATAGTGATGTACACCGTCTACTTTAAAAACCATTTTTGTCGGATACCACTCTAAAGAATACACATGATAGGCAGTAGAAGCTGTAGGAATAGTTTGTCCTCCGTGATTGACCGTTCCTCCATGGCTTGATGGGGTATGCATGGCGCTTTGAACAAAGTTTTGATTGGTTCCCCAATGTTCCATAATATCAATTTCTCCACAAGCTGGCCAACTTACGGTTCCATACCCTTGAGTCTGCCAGTAAGCACCCGTTTCTGAAATATTTTTCCCCAACATCCAAATGGCTGGCCAGGTTCCAACACCTGTTGGTAAAATGGCTCTTACTTCTACTTTCCCATAAGTAAAAGCGAACTTCGAGTTCAACCTTGCAGATGTATACTGCTTGGTATGCCCCTGGTCTGTATAGGTTTCTTTTTTTGCAACTAAATGCATGGCTCCATTGGAGAGATAAGTATTATCGATTCTATCTGTATAGTGCTGTATTTCTCCATTATACCAGCTTCCACCGGAAGGCAACTGGGTTTGATGAAACCATTTGTCTGAATCGATAGCTCCTGAACCATCAAACTCATCGGACCAAATTAATTGGTCATAAACAGCATCATCACCCGAACCTGGATCTGAAGTGTCTTCTAACACGCCATCGTAGATAAAATCATCAATGTAAGCGGTTACAGTGCTTGAATTATTCTCGTCATTCACCTGCAACAATACACGATTAAAATCGGTTCTTGCAATCGGTGGTCCAGAATTTGCATTGTAATTTAAGTAACTGTCATTTTCAAAATCAAAAGTAAGGGTTTGCCATTGATCTAAAACAAGTGTTTTAATAATTTCAGATTGTGTTTCCCATACTGCTCCTATGTTTGCATTTTGTAATTTTAAAGAGAGTTGATTGGTTTCATTTCCAGAGATGCCACTCGAGGGAACGTATATTTTCAAAGAAAAAGTATGCCCCGTTGATAAATCAAAATTAACGGGTGTATCAAAACGAACATTGGCATAAGCGCCTCCAGTATCGGTATATTTTAAAACGGTATTTGAAGTATTGATTCCCGTTTGAAAAGGGTTTGAAAACTCAGTATCAATTCCACAATCATCCCCTGCCCAAGTTGTGATGGTACCGTTTCCTTCAAAGTCATCCTCAACGGTCTCTTGCGCACTGAAGTGTAACGAACATACTACTAGTAAAGCGGTCAATATTTTTTTCATGGGGCTACAATTATTTACTCAAAGAAAGAAACTTTTTTATGGCAACGCAAAAAAAAGACCTATACAACTACCATACATAAGTGCGTTGAATTGCTAAAACACTCACTATGAAATTATTAGAAAACAAAAAAAACGTTAGTAATTCAGAATCAACCATACCCAAGTTAGGTAATTTTTGACTAGTAAAAATTAGCTGTTTTTTTATCAAAGCCATAGGGACAATGTTTGCAACCACTTTTACAACAATGCCCTCTTTTTAGATGGTATTTCTCGGTAAAAACTTTATACCCCTGGGCATTTACGTAATAATCTCCTTCTTCTAAAGGTATTCGCTTGTTATACATTTTACAAAAATAAGGGTTTCCCCCTAAAAAAAAGCGTTCAAAGAGAACGCTTTTACATTTTTATTCTATTCGGATAGTGGGTGGATATTTCGCAAGAATTTCGTTGACAAATTCTTTGATTCGGCGTTCTTTTTTTTCGCGACTCTGCATGCGTAAAGCTCCTGTACCAATTCCTTGCCAGATCAATTCTTTCTTTTTCCGATCTATAAAATCAATAAAAAGCGTTCCCTCAGAATATTGCGAAATACTCATATTTGTATTCATCCCATTCATCATCCAAGGGTTCCATCCCCAGCCAAAACCATAGCCAAAATTATTTTGATTGACGTTTACTTTTTCTCTTGATTTGGTAAAAATACTCACCAGCATCTCTGGATTTTCAGATTTGGTAAATCCTTTTGCCTTTAATTCTGAAGAAATGGCGCGTAAAATTCTTTTTTTATCCAAATCAGAAATACCCGATTTATCAATTCCGGGCTTGTAAAAAGCAAATGTTTTGTACTTTTTAAAATCTACATTCTCGTCATAATCTGCGAGAACTTTCACAGAATAACAAGAAGTTAGAAATGCAAGGCTAAGAAATAAAAACAGGTAGTTTTTCATAATATTACTTTTAAATTATCGTGTTTATTAAGGCATCGTCTACTATATTTGGCAAGGTAACTTTTAAATTTTCCTCAGATTTCATTGCTCTGTTAATCGCAAATAAAGCTGCTTCATTTCTAGCCCAACTTCTTCTTGAGATTCCATTAGTAACATCCCAAAAAAGCATAGATTCCAATCGCTTCGATGCAGACTTAGAACCATCAATAAGCATGCCAAAACCTCCATTAATCACTTCTCCCCAGCCTACACCTCCTCCATTATGGACAGAAACCCAAGTAGCACCTCTAAAACTATCTCCAATTACATTTTGAATTGCCATGTCTGCAGTAAACTTAGAACCATCATAGATATTGGATGTTTCGCGGTATGGCGAATCGGTTCCAGAAACATCATGGTGATCTCTTCCTAAAATGACATTTCCAATTTCTCCTCGTTTAATAGCTTTATTGAATGCTTTTGCAATCTTTATTCGCCCTTCAGCATCTGCATATAAAATTCGTGCTTGAGACCCTACCACCAAGTTGTTCTTTTGTGCACATTGTATCCATTGAATATTATCGGCCATTTGTTGCTGAATCTCTGGAGGTGATTGCTGTTTTATTTTCTCTAATACCCTACAAGCGATTGCATCTGTTTTTACCAAATCTGCTGGATCTCCAGATGCACATACCCATCTAAAAGGTCCAAAACCATAATCAAAACACATGGGCCCCATAATGTCTTGCACATAACTCGAATATTTAAAATCTACCTTATTGTCTGCCATCACGTCGGCTCCTGCCCTGCTAGCTTCTAGTAAAAAAGCATTTCCGTAATCGAAAAAATAGGTACCTCTGGCAGTGTGTTTATTAATCGCGTTTGCATGTCTTTTCAATGTTTCTTGTACTTTTTCTTTAAACAATGCTGGGTTTTCTGCCATCATTGTATTGGCTGCCTCAAAAGAAAGATCCGCCGGATAATACCCCCCTGCCCATGGATTGTGAAGGGAGGTTTGATCAGAGCCTAAATCGACATGTATCCCTACTTTATCAAATTTTTCCCAAACATCCACAACATTCCCCAAATAGGCCAATGAAACTACTTCTTTTGATAATTTTGCTGATTTTACTCTAGCAACTAGCACATCCAAATCCGTTATTTTCTCATCAATCCAACCTTGATTCAGTCGTATTTGAGTAATTTTTGGATTTACTTCCGCACATACGGTGATACAGCCTGCAATGGTTCCTGCTTTGGGTTGTGCTCCAGACATTCCTCCCAAACCAGAAGTCACAAAAAGATTCCCAGCAGGAGTTTTATTAATTTTTCGAAAAGCATTCAACACCGTAATGGTTGTGCCATGAACAATTCCTTGAGGACCAATATACATATAACTACCCGCTGTCATTTGCCCATACTGAGACACACCCAATGCGTTCATCTTCTCCAAATCGTCTGGTTTGGAATAATTGGGAATTACCATTCCGTTGGTCACCACAACTCGAGGTGCATTTTTATGCGATGGGAATAATCCCATTGGATGCCCAGAGTACATGGTCAATGTTTGTTTGTCTGTCATCTCAGAAAGGTATTTCATGGTTAATAAATACTGTGCCCAATTTTGGAAAACAGCACCATTGCCTCCATAAGTAATCAATTCATGTGGGTGTTGGGCAACAGCATAATCCAAATTGTTCTGAATCATGAGCATAATTGCTTTTGCTTGGGTAGACTTTCCTGGGTATTCAGAAATTGCTCTAGCTTTCATCTCATATTCCGGGCGAAAGCGATACATGTAAATACGCCCATAGTTCGCCAATTCTTCCGCAAATTCTGGTAATAATGTGGCATGATGCTTTTTGTCAAAATACCGAAGTGCATTTGTAAGGGCTAATTTTTTCTCGGAAGAAGTTAAAATATCTTTTCGTTTTGGCGCATGATTTATTGCGACTTCATATTCTTTTTTTTTGGGCAAAACGTCTGGAATTCCTTGTTGTATTTGAGCGGCAAATGTCATAAAAGTTCTATTTTCAAAATCTAAAACAAATATATTTCTTTTTTAAATACTTTAATTAACTATTCAAAAAAATAGCGTTTCTTTTAGGAAATCCGTAAATTGCACCTTGAATTTTCTATCAAATTTACGAATGGAACAAATTAAACCCCATAAACCAATCTATAAAGTAAGAATTGTAACAGCTGCCTCCCTTTTTGATGGACACGATGCCGCGATCAATATCATGCGAAGAATCATCCAATCTACCGGAGTAGAAGTCATTCACCTTGGACATGACCGTAGCGTGGAAGAGGTCGTCAATTGCGCCATTCAAGAGGATGCCAATGCCATAGCAATTACCTCTTACCAAGGAGGGCATAATGAGTATTTTAAATACATGTTCGATTTGTTGAAAGAAAAAGGTGCCAGCCACATCAAAATATTTGGTGGCGGAGGTGGTGTAATTCTTCCTGAAGAAATTGAAGAATTAATGTCTTACGGGATTGCACGCATCTATTCTCCAGATGATGGACGTGCCCTGGGGTTGCAAGGAATGATTAATGATTTAGTACAACAAGCAGATTATGCAATTGGAAATGTACTAAATAATGAATTGAAACACTTAGCAAAAAAAGAAATTGGCAGCATTGCTCGTATTATTTCTGCGGCTGAAAACTTCCCTGAGGTAGCCAAAGCAACCTTAGAAAGCATTCACCTAAAAAATAAAAACTCAAAAATACCTGTCCTAGGAATTACGGGTACTGGTGGGGCTGGAAAATCCTCTTTGGTCGATGAATTGGTCCGTCGTTTTTTAATGGATTTTCCTAAAAAGACAATCGGAATTATTTCTGTAGATCCCTCAAAAAGGAAAACATGGGGTGCACTCTTGGGCGATCGAATTCGAATGAATGCCATTCAAAACGAACGTGTTTACATGCGCTCTTTGGCCACACGTCAATCCAACTTAGCGCTCTCAAAATACGTGAATGAGGCGATCCAAGTTTTAAAAGCTGCCGAATTTGATTTAATAGTTTTAGAAACTTCTGGTATTGGGCAATCGGATACTGAAATTATTGAACATTCAGATACCTCTTTGTATGTAATGACTCCTGAATTTGGCGCTGCAACTCAGTTAGAAAAAATTGACATGTTGGATTTTGCAGATTTAGTGGCCATTAATAAGTTTGACAAACGCGGTGCTTTAGACGCAGTAAGAGATGTCAAAAAGCAATACATGCGCAACAACAATTTGTGGCACATACATCAAGATGATCTTCCAGTATACGGCACCATTGCTTCCCAGTTCAATGACCCCGGAATGAATACGCTGTATAAAAAACTCATGGATAAGTTGGTGGAAAAAACGGGTGCTGATTTAAAATCTTCATTTGAAATTACGCCTAAAATGTCTGAAAAGATATTTGTAATTCCACCTGCAAGAGTTCGATATCTATCAGAAATTGCAGAAAGCAACAGAGCCTATAACAAAAAAGTAAATTCACAAGTGGAAGTTGCTCAAAAACTATATGGAATCTATCAAACAATTTTATCAATTACCGAAAGTAACCAAACTGTAAAAACCTTCAAACCAGCGAAGTCTTTTTTAACAAAAACAGGAATTGATAGCGATGCAATTCTAGCGCTCGAATCGATTCAGAACGACATTGAATTTATTCAACTTTTATTTCAACAATTTGAAAAAGTAAAATTGAATCTGAACCCCTACAACTGGGAAGTCATTCTCAACTGGCCGGCGAAAGTTCAAAGATACAAGCAACCAATTTACACGTTTAAAGTAAGAGATAAAGAAATCAATATTGAAACCCATAGCGAATCATTATCGCATTCGCAAATACCCAAAATTGCATTGCCCAAATACCAAGCTTGGGGCGATTTGTTGCGTTGGAATTTACAGGAAAATGTGCCCGGAGAATTTCCCTACACCGCCGGACTTTATCCTTTTAAACGTATGGGCGAAGATCCTACCAGAATGTTTGCTGGTGAAGGAGGTCCTGAAAGAACCAACAGACGTTTTCATTATGTGAGTTTGGGCATGGATGCGAAAAGACTTTCTACAGCTTTTGATTCTGTAACTCTTTATGGAAATGATCCGGGGGTTCGCCCAGATATCTACGGAAAAATTGGAAATGCAGGGGTATCCATATGCTGTCTGGACGACGCTAAAAAACTGTATTCTGGTTTTGATTTGAGCCACCACATGACATCTGTTTCGATGACTATTAATGGTCCAGCTCCCATGTTATTGGGTTTCTTTATGAATGCAGCAATAGATCAAAATTGCGAAAAATACATCAAAGAGCACCAATTGGAAAAAGAGGTGGAAGCAGCTTTTGTAGCTATGTACGATGCCAAAGGACTAGAAAGACCTCTTTACCAAGGCTCTTTACCGGAGGGAAACAATGGTTTAGGCCTCATGCTTTTGGGACTTACTGGTGATATGGTTTTACCGCATGAAGTGTATCAACAGATTAAAAAAGAGACCTTAACGCAAGTTCGAGGAACCGTACAAGCAGACATTTTAAAAGAAGATCAGGCACAGAATACCTGTATTTTTTCTACTGAATTCGCGCTACGATTAATGGGAGATGTACAAGAATATTTCATTGAAAAACAAGTGCGAAATTTTTATTCGGTTTCGATTTCTGGGTATCATATTGCTGAAGCGGGCGCAAACCCTATTACTCAATTGGCTTTGACATTGTCCAACGGATTTACCTATGTTGAGTATTACTTAAGTCGTGGTATGGACATCAATCAATTTGGCTCCAACTTGTCTTTTTTCTTTTCCAACGGAATAGATCCTGAGTACTCGGTAATTGGGAGAGTTGCCCGTAAAATTTGGGCCAAAGCAATGAAACATAAATACGGAGCCAATGCAAGAGCACAAATGCTGAAATACCATATTCAAACCTCTGGGCGCTCTTTGCATGCTCAGGAAATTGATTTTAATGACATTCGAACGACGCTGCAGGCGCTGTATGCCATTAATGACAACTGCAATTCTTTGCACACCAACGCCCATGACGAAGCCATTACAACTCCTACGGAAGAATCGGTGCGAAGAGCCATGGCCATTCAATTGATTATTAACAAAGAATTGGGATTGACCAAAAATGAAAATCCAATTCAAGGAGCCTTTATTATTGAAGAATTGACGGATTTGGTGGAAGAGGCCGTCTTATTAGAATTTGACAGAATTACAGAACGTGGTGGTGTTTTAGGCGCTATGGAAACCATGTATCAACGTTCAAAAATTCAGGAAGAAAGCCTGTATTATGAAACCTTGAAACACAATGGTGAATTTCCAATTATTGGGGTAAATACTTTCTTAAGTTCAAAAGGGTCTCCGACCATTCAACCTGCAGAAGTGATTCGTGCAACAGCATCAGAAAAGCAATTTCAAATTCAAACAAAAGAGCACCTGAATAAGGTGAACTTTGAACAAGTAAAAGTACAACTAGCGCAACTGCAAAAAGCGGCAATACAAAATGACAATGTATTTGAAAAATTAATGGAAGCTACCAAAGTTTGCTCTTTGGGACAACTTACGGAAGCCTTGTTTAAGGTTGGCGGACAGTATCGCAGAAACATGTAAGCAATGAATTGTATTCCGTAAACATTTTTACTCAAAAAAAAACCGTACCATTGGCGCGGTTTTTTTATGCGTTCTGAGATAAAAGTTAATACTTTTCGTAGGTTGTTTGTGCTGTTTTTAAGTAATTGACAATGTGGTCAATGGTTCGTTGCTTTGCTTTCTCTAAAGTTGTGGTAAAATTGAAAAAGAAAACGGAGGCTTCCCCAATGGCGATAAAATCTAGAATTTCTTTGTCGTTTTTGGTATCATACACCGCTACCTTGACATTGATCAAGCAATATTCAACAGAAGTGGAAGTATCCATACCTCCCATGCCGTTCATTCCCCCTATATTTCCAGACTGTCTCCATTCATATCTATTTGTAATTTCGAAATTCGAAAAGTGAATGACATAATCGGCATCTGCAGTATTTAAAGAAGCATACGTCACCTTTGAAATGTCGTATGTGACATCTCCAAAAACCTTGCTTGCTTTTATTTTTTTTGGAAAAATCATTTAAATACTGACTGGAAAAAGCTGCTTTTTCTTCGTAATTTTTTTGGAAGGTATTGGTAAACTCAAGCACTTTAATGTCATCAGTAGCAATGAGGATGACTTTCTTTGTTTCTGGGGTTTCAATCTCTGCTTTCTTTGAAATGAAAGTAACGTATTGTTTAGTCACCTTGCAGGAAGCAAAACTAAAAAAACGAGGATCGTTACTAAAAATAGGTAGGAATTTCTTTTCATATTCTTTTTTTCAAACTTACAACTATTTTAAAAATTCATGTAGACTAAGATTGAAAACTGAGATCATGTCCCAAAATGAGGCTTAGAAAAGAAGTTTTTTACCTGCATTTGCATCTTTTTCTTACCTTTTATGTCTATTCAATGAACTTTAAAATCAATAATTATGAAAAATCATAAAAACCAATGCACTTGCACCTGTGAGGCATGTGTGAATAATGAATGTAAAAATTGCACATGTACAAATTGTTCTTGCACATCGTGTAATTGTTAAAATGAAATTTGTATACTCTTAAAGAAGTTGATAAAAAAATGACAACAAAACAAGTTTGGGCAAATTATCACGCAGATCTTAAACGATTTATCATCAGCAAAGTAAAAAATAAAACAATTACTGATGATATTTTACAAGATACCTTTGTAAAAATTCACACCAAATTACACACTCTCAAAGACATCAAAAAATTAAAATCTTGGTGTTTTACAGTCGCTAGAAATGTTATTTTAGATCATTGGAAATCCAACAATAAAACTTTTGAAATTGCCAATTTTGAATCTGAAATTGCCATTCAAGAAAAAATACACACCGAAGAAGATTGCTTGCAAGGTCTTTTAAAAAACTTGCCAAAAAAATACAGAGATCCTTTATTTCTATCTGATATTCGTGGATTAAAACAACAAGAAATCGCAAATCAGTTAGAGCAAAATTTAGCAACGACAAAGTCACAAATTCAGCGCGCTCGAAAACTAATTGCCAAAGGGTTTATAGATTGTTGCGGATTTGTAATGAATAAAGACGGAAATTTAGTTGGCGAGATACAAGATAAAAAAGATTGCACTTTTTGTAGGTAAAAAACTTTTAGAGTACTACACCTCCCTATCGTCTTCGCTTGGGTGCTCTGCTCACTTTCTTTTTACGTTTGTTAAAAGGAACCGGTACAGCATCATCAAAGGTGTTTTTTGCCTGTTTCGCCTGTTTGTTCTTTTTCCAAGAATTGTTCTCGGGCAATAAGCGTTGTAACAAATCTTGCCTTCCTACTTTGTTCAAAGTTTTTTTAATCCACGCTTTGTTTTCTTTCTTGTACCAAAAGAAAAACTTGTGCTGATCTTCTTTCTCCTTTTTGGTTTTTGGAGTTTTTGTGGGTTTTAAAGTATAAGGATGGTAGCCTGAATAATAGATAACCGTGGCTACTGTCATTGGCGTGGGTGTAAAACCTTGGACTTGCTCTAACTGAAAGCCCATATCTTTGGTTTCTGCTGCTAAATTGGCCATATCCTCTACTTCACTTGCTGGATGACTGGAAATAAAATAAGGAATCAATTGCAAGTTCAATTTTTTCTTGATATTGATTTTATCGAAACGCTCTTTAAACTTATGGAAATAAGTAAACGAAGGCTTTCGCATCAACTTTAAAACCGGATCAGACGTGTGTTCTGGAGCTACTTTTAAACGTCCAGAAACGTGTTTGGTCATTACCTCTTCTGTGTAGGCATCCAACTCTTTTGGGTCTGCATTTTTATTGAATTCAGGCACCAACATATCATGGCGAATTCCACTTCCAATAAACGATTTTTTAATCTTTGGATGCTTATCTACTGCTTGATATAAATCCGTTAATGGTTTGTGTGAGGTATCTAGATTGGAGCAAATTACTGGAGAAATACAACTTGGTGCCACACATTTATCGCAAATGGATTGTACTTTTCCTTTCATCTGATACATGTTTGCCGAAGGGCCTCCAATATCTGACAAATAACCTTTAAAATCGGGCATATTTGCTACTTTATCTACTTCTTTCAATACCGATTCTTGACTTCTACTGGCAATAAACTTCCCTTGGTGTGCAGAAATTGTACAAAAACTACAACCACCAAAACAACCTCGATGAATGTTTATTGAAAACTTGATCATTTCAAAGGCCGGTATTGGTCCTCGTTTGTTATATTTTGGATGCGGCAAACGCGTAAAAGGCAAATCGAAAGAACCGTCAATTTCCTTCTCTGTCATGGTTGGAAATGGCGGATTAATCACCAACGTTCTTCCTTCCACTTCTTGTAAAATTCGTCGTGCTTTTAATTTATTGGATTCTTGTTCTATAACTTTAAAGTTAGCGGCAAAAGTCTTTTTATCTGCCAAACAAGCTGTGTGAGAATTGATAGTCACATCTTCCCAATCATTTACAACAGGAATTTTCTCCTCGTTTTGATTGATTAATACGGCCGTTTGCTTGATGTTTTTTAAACTTGAAAAAGGCACGCCTTTTTGAAGCAATGATACAATTTCACGCAATGGTTGTTCGCCCATTCCATAGACCAACATGTCTGCTTTGGAAGTTTCTAAAATGGTTGGTAAGAGTTTGTCGGACCAATAATCGTAATGTGTTACACGTCTTAATGATGCTTCTATTCCTCCAATTAAAACGGGAACATCTGGGAATTTTTCTTTTAATATTTTAGCATATACAGAGGTTGCATAATCTGGGCGAAACCCTTTATCACCATTGGGTGTGTAGGCATCTTTGTCTCTGCGTTTTTTACTTGCAGTATAATTACTCACCATGGGGTCCATACATCCACCTGTAGCGCCAAAAAACAAGCGAGGTTTCCCTAGTTTTTCAAAATCTTGCAAATTATCATTCACATTGGGCTGCGGAACAATGGCAACACGCAAACCATAACTTTCTAAAATACGCCCAATGACTGCAGGCCCAAAAGAAGGATGATCTACATAAGCATCTCCACTAAAGAGAATTACATCCAATGCTGACCAACCACGAAGCTTTACTTCTTTATTTGTTGTTGGTAACCAATCGGTTAGTTGTAATTTCTTTGCTTGTTCCATAAGATGCAAAAATAAGGAGAAATTACGATAACTATTACTAGTTCTGGGAGTTTCTCAAAAAGGATAAACCTACATTAAAAATACGCTAAAAATTTTATTTAAAGCACTACATTTCGTTTGAAAAAACGCTATTCTTCTACAATTAAATGGGGAACATTTACAACATCCCAATCTATCACTAAACCACCGGCCAAAGATTTTGCGATTTCTTTTCCATAGAGAAATTCACACAAATACAATGCCGCTTCAAAGGATTTTGCACCCCCTGCTGAAGTAAGATATTTTCCATCTCTTACAAATAAAACATTTTTTCGAATGTCCAATCCAGGAAACATTGCACGCATAGTATCAATGTCGCTTGGAAATGTTGTTGATACGCTATCTTCAAGCAATCCAGCTTTGGCCAGAACAAAGGCACCGTCACAATGGGAAGTGATGAAGATTGCTTCTTTATCTACCTTTCTAACAAAATCGAGCATCACCTTGTCTTCCAGATCACTGTCCAAATGATGTTCAGCGGAGGGCACCACTAGAATATCAATCTTTGGCAATGTATCTTTGAGATAATTATAATCTGGCAAGATTCGCATCCCTTCAAAAGTGGTAACCGGCGCATCCGTATTTGCGACTGTAAACACATTCATTGCTTTGATGTTTTCCCTGTAGATTGTGTGCTGAAAGATATCATACGGCGCAGTAAGTTCCGTATTAAAAGTTCCATCCATGATTAAAAAGGCAACATTGTATCGATTCGCTTCTAATGTCGGAAAGTTTTTTGAAATGCGAATCTCTTTACTATTGGTTTCAATGGATTGTTTGCAACCAAAACCCACAATAAATATCACCAAAATAAATAGACCTCTCATTTTTTGTCTTTTTTTTTAAAAGGTCTAAATTATTAAAAAACAAGACACCTTTTCTATTTTGATCGTAAATAGTAATATTTAATTTCCTAAAAAAAAAGTATATTTAAGGTAGCCTATCTGGTTAACCAATTCTAAAACCCTTTAAAAATGAATAAAATCACGCTCTATATAGTTAGTTTGTTTTTGACAGTTTCAGCATCTAGTCAAACAACCTATAATATTAGTAATCCCCAAGACTTAGAGAGCAACACCTATGTAGCTGGAGATGTAATTATCCTAGAAGACGGTATCTACAATTCCGATGAACGGATCGATTTTATGGGGAATGGAACCGCAGAAAATCCAATAACTTTTAGAGCAGCAACGCCGGGAGGTGTTATTTTTTCTGGAGGTTTACAAATGAATATTGGTGGAGATTACCTAGTGGTTGATGGATTTCACTGGAAAGGCGGTTACGGAGCGAGTAATTTTATTCAATTTAGAAATGGTTCTGTCTATGCCAATCATAGTACCATTCAAAATTGTGCAATCGATGGTTTAGCGCTAAGTCCAGATGATATTGCAGACGATGGGACTACCTCTATCACCAAGCACCGATGGATTGTACTTTACGGTACTTACAATACTGTAATTAATTGTTCTTTTATGAACAAAGCAAGTGCAGGGGCATTAATTTTAGCCGAATACCAGTACAACGCAGAAGCAGATCCGTGTGCAACCGTAGGACATACAATTAGCAACAACTATTTCTACAAGTATGAAAAAATTGACAACAGCTTAAGCAATTCTGGTGATAGCGAAACCATTCGCATTGGATCGAGTGGCAACCAAAATGTAAATAGTGAAGTAACTGTAAGCAACAACTATTTTGTTGAAGCGGACGGCGAGAATGAAATCATTTCAAATAAAAGTAAAGGAAATCGCTTTACAAATAACACTTTTAGAAGATGCAGGGGCTCTTTGGTCTTGCGTCATGGTTCGGAGGCTACGGTAAATGAAAATTACTTTTTAGGCGAAGACGTTGATGGTACTGGGGGCATCAGAATTAGTGACAGCAATCATGAAATTACTAACAATTACATTCAAGACTGCATCACTGTAGCGGAGCAAGCAAAATGGAATAATGGAATCACATTTATTGGAGGAAGTGCCAATGCAGCGGTATCCTGCACAAGTACCAATACCTCAAATGGGTATCAAAAATCTGAAAATTTAATCATTTCCAACAATACGATTATCAATTCAAATGCACCTTTGTATTACAATACAGATAAAGGAACTACTGACCCGACTGGAAATGTTTCAAACAATTTAATTTATTTTGTTGCAGGGAATGCAAATTTATCAGATGTTATTTCAGGGGATACTGCTACTGCTTATGACGATCTTGGAACTTCATTAACGTATACCGGAAATGTTTACACAGGAACTTCGCTAGGTGAAACCAATACAGGTTTTTCTGAAGAAACAGGGATTACCGCTAACGCTGACGGTGAAATTTTTACTTTTTCTGGAACGGGATCTGCTGGTAAAGGAGCAAACTTAGGTTCTTACATTCCTTTGACAGATGATAGTGTAGGCTACGGAATTGGAGCTTGTTTTCTAGATTACTTAGGCGCAAACATCACGGATGGCAATTGCACAATAGAAATCCCTGAGACACTAACTGTGAGTAGCTTGCAGACACTTCCAGCAGACGCCGCTAGCTATGAAGTTACTGTAACAGCAAATGTAAGTTGGACCGCTTTGTCTAATGATGCTTGGATAACTATAGATACAAATTCAGGTACTGGAAATGCAACTGTTTCCGTATCTTTAACTGCAAATACAGCAACCAGTAACAGAAGTGGAACCGTAACTTTCACACAAGATCCTGGAGGGGATGACCTAATAAGAAATTTAACCGTTACTCAAGAAGGCATTGATCTAACGGATCTGTACCCCTTAATCAATGATGTCCCTGGAGGGGGCCCTGTTTCAATTCATTCCTTTTCAAGCGATAACGCAAGTGATAGTCCTCCCGAAGTAGCAGTGAATACCCTAGACAAAGTAAATACGAGTGCATCTATATGGGCAGCTCAGGATGGAGCTATTTTAACAGGAGATTATAGAGGCGATGGAGAATATATTATTTATGATTTAGGGACTGAATATAATCTTAATTTAATCCAATTTAGCACCACAAATAAATCAGATTCTTTTGGCTACCAAATTTGGGTATCCACAACAGGAACAGCAGCAACTGACTTTACAATGTTGTTGCCAACTTCTGGAGATTTAATATTCACGGCAACCAATACAATGGATTTCAATCAATATGAAATTACAACAAGCGCACGCTATGTTAAAATGATTGGATTCGGTCGATTTAATAGTACTGGAGATACTAGAACTAGTGCTTGGAGTACGATTGCTGAAATTGAATTTTTTGGTACTGAAACGTTATCTTTAGAGGAAACTTCTTTTGAAAATCAATTACAACTTTTCCCAAATCCAACAAGCGAGCTTATCAACATCAAAACCCAGCTAAATACGCTCGATACAATTAAGATATTGTCCTTAACGGGTGAAAAGATCCTAGAAATGGATGTAAAGGCAACTGAGACTGCATTCAATATAAACGTTTCAAAACTGGCAAAAGGTACTTATCTTTTAGTGTTTTTTAAAGAAAATAAATTGAAAGCTTCCAAAAAAATCATTATTGAATAACTAAGGTTTCGAATCTTTTGATAAAAGAGACCACATTCGTATTTCTAATTTGTAAATTCACACACTCAAAATTCAAGAATAAAAATTAAATGCAAAATCAAATTATAAAAGTATTTGTAATGCTTTTCAGTACTGCGATGCTACTAAGCTGTAATCCAGCCAAAAAAGACAGGTATGTAGAAAATCATTATAACAAAAAAGAGGTAGCGATTACCATGCGAGACGGTGTAAAACTACACACAGTTATTTATTCTCCGAAAGATACTTCCAAAGCGTATCCTATTTTACTACAAAGAACGCCGTATAGTGCTGGCCCTTATGGAGCAGGAAAAATGAAAACCAAAATTGGTCCAAATGTACACTTAATGAAAGAGGGGAACATAATAGTATACCAAGATGTTCGAGGACGTTGGATGAGTGAAGGGGTGTACGACAACATGCGCGCCTATCTTCCAAATAAAAAAGAAAACGAATCGGATGAGGCTTCTGATACCTATGATACGATTGATTGGTTGGTGAAAAATATTGAAAATAATAATGGAAATGTGGGTACTTGGGGAATTTCATATCCTGGTCACTATGCCACCGTTTCTACAATTGATGCCCATCCTGCTCTTAAAGCAGCTTCTCCGCAAGCTTGTATTGGTGATTTTTTCTTTGATGATTTCCACCACAATGGTGCTTTTTTATTGAGCTATTTCAAAGCCATTTCGTTGTTTGGAACTTATAAAGATACCCCAACAGACAAAGCATGGTATTCTTTTCCTGAGATGAACTCAAATGATCAGTATCAATTTTTTCTTGATAAAGGACCTTTGAAAAACCTAAACGAATATTTTCAATATGAAAAATTAGATATGCAAACTGCATCTACGAAAACAGTAATAGATGATTTTTTCTGGAAAGAAATTACAGAGCACCCAAATTATGATTCTGTATGGCAAAGCAAAGGAATCATTCAACATTTAGACAAAGTACCTGCTTCTGTAGCAACGATGATTGTTGGAGGATGGTTTGATGCTGAGGATCTGTACGGCCCCTTAGAAACCTACAAAGCCATTGAAAAGAATGGAGTTGGCAATTACAATACCCTAGTTTTTGGTCCCTGGGATCACGGGAAATGGGCAAGAAATGTAGTCAAAAATACTGTAGGTAATTATTATTTTGGCGATTCTATTTCCTTAAAATTTCAAAAGGAAATTGAAACCAATTTTTTCAATCACTTTCTGAAAGGTAAAGGAGATCAAAAGACCGGTTTGCCGGAAGCTTATGTTTTTGATTCTGGAAAAAAAGAATGGAAAAGTTATGCGGCTTGGCCACCAAACAATGTGGTAAAACAAAACTGGTTTTTATCGAATAACCAGTCCTTAACCTCAGAAAAAAAAGCGACAAACGGAATTCAATTCATTAGCGACATTAAAAATCCTGTTCCCTATTCTGAAGATATTAAAACAGTGTTCATACCAAGAAAATACATGACAGATGACCAACGATTTGCTGGACGAAGACCAGATGTTTTGGTTTTTGAAACAGAAATTTTAACGGAAGATCTTACCCTAGCGGGTGATATTTTAGCAAAATTAAAAGTAGCCACTACTGGTACGGCTGCCGATTGGATTGTAAAGGTTATTGATGTGCATCCAACAGACACAGAAGAGAATAACAATGCCCTACAGGACCATTTAAAAATGAGCAATTATCATTTAATGGTTCGAAGCGAAGTAATGCGTGGCCGTTTTAGAAATAGTTTCGAAAACCCAGCGCCTTTTGTCGCCAACAAAAAAACGGAAGTAAATATTCAATTGCAAGATGTTTTTCACACCTTTAAAAAGGGTCATAAATTACAAGTGCAAGTGCAGAGTACTTGGTTTCCTTTAATAGATTTGAATCCACAAACCTATGTAGACAATATCTTCCTAGCTACCGAAGAAGATTTTAAAACGCAAACGCATACTGTTTTTACAGATTCGAGTATTGAAT
Organism: Flavobacteriaceae bacterium; assembly: GCA_024640565.1. Lineage (GTDB taxonomy): Bacteria > Bacteroidota > Bacteroidia > Flavobacteriales > Flavobacteriaceae > Polaribacter. Next base: position 155,057 of record JAHEET010000005.1, read on the forward strand.
TTTCGGTGTTGAAAAAGTAATCCATGACCTCTACAGAAATTGCACTTTTGTTAAACAATGACCTAGAAAAAATCACCAGAATTGGCGAAATTATAGGAAAGAAAATTCCTGAAAGGGATGTGTTTACAGCGCTAAATGACTACGAGAAAACATTTATTTACATTGATATTTTTGAAAATCATACTACAAATGGTGGGTTTGAAGAATTTTTCTGGAATTCTTCGGGACAGTTTTCGCATGAAATATTAGCCGCTTATGAGGCCGTTGGCGCAACAAAAACAGCCACCTTAATTTACAACGCTTTTACAGAATTCGGCGAAATCCCAATCCCCAAAGACAATGCTTTCAGAAAAAAAATTCTTACCGAATTAAATTCGGATGCCTGGGAGACTTTGGACCAAGCATTTTATAAAAGTAAGGAAGCTATTGTGCCGTTGGTTCTAAATTTTGTGGCAAAAAACAGTGCTCATTTTGATTGATAAACGCGATACCTTACTAAGCAATCTGATGTCCTTCTTCTTTTTAATTGTTTGTGCGATGCTGTAAAATGATATATTTACTTGATATAAATATGTAAATTATCTTCTTTCTTGTACTTTAGAGCGAAAATGTGGAAATCTCAAAAAATCATGAAAAAAAATTTTAAAAAAAGAGTATTCATTTCCATACTTCTTTTGCTCGTGCTGTATGTTGCGAATATTTTTATAAGTACAGGTTTTTTTAGAACGATTGAAAATACTTTTGATGGAAGTATTTTACAAGAAATAAAAATAGCGGGTGCGGAAGATATTACTATCAGTCAAACAGATCATTTTGCGATTGTCTCTGCTACTACAAGAAAAAATATTCCACCAACACAACAAGAAAGTGGCGGACTGTATTATCTAGACCTAACCAATCCTAATAGACAACCAATAGTACTTACAAAAAACTTTGAAAAGCCTTTTGCTCCTCACGGAATTTCAATCTACAAGAACAATCATAGTTATACTGTTGCAGCGATCAATCATACCAAGGAAGGAGATTTTATTGAAATTTTTGAATTGATTGGTCGGGAATTAACACATCAAAAAACATTGAAAAACGAACGCATCTTTAGTCCAAATGACCTTGTACTTTTAGATGAAAATCGTTTTTACTTCACCAATGACCACAAATACAAAGAAGGCATGTTTCGCTTAGCGGAAGACTACTTGGGATTAGCCGTTTCAAATGTGGTGTATTATGATGGGGAGAATTACAGCGAAGTTGCAGATGGAATTGCCTATGCAAACGGGATTAATTATGATGCAAAAAGAAGGTTGATATTTGTAGCATCTCCCAGAGATTTTTTGGTGAAAGTATATCAAAAAAATGAAGATCATAGCTTAACATTCATTGAAAATATTGACTGTAAAACAGGCGTTGACAATATTGAATTTGATACGGAGCATAACCTCTGGATTGGTGCACATCCAAGTCTATTGGATTTTAGCGCCTACGCAAAAGGAACGCGACCAATTGCGCCCTCAGAGATTCTAAAAATCAATTATATTGAAAGAGGTGACTACAACATCGAACAAATATATATGGAAGACGGGGCAACAATGGCTGCTGCTACAGTAGCCGCTCCATACGGAGATCTTATTTTGGCAGGGAATGTAATGGATACAGAATTTTTAATTCTTAAAAGCAATAAAATACTGAGCAAAAAACGACCATTTTCGGGAAAAAAAATGAAACTCCACCACGAGAATAAAGTCTTGTACCTTTTGGATGGAAAAGAAATTGCTTCCGAAGATTTAAATGAGATTCCCGCTACACAAATAAAATCTGTTGCTGTCTATAAAGGAGCAAAAGAGGTTTCAAAATATACCAACAAAAAATACGATGGGGTCATTCTCATTGAACTAAAAAAAGAAAAATAATGCGAAAAATCATTTCCTTAATTACCCTGATATTACTGATGTCGGCATGTAATTCTCAAAGAAAAAAAACCTTGATTGGTGCTACTGAATACCAACAAAAACTCAATGAAAATTTTAAAGATGGCTCTAAGTCACCTTTAAAAAAGAAGGATTTAAAAAACTTTAAAGGCCTCGAATTTTATCCTGTAGACAGCTCGTTTATTGTAACTGCTAAATTAACCAAAACAAAGGATGCTACAACTTTTGAAATGGCGACTACAACAGACAGGAAACCATTGTACAAAGAATATGGTATTTTAACTTTTACCTTAAAAGGAGTCGATTGTTCGTTAACGGTTTACCAAAGTCAAGATGATCTCCGGGATGAAAAATACAAAGATTTCCTCTTTTTACCTTTTACCGACGATTCTTCTGGAAACGTATCTTATGCTGGAGGACGTTGCATGGATGTGATGACAACGGACGAAAATACGGATGGAACGATTGTTTTAAATTTTAACAACACCTACAATCCTTATTGTGCATACAATGAAAAGTACTCTTGCCCATTAACACCAAGACAAAATCACTTGCCGCTGGTGGTAAAAGCAGGAATTCAAGTTTTTAAGAAATAGCGATCTCAATTTCAGAATCGTTTTTCTAAATACGTTACGGTTTAAGAGTCGATAGAAATATCACTTATGAAATCTAATTTTATGGCTTTTGCTAAAGCCTCCAGATGGGATTTCCGAACTTTCAATTTTGTAGTTGCGTGTGCTTTTTTATTTAATTTTGAAAACATTTCTGCAACTTTTATAGCGGTCTCCATCAATTGTGATTCTGGAACAATACGATCTAAAAAACCAGCAGTGAGGGCTTGTTTTGAATTAAATATCTCTGCATTGTTTATACTTCGATTCAGGTACACTTCTGACAAACGAGATTTTGCAATTGCAATGCCAGCATGGTGCATGGTCATCCCTATCATAACTTCATTTAAACCAATTTTAAAAGGGCCATCTACGCCAATTCTATAATCGGATGACAATAATAAAAAAGCGCCTTTAGCAATCGCATGTCCGGAACATGCAATGACAATCGGTTGAGGAAAAGACAGCATTCGTAAAGATAATTCCGATCCTTTGGTAACTAATTCTTTTGCAGATTCTGGAGATTTTGTCATTATTTTAAGATCAAATCCTGCAGAAAAAATACCGCTTTGACCTGTTAAAATAACAACTTTATTTTCTTTTTCAGCAGTATCTAAGCTGCTATTTAAACCTTCAATAACTTTATGATTGATGGCATTTGCTTTTCCATTTACAAGGGTAATAACAGCATATTGCGCTTCGGATTGGTAAGTAACAAATTCGTTCATTGATAGTGAAAAATTAGTGATAAATAGCGATTTTAATTGCTGTCTAAAGAAATTTTACTACAAAAATTCCTGCGAACACGGCTAAAAAACCGATCACAAAACTGGCAATGCTATAAACCGCAAAGCTTGTAAAATCTCCCGATTTTAAAAACAAGTGATTCTCATAAGCAAAGGTTGAAAAGGTGGTAAATCCACCACAAAAACCAGTGGCAAGTAGTAAGGTTGAGTTCTGGCTGAGGGTTTCATTTTTAGCTACTAGCCCCAAGATAATTCCAATCAATAAACTTCCTAAAACATTGGCTGCAAAAGTTCCGTAGGGCATGCCATTTTCGGTTGCATTCAACCATTTTCCAATGGCATAGCGTAAAACGCTACCAAATCCACCGCCAACAAATATAAAAAGCAATTGTTTCATTATCGTTTCATTTATCAACCCTTGGATTGTTTTTTTTATTGAAATAAAGGCACTAGTCTACCAAGTGAATCATGGCAAAAACAGCATAATTAATCATGTCTTGATAATTGGCATCAATGCCCTCAGAAACAATAGTTTTCCCTTTGTTATCCTCAATTTGTTTGACCCTTAATAATTTTTGCAAAATGAGGTCGGTCAATGAGGAAACACGCATATCACGCCATGCTTCTCCATAATCATGATTTTTATTGAGCATTAATTCTTTGGTAATCGTACTATGCTTGTCAAACAATAGGGTGGCTGCTTCTGTATTTAAATCTGGGGTTTCTACAACGCCATTTTCTAACTGAATTAAGGCCATGATGGAATAGTTGATAATTCCAATAAATTCCGATTTCTCACCTTCAGCTACTTTCTGCACCTCGTTTTCTTGCAACTGACGAATTCTTTGCGCTTTGATAAAAATCTGATCGGTTAGTGATGGCAATCTTAAAATGCGCCATGCACTTCCATAATCGCTCATTTTTTTTATGAACAAACTTCTACATTCGGTTATTACTGCGTCATATTGTTTTGAGGTTTCCTGCATCTTCACTATTTAAAAAAAGTATTTCATCAAATGTAGTAAATCTTAAAAGCATTTCATTTATTTTTACCTGAAATTTATAAATCTCCTTTATGAATAAAATTGTTGTTTTTTGTGGCTCTAGTTTGGGATTTAATCCGATTTATAAAGAAGCTGCGATCGCTTTAGGAAATTATTTTGCCCAAAACAAAATTGGACTGGTCTATGGTGGAGGGAAAATTGGAATGATGGGCGTATTGGCATCTACGATTTTAGCGCAAAAAGGAGAAGTAATTGGGGTGATTCCAAAACTTTTAGAAAAAGAAGAAGTCCTTCACACGGGCGTAGAAGAAATGATTGTTTGTAAAACCATGAGTGAGCGAAAGGTAATTATGAGCAAATTGGTGGAGGGATACATAACCTTGCCTGGAGGTTTTGGTACTTTGGATGAACTTTTTGAAGCACTGACTTTAGCGCAATTACACATTGAGCAAAAACCCATTGGACTGTTGAATATCAATGGTTTTTTTGATGCAATACTACTCCAATTGGATAAAATGGTGGAAGAAGGATATGTAAAACAAGACAATAGAAACCTATTAATTGTAGAGACCTCAGTGCCTGAATTGATGAAAAAAATGCACCAATATACCGCTCCAAAAAAAAGTCATGTAATTCAAAAAGTTGTTTCATAAATGACCATTAACTGCAAAGGAAATTTAATCGATTTGTCGCACCCCAAAGTGATGGGTGTTTTAAACATTACTCCCGATTCGTTTTATGATGGTGGCGCCTATAAAAATGAAGCTGCGATTCTTGATCGGGTAAAAAAAATGCTTTCCGAAGGTGCTACTTTTATTGATGTAGGTGCATACTCTTCGCGACCAGGAGCTGCACATGTTTCGGAGGAGGAAGAGTTAAAAAGAATCCTTCCTGTGATTCGGTTGTTGGTTGAAAATTTTCCAAAAATCCTTATTTCTGTGGATACCTTTAGAAGCAAAATCGCCGAAGAATGTGTCTTGGCAGGTGCGGCAATAATCAATGATATTTCTGCCGGAAATATGGATCCTGAAATGTTTCAAACTATTGCCAAATTGCAAGTTCCATATATTGTAATGCACATGTTGGGAACACCTCAGAACATGCAAAAAAATCCGGTTTATGAATCGGTTACTCATGAATTAATTTCATTTTTTGCAGAAAAAATTCATCAACTGCATGTATTAAAGGTAAATGATGTACTTATTGATGTGGGTTTTGGCTTTGGAAAAACACTTGCACACAATTTTGAATTGCTGAAAAACTTAGCACTTTTCAAAAACCTAGAAGCTCCTATTCTCATTGGAGTTTCCAGAAAATCAATGCTGTACAAAACCTTAGATATTTCTGCACAGGAAGCACTTAATGCAACAACATCTGCAAATACCATTGCCCTTCTAAAGGGTGCAAATATTCTTCGGGTTCACGATGTGAAAGAAGCTGTTGAAGCCGTTAAAATTGTCACTCAAATTCGTTAATCAGGCGCAAAAAAAAAGCTAATAGTATCCTCATTCTGATAATTTCCTAACTTTTTTTAGCAATAATTTTAATTGTATTTCTTAAAAATATGGTTGCGTTTTAAAAAAAATTGGCAGTTCATAAAAGATTTCAGAAATCGGTATCCTTTGTTGTTATCCAATATAGAAATTAGGGACTAATATTGCCATAGCGAAATTTATTAGTATTTTAGCACAAATCAATTTCACTTATGTTCGATTTTATTGAGTTTTCTCCCTTGGATGTTTTAGATATTGTATTTGTAGCAACGCTGCTGTACTATATCTACAAACTTTTAAAAGGAACCGTAGCCATTAATATAGTGATTGGAATTGCTTTTATCTTCTTAATCTGGCAAATTACCCTAGCGCTAAGAATGGAAATGTTGAGTGGAATATTAGGCTACTTACTGTCTGGGGGAGTCATTGCGCTGATTATTGTTTTTCAACAAGAGATTCGGAAATTTTTATTGATGATTGGAACCACCAATTTTTCAACAAAAAAAAGTTTCTTAAAACAATTGAAATTTTTACAGACAGAAATCGCTTCTGAGATCGATACCGATACGTTGGTAAATGCTTGTAAAAATTTATCAAAAACAAAAACGGGAGCACTTATTGTTATTGAGAATACGAACAGTTTAGATTTTTTGATTAATTCTGGTGATGTGATGAATGCCTTAATGAATGACGCCATCTTACAAAGTATTTTTTACAAAAACAGTCCATTACATGATGGAGCAACCATCATTAGAGATAATTTCATAGTGGCTACACGCGTGGTACTTCCGGTTTCTAGTAGTGAAAAAATTCCTGCTCGCTTTGGATTAAGACACCGTGCAGCTATTGGTATTTCAGAGAAAACAGATGCCGTTTGTTTGTTGGTTTCGGAAGAGACAGGAGAAGTTTCTTATATTAAAGACGGTGAATTTGTGCTCTTTAAAGACTATAACGAGCTGAATCATAAAATGAAAAAAGATTTTAGCTAACAATTTCTAACGATATTTAGAATGTCAATTCTGTACTAAATTGCTTGTCGTATAAGTTTTTATAATATCCGTTTTCTTTTACCAATAGTTCTTGATGTGTTCCTTCTTCTACAATAAATCCTTTGTCCATTACAATAATTTTATCGGCTTGCTTTATGGTTGCTAATCGGTGAGCAATAACTATTGAAGTTCGATCTTTCGTAATGGTTTCTGTAGCAAACTGAATCATTTGTTCTGCATAGGAATCTACAGATGACGTTGCTTCATCTAAAATTAAAATACTAGGGTTGCTCACATAGGCGCGTAAAAAAGCAATGAGTTGTCTTTGCCCAGAAGAGAGCATCCCTCCTCTTTCTTTTACATTGTAGTTATAATTCCCTGGCAGGGTCATAATAAATTTGTGAATTCCAATTTGCTTGGCTGCAAGGGTAACTGCTGCCAAAGAGATTGAACTATTTTTTAAAGTTATATTATTTAAAATAGTATCGGAAAACAAAAACACATCTTGTAAAACGATGGCTACTTGTTTTCGTAAAGAGGCTAATTCATAATTTTGAACGGGAACCGTATCTATGGCAATTTCACCGCTATCAATTTCATAAAAACGATTGATTAAATTGATGATGGTAGATTTTCCTGCGCCTGTAGCGCCAACTATAGCCACTGTTTGTCCTTCTTTTACATCTAATGAAATGCCTTTTAAAACTGCTTCTCCTTGGATGTAACTAAAGTGGACGTTTTCAAAGGTGATATTACCTTTTAAATTTTCGGCTTTCAAAGTTCCTTGTTTTACAATGCTACTATGAGTGTCAATAATATTAAAAACACGTTCACCAGAAACAATTCCCATTTGTAATTGATTGAACTTGTCTGCAATTTGACGAAGGGGTTGAAACAACATTTGCGCATACATGATAAATGCAAAAATTTCTGCCACACTTGCTACTGACTGATCTACCACTTGAAGTCCTCCAAACCAAACCAACAAACCAATGGCTATTGATGAAAATATTTCTGCAATTGGGAAGAAAATGGAATAATACCAAATTGTTTTTATATAGGCTTGTTTGTGCTTATTATTAATTTCTTTAAAGTTGTCGTACTCAATTTTTTCTCTGTTGAAAAGCTGTACAATTTTCATTCCAGTAACCCGTTCTTGCACAAAGCTATTTAGGTTAGCGACTTGATTTCTTACTTCTTGAAACGTCGCTTTTATGGCAATTTGAAATCTTTTTGTTGCATAAATTAGAATGGGTAAAACTGACAAGGTAATCAATGCCAATTGCCAATTTATGACCAACATAATTACTATCACTACCAACATTTTTAAAAGATCACTGGTAATCTTAAATACCCCTTGTGTAAAAAAAGCGGAAATTGTTTCAATATCTGAGACCACTCTTGTTACTAGTTTTCCAACGGCATTCTTATCAAAATAAGCCATTTTAAATTGTAAAATGTGTCGAAATATTTTGGTTCTAATATCTTTAATAATGTGCTGTCCCACCCAATTGGAAAAATAAATAAATGTAAATTCGAGTAAAACCTCAATTCCCAAAACACCAAACATCAATAAAACATAATACAGCAATGCATTGCTATCTTTTGGAATTACTCCTTCATCAATCGTTAGTTTGAGAATGTAAGGCCTTGCTGCAGCAAAAAAAGAGAGTAAAATAGTAGCGAAAGCAGCCGTAAAAAAGTAGAGTCGATATCTTTTTACAAAACCCATAAGTCTTGAAAATATTTTTATATCGAATGCATTTCCTGTATTATCTGCCAAAATCTAATATTTTATTGCTGTTAAAAATAACCCTTTTGCTGGAACGGATAGTCCGGCTTTACTTCTACTTTTACTTTCTATAATTTTCCTAAAATCTTCTACAGATTTCTTTCCCGACCCAACTTCTAGCAAGGTTCCTACAATAGCTCTTACCATATTTCTCAAAAATCGGTTGGCAGAGATATGAAATGTTAATTCGTTTTCTTTTTCAATCCAAACGGCATGTGTAATATCGCAATCAAAGGTGTGCACGTCTGTTTTTACTTTTGAAAAAGATTCAAAATCTTGATATTCTAGCAATAGTTTTGCCGCTTCGTTCATCGCCTTTACATCAAACTTTTGAGAATGAATTTGCCATGAAAAATCTAAAGAAAAAGGATCTCTTCCCAAACATATCCTATAGAGATAGCTTCTACTTAGAGCATGAAACCGAGCGTGCATTTCTTGATTTACTGAAAAAACTTTAGAAACAACAATATCTTCTGGCAAAATAGAATTTAATTTAAAAACAACATTTTCGTCCAATTTTTGGTCCACATCAAAGTGTGCAAACATTTGCGAGGCATGCACACCGGTATCGGTTCTTCCGGCACCTACCACACTAATTTCTTCTTGTATCATAGTGCTTAATGCACTATTAACTTTTTGTTGTACAGATATTACGTCGGGTTGAATTTGCCAACCGTGATAGTTTTTTCCGTTGTAAGAAAGTTCTATAAAATATCTCAATAATTGTCTTTTTTGAAGAACTCAAAATTACGAAATTTATTTTGTTATTAGTATTTTTGTACCGTGAAGAAAATCTTATTACTCTCCGATACGCATAGTTATATTGATGATCAAATATTAAAGTTTGTAAAACAAGCAGATGAAGTTTGGCACGCCGGTGATATTGGCAATTTGGAGGTTACAGATGCAATAAAAGCAATCAAGCCTTTACGGGCAGTTTATGGAAATATTGATGCAGCAGATGCACGCGCAGAATTCCCTTTGGATAACCGTTTTGAACTTGAAAAAGTGCGCGTTTGGATTACGCATATTGGTGGGTATCCAAACAAATACAATCAAAGGATTCGGAAGGAAATAAGCGAAAATACTCCTCAGATTTTTATTGCAGGACATTCTCATATTTTAAAAGTTCAATATGACAAAAAATTAAATCTTTTACTCTTAAACCCGGGTGCAGCTGGGAATCATGGGTTTCACAAAATAAGAACAATGCTCCGATTTAATCTTGACAATGGAGCCATAAAAGCAATGGAAATTATAGAACTGGCAAATCGGGGTTAAGCAATTTTGTTGTATTTAAAATAGGAAGGTTAATTTCAATTCTTGTTCCTCCACCTATTTCAGAGTCTATATTCATAATACCTTTTAGCATAAAAACTCGTGCCTCTATTTGATTGATTCCAATACCATCTTGGTTTCTCCTTTTTTCAGGATCAAACCCTTTCCCATCATCTGTAATAACAATCTTTAAAGTTGCGCTGTCTTCTTTTAATAAAATAACTGCATTTTGTGCCTCACTGTGCTTCATTACATTATTAATCAACTCTTGTACAATATTATATACTTTATTTTCAAAGGTCATGGAATAGCGATTGTCACTATCCAAGTCTGTATGAATTTTAATTTGAGAGTTCGAATACATTTCTGGAATGTCTTTAATCGCGAATGGAAGTCCAAACTTATGCAAGACAGAAGAGTGCAAAGTATGGGATAAATCTCGAACTTCCTTGGAAGCGAGTTCGACTATTTTCTGTGCTTTTAGAAGTTCGAGTGGAACTTTAGCTTTGTATTGATTTATGGAAGCTTGTATGTGTATGGATCCCGAAGATAAAAGAGCACTCACATTATCATGTAATGCAACAGCAACCAGTTTTCTATGCGCTTCTTTGCCATCTAAAGTAGCATCTAAAATTCTTAAATGTGATTCTGCTTTTAATTGTTTTATTTTTTCTTCTTGTTTAAGCTTAATCCGTAAAAGTTTTACTTGTCTAAATTTATAGTACGTAACAATGAATAACAAAACAGCTATCACATAAGCTCCAAAACGAATCCAGCATTGTTTTTAACTTCTTGTTGCAACCGTTTTACTTCTTCTTGTTTGATCCCCAGTTCTTTTCCAAGCGCACCAAGTTGCAATACTTTTTTAACAATTTGCACATCGTCATAACTAGATAACAGAATTGTTTTATGAGGTATGTTCTTGCGTTTTAAATATTTTAAAACTTCGATACCGTCTATAACTGGCATACTTATGTCGAGAATTAAAACATCAATTTCATTCTTTGAGACCCAGTCAAGAAGTTCTTTTCCAGTAAGAGAATATCCATCTACTTCAAGACTGTCATCGGTTTTAATGAGTGCGATGATTCCTTCAATTAGTATCTTATGATCATCTGCAATATGAACTTTTATTTTATTTCCCATTATTTATGATACAATATTAGCGGCTTTATTTTGGTTCTACAATCCCCATTTATAGGGATATTTTGCATCTCACTGTTTTCAGGGATGCACTCCCTATTTTCAGGGATATAGCTTCACTTAAGTGACTGTTTTTAAGGTGTTTAAAAATAATGAAAAAAAATGATACTAAACATAGATTTATAATTTTTATCTATAGCAAAAAAAACCGAAGAAAGATCTTCGGTTTTAGGTCGCACTAATATACTAATTATTCGATTATCGCAATCTATCTACAGATTTGACAAGATCTTCATCCTTTTGTATAGCCTTATTTGCAAAAACAACAAATACGATTGCTATAATCGGGAGAAACATCCCAATACCCTTCTCTGAAATTTTCATTTCTCCAGGTAAAGTTAGAGATACATATATTAATAATCCTAATAATAAAAGGTTTATCAAAATTGAAATTCTTCCAAGTACAAATTGGAGCTGTCTTCTTTTGTAGAAGAAAATAGCGACACAAGTACTGAAAGCGGAAAGTAAAAATAATAAAGAAATTCCATTTAACAATAAAGAATCTTCTTTAAAAAGATCGATAACAAAAGTGGTGTGTTTTGGAGTGCTCCACAAATTGAATACAAAAATAAACCCTCCAGAAATGGCGGTTGCGAGCAGTAAATAGATGGACTGTATTCTTTGTATCATAGGAACTTATCGAGTAACAAAAGTATCGTTTTCTTTTTTAAAAAGAAAGTCAAAAACTAAAAAAAAAATCCTATATTTGTTACAACAAACCCCATCACTCTATTGTATAGCACCATATACAATACTTCAAAAATCAAATAATCTTACAGATTTCCTTTAATGGAATATAAATTAACATAACAACTATATCAATGTTCGAAATTTCTGAACTGAAAGCAAAAACACTTGCCGATTTACAAGTAATTGCCAAATCTATTGGACTGTCTAAAACAAGTCAACTAAAAAAATTAGATTTAGTATATCAAATTTTAGACACACAAGCAGCCAACCCTGTAAAGGTTGTTGCGCCAAACAAGACCAATGACCAGGGAGTAAAGCTGCCAAAGCCAAAGCGAAAAAGGGTCACAAAAAGCCCTGAAAACACTTCAAATCCTTCCGTAACAAAAACAGTTGAGGGCAATGTACCTCAAGCAAAGAAGGTACATCGGGTTGAAAAAACAGAAAGTGCTGTCCCTGAGAGAAGTGGAGTTCCCGAAGAAAAGGTGGCTGCGATAAAGGATCATGACACGGAGAAAGAAGTAACAAAAACACCTCATAAGCCACAACATCCTAAAAAGAATCAGCAACACACAAAGGGCACACCACCAAGGCAAGCACATCCAAAAAACCAACAAAACAACGCCCCACAAAACAATAAAAACAAACACAAAGAAAATTCGAGAGACAAAAATCAGGCAGTCAGTAAAGGCAATCGATCTAACAATCGATATAAAGATCCAGATTTTGAATTTGATGGAATTATAGAGAGTGAAGGTGTTTTAGAAATGATGCCCGATGGGTATGGTTTTTTACGTTCTTCTGATTACAATTATTTGTCGTCTCCGGATGATATTTATGTCTCACAATCGCAAATCAAATTATTTGGAATAAAAACGGGAGATACCGTTCGAGGGAATGTTCGCCCGCCAAAAGAAGGTGAAAAATACTTTCCTTTGATTCGAGTTTCAAAAATAAACGGTCTCAATCCAAACATTGTTAGAGATCGAGTTTCTTTTGAACACTTAACGCCACTTTTTCCACAAGAAAAATTCAACCTTGCAGAGAAAGGGAGTTCATTGTCAACTAGAATCATTGATTTATTCTCTCCATTAGGAAAAGGGCAACGAGGGATGATTGTTGCACAACCCAAAACGGGAAAAACCATGCTTTTGAAGGATGTTGCCAATGCCATTGCAGCCAACCATCCAGAAGTTTATCAAATTGTACTGCTTATTGATGAGCGTCCAGAAGAAGTTACAGACATGAAACGAAATGTTCGTGGAGAGGTTGTTGCTTCTACTTTTGATGAGCCTGCAGACAAACACGTGAAAGTAGCCAATATTGTTTTAGAGAAAGCAAAACGATTGGTAGAATGTGGACATGATGTTGTAATTTTATTAGATTCAATAACTCGATTGGCAAGAGCCTACAACACGGTAGCTCCTGCCTCTGGAAAAATACTTTCTGGAGGAATTGATGCAAATGCTTTGCACAAACCAAAACGTTTCTTTGGAGCTGCTAGAAATATTGAAAATGGAGGTTCTTTGACAATTATTGCAACGGCACTTACAGAAACTGGTTCTAAAATGGATGAAGTTATCTTTGAAGAATTTAAAGGTACTGGAAACATGGAATTACAATTAGACAGAAATATTTCGAATCGTAGAATCTATCCTGCAATCGACCTAATTAAATCTTCTACTCGTAGAGATGATTTATTACTGGATGCCAAAACGGTTCAAAGAATGTGGGTATTGCGAAAATATCTCGCTGACATGAACCCTGTTGAAGCCATGGAGTTTATCAACGAAAGAATTAAGTTCTCAAAAAATAATGATGAGTTTTTAATCTCTATGAATGGTTAATTCATAGCGTTCATCAAAGCACAAAAAAATCCCGCTCAAATTGAGCGGGATTTTTTTGTGTGATATAGTATTCGTTTATTGGTTTGCACCATACAAAGCGCTTCCTCTATTATCGTTAATGGTGGCAGCACTTTTTAAGGCTTCATACATCTTAAAAGTTTGCCTTTTTCTTGCGTCGGCAATTCTTTTTCTTTCAGCATCATAATTTGGTAAGGCTGTTGGCAATTCTTTCTTGGTAACAACAAAGGCATATACTCCTTTACTTCCTACTACCTTGGTATACAATTTGTCTTTACCTGCATAAAACATAGCACCTACTACTTTAGGTTCCGCTCCTGCTCCTGAAAGCGTTGTACTTTTTAAACTTATATTGCTAGCGTTTCTCACGGATGTTTTGTTTGCATTTGCAATTTCAGCTAAAGAAGATCCCGTCATTTTCGCAGACAGTAACGTTGCTTTCTTTTCTTTCAATAAAATAGCACGCACTTTGGACGCTTCCTTAGCAACTGGCGCAGTTCCTTTTTTGGTTTTTGCCGTAATGAAAACAACTACATGACCATTTTCTGTATCAAAACGTTGAAAATCTCCTACTTCTACATCTCCAAAAGCCCAAGAAACGATGCCTCTTTCTTTTCCAAGACCTGGCACGCTTTCATCTAAAACCTTCACTCCAATGGCTGGTCTGGCAGTATAGTTATTTGCTTTTGCAACGTCATAGAAATTGCCATTTTTTGAAACTTCCAATGCAAATTTCTCTGCATTTTCAAACATTACATTTTCTGTAGCTTCCGAAGGCACAATCTTTTTTGCAATGGTTGCTAATTTCATTGCGCTTTGCTTGTTCTTTTGCGCATCCACTCGAATGATGTGAAAACCAAAAGGAGTTTTTACTACACCAACAGAACCTACTTTTTTGGCAAAGGTAAAATCACGAAATGCAGGAGTCATTCTTGCATAGTTAAAGTAACCTAAATCACCTCCTTTTTCAGCATTTGCTTTGTCTGATGAAAATTGTTTGGCCAAAGTTTTGAATTTTCGTTTGCTTCTTTTAACAACTGCTAAAATACTATCGGCTAATTTCTCGGCCTGTGCTTCTGTTCTTGTAATGTCTGGTGTAGCTCTTTGCGATCCAACAAAAGGAATTAAAATATGACTTGCTTTTACAGAATCTGGCATTTGTACCACCTCAGTAATTTTTGTCATTTTAAAATATCCGCTTTCTTTATAAGGTCCAAAAACATCCCCTTCTTTTCCATCAAAAATGGTCGCTGCAACTTCTACAGGAACTTGATTTTTAAATTTAAAGATCTCATCTAAGTCCAAATCTGAATCGTTGTCTAATAAGAATGCAACGTTATTTGTTGTTGTTTTAAACTCTTCTTTTAACGAACTTAGCTCACTTTTGATTGCTTCTTGGTCTTCTGCAGTCGCTTTTGTATCAAATTTCACATAAGATAAATCTCTTGAAGCTTCTACTTGGAAGTCTTTTTCGTGATCGTTGATAAAGGAAGCAATTTCACTGGTAGAAACCTTTACAAGGCTGTCTGCCAATGAAGTGAATGGAAGATACACGAATTGTGCATTCAATTTTGTGTTGTTGTTTAGGTAATTGTTTTCTCCTTCTTTTAAGGAAGCACCCAAGCCAGCTGTTACTAAGTTGTTGTAGGTATTTCTTTCAGAATTATCTTTAATTTGCTTGATGTAGTTGTTCCAAGCATTGGACAATTGTGTGTTATTGGTTTCAATATCTTTTAAGAATTGTTTTACTTTGGATTCGTCGAAAATACCTGCTTCATTTAAAAACTCAGGGTTTCCTTGCACGGATTGTGAATTCAACACTTCCATCCAAACATCGTTTTCGCCAACAACTATCCCAGCTTTTTCTAATTGAGCTTGGTATATTTTTTTACGAACAATATTATCCCAAACTGTTTTTGTAGCCTGTATATCAGAGACACTACTTCCTGTTTGTGTTTTATAGGCTTCCAATGCCGTTGTAAATTCTTGTCGAGAAATTACGTCGCCATCTACTTCTCCTATTTCATTTACTTTGCTAGAATTGAATAAGTCTCCTAAGGTAGAAGGGTCTAATACAAATGCAAAAAGTGCCAAACCAATTATGATGATTAAGAACATTGAACGTTCTCTAATTTTTGATAAAACTGCCATACGTAATTTATTTATTTTTCTGGAGGCGAATATACGATTTGGGTTTTAATGTTGCAACCGAATTCCTACTTATTAATCGCCAATAAAGATTTATTTAAGGTGGGGATCTTGAGAAAAAATTAGTCTTCTTTGTCTACGACTTGCAGGCGAATCTCTTCTATTTTGGAAGCACTTACTTCTAAAATTTCGAATTCAAAATTATCGATGACCACAATTTCATTTTGTTCTGGAATGTTTTCGGTTGCGTTAATAATAAAGCCGCCAAGGGTTTCATAGGCTTCTTCTTTTGGAATGTTTAGATCGTAACTTTCATTTAAATAATCGACCTCTAAACGTGCCGAAAAATGAAATGTATTTTCCGAAAGTTGTTCTTCTGTAAACTCTTGTGAATCGTGTTCATCTTCAATTTCACCAAACAACTCTTCTACAATATCTTCCACTGTAATAATTCCAGAAGTGCCGCCATATTCGTCGATTACCACAGCCACACTCTTTCTTTTTTTCATTAAACTGTTTAGAATGTCATTGATCATCATCGATTCTGGAACAAATTCTACAGGCAATAAAATTGCTTTTATGGTCTTTGGCTTTTTAAAAAGTTCGAAGGCACTCACATAGCCCACTACATCGTCTAAAGAACTATTGTATATTAAAATTTTAGAATGCCCCGTTTCAATCAAACGCTGTTTTAAATTGGCTACCTTATCATGAATTTCCAAAGCAACAATCTCGGTCCGAGGCACCATGATCTCTCTTGCTTTTAAATTTTGAAATTCCAATGCATTTTGAAAAATTTGAATTTCAGAATCCATTTCTTCCCTTTCGTTTCTCACTTCCAGTTGCTCGGTAATGTAGTTACCTAATTCTTGTTTACTAAATTCAGTTTGTTGTTTGTCTGGATTTAACTTGAATAAAACACGAAGAAAAAAATCTGAAATTAGCGTAATAAATTCTGAAAAAACATGAAATAGATGGTAGAAAAGATAGGCAGGAACAGCAAAGATTCGCATGACCTCATTGGAATAAATTCTAAAAATTGCTTTGGGTAAAAACTCTGCAGTAACTAAAATTATTAATGTAGATATAATCGTTTGAACCAATAAACTCGAGAATTCATTCAAATAATTTTCTGGGAGCAGCGTTACCAGTACTTGGCCCATATAATAACTATAAATGACCAATGATATGTTGTTTCCCACCAACATTGTGGTGATAAATTTTGACGACTTCTGAGTGATTTTATTTAAAATCTTAGAAATAAACCCAGCTCTTTTTTTCTCTAATTCGATGTGTAACTTGTTTGCAGACACAAAAGCAATTTCCATGCCCGAGAAAAATGCTGAGAGCACAATTGAAATGACAATAATAACGATTTCCATTTCCATAAAGGAGCGTGTCTTAACTAGTTGTTGGTGTTGTTTCTTTTTTCGATCTTTTTTCGAAAACGTCTTTTAAGTAAAAAAACGAAGGTAATAAAAACTGAGAAACCAATAAGTATCATTGCTTTACCACTCTCAGACCCCAAGGCAAACAATCCCTCTACCAAGCAGATTGCAGCGAGTACTAGATATCCATATTGAAAAAACTTCCACATTGTATTCATCATTTATTCTTCGTTTGTTTCTATATCTCCGATGACATTTTTTGCCAAATGCTTACTCAAATCTTCTTTGCATTCAAAGCCAACTCCCTTTACAATACTGGTTGGTGTTGTAAGTACAAAAGCTTTTTCTGAGTAAAAATAGGCCGTTTTTTGATCCCACAGCAGCCGTTCTGTTTCCAATCTCGATTTTTCTGTGTGATTGACTACGACTACATTTCCTCTGATTTCTGAAACCTGTGTTTTGGAATAGGATCGCGCATAATCTCCTGTGATTGTTACAGAATCATTACTTTTTTTACTGAAATTTACAATTTTTATTCCAATTGGAAACTCATTATAAGGATGGTTTTTTCGATTGGTAAAATCATGTAAAAGCGGTGTCATTAGTTTTGAGGTAACCCTACCAGAATCTTTATACACATGGTACGCATCTTTTGCAACTCCAATGGGTAAATTTTTATCCGCCAAAAAATCACGTACTTTTTTGGAATCGTTTGTGCATGAAAAAAGCATTCCAATTGTTAAGACAACAGGAATGCTTTTTTGTATTATTTTCGTTGTAAACACCACAATTATTTGGGTACACTTACAGATTCTCCGATCCAACATTTTACAACAAAAGAACTACCTGGTTCAACACCAGCAGTAAAAATCATTTTCTTGTTGGGTGCATTTCCTTTGTAAGTTCGAATGTATTTTTTTGCCAAAACACTGATACTTGGATCTACCGCAGCTGCTTTTCTTGCTTTGTCTAGAGCGGCTACATAAGTCATTCTTTTTTCAAATTCTCCATTCCCACACTGGTTTACACTTGACGCATACAAGGTGGCAATTAACAAATACGCTTTTCCTAGGTTTGGATTGAATCTTAATGCTTCTCTTGCCAAACTTCTTGCCTTTAACTTTTGTCCTTTTTTTGAAGCATATTGTGCAAACTTTAACTTGAAATTTGCTTTCTTAATTGGATCTAGCTCTAAGTCGAATGCTTTTTGACGCATTTGATCAGCACCAGCGTTGTCGCCATTTTTTTCTAAAACAACAGCCACAAAAGAATACGAGTCTGATGATGGAGAGGCTTCTGCATAGGCTCTTGCAAGCTTTTCATATAAAGGATCTTCTGTACATTCTTTTTTATACATTCTACTCACGGCTCTTTTTAACCATGCAGCATTGGATTTGTTCATTTCAAAATCTCTCGTATACAAAGGAATCAATCTTTCACAGGTAGATAATGTGATGATCATATTATCCAACCCTGCTTCTACTTGCCCTAAAGCTTTCGAATTTACAGAATACATTCGTAATTGTTTCTTCTCTGATTTATCTAAAGCAACACTATCAGATATTTTCTTATACAAGGGGGCTAATTTTTTTGCATAGCCTTCCAATTTGTCTCCTACAGACTCTACAACATCATCGTATGTATCGAATACTTTTTGAGGGTTGGTTTCTTTGTTTCTATCGGTCATTCCTTGAAAATACTTGTACAAGTTCTTCACACCCATTTTAGTTGGGTCAATATTGTATGCTTTCTCTAAGATTGAAAAAATAACGTCTGCATCTGCTAATTTGTTTTTAGACAAATAGGTAGCATAATCACTATGTACTTTTGCAGGGTTCTCTTTTGGGAAATATTGCAATCTTTGCTCATATACTCTTTTTGCTAACGCTGGATCTTTTAAAACATCCTCGGCCATATTTGCACCATACTTGTAGATATTTACAGATAAATCTTGGCAATTGTCCATTAAATAATTCCAATTTACAAGAGCATCCTGATACTTTTTTGACTTGTAATCTCCTTTAAAAAGATTGTATTTAATTTTACATTCTCTTTCCGCATCTTCCTGCGCATTTGTTTTTGCTGTTGTCATAAATAACATTGCAGCTAATAAAAACGTAACTTTCTTCATTCTAATATAGTTTTTGTTAATCAATTCTTCTTTTCTGAAACCAGGCTTGTCTTCCCACCGCATTCAAGGACAGTCCAATTCTTACATTAAAATAATTCTCTTGAATTAAGTTGTTGGTGGTGGATCCTTTTTTTCCAAACTCAAAGCCTAAATTTAGATTGGAAAGTTTTCTTCCCATTGGCAACCCTAAACCAAAAGACATGCCAAAGTCATTTACCTTCGTAAAATTAGTCCCTAACGCTGATCCGTCTATAGACAGTCCGGTATTTTCATAACGCATTCCTGCTCTGTAGGTAACACGGTCCCAATAACTAGAAATCGATGTTGCTTTGGGAGTATAATACCCTCCAAGTGAAATCCGATCAGAGGCATCGTACCTAAAAGTGTTTCCGGTTCTATTTAAAAATCCTGAGGTTTGTATTGCATTTTGGCTTTCATATTCAAATCCTGCATGCCATTTGTCTAATTTCCCAATTCCAAATCCAAAAATTGTTTGAACTGGTAAATTGTATTTTCCTTCAATGGTGGCCACTTCTTGTTCATCTCTTATAATCTCCGCTCCATTTACGGTCGTAGAAAGTGTATAAAAACGTTCGGTTCCTTCTACCTCCAATTCACTTCCAAATCTAAACGTACTTCCCAAATTTAGAGTTAAATCATTCTTTAGTTTGGTCGTGTACTGCGCTCCTAATTTCACATTTCCTCCTCGAATTGTTGAAGTTTCATTGTACCGCGTCGCATATATCACATTTGCAATTTGGTTTGAAAGGATGTTCTCTGTACTTCCAAAACTAAAATCTGCTTCTATTCCTACTGAAAGTCCTTTGTATACTTTCATACCAAAACTTCCATAAATTCTGTTAATACCTCCAGTACCTGAAAAAATTGAAATTTCTGTTGGATCGCCATCACTATTAAGCGTGGTATTTGATAAAGAATACCCTACAGAAGACAAGGGCTGCATTCCTAGAGAAAAACCTGCTTTTTCACCAATAGGAAAAGCCAATGCAAAATAACTTAAGCTGGTAGCATTTACTGTCTGAGAGGCCTCATTGGTCTTCACCGTCAAATCTTTACTTAACAAACCGAAAGAATACGTTGTGAACCTTAAATCTGAATAAGCAGCAGGATTGGTAAAGTTTAAATATTGTGAACTGTTAAAAGCTACGCCAATACCTCCCATGCTTGCCTGTTCTATTGTTCTTGAACTAAATTCTTCTCCAATACCAAAAAAAGAATATGGGGAAGAAGTGGTTCTTTGACCGAGAGCGATGCTTGAACTTATTAATAGAAATACAGTTAGATATTTTTGAATCATTTGCTTTTGTTAAAAATCAATATTTCATTCAATCCGTGAAGGAGAAAATTTTGATTCGCAAATATGCTACTTTTTAATTGCTTTGACAAGAAATTTGCATCTCCTCCTGTTAAAACTACTGTTAAATCTAAAAATTTCGTGTCATAACGAGAAATTACCCCTTCAATTTCAGAAAGAAGCCCATTTACAACGCCAGCATGAATGCTTTCATTTGTTGAATTTCCAATAAAGTCGATGGGAGCTTGTACTTCTAGTGAGGGCAATTTTGCAGTGAATTGATGTAGGGAAGCATAACGCATTTTTAAGCCCGGAGAAATGGCACCTCCAAGATAAGTGGCCTCTTTATCAATAAAATCATACGTAAGACAGGTTCCAGCATCAATGACCAAAACATTTTTCTGAGGGAATTTTTTTTGAGCAGCAACCATCAAAGCTATGCGGTCAACCCCCAGAGTAAGCGGTGTTTCATAGGTATTGGTATAAGGCACTTCCATTTGTGATGAAACTACCGAAAAAGGGACAATTTTACAGAGCTTTTGGAGTTCAATTTTCGGAATTAAAGCCACTGAAGAAAGAATTCCATGGGCAATTGTATATTTTTTTAAAATTTCTGTGATTTTGGAAAGCAGTTCTTTTGTATCAAAAACAAACAGTTCTATAAGTTTATCTTCTTCAAAAACAGCAGCTTTCACTCTTGTATTCCCAACATCTATACTTAAATTCACAATTGGCTTTTTTATGAATTTCAAAAATACAATAGATTTTTTTAAATTTTCCTTAGTAGATGTGAAAAAACATATTATATTTGCCACCGCTAAGGCAATGGTACCTTAGCTCAGTTGGTAGAGCAAAGGACTGAAAATCCTTGTGTCCCTGGTTCGATTCCTGGAGGTACCACAAAATTATCCCGTAACTCATTTACAAACAATGAATTACGGGTTTTTTGGTTTTTAGGGTTGCTCCAAAGGTTGCTCGGGAGGTATAAAAAGATAACGGTAAAGGGGTTATACTATAACACCTAAAGTTTAGTTATTAATAACTTAAGTAACCTATTAAACAACGAATTAAACATTGTGAAGTGTGTAAAGTAGATTTTTCTTCGATATATAGAGTACAATATAAAAACCTAAAGAATGTTTGTTTGTAAAGAGTGTCTTGTAGAAGTTAAAAAGGAAAATACTAACTTAACACATGGAGGTACTTGGAAACTTTAATAGACTTCTTAAAAATTAAATTAGTTTAAAACTTGATGCTTAATTTTAGCAGATGCGACAGAATCAGAGTATTCTTTAGTAACATATCTTAAAAAAAGGCACAATTTATTTTGTAATAAATTTGTGCCTTTTCATTTATATAAATATTATTATTATCTAAAGCCTGAACCTGGATCTTCTGGGCTTTGTGCCTGAGCTTTCTGTGGGTTTAATATCATATATGTACCTAATGCAGTTAATGCTGCGTATTTCCCATAAGATCCAATCTTCTTGACAGCCTCTTTACGTGTGATATCTTCTGGTTTTTTTTGAATGTTTTTAATATTTTTATTCATGATGTTTTGTTTTGTTGATTAATTAAGTGCAGATTATTATAAAACTATCTTTTTGTTTAGTTTTCCGTTTTCTGTTTCTAGTTGAACAATATAAACTCCTTTAGATAAGTTTGGTAAAGAAATCTCTTTAACTCCTGTTGTGTTGAAGTTTGAAGTCATTACTTGTTTTCCTAAAATGTTGAATAATTTTACACCTGCTCTTCCTTCTGATAATCCAACAATTCTTAACGTTGAAGCATTAGATTTATAAATACTTATACTATTTAACAATTCTGTATCTGTAACTAAAGCACTAGATTTAGCATGTAAGTAAAAACGACCATCTGTGGAAGTTTCTGAAACTGCAGTAGTATATTCTGCACCTACTTCATCTAATCTAATAAATATACTGTTTAATCTATCTTCTAAAAATACTTTATAACTAGAAGGTACATTTAAAGCTTCTGTAGTAAATGTAATCTGAGAATCTGCTTCGGCAGTAACACCAACTGGAATAACCATATCTTCATAATTCTCATTTGGTAATGATTGTATCGCTAGTTTTTCACCAGAACCACCTGACACTAAACCTGTATAAACTTCTAATTCAGAAGAATAACCGCTAAATATATTACTATCGTAACCATTATCAAAAGATGCTGTTTTACCATCTATATATCTAATTGAAGTTTTTCGATTTAGTTTTCCACTTGCAATAGATAAATCTATTTCGAATCTACTATTTGTAGTTTTTAAGAAATTATCACTATTAGACGTGTGGGTCTGCATTGCTTCAGTAAAACTTAAATTACCATCAGAAGTAGCTTTTACAAAAAACCCTTGTAGTGGATTTATATGATATGCACCATCAGATTGATTTTTAGTAATCCAAGCTGAATTAGTAGAATCCCAAAGCCAAATAGTACCATCTATTAGCGATGAATTTACAGTTAAAACGTTATTGGTATTGTCTGCTGTTAAATTTCCATACAAATACGTTGGATAAGGATTACCTACTAAATTATACCCATTACCACCTGTAGAAATCCCAATAGTTACATCACCAGCATGTAAATCCCCCATGAAAACCACATCAGATCTTCCAGTATCATTTGATTTGGTGGCCCATCCTTTTCCACTTCCCCATATAGAAGATGTATCGTCGAAATTACCATTACTATCGGCATCTGGATTCGATATGTATGTGTATTTTAAACCACTTGCATTTGCGTCATTATAATCTCCAAAAGCAAGTCTATCTGGACTGGTAGCTTCAACGGTTTTATTCCTTGAATCATCGAATGTTTTGAACTGTCTTGAATTACTTAAACCCGCTGAAACTAAAGTCCATTTATCATCTTCCAATCTTTTAACGATTGTTGTTTTTTTACCTGATGTATAGTTTCCACCAAATATTACAGTTGGGAAACTTCCATTCTGATTATAAATAATCATCCCGTCATCAGATTTACCAAGAGTAATATCATTGATAACTGTTAGTGTATTATTTTGTCTTAAATCAAGATCTTTACCACTATCAATGGTTATCGACTTTGCTTCAGCTGCACCCATACTTGTAGGTATTTCTAAGTTGTGTGATATCACAATATCATATTCTGTAGTAGGTATTGTACTAGGTGTATTTGCAACTGTACCAGATACAGCCCATACAGTCGGATCATTCCAAAATCCATTTTTAGTTGATGTCATAGTAGGAGGTGTAGGTGCAGTTGATGCAGCTACTATAACATTATCTAAATCAAGATTTGCTGAGGCAGCATTTGTAAATGTAATATAATTAATACCGGTAGTTAAAGCAACCCCTGTCACTGTTTGAGTAGAATAACTAGAAGCTGTAGCAGTTCCCGTTCCAGAAGCATCATTCCTAATCATCGTAAATGAAGCTAATGTAGAAGAATTACCTCCAGTAGCATCTGTAGAATTAATTGATATTGTATTATCGTTTGAATCCTTATAATAAGTAAATGTAAAATCATAATTCCCGTCTGCTGTAACAGTTACATTATTAATTATCGTACCATTTACACCAGCTCCACTATCACTATCAGCAGCAGTAGGTCTAATTTGGGTTTTTCTCCAATTATCAACTATGTTATTAGTGCCTCCATTCCCAGACCCGACTATATTTCGGTCATAATGATTATTATTTTGTGAAAGATCACCTGTTTCAACTTGAATAGTTCCTGGCAATGATGTTTGACTATAAATTGCGGAACCACTTATAAGCATTGTAGCCATAAATAATTTTGGTAAATTTTTTATCATAATTATTAGTTTTAATAAATTCTATAACACTATATTAAAAACATAATTTTACTGAAGTATCCTGCTCTATACTGTTATTAGGTAAAAAGGTATAGAAACAAGGTAAAATAGTATAGAAAAAAGTAATTAATTTTGTTGGAGTGTAATTATTTGGTTCTGTCGCATCTAATGTAATGAAAAATTTTATTTTTTATATTTACAACAAAAAAGATGTTCAAAAGGTCACTGTTTTTCTAAAGCAATCATATTACAAGCTGTTTACTTCAAATTAAGGTTTAGTCATAGTTATAGGGATGTAGAAGAACTTTTATCTATCAGAGGAGTCAAAGTTGATCATGCTACTATTCAACGTTGGGTATTCAAATTCACACCCCTTGTAGAACAACAATTCAGAAAGAGAAAAAAAATTAGTTGGAAAAAGGTGGAGACTAGATGAAACCTATATTAAGGTAAAGGGTGAGTGGAGATATTTATACAGAGCAGTTGATAAAGAAGGGGATACTGTAGACTTTTTGTTAACTAAAAGAAGACACCGTATATCTGCACAGAAATTTTTAATCAAAGCCATAGAGAATAATGTTAATCCAGAACTTATAAACATCGATAAGAGTGGGTCGAATAAAGCTGCGATAAAACTATACAATCGAAGAAACTATTCAAACATAAAAATAAGGCAATGCAAATACCTCAATAATATTGTAGAACAAGACCATCGAATGATAAAGTGGCGTATTATGCTAGGTCTAGGTTTTAAAGAATTTGAATCAGCAAAGAGAACCATATCAGGAATAGAAGTAGTTAGAATGATAAAGAAAAATCAACTGGTGAACCCTGAAATTTCAACCTACAAATCATTTATATCATTAGCTTCTTGATAAATTAAATTAGTTTAAAACTTGATGCTTAATTTTAGCAGATGCGACAGAACCCATAACAATTATACTGTTATATTACACACCTAAAAATAAAAAATCCTCTTTTTTTATTAGAGTTTATTTAATATTGAAATCCAAATTCCAAATTATCGAATATAATTTTTGTGGCTCTAAAATTTGCAAGCCTATATTATTATTGTAACTATTTGAAATTCCTGTCATTGGTTCTATAGCAATAACAGGTAAGTCTTTTGGAACAAATAATTGTAAAAAGTTTTCTTTTACATTACTCTTAATTTGTATCTGATATTTAGGTGTAGAAAATGACACTTTGTTATCTTCTAAAAAAAAGCAATCATCTAACTGTTTGTTATCTATTGTAAAAATTTCATCAGTTTTAAAGTTTATAATTTCTTTTGTAATTAAATTTTCATCAAAAACTACTTTTTTATTACTCTTAAATTTTATTACACTTCTAAATAAATCATCGCTGAAAAAATAAGGGTGCCAGCCTAAAGTAAAAGGAAAAGGACGTTTGTCTATATTTTTAAGGTCAACTTTTAATTGCAAGCTATTCTCAAATAAAGTATAGGTAAATGATATAAAGTATTTAAAAGGGAACCCTTGACTATGCTTCTTACCTAAATAATTTAAAGTCACAGAACATTTTTTTTTGTGAGTTTCATATTCAAATAATTTAAACTTTTTATCATATACAATCCCATGTAAAGCATTAATATTATTATCGTTTTTTTTCAATTGAAATTCTTCTTCTAAAAAAGTATACTTGCCGTCTTTAATTCTACTTGCAAATGGAAATAAAACTGAAGAAGCATATGAAATACCATAGTCAAAATTAGGAATATCTTTAATTATAAAAACATTGTTACATTTTAATTCTTCTAGCCTACCTCCTTCATTCAAAGAAATTTTTACGCAAGTTGATTTGTCTGAATTTTGTAAAACAATATAAGGCAAATTGTTTTCAGTTATATTATTAATATGAAACATTATATAGATTTAAAAAATTAGTTCACTTGAACTTACTGTTAAATATCATTTGTACCAAGTTTATCTATCCATTTAAAGTGTAGAATAAATAGGATATTTTTTTCTTCTACATTTTCTCTTCCTTTATTTAGGCTCATTTCCCCAAAGATTTTCCATTTCTTCTAAAGTTTTACCTTTTGTTTCAGGTATATATTTCATTATAAATAGCATTGCTAACAAACTCATAATACCGTAAACCCAATATGCAAAACCGTGGTTAAACTTTTCAGTTAAATAAGAATTATCGTTCATCATAGGGAAAGTTAACGATACCAAATAATTAGAAATCCATTGTGCTGCAACCGCAATGGCTAAGGCTCTACCTCTAATCTTATTTGGAAAGATTTCTGATAATAACACCCAAGTAACTGGTCCCCAACTTACTGCAAAACTTGCCACATATAACATCATACAAAATAAGGCTAAATAACCATTATCCCCTGAAAAGAACACAAAACCAAGAGATAACATAGCAATTGCCATACCTAAAGCACCTATAATCATTAATGGTTTTCTACCATATTTATCTACAGTTCTAATAGCTATAATGGTAAATAAAAAGTTAACAATACCAACTATTATTGTCATTAACAAAGCTGTATTTGTAGCAGAAGAAATGGTTTTAAATATTTCTGGAGCATAATATAATACTACATTAATTCCCACAAATTGTTGAAAAACAGAAAGCAAAATTCCTATCACAATCACTAACCATCCATAGGAAAAAAGATTTCCAGATGTTTTTTCATCCATAGAACCCTCAATCTCTGTAAGAATATTTGTGCCTTCTTTTTCTCCATTTACTTTTACTAAAACACTTAATGCTTCTTCTGGTTTCCCTCTTAACACGAGAGATCTTGGAGTATCAGGTACAAAAAATAAAAGTCCCAAAAACAAACCTGCTGGAATAATCTCTGAAGCAAACATCCATCTCCAACCAATTTCATTTAACCAAGTATCTGAGCCCCCAGTTTTAGAAATAAAATAGTTCACAAAGTAAACTACCATAAAACCACCAACAATTGCTAACTGATTAAAAGAAACCAATTTTCCTCTGCTATCTGCTGGTGCAATTTCTGCAATATAAAGTGGCGATAACATAGATGCTAAACCAACACCAATACCTCCAATAATTCTATAAATAATAAAAGCCGTCGAAAACGTATGATCTAATTTTCCAATAGGAGCTAAAAATATTTCGGGCATTGCTGATCCTAAAGCTGAAATCAAAAATAAGATTGCTGCTAAAATTAACCCTTTTTTTCTACCTAACTTTTTACTAATTAATCCTCCAAAAATTCCTCCAATAATACAACCAATTAATGCACTAGAAACTAAAAAACCTTTAAAAGCACTTGCTGCATTTTCCGATAAACCTTTATCAATTACAAAAAAACTATCTAAAGACCCCACAGTTCCTGAAATTACTCCTGTATCATACCCAAATAATAAACCACCTAATGTAGCGACTAATGTTAGTTTTAATAGGTATACTGAATATGTTGATTTTCCCATATTGTGTTTTTTAGTTAATTGTTATTTAATTGATAAAGCTTACTTGAAAATAAGTGAATATTAAAAGATCATTTAGATTATATAATCTAAATGGTCTTTTTTTAAATGTATTGATTGATGATGTTTTCGAACAATTCTTGTTTACCACTCTGTAAATTTAATTCTCCATTTTCTTGTGCTATTTTGTATAAGTCTGTTAATTCTAATTTACCCGCTTCAAAATCTTTCCCTTTTCCTGCATCAAAAGAACTGTATCTTTTTTCTCTTAAAGCATTGTATACAGAAGAAGTCATGATTTTATCAGCAGTAATTAATGCTCTTGCAAAAGTGTCTGCTCCACCTATATGTGCATGAAAAACGTCTTCCATATCTGTAGAATTTCTTCTAATTTTTGCATCAAAATTAATTCCACCCCCTTGTAAACCTCCAGCTTCTAAGAACACTAACATTGCTTCAGTAGTTTCTTGAATATTGTTTGGAAATTGGTCAGTATCCCAACCATTTTGGTAATCTCCTCTGTTTGCATCTATACTACCTAGCATTCCTGCTTTTGCTGCTACTGCTAATTCATGTTGCATTGTATGTTGTGCTAAAGTTGCGTGATTAACTTCGATGTTCATTTTAAAATCTTTATCTAAACCATACTCTTTTAAGAAACCAATTGCTGTAGCAGCATCAAAATCATATTGATGTTTCATGGGTTCCATTGGTTTTGGCTCTATAAAGAACGTTCCTTTAAAACCTTGTGCTCTTGCATAATCTCTTGCCATTGTTAAAAACTGAGCCATGTGATCTAACTCACGTTCCATATCTGTATTTAATAAAGACATATAACCTTCTCTACCTCCCCAAAACACATAATTTTCTCCACCAAGTTTTATCGTGGCATCTAAAGCCAATTTTACTTGACCACCTGCTCTTGCAACCACATTAAAATCAGGATTTGTAGAAGCACCATTCATATAACGTGGATTTGAAAAACAGTTTGCTGTTCCCCATAATAATTTTACCCCACTTTCTGCTTGCTTTCCTTTAATGTAGTCTGTAATAGTATTTAACCTTGCTTCAGATTCTGAAAAAGTTGCGCCTTCTTGCACCAAATCGTAATCGTGAAAACAGAAATAATCAAAGCCCATTTTGTTGATAAATTCAAAAGCAGCATCTGCTTTATCTTTTGCTGCCTGAATTGGATCTGGTGATCGATCCCAAGCAAAGTTTTGAGTTCCTGGACCAAAAGGATCTCCTCCTTGTCCACAGAAGGTATGCCAATAAGCAATTGCATATTTAAAATGCTCTCTCATTGTTTTCCCTGCTATTACTTGCTCTGGATTGTAGTATTTAAATGCTAACGGATTGTCTGACTCTTTTCCTTCAAATTGAATTTTATTGATTCCTTTAAAATATTCTTTATTTGCCATAATACTAATGTGTAATTGTTTTTTTGTTTAATCGTGTAACTGTTTTAAGTACTGCTTTTGCGTTAGAGATTTTAGTGGAAATAGTTTTTTTTAAAGTACGAATAAAAAGATTGAAACCTTTCGAATTCGCTCAAGATAAATTCCAAGTCCAACCTTTTTCGTGAACGTCCAAACTCTATTTATTTAAAACTAATTCTAATTCTTTTTTCCAATTGTTATACGCTTCTAAATACGTTTTTTTGTCTTTAAATGGCACGAATGTCATTATGTAATCGTTGTTCATAATAGTTTTGCTAAAAGATTCGAAATCTCCTTTGTGCAAATTTGCTGCTCTTGCTGCTCCAATTGCACCTGTTGTGTTGTAGATTTCTATTTCCTTCTCCATAAGTGTTGCAACTGTATTTGCAAAAATTTCTGAACGAAATAAATTATCATTTCCAGCTCTTATTACTGTTGACTGAATTCCATCTGATTTTAAAATCTCCATACCATAGACAAAAGAGAAAGCAATACCTTCTAAAGCAGCTCTACATAGATGTCCTTTATGATGATTGTTTAAATTCATATTTACAATTCGAGTACCAATTTCTTTGTTGTATAACATTCGTTCAGCTCCATTTCCAAAAGAAATTATACAA
The DNA here is from genome assembly GCA_024640565.1 of Flavobacteriaceae bacterium. Classification (GTDB taxonomy): domain Bacteria; phylum Bacteroidota; class Bacteroidia; order Flavobacteriales; family Flavobacteriaceae; genus Polaribacter. Next base: position 184,945 of record JAHEET010000005.1, read on the forward strand.
ACACCATCTGAACCTATAGCAATTTCTGAGGCTAGATTATTCATTTCTTCATAAGACGAAACTGACAAGTTATTGAGCAACCAACGATATTGAATTCCTGCTCCATTAATACAGAGAAGCTTACCAATTTTTGCTGTTGCTCCTTTTGTATAATTTACGTGTGCAAAATTGTTTACTCTAGAACTTTCTTTGGTTGATAAACTTTCTGTTACTGCGTATACAACTCCTGAAGTTCCACCAGTTGCAGCTACTTCTCCTGGGTTAAATACGTTTAAAGATAAAGCATTGTTAGGTTGATCTCCTGCTCTGTAGAAAATCGGTGTTCCCACTTCTAAACAGCTTTCTTTTGCACCTTTTTCATCCACTAAAGATTGAACACCAAAAGTGTCTACTATATCTGGTACTAAAGATGGATTGATACCGTAATATTCTAACAAAAAGTTAGCAACTGTATTGTTTTTAAAATCCCAAAACATCCCTTCGGATAAACCCGAAATCGTTGTGTTTATTATGTTTGATAGCTTATACGCAACAAAATCACCAGGTAACATAAACTTATATATCTGATTGTAAATAGTTGGTTCATTTTCTTTTACCCATTTTAATTTTGATGCCGTGAAATTTGCTGGCGAGTTTAGTAATTGTGTAGTACATTTTTCTTTGCCAATTTCAGTAAATGCTTTATTTCCTATTTCTACAGCTCTACTATCGCACCAAATAATACTTCTTCTTAGCAGATTTCCATTTTTATCTATCAAAACCAAACCATGCATTTGATAAGAAATACCAATACCTTTTATTTGAGTTTTATGAATATTACATTTCCTTTGTAAGTTTTTAATTGCATTACAAATATGCAGCCACCAATCTAGGGGTTCTTGTTCTGCCCAACCGTTTTTTTGAGCATACATTCCCATTTCTTCTTTTGGTTCTTGAACAACGCCTATGTTTTTACCAGAATCTACTTCTACTAAAGCTGCTTTTATAGAAGAACTCCCTATGTCTAATCCTAAATAATAATTCATTAAAAGAGTGATATTTTTAATATATAAATAATAGCAAGAAACTCTATATTTATTACCCTGTACTGTCCTGAGTTAACAGTCTCTTTTTTTACTTTAAAAACGGTATTATTTATAACAAGTTTTGAATTATGATAATTTTAAAAAATAACTTTTAATTTTTTTTTTAAGCCTTCTTTTATTTCCATTTGAAATTTCAAATGGAAGGGTAATAATTAAAAATATAATCTTAAAAAAATCTTTTATTTTTTTGAATATAACCAAAATTAAAAGTCTAAATTTTCTGAAAACGTTTGCTAAAAAATAAAAATAAAATACCGCATAGTAACCACGCAGGAAGTGTTACAAAAGACAAGAACACATCAAACTGAACTGAAATAAAATAAAATAAACCAAAACTAATAGCCCAAGCAAATAGTACAGCGTTATTTATTTTAATACCAGCTATTTCTGCATAATTTTTTTGAATTCCATACTTTTTTGCAAAAAAATGTTCAAAAACGATAATCGCTCCAAAAGGTGCTAAAATAAAACCATAAAGAGCAACAAAGCCAAGTAATTTCATTGCAAATGCAGGAAATAAACCTGCTATAGTAGCAATTATTCCTGCTAAAATCGTAACTTTTGCTGTTGATAATTTAGGCAAAATTGCTTGAAAAGCTAATCCTGCTCTATATATAGTTGGGTTGGCAGTAGTCCAACCAGCTAAAACTACAGCTATAATACCAAATACACCTATAGCATTATGAGCTAATGGGCCAGGAGCAACAGGTGGTGCCTCACCATTATTTAAAAAGGCTAGTGCTTCTGGAGATTTTAAATATACAGCATATAATAATGCCGCAGCTATCCAAGCCATATAATGACCTACATACATTCCGGCTGCTGTTGCCCAACCTGCTCTCGCTTTTTTAGCAAATCTAAATACAGACAAATCAGACATACCAACATGCATAGCCCCATTAGCAAACCAAGACCAAATAACAACATGCCAAAAAGTGAATTTTATTTGACCTGGGAAAGGTTCTAAATCTTCTCCCCAAATATTCCAAAAATCAGAAAAACTACTCACTCCTAATTGATTCAAAGCTACAATTCCACAAGCAAGAAAAGCAATAACAATTATTGGAGACATCCAATTTGCTGCTTTTGTAACGGTATCATAACCTCTTGCAGCAATAATAGATATAACAGCACCAATTAAAATTACAATAACAATCCATGTAAATCCATTTGGCATCGTATCTGTTAATTTTGGCATTGGCATATCAAAAGGAATACCAACTGCAGTTGCTGAAACTGTTATCATAGAACCAGCTAGAAAACAAAATAAAATACCATTTGCTAAGTTATAACCTGTAACTAATTTTTTACCACATATTTTTTCTAATTGAAAATATAATGTCAATCTATTTTTAACTGCAATTTCTGCCGTTAGAAACCTCCAACTTAATACTGCTAATAGATTACCTAAAAGTAAACCAATTATTAAATCGAATGCGCTTACACCTGCTGTTAAAAACAAGGGACCAATCATAAATTCAGTACCAGCAGCGTGTTCTCCTGCATACATACCTATAAAGCTTTTCCAGCCTTTTAATTTAGATTTAGGAACAGGGGTTCTTTCAAATTCACCTCCATCTACTTCTTGTATTTCTATTGATGCATCAATCATAATTTAGTATCGTTGATTTGATTATTGATTTTTGATTTTTTTACATTGGAATTACTAAAATACTATTTACGAAAATATTTTTTTCAAATTAAATTTCTATCCTGTACTGTTCGGTTATATAGTAATTTAGAAAATACTGAAAAACTAAATCATTACCTACTTTAATTAACAATCTTTTTCTTTTGTTATACCTTATTCTAAACAAAGAAACTCAACTAAATTAGTGGAGTTTTCTACATTTCAAATGAAGAGAAATACTATTTAATTAAGTGGTCTGGAAAATCTGATGTTTTTTCACAACAAAGTTGTTCCATCACTTGTTGTAATTCTGTTTTTAATAAAGATATCGTATGATTTCCTCCATTATTACCCAAAGCTGAAACACCATACATAAAAGATCTTCCCATAAAAGTAAACTTTGCTCCAGAAGCCATTGCTCTTGCTACATCTGGTCCAGAACGAATTCCACTATCCATCATCACTTCAATTTGATCTCCATATTTTTCTGCAATAGTAGTTAAAGGTTTTATAGTAGATTGACCTGCATCTAATTGACGACCTCCATGATTTGATACAATAATACCATCTAAACCTAATCTAATAGCTTCTTCTGCATCATATTCTGAAGCGACACCTTTTAAAACAATTTTACCTTTCCACATATCTCGAATTGGCTTTATTTTTTCCTCATCTAATCGTCCAGAAAAAGTTTGATCCATAAATTTACCTAATTGCTTTAAATCTAAATTTTTTGGCATATAAGGTAATAAGTTTGCAAAATTTGGTATTCCGTGTTTTAATGTTTGTAAACTCCAATGAGGTCTTCCAAAAGCTTGTAAAATATTCATTAAGTTCATTTTTGGAGGCATTGCCAAACCATTTCTAATATCTCTTGGCCTAAAGCCAAAACTAGGAACATCACATAAAATAACTAAAACTGGGCATTCCGCAGCTTCAGCTCTTTTTAAAATATCGTCTCTTAAACTATCTTCTGTTGGATGATATAATTGAAACCAAGCTTTACCTTCTGTTAATTCTGCAGCACGCTCAATGCTTGTAGTAGTAACTGTGCTTAAAATAAAAGGAATATTATGTTTAAAAGCTGCTTTTGCTAGAATCTCTGGTGAGTTTGGCCACATCAATCCTTGTAAACCTACTGGAGCTATTCCAAAAGGAGCATCATAATCAATACCAAATAATTTGGTTTTTAAACAAGAGCCATGGTGTTTTCTTAAATAATTTGGTTTTAGTTGTACATCTCTTAATTCTGATGTATTTCTAATAAGGTTTACATCTTCATTACAACCACCGTCTAAATATTCAAATGCAAACTTTGGTATTTTCTTTTGAGCTTTTTTTCTTAAATCATCAATAGATGGATAACGAGTATCAATTTTAATGGCCATATTATTTTGCTTTGACTTTTTAAAGCACCATTATTAAATTTCTAAAATAATAGTGATGTTGATTTTTTATGAACTAACAATAAAGGGAACATGCTTTTTAAGTGCATAGTTCTTTTTTAAAAATTTTGAGTTTAACTTTGAGTCAGAAATTGCTATTGCTGCTCCAAGTGCAGAACCTAAAGAAGCCTTTGTTGTAAGTAATTTCATTCCTCTAAAATAATGAGATAGTAATTTGATGTATAAATCATTATCTGTGAATCCACCATCTACATACAATCTATCTATTTCTTGAGTTTTAGAAATTTTTTTAATGCTTTCTACTTGCAACTGAACCAATTCTATCATTAAATGATGATAAGAATGCTCAAAATTATTGTAATAATATTTTGTTTTTTCAGGCATTTTATGATGAAAAAAAGATTCCCATTTGAATGCATAATGAAATTCTTTTATAATTTCAAAATACACGTCATAATTAAACGCTACGGTTTTGTGATAATCTTTATCTACTCCAAATTTTTTTGTTAATTTTTTAACTTGAATTTTATATTCATTTCCTAAAAATAATCTTGATGATTTTACAGGTTTCGCATTAATTCTCATATAATTAATACAATCAGAATTTACATCATCTTTTGTTAAAGGGTTATCTATAAAAGGATTTAAAGCAATACTCCAAGTTCCTGTAGAAACCAAAATAAAAGGTTTTTTTACACTTCTAACATAAGGTAAAAGGGCAGATGAACTATCGTGAATACCCACACCAATTTTAATTCTCTTCCCATTATAATTGATATTTAAACTGGTTTCTGTTGATACAATTGGAGGTAATATTTTATGAATTCCCTCTTTATACACCCAATCTTGATAATCTTTGGTTTCATAATTCCATAAGGATGTATGACAGCCTATACTTGTATATTCACTTAAAGCAATACCAGAAAATACAAAACTTAAATATTGAGGTAAGTGCAGTGAATATTTTATTTTTTTAAACAGTTCTGGTTTGGTGTGTTTTAGCCAATATAATTGTAACCCAGAATTTAATAATCCTGATGATCTAGATGAACCACTAGTTCTTATCAACTCATCATCATTGCCATATTCTTTATAAAATTGATCTGCAATTTTTGAATTTATTTCTTTAGTGTAATTGTATAAAGGTGTAAGTAATTTTCCATTTTCATCTAAATGTACAAAACTTGCTCCATAAGTAGAAAAATTAATCGCTTTTACGTTAAATTCTTCTGCTTTTAAAATTCTATCAAAAACCTCTTTTAACCAATTATGTAGTTCTGTTATATTCTCAGTTGGATGACCATCTTCATCTAAAACCTCATCAAAAGAGATATACTCCTTATGAACCTCTTTAAAGTCTTTATCAAATAAAAAAAACTTTTTATTGGTTTTACCAATATCAAAAACTGCAGTTACCTTTTTTTTCATCATAAAAATTATAAGCCTGTTGCTACAGTATTTTTACCTCTTTCAGTAATTAAGTTTTCCCTAACATGTAAACTTCTGTATGCCTTAATTGGACTTACTACTCCACCTGAATTGATTCTAGCTTTTTCTATAAGGGGTCTTACATCTGTTCTATAAGCATCTTGTAAAATTTCTTGGCACTTTACAACATCATTATCTAATTGTGCAGCTTTTAATGCATCTTGATCTATTAATAAAGCTTTGGCATAGGCTTCTTGAATAGCCTCTAAAGATTGAATTAAATCTTCTAAAGGGTCTTTTACATTATGACTAGCATCAATCATCCACGCTAAATCTGGGTTTTGAGGATTGTTTTGTATACCATAAACCAATTCATTAAAAATTAAGAATAAAGCATAAGGTTTAATACTACCTACTGTTAAATCATCATCGCCATATTTGCTATCATTAAAATGGAAACCACCTAATTTACCTTTTAACTGTAAAATAGATACAATTTGTTCTATGTTACTATTTGGCAAGTGATGCCCTAAATCAACTAAAGTATAAGCTTTGTCTCCACAACCATTTGCTAACATTAAAGATGCTCCCCAATCTTGAATTACGGTACTATAAAAATTAGGTTCATATGGCTTGTATTCTATCAACATAGACCAATCACTTGGTAAACCTTTATAAATATCTATTAAGCTATTTTGTGTGTTTTGAAAAGCGGTTTGGAAGTTATTTTGACCAGGAAAACAGGAACCATCTGCCAACCAAACTGTTAAACTTTTAGACCCTAATTTATTTCCGATGTTAATTACATCTAAATTGTGTGCTATTGCTTGGTCTCTAACAACTTTACTTGTATTACTTAAAGAACCATACTTAAAACTTTCTGACGCATTTTTCTGATCTTGAAATGTATTTGAATTTACAGAATCAAACTTTATATTTAATGCATCTGCTTGTTCTTTAATTGCTGAATAATCAGAAGGAATATCCCAAGGAATATGTAAAGAAACAGCTCCAGCTGTCTGTGTTAAACTATGCAAAATTCCTACATCTTGAATTTTCTGCTCAAGATTTGATGGTTCTCCATAAAAAGAAAAACGACCAAAACGTGTACCTCCAGCACCCAAAGCCCAACTTGGAATAGCTACCTGAAACTCTGCCAATTTAGCAATAATTTCAGAGACATTACAACCTTTTTTACTAAGTTTATTTGCTAAAAAGTCAAAATCTTCATTATGACTTTCTAATCCTTTCTTATTGAAATCTAAAATTTGTTCTTTTTGGATTTTCATATTTCTATATATTCTTAATTAAAAAAAACTTCTATAAAAACAATAATAGTAATTACAGAAGCTTTTAACAAATTTAAATTAACTATCTTCTTTTTCTTATTATCTTACAAATGCATTAGCCATTCCGCCATCAACATTAATAATGTTTCCTGTTGATTTATCTAAGATTCCTACTAAAGAAAATACACCATTGGCAATATCTGCTGGAGTAATAATTTCGTTTAATAAATTTCTTTTGGCGTAAAACGCTGGTAATTCCTCAACAGTAATACCGTTTGCTTTAGCTCTTCCTTCAGCCCAAGCTCCTTCCCAAATTTTACTTCCAACAATAACTCCATCTGGATTTACTGTATTTACTCTTACTTTATCTTTAGCTAATTCCGCAGCTAATAAACGTACCATATGTTGCTGAGCTGCTTTTGCAGTACCATAAGCAACATTATTAGGCCCTGCTACTAAACCGTTTTTACTTGCGATAGCAATATAATCTCCTCCTAAACCTTGTTTACGAGTAATTGCAGAAAACTGCTTTGCTAAATCAAACTGTCCTTTTACTAGAATACCTTGTAAAATATTCCAATCTTTATCAGTAGTTTCTAATAGCGGTTTAGAAATTGCTATACCTGCACTGTGCACAACAACATCTACACCACCAAACTCAATACAAGCTTTGTTGTATGCAGATGTAATAGATTCTGTATTTGTTACATCACAGATTGCATATGTAGAAACATCTCTTTTATAAGTAGCAAATGCTTTAATTAAACTTACTTCATTAATATCTGTTAGCACAACATTTGCTCCTTCTGCGGCAAGTTTATCCGCAATTGCTTTACCAATTCCACCTCCAGCACCAGTTACTAAAGCAACTTTACGAGACAATGGTTGCTCTTTTGGCATACGTTGCAATTTCGCTTCTTCTAATAACCAGTATTCAATATCAAAAGCTTCTTGTCTTGGTAATGATGTATATTCAGTAATAGCTTCTGCTCCACGCATTACATTAATTGCATTGATATAAAATTCATTTGCAACTCTTGTAGTTTGCTTGTTTTTTGCAAAACTAAACATACCAACTCCTGGATAAATAATAATTACAGGGTTTGCATCTCGAACTGCAGGACTATTTGCTTTTTTACAAGTGTTATAATAATCTAAATATTCTTGTCTGTAAGCTTCAAATGCAGGTTCTAATTTCTTAAAAATTGCATCAGCATTAGATAAATCTTCATTTTTATCTAAATTTAATACTAAAGGTTGAATTTTAGTTCTTAAGAAATGATCTGGGCAAGAAGTACCCATAGGTGCTAATCTTTCTAAATCATTACTATTAATGTACTCCATTACAACATCTGTATCAGAAAAATGACCAATCATTCTGTTTTCTGAAGAACATAAACCTCTTAATAATGGCATTATTTGAGCAGCTTTTTCTAAACGTGCTGCTTTTGGTAAGCTTTCGATTTTTTGACCACCAAAAACTTGACCGTTTTCTTTTATTTTATTTTCAATAAATTCTGAAGCCATTTCAATAACTTCTAAAGAATTCACATAACACTCGTAAGAAGTATCTCCCCAGGTAAATAAACCATGAGAACCTAAAACAATTCCTCTAATTCCTGGATTGTCTGCTAAACATTTTTCAATTTGAAGACCTAAATCAAATCCTGGTCTTTGCCAAGGAACCCAACCCATTGTATCTCCCCAAATTTCTTTAGTTACTTTTTCACTGTCTTTTGCAGCTGCAACAGCAATTAAAGCATCTGGATGCAAGTGATCTATATGTGCAAATGGTAATAAACCATGTAAAGGTGTATCAATAGAAGGTGCTTTACTATCTAAATCATAAATACAATGATTGAACAAACCAACCATTCTATCTTCATCTTCTAAACCTCCATAAACATTTTTTAAATTACGTAGTCTTTCTGTGTAGATTCCTGCAATACCAGTTCTGTTTAAAGTACCAATATCTCCTCCAGAACCTTTTATCCACATTACTTCAACTGCCTCGTTAGTTAAAGGATCTTTTTCAATAGTTCTACAACTTGTATTACCTCCTCCATAATTGGTAATTCTTAAATCTGCTCCTAGTATATTAGAACGATACAAAAACAAATCTACTTGATTGTCACCAAATGCTAATGCTTTTTCTACATCCCATAAATAATCTACGTATTTAAATGTTCTGGTCATTTCCTTAATGTTTATTTATAATATTGTTAAATCAAAAGTAGAATCAAATTTAAAACCTTGTATCCTGTACTATGCCGTAAAATCATAAAATTGCCATAACAATATACTTTTTGTCCATAATCATTTATTTTTTGTATGTTGATAATTAATCACAATTCTGCAATAAAAAATCTGTTACAGATTTACTCACCAAAATATCTACGGTTTAGTTTTTAAACAATTTTTTTTTAGATATAATGCAAGTATTTTTTTTAACATTACATAATTGTTATGTGCTACTATTTTAGAGTTTCTTTAGTTGTTGGTTGAGTAGGTTTCTCACTTATATTCAATTTAATATAATCTGCAATATTAATGTAGGAAGCATTTTTATCTATAAAATCACGTAATAAACTTGACAATAAAGTTAATACTCTAATATGATAAACTTTTTCTATAATAATCATAATAATTTCTTATGTCTAACTCATCTTAAATATTACATCCGTTTTGATGGCATTTAATTTTTCTAGGTTAATCATAGTTATAATTTCTTTCTCTTATTTGTTGGTATATTAATGTCTCTTTTATTACATTTGATTAGGATTTTATCACCTGTAACATATATAAAAATTTTTAGATTATGAATATCTTAAACCTCATAACAATTGATGAAAACTCAAGGGTGCCAAAATACCAACAAATTATAGATTCTATTATTCATAATATTTCACAAGGTAATGTTACTATGGATGAAAAGATACCATCTATAAATATGTTTAGTGAAGCGTTTTATTTATCACGTGATACAGTAGAAAAAGCCTATAGTATTTTAAAAGAACGTAAAATTATTACTTCTATTAGAGGAAAAGGTTTTTATATATCTAGAACCAGATTAATATCTAAAGTAAATATTCTTTTTTTGGTTAATAAACTTAGTTCATACAAATTAAAGACTTACAATCATTTTATAAACAGTATAGGAGCTAATTCGCATACAGATTTACATATTTATCATTGTGATAAAACGCTTTTTTTAAATTTATTAGAAAAAAATAAAGGTGTATATGATTATTTTATTACTATGCTTCATTTTAAAACAGATGATCTAAAACATGTTAGTCTACCTGAAGAAGTTGATAATGCGTTGAAATCAATTCCTAATGATAAACTTATTATTTTAGACAATGTAAAATCTTATTCTAATAAAAATGTTACTCAAATATATCAAGATTTTGAAAATGATATTTACAATGCTTTGAATAAGGGTTTCAAAAAAATAAAAAAATATCAGAAAATTATGTTAGTGTATCCTGATAAATCTGTATATCCTTATCCAAAAAGAATTTTATTTGGATTTAGAAAATTTTGCATTGAGCATGATTTGAATTTTGAAATTATTGATAAAATTTATGATGATATGATTTTGAAAAAGGGCGATTTATTTATCACAATAGAAGAAGGAGATTTGGTGAATTTAGTAAAACAAGTTAGAGAAAATGAATTTGTTTTAGGTAAAGAGGTGGGTATTATCTCATACAATGATACACCTTTAAAAGAATTACTTGGAATTACTGTAATTTCTACAGATTTTAAAATAATGTCAGAATCTGCAGCTGAAATGATTTTAAATAAAACAAAAGGAACAGTTAAAGTTCCTTTTAATTTTATTGAAAGAGAATCACTTTAATATACCTTTCATTTGAATACTTGAAGGACTATTTACAGTTATTTCATTTGGTAATTTTGTGAGTTAACCAGTTTTAACATTTCTTTTAAAAATAGTAATATTATTTGTAAATTGATATGCAATCAAAAAAAACTTGCCTTTAGGTGAAATTGTAAAATTTCTGGGATGATTTCCACCTGTAACAACATGCTCTACCAAATTTAATTTTCCATTTTGTTTGTTAATTAAAAACACAACAATACTATCTTCTTTTGGTCCACGATTTGAAGCATATAAAATTTTCCATCTGGAGAAATATGAATATCTGCAGCTATGTAAATTTCCTTTTTTTGCTCTTTTGATGAGCTACAATTGAACAATGCCAATGTATAAAAACAGATAATTGATATTTTAGATATTCTCTTCATTTTAATATTACTATAGTTTTATACCTTTTATTTGTATAATAACTTTTTAAAGCTACCATTTATCTTAACAATGTAAAGTCCTTTTGAAAAGTTAGAAATATCAATTATTGCTCCATTTCCCTTATGTATTCTAGCTCCATTTAAATTATAGATTTCCCAATTTTCTTGGGTATGATTTTTTATTTTAAAAACTCCTTCAGTACTTGGGTTTGGATACACTATAAAATTATTATTTAAAGTTTCATCATTTACAGACAAACTCTCTTGGGTAAAAACTGCTTTTATGTTCAAATCTGACGTAACAGTTATTGTTAGAGGATTTTCTGTGCTAACAATATCACCTGTCCATTCTTCAAACTCCCAACCTTGATCTGCAATAGCATTTAAATCAAATGTTTGTCCTCCAAAAGAAGTTCCGCTTTGATAATTTAATAAGCCATTGCCAACTTTAGTAATTGTTACATCATAAATCTCATTATCTTCTTTAGGCATAAACTCTATTCTATCAAAAACAATACTACCTGTATTTACGCTTTCATATACCTTAAATTCATTAATAATGTCTGCCCAATGAGACCAGCTTGTTAAGTCTACATCTATAGTATGCCACTGATTATCATTGGGAATTGTAATTTTCTTTCTTCCTGAAGAAAATTCTGTACCTGGAATATTTGCAGCCATTTGAAGAAAAATATCTTCTGTGCTATTTTTAACAACTAACTGTAAAGTGTCATACAAATCAGAATTAATATTTAACCCTGTAATTGCTGCCATTGGGAATGCAAATCCATTTGAATAATTCAAGGTTAATTTATCATTATCTGTATTTACATTCATTCCGGCACTAACTGCTGTCCAAGGCGTAAAATCTTCTGTAGTTGTCCAAACAACCGTTGCAGGTGCAATACTAGTCACAAAATAATCTTCTGTTCTAAACTCAAATTTTTCAAACGCAAAAGAGGCAATTTCAGTATCTAAACTAATGATAGAACCAGATTCACCATCAGTTCGTGCAGTAGTAAATATACTTTGCCAATTACTATATTGGTGTGGGTTTGGATTTTCATAAGCTTCATATGCAGCTAAACCAGCTTCGGTTAAAATTCTTTCTGGATCACCTCTATCATTAAACCCACTTTTCACATAACCTAATCCGGAATTATCTTCTAAGAAATTCTGAAGTTTATTATTGGTTTTATCATAAGAAATACTTCTATAATACAAGGATGTACCTTCTGGTAATTCTGACGTTATAGATACATTTACCGCTTCATTATCTATATAATTTAAAGAACTATTATTATAATTATATATTAAAACATCATATTCTGTGGCGCTATCCTTTTTTGAAAAAATAGCATCAACATCATTTGTTGGAGTTTCTGTTGTACCAGAAATATCTGTTGTATAACGAACTTTACCATTCATAGAATTCAAAATACTAATTCCTGGAGGATCTTGTGAACCAGTTCTATTACCCCATCTATATATTAAATCTAAACCATTGTCTTTATTTTTATAAAAAATATTAGAAAAATATAATTCTACAACTTCTGCATGAGATGTTTCTGCATTAATAAACCCATTACCATCAGCACCATTCATTGTGGTTACTGTTGCATACTCCATTAAATCAATGGTTGCACTGGCATCCCATTCTGGATGATTTATTAAATCAGCAAATAGTCCATCATATTTGGCACTCATATTACGTAAATCAGTATTACCCAGAACTACGTAATCTGATATTCCCCAAAAATCATATTTCACATTATTATCAAAACAATATTCTATTAAACCCTCAGCAAAAGAAGCAAAAGGTTCTCCTTTATAATTTAGTACAGTGCCATTTTGATAGAGGAAATCTGGGGCTCTTGTGTGTAAACCAATAATTGCATTTGGCAAAACTGTTCTTACTGCGCTTTCTGTATTTTCAAAATGTTCTATAAAATCTTGTTTAGTTCCATACCAATGGCTTGGTGTTTCGATTTCAGAACCGACTCTAAAACGCCAAGATAAAACCATTTCTTCTCCATAGTTATCAACTAACTCGGTCATCAAAGCTGCTATATAATCATGGTATGCTACTTTATCTGCAGGAGGTAATGAATTTCCATAAATAGATATTTGTTCGTTTTCTCGAAAATTAATATTATCTATAGTCCCTTCAGGAATAAAAGTATATCCGTGTTGAAAAGCCCAAGGCGGCTGATCTAATACAATTTGATGGATTTCTGTTTGAGAATTAATAATATTATCTAACCTTTCTATCAATGGATCGAATCTATATACATAGATATTATTAATAGAATCATACAAACAGGTATCAAAATCTAGATCCTTTACATTTTCTCCATTTACAGTTTTTTTGATTCCTCCAATCATTCTAACTGTATTCATTTTAAGTCCTGGACGAACATTTGAACCATTTTGAGGACTAATTCTATTAGCTATAGACCAAATATTATGTAAAGGTCCGCTCTCATTAGCTTCGTCAGTAAAATCTGCTGATAAAGTTACTTGTGAGTTTAAGTTGTAAAAACTAAAAGCGGATATTACTATAGCTATTCTTTTAATAAAAAACATCTGTTTTATTTTCAATTTAAAAAAACTATTATCAAATTTATTTAAAGTTAGTTGTATTATTAACGTTAACTATCCTGCTCTGTCTTAAAAAACGAATCATTATCATTTTTGAAGAAATATGCCTATATGAGTTACCGATCAGCTCCAATGACTTCCACTGGTTTCTTTTCCTCTCCATTTACACGAGCCTTTTGCTCTACAAAATAAGGTTGAAACGTATAGTTAGAACTTGCATCCCATTTTGAATTTACCTTAGGCAAAAGACCTTTCATTTTTTCTATTTGAGCTTTGTATTTTGAATTATCAGCTTCATTATTCCATTCATTTGGATCAATACTATGATCGTAAAATTCTTCTCCACCATCTTCATAATTGATGTATCTATAACCGTCTTTTTTTACAGCATGATTATTCATTCCAAAAGTTGTCAGTGCATACGAAGTTTTAATTCCTTGATCTTTTTGCATCATATTTACCAAACTCACACCTTCGTTTCTATCATAAGCAGGCAAACCACTTAATTCTAATAAAGTTGGATAAATGGATAACATTTCTACAGGAGCATCAATTTTCTTTCCTTTAGGTAAGTTTGGTGCTGCAAATAGCAATGGCGCTTTTGTAGCAGTTTCCCAAAGTGCATGTTTTGCAAAAGTTCCTTTTTCTCCTAAACGATATCCATGATCAGACCATAAAACAATTACAGTATTATCTGCATATTTACTTTTTTCTAAAGCATCTAAAACACGACCTAATTCATAATCTACATAACTGATACACGCCAAATATGCCTGAACGATTTTTTTCCATTCGCCACTTTCTTTTGCCCATTCTGTAGATGGCATCATTGGTAAATCGTTAATTTTCATTCCAACAGCTGGGATATCATTTAAATCATCCGATTTATAAGGAGGCGTTTCAATTTCTTCTAAAGGATACAAATCGAACCATTTTTGAGGAACATACAAAGGCACGTGAACGCGCAAAAAACCAAGTCCCATAAAAAAGGGCTTATCATATTTTCTTTGTAATCGTTCAGCAACCCAATTTACAGATTGATGATCGGGCATTAAAGTATCATTCTCTGGGAAAGCACCCCAATCTGTACTTGTCCTTCCATATTTTTCTTTTTTAGATTTTGATGTTCCAAAACCATCCCAAACAATTCTTTTTTTAGGATAAGGGCCAAAACCTCTAACACGTCCTCCAGATTCGTTAAAAACACTATCAGGAGCGTGAATATGGAACAACTTTCCAATTCCCATAGTGTGGTATCCATTTTGCTCAAAATATTCTGGAAGAAACTTAATGTCTTTTGTTGCAAGGTTTCCTTCTCTACGGATTTGATTGTCTGGTGTCATTCCATAAATTCCTGTGATAGATGGTCGTAAACCTGTCATTAAAGATGCTCTAGATGGACCACATAATGGTGCTTGCACATGCGCATTGGTAAAAGTAACTCCCATTTTTGCCAATCTATCAAAATTAGGTGTTTTTACATTTGAAAAATTATCAATTGGACTTATCCAAGTATTCAAATCATCTACAGAAATAAATAGTACATTGGGGTTTGATTTTTTTAATTCTTTTGTTTTCGTTTTATCTCCACAAGACAAAAAAAAGCAAAAAGTTAAACAAACTAATAAAGTATTTTTAAATGTTTTCATTTTTGGTTGATTATTATTCAATTGATATTTAAAAAACTAACTTTTATATATTTAATTCTTTAATACCTCAGCTTCTTTTACATTACGTTTAATTGGACCATTATCTCCCAAAAGATACATTTTTCTATAATCTGTTCCTTTTTTCTTTTCTGCTACAATAATTCTTGCATCTGGATGCGGATTTTCTATAAGTGATGATATCACAAATCCAGATTTTTTTCGGCGTAAAAAAACTTTGCTCTTTTTAAAAGACGCTCCACCATCAAAACTATCCCATCTGCTTATTTCTCCAACATTTTTATTGTTTTTACTTTCTAAATAAATGCTAACTTCTTTAGCCGACTTTACTTCTAAATCACCATCTCCTCTCGGAAGATTATCAGTCAGACTCTTTACCCATGCTTGTCCGTCCCATCTAAAATGTTGTATGCGTTTTGGTCCGCTTCTTCTTTCGCCTACATCTGGACCAACCAGCATAATAACCTGCGGATTACCATTTGAATCTACATCTGTCACACCTTGAAAAGTCCAATCATTAGCTATATTTTTCACCAAAGTATTTTCGTCTGCTATTTCCTTGGTTAAGGGCATTTTTAAACGTTCATTTTTAACATTTTTCCATGCGCCAGTTTTTGTATCGAAAACCATATAATACACATTGTGTCTTTCTGGTATATGCCCTCTTGTGTCTTGAGGGTTCTTTTTATCTCTACAAATATGATAATCGAAAGCGACAATAATTTCATCTCCATTTCCTCTACTAACCCAAGGATACCAAGAATCTTCTGCTTCAACCTCTGTTCTTCTTTTGTGCTTTAAAAACGAAACTGGTTCTTGAAAAGTCGCACCATTATCTGTTGATTTTTGATACACCCAATCACTTCTATGTGCTCCATGTCTATAAAATAAATACATATCTCCATTGTCCATTTTTATGAACTGACTGTAAGTTCCAAATAATGAAATATTATCTTGAGTTTCCCAGGCAGAAATATCCAATGGTTTTTTAGAAACCACATGTAAATTTTTACCATAAGCATGATTTCCTAAAGGGTTTTCACCATGTTTTCTCATTCCTCCATGACCTCCAAAAGCAATATGAATATAATCTGCATCATCAATAAGCAATGCAGGTTTTCCATGATTATCTATTTTTTTCTTACGATTTGGGTCTTTACCCATTTCACTAACTCCAGCTTTAAATGGTCCTTTCCATTCTTTCGTTTCATGGTTATAAGACGCTACATAAGGGTCTTCTAATGATCCTTGGTAAGCTATATAGGTAATGCCTTTGTGATACACTCCAGATGGATGTTGTACCAAAGCAACCGCATTACCAAAGCCATTGTCAGCAAAATAATCTACCAATGCATCACTCTTTTCAAGTTTTGATGATACGTCCTTATTAACATTACACCCTAAAAAGGTGAAGTATATACATAGGGTAACAACTAATAGCTTTTTCATTATAATTCTAGGTTTATTCTTTTAAAAATTCTGATTTCTACTGGCCCTAACAATCCTGAAGTTAATAACGTATCTTCTTTTTGATAATGACTCCAAGATGGAAACGTAGTGCGCTTTGATGGACGTGGTGTATTATTTACTAACCAATCTGGTAATGTTTTCATTTTATTGCCTTTGCGCTCGTAATCTAGAGGAAACGATTCATCTCCAATTAATTTGTTAGGCCACAAATTAGTAACTTTTACTTCTAAAATATTATTCCCTGTTCTTACAAAATCACTAATATTTATTCTGAAAGGTGCTTTCCATAAAGTCGTTATATTTTTACCATTTAGCATAACTTCTGCAATTACTGCAATACTTCCTAAATCTAGTTCTAAACTTTTGTCTGATTGTAATAAATCATCGGTTAAAAAAAATTCTTTTTTATAGGTTGCTGTTCCTGAAAAATGCTGAATATTCTCATTCTTATGATTTGACCAGGAAATTAATTCATCAAAATTTTCGTTTATACTTTTACCAGATTCTGAAGGAAAATGAACCTCCCAAAAATTTGATAAATCTATTGGTTTAGATACAGGTTTCACTTCTGCACTTTTAGTTTCTCCTGAAGCATTTGTATATGTTATTATTCCTGAATGAGGTGTTACCCAGTTGATAGCATTGTCTTTATACATCAATTTTGGTGTTGTTTCATCTTTTGATAGGTTTAAAAGCTGCCCTTTAGGAACAAATATGATTCGTTCCTCTCCATCCGTTAGATAAGTAATTTTTAAAGCTGTTTTATTGCCTTCAGGAATCTGATTATCAATTAATTTGTGAGTTACTGGAATAATATAATTCCCAGAAGCTACCTCTTTTTGTATGCATGTTGTAACATCGTAGGTTTTGTAATTTTCAGGAATGCCTTTGGTTTCAGCTTTAAACTTTCCAAATACAGCTTTTAACACTTTTAATTTTTGATTACCACCTTTAATTAAAATATGCTCGCGTTCTTCCGCATATAACTGCTTTATAGTTTCGCCTATTTGATATTCCATTCGGAACTCTTTTTTGTAACCCATTGCTGGGTCGCAATCGCAAAACGCACGCGACATTTTAAAATCTAAATTATCGTTTTCTATAGCGGCATTCACTTTGGCTGTAATATCAATTAAACCTTCTTGTAAAAAAGTACCATATTCGGCTTTTATAATTTTTAAGTTTGAAAGTGCTTCGGCTTTTGGTTCGTTTGATTCCATTTTAGTGGCAACCAAATGCGTTGAATTTACCGGTTTTTTAAAGACGATAAACACCGATTCTTCCATACCTAATTGCAAAGGTATTGTGGTTGTGCCATCTT
This sequence comes from Flavobacteriaceae bacterium, assembly GCA_024640565.1. Lineage (GTDB taxonomy): Bacteria > Bacteroidota > Bacteroidia > Flavobacteriales > Flavobacteriaceae > Polaribacter. The sequence continues at coordinate 203,114 of JAHEET010000005.1, forward strand.
TATTATCTTTAAACACCACTAAATCTTCTATCGTTCCTTTTTCTGAATGCCAGAGTTCTGGTTGTTTATCTGAAACTCTAAAACGTGCTACGATGTCTCTACCCTCTTTTCTCGCATTGGCTATAAAATAGATATCGGCTTTATCTGTTTTTCTGTGAATGAAACTGAAATCTGTATTATCGCTGCTTTCAATTTTAAAATCGGGTGTTTTTTCGGCTAAAATAGTTTCAAGCGAACTATCTTTTACCAAACCACTTCCCCATAAGTCTTCAACTTGTGTTTTCACTACGGCATCACAAGCGGGATAATTACTTAAACTTGGCGATAGCATCGGTTTTTTACCAATAACTTTTGCGCCACCATCTACCAACTCCTTTACTTTTTGCAGTGTTTCTGGTTTTATAAAATCAGAATTTGGAAGCAACAATACTTTATACGTATTGCCAACAGACGAATATATCGTTCCGTTTTTAACGGTTAGGTCTTTCAACTTATTCGCTCCAATCAAATCATAATCAAAACCCATAGCTTTAATTTCAGGTTTTATAAAGCCTGTATTTGGCGATGATTCTCCTGTAAAAACTAAAACATCAGCCACATTCTGACCTTGTTGCAACAAATATTGAGAACGTGCTAAATAATCCATATAGGTTTTACTTTGCGACCACCAAGTATTTAACCGGTTAAAATCAAAACCGTGATAACTTAATGCCAAACCAGGAGCAACGTCCCAAGGTTGATGTACATACGTATGAAAAATAAAGCGTGTAATGCCTTCTGCCCAAGCTCTATCTCCAATTGATTTTATGTTTGCTGGGTGTTTGTCCCAACCACCAATACCTGTAAAAGATTCTGCTCCAACAATAGCACTACCATTTAAATGAGCAATTGATGAAACAAACTTAGGCGAATCGAAAAATGGATAACCGCCACTCCAAAACTCACACATCACAATATCACCAGTAGCACCTACTTGCATATTATCAAAAGGTCCCCAATAGGGTTCTACAGAAAACTTCAATCCGTTTTTATGACATAATTCCGCAAAATGCGCATAGTAATTTTCGGCAATTAAATCGCCAATAGTTCGTCTAAAGTCCCAAAGAAATCGTTCCGAAATTTCACTACTTTCTATATAGTAGCCTGCTAAAGTTGGTAAATAGGATGTTAAATCGTAACCTCTTAAATTTTCGAATTGAGTTTCAAAACCATTTGTCCAATTGGTAGTTTCCACTTCGTAACTATCAATTAAACAATTATTTACAGTACTCCCTATTAAATCGCCTAGCTTATCAATTATAGGTTGCACTCCACCTTTCCAGTAAGCATCTACTGCAGTTTTGCTCATTTTATCTACTTCTAATCCTTTCGCTTCTTGTGGTGCAGGACGATTTGTTGTGCCAATTGGTGTATGTCCAAATCGTAAAATAATCCATTCGCCTTGAGGTGCGTTCCATTCTAAAACCTCATCACTAGAAAATTCATTAGATAAATCGATAACATTTTCTTTTGAAATTACTGAAGCTTCAGAAATTATTTTGGTGTCTGGTAATAAATGATTACGAACACGTTCTGACAATATTTTATAGTCTAAACCATCTATTTTTTTACTTGCTTTTGGTTTCGGAAATGCCAAAACTGCAATATCTTTATAGTAGTCAAATTTTGTTTCAGGTTTTGGTAAAGTTACTTTAATTGGTTTTCCGCCTTCAACTAACAGTTCACTAAAAACCATAGTTTGCATCGCGTTTTCTTCTGTGACCCAAGGTCCTCCAGAGGATGACCAGCCAGCACTATTATGAAATGCCAATTCTAAATCCAAACGTTTTGCTTCTTCAGCAGAAAATTTGAATAAGTCTAACCACTCTTCGCTTAAATATTTTATAGGTCCTTTTGGAAATCCTATATGTACATTGAATAATTGTGCTTCTTGAATCCCCACAGCTTTCATTGCTTCCAAATCTTTTGTAATTCCAGATTTAGAAACATTACCACTAATCCAATGCCACCAAGTTCTGGCTTTGGCTTGGTTTGGTGGATTTTGAAACCCTTCTTCTAAACTTATTTTGTTTACTGAATTACCCGCGACCTTTGAATTTTGGCAAGATGCTAAAACTGAAAGAACAAGTATTAATGATACTATTATTTTATTCATTATTCACATGATTTTTATTAGGTGTTTTTATAGTTTATGAGTATACTTTATAAAAGATTAATCTATGAATAATTCATCAATATAAGGAGCACTTTCTCCTGTAGTTTCTAATCGAACACTATTTGCACCAACTTTTAAACGAATACTAGTTCGCACGAATTTCCATTCTTTTTCCCAACCACCAGTAGCTTTAAATTTTAAAGTTCTGATGTATTCATCATTTACATACAATTTTAAAGGATGTAATTTGTCAACATTATTATGCATATACCTAAAACGGATTCTGTAATCGCCTTCTTCTCCATCATTTTCTTGATAAAATTCTACGGAACCCTCTCCACGTTTAAAATCTACAAATCCAGTTCCTTTAAAACGTCTTGCTTTTGAACTTGCTGTTGCACTTCCTTTTAAAACTCCTTCTTCGGCAGAGATATTTACACCTCTACCAATCCACATATCTTTAGAATGTTCATCGCCCCAAAATAAACCCTCGTTCTTACCAAATTTTTCTTCCATTATTAACACTACCTTTCCATCTTGTTTTACAATGGCTTTTACTGTTTTATTATCTTTAATTTCGAAAGCTCCTTTATAAAGGTTTCCATTCGTTTCAGGATTATCGCCATTAGTGGTGTAGAAAATTTCTAAATTAGATGCTTTTAATTCTCCTAAAACAGCAAACTGTTTGGCTTCGATTGTTATTATATTTGAAGTGTACAAAGCTTTATCACCTAAAATAGCAGCCGTAATTATAGATGCATTTTTAGCATTCAGTTTTTCCCTTAAAAACAATCTGTTTTTACCAAAAAACAAGGCTCTAAAATCTGATTTTGTTCTACTTGTTGGATCAATAGGATTTCCATTTTCCATAGAAATGGTTTTTACATCACCTTGAATATTATAATAAATTTTGTTTTCTCCATAAGGATACAAATTGTCGTTTTCATCTAAACTTTCAGACGTAATTATGTAACTTGTGGTAAAACTCTCTTCTGCTTCCAATTTTTGTAAACTTGTTTTTAATCTTGATGGTTGTTTACTAGTACAAAAAGAAGTCCTTTTCACTTCTTTTTCATCAATATATGCAACAGCTTCTATACTCCCTTCTTCGTATGGAACCATCCATTCACATTGCATTTCATTCCAGATTGTTCCTGGTTTGTCTTTTCCTAACGATTTTCCGTTTAAAAATAGCTCCACTTCATCAGCATTTGAATATACCCAAACAGGAATCACAGTGCCTTTTTTCATTCTTGGATGTGTCCAATGAGGTAAAATATGTACCATTGGTCCTGTAGTCCATTGACTTTGATAGAAATAGAATAAATCCTTTTTAAAACCTGCTACATCTAAAGCGCCACCCATAAACAAATTGAAAGGCAAACCTCCGTGCACCAAACCTGCTTCTCCATAATAATCGAAACCTGTCCATCTAAAATGACCACTATGCCAAGGATAATCACGCACAACTTCCCAATATTTTCTGGCAGAAACTCTTACAGTGGCATTGTCATAAGACGAATTGAAACTTTGTTTTCTATTTCTCCATTTTTTTGGGTTGATGCCTTCGTAGAAAAAAATCTCTTTTTCAGTTAAATTTGGCAAAGGATATGTTCTTGGTAATTCATTATCTCGCCACCAAGTTTGCGTTCTATAATATCCTCTTGTTTGCCAAGTATGTGGTGCTTCTGTTGAAATAAATGGCTTATCAAACGTTTTGCTTTCTATAAATGATTTTGTTTCAGAGCCACCATTTACGCCTGTAATATCCATATCTTCTGGATTTCCAGCTCCTGAAGTGAATAAGCGCGTTGGGTCTAATTTTTTACCAAATTTTACCAATTCTGGTCCAATTGGACTGTGGGTTTCGTTTCCTAAACTCCACACAAAAATACTGACGTGATTTCTATCTCTGGTAATCCATTCTGTAACATCACGTTGCCACCATTCATCAAAAGCTTGTTTTCCATAATCTTGTGGTGCTTTTTTGTGCCATCCATCAAAAATTTCATCCATTACTAACAAACCTATTTCATCACAGATGTCATAAAACATTGGTGGAGTTGGGTTGTGTGAAGGGCGAATAGCATTGATGCCCATATCTTTTAAACTCTGTAGTTTCCAACGTAATAAAGGTTTTGTCCAAGCACCTCCAACTGGACCACCTTCCCAATGTTCACAAACTCCTTTTAGTTTTACGTTTTCTCCATTTAACCAAAATCCTGTTTTGGTTTCCCATTTTACAGTTTTGAAACCAAAATTGGTTAAGATTTCATCTATAACTTTTTCACCATCTAAAATTTGGATAACAACTTTGTATAATTCAGGTGAATCTGGACTCCATAACTTTGGACTTTTTACTTCAAATTCATATGCTGGTTTAGAAGTATTTAATTCCTCACATTTTTTTGCCAATTCCTTTCCTTCAGAAGAGAATAATTTCATTTCATATTTTAAGCCTTTCAATGTTCCATTGATTTCTGCATCAATAGAAACAGTAGCTTTATTTTTTTGAATAGAAGATGTTTTTATAAAAATACTATTTGGTTCAAAGTGATTGGGATTTACCTCAACTAATTTAACAGGAGCGAAGATTCCACAAGGATGATACCATCTTGCTGAAGGCTCTAAAGAATTATCAACTCTTACTGCAATGGTATTTTTCCCCTCTTTTAAATACTTAGAAATATCATATCTAAAACTGATGTATCCATAAGGTCTTTTTGCTAGATAGTTTCCATTTACCCAAACCTCACTATTCATATAAACCCCATCAAAATTGATGTAAGTAATTTTAGAAAGGCTTTCTTTTTTTACGTTGAACAGTTTTCTATACCAACCAATTCCACCATCATGATAACCTCCACCTTGTCCTTGATCACCACCTTTACGTACGCCTTTTTCGAAAGACCAGTCGTGCGGAACGTTTAGATTTTTCCAAGAAGAAATATCTACATTTTCTTTCGAAAATGATGGATTATCTTCTAAAATAAAGTCCCAGTTATTGTTAAAGTTAGTTATTGAGCGTTGTGTGTAAATAAGATTTACACAGGTAGTTAAAAATAGTATCAATACGGATTTTTTCATTCCCATTGAGCTGATTTAATAAAATAAATCAAATTTAATTTTAAAAATCGTTAATACAATCCTGTGGTATTATGTAGTACTTTTCACTATTTTTTTAACAAAGAAGAAGATACATACTTTTAAATCGAACTCACGTAATATTAATAAGCTCTAAACACAACGAGAAGAATAGTAGCGGGTTTTCATCTACTTACTTTTTCGTTTAACACAGACCTTTTTTATATTTACTTACTTTGGATTTATAACAAAACTCGCTATTATTTTTACATTATTGGCGGCTTTACTTTATTCACTCTTACATTAATTCAATTGTTCTTCTAAATATTTTGTATTCCATTTTTTCATTATCTTTTTTGAAAATTTTGAAAAGTCAGAATGTAATTTTCCATTATTTAGCACATTAGTTCTATCTGCATATACTATTGCTAGGTGTTTATCGGCTTATAATTAAAAAAATAGCTACTTTATTTTTTTCTACCTCATTTAGCAATGTTAGTTTTTATTTTTCGTAAAGTGCCATTATCTTTTGCCAAATACTTTCGTTGACAAAAATGTCTTCTTTCAAATTTTTTGCTCTGGTTTGTGAACTCCGTTCTCCTGGATAGTAAATTGTATCTCCAGGACTTATGGGTTCTACATCATGAGTAAAATCAATAATTTCTTCTAAGAGTTTTTCATGAAGTCCATTGTCTTTAAAAACTTTAGGATAGATACAGATATAAACTTGGGAAATGGCTGTCTCAATTTCTTTTGAGTTTATTTTGTAAGTAGAGTTTCCTGCAGAAAGAATGGTCGCTAGCATATCTAACACCATCGACAGGGCTGATCCTTTCCAATAACCGATGGGTAAACCACGCTCTTTTGATAAAATTTTATCAGGATCATTTGACAATTCATCATTGTCATCCCATCCCCCTTGATAAGGTAATTTTTCTCCTTTTAATCTATAATCATTAATCTTACCAAATGAAAACTGTGAAAGTGCCATATCCAATACAACATGTCCTTTTTTTCTTGGTATAGATACAACAAAGGGATTATTACCGATTCTGCTGTCTTTTCCTCCCCAAGGTGGCATATTTGGTTTCGTATTAGTAAAAAGTATCGAAATGCAATTGGCATTAGCGGCTTGTTTTCCATAGGTTCCTCCCCTCATCCAGTGATTCGTATTTCGCAATGCTACCATTCCCATTCCATGTTCTTTTGCCAATTCTATAGCTCTGTTTGAACATTTCGTTGCATTTATAATACCAGAACCTTGTTTGCCATCCCAACGTTCTATATTGCCAAAAGAAGCTATTTTCTCTGCTTCAGCATCTATTTTAACAATACCCCTTTTTATATATTCAATAAAAAGAGGTACTCGATTGATACCATGAGAACTTATGCCGTCTAGAGTGCTTTCTGTAAATACATTAGCAAGCAATTTAGCATTCCTGTTGGTGAATTTATATTTCATAAAAAGTTCGTAAAGAACTTTTTTCATTTTTTCAGGTGAAATTTGCATGAATATCTCTGTCTGATTTTAACTGTTTACAAAGGTCTAATGTATGATTTCGTTGCGTGTTTAAGCACTAAAGTTAGTAAATAATCACAGATAGAAAATTCTAACTGAATTTTCGTAAGTAAGCCTTTACTAGCAATGAATTATACACATCTTTATTGTTTAGCGTTTATAAAGTTCAAAACTCATTCCCGTAATAAGATTCAATAAATTCAGCAGAATCTTCAGTGGTTTTAAATTTCCAATATCTTTTAGTTATACAACCACTCCAACAATCTCCCCAACCCATTCTAAATGTAGTTATATTGTGATTTTCGAATCTCTCAAACTTCATTTTTGAAGAATAACCAGATGAAAATGATCCTATTTCTACATTCGGAATAAAAGAAATATTTAATAATTGGTTTTTTAAATATGTAAGGTTTTTATTTTCATTAAATTCTACATCTACCCAATTTGTAGCAATAGGATCGGGATTAGTGAAAACAAATTGGTTATTATTGTAAAAATTAAATAGTTCATTTTCATCAGAACTTGGTGAAATTAAATTCATTGTTTCGGTAGAGCCAATAGTTTGATTGTCTTCAACTTTGAAGGTGAGTTTTGTGAAAATATAACCTATGTTAGCATGTATTTGGTATTGATTAAAAATACTATCTTGTTCTGGAATGGTTAACTCATATACTGATTGAATATTCTTAGAGATTTTAAATATTTCTAAAGAGTCTAAATATTCTAAATTATAATTAAAATGATTAATATTATTAGCTACTTCATTTTGATAAATTTTTTTTGCGTCTTCCCAGTAATTTTCATAAATAAATGAATTCAATTCATTCTGGTTTTCAGTTAAGTCGTCATCACTATTACAACTTATAAAAAATACAATTCCTAAAATCAATATTAAAGTTAATTTTCCAATCTTCATAATTTTTATCTTGAGTTATATTTTATAGATGTAGAAATTCCGAAATGGTTACATCAAATTGGTGCTAAAGTTTGGTATAAACTTCTGTAGTCTTGGGTTCGATTTTAACCAAGCTTTTTTTAATTCATTTATTTTTTACTTGGGATATCATTTTGCAAAAAAGGTTTATCTCTTGGAAATTGCGCTTCTAAAAGTTTTTTCATTCGTTGTTCTACTTTCTGATATTTTTTATTTCCTGATACGTTTACATACGAAAGCAAACTATATTTATGTTTATACAATTCTGCTTGAAGTATCTCATTAGTTACAGAGTTTCTCCATTCAGTATAACGCCATTCCCCATCGGTAGTGGTAACACCCATTATTTTTTTTCCTCTAGCATATACACTATAAGCTGCTTCATCCCATTTTTTATTTGGTTTATTTAATAGCGGAACTATACTTTTACCATCAGAAACGGGCGGGGTTTTTAAATCACAAATCTCTACTAAAGTGGAAAAAATATCTACATTTTCTACAAGGGCATCAGATGTTTTGTTTGTAACTCTATTTTTATAATTGTTTTCTCTACTTATAATTAAAGGCACTCTTACATCAATTTCTACATTAGATTGTTTACACCAAGTACCATACTCTCCAATTTTATATCCGTGATCACTCATAAAAATAATCATGGTATTTTTTCTTAAATCTAAGTCTTCTAAAGTTGCCATGACTTTACCTATTTGAGCATCTATGTAACTGATACTTGCATGATAACCATGAATAAGGTCGCGTGTTAAATCATCGTTTAAATCTCCCTCTCTAGGAATATTTGAGTAGCCTTTTAATTCGCCCCATTTTGCTAAAGCCAGTCTATACATATCTTTAGGCTTGTCTCTTAGTGGAATTTTAAAATCATCTTTATTGTATAAATCCCAATATTTTTTTGGTGCATTAAAAGGTAAATGTGGTTTACTTAAACCCACAAACATCAAAAATTTATCGTCTTTTATATTATGAAGTGTTTCTATCGCATATTTTGCTACTCTACCATCTTTATAACCTTCATCAGCTACATCTGCATTTTCAAAAGCAGGTCCTTTTAATGGTTTAACGCCTTCTTCTTTTAGACGTTTCATCAGTGTAATATTTTCTGGTTTTAAATACGTATTTTTCTCTTTTTCAAAATAAGTAGACCATACTTTTTTATCATCTCTACTATGATGATACACTTTACCAATACTTATGGTTTTGTATCCATTTTTATTAAAAAGCTGGGGCATAGAAATTACATCTTTATGTATTTTACGAAGTGGAGTAAAAATACTATAAATACCTAACGTTTCTGGGCGTAAACCTGTTAGTGTACTCATTCTAGAAGGAGCACAAATAGCCTGTTGTACATAAGCTTTATTGAATAATACTCCATCTTTTGCCAATTTATCAATATTCGGTGTAATTGCAGTTTCACTTCCATAACAACCTAATTCTGCTCTTAAATCATCTACATAAAAAACTAATACATTGGGTCTTTCTTTTTGAGCTGAAATAGATACAGTAGAAAATACAGTTAGAAATAAAAATATTATTTTTTTCATTTTATATGTTTTTTGTTTATTAATGGTTTTGGTGATTGTACGACGCCCTTACTATCTATCCAACTCCAATAGTCTATAGCTCTACGTTTTTCACCAAAAGTATACCCCCATTTTTTTAAATAATATTCTCGTGGTTTAAAATCATCACCAATTCTCTTTAGTTCTGCATTCAATTTATTATCTAAATCTTTTTGAATTTCTTTAAATGCTGGTTTGCCTATTAAATTATTCATTTGATAAGGATCTTTTATATTATCAAAAAACATATTTGGACCATTTAAAGTGATGGAATAGGTATATTGTTTTGTTCTAATTGCTCTATATTCTGGATCCTTAAAATTAGATGCAAAAGGGGCAACATTCATAATTAGTGCAACTCTATCTGCATTTGAATCTGGATTTTTTATCAATTCTGATAAGTTTTCTCCATCAATATCTTTAGGAATTTCCAAATTCGTCAATGCTAATAAGGAAGGTAAAATATCTGGGGTTGTTAATGGAGCTTTTACTACTTTGCCTTTATTTTTATTAATATTTGGATAACTAATTAAAAAAGGAACTCTCGCAGATTCATCCCAAGCTAATTGTTTTACAAATGGTTTTACACCATGAGCACCCATCATTTCTCCATGATCTGAAGAAAATACAATGATGGTATTTTCTAATAATTTTAAGTCTTTAATTTTGGCTAACAAACTCCCTATGGCTTCATCTGTAGCTGTCGCATGCGCATAATAGCCTTGTAATTCTTTTCGACTTCTTTCTTTAAATTCTTCTGAAATATTAGGGTTTAAAGTCAATGCCTCGGGTTGGTACATCGCTTTATATTGCTTTGGAGCACTTCTATGAGGATAATGAGGTGTTGCAATTGAAATTACTGCCAAAAACGGTTTTTCATCTTTAGCGTGTTTTTCTATATACTTGTTTGCGTCTTTAGTAATTGCAAAAGGTGAGTATTCTTTCCAATATTTAATTTCTGAGTTATCATTATCATAATAAGGCATTTTTGTGTAATTATGAGAACATTCTAACGCTTTCCAATACTCAAAACCTTGACGTCTTTCTTTTGGAATATACTTTTCTCTTCCATGACCATCTAAATGCCATTTACCCCAATACGCTGTATTGTAACCTGCATCTTTAAATAACTCTGCCATTGTTACTTCTTCTGCAGGTAAATGGATATCGTTTACAAACATTCCTGTTGTTGTTGGAAATTTACCCGTTAATAAAGCGGCTCTATGAGGCGTACAAACAGGAATTACAGAAACTGCATTTGTAAAATTTACAGATTCTTTAGCAAAAGCATCTAAATTTGGTGTTTTTACATCTGGATTACCTGCATAGCCTAAAGCAGAACCTCTCCATTGATCTGTAAGAATGTATACTATATTTGGTTTCTTTTGTTCAGAGGTTACTACTTTCTTTTTTTCTTTATTTTTACAACTTAATACTATAAAAAAAGCAGATAATAGAAATAAGGTTTTTTTGTTCATTTCTACCTTAGTTTATTTTTGATTTAAACTTATAACTACCAGGTTGCACTAACAACTCAAATATATCTCCAGCATTTTTTATTAATTTTATATTTATATTTTCTTTAAACGTATTTTCATCTAATACTAATTCTTGCTTAGTATCTCCTGGAATAATCACTTTAGCAGTTGTATTAGGAGGAATAACAACATTCAGTTGAAATTCATTTCCATTCATTTTCCAAGAAGAAACTATTTTTCCATAAGGCGAATTCACACTTGCTTCAGCAGAAGTTAAAGGTTGTCTTACTTGTGGTGCAATTTTAATTTGCTTGTATCCAGCTTCTAAAGGTGCAATACCACCAACACGTTCATACATCCACTCACCAATTGCCCCATATGCATAATGATTTAAGCTATTCATGCTCATAGGATTATATCCTTCTTTCTTGCTATAACTATTCCAGCGTTCCCAAATAGTTGTGGCACCTTGATTGATAGAGTAAAACCAAGATGGATAGGTTTCGTTAAATAATAGTTTGTACATTAAATCGACCTCGCCCATTTCATCTAATACTTTAGACAATAATGGTGTTCCTAAAAAACCAGTTCTTAAATGATTGTCTGCATCTTGTAACTTTCTTAATAAATTATTTTGTGCATTATTTATCTTGTTATCTGGTAACAAACGGAATGCTAAAGCCAATAAATAAGAAGTTTGTGTTTCTGTAACTCCTTTTATGGTTCCAGTTTCATCAAAAAACTTGTTGTCAAAAGCAGTAGCAACAGTTTTGTACAATGCTTCATATTTTGCTTGTTCTTCGGTTTTTCCTAATACTTGTGCTGCTTGTGCTGTTAATTTAGCTGAATGTGCAAAAAATGCAGTACCAATTAAATTTCTTGAAGTATCACCTGTGTTTTTTCCACTTTCTGGATAAGGCTGTAACCAATCTGAAAACGACATCATATTAGATATGTATTTGTTAGATTTTTTCTGATGATAACCAACCCATTGTTTCATCATCTCAAAATTATCTTCTAAAAAACCAACATCTCCAGTTCGCATATAAATTTTCCAAGGAATAATTGTAGCAACATCTCCCCAACCAGAACTTGCAATTTTATTACCTCTACTATCTGGAACCGTCCAAGGAATTGCGCCATCTTCTAATTGTGCTTCTCGAACACTTTGCAACCAACTTGCCCAAAATTTATAAACATCTGCATTAAACATTGATGTTGGTCCAAAAACTTGTGCGTCACCTGTCCAACCTAAACGCTCATTTCTTTGTGGGCAATCTGTTGGGATATCTAAAAAGTTACCTCGTAAACCCCAAACAATATTACTTTGTAATTGATTTAATTTTTGATGAGAAGATGTAAATGTTCCATTTTCATCAAAATCTGAATATTGAACAATACCAGTTACCCAATCTTTAGAAACTTCTTTTGAAGCATCAAAACCACTTAATTCTACAAATCGAAATCCGTGAAACGTAAATTTAGGCATATACTCTATTTCTCCATCTTTTGATGCGATGTAATAATCTGTGGAATGTGCACTTCTATAATTTTTAGTGTAAAAAGTTCCATCTGGAGAGAGCATTTCTGCAAATCTAATTTTAAGAGTATCTCCTTTTTTCATAGGTACTTTTACCAAAGAAACACCTACCATATTTTGGTTTAAGTCAAAAATTAAAGTTCCATCTTTTTTAGTAATTTCAGTTGGTGTTAATTTTATTTTGCCCTTAACAGTTGTATGCCTTTTGGGCTCTAATTTTACATTATTAGCAATATTTTCTACTTCAACACTAGTCCAGTTGCTATCATCAAAATTATTAGTTGACCAATTCGGCATTATTAAATTGGCATCATAAATTTCTCCATCATAAATTTCTGAAAACTGTAATGGTCCATTTGTACTTCCCTTCCAAGATTCATCAGAAATAATTGTTTTTTTAGAACCATTTTTCATTTCTAATTCTAATTGGCATACTATTTTAGGTGAAATTGTATTATCCCAAGGTGTTGTTCCCCATAATAATCTACCAGAATACCAACCAGAAGCCAATTCTACACCAATGATATTTTGTCCAGATTCTATAAAATTCGTAACATCATAAGTTAGTGTTTCAATGCGTTTATCATAGGTTGTAAAACCAGGAGACATTGCGTCATCACTTATATTTTCTCCATTTATAGAAACATCAAAAACACCTTTTGCAGTAATGTATAATCTTGCAGAAGCAACATCATTTGATAATTCAAATCCTTTTCTTAAATATTGAGGTTTGTGAATTAATACTTTACCTCTGCCTCTTAAACTGTCTTTTGCCGTATTTAAACCCACCCATTTTGCTTGCCAATCTTTATTTTTCAGTAATCCTAATTCAAAATGATTGATTTCACTCCAAATTGAAGTTTCACTATTTTGATTCCAATATTTTACTTGCCAATATACTTTTTGACGAGATTGTAATGTTTTACCATTATATTTTACCCAAGTAGATTGGTTAGATTCTTGTTTTTTAGAGTCCCACAAATCAGCATTATTTGGTAACAAATCTGGGCTACTAGCTACTACTATTTGATATGCTGATTGGCTTTTATTATCTTCGAAAACAGGTAACTGCCAAGAAAATGTTGGATTGGCGTCGTAAAACCCAATAGGATTTTCAAAACCTTCTGAAATTGTTAAATCAGTTGCGCTTTGCAATATACCTCTAGACTCACAAGATGTTATACTCAAAAAAACAAAAGTGCTTAACGCCGATAAAAAATAGTTGAAAATTGATTTTTTAAACATGATTTAAAGTTTAGTTTGTAATATTTCAGTATGTCCTAAAGTGCATAATTTCTAAAAAAAAACTATCCTGTACTGTCTCGATTTTATAGATTGGAATAATGTACTAAACTAACTCCATAAAGAAAGCTAGAAATTTTAAAACATCTAGCTTCTTTTGCAATAAAATATGTTTTGTTCTTTATTTAATCATTATTTTAGAATGGAAAACTCTTTGGTTATCATCTGTAACTTTTATTAGATATAAACCTGATTTAAATTGACCATTATTTTTAATATCTATTCTATTAGAAGTCATCTTGTCTTGGTAAACAATCTTACCTAGCATATTGTAAATAGAAATATTGGCATTAGTATCATTAGTTAGTAAAATTGTATACTCATCCTTAGCTGGGTTTGGATAAATCTTTGCTAAGAAGGAGTTGTTCTCAAACTCTTCAGTGCTTAATGTTTGAACAAGAATATAACGAAGTGGGCTAATTGTACCCCCATTTTGAAACCGTACTTGATCACCTGCTGCCGTTGGAGTTAAACTATATCTTAAGTTTCCTTGTCCTGGAGGTTTTGCGAACAATGCATTGTTTCCAGCGCCAGTCCAACCAGTCGCTTTTCTTCTTTGAAACTGGTCATAACCGTAGTTTTCATCACCTGTATCACTTATCGGCACACCAGTTCTAGCGTTAACTCTAATTTCAGGATCTGATCCAGACCCATCATAAGTTGATTGATCTACAATCATAGTCCATAGTCCAGCACCAAGTGCAGAGAGGTCTGCTGTAATTTCTACATACCCGCTAGAAGCTGGTTGTCTATGGTTTGTTACAGTCCAAAGTTGTGTTGCTTCAGCAGGTGCTGTCGTTATTTCTGCAGACCACTCTAACTGGCCTGTAGCGACATTAATGGTCATATAAAGTTCACTTCCAGCCAAACCACATGTTGCAATCTTATAAACACCAGGTTCATGCCATAGTTCAGGACATGGTTGATCTGTAGGATCAAAAACTTGAATATTAACAGTAATTTCGTTGGAAGATACTGTTTCATTATTCGCATTATAAGCTACTGCTTGAACAGTATAAGCGCCTTCAGTATCTGGTGTCCAATCTAAAGCATATGGCTCTGTTGTATCCTCTCCAAATAATCCACCATTAACTAGAAACTCTACTTTAGAAATACTTCCATTTTCATCTACTGCATCTGCAGAAATTTGTATTATTTCACCTACATCGTATGATTCACCATCAGATGGAGATGTTAGCGATACTCTAAATGGCTCTTGAACAATATCTAAATCTATGACTTGAAGGTATAAAGGTTGTGCACTACCAGATGCATTTTCCATCATATAATAATATAATTTACCATCAGCTATATGAACTTGACCGTGATCAAAGGTTTTACCAGTTGTAGCCTGATATACTGTTGTGAAATTATTAGTTCCGCCTGCCGTTTTCTGAACTTTGACTCTACCATTACTTAAACTAATGATAAATACATCATCTCCTGCAGTATAAATGGCGTCGGCGCCCGAAAAATTTTCTGACGTTATAAAATCACTAACACCTGCCGGTTTATAAGTATGTAAATTCTTGGTAACATTAAATTCATTGTCCTTTACCCTACTAATAACATGGACGTCACCATTATCGGTAACGGTCCAGTCAAAACCTTGTAAGATATAAACCTGATTCACCTGTGTCGTTTGCACATAATCTCCAGGTTCCATGACTTTTATAAAATCTGCATTGTATAGTGGTAGACTAAAACTCTGTCCTTGATGATTCTTCCAATTTGATGCACCTGTTTGATCATCGGAATATGCATAATAAACTCCGTTTTGCAATTGGAACTCATCATTGCTATTAGCAGATCTTCTTTGGAAACCGATACGCATTTTGCCATTTGCATACTTTATACTGCCATAAAGTCCCCAATTATAAGTAATACCAGGTTGATTACTAGCGTTTAGTGCATTAAAATCCGTGAAATTAGACCAAGTTGATGTGTTGGCATCATATTTAGAAAACTTGAACAGACCATTAGTATGCCCGCCTTCTCGCATATTCATTAATAGATCTCCTGCATCGTTTAAAAAGAACTTTGGATACGTTAAACCATCAAATTCGCTTTGAGGAATACTTCCTGTTAGCATTAAATGTTTATACCCACCTGTTCCATTTTGAACAAATTTATCTAAGGTAAATTCTGTATCAGAAAGCGATGCTGCATTAGAAACAGAATAGGAATATCTGAAGTAGTCATTAGCCAAACTTCCGTCTGAAGGTCTTGTTGCACTGTATGCATGCATATCATACAGTAGGTGTATTGTTCCATTTAAAGGGCTTATACCAACTGCAATGGTATTGTGCGATTCTCCAAGCCACCATTTGTTTTGAAAGCCAGTATGTGTGTGAGGAAACTCTATAGTAGCCATGGTACCAGTAACAGTATTGTATCTGGTTAACATCACATGCCTATCCATTTTTCCACCACGATACCATGTCATAAAAACATAATCTCCATATGTCTTTATACAATCTCCATGAGCAGAAATATTACGTCCAAAAACATAATCGTAAGAGGTTGTACTACCATTATCTGAAGATGTATTAGCGACCTTACTGCCATTAAAATGCAACCCATAATCAGTTATTTTCACTTCATTTTCTAGAACTACCTGTGCAACGTTTATTTGAACTAGGAATAGCGTAAAAAGAATACAAAAGTTTTTCACTATTAATCTTATATTAATGGTAATTTTATTCATTTTTTTTTACCTTTTTAACATGTTAAATTTATATTAATTAATTGATATTTAATTATTTACTTTTTTTTCAGGCGATTGCCTTAGTCATACCTAATCCCTCTATGAGGGTTTCACTAAACAATAAAATAAGTTAATTATCACTATAGAGTGTCCTGTTCTTTACTGTAAAATCGTTAAACAGCATCTATTCCATATAGAACAGTTCTTCTAAAGGAATAGAAATTGGCGAATTATCTGAGTTTGTTTCCATGATATCTGACATAAAAGCCCACCATTTTTTTACGATTAGATTATTAGCTAAATCTTGAGAACCTCCCTCTTCAGAAACTTTTTGAAAAGCAAATAAAGTACTTGTTTCTTCATCTAAAAAAATAGAATACTCACTAATACCATTGGACTTTAAAAGTGTTTTGAGTTCTGGCCATAATTTATCATGCCGCTTTTTGTAAGCTTCCTTTTGTCCTTTGTTCAGCTTCATTTTAAATGCTAATCTATGCATTTTAACTCCTTTTTTAATAATTATTATTAAAACAAATCATCCCACCTTTTACTGTTATAAAAGATGGGATGATCTTAAAAAAAACATTTTATATTAACTATGTAATACTTATTCTTTTATTATTTTTCTGGTAAAGCTCGCACCATTTTCTCCCTCTAATTTTACAATGTATAAACCACTATTTAGTGAACTTAGATTTATATTGATTGAAGTTTTGTCATATGATGGATTATTTGTAATTACTTGTTTTCCAAGTAAGTCATACACAGAAATTTGCTTAATACTTTGATTTAAGCCCTCTATTGTTAATACATCTTTTACAGGGTTATTAATGACAAGTGAACTTGTATCAAACTCTTTTGTACTTAATGAAGCTACAAAAATGAAACGAATATCGTTAATTGCACCTCCATTTTGAAACAGTACTTGATCACCTGCTGCCGTAGGAGCCACACTATATCTAAAGTTTCCTTGTCCTGGAGGTTTCGCGAACAATGCATTGTTTCCATCGCCAGACCAACCAGTCGCTTTTCTTCTTTGAAACTGGTCATAACCGTAGTTTGCATCACTTGTATCAGCTATAGGATCACCAGTTCTAGCGTTAATTCTGATTTCAGTATCTGTTCCGGGCGGATCATAAGTTGATTGATCTACAATCATGGTCCAAGACCCAGCATTAAGAGCAGAGAGGTCTGCTGTAATTTCCACATAACCAGTACCAGATGGCTCTCTATGGTCTTGTATAGTCCAAAGCTGTGTTGCATTATCGGGTGCTGTTGTTATTTCTGCAGCCCACTCTAACTGTCCTGTAGCGCCATTAATGGTCATAAAAAGTTCCGAATCCAAACCACATGTTGCAAGTTTATAAACACCTGAATCAATGAATAGTTCGGGACAATTCTGAGCATTTACTTGAAGCGCAGACATAGCTAAAAGTAAAAATGCACTAATTTTTAAAGTAATTTTTTTCATAAGTATCTGTATATTTTTAATTAATGTATGCAAGCTAAAACTAAGAATTAATTTTAGTATCCTGCACTATACTGTATTATTAATTTTAATAGTAAAACATTAGTTAAACAATAAACGTTTTATATTTCCATCATCCGTTTTTAAGATATACATGCCTCTAGAGAGTTTAGATAAATTAATTAACATACCGTTACCTTGTTTCACTTTAACACCTAAAACAGAATATACTTTCCATTTTTTTGGTTGATTTAACTTAAATTTACCATCATTACTTGGAACTGGGTACACTATTAAATTATCGTTGGTAGTTTCAAAATTATCAATACTTAAACTACCTAAGTTATTGAGCGTAACATATTCGTAAGTTGTTCCTGCGTTTCCATTTTGGAATTTTTAGCTCTAAAACCCAAAGTCCACTTTCTAAATCAAATTCATTATTTTATTGATATTGTAATAATTTCACTTGGCTTATACCCAATTCTATGTGTTTTTACTAATAAAGTTTTACTAGAGTTTATCTCAAAAGGTTTTGAGTAAACTTGCCAACTTCTAGCTTTTGGATTTCTTTTATATCCAATAGAAGCTCCTGCTGTTTCACAACTAATTACAACTTTATTGTTTTTTAAAGTGATTCTTGGTTTTGCAGTTTCTGGTTTTGTTTTTTTACCATTCCATAATTTGGTTATCAATTCAGCTTCAGGCAAATTAGGGTTATCGTCAATTTTAGTTAACCAGCTATCCATCTCTAAACTTAACTCTTTTAGTTTGTTTTTATACTCAGGTTTATGAGCAAGATTATTCAACTCAAAAGGATCATTTTTGCAGTCAAACAATTCTTCTTTTGGTTTATTTTCTCTAAACCATTGTTTTTGAATATCATTTAACTTCCCTTCATTTTTCAATTTTAATAACTCTTGCATAGAAGGGATTTTTTCTCTGTAAGCAACTGGCAAATAGTATCCTTGTTCTGGTTTATAATTTCTAATATATTTAAACTGATTATCTCTTACTGCCCTTATTGCGTCTGTAAAACCATCAAAACGATCTGCTGCTGCATGAATATATTTACGTGGTTTCTTTGATTGATATTTTCCTAAAAAAGCTTTACCTTGCATATATTTTTTCGGTTTTTCGCCAATTAAAGAAAGTAGTGTTGGTGCAAAATCCACAAAACTAATTAACTCATTAAATTTTGTTCCTGCATTCATTTTTTCTGGAAAACGAATAATCATTGGTGTGTTTAAACCAGAATCGTAAATCAATCTTTTTTCTCTTGGTAAAGGCCCTCCATGATCGCCATAAAATACAATAATGGTAGTTTCTAATAAACCATCAGCTTCTAATTGTTTTAAAACAGCGCCAACTTGTTTATCCATTTCTGCAATATTGTTGTACAATTTCCACATGTCTCTTTGGGTAACTTCATTATCAACTAAATAAGGAGGCACTTTAAATTTGGTATCTTTTGGAATATGAACTGGATTATTTTCTTCTAAAATTCTATTTTTTGAAGCTGGCAAACCATTTAGTTTCCATTTATAGTTTATATCTCCAGATTTGTAATGTCTTGTTTCTATTTGTCTAAAACCATAAGGTTCAAATAAACCAGATTCATGTGTTTCTGTAAAATTAAATACTGCAAAAAAAGGTTGATTGTCTTTTCTATTTCGCCAATGAGCATAAGGGCTACTTTCATCCCAAGCAGTAACGGGTGCTATAAATTGATAGTCTTCTTTGTAATTATTTGTACAGTAATACCCTTTTTGTCTCAATAAATCACTGATCATTTTTACTTGAGCTGGAGGCACAGCTTCATATTTAGGCAAACCTGTTTCTTTTGTATTTGATGTTGTACGCATATGATTTGCACCAATACTAGAAGGATACATTCCTGTAGCAATTGCAGCTCTACTTGGCGCACAAACTCCAGATGCAGAATATAAATTAGGAAAAATCACACCTTCATTTGCCAATCTTGTTAAGTTTGGTGTTGCAACTGTATTATCTCCAAAAGGCGAAATGTAAGCGCCCATATCTTCAGTCACCAACCACAAAATATTAAGAGGTTTTGCCTGCTTGGTTTCTTTTTTTGAAGATTCACAAGACATAAAAAAGGCAAGAGAAAATAATAAAGTTATTAAAATCGATGTGCTTTTTAGATTCATAAGTTATGTTTGATTGAATTTAGCTATAAATCAAAAATAGGTTAATCAAAATTTAAATGAATCCTGTACTGTACTGAAATTACAGGTAACCACAGGTTGCTTAACTAGTTGAATTATACTAATTTTAAAACTTAATTGTATTTTACAAATATTCACTTCAAATGAAAAAAACATTCTTTTTAATCTTTAGTTTACTTTTTGTTTCTAACTTAACTTTATCTCAAAAGATAGACCCTCCAAAAGGAAGAATTGCTGTGGTTGCTGATGGAAATTCTCCAGATCCAGATGATTTAGGTGGAACTACTGTAACTCTTGCCTTATTTCGTTCTGCAGGTTTAGAAAACAGATTGGTTCATTATTCTCATAGTTGCGATTTGGTTAGAGATGATCGGATTTCTGAAAAAGCAGAAAATGAACGCCATCATTTAATGCAATTGGCTTGCGATATGACTGCAAGACGTTGGAAAGGCTTTGAAAATCTAACTTTTTACGATGCAATTTGGCAAAAAGAAGCAACTATTAACGATTTATGTAGGGCAATAAACGCATCAACAAAAAATGATCCTTTATGGATTATTGAAGCTGGTGAACCTGATATTATTGGAATGGCTTTACAAAAAACTCCAAATGAAAAACACAAATTTGTAAAAGTAATTACACATCATACTGCAAATGATAATGCTGGAGATTTTTATAAATGGCAAGAAATTTTAGATTTTGGTGTGGAAGAAGTAAGAATTCCAGATCAAAATATAAAATTAAAAGTACCTATTGCAGATTGGGATTGGGCTAAAAATCATTCAGACCCTAGAATTCAGTTGGTTTGGAGTTTTGGTAAAATGGCTGAAGTAGATGATATTGTAAAATTTCAAAAAGGAAAATGGGATTGTTCTGATGCGGGTATGATTTTGTATTGGATTACCGGTGCCAA
The DNA here is from genome assembly GCA_024640565.1 of Flavobacteriaceae bacterium. Classification (GTDB taxonomy): domain Bacteria; phylum Bacteroidota; class Bacteroidia; order Flavobacteriales; family Flavobacteriaceae; genus Polaribacter. Next base: position 223,980 of record JAHEET010000005.1, read on the forward strand.
CGTTAACAATGGTTTACAACAAGGTACAGTAAATGATGTAAAAAACATTTTATTAGATTTTATTGATAAGAATCCAGAGAAAAAAAAATCAACTAAAATAAAGAAGGAAAAAGGTAAATAAAGTTGTTTTGCATTTTAACAAAATTTTTATTTAGTCAACTGTAACTTTACTTTTCCACCAATTTTTGTTTGGTTTAAAATCTTTAGAAAGCACTTTTAATCTGTCTTTTTCTAAAGTTTGTAGTTTTTTTGTTTTTATATTTTCTAATCTTGTTTTTCGTTTATTTTTATCAAATAAAACATCTTTTTCAGGATATTTTGCACCAACTTCTTCTAACCAAGTTAGTAATTGATTGCTTAAATCTTTGGCAAGTTTTGAATGTTCTTTTATTACGTTAAATTCATCTTTTTCTGTAGATGGAAGTTTGTATAATTCTTGACGATTATCTTCCCAATAATGAATTAATTTCCAGTCATTTTGCTGAATAATCGAAGTAGGCTCTCCTCCTTGATTTCCATAATGGGGATAATGCCAATAAAGCGGTCTATCTATATTGATTTCTTTTCCTTCTAAAACTGGCTTTAAACTAATACCATCTTTGTGTTGTGCTGGTTTTAATGGTATTCCTACTAAGTCTAAAAATGTGGGATAAAAATCGGTATGAACTACAGGGAAGTTTGTTTCTAATCTATTGTTTTTCAGCCAAGGAACTTTAATTAAAAATGGAACTCTAATACCACCTTCCCATTGATAGCCTTTTCCTCCTCTTAAAGGCAAATTACTGGTGGCATAGTGGTCGCCAGAAGCAACGCCTCCATTATCAGAAGTAAAAACTACAATAGTATTTTTATCTAAATTATTATCTTTTAAAGCTTTTAAAACAATGCCAACAGCATCGTCCATAGTTTCTACCAAACCACCATAAACTGGATTGTCTTGCACTTGCCTAATTGGTAAAATGCGTTCCATTGAATATCCAGATTGGGTAATACCTAAACTGTCTGCTTTATCTCTGTATTTTTTCCACTTTGTTTTTGTGGTTTGAATGGGGGCATGAACTGCATAAAAAGACAAAAAAGCAAAAAATGAGGAGTCTTTGTGTTCTTGAATAAATTTAGCAGTTTCACTTGCCAAACGAAGGGTTAGGTCTTCGCCTCTTCGCTTATCTTTTAATTTAGGATTATTAAATGGTGAGAAATAACCTCCATTTGGTCCTCCTCTATGAAAACCTCCTTTATTTATGTCAAATCCATGGTTTTCTGGATATGAACCTTTAGCTCCTAAATGCCATTTACCGGCAAAAAAAGTTTTATATCCTTCGCTTTTAAAAGCTTCTGCCATCGTTACATCTTGCTTCGGTAATGCTTTCACATAAGTAGTTGGAAGTAATTTATCATATCTATTTCTTGACCTCCAATCTTCTCTAGATTTAGCTCCAATCCAATCTGTAATTCCATGTCTTGCAGTAAATTTACCAGTCATAATACTAGCTCTTGAAGGGCTACAAACCCTACTTGCTGCATAACCTTGTGTAAAAAGCATACTTCCTTGTGCAAGCTTTGCTACATTTGGAGTTTCGTAAAACTTACTTTCTGTAATGCTTACATCATGATACCCTAAATCATCAACAAGAATAAAAAGTATGTTTGGTTTTTTGTACTTTGACACCTCTTCTTTTTTGCAATTAAGAAGAAGTATAATTGTTAGTAACAGTAGATTTTTACAACTCCTAAACAATAATTAGTTTTTAATTATTTTTTTTATGAAATGGTTGTTCTTATCTTCATTAGAGAGAAAATATACACCGTTTTTTAAATCACTTACATCAATAATTTCTATTGAATTTTTAGTTTTTATTTTTCTGATAGTAGCACCTAACACATTAGAAATAGTCAAGCTAGAATTCAAAGGAAGGTTTCTAATTTCAATTTTTCCTGTTGTTGGGTTTGGAAGAATTTTGGTTTCGTTTTTTTTTTCATCATTGATTGATAATGAAGCATCGTAACAAGTAGATTCAGTATTATTCAAATTAAAAGCAACACTATCAGAAACATCTGATCTACGCAATACCATTTTATCCATAAAAAAGAAACTAGACCTAGCATCTACAATTACGGAATAGTTACCTGGAGAATTAAAAGTGGCCCATAAAAACCTAAAGGAACTACCATCGTTTGTATTAGTAACGAAACCCCAACGCTGATCGACAGGGAGGTTTACGGGGTGTCTATTCATAAAGGCTTTGAAATACCCATTAGTACTAGAACCTGCTGGACAATCTCTATTTGGATTGCTATTACAATTAGGTTTTGGCTCTAACTGAGGAGTAGCAGTTGAATTGTTTTGATTAGTAGCATAAAAGTCATCAGCTACTATACGAAGCCAAGCATCATTGTGTTCTCCTCCTGAAGTACCTGTACCTATTCGTCCGCGCCATGCAAATCTGTAAGTACCCGGGTTATTAATTTTTATATTGTAAGTAATTGGAGTTCCAGTTAAAGCATTGAAAGACTGTGCTCCATCCCAATATATATAATCTATGGTAGATCCAGATAAGTTAGGGTCAGGCTCACTACCAGTTTGCCAATTTGATCCAGAAGGCAAGACACCAGATTCCATCTCTATTGTTAACAGGCCATTTTCTTCTTCAAATGGCAATATACCATCACAATTTGCTGTTTGCGCAAAGGTTTGACTAACACTTATTAAAAGTATAACTGCAATTGTATTTTTTATTCTATAATTCATTGTATATATTTTTATTTTACTCTAAGTATAATTTTTTGTAAGTCTTTCTCTGCTGACGATGCTCCTACAGAGATCGTAAAAGTTCCAGGCTCTAAAACTTTTTCCATATCTTGATTTAAAATATTAAGTTCATCAAAACCTAAATTAAAGCTGACTGTTTTTGTTTCTCCTGGTTTTAAGGTAATACGTTCAAAACCTTTTAACATTTTTAGGTAACGCCCAACCGAAGCAAAATCATCTCTAACATACATTTGAACCACCTCATCTCCTTCTCTTTGTCCTGTATTTGTGACGTCTACAGAGACCATAGTCGAGCCATCTGCATTGATGGTTGAACTCTCCAGTTTTGGTGTGCTGTGTTTAAAAGTTGTATAACTTAATCCAAAACCAAAAGGATACAACGGCGATTTGTCGGCATCTTTAAACAAGCCTTTACCCGAGCCTATAAAATCTGGTCGCTCTAGATAGGTTACAGGAACCTGACCAACATCACGTGGAAAAGAAACGGTAAGCTTACCACCTGGATTGGTATCTCCAAAAATAGCATCTGCAATAGCATCACCAGAACGCATACCTAAATACCAAGTTTCTAAAATAGATGGAATATTTTCCGCTATATAATTAATCGTTAAAGGACGACCGTTAATTAAAACTACAATAACTGGTTTTCCCGTTTTATGAATAGCTTCAACTAATTCATTTTGGACTCCATATAAATCCAAACTCGATCTGTCTGCACCTTCACCTCCTGTTTTTCGAGAACCACCAACCACAAGTACAACTGCATCCGATTTTTTTGCAGCTGCAATAGCTTCTGAAAAGCCGTGTTTTGAATTACTCAATAAATCACAACCTTTGGCATAATTTATTTTTACTTTTCCTTCGGTTTTACTAGTTAACCCTTCTAATACCGATGTGTAAAATGGTGGCAATCCAGAATATCCTCCTAATAAAGAATAGGTTCCTTTTTTAGGTTGCTCTTCATGTGCATTTGGACCAATTACGGCTAATGATTTAATTTTATTGATATCTAATGGTAATAGATTATTGTCATTTTTTAATAAAATCATGGCCTTTTTTGCCATTTCATACGAAAATTCCTGATGTTCTTTTCTACCAGCATTTACAGTTTTCGTGTCAATCTCTTTTGGTTCCGTATCAAATAAACCCAATTTATATTTTGCGGTTAGAATACGAGATGTTGCGATGTCAACATACTTCATTAAATCAAGATTCTTCGTTATCGTGTCTTTTAACACGTTGGTATGATATGCTGCAAATTTCTCATTCTTTCCTATAACTAAATCCATATCTACACCAGCTTTTAGTCCTAAGATAGCTGACTTGGCTCTAGTTTCAGCAATAAAATGCATGGTTCCTAATCTAGCAACATCATTATTATCAGAAACAATAAAACCGTCGAAACCTAGCTCATCTCGTAAAATATCCTTTAACAACCATGTATTCATATGATTTGGAATACCATTATAATCTTGATGTCCTGGCATAACAGAACCTACCTTTGCCTCCTTTATAGCAGCCACAAAAGGTGGTAAATAAACTTCTCGCAAACGACGCTCTGACATATCACTAAAACCACCATTGATACCACGTCGATTTTCTGGATAGCCAATAAAATGTTTTGCGGTTGCCATAACATGATTCTCATCAAATCTCTCATCACCAGTACCTTGCAAACCCTCGATAAACGCAACACCCATTCTAGACACCAAATAAGGGTCTTCTCCATAAGATTCTTCTACTCTACCATATCTTGGATCACCAGAAATAACATCTAAATTTGGTGAATAGCAATGTGTAACACCTAAAGCACGTGCTTCTAGCGCTGTTTGAGATGCCATTGTTTTTACAAGCTCTGGTTCCCAAGTAGAACCAGCGGCAATAGCTTGAGGATAAACAGTGGTATTTCCATAATAATCGTGAACTAGCCACATACCGTGTAATGCTTCTGCATACTTCATGTACGGAATACCTAAGCGGTCATTAGCTGGCGCATCTTGCGTCATTTCTGCAATCTTTTCCTCTAAGGTCATTTTGCTTATAAGACGTTCTACTTTTTCAGCTATTTCTATGTCTTTCTTATTTAATTTTTGCTGGTTACTTGTTTCTGATTTACAGCAGAACAATGTGGTTATGATACATACAACTAGTAGTAAGTTCTTCATTATTTATCTTATTAGTTTGTTAGTTAAAATTATGTATACCTGGTATAATTTTAATATTTAAATACTCTTGGTCTTTTGGCCATTTCAAAATGATTAATTTTTGAGTATTAGCATTCCAAATATAATTTGAAGGATCAAAATATGTTGGAGATTTGTAAGTTTCTAACCCTACATTTTTTAAAGGGTTGTAAAACATCACAATATCTGAATCTATGAGTATTGAAAACCCATCTGGATAATGTCGGTTGGCACCAATGAATAGCTTTGATGCTCCTTTACTATTATCTGGTTTAATTTTTAAGTCGAGCGAGCGTGTAGCATGATTAAACAAAAAGGATTGAATATCGCCAGCTATGGTTTGTGGAAAAGGTCTTGATATGACATCGGTAATATATTTACGCTCTACAGTACCAACATCTGTACTATCGCTAAAAATCGACCAGGTTGATTGCCCTCCGGGCAGAAAGTTTTGCATCGTTCTGTTCCCCAAAAACCAAGCTTTTATAGAACCGACTCCCATGCGATCGAAAACCTCAGCGGTTCTTATATAAAGTTCTCTATATTTTAACTGACCTAAATTACCATCAATTAAAGTATCAGTTCTTGCAAATGTTGGAAAGCCCCACTCTCCAACAAGAATTGGAGCGTTTAGCGTATTTGATTCTTTATTAAACCTATCCATGTTACGCTTTATAAAGTCAATATCATTTTGGTATATATGCGGTGCAAAAATGAGGTTCTTTCTGTTAATTGGTGACTTGATTTCCGCATATTGATTTTTATCTACTTTCTCTCCTTTATTCATAAAGATAGATTGAAACAAAACCATTTTATCTACATTAATTTTCTGACATTCGTCAATTATTTGTTGATATAATGGAATGAGATATTTATTAGTTAAATCGTCATAAGAAATATCCATAGTCAACTTTCTTGGTTCGTTAACAACGTCATAACCAAGCACAGATTCATCATCAGAAAACCGTTTCCAAATCACTCTCCATGCGTCAATATAAGTTTTGTATTCCTCTTTTTTATTTAGCCAAAATTCTTCCCATACAAACTTATCAATACCATAAACCGTCATTTTAAAAACCGTTTTTATACCATGGTGTCTTCCTAAAGCAACAAGTGCATCGAGCTTTTTAAGGTAATTTGGTTGAAGTTTACAACCAGGAAAGTCACTAAGTTTTCCTAATTCTAGACGGATGACTTGCGTGTTAGCGCCCATTCTTACCATTCTGGCATAATCATCACTATTAAAAAACACCTCACCTTTATGGTCGTTTGTATTAACTACAAAACCTCTGGGAATAACATGCCGTCCTAAATCATCCCTTAAACCATGCTTTATTTGAGCAAAAGACATTAAAGACATAAAAAGAAATGCAACAAAACAAACTTGAAACTTCATAAAGGTGTTCTTGTAATCTAAGGCAAGCTAACCTTAATAAACTTTTTATATAACCTGTACTGTGCTGTACAATTTTCATATGCTTTACAACAATATTCTTTTAAGCACAACAAAAAAAATCCAATCCATTGAAAGATGTAAAATGTAATGCCTAAAATGACGTTGTTATAGCAACAACTTATTATATTTAATAAAATATATCATATATTAGAGAACTGTAATAAACTAATTGCGAGGACAAATATTGACAGAAAATTTTTAAGCTCAAAAGTTTTTCAATCAGCATAGGTCAGGATGGTTTATATACTTTAAAATTTTATTTTTGTTAAAAGTAAAATTTTAAAATTATGAAAAAATTAACATCAATAATTGCATTAATTGTTTTTGTAGCCTTCTATTCTTGTACAGAAGATGGGCTTGGATACTCTGAAGAAATAATTGTATATGACGACAACCCAGACCCAATTCCAGATCCAGATACTGTTGTTATAGCTGCTGATGAAGATACAAGCACAGATCTAGCTTGTCCATCTTCAGGTGTATACCAAAATAACGTTACCAGAAATGTAGATATACCAAATCCTGCTAATGTAGGTGTGGTTGATGATCGAAGTTGTTATTCGGATTACTCAGAAAGTATTATTGATGGTATTACTTGGGGAATATATAACATTACTGATGGGTCCAATCATTGGGATACACCTGGCACCTTACAACCTCGAATAGAACGCGCATCAACCATAGCAAACGCTAATGTAGGGTCATTTGTTAAATTTACAGGAGATTTTAGAATCCTTGAAGTAGCGGATGCTGGATCTTTTGATCAAGATGGAACATACATATTACAAGCTAAAGGGCAACATACAGGCGGAGGCGGTTCCTCGGACCCTGCTATTTGCTTATATAGAGCACATCCTGTTTACGGTACAGGTGTTAATGCTGACAAACAAGTGGCTTTTGATATTTATGCAGAACGTATTTTAGAACGCGGTGGATCAGGTAGCGGTAGAGAGGTTGTTCTACTAAAGCGGGTAGATAAAAACGAAATAGTTTCATTTGAGCTAGAAGTAGGTTTTAGGGAAGACCCTAGTAATTCTGCTTTAAAAATACATTATTGCAATGCTGTAATTGGAGGTGAAACATTTAATTGGAATATCCCAGACCCAGAAAGAGGTACGCAATCAAAAATGAGATATGGTGCTTACCGTGTTAGAGGAGGTAGAGCACAAATTAGATGGGCCAATACCACACTTGAAAGAGTTAATAATTAAATTTAATTTCTTTAAAATAAATTATAATTATTCTAAGTATACAGATACTTTAAATTTAGTAATGATTAAATTATGAAAAACAGCAGGAGAAATGCCATTAAAAAGTTAATAATGGCACCTGCACTGTTGCCTTTTCCTGCATTATTGAGTGCTACTTCTTCTAAAGAAAGAGCTGAAAATGCATATTCAAAACGATTGCAATATAGCGTTAATGCCTATTCTTTTAATGATGAATTTCGAAGTGGTGAAATGAACCTCTTTGATATGATGGAATTTGCTGCAGATATTGGACTCAACGCAGTAGATTTAACTTCTTATTATTTCTCATCTTATCCTAAACTTCCTAAAAAACCTGAAATTTTTGCTTTAAAAAAACGAGCACTAGAACTTGGTATTAATATCTCTTGGACAGGTATACGAAACAATTTTGTGACAGCAGACGAAGAAGCAAGAAAGCAGGATCTGAAAATGATTAAAGACTGGCTAGATATTTCTTCTAACATTGGCTCCTCAATTTTGCGCGTTTTTACAGGTAGAAATCAACCTAAAGGATATACCAAAGAACAAGTAAAAACATGGTTGGTTGATGCCTTTAAAGATTGTGCCCAATATGGAGCGGAAGTTGGAGTAATTGCAGCCTTACAGAATCATAATGAGTTCTTATTTACGGCTGATGAAGTTATTGATATTATTAAGCGTGTAGACTCTGAATGGTTTGGTCTTATCCTTGATATTTCAGGCTTAAGAACCACGAGCGATCCCTATGCTGAGGCAGAAAAATTAGCTCCTTACGCCAAATATTGGTTTATTAAAGAACATTTATATCACAATCAGGTGAAAACACCTACAGACATGAAGCAAATGGCTGCCATAATAAAGCGACACAATTTTCGTGGTTATGTCTCGTTTGAAAGCTTGTCAGACGGCAACCCAAAGCGCATTATTAAAAACATGTTAGAGGAATTTAAAAAGGAACACAACAAAAGCTAGCCTTATTATTCAACTGTATTTTAATCATTTTTATTTCAATTTTTAAAATCAAAATTGGACATTCTAGATCTAGAATAAATGCTTTAATTCTATATTCCTGTATTCAACCTTCATTGGTGGTCCAACATGCACCTGAACACCGATATAGCCCTTAGTAGATCTGTTTACTTTATCCAAGTCGTTTACTTCACTGAACAATACGCCATTTAAGTAATGTTGCATTTTATTGTTATTAATTTTAAGATGAACGGCATTCCAATCGTTAGATTTGATGCTTGCTTTTAGTTGTGATTTGGATTTAGTATCTGCGATAGTCCTAGTTTGCCAGCAGTTTTTCTTTACATTTTTACGTAAGTTGGTTTTATATATACTATCTGGCATTTGTGGTATGGTCACTATTTCACCATAATAGGCTAATGTTGTTCGCTTTTTTTCTTCGTAATTTTGACCTGTATATTTGTTTTTTCCATCAATATCGCATTGATATCCACGTAATGCAAAAGGTACATTATCAATAATTTGGCTTCTATAGTTGATACCACTATTTCCAGAATTGGTTATTCTATACTCTAGTTTTAGCTCAAAATTTTCAGGTTGTTCTTTTTCATAGATCACGAAAGAATTACGCTTTAGAATGGTTTCTGGTGTCACCTCTCCTATTAGAACACCATTTTCAACACGCCAATATTTAGAGTCTCCACTCCAGCCTTCTAAATTCTTACCGTTAAATATGGGTTGAAATATATTTTGGTTTTCTATGGATGCATCTTTGTTTTTGCAGGATGAGAAGAAAAATATTAAGCTACAGATTACTACTAGTATTTCAACTTTTATACCCTTGTTTTTCATATTTATATATTTTTGAATATTCAATCGTATAGTTCCCTGAACCTAAAATTACAGCACCATCTTCAATTTCTAGTGCGTTTTCCTTTTTAAAGTCTTCGACTGATTCACCGTTGATTTGCAGACTTTTAAATTCTGAGACTGTCACTACAACCTTAGCTTTCGTATTGAACGGCACTTCAAGATTCATGATTAAAACGTTATCAATTACATTCCATGCATTGATAATATCACCATAAGGTGTCGGGATAGACACTTCTGTATTTGTTATTGCGTTTGGAAATTCTGGGTTAACCACAAATACCTTAAATCCTGGATGTGATTCTGAAGATTTTACACCACCTAAAGTTTCATAAAAATAAGCCGCAAATCCACTATGCATTGGATGATTTAATGAATTGGTTGGTCCTTCCATTTTCTCCCATTCAAACTGACGCTCTGGCCAAGTAGTAAAGCCTGAATTCATTACATATGTTTGACTGGGAAACTCTGGTGTGGTTAGTATTTGGTAGGCTAAATCTGCTTTTCCGTATTTGGATAAAACGCTGTAAATATAGCGGTTGCCGTGAATACCTGTAGAATGATGCCCTCCTTTTACCTCTACAATATCATGTAATAATCCGTTGACTACAGTTTCAATTTCATTATCAGACACCATATTAAATTGTAAGGCTTGAACCGTTGCTGTTTGACTTTGATACCATTTGTGTTTTGTATTTGGAATAGCTACCAAAAATTCTTTATTAAACGCCTTTAATAAGGCTTCTTTTTCGTTTTTCATTTTACTTTCAAAACCTGAATCCTTATTTATTTTAGCAAACTTTTCCATCACTTTTAAAATATCATAAAAATAAGCATTTGCAGAAATTATTGGATCACATTCCATTGCGCTTGGGTTCTTACGTCTATCCCAAAGTGGAGGACACCAATCTCCCATTCCATCTTGCATAATGCCATTTTCTCCTTTAAAGTTTAAGTAAAAATTGGTTAAACCTTTCATTTCTTCATAATAATCTTTGATGATTTCATCATCTCCATAAAATTTATAGTTATACCAAGGCAAATACATTGTTGCTACACCCCAATCTATTTTTGCGTAGGTTGATGTTCTTTTACCTGGAGCAATCATAGTGGGTACTTGATATTTAATTTCTGGATTATTATGCCCTTTTGTTGGTCGCATTTGTGTTTTGATGTCTTCCATATATTTTTTATAAAAATCATACATATCATAATTATACAATGCGTATTCACAAAAAGCGTGTGCATCGCCTAACCAACCACATTTTTCTCTGTGCGGGCAATCTTCTGGTATTCCGTGTAGATTGTCAACAATAGTCCATTTGCTGATGTTATGCATTTTATTTAATAAAGCATCAGAAGATGTAAAACTTCCTGTTTCTTTGATGTCTGTAGCCACCAAAACTGCTTTAATCATATTTACATCTGGTTTTTTAGAAATTCCTTTTATTTTAGCATATCTAAATCCGTGATAACTAAATTTTGGTTCCCAAGATTCTTCTCTATTTCCTTTACAAATGTATTTGTACACTTGTGTCATTCCATTTGCGCCACCACCAGTTGACCCTTTAAAAATATCTTTTCCATTGGTTAATAATGCTTCTGTTGTAATAATTTCAATCAATTGATTTTTCTTTTCTTTTACGTTGATTTTTACCCAACCAGCAATATTTTGTCCAAAATCTACAATCCATTCTCCATCTATACCTTTAAAAACTTTTTGTGGTTTCAACTCTTTTAATTTTTTAATAGCAGGAATTTGTTGTGCACTAATTTTTTTTAATTTTGGTGAAGCTATTTTTACTTTTCCCCATTTATTATCATCAAAACCAACTGTGTTCCAATTTCCAATCTCATAATTTGCATCATAAGTATCTCCTCCATAAATATTATTAAATACGATTGGTCCTGTAGATTCTTTCCAATTTTCATCTGTATAAAAATCTGCTGATGAACCATCCATGTATTTTAATTTTACTACTAATTTTACAGTTGGTGGTCCATAAGCCATATCTCTTTCTGATTCTGGGTCTCGTTTCCAAGAAATATCTTGTCCGTAAAAACCATTTCCTAAAATAATACCAAACGCATTTTTACCAGATTTTAGTTGACTGGTAATGTCATAATTTACATAATACGCTTGTTTATCGTAATTTGATGGAGCTGGGTCTAATACATGATCGCCTACTTTTTCTCCATTTAAATACAATTCATAATATCCTAATCCACAGATATACGCATGTGAAGATTCAATTTTTTTATCGATGTTAATTTCGTTTCTAAAATAACTTGCTGGAAAACCTTTTACTTTTTTTGCAGGTTGATTTTTCATTCTACCAGTTTTGTAATCTCTAAATTGATGTTTAGAAGTTCTAGTGTCTTTGTTTATAGTTATCCATTTAGATGAACCCCAATTTTTGTGATTCATCAATCCCATTTGGAATTTTTGAGTTTTAGACCAATTTGAAATCTCTCCTTTTTCATCCCAAATTTTTACTTTCCAGAAATAGGTTTGCATCGCTTTTAAATCTTTTCCTTCATATTTTATAAAAGATGATTTATCGCTATTTACTTTATCCGAATTCCAAATATCAGCATCATTTTCATTTAATTTCTTTTTTGTTGATGCGACTAAAACATGATATGCAGATTGTGATTTATTAAAACCAGAAGCATTTATAATCCAAGAAAAATTAGGTTGTTTACTTTCTACGGCTGATGGGTTTTCCTTTGTGTTCACTAATAATTTATCAAAAATTATTAAACTTGTTGAAGTTGAATGTTTATTACAAGAAATACATAAAATTGTTAAAAAAAGAATAGAAAAAAAGATTTGTTTGTTTATCATTTTTGATTCAGTTTATTTTTTTGAAATATATAGGTTTTTAAAAAATATAGTATCCTTTACTTTCTTGTTGATTAAAAATTAAATGAAGTTTCCAATGCCAAACAATTCTACTTTTATCATTATTTATATTTCGATATATAATTCACTTATTTTTTTCAAATGATTGGTATCTAACTCAATACCAAAACCAGCTATTGATTTAAAAGAGTAATACCCATTCCCATCTTTTTTTGTTGCAGCACTTTGCAAACATTCTAAATAGTTTTTAGAATCTTCTTTTTTCTCAATAGCTTCTACCCAAGTTGCATTTAATCCAATTGCTATTTGTTGCCATGCAGAACAAGCAGGTCCTACCAAACTATCGTCTCCAATCATAACTTTTGCACCCATTTCTTTTACTTTATGAGCTAATTGGACTGTATGTGTTAAACTTCCCATTGTAGATGGATGTAAATTATAAATCTCACCCATTCCCTTTTTTATTGTTTTAAGACCCTTCCAAGCAGGACGCATTGGAGTATCTGGAATTAAAGTTAAATCACCTACCATTTCTTGTAATTGTATCCATTGGTTTGTTTTTAAATGCGCTGGGTCTTCAATCGCATTCAAACCATTATCTCTAAAACGATCTAAAATTCCTTTTAATTCTTCTAGAGATTTCCACTTTTTATAGCCTTTGTTAACATCAGAAATCACTACAGCCTCATCTCCTAAAACTTCTCTTATGGTTTTAAGTAATTTCATATCTATGACTTCATTACCATACATTTTAAATTTTAGGTGATGTCCTAAATTTTGTTCGATACTTCTTTCTGCTTCTTCTCTTACTTTTTTTTCATCTTTGTCTAATATGCAATATAAACCAGGAACTGAATTACGACCTTGCAAGCCTAATAATTCTAAAGCAGATTTATTTTGAAGTCTTCCCGAAAGATCTAAAAATCCCATATCTAAAGACTCTAACATTTTTAGAGGTCGTTTTGACCCTAAAAGCTGTTCTGATGACAATAATTTTTGAGCTTCACCTAGTGTTAAATCTTTAAATTTTTCTAAGTATTTAATCCAAGCTGTTGGTTTAAAATTTGGGTTGTTTTTTGAAGCTGGTGTCTCTGTCCAACCATAAAAATCTCCGGAAGATATTTTTATAAATAAATGTTGACGATTGTGCCAAGTTCCCCAAGAAAAATACCTTGGAATATTAATATCATATCTAAACAATTCGATTTTTGTAATCTTTTCATTTAAATATTCTATTCCGTTTTTACCACTATGAAAGGATAATAAAGGATAAGTTGTACCTAAAATTCCAAGAGCAGACATGCTTTTTATAAAATCTCTTCTATTTGTTTTCATACTAATTTTACAAATTGAAAATTTTTAGTTCTTTAAATGAAGTTGGTTTTTTTGCAGACTCTGATTCGTTTCCTTGGTAGGTATTATTTACGGATTGATTTGTTTTTACTTTACCAGAATTCCATACATCGCCAGTATCATTTTCTAGATTTTCTAAATTACTGGCAACTAAAACTTGGTAAGCAGTTTGTTTTTGTCCTCTACTTGAGTTTTCTGTTTTAATTTCCAACTTAATTGTGGATTTACATTATCTATACCTAAAGGATTTACCCGATATTCGCATCTAAAATCGCTTATTTTTATTGCATTAGATATCTCGCTACAAGATATTAAAAGACCTAGAATCGACATAAAACCAAGTAGTTTTTTTAGTACAGACATCTTCAATTAATCTAAATATGTTTTCATTATACTTCACCCTCTTAGGAAAAACATAAATATATTCTGAAAAAGTTCTATAACCATCCTGCAATATGATGGTTCAAAACAATTTTTGTTAAGAAAATATTTTCAGAAAACGCTCCTAATTTTAGCAGGATACCACAGGTTATTAAATTAACAGTTATAAAATATATTTGAGTAAACATATTCAAATTTTTAACTCAACCTTATGAAATATTATCATTTATTAATTATAGTCTTCATTGCATGTTGTTTTTCTTCATGCAATCAAAATGAAACTCCTTGGAAAAATTTATTCACAAACGATTCTTTAGAAGGTTGGAATAGTAAAGGAGGGAATGCCACCTATAAAAATGAGAATGGTACTATTATCGGAACATCAGTACCAAATACTCCAAACACTTTTTTATGTTCAGATAAATCCTACACTGATTTTATTTTAGAAATTGATTTTAAAGTAGATTCAGTTATGAATTCTGGTATTCAAATCCGTAGTAATTCAATCCCATATTACAGAGATGGAATGGTACATGGTTATCAGGTAGAAATAGATCCATCTAAACGTGCTTGGAGTGGTGGAATTTACGATGAAAAAAGAAGGAAATGGTTGCATTCTTTAGAAAATAATAGGAAAGCACAAAAAGTTTTCAAACAAAATGAATGGAATCACTACAGAATTGAAGCTATTGCAGATACTATTAAAACTTGGATAAATGGAGTTCCCGCAGCTCATTTAATAGATGATAAAACAGCTTCTGGTTTTATTGGTTTGCAGGTTCATGGCATTGGAAAACATAAAAATAGAGCTGGGAAGAAAACTCTATGGAAAAATGCAAAAATTTTAACCACAAACCTTACAAAATATACTAAAAAATCTCCATTAAAACCTATAATTACAAAAAACAACTTGACTTTTCAAGAAAAAAGAGAAGGTTGGAAAATGCTTTGGGATGGGAAAACAACCAAAGGATGGAGAGGAGCAAAACTCGATGAATTTCCAAAAAAAGGTTGGTCTATCGAAAATGGAGAATTAATTGTTGCAGAAACTGGAGGTGCAGAATCTGCTGCTGGCGGAGATATCGTAACTACAAAAGAATATAGCAATTTTGAATTACAAGTAGATTTTAAATTGACCTCAGGAGCGAATAGTGGAATTAAATATTATGTAGATACAGAAATCAACAAAGGATCTGGTTCATCGATAGGTTTAGAATATCAAATTTTAGATGATGCCTTACATGAAGATGCAAAAAGAGGTTCTCATGAAGGAAGCAGAACGGTTTGTTCTTTGTACGATTTAATTAAAGCTGACCCAATAAAGCCCTTAAAGTCAATAGGTGAATGGAACAACGCCTATATTAAGTCGATAAACAATCATGTAGAACATTGGGTGAATGATGTGAAAGTTTTAGAATATGAACGTGGTAGTGAAACATTTTTAAAACTGGTTTCTGAAAGTAAATATGAAAAATGGTCAAATTTTGGAATGTTAGAAAAAGGTCAGATTTTACTACAAGATCATGGAGACAAAGTATCTTTTAGAAACATTAAAATTAGAGTTCCAAAAACTAAAAAGAAAAACTAATGGATACAAGTAGAAGAAACTTTATAAAGAAAACAGCAACAGCGGCTGCAGGAATTGGTTTGGTAGGAACTGCAAATGCAATGTCTGCAAAAAGTTATAAAAATATTATTGGTTCAAATGATCGAATACATGTTGCTATTCAAGGTTTAGGACGCAGATATTATGGTTTTATAGAAGGTATTGCTGCTAAACAAAACAACGTTCGCTTAAAATATTTATGCGATGTAATGCCTAGTCAATTAGAAAAAGCCCAAATAAAAGTTAGAAAAAAGATTGATTATCAAATAAAATCTGAAGGTGATATTAGAAACATCATCAACGATAAAGACATAGATGCTATCTTTATGGCTACTCCAGATCACTGGCATACACCAGGAGCTATTATGGCTATGCAAGCAGGCAAGCATGTGTATTTAGAAAAACCCTGTAGTCATAATCCACATGAAAATGAATTGGTAGTAGCCGCCCAAAAAAAACACAATAAAATTGTACAGATGGGTAACCAGCAAAGATCATCATTAGAAAGTCAAGAGATTATTGCAGACATTCATAAAGGAGTTATTGGAGATGTATATAAAGCTCTTGCTTTTTACACAAATGGAAGAGGAAAAGTTCCTGTTCCTGTGAAAGCAGTACCTCCAAAAGGATTGAATTGGGATCTTTTTCAAGGACCATCACCTAGAAAAGAATACTCTCATGATACTTGGAATTACAACTGGCATTGGTATGGTTGGGATTTTGGAACCGCAGAAATGGGTAACAATGCAACGCATGAACTAGATATTGCACGATGGGCTTTAGATGTAAAATATCCAGAATATGTGGATGTAATTGCGAGTAAAAGACAATTTAAAAATGATGGTTGGGAAATGTATGACCAAATGGAAGCCACTTTTACTTTTGCAAGTAACAGAGTTATTCAATGGGATGGAGATAGCAGAAACGCTTATAAAAAATACGGACGTGGAAGAGGTACTATCATTTTTGGATCTAAGGGATTAGTATTTGTAGATAGAGGTGGGTATGAGTTGTATAACTTAAAAGGAAAATTAATTAGAGAAAAAAAATCTCGGGGTTTAGAAGGTGGACTTGCCTTGGGTGGTGGTGGAAACTTAACCACAAGACACGTTACAAATTTTTTCGAAGCAATAAGAGGAAAAGAAAAATTAAACTCATCCATTGAGGTGGGTGCTGTTTCTCAAATGCTTACACATTATGCTAATATTTCTTATCGAATTAATAAAGGATTTAATGTTGATGAAAATTCTGGTAAAATCTTTGATAGAGATGCCATGAAACTTTGGTCTAGAACTTACGAACCTGGTTGGGAACCTAAAATATGAAAAGACGCACATTTATAAAAAAAACAGGAATTGCAACAGCTGGAATTTTAGCAACTAATTCTGCATTTGGAAATCTATCTCATCTAAAATCGAGCCCTAATAATAGTATAAATATTGGTGTTATTGGAACTGGACAAAGAGGAACTGGCTTAACTTCCATCATTAATAAAATAGAAGGTATACGAGTTGTTGCTGCTGCTGACATGATTCCTTTTCGATTAGAAAAAGGCATTGCTAAAGCAAATACAATAGTTAAAGGATATCAAAATTATAAAGCGCTTTTAGACAACAAAGATGTAGATGCTGTAATTATAGCTACACCATTAAATACACATTCTCAAATAGCTATGGATGTCTTAGATGCAGGAAAGCACGTGTATTGCGAAAAAACATTAGCCAAAGGATATTCTAATATTCAACATTTAATTGATAAAACAAAGCAATCTAATACCATATTTCAAACAGGTCACCAGTATCACAGTTCAAGATTATACAACCATGTTGTGGATTTAATTCGTCAAGGAAAAGTGGGGAATATTATAGCTTTTGAGTGCCAATGGAATAGACATGGAAATTGGAGAAGAAAAGTACCTAATCCAAGTTTAGAAAAAGCAATCAACTGGAGAATGTATAGAGCGTTTTCTGGAGGATTGACTGCAGAATTATGCTCGCATCAAATTGATTTTGCAAACTGGGTTTTAGGAGAAACTCCAGAACAAGTTATGGGAGCTGGAGGCATAGATTATTGGAAAGATGGTAGAGAAACTTATGATAATGTACATTTAACATATACTTATCCTAGTGGAGTAAAAGCGAAGTTTTCTTGCTTAACAAGTAATGCAAAAGACGGTTATCAAATAAAAGTTTTGGGCGATAAAGGAACGATTGTTATTGATAGAAAAAACGCTTGGTTTTACCCTGAAGGAAAGAAAAATAAAATTATAGGTGAAGTTGATGCTGTAAGTGGTGCTACAGTTCAATGGGATGAAGACAAAGGTTATAACATTAACATCGCACATTTAAACCCCTCAAAACAGGCTTTAATAGATTTTAAATCTGCTATTATAAATAATAAGAATCCACTATCAGATATTGTTTCTGGAGCAAAAACAAGTATTTGTGTTCAAATGGCATTAGATGCTATGTACAATAATAAAATTGTAAAATGGAATAATAATATTATGTTTTAACTTACACTAATTGATATTAGTATACTTTTATTAGTATCCTTACCAAAATAGATTTCTAAAGGCAAAGCTTCAACTCCAGGCACCATATTAAAAGTTCTTTTTCCTAAAATTTCTTTGGTTTTAATTGGAGCATTCGCTTTAATAGTTACCAATCCTTCTGGTTTTTGAATGATAATTTCATTCTCATTAATATTGGTTACAACTTCGCTTGAAGGTGAAACGATTGGCAATACAAAAGCTGTTTTTTCTTTAATATCTTGTTTAGTACTTATTTTTATCCCCATATTATCAGTAGAACAATTGTAAGTAATATCAAATTGAGATGCTGTTTCTGTAACTTCTTCCCTATTTATGTTTTTCAGCTTTGTTTTTGCAACTAATTCAATTTTTCCTTTTTCGTCCTTAGAAGTAACAGTTGCAGGTAAGTCGTATAAGTTTGTATACCAAATATCATCTTTAAACACTTCAACTCTTGGAGTTAAACAAATGTCTTTTCCAGGTTGAACCTGTTGATTATTTTTTTCTACCAAAGCATATTCTGCCATACTAGCAGCACATAAAAGCCCTACTTTATTATGATATAAAACACCTAAAGCTCCACCTGAAGCCTGACGATAATCGTTTTTATAATGATACTCAGCATCATAAGCACTTATCGTTCCTCTCCAATCGCCTCTTGCAAAAAGATACACATCTAAATCTTTAAAGTGTTTTACTCCATCTGCTGTTGTTCTTGGTAATGCTGTTTCTTTATTTATCTTTGGTAAATGTTCCCAATGATCTAGTAAAACTGCCAAAGGTTTTGCGTGGGTAAACGTATGGTGTACACAAGGTAGAATGCCAGCTTCAATAAAACCTGGACCTCCATGAATTAATCCATCTGCTGTACAACGTTGTAATAATTCTGTATTTTTTACTGCTGCTGTTCCAAATGCTGGATTGATATGAGACATCATTCCAAATGCTGGTTGACTACCATCACAGGTTCTACTTCCCCAATAGCTCCACTTATACATTCTATTACCCCAACTGTTATCCCAAGCACCATCTGGTAACATAAATTCTAAATGACTGTTTAAAGATTTTGTTAAAATTTGTAGTAGTTCTTCATCTTTCTCATTGAGAGCATACATCACTAAACTATTCAAGGTTTCTTCTACATTATAGCCTAAATCTACACCATGCAACTCTTTTTCACTGAGTTTGCTAGAACTTTTCTTACATTCTCCAAATAACAATCCTTCATTTTCTGTAAAATAGGGTTTTACTTGAGATGCTAATTTTTTACTCTTGGCTTTAAAATCCTCTCTTCCTAAAACATTTCCAATCAAATTCAATCCATAAATCGCTGTTCCAGGATAATTAATATTTGTAAAGTCTATTGTAAACGTATTATAAATATATTGCCCAGCTTTATCTAATCGAACTGTCCAAACTTTGCGAGTTGCTTCATCTAAAACATGACCATGATAATGCAATGCTTCGGCTAAAGCGATAGCCCCGAAAATGGTAATTCCTTTCCAAGATTTTGGATTACTAATTACTGTCCAAGCGCCATTTTCTTGCGATACATTATTCTCTGCCCAAGTCATGACCAATTTAGCACCTTCAACATATTTTTGATCACCAGTTGTATCCGCCATATATAAAAAAGGATATACAGCATCCATACAACGTCCATGAATATGAGAACAAGAAGGACAACCTAAAGCACCATGTTCATCTAAATTTGAGGGTTTGTTAATTTGTACTTTCAACATTCCATCACTCCAATCTTTCAAAAGATTAGTTATTAGATTTTTAAATTCTAAAGAATGTTCTGGATGATTGGAACAAGCATTTAATATTCCTGACATTGGCAATGACAAACTTACTCCAGCTAGTGTTGATAG
The DNA here is from genome assembly GCA_024640565.1 of Flavobacteriaceae bacterium. GTDB lineage: Bacteria > Bacteroidota > Bacteroidia > Flavobacteriales > Flavobacteriaceae > Polaribacter. The sequence goes on from JAHEET010000005.1 coordinate 244,070, forward strand.
TTGTAAAAAATTACGTCTTTTCATTTAGATGATGTTTTAAGTTATGAAATTATGAAGATACTTTATAAACTCTATCCTGTTTTGTCCTGACTTACAAAATAAAAAAAGCCAAAAGAAATATATTCTTTTGGCTTTTTTATTCTATAAGTTTAATTAATTTTTACTTAATAACTAGTTTTAAATAATTTCTCACCACTACTACTTATAGCTCCATTTTTAATCAGATTAAATAATTGGGTATTATCATTAACCCCAACATTGCCATACAATTCTCTTTTTCATAAACTTAGTCTTCTAACTTCAATATCTCACTTCCAGCCATTAAAAATGCACCAGTACCAAAATTTTGATAACTGTCTTTAGATGCCGGTTCAGGAAACGCACCAATATTTTGTACCCAACCAACTCTGCCATCTCCTTGCTGACAGGCAGCTAAAGCTTTCCAAGCTTTTTTAACTGCAGGTGTATGTTTTTTATCTATTAAACCATTGTTTATTCCCCAAGCTATAGCAAATGTATGGAAACCACTACCACTTACTTCTCCATGATCATACGATTCAGGACTTAATAAACTTGTTCTCCACAAACCATCTTCTGGCTGAATTGTCAACAATTTTGCAGTCATTTCCTTATAAAGATTTACATAAAAATCTCTGTGTTTGTAATCTTTTGGCATGTCTTCTAATAGTAATGCTAAGCCACCGATAACCCAACCATTTCCTCTAGACCAAAATATTTTTTCACCATTTGGTTCTTTATTGTCTTTTCCTTTTCCTTGCCAAACATAACGCATATCTCTAGCAAATAAATGCTCTTCTTTGTCGTACAATCTATTGTATGTTTCCATATAATATGTATGCATAGCTTCTAAATATTTTGGCTCATTGGTCTTTTTTGCATACAAATTAATTACAGGTGGAGCCATAAATAAAGCATCGCACCACCACCACAAAATAGTTTCTCCTTTGATGTCTTTAGATTTTCCTTCTTTCCATCTATTTGATTCATATAAGTGAGCATCTAAAAACTTTTTAGTAGGATCTAAATCTGCAAAGTTTCTTCTTTTTTCTGTCATAGCTATGTACAAGTAACTATAAGAAATAGCAACATCGTCTGCGTGATGTAAACGTTTAAAAGTGTTCCAATTATTATGAACTGCTTGGTTTTTTAAAGCAGCCATATACATCATATTATTAGTTGTTTTATGTGCTCTAGCAACACCTGTGTAATAAGCTCCATTTGTCCAATCAGTAGGATGAATTGCAAAAATTGGGTGTACTTCTTGCCATTCTAAAGCTTTAATCATCGATTTTTTAATTGCTGTTTTATCTAAATCATTTGATTTTTGAGCATTCGAGTTTTGTGTTACAGAACAACTAAAAAATGTTAGTACTACAATTAATATTGTTAAAACTGATTTTTTCATTTGAAGCTTATTTTTTTAATTTAAATGTAGTTTCTAAATATTCTTTTGATGATGTTCCTATCTTAACAGTATAATCTCCAGCCTCTAATACTTTTTTCATTGAAATACCTGTAAATTCTAACATTTTTGGAGTAATGGTAAATAATACCTTTTTGCTTTCTCCAGGAGCAAGTTCAATTTTATCAAAACCTTTTAACTCTTTATCTGGTCTTGTTACTGATCCAATCTCATCTTTAATATACATTTGCACTACTTCTTTAGCTTTTACTTTCCCTGTATTTGTTACTGTAACACTTGCTGTAATTTCAGTACTTGGAGTGATTTCTCTACTAGAAACTTTAATGTCGGAATACTTAAAATTAGCATAACTTAAACCGTATCCAAAAGGATAAATGGGACCTTTTTCTAAAAACAAGTATTCTTTTTTATAGTTGATTTCTTTCATGCTATAATGATATGGCAATTGCCCAATTGATCTTGGAATAGTAACTGGAGATTTCCCTGAAGGAGAAACATCTCCAAAAATAATTTTAGCGGTTGAATGATCTCCAAATTCGCTTAAATCCCAAGTGTCTAAAATAGCATCAGCTTTTTCAGCAATTGTATTTATAGATAATGTTCTTCTGTGTTTTAATACTACAATTACCTTTTTACCTAAAGCAGTAATTTTTTCTACCAACTCATCTTGTGCGCCAACAGGTTCTATAGTTGCTCTATCACCTAAAGTACTGTTGCTAAAATAGGCTTCTTTAGCAGTAAATTTGTCGCCACCTAAAAATAACACAACCACATCTGATTTTTTAGCTATGTTTACCAAATTAGCAATGGCCTTTGGGTCTCTTTCTAATAATTTTGGAGCACCTCCTTTTTCATTGGTTAATGAAAAGCCTTTTTCAACAATAAATTTAATGTTATTGTTACCAATTGTTGATTCAAACATTTCTTTGGTATTCTCTTTTAATAAAGGTCCTAAAAGAGCAACTTTTGTTGACTTATTTTTGTTAAGAGGTAAAGTGTTCTTTTCATTTTTTAACAAAATAATTGATTCTAAATCTGATTCTTTAGCTAACTCTAAAGACGATGCTGTACGCACTCCTTTTTTAGTTTCTTCTAAATCGATATAAGGATTATCAAACAACCCTAAAATGAATTTTGTTCTCAAAACACGTCTTACAGATCTGTCTATTAATTTTATCAAGTCAGGATTTTTCTCTACCATTGCAGGTAAATAAGAGTAGGAATCCTCTGCGTATAAATCAATATCTATACCCGCTTCTAATCCCATTTGAGCAGCAGCTTCAGGTGACTCAGCAACTTTCATAAAATAGAACAAACGTGCAATATCATTAGAATCAGAAACTACATATCCATCAAATCCCCAATCATCTCTTAAAACTCCTGTTAACAGTTCAGGATTTCCATGGCTTGCAACTCCATTTAAATCGCCGTGAGAAGCCATAATTCCTAAAGATTTTGCTTCTTTTACTGCAGCTTCAAAAGGAGGATAAATTTCATCAATTAAAGTTCTTTCAGAAATTTCTATCGCAGCAAAATTAGAGCCACCTAAGACTTGGCCATAACCTGCAAAGTGCTTAGTTACTGCACCAATATGAGTTCCTGCTCCTAAACCATTATAATTGCCTTGTACACCTTTAATAGCATTTGTAACCATTTGCGTTGTTAAATAAGTATCTTCTCCAAATGCTTCACTCATTCTCCCAAAACGAGGATCTCTAACAATATCTGCTTCAGGTGAATGGCACATGTGCATACCCCTTAATCGTGCTTCTCTTCCTACAACATCCCATTGTCTTTGCACTAATTCTGGATTAAATGATGCTGCTGAACTTAATGGACGACCAAATTTAGTACATCCTTCAGCATCAACACCATTATAAGATTCTGTTACAAATAATGCTGGAATGCCCCATCTGTTATTCTCTATGATGTATTTTTGAAGTTCATTATTCATTTTTGCAGCAGCAACAGGGTCTATATGTTCTCCTGGGTTTTTTATACCTGCAATGCCTAGCTTTAATTTTTTAATTACCCTTTTTGATAATTTTAAGTTTCCTTTTTCATCTGGTTTTGCACCAATATTAGCGTGAAAAATTCGCATTTGTGCTACTTTTTCTTCAATAGATAGTAGAGGTAGTAAGGCATCAACTCTCTCATCTATTGATAAAGATTTGTCTTTGTAATCTTTTTTTGAAGTAGATTCTCCACAAGCATAAAAAAGAATCGTAATTAAAAAAATAGTTAGTAATTTTTTCATTGGTTATGATTTTGAAAATGAAAATGTATCCATCTGTAATGGATTATTGATTAATTATTTTATTTTGAAAAATAAATATTTTCCTTGTTTTTAACGATTTCAAATTTAGGGTTATTTAAATTTTAGTTAATCTAATTGGATGCTGAATTTGATTGCTTAAAAGAAAACAAGTCACATTAGTTAATGTTTTTAATTCCTTTTTAGACCTCAAATTTATTCTTTGTTTAACTAATACAATTATAATTTAAATAATAAAATTAGTTTCTATAAGAGTAAAAGGTATCCTGTACTATAATGGTTATATAATCTAGGGATTTTTGACTTTACCCATACTAAAATTTATTTTCTGAAGATTTGTTTTTGCTTGATGGTCATTGAATTTATTTGTATCATGCAATACGATATAGTCGATACTAAAACGCATTGACCTTCCTGAAAGAGTTAGCGTATATTTTTCTCCTTTTTTGAGTTGATAAATAAAATCACTATAAACGTGTCTATCTTTTTCTGCTGTAGAAGCCCAATTCCATTGTAATTCTGGAGTTTCATCATTACCATCTTGCAGTATTTTTATGTCTTTTTCTAAAACTTCTTTACTAAATGAATTTGCAGATTGAAAATCGCCAGAAAGCTTTACAAAAGCATCATTACACCAATCATTTCTAACACCTTCTAATCGTTTGCTAGACATTAACATTAATTTAAAATTTCCTGATTTTGGCGCTGTAAATTGATACTCTAATGGAGAATTGGGTTTGCCTGTAATGGGTTTATTTCCCATAAACTCTATATATGTGTTATTCGAAGCCCCAAAGACAAAATTTTTATCACTTTTTTTTATGAGTTTCCAATTTTTTAAATCTGAGTTTGTGCTTTCCGCCTCTATAAAAATATAGTTTCCTTTTTCTATTGACAAGGGCTCTGTGCAATCTTTATTAATTTTATTTTTTACTAATTTACAGGAGGATATTAGTATTAAAATAATAAAAATTTGCACTTGATTTTTATAATTGTACATCTTCAAAATATATTTTTCTTTAAGAGACTCTTATCTTTTGTGTATTTTACTTCAAATAATCTTTATGAATTCTCACTAATTCCTTTATTCATTATCCATAGTTTAACATATCTAGTTAAAACACCATAAGCTTGTGTCTTTGCAAAAATAAATCCTGCAAAACCATCTAAAAAACCTAATCTAATAAAGTAATGGATTACAAACCTAGCTAGAGGTTTTATCACAATATGAAACAAGTTTACTTTTTTTCCTTCACTATGCAACTGCCTTCCTCTAAGTGTTGCATAATGATTCATTTTAGAAATGTAATGATCATATCCTTTATAGGAAAAATGGTTTATTTTATGTTTAAAAAAACCTAATTTCCCATTTGTAACAATAGTTTCATGAACTGGGCTTCCATCATATTTACAGAATTTTTTTAAGAATAAACGCACAACTTTATCACGCTGACATCCACCATAATTTATTTTCTTCCCCATGAAAAAGAAAGTTCTTCTTACATAAAAACCAACAAAATCTTTGGGGTTTTCAACAGCTTTTAAAATTTCTTCTCTTACTTGAGAAGTAACACGTTCATCTGCATCTAAAATATAAATCCATTTGTTTTCAGCTAAATCAATTGCATAATTTTTTTGAGAAGAAAAATCATCGAATTTACGTTGAACAATTTTTAGATTTTTTAGATTTTTATTCTTGGTAAGCTCTATAGTTTTATCAATACTGTAAGAATCTATGATTATAATTTCATCAGCAAATGAAACAGAATTTATTGCTTTCTCAATATGTATTTCCTCGTTAAAAGTTGGAATAATAGCTGTTATTTTTATCATAGTTTTATTAGATCCAGAAAGATTCTAATCATTAATTATCACTTTTACAGCCTATTTATGTTTATATATTGTTCTTTATTTTGTTTCATAATGAGTTTGTTTTAATTAATGATTACTCTAAAATTATCTTTCTATTCAACTTCCAAAGTTCGGTCTCTAATTTAACGATATAAATACCTTTTTTTTAAAATCAATCTTCTTATTTCTTTTTAAAAAGAATTAATTTTTAATTGAATGATATGTTTTCCTGGCGTTAATCTTACAATTTTAAATGCTGATGGAACCGTTTTCCCATTGTGGATAAATTCTTTTCCTTCCGAACCATTTAAAGAAAATTCTGCGACCATGTTTCCTGGAATTTCAATTTCGTAGGTTTGTAACCTTTTCCCATTATAAGTATAATTAGCTTTTATTGTTCCTCTTACAGTGGGTACTTCTATAGCACTCTTTTTTAATTTACTCATTTGAGGCTTAATAGTAACTATTCCAAATCCTGGAGTTTTAGGCTTTATACCCCATAATCCTCTTGGAATTACATTCGCAGGTGCAGCACCCCAAGCATGATTCCAATCTAAATTAATTTTATACTCGTAATCCCATGCCTCTAAAGAAATTGTTGAACCTACTCTAATCATATTGTACCAACTTCTTTTTGCTTTACTAGTTAGTAATTCTAAAGCGTAATCTTCTTCACCAGCATTGTATAAACCGTCCATTAAAAATTGTGCACCGTAAACACTACAAGCCATACCTCTAGATTTCACAAAATCTACTACAGATTGATAATGTTCTTCTGGAACCAACCCAAATGCTAGAGGCATCATATTTGCGTGTAAAGATGCGTGATCAGTACCAATTCCATCTACATAAATTCCTCGTTTTTTATCGAACATTTGTTCATTAACTGCTTTTTTAGCTTTAGCAGCTCTGTATTCAAAATCTAACGCTTCTTGAGTTTTTCCTAAAAGTTTGCCAAATTCAGCCATAATTTTCATATTCTGGTAAAAGAAAGCATTAATAACTGTACTGTAAGGCTTAAATACAAAACCATCTCTTTCTCCTTTTGTTTTACTTCCTGCAAAATTCTTTGAAGGCCAATCTACGATGTCCGTTAATGGTTTTTTATAACCAGGCTTAAAACCTAACTTATACATAAACTCTTCTGTAACTTTTGTAGATGTAATTAAACCATCTTCATTAGATAACTCAAAAAGTGTTTTGTGTTTTAAAGCTTCATAATAACGTTCTATAAGTTCTGAATTTCCAGTATACATATAGTCTGCATAGATTAATAATGCTACGTGTTGTTGCCACTCTGTAGGCCATGTTGGATGTTCCATAAAATACTCTATGGTACGTCTTGCTATTGCAAACTCTCTATCTGTAGTATAATGGCTTAACTGATTTAAATATGCATCTGCTTCATAAGGAATACGCTCTCTGTCCCCATCTACATACAATCCGTTAAAGGTTGTTGCTTTAATAGAGTATTTACAGAATTCCCAAACTTGATTCAAGATATCATTATTACTACTAAAGCTACTGGCATCATCTTCCCAATAACCCGTATGCCTTAATTGTTCGAAATTTTCAGCTTTTAAAGTTGTTTTAGCTCCTTCCACTTCAGTATATCTAAAAGGTTGTAGTACAGGAAAACCTTTTGGTAAAGGAATAGCCTTGCTTGGTCCTTTCATACGCTTGTCTGGAACTGGATTAATTTCTATTTGGTATTTTGTTTTTCCAGGTTTTACATCAACCTTAATTTCTTGATAACGAATGTTACTTTTCTTTGGTACAGTTCTATTTACATTCCCTTTGTCGTCTAACATTTCACCAATTCTAAACGTTAGTGTGTGTGGTTCTTTAGCTTCATATATAAAGTCTATAGTTGCAAACGCTGCTTTACCAAAATCCATAAAGTAAAAGTCGCCTCTGTTTTCAAATACAACAGGTTTTACCTTATCAACTAGATATTTATTTTCTGTGGAAATAATATAGTTATCACTTTTACCTGTCGTAAATTTTTGAGGTTCTGAATAATCTACTAATCTGTTAGCTTCGTCCCAAACTCTTACTTTCCAAAAATACGCTTTTCCAACTTCTAAGTTATTTCCCGCATATTCTACATCACTAGATTTAGAGGAAGCTACTCTTCCACTATCCCAAACATCTCCATTATTAGCATCAATTGTTGCTTTGTTTGATGCTATTAAAATTTGATATGCTCCTTGAAATTTTGCGCCTATTGGAACTGTCCAACCAAATTCTGGTTTTAAATCAAAAATTTCTATTTCTGAACTTGGTTCTCTAATTAACTCAACAGTTAAATCTGTTGGAGCAGCTCTAAATTTATTGCTATTTTTCTTAATTAATTCGTCTGTTTTAGCTCTTAAATTTGCTAAAACTTCTCTGTATTTTCTTTTACCAACAAGATTTTTAATTTCTTGTGGATCTTTTTCTAAATTATATAATTCTTCAATCGTTTTATCATTTACATATCTAAAGTATTTCCATTTTTTAGTACGTACTCCTTCACTTGGTGGTATTTCGCTGAAATCCCAAATATGCTCAATTAAAATAGTATCTCTTTCTATAGATTTTTTTTCTTTTTTTACTAATGGCATTAAACTTTTTCCTTGCCAAGATTTAGGCGCCTCTATACCTGCTAAATCTGCAATAGTTTGTGTAACATCAATATTTAAAACCATATCATCTATATCTTGATGATTGTTGGCTCTTGGATCATAAACAATTAATGGTACTCTAATAGAATTATCATACATTAACCATTTTCCAGCCATTTGACGTTCTCCTAGAAAATACCCATTATCTCCCATTACAATGATAACTGTGTTTTTATCTTGTCCTTTTTCTTTAAGTTTTGCACGTATTTTTTTTATTTCTGCATCTATACCAGATATCATTCTATAATATCCCTTTACACTATGTTGGTATTTTTCTGGATTGTCATATCTCCACGTCCAACGTAATCTATTAAAACCATCTCTTACAATTTTTGGCTGTGCTAAGAAATATTTATCATCACCTAAAGCTGGTTTAGGCATTTTAGTGTTTTCTAACATTTCATCCATAGTACTTTGCCAGAAATATTGTTTTTCTGCAGGATCATGTGCATGAGGTGCACTAAAACTTAATGATAAACAGAAAGGTTCTTCATTGTCTGCATTTTTATCAATAAAATCGATTGCTTTCTGACCTGTATATCTTGTTAAGTGTACAGTATCTTTTCCTAATTTCTTATAATAATAACCTCTTCTATCTTTAAATCTGTTATTTCTATCATAAGATTCATATTCATTAAATTGCTTATCTAGATGATTGTATCTTGTACCATATTTCCCATAAAACCCTGTATAATATCCATTATCTTTTAACAATCTAGGATAAGATTCATCCATGTATTCATCTCTAACATTACCTGTTTGAAAGTTGAAATTATGAGCTCTTTCATACAATCCTGTTAAAATACTTGTTCTACTTGCTGCACAAATTGGTGTGGTTACAACAGCTGATTTAAAATACGTTCCAGATTTTGCTAAATTGTCCATTTCTGGAGTTTCAACAAATTTGTTACCTGCATAACCAATAGCGTCAAAACGTTGGTCGTCGGTTAAAATAAAGATGATATTTGGTTTTTTGGGGTTTGATTTTTTTTGTGCATTTATTGAAAAATAAGCACATAACAGTACAAATAAAAAACGGTGTTTAAACATATTGGTATTTCCTTAATTATTATCTAAATTTAATTTTATACAAGACAAAATTAAATGGTTTTTAAAAGTAAAATTATACTCAAATAATTGTATCCTGTCCTATCCTGAAAGTATTTATTGGTTTTATTATATCAAATATTAAATCAAGTTATTTATTCTTAAATAGAAAAATGGGTTTTGTAATTTTAGCGTGTCTTTATCAAAAAATAAAGAATTTCTTGAAACCAACTATCCCCAGGGTAAGCCACAGGGCTATTTCCCTGATTTCATTTTGACCTTTGGGACAAAAAGCGAAATTCTATTATTTAGATTCCTGTTTTCACAGGAATGACAATTTCATGGGAAACTCCGATGCAAGCATACAGGGAATTCTTTTCGATAAAAGTATAAAAACTCTTCATTAGTATATAAATGAAGAGTTTTTATATTTTACTATCATCACAAAAATGATTATTATTTTATTTACTATCTATCTAGATTAATGGTAAATTCTTCAAATCTCACGTTTCTGTCCCTAATAACTAAAGTATCATTTACCTGATGCATTAAATCAAATGTTGCTGTTGTTGTTGAAATCAAATTACCAAATACCCGAACTTCACTTACTTCAACCTCTTGTTCTCGGTATTGAAAATCTAAGTAAATTACGTCTCGACTTTCCCCTCCCCAAGCATCTCCATCTGCTACAAATCTTCCTGTGCCCGTTACAAAAACAGTGCTAGTTGGATCAGCATTAGTAACAGTAATTTCTTCATTATCGTTAAATGTCAATAGTAAAGACAACTGAGCATCTGTAGCAATACCAGGTCTTCTAACATCAATAGTAGTTTTTACTTCTTTCCTTCCTGCAGTTGATACTGGAAGTAATTCATCTTGTACAACATATTCTGCTCTATAAACTGTAGAGCCATCAATGTTCTCTGTTACGGTTTCTGTGGGATTTCCATTTGCATAAACCGTAACAGATTCGTTAGACCCTAAAGCTACATCCTCACCACGTCTTAGATAAATACCTTCGTATTTATTCATAAATTTAATACCGAAAAGTGTATAATCTTTTGGTAACGGATCCCAATCTTCATCTCTAATTTTTATAGGATTATCAACTAATGGAACACCTGTTAAAAGCGAATCTAGTTGTTCATAATCTGTAATTCTTAAAGGAATTACATAATTCACTTCTTCAAACTCTGCAAATGAAAGTGGATCGTCAAAAAAAGCATCTGAAAGCTGAACAGGAATACGCCCATTTGTCGAACCAGAAGGAATTGTTACAGGGCTTTCTTGTTCAATAGTATAGTAAGAAGCTGGTAAAATTTTAACATTTACAGTATCTACACCTAAAGCAGCCGCATCTATTAATTCAGGAGCCAACTCAAAATGTACTCTTCGGTCTATATCATTATTGTAAACTCCAGACATAACAACACCGATCTCAAATCGTCCATTATTATCATTTTCATTAAAACCCAAATCATATTTACCCTGAATTAACGTTCTTGCTGGTGTTTGAAATGGAAAATATACTGAAGTTGAACCAAAGTCTTCAAAATCATTTTCCTGATTTTCGCAAGACATTAAGCCAAAGGCAATGACATACAGAATTATATATTTTATTTTCATGTTTAGTATTTTTTAACTTATTAAATCTACAAAAATTATCTTACCAACCATTATTTTGCTCAAGTTCAGAAAATTTTAAAATCTCAGAATTTGGTATTGGCATATACGTTGCAAATGGTTGGAAATTTCTTACTTCAACTGAAGGTAACTCAACATAATTATTTCCATTAAAAAAATAACCTTTAGCTGGTTCAGATAGAGGTAACCCCCATCTTCTGATATCCCAAAATCGATGACCTTCAAAACTTAATTCTATACGACGTTCGTTTCTAATAAGCTCTCGCATTTCCTCTTGAGATGTAATTGATGCTAAATAATTATCTGGTTGAGTAATTCCACCTCTATTACGTATTGCTGCAATCACATCACGAGCTGAAATACCATTAAATGAGTTGTCTGGACCGCCAATTTCGTTAGCTGCTTCAGCTAGTATTAAAAACAATTCAGTATACCTAAAATAAACATTAGCATGGCTTTGGCCTTGAGTAGTTCCATTGTTATTAATAAGAACATCTGGACGTAATAATTTTTTCAAGTAATATCCTGTAGTTGTAGATTGCTGAGGAATAGAATCTAATTTATCATTTCCTCCACCAAAACCAGTATTAATTATACCGCCTCCAAAAGAAGATCCATTAACAACAACATATTTTTCTAATCTAGGATCTCTATTAGCATAAGGGTTTTGAGAGTCAAAACCATTAGCTGCGTTTGCAGGAAAGCCATCCTGCATTGGGAAGGCCATTACAAAATTATGTGTTGGATTAATCTCGCCATTTCCATTCAAAGAAGGGGGAAACATTCTTTCTTCATAATTAAAGGTGTTACCACTAATAGAACCGCGCCATAGAGATTCTCTACTAAATATATTATCATCAGATATATAAAATTCATTACCTGTTGGATCTAAACCTGCAACACCTCCAATTGTATTCAAAACCTCTGCTGCAGTTTCTGCTGCTGTAGTGTAATAACTTTGATTATCTAAAAACGATGGGCTTGCCGCAAAAAGAGCAACACGTGCTTTTAAAGCTTTTACAATTCTCCCAGAGATACGTAAATCAAAAAAATTATTATTTACTATTCCATATTTGTCAAAATCAAAGTTTTCTAAATTTGAGTACCATGCATCTACTTGTCCTGAACTTAGTCCATAATCTGTTGGCAATAAGTTAAGTGCGGCATCAAAATCAGCCATAATATTCTGAACAGAAGCTTCAAATGATAAACGTGGTACATTAAAATTACCATCTGATTCGATATATTCAGTGTAATAAGGGATACCTAACAATTCTCCAGATTGTCCTATTCCTGCATGCGCTTGGAGCACATAGAAATGATGTAATCCTCTTAAAGCCAAAGCTTCTCCTTTCATACGCATTTCAAACATTGTATTTGTTAATGTGTCTCTACTCCATTGTGTTTCTCCTGTTTCAATAACTTCTAAGAATCTGTTTACCCAGAATACGCGTTCAAAACTTCCCCAACGAGATGCAGGGTTAAATTGTGAATTTAACTCACCGAGCGCCATTCGTTTATAGTTATTATTTAAAATATTATTAACTGCATCATCAGTAGCAGCTTCAGAAAATGAATATTGATTAAGTAATCCTGTATATCCATTTAATAATAAACCTTCTGCTGCATTTGGATTTGTAAGAACAAAATCAAAATCCAACCTATTTTCTTCAATAGGATCTATATCACAAGAAATCATACCGGCAAAAACCGACATAAATATTATATATTTTATTAAATTTTTCATTTTATTTATCTTGATTTTCTAATTATATTAAAATGTTGATCTAATACCTAAGGCAAAAGTTCTAGCCAATGGTGATGTACCTATTCTTAACTGACGAACATCACTATTTTTACCTACTTGAAACAAATTAGTACCAGAAAGGTTTAGACTAAAATTGTCCATACCTAATTCTTTACAAAATGCGTCATTAAACTCGTATGTTAGCTGTGCACGATTAATATTAAAGTAACTCGTATCAAACAGCCAAAACGTAGACTGTCTAAAATTATTCTGATTTGTTTGTGATGATAACCTTGGAAAAGTTGCAGTACTGGCAGTTTCTGGTGTCCATCTTCCTAAAACGACTTCTGAGTATTTATCTGCGCCATCTACTGAATAATATTCGTTAAAACTACTATTTAACTTATTTCCACTAGCTCCTGATTGACCTACAGCCAAAACAAAAAGGTTGAATCTCTTATAATTTAAGTTAAGATTTAGAGCATAATTCCATGGACTACTAGATTGCCCAATTGCTCTTCTATCATCATTATCTATAATATTATCTCCATTTAGATCCTGATATTTTATATCACCTGGTTGTACGACACCAAATTGGGGAAAAGGTAAACCAGCATTTAAGTTACCATTTGTATCAAAATCTGCTTCAGCATAAAAACCTTGATCAACCAATCCAAAAATTGTAGAAATCTCTCTACCTTGTGTTTGAAGATAATCTTCAGTAAATACTTCAGATACTGTTGCTCTTTCTGTTTGACTGTATAGCAAGTTTGCACCTAAGCTAATTGATAAATCTTCATACTTTTTATTGAAATTCATACCGATTTCAAAACCAGTGTATAAATTTTTATTGAAATTGTTATATGGCCTAAATGTATTATAAAAGGACGGAAATTGATCTTGTATAAACGTTATTTGCTTGTCTAATTCTGTTCTAAAGTAATTGGCTTCTATCCAAAGAGAATTCATTAAATATGTTTCGAAACCTAAGTTTAAGTCTATACGTTCTTCAAATGTTAAATCTAGATTTTCTCCATTTGAAATATCTATTCGTCTGTTGGTATTACCATCTGCCCAACTAACATTGTTACCAAGGGAATAGTTTACATCATACAAATAATAGGCGCTTGCATCATTATCAACACTACCATTAGTGTTAAGTGCAGTAATCCCTTGATCTGACTTTAAAACACCACCAGATGCCTTTAATTTAAGATAATTAATAAATTTATTTTTTTTCAAGAAAGGTTCTTCACTTATATTGTAAGCAATACCAAACGTTGGAGAAAATGCACCTCTGTTACCTTTAGCTAATTTTATTGAATTAACGTAAGTTCCTGTAAAATCAAAAAATAGTTTCTTCTTATAATCATAAGACATTTGAAAGCCTAAGTGCGAATTAACATCTGTTTGAATAACATCATTTCGTCTTTGTGAATTATAAAAACCTAGTAAAGTTGTATTTACAGAATGATCGTTAGCAAAAGTAGTATCATAATTTATAAGTCCATAAAACCCAAATCGAGATAAAAATCCATTGGTACTAGGTTGTTGACTTTGATCTTTTAAATCTAGACCAAAATCAGTAAGAGTTGTTATACTATTTCCATCCCAAGTTGGTTCGTATGTTTTAAATTGATTCTCAATAGATAAATTATAAGAATCAAAAAAATCAAAACTTATATAAGTTTTAGCAGATAAACCTTTGACTATCTTATCTAAATTAAAATTAATTGTGTTGTTAAACTGAGTAGAACGAAACACAGTGTTTCTATAACCCCCTGCAATAGCCAAAGCTAAAGGTGCATCAGCTCCAAACTGTTGAGTTGACCCTAAAAGATTACCATTAAAAGTGTTTGCAGCTAATAATTGTCCAGCAACTGTAGGATCGCTAGTATCTATTAAATCTACAGGTAAAAATGGTGAATAAGTGTTTGGTCTTAAAGTAGTTCCAGAACTTAACAAATTGGCTCTAGAACCTTTAGTTGTGCTTATAACTGCAATTCCATCAAGACTGCTTGTAATCCAATCATTAATTTTAAAATCTAGATTACCTCTTACATTAAAACGGTTGGTACCTGCATTTATATCTTCATTAATATCTACCCATGCTCCATCATGATTCCAACCAACGTTAACATAATATTGATTTTTATCATTACCCCCTGAAAACTCAGTTATAATATTAGTTGTATTAATAGTAGGTTCTACGAATTCATATAAATCTACATCAGGATATTTGTAAGTATTTGGATTAGTTCTAAACTCTTGGATAAGTAATGGTTCATAAAAATTATCTAATCCATCATTATTTCTAGCTTCATTAAATAGTTGCATATACGCAGCTGAACTTAAATAATTAGGCAAAGAGATAGGTGCTCTAAAACCAGAACGAACATTTACATTAACTTCTTTTTTATTAGCTTTTCCACGCTTGGTATTAATAACAATAACACCATTCCTTCCTTGACTACCATAAAGGGCAACAGAATTAGCATCTTTAAGTACAGTTATCTGCTCAACCTCTTCCATATTTAGGATATTAGGATCACGACCAATAACTCCATCAATTACAAAAACAGCATCGCCAACACCTCCGATACCTCTAATATTATCAGAACCTCTCACTCCTAGCATGAGTCCGTTAATATAATCTCTAACCACCTGAGTATTGTCATAAGTTAAACGATCCTTTGTGTTAATTGAGGAAACAGCACCTATAATATTACGCCTATATTTGGTGGCAACTCCCATCTTTAATTCTTCATCTTTAGAAGCCAGGAAAGGTGATTTTTTCATGGTAATATTACCAGTAATATCGAACGTATTGATGATGGCCGATATATAGCCTTTTTTTTCAATTACAACGGATTCATCATCATCTAGTAATGTAAATTTAAATTGTCCATTAACATCCGAAGATGCTTTATTTCCACTTGGACTAAAAACATCAACTCCTTCTATCGGGTTACCTTGTTCATCTATCACAGTTGCTGATACCTCTATACCACTTGTTTGAGCAATTGAAACATTACAAATGCAAAACAGCATCAATACTAATATAGTAAACAATCTAGATACTTTTTTTATTTTCATTTTTTCTTTGTATTAATAAAACGATTTTATAAAGGACTAATTCTACCATCCTGGGTTTTGAGGGAATCCACCGTAAATTAGAGTTTGTTCAACTGGAAATGGTAACCAATAATGCTGAGGGAACTCACAAATTCTATCTACAAGAAGTGTTTCTGTAAAATTACTTCTGTCTTGAGGAAAATCTAAGGCTAATTTTCTTCTATATTTATCTAAATGAGCCACTCCCCATCGTCTAATATCAAGCCATCTATGTGCCTCATAACTTAACTCAACAGATCTTTCTCTTCTTAATTCATCCATAAACTTGTTACTATCTGCAACTATACTTGAATGTACATTAGGAACACCTGCTCTATCACGTAATAAATTAATAGCATTCTCTGCAGACAATCCATAAGAACTAGGTACAGCTGTTGCACCCATTGAAGCATGTAATGCTTCTGCATACATTAAATAAACATCTGTAAGTCTCATATGCATTCGTACTCCAACGTATTGATTTATTATAGGATTCCACCTAGTATGATAGGTACCATTAACTCTAGGGTAAAATTTCGTCCACATATACCCTGTATTATTTAATATTTTAATGTTTTCAGCACCATTACTACGGTGAACACCTTTATTACCAGAATTTTCAAACCAAAGCTGTGCTGTTTTATGTGGATCATCTGCTCCAGGATCTATAACTTGTCCATCAATAATGTGCCATTTGTAAAAACGTGGATCACGGTTCTCAAATGGTTGTGTTGGGTTATAAGTTACCGGCCCATATTGTCCACTTAAATCATCTTCAATAGATAGACCATTAGCCATACCAAAATTGTTATGAATAAAATTATGTGTAGGACTAATAACTTCATATCCAGCAGAGTTAGTATGAATACCTCTACTTACTCCTGATGTCATAAATCTTGTAGCTTGCCCCTGACTACCACCAGTTGCAGAAAATATAAATTCTGAACTTCCTGGCCATGTGCCAGGTACTGGTGATTTCCAAAACACTTCATCGTAGTTTACCCAAGAAGCTAATGCATAACGACCTTGGTCTGCTAATTGAAGTATTCCTGAAAAAGCTTCGACAGCCATATCACATAACTCTTTATCATAGTCATATGTATTTATACTTTGATTGTTACCTTTCATTAATGGACTTGCTGCTAAAAGTAAATTTTTACCTTGAAAAGCATATGCAGTACCTTTAGTGACCCTACCTCTATTTTCGCCTTGCGTTAGTTGCCCATAAGACTCTTGATCCCAATTTACTGGCAATAATTCAATAGCCTTAAGGTAATCTTCATTAGCTCTTAAAGCTACTTCTTTGTAGGTCTCTGGACGCGGTATTCTAAAATCATCTATTAATACTCTATCAATGTATGGATAACGCCCCCAAAATTTCATAATCTCATTATGAAAAAATGCTCTAAAAAAATAAGCTTGCCCAAGAATAACATTTTTTTGTACTTGTGTTCCATCTAACATTAAATCTCTTCCTCCATTTTCTACACTCTCTATATTTCTAATTACAATATTAGCTTTACGAATACCACGTAAGCTTCCTTCATATAACCCTGGTCTTTGTCTATTAAAAGCATTAGTGTTTCCGACATTAGCAGAGTTAGACCCTGTTGATCCATAATCAGAATTATAGTGATTATTTAAGTAACAAAAGTTATCTGTTATAACATCATAGAATCTTCCGCCATCAATATCGCCACTTGCTTTTGTTGGCCTGTCCACAAATCCATCATCACCTAAAAGAAAATCTTGAAAGGTATGCGATTGCTGCTCATAAGATACTACTAAAGCATACATTTCTTCAACAAAACCTTGGGTATTAACAAAGGTGGAAAAAACATCTTCTTCGGTTATGATTGCATCTGGTTGTACATCCAAATAGTCCTCGCAGGAAAACATGAATACAAATCCTAAAATCATTAATATTTTTATTTTATAACTTTTCATTATTTATTTTTTAAAAGTTCATATTAAAACCAAAGTTAAATCTTTTTAAGGTAGGATAATCTCCTCTTGATTGTGCTGTTCCTGACGTATTAAACTCTCTATCATCGGGCATATTAGACCATAAAAAGAGGTTATTCCCATTTACAAAAAGTTGAAGTTTCTTCAGCCCCAGTTTTTCACAAGTCTCTCTTGGTATATCATAAGACATAGAAACTGTTCTAAGTCTTGTTAATGAAGCATCCAACCAATTATCTCTAGGATTAGTTGCTCCAGGAACTCCAAAAGATGGTTGGGTGTCTGTATTGTTCGGCGTATTTACGGTCCAATAATCTAAATCTTGCTCAAAAATTAACGGTGTTGAATTACCAAAAGTTTGGTTGCTGAATAATCTAGAAGCATTTTGAGTACCATACAACTGTGCTGAAATACCAAAACCTTTGTATTGTGCACCTAAAGTAAGTCCCCAAGTTCTTTGTGGTTGGTTAGGATAACCAAAAGGAGCATTATCAAAATTAGAATTATATATACCATCTCCATCAAAATCTACAAGACCATAATATCCAGGACGTACTGTACTTTGATTTTCATTTAGCGGTGTTGAACTGTAAATATCGTCCCAATTTGTCAATATGCCTGAAGGTATACCTGCACTTCCTTGCCCAATATTAAAACCAGCATCATTAAGATAATCAGCTCGCAAAGGTGGATCATCTCTTACTATTACTTTATCTATAGCTTGTGTAAAATTAAAATCACCAGATATTGTTATACCGTTCTCAAAAGCATAGCTAGAACCTAGAACAATCTCATATCCCCTTACCTCAACGACACCTTGATTAATTAGCGGAGGGGTTGCTCCATAGAAATCAGGCAAAGTTTCAATATCAGAACCAACAATTACAACTTTACTACGATCTTCTGCAAAATAATCTAGTTCTCCGGTTAACAAGCCATTAAATAAATTAAACTCTGCTCCTATATTATATTTAACAGCTTCCTCCCACTGAAGATCTGGATTTCCAACGAGTAATTCTCTGTAAAACGTATAAGGCGAATTTCCATCATAATCACTTGGTACCAAAAAGGCAGAACCACCAGACGTCCATTGTGTAATATGATTCCATCTTGTACCTAAATTTCTGATAAAAGTATCATCACCAATAAGACCATAAGACCCTCTAAACTTAAGCAATTTTAACCACTCCACATTTTCCACAAAAGCTTCGTTTGAGACTGTCCAACCTGCAGCAACAGATGGGAAAAAGCCGAAACGATATCCTGGACCAAATTGTTCAGAACCATTGTAAGCACCGTTAAGATCTAAAAAGTATCTGGAGTCATAATCATAAGTAACTCTTCCTACCCAGTCTTCACGGAATGTTGGAAAAGCGAAAAGCCCAGTACCTCTTGTACTCTCCTGTCTTCTCACCAAAAACAAACCCGTTATGTTATGCTTTTCGTTAAAAGTTCTATTATAATTCAATGAAGCATCATAAACTATTCTTCGACTTCGTTGATTTTCCTCTACTTCTGAACCTTCTAAAGACCATGCTGGTTGCACATAACCAAATTGCGTGTTGTTATCTGGAATAAGTAAAATCTCTTGATCACCATCGAAAACCCTATAAATTACACCTCCATCATTTAGTTCTTGTTTACTCCTCATATTATTATCCAACGAAAAACGTCCTTGAAAAGACAAGCCTTCAGTAATAAAATCTAATTTTTGTTTTAGTATAAAATCTGTATTGACTTGAAATTGTCTAAACGTGTCATAACCTTTACCCTGTAATTGCTCAAAAGGATTATTGTATACATTAAAATAACTAAAAGGTTGTCCATACAACCCATCTGGATATACTGGCGTGTAAAGACTAGGCGCTATTAAGTATAGCCCGTTAGTTACATTACCTAAGCTACCAGGGTTTTCTCTAACACCATAAAAACCGGCTAAATTAACTGACAACTCAGTAGTATTTGTAATATTAAAATCTATGTTACTTCTAAAATTAAATCTATCATATCGATACTCACCTAAATAGCCTCTTCCACTATCGTATTTTCCTCCATCAAAAATATCTTCTACTGTTTGGTAAGCTAAACTACCAAAATATTTAGCCGTTTTATTACCACCTCGTACAGACAAATTAACTCTATAATCTTGTGCAAAGTCTTTTAACAACTCATCTTCCCAATTAACATTTGGATAAATATAGCTTTCTTCTAAACTAGAAGGGTTAAGATATCTATCGACAATACTTAATGGCGTATAATTATTCCATGTATTAGGTGAAACAGCTATCCCTCTTAGAATAGCACTATTTGCTTGTAATAAAGCATCATAAGAATTTAACTTTTGTGGTAGTTGCGAAACCATTTTAGTAGTTGAATTAACACTTAGTGAAAGCTGTGCTTTTCCTGTTTGACCTCTCTTGGTAGTAATTAATATCACCCCATTTGCACCTTCTACACCAAACACTGCTGTAGCAGAAGCATCTTTAAGCACAGATATATTTTCAACATCGTTCATATCTACATCATTCATCGACCTCTTAACTCCATCTACTAGCACAAGAGGATCACCATTACCATTCCAAGAACTTCGACCACGAATAAAAATCCTAATATTATCTTCACCAGGAACTCCACTACCTTGTATAGCAGTAACACCTGGCAAATTACCTTGCAACGCTTGTTCAAGATTAGGTGTACCAAGTGCCCTTTCGACTAAATCTTCACCTTTCATCTGAGTAATAGCGGCCACAACACTTTCTTTTTTCTTAGTACCGTAACCTATGATAACAATTTCCCCTAAACTTTCAGCCTCTTCTGTTAAAATCACATCAATTACTTTCTTATCATTTATGGGAATCTCTACTGTCTTGTAACCTAAATAAGAAAAAATCAATACTTTTTGACCTAAAGTCAATTCTATTGAATAATTACCATCAAAATCTGAACTAACACCATTTTGAGTTCCTTTTTGCAAAACACTTACCTGTGGCAGAAGGTATCCATTTTTATCTGAAACTTTACCAGTTACTTTCTCTTGAGCTAATAAATTAAAATTTGCAAAAACTGAAAGCGTGAGGGTAAGTACAAAGGTTAACCTCAATGAGGTGCCTCGTTTTTTAAAAGTTTTTTTCATTTTTAAATTCAATTTAAAATAAATTATTTTACTGGTTAACTACGTTGTTAAAACATACAAAATAAATATAATACAATTATAAAAAACATCTATAAATTGTGTATCCTGTACAATACTGATATATATATTATTTTATTCTATTTATAATAAATATTAATTAATACCCTAATATATGTAAAAATAGCAATTGACCTTATATTTGCTTTAATTTTAAAGATTTAAAATAATGAACACATTTCTAACAAATGACTTCTTACTTCAAAATGATTTTGCAAAAAAGTTATTTCACAATTATGCAAAAAAACTACCAATAATTGATTATCACAATCACCTCTCTGCTAAACAGATAAATCAAAATACTCAATTTGAAAACATTACTCAAGTATGGCTGTATGGAGATCATTATAAGTGGCGGGCAATGCGTGCATTTGGAATTGATGAAAAATACATTACTGGTAATGCAACTGATAAAGAAAAATTTCTAAAATGGGCAGAAGTAGTGCCTTACACTATAAAAAACCCTTTGTTTCACTGGACTGCATTAGAATTAAAAGCTTACTTTAATATTGATAAAATTTTAACACCAGAAAATGCAGAAGAAATTTATGAGGAAACTTTAAAAATTTTACAGCAAAAATCACACTCTGCTAATGGATTATTAAAACTACAGAATGTAGAAAGTTTATGCACTACAGACGATCCTGTTGATTCTTTAGAATATCATATTGCAATTCAAAAAGATTTATCTAAAGTAAAAACATTTCCAACTTTTAGACCAGATCAATCATTTGCTGTTGAAAATACAACTTCTTATAATGCGTATTTAACAAAACTTGAAACTGTTTCTAATATTTCAATTCATAATTATGATGATTTATTAAAAGTCTTAGAAAAAAGAATTCATTTCTTTAATGAAAATGGAGGAAGGTTATCTGATCACGGTTTTGAAAAACTTTATTTTTTTGAAAAAGACATCTATGATATCAAATTGCTTTTTGATAAAGTTAAAGACAATCAAAGTTTAACTGATGATGAAGTAGCTTTCTTTAAATTCAAAACAGTAATTGAGTTGTGCAAAATATATCATAAAATTGGTTGGACACAACAGTTCCATTTAGGAGCTATCAGAAATAATAATAAAAGATTACTTGATGAATTAGGTCCTGATACTGGCTTTGATTCTATTGGAGATTTTCCTCAAGCCAAAGCATTAAGTGGAGTTTTAAATACTTTAGACAGTACAAACCAATTGGCAAAAACCATTGTTTACAATTTAAACCCTGCGGATAGTGAGGTTTTTGCAACTATGGTTGGTAATTTTAACGATGGTACTATTAAGGGAAAAATGCAATATGGTGCAGCTTGGTGGTTTTTAGATCAAAAAGATGGAATGGAAAAACAAATAAATGTACTTTCTAACTTAGGCTTGTTGAGCTGTTTCGTTGGGATGTTAACAGATTCAAGAAGTTTCTTATCTTTTCCTAGGCACGAGTATTTTAGGCGTATTCTTTGCAATATAATAGGTACTGATGTTGAAAATGGAGAATTACCTAATGATGAAGAGTTTTTAGGAAAAATTGTTAGCGATATTTGCTACAATAATGCTAAAAACTATTTTAATTTCAAATAAAATGGAAATCATAAAATGGGGAATTATAGGTTGTGGTGATGTTGCTGAAGTAAAAAGTGGTCCTGCTTTTCAAAAAGTTGCCAACTCTGAATTGGTGGCTGTAATGAGAAGAAACACTGTAAAAGCTAAAGATTTTGCTAAAAGACACCAAGTACCATTTTTTTATGATACTGTTGATGATATCATCAATCACCCAGAGATTAATGCACTTTATATTGCTACTCCACCATCTACACATTTAGAAATTGCAAGAAAATGTTTGGTTGCCAATAAGTTTGTCTACCTAGAGAAGCCAATGACTATAAATGCTTATGAAGCTAAACAACTAAAAAAAAATGTTACAGGTAATAACAAAATAGTTGTAGCACATTATAGAAGAAACTTACCTGCTTTTCAAAAAGTAAAAGAGTTGATAGAAGCAAATAGTATTGGTAAAGTACATTTTGCTGATATTAAAATATTACAATTATCAAACCCAGTTATTATAACTAAAACTGAAGATAATTGGCGATTAAAACCAGAAATTTCTGGTGGTGGATATTTTCACGATATTGGCCCTCATCAAATAGATTTGATGCTTCACTATTTTGGTAAAATCAAAAATGCTCAAGGTTATGCTATATCAACTCAAAATAATAAAGTTGCTGATATAGTTAACGGAATTATAGAATTTGAAAACGGAATTCAATTTAGAGGAATTTGGAATTTTATTGCATCTGAAAAAGATGTCAAAGACGAATGTAAAATTTATGGAGAAAATGGCACAATTACTTTCTCTTTTTATGGTGAAGAAGTCTTATTAAATACTTCTAGTAAAGACAAAGTTTTTTCATTTAAAAACCCTTCACACTTACAACAACCTTTAATTGAACAAACTGTAAACTATTTTTTAGGAAAAGCTACAAACCCTTGCACAATAAAAGATGGAGTTGAAGTTATGAAAATCTTAGATACTTTTACAGCTTAAAGTTATTCTTGTATTAGGTTGTTTTTCTTTTGATATAAATATCGTAAATTAATCCTGATAGGATAAGCAAAATCCCCATCAACGTCCATCCTTTATAAATATCTCCAAACCAAAAGGTTCCAATAATAATTGTAAAAATTACTTCTAGATATTTTATAGGGGCTACTAAATTGGTTTCTTCAGTTTGAAAAGCTTTGGTCATATATAGATGTCCAAAATAATCAAAAACACCCGTACTAATAAACAAAATCCAATGCATTAATATTGGTAGTTCCCAATATTTCAAACACATTAATCCACCAAAAAGAAATGCCATTATCATAAAATAATTTATAATTACAAGTGGATGTTCAGTGTTACCAATTTTACGGATGACCACAAAAATAATCCCGATAAAAATTGCAGAAAAAAGCACAAAAATTAGCCCTATCAATTCCACATATGCTCCAAAACCTTTGATAATTAATACTCCTAAAAAGGCAATCAAAAATAATAACCATTGAATCGGTTTTATTTTTTCTTTTAGGAAAAAGAATGCAAAAATAGCTGCAAATATTGGAGCTGTATAACGAAAAGAAACTGCTTTACCGATGTTTAGATAATGCAATGATTGAAAAAAACAAACTAACAAATAACACCTGTGATTCCTCTAATGATTAACCATTTTTTATTGGTACCAAAGAATGGTGTTTTTTGTTTGATAACTAAAGGAATTGTAAATAACAAAGTCCCTAGAGATCTAAAAAAGACAACTTGATATACATTAAATGTACTTAAAATATTTTACTACAGAACCCATAAAAGAAAATGCAATTGCACTAAAAATCATATATAAAATAGCCTGTTCTGTGTGATTTAAAAATGGAGAAATAAAATTGCTCTAAAATGCAAAACTAAATTAGTTGCTTAGATTAAATCAAAAACTCTAGGCAACCAAAGTGTTAAATCTGGAAAATATGTAATTAAAAGCAGGACACCTATCATCACCAAAAATAATGGTAAAAGCGGTTTTATAACTTGCTGTATTTTTAAATCTGCCACACTACAACCTACAAAGAGTACAGAACCTACAGGTGGTGTACACAATCCAATACATAAGTTCATTATCATTATAATTCCAAAATGAATTGGATTCATACCTAATTCTGTTACAATTGGTAAGAAAATCGGTGTAAAAATTAAGACTGCTGGAGTCATATCCATAAAAACACCCACAAATAATAAAATTAAATTAATGATGATTAAAATTACGATAGGGTTATCACTTATTGCTAATAAAGTATTACTAATTTCTTGTGGAATGTTCTCGTAACTCATCACCCAAGACATTGCAATAGATGTAGAAACCAACAACAACACAATTGCTGATGTTTTTATAGTTTCTAATAAAATTGGAGAAATATCTTTAATGGTAATTTCTTTGTAAAAGAAGCCTAAAACTAAAGTGTAAATTACTGCAATTGCAGAGGCTTCTGTGGCTGTAAAAATTCCAGCAACAATTCCACCAATCACAACAATCAATAACATTAAACTAGGAAAAGCATCTATAAATCTTTTAAAAAATTCTTTAAAACCAACCATTTTATCGGTTGGATATTTTTTGATAATAGAATAAATTAAAGCAACAATCATTAATGCCAAACCAATTAATAATCCTGGCACATAACCAGCAATAAATAAAGCTGCAATAGAAACGCCACCACTCGCTAAAGAGTATACAATTAACACATTACTTGGTGGTATAATTAACCCTGTTGTTGCACTTGTAATATTTACTGCTGCACTAAATGATTTATCATAACCATCTTTTTCCATCATCGGATTCATAAAACCTCCAATTGCCGAAGCTGCTGCTACTGCAGAACCAGAGATTGCTCCAAATAACATACAAGAAATAATGTTAACGAATGCTAATCCTCCTGGTAAAGGTCCAACAATGGCTTTGGCAAAATTTATGAGTCGGACGGCAATTCCTCCTCTATTCATAATTTGTCCAGCAAGAATAAAAAACGGGATTGCAGACAAGGTAAAACTATCTAACGAAGTTGCCATTCTTTGTGCCAATGTTGTTACAGATGGTAAAAATGGCATTGCGCTTAAAAGAGTAAATAATGCTGCTAAACCAATAGCAAAAGCAATAGGCACTCTTAATGATAAGAAAACTAAAAAGCTAACTACTAAAATAAGGACTTCGACTAAATTCATAATTTATGCTTTATTTAATTTTCTTAAGATCAAAAAAGTATCTATGCTGTAATAGCAGATTAGAATTCCAGAAATTGGAACTATTAAGTAAATAAAACCTAAAGGAATTTCTAAAGTTGCTGATGTTTGTCCAAACTGAAAACTTAATTGACATAATCTTGCACCTCCAATAATCATTACTGTAAACGCAAAAAAGGATATGGATATAAAAACAATTCCGTTAAATAAAACTTGTCTTTTTTTAACAACATCTTCAGGAATTAAATCAATAGCTAAGTGTAAATTTTTACCAGCTGCATAAGCTGCCCCTAACAAACCAACCCAAATTAATGAGAAACTTGATATTTCATCTGTAATGGTACTTGGTGATTGTAAAACAAATCTCGAAAACACTTGCCAAACTACACTTACTAGCATTAACACTAATATAGAAAGAACCAATTTTTCTAAAATACTATCAATTTTTGCTCTCATTATTGTTGTTTTTTTATAGAAGTGATTAAAGATTTCAATTCTTCATTTCCATCAAATAGTTCTAAAATACCTTTGGTTTGTTCTTCAAAAGGTTTTTTATCTGGATAAAATACTTGAACACCTGCTTTTTTTACTGCTTTTATAGATGCAGTTTCTGAAGCTGCCCATAACTTTCTCTGGGCTATTGTACTTACTTTTACTGCTGCTTTTACCCAAGATTTCTCTTGTTCATTTAATCTAGACCAAGTATCTGTTCCAATCAACAAAACATCTGGTACAGCTGTGTGCTCATCTAAAGAATAAAACTTACAAACTTCATAATGTTTGGAAGTGTAAAAACTTGGCGGATTATTTTCTGCCCCATCAACTACTCCTTGTTGCAAAGCTGTATATAATTCCCCCCAAGAAATTGGAGTTGGTGAACCACCTAAATCATTCACCATAGTAACAGCCATATTACTTTTTTGGACTCTAATTTTTTTCCCTACCAAATCTGATGGCGATTTTATAGGTGCTTCTTTCATATAAAAGCTTCTACTACCAGCATCATAAAATGTTAATCCACGAAGTCTAAATTTTTCTCCTTTCAACAATAAAATTTCTCCTATTTCACTGTCAAAAACACTAAACGTATGTGCTTTGTCTCTAAACATATATGGCACACTAAAAACTTTATATTCTGGGATAAAATTTTCTAAAACTGCAGCAGAAACTTTGGTTATATCTAAACTTCCAATTTGTAACAACTCTAAACATTCTCTTTCTCCTCCTAATTGACCACTTGGATAAATATTTAATTTTAATTTCCCTTGTGATTGTTTCTCTAACTCTTCACCTAGAATCACCATAGCTTTATGCACTGGGTGTTGTGTATCTAAAGTGTGTGCTAATCGTAAGGTTTTTATTGATGATTCTGATTGACAACCAAAAAGGAATAACGAAATTGTTAAAACGAATATGGATTGAAAAAAATACTGTTTATTCATTGTTAAGGTGGAATTAATTTTTGGTAACTATTAATGGCGTATTTATTTTTTTCGAAAAATCAGTCAAATAGTTTTCCCACTCTTGTTTTGTATTAAATTGTTTGCTTTTTTCCCATCCAAAACCACTATAGAAAATTACCTTACCATCAACCACATTTAGATGTAAAAAGTGATTACTTTCATCTTTTTTAGAAGTAAGATATTTTTCTGAGTCTAAAAAATATGGTTTTGTAGTAACAATTCCTGTACCTACTTCAGAGTCATCCAAAGCTTCCCAATGACTAATCCAAAAATTAGCATCACTTTGGTTAGTAACACCTTTTTTATCGTGCAAGGTTATTCCTGATGAAATGGTTTCTGTTCCTTTTACGTCAATCTCAAAACGTGTTAAGTTTTGACCATAATCTAAAGAAATATGTTTGGTTTCTTCAATTTGTTTTCCATTAGCATCCCAAGTTGCATAGGTTAATGTAAAACTAGTTCTAACTGGACCGGTTGTAATAGTTTTATAAGATGTATAATTTTTAGAAAAATGATAAGAAGTATCAACTTTTACGGCAGTGCCACCAACTCCACGACTTACACCTACGTGAAAATTATCTAAACCTTCTCCATGATCCTTATGATAGGCTCCTTTTTTAGCATCATTCCTTTTGTACCATTTATTAATAATTGGGTACTCTACACGTTTTAGCCACGTATCAATTCCACTTGATAACGTTCCTCCTTTTACGCCATCTTCCACCATTTTTTGAGCTACTGGACCAAAAGTTCTAAAAGCAACCCTATTATTTTCCCAAGTATAATCATCTGTTCTTTCTGGTACAAAACGAGAATAACAGAAATTAACAACTGAATCTCTTTTTTTATCTGAAATTGATAACGTATATCTCTTAGTTGAATTTGCTTTTATTTTAGGTTGAAAAAGAATTATATCATTTTCCCCATCTGAATTCGTATCTACAACTTGAGAAATAATTTCCTCATTTGTATTTTCGTCAAGAATGACGAACGAAAAATCTTTTGATATATTAACTTTATATATATCAACTCCAACAGTTTCAAATTCTCTATCAATATTTAACGTGTTTTTAACTTCAATTGTCGAAATTAATTCTGTTTTTTTATCACAGTTAATAAAAAAAATAATTGAGAGAAAAAAGATTAGTATTTTTTTCATTTATTCAAATTTTTACAAGCACCACATTTAGCAACTTGATTTTTATTTTAACTATAGCAATATTCATAAAGAAACTTAAAATGTTCTTTCATTTTTTCTTGTGCTAATATTGAATCCTGATTCTTAATTGCTTCAAAAATTGCCTGATGATCTTTAATACCTATTTTGAAATAAATCTTCATCACAAATGTAGTATTTTTCAAAATTTGAAATAATTTCTGTTGTAATCATCATCATTAATCTATTCATTGTACTATTACCACTTGCTTTGGCTATTGCCAAGTGAAAAAGCAAGTCTTCTTGTAAAGCATATTCTTTTTTTTTGCACTTTATTTATATACGCTTGTAAGGCAACCTCTATTTCTTCTAAATCTTCATGAGTACTTTTTTGTGCTGCCAAACTTGTAGTATTTAATTCTAATAAAATTTTTGTTTCTACTAATGATTTAAAATTTGGGTCTTCTAAACGTAAAATACTTTTTATAATACCATTTATAGCAATAACACCAATATTAGCAATAAATGTCCCACTTTGAGGAACGGACTTTAAAATGCCATAATATTCTAGTTTTTGTATTGCTTCTCTAATACTCGCTCTAGAAATACCAAACATATCTGAAAGTTTTCTTTCTGAAGGCAACTTTTCTCCTGTTTCTAAATTTTAAAAATTTATTAAATCCCTGATTTTAGAAATTATATCTTTTTGAATATTTAAATCATCTGTCTTTAATTAAACTTACAAGATTCATATATTTTTAATTTTAATCATAATAACCACTTAAAAACTGTTATTTATTCTTCATTTGAAGGTTTTCCTATTGTTGCTAAAATTCCTCCATCAACATATAAAATATGCCCGTTTACAAAATCACTTGCTTTAGATGCCAAAAAAATGGCTGCTCCTGCTAAATCATCTGGATTTCCCCATTTTTTTGCAGGTGTTCTATTCACAATAAAATCATTAAAAGGATGTCCATCGACTCTTATTGGTTCCGTTTGACTTGTTGCAAAATAACCAGGTCCAATTCCATTAATTTGAATATTAAAACGTGCCCATTCAGTAGCCATGTTTTTTGTTAGCATTACCAAACCACCTTTTGCAGCAGCATAAGCACCAACAGTATTTCTACCTAATTCGCTCATCATTGAACAAATATTAATAATTTTTCCTTGTTTTCTTTCCATCATTCCACGAACAACATGTTTAGACACAATAAAAGGACTGATTAAATCTATATCTACTACTTGCTTAAAATCTGCAACTTCCATATCAACCAAAGGAGTTCTTTTAATAATTCCTGCATTGTTTACCAAAATATCAATAACTCCAACTTCTGTTTCAATTTTTTTAATTGCTTCAATTACTTGTAATTCATCAGCTACATTAAATTTATAACCAACAGCAGTAATTCCTGCTTTTCTGTATTCAGCAACAGCACTGTCAATTTTTTCTTGTGATGAGTTTCCGTTCACAATAATAGTAGCTCCAGCTTTTCCTAAACCCATTGCCATTGCCATTCCTAAACCGTGGGTAGAACCTGTTACTAAGGCAACTTTTCCTTGTATATCAAATAATGTTTGTGACATTTTTTATTATCTTAAATCTGTAATTTTTGCAACATCCATATCATTATAATCTAAATTTTCTCCAGACATTCCCCAAATAAATGTATAATTTGATGTACCCGAACCGGAGTGAATAGACCAAGGTGGTGAAATAACTGCTTGATCATTGTTCATCCAAATATGACGTGTTTCTTGTGGTTGACCCATAAAATGACAAACTGCTTGTTCTTGTGGAATATCTAAATAATAATAAATTTCCATTCTTCTATCGTGCACGTGAGCTGGCATTGTATTCCAAACAGAACCTGTTTTTAACTCTGTCATTCCCATTTGTAATTGACAAGTATTTACAATTCCGCCAATAATCATTTGATTTACAGTTCTATGATTTGCTGTTTCTAAACTTCCTAATTCAATTTTATTCGCTTCCGATTTTGTAACATGTTTTGTTGGATAACTTTTATGAGCTGGTGCAGAATTCATATAAAATTTTGCTGGGCTATTTTTATCACTACTTTTAAAAACAACTTCTTTAGTTCCAGAACCAATATATAATGCGTCTTTATGTCCCATTTTATAGGCAGTTCCATCAACCAAAATAGTTCCTTCAGCACCTGCATTAATAATTCCTAACTCCCTTCTTTCTAGAAAAAAGTCAGATTTTAAAGGATCTATAGTTTCTAAAACTAAATCTGATGTTGTTGGTGTTGCTCCTCCAGCAATATATCTATCATAATGCGTGTAAACCCATTTAATTTCTCCAGCAATCATTAAATCAGGAATTAAAAATTCGTCTCTTAATTCTTGTGTATCGTATTTTTTTACTGCTTGCGGACTTGAAGCATATCTTGTTTCGAAAGTTGTTGCCATTTTATCTTTTAATTTAATAGTTATTTATAATGAACGTCTTATTCCTAGTTCTAAGCCTCGTAATTCTGCTAAACCACGTAAACGTCCTATCCCAGAATATCCTGGGTTGGTTCTCTTTTTTAAATCGTCTAGCATTTTATGACCATGATCTGGTCTAAAAGGCATTCTTAAGTCTTGCCTTCCTGCCGAAATTCTTTTCTGTTGCTCTAAAATTAATGCTTTCATTACAGCATACATATCTACATCGCCTTCTAAATGATCTGCTTCGTGGAAATTTCCTTCTGAATCTCGTTTTGTAGCACGCAAATGGATAAAGTGAATTCTATCTCCTAAGCGCTCTACCATTCCTGATAAATCATTATCTGCTCTTACACCAAAAGACCCCGTGCAAAAAGTTAATCCATTGTTTGGAGATTTTACAGCATTGTAAATATCTTCTATATCTTGTTCTGAGGAAACGACTCTTGGTAATCCTAAAATAGGAAAAGGTGGATCATCAGGATGGATACACATTAAAACCCCAGCTTGTTCTGCTGAAGGAATTATTTCTGTCAAAAACGAGAATAAATTCGCTTTTAATTCTTTTGTCCCTACATATTTATAAGTAGCCAAAATGGTATTGAATTCTTCTAAAGAATAACCTTCTTCTGCTCCTGGTAAACCTGCTATAATATTTCTAATTAATTTAGTTTGCTCTTCTTCTGATGCATTTTTAAGAAAATCTGAAGCTTTTTGTTTTTGTTCATCAGAATATTCATTTTCTGCTCCTGGTCTTTTTAATAAATACAGCTCAAAAGCAGCAAAAGCTGCTGCCTCAAAACGCAATGCTGTAGATTGATCAGAAACTTCATAATCCAAATTAGTTCGTGTCCAATCTAAAACTGGCATAAAGTTATAACAGACAATATCAATTCCACATTCACCTAAATTTAAAAGTGTTTGTTTGTAATTTTCTATATATTTTTGATAATCTCCAGATTTGGTTTTTATATTTTCATGAATTGGCACAGACTCTACGACAGACCATGACAATCCAACATTCTCAATAATATCCTTTCTTTTTTGAATTTCTTCAACCTCCCAAACCTCTCCATTTGGAATGTGATGCAATGCTGAAACAATTCCTGTTGCTCCTGATTGTTTTATATCTGATAAAGAAACTGGATCATTGGGTCCATACCAACGCCAAGTTTGTTCTAAATTTTGTTTCATTTTATTATTTTTAAACACCACTATAAGCTGCAAAACCACCATCAATAGGAATCACGATTCCTGTTACAAAAGCTGATGCACCATCACATAAAAATAATGTCGCACTAATTAAATCATCTGGAGTTCCATATCTATTCATTGGTGTTTGGTCAATAATTTGTTGCCCTCTTTGTGTTAAACCTCCATCTTCATTGATTAATAAAGTTCTGTTTTGATCGGTTAAGAAAAAACCTGGAGCTAAAGCGTTTACACGAATTCCTACCTTAGAAAAATGAACTGCCAACCACTGAGTAAAATTAGAAATTGCAGCTTTTGCACCACTATAAGCTGGTATTTTAGTCAATGGTGTAAATGCATTCATTGAAGATATATTTAGAATTGAACATCCTTCACGCCCCACCATATCTGTTGCAAAAACTTGTGTGGGAATTAAGGTTCCTAAAAAGTTTAAATTGAAGGTAAATTCAATCCCTTTTGGGTCTAAATCGAAAAAAGATTTAAAACCTTCTGTAGTATTTTTTAAATCTTCCATTGCAAAAAATGGATTAGAAGTTGTTCCTAATGGATGATTGCCTCCAGCACCATTAATTAAAATATCTACTTTTCCAAAAGCTTTATTTACAACCTCCTTTGCTTTTTCTAAAGACTCTTTTTCTAATACGTTTGCAGTAACACCTATTGCTTCTCCTCCTGTATCTTTAATCTCGTTTGCTACTTTGTCTGCTGCTTCTTTTCTCAAATCTAAAACAGCGATTTTATTTCCTTGTTTTGCAAGCGCTTTTGCCATTGCACTGCAAAGTACGCCACCTGCACCTGTTAACACTATTGTTTTAAGCATATATTAATTTATCATTTAAAAGAGTAAATATAAATAGGCAACAATATTTTAATATCCTGTACTATCTTGCTTTCATTATAATGATGACGCAAGAGAATATTATAATAAATTTTGTTTACTATTTTTGAAGCATCTGTGGAGTTACAACAGTTCTAAAGCCCACATGGTCAGAACCAGAATCTTCAGCTACACCCATTTTAGCTGAAATTCTAAAGCTAGCACAATACGATTCATGACATAAAAAAGACCCACCTTTCATGACATGTTCTACTTGGTAAGGATTACTTGGACTATAAGATTCTTTTGCTCCTTTTGGATTTTTAATTGGTTCAGAAGTGTTAAGTTGTTTATAATAGTCTACATTAAATAAATCTGATGTAATCTCCCAAACATTTCCTGCCATATCATATAGACCAATACTATTTGAAACATAGGATTTTACAGGGGAAATAAACTCAAAACCATCTTTAGATTCATTTTTTGTAGGAAAAACTCCTTGCCAAGTATTCGATTTAAGATTTAAAACTTCATAATCATTACCCCAAGTGAAAATAGCATCTTTTTGAGTTCCTTGAGCAGCTGCTTCCCATTCTGCTTCTGTAGGTAAACGTCTATTTGCCCACTTACAATAAGCTAAAGCATCTTCATAAGCAATATGTACCACTGGGTAATTATCTTTTCCTTCTATAGAAGATTTTGGTCCAGAAGGATGCCTCCAATTTGCACCAATTTTCCATACCCACCATTGATTGTAATTGTTCATATTTACAACAGCATTCAAACTTTTGTTAAAAATTAAACTTCCTGGTTGTAAAATGGAATCATGTGGTTTTTGAGCATTCACAGGTAATTGTATTTTCATTTCTTCCCAATCAACTTTTCTTTCAGCAATAGTTATATACTTTGTGGCTTCAACAAATTTTTTGAATTGCTTGTTAGTAACTTCAGTAACATCTATATAAAAACCATCAACAGTAACTTTATGAGCAGGTTTTTCTCTTTGCATTGCAAATCTGTCAGTTATTTTTGCCCCTTGTATAAACGTTTTACCTTCAACCCAAACCATACCTTTTGGATTTTTTGTTTGTTGTGTTCTTCTTTCGTTACAAGAAAGAAAAAATACAATTATCAATAAAGAAATTACTTGTTTAGCCAATTTAAAAAAATTTATTTATGCAATAATAACAATTTAAAATTTAACCTTACAAGGTTATAAAAAATAGATTACTAATATTATCTACGTATGTTGCTGCAGGTAAAACAAGGGTTTTCTAAACTACCTATTAGAGCTTTATATGGAAAACTTGTAGAGTTCTTAATTACTTAAGTTTGTTAAAAAAAGTGGGTAAAAAGTACTATTCTTAATCTCTTATATAAAGAAAAACCTTTTTACCCAAACTGTTTCACAAACTCATCTGATAACAAACATCTCAAAGAACACTCTAAAACTACAAAAACCTCTTAAAGTGGTTTAAAATAGGTCTTGTGAAAGATGTGAAATCAATTGATGTTGTTGAATCTGAAAACAATTTAAGTTTCTTTAAGGACTGTTTATACAACAGTAAAATAACATTTTCAATACTACCCCTCTTCTCCTCGATGAACTCATCTGCAAAAACAAAAAAATCATCTTGAATTACTTTTACTTCTAATTCAATATTTCGATTTGTCAACCTATCGAGAATAGATCTTAAAACTTCATTATTGACTTCTTTTCCCTCCAATACTAATTCCGAATGATCGTGAATGAGTTCATTCTGTAACTTGTCAAGGTATCTATTAACTGTTGCTGAATTAATTATAAGACTTCGATTTCTTCTAACCCTTTGTCTTTCAAAATCCCAATCTGCATAACCTACTGATATTCCAATTGAATATCTTAATCTTTGTCGTTTCCCATAGGAAAACCATAATGAAATTGGACTTTCTTTTCTACTTTGTTTTAATGACTCTTTGGATTCCTTCAAATTATACCTTACAGTTCCTAATTGTGGTTTAATTATTTTCTTCATACAGCTAATATACAGCGCATAAAGGGTGTGCTCAAAGGTGTGCGCAGTTTAGTTATTTGTAGTTTATTTCTCTTTATTTCATTTTATATCTTTATAACAAAAATGATGTTATATCATTAATTTTTAATGATTTAGATGTTTTTAAGATTAAATGAAATAAAGTAATTTCTTCCTGGAGGTACCACAAAATTATCCCGTAACTCATTTACAAACAATGATTTACGGGTTTTTTGGTTTTTAGGGTTGCTCGAGAGGTTGCTCGGGACGTATAAAAAGATAATTATAAAGTGGTTATATTTTTAAGTTAAGTTACTTGGTGAGTTAAGTGAAAATCTATTAACATAAAAAAGAAAACCTCCCTTAAAATTAAAGGAGGTTTTGTAAACTAGTCGATTTTTATTTACTTTTAAGGTACTAAGTAGATTTAATTTTTAATAATTTTTTGAGTCATTTTTTTACCATTTTCAAAAATCAATTCAAGTATATAAACTCCTTTTGACAAATTACCCATATCTAAAAATGTTTCACTATCAGTTTTAAACAAATATGACTTCCCTAAAAGGTCATAGAGTTTTAAGTCTTTTATTTGATGTTCATTTGAAACAGATATATTGACAATTGACTTTGTCGGGTTTGGAAAAATTGAAATTAAATCTGCAAATTGATCATCAATACTTAAAGTATTATCAGAGTTTACGCTAAACATTACATCATCTGAAAACTCAGAACCAACAAACGATGCATCAATAGACTGAACTGATGCATAATAATTACCTGGAGCAAGAACAATATTCCAAGATTTATTAAACTCTGCGTTACCATTACCTGCAACTTTTCTATATCCATTTTGTAAAGCACCTGAAGAAATTATATCTTCTGCACCAGGTGAAGTTCCTATTTTTAAAGCATATGAAATAGCATTAGAAGGTGTATTATCATCTGTTGATGGAGTCCAAGAAATATTAAATATTGCTTTTCCTTCTGAATTCTCACGAACTAATTTAATATCAACATCTGAAGGTTGAGAAGGTGGCACATTAAATAAATTATTTACAACGTTATTCTTTTTATAATCGACACTTGAAGAAGTTTTACTTTGATTAGTACTATTTAAAACAGCATAAGAATCTGATCTATAATTTAAAAAAACACGCATTAAAGATTGATTTGTAATTGCGCTTGTTCCTGCAATAACAAAATCTAAATCATTATCACCATCCAAATCTCCAAATGCAAATTTTGCACTACTGAATTCACTTAAATCATAATCACTTTGAACAAAACCTACACCTTCTTCGTATTCCATAAGTTGTGTGATTTTTTCATTATTTGAATTAGTTCCTGAAATTAATAAATCACTAAGTCCATCTCCATTAAAATCTCCAAAATCTAACTCTGTATCAGACATTTCAGGTAAATTAGTTTCAACTTCTGGCCAAGGACCTGACTCAACATTCTCGTATATAGAAAAAATTCTATTCCCAAGATTGTCATAACCAGAAAGTAATAAATCTCCTTCACCGTCTGAATCATAATCTATAAATGTTGTAGATCCATCTTTTACTCCTGGTAAGTTAGCAGAAGAATATTCCTGAAAAGAAATATCTTGAGAACCGGCTTCTGTTGTATTTTCAAAGATTTTTGTAATATTTTCACCGAATATTAAATCCCCACTAATAACAACATCCAAATCCTGATCATTATCAAAATCTCCTATGTCAAATGATGGTGAAAACATTTTACTGATAACACTAAAATTATCTGACAAGTCATTCGTTATATATGTATTGTTTTCTGAATCATAATAACTTGAAAAAAGTGTGAAATTTGCTAAAAACTCATTTCTATCATCTAAACCGAAGTTTATAATATCCAAATTACCATCATTATTTAAATCTGCTAAAAGTTGTTTTCTTCCGAAAAGGGAATTTGTGTTAAAATTATTGGAGTTAAAAGAAGTATTCGAAGATTCTATTTTAGACAAGTAAACAATATTTTGATTTGCATCCTGCTTTCCTACAATATCAAAATTACCATCTAAATTTAGATCCCCCACCTGTATATCCTCCATAGCATTATTTAAATCATAGGAGTTATTAATAGATAAAAGATTATTGTTAAATGAGTAAACTTTTGGTTGAGAGCCACTCTGTCCTTAAAGTAAATCATAATCTCCATCATTATCTAAATCCATAAACTCTAAAATAGAGTTTTCAACTCCCTGAATTGATTTATCAATTATCCCCCCTTGATTTAATATTCTTTTTACGTTTAACTTTTAGTTAGGAAATATTTAAAGTATTATTTTTTTTATCACATTATCAAACGTTACCTTCTGCAATAACAAATGTCGCTAGCTCTATTTTAGGAATTCTATTAATTTATTAGAAAACACTAAAAATAGGATCTTGCTGAAATTAATAACGCCTTATTTCACCCTCATAAACAGTGGTTTATAAAAAGGAAATCTACAATAACTCATCATACTGAATTAGAAAAAATATCAACTAAAAATAGGGGTTAACTACGGTAGTACATAAAATTCGTAATGAATAGTCTTTTGATTATTTAATTTCGATTTCTATAATTAATTCAAAAAATGAAAAAAATGAAAAAAATTTTTACAGTATCTTTAATCGCAATTTTACTTGCAAGCTGTTCATCAACGCAAACTGCTTTTGATTCATCTCCAGTTAACTCTAAAAGTGTCGATTTAGACCCTATAAAGGCAGACATTAATGTTAATGAGGAATCTAAAATTAAAGGAAGTAGTGAGTCAACTTATTTTTTATTCTTCAGATTAAGTGGAGATCAAGTTTACGCTGATGTAGATTTTGATGATCAAAAAGATTTGACTACTTCTGTATTAAGTCTTTTAAATCCTTTTAATTGGATTTATAATGGAGGTGAGTCTAAAACTAGAAGTGCAGCAGCATATAAGGCACTTAAAAAGAATAACGATGATGTTATTGTAGATGCAAATTACACTACTACAGTAAAAAACTACATAATTTTTAAAAAATTTAAAGTAGATGTTGAAGGGTATGGTGCTAAATACTCTAACTTTAGAACGGAAAAACAAAAGAAAATTTTGTTGCAGAACGGAAAGGAATTTCTTATTCAAGATAATTAAATTTCTTTTATAAAAAGTAGATTTAACTTTTTAAATAAAAAATCGATTATACTTAAAAGTATAATCGATTTTTTTATTTCTACGAAATGGTTTTGTGTAATGTTTTCATAAACATCACGACTCTCACATCATCTACTTTTAAAAATTCTTTTCTATCTGAAATATGAACTCTCAATAAAAAGGATAAAAGATAATTTTATTATAGTGTAATCAATACTATTGGCAACTGTGAAATTTTTATTTAAATGATTCTAAATCGATTAGTTACCCCAACGATATCTTCCTACAAACAGGATAAATTTAACATATACTTGTATTAAATTAAAAAGTTATTTCGTGAGATTTACAAAACCCTATTTTCTATACAGTTGATAAATTGTTATTTTAATTTAATTTGTTTTTCTCTACGATCTTCTACATTTCTTCGAAACTCAAAGACAGGTAATTTTAATTTAATTTTTTGAGCTAAATATTCCTCTAAATACAGAATGGATTGGCGTGTTTTTTTCTTCTTTGACTCATAACTATAATGTTCTGCAAAAACATCTAACAATTCTGAATAATTAATATAATTTGGCGATGCTTCTATGAGTCTCTTTAAAATTTTAAAATCTTCTAGTTTTATTTCTTCTCGTATATTTAATAAATTTTTGGATATAACTTGTAACGGAGTCTTTTTTGAAGAAAAGTAAAAAAATATCAAAGCAAATAGTCCTAATAGACTTAAAACGATTAACCAGATATAAGATCTTGTCTGATACAAATTAGAATATACTTTTTCGGTACCTAAAAAGCTTTCTTTACTTAAACTTACTAGTTCTGTTACTCCATTTGTCTTATTGATTATAAAATAAAATTTATTTTCAAGTTTATTATAAGTTACTTTATATTCATCGAAGGATCTATTTAATGTTCTTGTTACGCTTAACTTTGCTTTAGGATACGTAATCAAAGTATTATTTTTTATATCACATTCAAAGACACCATCTTCTGCAATTACCAACGTATTTTGGTTAAAATTTTCAATAGAAATATAAAAAGGAAAAGTTATATTAAGAGATCCTTTTCCAAGTTTTACCCAACGAGAATCATTAAAAGAAAACTTCCAATAATCATTTATAAAACTTAGATTCTTAAGAGGAAATTCTTGTTCATTAAGAACTCCATAACCAGGACCAATATAAAGATGATTTCCTCTAAATTGCCCAATAATTTTATGTCTAGGGTTGGGAGAGTCATTATAAGAAGAAACTTGTGGATAAAGTTCTGTTTCCTTCTTCTCCGCATCAAAATAAATGATGTTATTCTTAAAGGTATGAAGACCATAACCACCAAAATCCATCAGATTATTTTTGTACAGAAATGAAAAACTAAAATTATGAGACTGGTATGCAAATGATTTATCTAATCTTTTAAACTCACTCCCATCAAAAGAATAAACGATTCCACTAGACCTATTTTTTATGTAACCTAAAGAATCATTGGCAACAAATTTATAATTAACTAAATTAAGTTGATGTGGCTTGGGGAACCCTTCTTTTTCTTTTGTTATACAAAACAAAGAATCACCAGACACTAAATAAGAATCTTCTTTGAATGAAAATAAAAAGTGTTTTCCATCTTTTTGTAACGTTCTATTCTGTGAGTAAAAATTAGGTATTAATAACACTAAAAATAATATGTGGGGGACTAAATACTTCATGAACTAAATTACTAAATTTATAGATTTTTGACCAGCAAGAACAATTTCCTACGTCGGAATGGTTTGTGTAGAAACCGTGCTTGTTATAAAAAGAAGAAAATTATTTTTCCCTCAGTTAACAATATTAATTTTAAAAAAGCAAAATAATGATTTAATTCAAAATATTTTTAAAAATATATACGACATCATAATTTCGCATATATTTTAATATTCAATTTTATCACAAAACCCAACCATCAACTCACGCCACCAAAGGAGAACCATAAAAAATTAATTTTTTATACAAATTTGATGACAAATGCTTCTTGGAATGTTTCAAACTAAACCGAACGTCAGACTTTGTTGACCTAAGAACCTTATACATATTTCTTAAATTAAATGATCTAAGCTAATATGGCAAGAATACCGGTTGCTCCAAAGATTGCTCGAGAGGAATAAAAAAATACTTACAAACTGATTATATTAGTAACCTAAAATTAGGTTACTGATTACCTAAGTGAAGCATGAAACAACGAATAAAACATTGTGAAGTTTGTAAGGTAGATTTTTCTACCATGTACCGTATACAATATAAAAACCCAAAAGAATGGGTGTTTGTTTGTAAAGAGTGTCTTATAGACGTTAAAAAGGACAATCCTAACTATACCTATGGAGGTACTTGGAAGCGGTAATTATTTATAAGTTGTGCGTTTTGTCATCCATCGTGGAAGATGCTATTCCAATTTGACAGCTGCTATAACAATCTCCATAATTTCCTGTCTGACAATATTTTGTATCTGTGGGGTTTGATCTCTCAGGATCTTTATTTTTTTGTTCTTGAGGGCAATCTTAAAAAATACAAAGTGAATGAAAAATAAGATTTTAGATTGACCACAAAAAAAACCCAAACAGCTTTGTTTGGGTTTTTTATTTATTAGAAGCCTGAGGACTCTTATTGCAACATTTGGAGCTTACTAACTTCCATTGCTGTCAACGCTCTCCATCTTCCTCTTGGCAAGTTTTTCTTTGTCAATTCGGCAAAAATTACTCGGTCTAGTTTTGTTACTTTGTATCCAACATGCTCAAATATTTTACGAACAATTCGGTTTCTTCCCGAATGAATTTCAATTCCAACTTCATTTTTTGGTTGCCCATCTACATATGAAACCGCATCAATAAATACTTTTCTCCCTTCTATAATGACCTCACCTCTTAATTTCTCTAAATCTTTTAATGCTAACTTATTGTCTAAAGTTGCATGGTATAATTTACGTACGTTGTGTTTTGGATGGGTAAGTTTCTTTGCCATTTCACCGTCGTTGGTAAACAACAACAATCCCGTTGTATTTCGATCCAAACGACCCACGGGATAGATTCTTTCTTTGGAGGCATTTGCAACCAATTCCATCACTGTTTTTCGACCACGTTCGTCATCCATTGTAGTGATGTAGTTTTTCGGCTTGTTCAATAAAATATATTTCTTTTGCTCTGGAGTGATGGAAGTACCATCAAAACGAACAATATCGTCGGCTTGTACTTTGTACCCCATTTCGGTAACTAATTTTCCGTTTACCTCTACACTTCCATGCTCAATATAAGTATCTGCCTCTCTTCGAGAACAAACACCAGAGTTGGCTATGTATTTGTTTAAACGGATTCCTGCAGACTCATCTGTCTTTGAGGTTGTATGGGGTTTCTTGAATTCTTTCTTGGAACTCATTCTACTTAACGGAGCCTTTTTCTTTGTACTTTTTCTATTTAGAGGCGTACTTTTTCTTCCTTCCTGTCGTCCTCGCGACGAGTTTTTATTTGAATTCATCGATTTAAATTTTTGCAAAGGTACTCAAATTGAAGATCCTAATACAATCTCTCAATTACTTTTTCAACAATTAAAGAGGGGTCCATAAAAATCAAACAAAAAACACCAATAAACAGCAGTATTTTCATGCTATTGTGTAAAATTCTATAATGCGCTTTCTGAGAAGATTTCCACAAATAGAGCCCAATAAAAAAGAAGGAAACCACTGCAAAATAGAAATAATAACGCATGAGTCCTATAGCTGGATACCGTAACAAAACACCCACAGGAAATACGGTTAAAACTAACAAGAAGAGCGACAATTGCTTTGTCTTTCGCTCTCCATAAACTACTGGAAAAGTAGTGTAGTTGCTTGCAAAAGCCCCTTTTATATTTTCTAAATCTTTAATTAATTCCCGAACCATAATGACCAAAAACAAAAAGACTGCTTGAACAAAAATCACTTTAGAAAAGTTTTTAAAATAGATAAACACTGCAAAAAAAGGCAGTATGGTAAGCATTGATACAGATATCAAGCCCGTAAAAGCAAACTTCTTTAATTTGTGAGAATAGAACCAAATGGAAAAAATATACACCGCAAAAAATAGCGCAGCCCTACAAGAAATTAA
Source organism: Flavobacteriaceae bacterium (assembly GCA_024640565.1). Classification (GTDB taxonomy): domain Bacteria; phylum Bacteroidota; class Bacteroidia; order Flavobacteriales; family Flavobacteriaceae; genus Polaribacter. The sequence goes on from JAHEET010000005.1 coordinate 286,134, forward strand.
GAAGCCAAAACCAAAACCCAAGAAATTTAAAAAGAAATACAATTTTAAAATGGTTTCCTGCTTCACAAAATTATCCAACGTTGATTTTACAGGTCGATTGATCAAGTCCATTTTTGCATCGTAGAAATTATTGATAATGTATCCTGCAGCCACCACACAAATGGTCGCAATAACGATGAATAATAAATCGATATCAAAAAGAACAGTTCGTAACGATTTGTTTGGAGAGAAAATAAAAATAGCTGCCAAGTATTGCGCCGCTACGAGAGTAAAAATATTGTAGCCCCTCACTACAGAAAACAAACTTAAAAACTTATAAATAACCTTGTTAACTTTAAGCGCATCCATAAAGTAGTTTTTAGAAACGGTATACCAACTCTACCTTGTATTTTTCTAAACTTATTTGTGCTTTTTCATAATCCTCGGTAAAGCCTAAAATATAGCCTCCGCCACCAGAACCACACAATTTTAAGTAGTACTCATTGGTACGAATTCCTTGCTCCCATACTTGGTGGAAAGCTGTCGGAATCATTGGTTTAAAATTCTTTAAAACCAGTTTGGAGAGTAATTTCACATTGCCAAACAACGATTTTACATTGCCGCTCAAGAAATCATCAATACAAGCATCTGTAGTCGTTGCAAACTCCTCACTAATCATTTTTCTAAAACCATCATTTTTCATCTTATTCATAAAGATGTTTACCATAGGAGCGGTTTCACCAACCTGCTCAGAATCCAATAAAAAAACAGCCCCCTTCCCTTGCTTTTGCGAAGGAATCCCTGCGGGTTCTATATGGGTTTTTGAATTGATTAAAATTGGCAAACTTAAATAGGAATTCAACGGATCCAAACCAGAACTCTTCCCATGAAAAAACGACTCCATTAACGCAAAAATTTGCTTTAATTTCAACAATTTATCTCGCGTTAAGTTTTCTAAAACCGTAATCTTATCCGCGGCATATTGGTCGTAGATTGAAGCAACTAAGGCACCCGAACTCCCAACACCATATCCTTGAGGAATTGAAGAATCAAAATACATTCCAGCAGCTATGTCCGATTTTAACGCATCAAAATTAAAAGCAACCAAATCAGTATCCAGTGCCAGTAAATAAGAATACAATCGCGCTAAGTTTTCATTGGATTTCCTTGCAATTTCCGACACGGGTAACGAAGGGGTTTTCAAAGCACCTCGGTAGGCATTGAAGGGAATTGCTAAACCTTTGGAATCTTTAATGATTCCATATTCTCCAAAGAGTAAGATTTTCGCATAAAATAACGGTCCTTTCATAATTGATTCTTACTTCACAAAAATACAAATAAATAAATGAATAAATACAACATAAAAAATGATGCAAAAAAACCTTTCTAAAGACTCATTATTTGTAGAGATATTGGTGATATTTCTATTTTTTATGGTTGATTGGAGCAATTTACAGCAGTTTAGCGCCAGTACCAACATGATCAAAAATAGATTGCTTTTGCTCACAAAATGGAGATAGCGTATTCTCAATAAAATGATTTACAGATACTTCCTCACTTTCTGGATACAACAAATGCACATTGGCACCCGCGTCTAATGTAAAACATAGATTGCTGTTGTTTTCTTGGCGGTATTGCCAAACTTTCTGAATCACTTCTAGGGTGTTGGGTTTCATTAAAATAAAATACGGAATACTGGTCAACATCATCGCATGCAATGTTAGAGCCTCACTCTCTACCAAACGAACAAAAGCTTTTAAGTCGCCACTTTGCAGTATGGCTGTCATTTTTGACAAGTTCTCGTTGGCCTGCTTGAAACGGTTTTCGGCATAGGCATGGTCAATCATTAAATTATGTCCAAGGGTACTTGATACTTGTTTTTCACCTTTGTCTACAAGCAATATAGCATCTTTGTAATTGTTGAAATTTGCATGAACTTTGTGTGGAAATGGTACTCCAAACAAATCAGAACTGCCCTCAATCTCTGAATGCGCTCCCCAAACAACCAAAGGTCCTTCAATACTTCTGCTAGCACTACCAGAACCCAATCGCGCTAAAAAGGACGCTTTTTTATTGAGAAACTCCTGCGTCAAACCTGGCTGCAAAGCCTTTTCTAGACTCATCAAACACATAGAAATAGCACTTAAACCACTTGCCGAAGAGGCAATTCCACTGCTATGTGGAAACGAATTCTCCGAATGTATGGTCATATCATATTCCAGCACATAAGGACAATACTGCTGGATTCTTTTAAAAAATTCGGTAATTTTAGGTTTGAATGCTGCCTGCTCTTTTCCTTCAAAAAACAATGTAAATGCAGCTTCCAAAGATGTTTCTTTTTTTGAAAAATCAATAGTTGTCTTGGTATGACAATTGCTTAGCGTAAAACTTATGGAAGCATTTTTGGGGATTTGTGGATTGCTTTTTCCCCAATATTTTATCAATGCAATATTACTTGGGGTTTGCCAAGTAAAACTTGCCTTTTCGATCTTTTCCGAAGAAGGTTCAGAAATAAATTGTGCTGTATTCAAACGTGTCTTATTTGTGTCAAAGATAAAACTATTTCTACTAACTAATTGAACCCTATTTTAGCTATTTTTACACCCATGAAAAGACCAAACGTTTTTTTACTGTTGAATGGTGAGAAACCAACGAAATTGCCTGACACTTCAAAATATGAAGTTATTTGTGCCACAGACGGCGCCTATGAGTACTTAAAAGAAAACAATATAAAACCCCATTTTATTAGTGGTGATTTCGATTCTTTAACAGCAGTTCCCAAAAATATTGAAACGATTCCTACGCCTGATCAAAATTTTACTGATTTTGATAAAATACTCCAACTTTTATGGGATCGAAACTATAAAAACATTGATGTTTACGGCGCTAGTGGAAAAGCACAAGATCATTTTTTAGGAAATTTACACAGCGCTTTGCAATGGAAGCAAAAACTAAACATCACTTTTTTTGATGACCACGGGCATTATTTTTTTGGCCACAAAGAAATACAACTCACCCAGTGTTTGAACAAAACAATATCATTACTCCCTTTTCCAAAAGCAACCCATATTACTAGCCAAGGACTCCTGTATCCTTTGCAACAGCAAACTTTGAGTTTTGGTACAAAAATTGGTACGCGAAACAAAGCCACCAAAAAAGAGGTCAATATCTCTTTTAAAACTGGTGAATTGCTTATTTTTATCCAACATTAAACAAGTCGATTTTGAGTAGAAAAATAAAATTATTATGGGATTTTCGTGGCGAAGACGCCCCAGCAACTGCCAAACATCATACGGTTCATTTGAAAGAATTTGCCGAAATCGAGGCACTCCCTTTTCATGAAATTGGCCTAGAGGAGAAAAACCCAATGCTGGTTGCTGCTTATATTACCGTAGCTGAAGCAGATATGAAAACCTACAGAGATGCGCTTAAACCGCACCGCGGAGCGCTTGAATAATGTACCTTTAGGAGATCATTCAATACAAACTCACAGATCTTTTAAAGAAAGAATACTCAAAAAAACTTGATTACTTTTGAAGATTTCGGCTAACTTTCTGTTGAACGCCATTTGATGCCACACCCCATACTTGGTTTTTGATTTTCCAATACAGGCTTATGCGCAATGGTATTTTCAATAGCATTCCGAAGATCGATTCCAGAAACAGGAATCCCATTTCCTGGCCTAGAGGCATCTAATTGCCCGTGGTATACTGATTTTAAATCGGCATCAAAAACATAAAAATCGGGGGTACAAGCTGCAGCATAGGCTTTTGCTACTTCTTGGGTTTCATCAAACAAATACGGAAAAGGATAGTGTTCTTTTTTGGCAACTGCTTTCATCTGCTCAGGTCCGTCTTGTGGATACTGCTCAATTTCGTTGGAACTGATCGCAATAAAAGCAATCCCTTTGTGTTGATACGCATTGGCAATTTTTACCAACGCGGCATTTATATGAATGACAAAGGGACAATGATTGCAAATAAAGAAAATGACCGTTGCCTTTGTGCCTTTGAGCTCTGATAATGAAACCAAGGTATCGTCTACCGTATTTGGTAAAGTAAAATCAGGTGCATTTGTTCCTACTAAAAATTCATTCGATCTTGTAAGTGCCATACTTTTCTTTTATTTTTCTGCCAATGCTTTTGCGCAAATATACCCTCCTGTCCAGGCATTCTGAAAGTTAAATCCACCTGTTACGGCATCAATATTTAACACTTCACCCACCAAAAAAAGATTTTTATGTTGTTTGCTTTCAAAGCGTTTAAAATTAATTTCTTTTAAATCGACCCCTCCTGCAGTCACAAACTCGTCTTTAAAAGTGGTTCTTCCATTGGCATTGTAATACCCGTGGGTCAATTGATTTGCCAGATCTTCTAATTGTCTGTTATTGAGGTCTGCCCAATTTTGAGAAGCTTGTATGCCTGAAAACGTCACAAAACGCTCCCACAATCTTTTTGAAATTTCTGAAAATGGGGATTTTAAAGATACTGTTTTTCGAGGTTCTTTCTTTTTTAAATTCAATAATACATTCAATATTTTATCAGTGGGTCTGGAGAGCCAATTGACTTCGATATTGTACTGATAGTTTTTGTCGGCCAAAATTCGTGCTCCAAAAGCTGATAATTTTAAAACTGCAGGACCACTCATGCCCCAATGTGTAATTAATAAGGGCCCTGATGCTTCTAATTTTGTTCCTTGAATGCGAACGGTTGCATTGGGCACCGAAATACCTAATAAATCGGTCAATCTTTTGTCCTTAATGTTAAAGGTAAATAGTGACGGAACGGGGTTTACAATACCATGATTTAGGGTTTCGCAAAGCGCCCAAACTTTTTTTGAACTTCCAGCGGCAATGACCACTTTATCCGCTTCAAAATTTTGCGTTTTTGTGTGAACAACCCAGCTATTATCTTGTTGATAAAGGGAATTTACGCCATGATTTGTCAACACTTTTATACCCAAGTTGTCAACAGCTTTTTGAAAACAATCAATGATTGCCTGACTGGTATTTGCTTCCGGAAAAACGCGATTATCATTCTCAATTTTTAGCGGAACGCCACGATCATCAAACCATTCAAACGTATCTCCTGTCATAAATTGATGAAAAGGCCCTAGCAACTCTTTACCACCTCTGGGATAAAACGCCACCAATTCTTTGGGTTCAAAACAAGCATGGGTTACATTACACCGCCCACCTCCAGAAATTTTAACCTTCTGTAAAACGTCGTTCCCTTTCTCAAGAATGGTAATGTCTAAATCGGGATTCTTCTCTTTTGCGTTGATCGCTGTAAAATATCCTGCTGCACCACCACCTATAATGATTACTTTATTCATTTATTTTTTCATAATATGATTTCATCATACCGCAACACGGTATTGAATCCGCTGTTTTTAAAATAATCAGGGGTTTGTTCGTTTCCAGTTACCAAGACAAAATCACCTCCCCAGGCCCCCAAACTTTTCACCTCTCCAAAATAATCTGGAAACAACCTTTCTTTTACCGGTTTTGTCTGAATAATTTCCCCAATAATTTTTTCATGGGCAATGATTAGAGTATTCAAAGCTTCAAGACTTGTTGCATTTACAAACGCTTCTGATATCTCTGAAATACGAACAATTTGTTGCTGTATTTGTTGCAATTCTTTTTGCTTTCTATAGGCTAAAATGCCTTCTTTAGAATCTTGCTTTTCATTGAGATAAACAAAAAACAAGTGTTCCTTAAAACTAGGATTGAATGTTACCGGTCTTACGAGCGGTTTGTTCTTTTTAATTTGATAGTAAATAGGTGTATTGTTTTGTGCACATGCAACATCGTACCCACTACCTTTAAAGGAATTCCACAACAATTGAAAGGCATCTACTTCTGCCCAATTGGCAATCGAATTGATTAATGTAGAAGAAGTTCCTAATCCCCAATTTTTTGGAAAAGTCAAGTTGGTTTTCACTTCAAAGCCTTTTTGGGTTTGTAAGAAATGTGGATTTAATTGTTTGGCAGCTTGTAAAATCTCTAATAAGGTTTCTGCAATTAGATCGGCATTTCCTTCTTTTTCAGAATGAAAGGTACAACTCACCAAACGCAGTTTTGTCAAATCGAAAACGGCTTCAAACCAGCAGGTTCCGGTATGTGTAAAACTACTCCAAACTAGTTGTGGTACTTCGATAGGCGCCACAATTAGGTCTTGCCCAAACTTTGTTGGCAATGCCAAGGAGGTTGCACCATCTAAAACAAGGTATTCTCCTGTTAATAATAATTTTCCGTTGGAATAAAAGTTTTTCACAATAATTGTCAAGGCTACAACACCTCTTTTTGTTTTATTTCTTCAAATTTTGAAACCACAGCGGCATGGGTAACTGTTTTCCCATCAAAATAGCTTGTGATTTTTTCTTTCTCTTGAGCATTTGCTCCCAAATGATTTAAAATATTCTGCAGGTGCATTTTCATATGTCCGTGCTGAATTCCTTTGGTGGTGAGCGCTCTCAGGGCTGCAAAATTTTGTGCTAAGCCCGCAGCAGCTATAATTTCCATCAATCTGTTTGCCGAAGGTTTTTGCAACATTTCAAGAGATAATTTTGCCATTGGATGCAAGCTCGTAAGTCCTCCAACTGTTCCCAATGCCAATGGAATGTCTAACCAAAATTTAAACACCCCCTTCTCAATGGTACACTGAGACAAACTTTTATAGGAACCGTCTTTCGACGCATAGGCATGGGCTCCTGCTTCAATGGCTCTGAAATCATTCCCAGTGGCCAACACCACCGCATCTACACCATTCATAATCCCTTTATTGTGGGTTACTGCTCTGTAAGGTTCTATCTGAGCAATTTGTACAGCCTGATAAAATTTTTCTGCAAACTTCTGTGGATCTTCTCCACCCAAATCGGCAATCGGGCAACTTACCGCTGCACGCACCAAACAACCCGGAACAAAATTGGAAAGTATGCTCATAACAATTTCAATCTGATCGTTTCTAAAGGCATTTGCAATGGCTTCTAAACACGAGTTAATAAAATTGGCACCCATGGAATCTTTCGTCTCAAAAGTAACATGCAATTGATAGTAGTTGGCGAGCTGATTGGTTTTATCTACCAATTGTAAGTCTAAAATTCCGCCACCACGCTTTTCCATATTTGCAGTAATGGAAGTGGTTGCTGCTATTAGTTTTGCTTTGTTTTTTGTAAAATAAGTGATTAAATCTTCTTTATCCCCTTCAAACATAAAATGAACTTGCCCAATTTTGGTCGTTCCCAGAACGGTTGTTTTAAAACCGCCTCTAGTACTCCAGTACTTTGCAACCAATGCGGCAGCCGCAACTACTGAACTTTCTTCAATAACCATTGGGATTGCATAGGTATCATTATTGATTATAAAATTGGGTGCAACGCCAAAGGGCATGTAAAAATTGCTAAGGGTATTTTCTATAAAATCGTCATGTAACTGTTGTAGTTTTTCATCTGAGTTCCAATACTGTTGAAGAATTTGAACAACCTGGGCATTATTTTTAAAATAATTTTCTGCCAACCAATTAATTTTCTCTTGTTTGCTTCGTTTGGAAAATCCTGAAATAACTTTAGACATCTATGTTCTTATTTTCTGAGTCTTGCAAAGATAATTGAATCATAGAAAAGATTGTATTGAATTCAATATTTATAATTTTTTGGGATGATTTTTGCTGATTTTTCCGTAAACTTGGGAAAGTTTTATTAAAAATCATGCTACCTATGAGAAATTTACTTTTTACAACGATTCTTCTTTTTTCTTTTGGAAGTCCAAAAATTAATTCCCAAACAACAAACACTTCAATTGGCACCAAAAACATTAGTTTAGAAAACATTTGGAACGGAAGCTTTTCTACCCAGAGAATGAATGCTTTAAACTCGATGAACGGTGATTTTTATTCGCTATTAAATTTTGATAGCGCAAACAATTCGACCCGTATAGACGTCTACAGTTATCAAACTTTAGAGAAGGTAAAAACACTTGTAAACAGTAAAAATATAGATGGATTGGCTAGATTTTCTTCCTATCGTTTCAACAATGATGAAACAAAATTAATCTTAGGAACCAATTTTGAAAAAATTTATAGACGTTCTTTTAAAGGTACATTTTATGCATATGATATCGCCTCTAAAAAAGTAAGTTTGATTGGTAAAAACATTCAAGAGCCTGTTTTTGCTCCCGACAATAAAAAAGTAGCCTTTGCCAAAGACAATAATGTCTATATCAAAAATCTTCACACAAATAAAGTAACTCAAATAACCAAGGACGGTAAAAAAAATCAGATTATAAATGGAATCACAGACTGGGTGTACGAAGAAGAATTTGGTTTTGTAAGGGCTTTCGAATGGAGTAATGATAGCAAACATATTGCGTTCTTACGTTTTGACGAAAGTCAAGTTCCTACGTTTTCCATGGACATGGTTGGAAATCAAAACTACCCAGAACAACAGGTTTTCAAATACCCAAAGGCAGGAGAAAAAAATGCAAATGTGACATTACATCTCTATAACATCTCCTCAAAAAACACGCAAAAAATTGCGTTGGGTGCTTATGAATACATCCCAAGAATCAAATGGTCTAACGACGCAAATATTTTGGTAGCAACCACCTTAAATCGTCATCAGAACAATTTAAAATTACACAAAGTAAACGCGAAAAATTCAAAAGTATCATTGTTATTAAGTGAAACCGACAAAGCCTATATCGACATTACAGACAATCTTACTTTTTTGAATGACAATAGCTTTATTTGGACCAGTGAAGGAGATGGCTTCAATCATATTTATCATTATGATTTTTCTGGAAAATTAATCAATCAAATTACCTCCGGAAATTGGGAAGTGACCAACTATTATGGTTTCAATAAAAATAAAAAAACCATTTATTATCAATCAGTAGAAAATGGCACTACCAACAGGGGCGTCTATTCCATTGACTTGGACGGAAACAACAAAAAATTACTTAGCAACAAAGAGGGCACTAATACAGCGTCCTTTAGCAAAAACCTCCGCTACTTTATCAATACTTTCTCATCGGCAGAAATCCCACCCATATACACGCTGTACACAGCAAAAGGTGAGCTATTAAAAGTAATTAAGGACAATGTTACATTGAAAGAAAAACTCTCTCAATACAAGATGAGTTCGAAAGAATTTTCGACCATACAAATCAATGGTAATGAATTGAATATGTGGATGCTAAAACCGGCAGATTTTGATGAAAACAAGAAATACCCACTATTGATGTTTCAATATTCAGGTCCAGGCTCGCAACAAGTTGCCAATCGTTGGAATGGTAGCAATGATTATTGGCACAATATGTTGGCGCAAAAAGGCATGATTGTAGTGTGTGTTGATGGACGTGGAACCGGATTTAAGGGAAGTGATTTTAAAAAATCGACCTATCTGAATTTGGTAAAATATGAAACTGAAGATCAAATTGCTGCAGCAAAAAAATTAGCAGAACGCTCCTACATAGATGCAGAGAATATTGGTATTTGGGGCTGGTCTTTTGGAGGACACATGAGCACCAATTCATTGCTAAAAGGTAATGATATCTTTACCACAGCAATCGCTGTTGCTCCAGTAACTTCATGGCGTTTTTACGATACGGTGTATACAGAACGTTTCTTGAGAACTCCACAAGAGAATCCTGGAGGATATGATGACAATTCACCTGTAAACTACGCGCACAAATTAAAAGGAAATTACCTACTCGTGCACGGAACTGGTGATGACAATGTACACGTTCAAAACAGTTATCGAATGATTAATTCGTTGATTGAAGCCAACAAACAATTTGACATGTTTATCGTTCCCGACAGAACACACGGGATTTATAAAGGGAAGAATACACGGCTTAATTTGTACACAAAAATGACAAATTTTATCGAGACACATTTAATTCAAAAATCAAAGAAATCAACTAAAATAAAAGGATAAAACATGAACAATACCTCAAAACTACCACATCAAAAAGAATTATTCGGGCATCCAGTAGGGCTTTATGTTTTATTTTTTGTTGAAATGTGGGAACGATTTTCCTATTATGGAATGCGTGCCATTTTAACCTTATACCTTGCTGCCCCAATTGTATTTGGAGATCCGCAATCTGGATTTGGTTGGACAAACGGTGAAACACTCTCTTTTTATGGTACTTATACCATGTTTGTTTACTTAACTTCAATTCCTGGCGGCTGGATTGCCGATAAATTTATAGGTCAAAAAAAGGCTGTCATGTTGGGTGGGATTTTGCTCTGTATTGGACACAGTATTCTTGCTGTAGATACACAATGGGCCTTTTTTACGGGACTCGTTTTTATTGTAACGGGTGTAGGATTCTTAAAACCAAACATTTCAACAATGGTTGGAGGCCTCTACCAAAAAGGAGACGACAGAAGGGACAAGGGCTTTTATGTCTTTTATATTGGAATTAATTTAGGCGCTTTTTTAGGAGCACTTACTGTAGGAGCTGTTGCCGCTGAATATGGTTGGCATTATGGATTTGGATTGGCAGGTATTGGAATGGCTATTGGGCAAATTGTTTATATGTACGGTTTAAAATTCTTAGGATCCGTTGGCGATTTTATTGGTAATGCCGATTCTCCAAACAAAGAATTACTTAAAAAACCCTTAAACAAGGTTGAAAAAGATCGAATGTTGGTTATGTTTTTATCATTCCTAATTATTATCGTTTTCTGGGGAGCTTTTGAACAAGCTGGTGGACTTATGAGCTTGTATACAGAACAAAAAACAAACCGGGTTTTATCCTTTTCACTCCCTTTTATTGGAAATGAAATTCCAGCAGCTGTTTTTCAATCCATCAATGCTTTTTTCATTATTGTGTTGGGAACTGCTGTAGGTAGTTTTTGGCATAAATGGAAAAATAAAGGAAAGGAATCTTCTTCATTGTTTAAAATGGCAATTGGTGTAATTATTATGGCTTTTGGTTTCTTCTTTATGAGTAAAGCAGCATCCGAAGTGCTTATGAATGGGAGCGAGATTGCAGAAAAATCGGCTATGATTTGGTTGGTTTTAGCCTACCTTTTTCACACAATAGGAGAATTATGTGCCTCACCAGTAGCATTGTCTTTTATTACAAAATTAGCACCGGTTAAATATGCGTCCTTCATGATGGGTGCTTATTTTGCTGCCACAGGACTTGGAAACAAAGTAGCTGGTTTGGTTGGTGGATTGTCTGAAAATGCAGGAGATTTTGAGGTATTTACAGGAATCGCCGTTACGTGTACCATTTTTGGTTTTTTAATCATAGCGCTTTTAAAACCTTTGAAAAGATTAACACATGGAGCTGAAGATGCTCAAACGGACATGGCGTAAATAAAAATTTAATACAGCGTTTATTTTTTACATAAAAATTATGAATACAACAAAATACAGATTTGAAGGTTCAGAGATGAACAATCAATTATTAATGGGGCACCCATCAGGATTATTTGTACTATTCTTCACAGAAATGTGGGAACGTTTTTCTTATTATGGAATGCGTGCTATTTTAGTATTATTTCTTACCTCTGCATTGCTAGATGGTGGCTGGGCCTGGTCAAGAGAAGATGCCTTAGGATTGTATGGAACCTATACAATGTTGGTCTATTTTTCTCCAATTTTAGGGGGCTGGTTCGCTGACAAGTATTTTGGCTATCGAAACGCTGTTGTATGGGGTGCATTCGTAATGGCTATGGGACACGCTGCAATGGCGTTTGATACACCTTGGAGTTTGTACATTGGAATTGGATTATTGGTAGTAGGAAATGGTTTGTTTAAACCCAATATGACCTCTATTATCAATGGAATGTATGTAAATGCCCAAGAGAAAAAAGATGGCGCATTTACAATTTACTATATGGGGGTCAACGCAGGTGCTTTTCTAGGAATATTACTTTGTGGGTATATCGGAGAAACACAAGGATGGCATTATGGTTTTGGTCTTGCTGGTATCTTTATGCTTTTTGGAACCCTACAGTTTTGGTTGGCGCAAGGAATTTTTGGCAAAGTGGGATTGTCTGCTGCGAAAACAAAGGCATATGAAAATAATAACACCCAGAAAGAAGCTACAAAAACACAAGCAGCAATAGCACCAAGCGTTCAACGTGATCGCTATATTGTTGTTGGTATTTTGGCCTTTTTTACTGTTTTCTTTTGGGCAGCTTTTGAACAAGCTGGAGGTTCGATGACCATTTTTGCAAAAGACTACACCAATAGAGTTTTAGAAGGAAATGCTGCCACTATTTTTCGAATTTCAAACACACTCCTTACCGTTGTACCATTGCTTATCATCACCTATGTTCTCTTTAAACTGTTCCAAATAACGTTTAAAAAATATGCGCTTTCAAATGTATTTCTAGGAACCAGTTTTGTTATTATTTGGGCCATTGTTCTGTGGATGTTGAAAAATCAGTTTTCTGAACTAGAAACAGAAGTGCCTGCCTCTTGGTTTTCCATATTAAATTCTTTTTATATCATTACTTTCGCCCCATTATTTTCAAAATTATGGGAAAGTAAATACAACCCATCTGCGCCGGTTAAATTTGGGGCAGGACTCATCCTACTAGGGCTTGGATTTGGAATTTTGGCCTACGGTTCTTTGGGCATCCCACAAGGAGCACAAACAGCTTCTGTAAGCATGATCTTCTTAATATTGGCGTACTTACTGCATACCCTCGGAGAATTAACCTTGTCTCCTGTAGGACTCTCTTATGTGAGTAAATTAGTTCCAGCTGCAAAAATTGGCCTTATGTATGGACTCTGGTACATTGCTATTGGTATGGGAAATAAAGCTGCAGGTTCTATGGGGGGAATGATCGATCAAATTACCGCTGCTTACAGCATGAGTACCTTCTTTTTAATTTTTACATTTGTACCAATTATTGCTGGATTTGTTTTGATAGGTTTGTCGCCTATCATGAAGAAATTAATGCATGGAATAAAATAATTTATTGAATCAGATTCACAATTATGAATAAAATAATTTTCTTTTTTGCAATTGCAACACTCACATCGCTTCCCTTAAAAGCGCAAGAAAAAATAAATTGGATTTCTTTAGAAAAAGCAGTTGAACTTCAAAAAAAGACGCCTAAAAAAATTCTAATAGACATGTACACTGTTTGGTGTGGTCCTTGTAAAATGTTGGATAAAAACACCTTTGCAAACGAGAGTGTTGCCAACTATATCAATGCCCATTACTATGCCGTAAAGTTTAATGCAGAGGGAAATGAAGTGCTAACGTTTAAAGGGAAGCGTTATGAAAATCCAAATTATGATCCTCAAAAAGCAAAAAGAAGAAACTCGGCACATCAGCTGGCAAGAGTACTTGGCGTTAGAGCGTTTCCAACCCTTGTTTTCTTGAATGAAAATGCAGATTTGGTAGCCCCCATCAAAGGCTATCAAAGTCCAAAACAACTAGAAGTATATTTAAAACTTTTTAAAGGAGAAGAATACAAAAAAATAAATAGCAAGGAAGATTTCACAAAATACAATGATGCTTTTGAGTACGAATTTATCGAATAAACAACTAGGCTAAAATTTTAAAACATACGCACCTTGCGTCCTTGTATTATAAAATGGAATGCCGTTTTTATTTGAAACAATTCGCCATCGCTTTACATAAGCTGTATAGTTACTACCATCAGCAATAAGCAGTTTTGGCGCTATGGTTTTGATCAGTCGAGCGAGATTTATTTTTGGTGAACTTTGCAATAGCACAATTGGATTTTTCAATCCTTCCACCTGATAGATCCCAAGTGAATCCACAACTAAAAAATCTTGATTCCCAATTGTAAAGTAATTTGTTGCAGCCTGCTGTTTTATAAAATTAAGTTGCTCTCCTACCCTGTAATTTTCTATTTGCGTCATTTCTAGCCATGACGTTAACGGCTGATTTGTCTTTAAAAAAAGTGTTTTTCCTTTGCGCTGCCCATACACACTTTTTCTAGATGCATGTAAAATAATGAATTCATTCTTATTTGTGAATTTCATATGCTCAAACCATATAGTTCCTTGAATAAGAAGCAATGAAAGTAAAAAATAACGCAGTGTTTTTACATTGAATTTTTGGCAAACCTCAACCATAGCAATGCAAAAAAGATAGCTAGCAAGCATTCGCAAAAAAGACATCGGAATTCCCTGAAACAAAAAAGCTTCTTTGGAAGAAATCCAATGAATCAATCCATTCAATGCTTCAATAATACCATTATAACAAACAGCAATAAAATTGGGAAGTAAGTTGGAGAGCGCAAGGATAATAACAAAAATACCACCCATTAAAATAGCTCCTAAAAAAGGGATAATTAATACATTTGACAAGAAAAACAAACCCGGAAATTGATGAAAATAGAACAAACTCAACGGCAAAACTCCCAATTGTGCAGCGATCGAAACGGAACACAAACTCCAAACCTTTCGAAAAAACCAATACTTAGATTTCAATAGATTTGCCAATTTGGGTTGTACCCAAACAATTCCAAAAACGGCTAAATAACTGAGCTGAAAACCTACATCAAATAAAAACATGGGATGGACAAGCAGCAATAAAAAGGCAGAAGAAATCAATGAAAAGGAAATGGTTTTACGCCGCTTAAACGAAAGGCCTACAGCGACAAAACTAAACATGGTAACTGCCCTAAGGACCGATGCTGACCCGCCTGCAATGAGTGCAAAAAACCAAAGCAAAGCAATCACTAAAATTATTTTTATCAATTTGCCTTGTCGCAGCCTTTCAAGAGGTTGCAATAAAAAATGAAACAACAATAAAAGGATCCCTACATGCAAACCCGATACCGCTAAAATATGAATGGCTCCCGCATTTTCATATTCGTTTCGTAACTGATTGGAGAGATCCTTCCTTTGCCCCAACAAAAGAGCGTTCATCACTGCTAAAGTGCTTGTGCTAAACGCATGTTTTTGGAGTGCTGTATTAATTTGAATCCGTATTCTTGCAGAAAGTCCCCGCAATGTAGATCGCCCGTTGCCCAGAAATTGATACCGATCTTTTTTAAGCTCTATTTGTTGATAGATACCTTGCCTTGCTAAATACTGTTTGTAATTGAATTGGTGGGGATTTAAGGGCGGTTTTAGAGTGGTGAAATTTGCAAACGACAAAAGGGAATAATCCACATTCAAGGTTCTTTTAAGACTGTCTTTTTCTAGATTTAGCAATACATTTCCTCGCGTAGAAACACCGTCAACCTGGGCAACTTTAGCGATATATTTGTAGGCATAAGCCCCCCTCTTTTACTACTTTAGAGATGATTAAAAGTACAGTTGATTTTTTTGTGATTTTATGCTGGTAATAGGACGTATGATTTCTATCATTCGAAAAATACACCGAACAAATTCCAACAAAAACAAAAAGAAGAAAAGTAGTGATCCTGTATAGGATGCTATTTCTAAAAATAAAAAGCATCCCTGAAAGAAAAAGTACGATCAGGATTGGTTTTAGACTACCAAAAGTCCAAATCGTAAAATAATACTGAATACAAATACCCAGGATAAGACATACCGTAAAATAGAAAGGCAAATAATTAAGTAACTTTCTCATAGCAAGACAAAGTTACTAAACAAATTTTAATCCCTTAAAAACAAGCCACTTACACTAAAAAAAGTCTTTTATTTTGCTTTCAAATTGGCAACAATTTGCTGGGCTACTTTCGAGGAAGCCCCTTTTCCGCCTAAGGCTGTTTCTAAGGCATAATACGCCGTAAATAATGCTTCTCTGTGGTCTGGATCTAGAATTTTCAAGAAGGCTGCTTTTAAGTTCTTTTTCGTAAAGTCATTTTGAATCAATTCCTGTACTACTTCCTTGTCCATAATTAAATTGACCAAAGAAATATATTTTAGGGTAATGATTCTTTTTGCTATTTGATAGGAAATGGCACTTCCTTTATAACAGACAACTTGGGGTACTTTAAACAAAGCCGCCTCGAGCGTTGCTGTCCCGGAGCCTACCAAAGCAGCAAAGGAAATACTTAGTAAATCGTAGGTGTTGTTGTTGATAAAGCTCACCTTACGATTTCCAATAATTTGCTTGTAAAAAGAAAATTCTTGACTCGGAGCCCCCGCAATTACAAATTCATAATCGTCAAAATCATCCATTAGCGAAAGCATCACAGAAAGCATTTTGGTAATTTCTTGTTTTCTACTTCCGGGCAATAATGCAATAATTGGCTTGTTACCTAAACCCTGCGCTTTTCTGAAAGCATTTTCGTCCACTTGAGTTCGGTCGGCAATTGCGTCAATCAATGGATGTCCAACAAATTCGACCGCATAATTGTGTGATTGGTAAAACTCTTTTTCAAAAGGCAGAATTACAAAAAGTTGATCGACATCTCGCTTTATGTCTTTTACTCTTGAAGACCTGCTTGCCCATACTTGAGGAGAAATATAATAGTTTGTCTTAAAACCTTGTGTTTTTGCCCATTTGGCAACGCGTAAGTTAAAACCAGAGTTGTCAATAAAAATAAGTGTGTCTGGATGAAAATTTGCAATGTCTTTTTTACAAAACTTTAGAAACCCAAGTACTTTACGAAGGTTCATTAAAACTTCAATAAATCCCATAAAGGCACGCTCTCTGTAATGGGTGACCAACGTTCCTCCGACTCCCTGCATAAGATCACCTCCCCAAAAACGAATTTCTGCTTTTGGATCTTCTTTAAAAAGTTGTTTCATCAAATTGGCACCATGCAAATCTCCTGAAGCTTCTCCTGCTATGATATAATATTTCATTTAAATAATTTTAAGCACCAGCGTGGTCAAAGCAATTAAAATAGTTGCCAATAGTACCCCTTTTGCTCTGTGATCTTGTTGCTTTTTAATATATACAAAAAAAACAAAAAGGTTGGACACTGCAGCAAGCGACAAGACTTTGCCAAACAAATTGCCTTCTTCAATAAATTGAAGTGTTTCATAAAATTCATAACGAGAAAAGTATTCTAGGTATAAATAAATGCCTCCAAAAGTGGCAAAGAAAGCAACTAGCATTCCAATAAGGATGTCTTTTTTTATAGCTCCCATTCGTTTAATTTTTGAATCATATGATGCGCTGTAAGGTCAAACTGCACAGGAACCACAGAAATATATCCATTTTCTAGGGCATATACATCTGTATCTTGTCCTTTGTCTTTATTGATAAATTCCCCTGATAGCCAATAGTATTCTTTTCCAAATGGACTTTTACGTTTGTCAAAATTTTCTTTCCAGTAGCCATTTGCTTGTCTACAAATCTTTATTCCTTTTAGGGCATCTTCCTTCAAATTGGGGATGTTTACATTCAATACAATGCCTTCGGGAATCCCATTCAACATCGCATTTTGAGTGATTTTTGTGATCATTTTTTCGGAAGGCTTAAAATCTGCATGCCATTTAAAATCCAACAGTGAAAAACCAATCGCAGGAATTCCTTCTATACCGGCCTCTACGGCTGCACTCATCGTACCAGAATAAATAACATTGATGGATGAATTGGAACCATGGTTGATTCCAGAAACACATAAATCGGGTTTTCTATTTAAAATTTCACTCACAGCCATTTTCACACAATCTGCAGGAGTTCCCGAACAGGTGTATTCCAATTGGGGGCCGTCATCAATCGTAATCGGATTGCAGTGCAACACATTGTCAATGGTAATTGCATGGCCCATTCCGCTTTGCGGACTGTCTGGCGCTACCACAACAACATCTCCAATTTTATTCATAATTTTAATCAATGCTCGAATTCCCGGGGCGGTAATCCCATCATCGTTTGTAATTAAAATTAAAGGTTTTTTATGCATGAGTTCTTATTTATCTAACAAATGTAATTTAAAAAAAATGAATACCAATTTAACATTTTATAAAGAATTTAAGGATTTTTTTATCCGTAATTTTGTGTTGAATGGTGCGAAAATAAGATCCATTCATTATTTTAAGATTATCTTTAGCGTACAATTCAAATACAGAAATAACACGACCCTAAAATTTATGAATACTAGACGTAAAAACTATCTCCTGTTTTTCATCCTTTTTCTTTTTGCAAATAGCCTTACCACTTTTGCAACAGCTTCAAAAAAAATTACTGATCCTGAGAAAGATAAGGTGCTCATTTATGTTTTAAAAAATATTTTGACCCGAGGACATTTTGTTGAAAAAGAGTTGAATGATGCTTTTTCTGAAAAGGTATACCAGGAGTTTATAAACGGTTTGGATCCCAATAAACGCTATTTTACGCAAGAAGACTTAAAAGAATTTTCTCAATACAAGTATGAAATTGACAATCAACTCAAAGACAACGACCTCACTTTTTACAACTTGGTCTATGGTCGTTTTTTAAGCAAAGTAAAAAATGCTAAATCCTATTATGAAGCGCTTTTAAAAGCCCCTTTTAATTACAAAAAGGAGGAAACAATAAATATGGATTTTGAGAAAGTTCCTTTTGCGGTCAATAACAATGAATTGATTGACTATTGGAGAAAACAAATGAAATTAAACGTCTTGAGTAGGGTTCGAGAACAAGAAGATTTACAAAAAGACAAACTTAAAAAGGACCCCACTTTCAAAACAAAAAAATTTGCAACGCTAGAAACGGAAGCACGGGAAGAGGTCCTAAAAAACATGAACGACCTCTACCTTCGTATCGAGGAATTGGAACATGAAGATTGGTTTTCTACGTATTTGAATAGTGTCGTGGGTGCTTTTGATCCACACACCACCTACATGGCTCCAAGCATCAAAGAACGTTTTGACCAAGACATGTCTGGAAAACTAGAAGGAATTGGAGCACGATTGTTTAAAAAAGGAATTTATACTGAGGTTTCAGAACTTGTCTCTGGTGGTCCTGCATGGAAACAAGGAGAATTGGAGGCTGGAGACACAATATTAGAGGTGGCACAAGGCACCGAAGAACCGCTTGATATTGTTGGGATGCGTTTGGATGATGCTATTAAATTTATCAAAGGAAAAAAAGGGACTGAGGTACGATTGACAGTCAAGAAAAAAATGGATGGTACCACCAAAATTATTTCCATCATAAGAGATGTCGTTGAGTTGGAGGAAACCTTTGTCAAATCAACCATCGTTGAAAAGAATGGAAAAAAATACGGATTAATTGATTTACCCAGATTTTACATCAGTTTTGACGATGCTAATTACAGAGATTCCGCAAAGGATATGGAGCTAGAAATTGAGCGTCTAAAAAAAGAAGGCATCGAGGGTTTGTTGATCGATTTAAGAAATAATGGCGGAGGTTCTTTGAAAACTGCCATTGAAATTTCTGGTTTATTTATTGATCAAGGTCCAGTAGTACAAGTAAAGTACAGAGGTGAAAAACCAATGATAAAAAGAGACACCAACCAAAAAACACAATGGAAAGGAGCGGTTGTTGTTCTCGTCAATGAACTATCTGCGTCGGCATCTGAAATTTTTGCTGCTGCCATGCAAGATTATAAAAGAGCCATTATTATTGGAGGCAATCAAACTTATGGAAAAGGCACCGTTCAAAGTGTCATTCCAATCAATAACTTTTATCCAAATTATGAAACCGATCTGGGAGCGATTAAAATGACCATTCAAAAATTTTATCGAATTAATGGTGGCTCAACTCAAATAGAAGGAGTCTATTCAGACATTGCCATGCCAAGCAGATATAGCTATATGGAATTTGGAGAACGCGACATGAAAGGAGCTTTGGTTTGGGACAAAGTTCCTCAAGCCAAGTACACCACAACAGATTCTTATGAGAATTTTGAAACGGTTGTTTACAACAGTAAAGAACGCATTGCAGCCAATGAACGCTTTCAGTTGATTAACGAATATGCAAAATGGTTAAAAAAGAGTCAAGATGATGCAAGTTTCTCTTTAAATTACGCCCATTTTATAAAAGATAGCGAAGTCAAAGAAAAAGAAGCAGCCAAGTTTAAGGAAATCTTTAAATTTGATTCTAAATTGAGTTTTACCTCTCCAAAATATGAGCTTCCTCTTCTAGAAAAAGACAGCATTCTTTCGGACAAAAGAGCTTACTGGCACAAAAACTTATCCAAGGATTTGTATGTAGCAGAGGCCTTAAATGTCCTGAGTGAATTAAAAATGAAATCTAAAAACGCAGTCGTTAAAAACTAGGTTTTTTTGCATTCCTAACATATTAAAATCGAATATGCTTGTAAAAGGTATTCGATTTTCTATTTTTGTATTTCTATGCTACAAACATCAAAATCACTATCTCAGTTAGCTTTTCAAAAATTTAAGCAAAATAAGGTGGGGATGATCAGTTTATGTTTTATCCTCTTGTGTGGATTTGTAGCGCTTTTTTGTTATCCACTCGCACCAGACAGCAGTAATTTTGCAAATCAGATGCATTTGGAAATTCACTCAAAACCACCGGGTTTTAAAGTGGCAATGTTAACCGTTCCAGCTACAACAAAAAATGAAACATCTTTGTTGGATTTTTTATTGCATGGTCATAAAGACGTAGGAGTAGAAATTCCAATGATATCCTATAACATAAACGGGGAAAACTTAGAAATTATAAAATATGCGGATGGACTTCGAAAGGAATACCCGCTTTCTGCCTTCCAGAATAAGCCCGAAACCTATATCAAAGAAAAAACTTTTTATTTCGGAACCGATAAATACGGTAGAGATTTGTTAAGCCGCCTATTAATAGGTACGCGAATTTCTTTTTCTATTGGTTTTATAGCGATGTGTATTTCCCTTCTTATAGGGGTGTTTATTGGTGCAATTGGCGGGTATTTTGGTGGAAAAACAGATGCTTTTATCATGTGGATTATCAATATTACTTGGTCCATTCCAACATTGCTGTTGGTTATCGCAATTACCTTGGCGCTTGGAAAGGGTGTGTGGCAAGTTTTTATTGCGGTAGGACTCACGATGTGGGTCGAAGTAGCCCGAGTGGTTCGAGGACAGGTAATTTCTATGAAGCAGCAACAATATGTAGAAGCAGCAAAAGCATTGGGCTTCGCTGATTTTAGAATTATTTTTCGCCACATTTTACCCAACATCATGGCGCCTATAATTGTAATCGCTGCAGCTAACTTTGCAGGTGCTATTTTAATTGAAAGTGGATTGAGTTTCCTGGGTATTGGAGCACAACCCCCTACTCCATCATGGGGAGCAATGATTAAAAATCATTACAATTATATTATTTTAGGAAAACCCTTTCTGGCAGTTATTCCTGGTTTGGCCATTATGAGTTTGGTAATGGCGTTTATGCTCTTGGGAAATACCTTGCGAGATGCCTTAGACGTTAAAAATTAAAAAAATGAGTTTTAAATTAACCTTTGCAACAAAATGGTCCGACTTTGACCCCAACAGACACCTGCGACATACTGCTTACAATGAGTATGCGGCAGAGGTAAGAATTCGATACTTTTCAGCGCAGAATTTTTCAATACAAGAATTTACAAAACACAATGTGGGTCCAATTTTATTTACGGAAGAAACCTCTTTTAGAAAAGAAATTCATTTGGGTGAAAACATTCGTGTAACCATGAAATTGGCTGGAGTATCTCGTAACAATGAACGCTGGAAATTAAGACATGAAGTTTTTAATGAAGCTGGAGAATTGTCTGCCGTCATAAAAGTGTACGGTGCATGGATGGATTTAACCAAGCGCAAACTTACAGCCCTTCCCGAACAAGCAAAACATTTGTTTTTAAATGCAGAAAAAACAAGTGATTTTGAAGAAATTCCTATCAGCTCAAAATCTTAACATTCCATATCAATTACAATTTTCCCTTTTACCCTTCGGTGCATCATGTCTTCTAAGGCCTTGGGAGCTTCTTGTAATGAATAGGTTTTGTCGATGTGGGGATTTATTTTTCCTTCTGAAAACCAGGTAAGTAGCTGGTGAATATTTGCTAAGCTCTTATGTGGTTCTTTTTGTGCAAAAGCCCCCCAAAAAAACCCCACAATACTGGCCCCTTTTAGCAAGGTTAAATTCACTGGAATTTTTGGAATTTCTCCATTGGCAAAACCAACTATCAAATGCCTTCCTTTCCAAGCAATTGCTCTTAAAGCTGCTTCAGAAAACGAACCCCCTACCGGATCAAAAATCAATATTTATTCATTGGTTAGCAAAGAAAAAGAAAAAAAAACTCTAAAAAAAAGATCGCTTAAAACCAATAAATATTGACTGTGACTGTATGGTATTGATACAGCCCAGTAGGTTTTTTTCAACTACAGGTTGCTTGAATTTTATATAAAAAAATTATTATAATCATTACGCTATGAATGAAACACAAATGAAACGTCTTGTAGAAAGTCACGCTAAGATGCTCAACATCCTAATTTCTTACTACAAATCTGGATTGTCTGAATTGGAATCCATGCCCGCAACACAATTAATGTTCGAAAAAACAATCAGAGAGGGGGTAAAAGTAGACGCACTCATGAAAACCTACAACACCTATTCAGAATGATTCCTTGTGTATTTACGAAACATATTTATGGTTTCATCACTATTTTTGTTGCAGTCATTTTCATTTGACTGAATTTAAAGAGATAGATTCCTGAAATTAATTTTGACGTATTAATTTCATGATGTCCAGCCTCTAAATGCTGGCGTATCAGAATCCGTCCAGTTATGTCATAGATTTCAAATTTTAAGAGAGAAAAATTATCTATGTTATAACTGTGATCAAAAGGATTTGGGTACGATTTTAAATTTTGAAGATGAAAAACTGCAACATTTAATGTCACTGAAATTGCAATCGTAGCAACCGTACTGGTAAAGGTTTCGTCAGAATCGGAAAAAGCTTAGAAAGCAGAAATGAACTAAAAAAACCTCAAGCATCTAAAAATTTTAGATATTGAGGTTTTATGTTGTACAGGCGGAGAGACTCGAACTCTCACACCTCGCGGCACTAGATCCTAAGTCTAGCGTGTCTACCAATTCCACCACGCCTGCAGTTGCTCCCAATAAACTGGGGTGCAAATATAAACAATACTTACAAACTGCAAAGAAGTTCATTATTATTTTTCTATTTTTGATGTATAAAAATTTTAGCCATGCAAGAGATTACCACCTATATAGAAAATCACAAAAATCGTTTTATCGACGAACTCATCGAATTGTTAAAAATCCCTTCTGTGAGTGCCGATTCTGCGTTCCACCAAGACGTATTAAATACCGCAGACTTTGTTAAAAAAAGTTTGGAAAAAGCAGGTTGCGATCAGGTAGAATTGTGCGAAACGCCAGGATATCCAATTATTTATGCAGAAAAAATCATCGATCCCAACTTACCAACCGTATTGGTCTATGGGCATTATGATGTGCAACCGGCAGATCCTATTGAATTGTGGACGTCTCCGCCTTTTGAGCCGGTAATCAAAAAAACGGAGATCCATCCAGAAGGCGCCATTTTTGCGAGAGGTGCCTGTGATGACAAAGGACAAATGTACATGCATATTAAAGCCATAGAGTACATGATTTCTACTGGAAACCTACCCTGTAATGTGAAGTTTATGATTGAAGGGGAAGAAGAGGTAGGCTCCGAAAGTCTGTCTTGGTTTGTGCCTCGAAATACAGAAAAATTAGCCAATGATGTTATTTTAATTTCCGATACAGGCATGATTGCCAATGATATTCCGTCCATTACCACTGGATTACGAGGCCTAAGCTATGTAGAAGTAGAAGTAACCGGTCCTAATAGAGATTTGCATTCTGGATTGTATGGAGGTGCTGTAGCCAACCCCATCAATATTTTAACCAAAATGATCGCATCGCTTCACGATGAAAACAACCACATTACCGTTCCCGGGTTTTATGACACCGTTGCCGATTTATCAGCAGCCGAGCGGGCAGAAATGGCAAAAGCTCCCTTTGATATCGAAAGCTATAAAAAATCCATCGATATTGGCGATGTGTATGGTGAAAAAGGATATTCGACCAACGAACGAAATTCCATTCGCCCTACCTTGGACGTCAATGGAATATGGGGAGGCTATATGGGCGAAGGTGCAAAAACCGTAATTGCCAGCAAAGCCTTCGCAAAAATATCAATGCGTTTGGTACCCAACCAAGATTGGAGAAACATCACAGAATTGTTTAAAAATCATTTTGAAAGCATCGCGCCAAAATCGGTTTCCGTAAAAGTTACCCCACACCATGGCGGACAAGGCTATGTAACTCCAATAGATACCATTGCCTACAAAGCGGCAAGCAATGCCTATGAAACCACTTTTGGAAAAACACCTATTCCACAAAGAAGTGGAGGTTCGATTCCAATTGTTGCCCTATTTGAACAAGAACTCAAAAGCAAAACCATTCTGATGGGCTTTGGATTGGACTCTGATGCCATCCATTCTCCAGATGAGCATTTTGGGATTTGGAATTACTTAAAAGGCATCGAAACCATTCCTCATTTTTACAAAAACTTTACCGAGTTATCTAAATAAGTATTTTTAAAAACTTTTGTGATGAAATACCGTTTTTTTCTTTCTTTCATTTTTGCAGTTTCAAATGTATGCTGCTTGCAAGCACAAGGCCTATTGGGTGAAAAAATGATTTTCACCCAACAAGATACTTTACGTGGAAGCATTACGCCCGAAAGAATTTGGTGGGATGTAACTTACTATCATTTGGATTTAGAAGTGGTTCCAGACGAGAAATTCATCACTGGAAAAAACACCATTACCTATAAGGTCTTGTCAGAATACCAAATTTTGCAAGTCGATTTACAAGCACCTTTAACCATTTCAAAGGTCACCCAAGACGGCAAAGAACTGGAGGTTGTTCATTTGGGTAATGCGCATTTTGTGCAACTGGTAAAGAAGCAAGAAATCGGTAATTCAGAAAGTATTGTTGTACACTACCAAGGAAACCCTAAAGAAGCGATTAACGCTCCTTGGGATGGTGGCTTTTCATGGAAAAAAGATCGCAACGGCAATCATTTTGTCGCCACCTCCTGCCAAGGTTTGGGGGCTAGTGTTTGGTGGCCCTGTAAAGACCATATGTATGATGAGGTTGAAAACATGGACATTAGCGTTACGGTTCCTAGCAATTTGATGGACATTTCCAACGGAAAACTAAAAGAAATTGTGGATCATGGCGCAACGAAAACCTTTCATTGGACGGTAAAAAACCCCATCAACAATTATGGTGTGAATGTAAATATTGGTGACTACGTACATTTTTCGGAGGTGTATCAAGGTGAAAAAGGAGCCTTAGACATGGATTATTTTGTCTTGAGAGACCATCTTAAAAAAGCCAAAAAACATTTTAAAGATGCGCCAAAAATGATGAAGGCTTTTGAGCATTGGTTTGGTCCCTATCCATTTTATGAAGACGGTTTTAAATTGGTAGAGGTACCCTATCTGGGCATGGAACACCAAAGTTCTGTAACCTATGGGAATCAATATAAAAAAGGTTATCTGGGAAGGGATTTATCGAGAACAGGCTGGGGATTAAAATTTGATTTTATTATTGTTCATGAAGCTGGACACGAATGGTTTGCAAACAATATTACCAATAAAGACATTGCTGACATGTGGATTCATGAAAGCTTTACCAACTATTCTGAAAGCTTGTTTTTAGACTATTATTATGGCAAAAAAGCGGCTTCTGAATATGTGATTGGGTTGCGCAGATCGATTGCAAACCAACACCCAATAATTGGCCAATACGATGTTAATAGCGAAGGTTCTTCAGACATGTACAATAAGGGTGGAAATCTATTACACACCTTAAGACAGTTGTTAAACAATGACGAAAAATGGCGGAACATTCTAAGAAAAATGAATGCTGTTTTTTATCATCAAACGGTAACAACTGTTCAAATTGAGAATTTTTTAAGCACTGAAATAGGCATTGATTTAACAGCAGTTTTCGATCAATATTTAAGGGATGTTAGCATTCCAACTTTTGAATTTCAATTTCAAAACGGGATGCTGTCCTATAAATGGACAAACGTTGTAGAGGATTTTAAAATGCCCCTAAGAATTTTTATCAATAAAAAACCAATGTGGTTGTATCCGACTTCGAAAATTCAAACAAAAAAGATACAGGGTGCAAAATTGGTTTTTGAAGTAGATCCCAATTTCTATATTTACACAAAAACCAAATAAAAAAAAGCCGCTTGGCGGCTTTTTTTTTATTTGATAAGATAGGCTTTGATGATGTAATCTACTTTTGGATATTTTTCTCTTAAAAACGCATTTCCAAATTTATTTATTTTTCCTTGTTGGGTACCTAGCCGGTCTCCATAACCGTCATAGAATTTCAATACATTGTCTTTCCCTGCTGTTATTTTTGCAACTGCTGGAAAACCAACAACTCCAGAATAATCTGCCGTATCCAAACGGTTGTTGTCTTTTAAATTGATAAATATTTGATTGGATCTTGTTTTAACAGCACCTCTTGCAAACGAAATGGTCATGGCATCGTTTTTTAGGACTACTGGCTCGTCTTCAATGCCTTCTCTCCAGCTGGCATTGATTAAAGAATCATTGTGAATTCCAAACTGGGCAACAAAGTTGGGCACTACTCTATAAATTGCAACATCGTTATAATAGCCATATTTTATTAGTTGATACAAACGATCAACTCCTTTGGGAGACCAGACTCTTTTAGCTTCAATATCAAAGTTCCCCTGAGTGGTTTCAAACCTTGCCTTAAAAGTTTCTGGCGCTTTTTTATCCAACCATTTCTGATTGAATTTCTTTGTAGTACAAGAGACAGCTACTAGTAGGACTATGACTAAAATTAATTTTATTTTCATGGTTTTTATTGTTTTTTGCACTGCTATTTTGATCAAATATAAGTAAAGAAATTTTGAGAATTACAGAAAACGATGCTTGTCTTTTCAATGGGGTTTTCATTTCTAATTTCTGTAAAGAAAAAAGGGTTGTGCTTAAATGAATTGAACAGGTGCGTTAGCAATTGAACCTTTGGTATGAACGCTCCCGCTTTTGAGCGGGAAGTGAGAGTAGAAAGCGGAACCTGAAAGGGAGCACCAGCAAAAAACTACTCTTTATCGGGCATTTTTTTTACATAATCGGTAATGATTACAATTTGTGTAGCGCCCACTTTTCCTTCAATATATTTCGCATTTTCATGATCTAAGGAAATTCTACGCACGGCAGTTCCTTGTTTGGCAATCAAACTGGATCCTTTTACTTTTAAATCTTTGATTAATACCACTGTATCACCTGCTTGTAAAATAGCTCCGTTTGCATCCCTATGGATTATTTTTTCACTGTCGTCTAAATGATCTCCTGATTCTTTTGCAAAACGCAAATCGGCATCTTCCAGATACATCATATCCAACAAATCTTTGGGCCAACCTTCATTTCGTAATCGAGATAATAAACGCCAAGCAACTACTTTTACAGCGCTATGCTCGCTCCACATTGCGTCATTCAAACACCGCCAATGATTTGCTTCCGTAGCTTCTGGATTGTCTATTTGTGTGATACATGTTTCACAAGCCAAAAAACTTCCATCTACACCGCTTCGATCGGAGGCAATCGTTGGTTTTACTTCATAAATGGATAGTAGCTCTTTTGAGGAACACAATTCGCATTGATTCCCACTTCTATTTTCTAACGCTTGCTGTAAACTCATGGTGATTTTAGGTTGTTATGGACAAAAGTAGTGTTTTAAATACGATTTTTAAGGTCGTTTTAGGAGGCTTGTTTATGGCTTATATTTCTAGCGAGGTCCAAGTAAACGAATTGCCGTCAAACAAGCCTTTGTCGGATAATTTTAGAGCGGGTATCACCAACAATGCCATAAATGACAACGTCATATAGGGCGCTCGCAAAGTACTTCCCATTTTCTTAGCCATGGCATCTAATGTTGCATAAGCCTCGCCAATTTCTTGTGCAGACTTGTCGGACATAATTCCTGCTACTGGCAAGGGGACTATTTTTTCTTCTGAATCGGTAACGGCGCAAACACCTCCCTTATTTTCAATAATTAAATTTACCGCTTTGCTAAGGGCTTCATCAGATACACCTACGGCGATAATATTGTGGGAATCGTGTCCTACCGAACTGGCAATAGCGCCCTCTTTTAAGCCAAAATTCTTAATAAATGCTATGGCTGGTTTTTCGTTTTTATAGCGATTTACAACGGTCATTTTTAAAACATCTGTTGAAGTATTGGAAACCAAGTTCCCCTTTTTAATGAGGCTATTTGCTTCTATTTGATGCGTGACAAGTTCGCCATCCAAGGCTTCAATAACTCTAATTCTTTGGGCTGTTGACGGATATTGAAAATCGGAGATCTTCTTTTTATCTGTATCGAAATTATTCAAGACATCAAAAGGTACGTTTTTTACAAAGGAAGTCCCGTTTTTAGCCACCAATACTCCATTGATATAGGTTGCTAACACCTTAAATTTTTCTAAATCTTCAATGACAATAAAATCGGCGGGATCTCCTTTTTGCAATAAGCCAACGTCTAATCCGTAATGCTTTACAGGATTTACACAGGCCACTTGCAAGACTTTAAAGATGTCTATTCCTTTTGCCACAGCTCGCTCACAGAGTTGATTGATGTGCCCAAGGAGTAAATCATCGGGGTGTTTGTCATCGGAACAAAACATCATCTTTTCAAAATGAGTGGGCACTAGATCTATGAGTGCTTCAAAGTTCTTAGCAGCACTTCCTTCCCTAATAATAATTTTCATTCCTTTTTGCAGCTTTTCCAGTGCTTCGTCATAGGAATAACATTCATGGTCTGTAGAAATTCCGGCTGCAATGTACTTGCTTACCTCCTCGCCTCTCAAACCTGGCGCATGCCCGTCTATGGGTTTGTGATTGTTTTTTGCGTGCTGCAATTTTGCAAGCACTTCAGGATCGTCAAACAAAACACCTGGATAATTCATCATTTCTGCCAAGTATTTGATGTCGGGATTTTCCATCATTTTTTTTATGTCCTCAGCATCAATGAGGGCTCCTGCGCTTTCAAAGGAAGTTGCTGGTACGCAAGCGGGGGCTCCAAAATTGAATTTCAAGGGTACTTTCTTGCCGTTTTCAATCATAAATTCCACACCTTTTACCCCCAAAACATTGGCAATTTCATGGGGGTCAGAAACGGTTGCAACGGTGCCGTGTAGCACTGCAATTTTTGCAAACTCGGAAGGTACCAACATGGAACTTTCAATATGAATATGTGCATCTATAAAACCGGGTAATATATAATTTTCTACAGCATGATTTGCGGCATTGATTTGGGTAATTACACCCTTTTCAACACAAATTTCACCTTTGTAAATGCGTTTGCCTACAATATCAACTATATTTCCTTGAAGTACCATGCCATCATTTTACAACAAATTTACAAAGAATATGCACTGTTTGTGGACGGATTTCTGAACTTTATCTTATTTTTATGAAATGAATACTGCAAGGGCTTTTCAAAACTTTAAAAATAAGTACGGGTATACAATTCACCCAAATTCTGCAAAATTTAAGCAATGGGCTGCAACTGAAACATTTTCGCTAACAACGCTTTTTCCAACGGTAAACAAAAATGAAATTCATCAGATAGACTTAAGTACGAGTAGCGCATTTATTGGCGGTATTGAAGAATTTAACGATTTAGCATTTTTTCAAAAAAAACTGGAAGCACTTCAAAAAAAGGTTCCCACAAAAATTATTGCGGGTGGCTATTTGGAAAAGCGTGCGTTGTATACTTCTGCTATTTATAAGAGCGCATCTGACAATGGGTTTGAGCGAAGAAACATTCATCTTGGAGTGGATTTCTGGCTGCCCGAAAACACGCCTGTGCATGCCCTTCTAGAGGGCGAAGTTGTTTGTGTTACAAATGATGCATACCCCAAAGGATATGGCGGTTTGTTGATCTTAAAACATCAGGTAGCGGACTTTCATTTTTACACTTTGTATGGGCACAACACTGTGCAAAGTGTTCAAAAACATGCGATTGGAAGTCGTGTAAAAAAAGGTGCACAAATTGCTGTTTTGGCAAATGCTTCTGAAAACGGGGATTGGGTGCCACACTTGCATTTTGAAATTATGCTGAGCCGACTCGACTATACAGATGATTTTCCCGGAGTGGCTTTTGAAAGTGAACTTGCCATTTGGAAAAGTATTTGTCCGGATCCAAATTTACTTTTTAAATTGGAAGGCTTAACTGCGGCCTTATAAATGCTTCAGTTCTTGCTGCATTTTTTTGGTCAACCCTTTGACCACCAAATCATAGGAATGATTGATGAGCTCTTCTGCAAAATCTTGTGAAATATTCCCTGTATTTAGCGCAACCGTATTCCAGTGCTTTTTGCTCATGTGCCAACCTGCTGTAATGTCTTCATAGGAATCTCGGAGCTCGATGGCTTTTTCTGGATCGCATTTTAGATTCATTTTTGGTACGCCATTCTCCCATGAATCCAACCCAGTTAACAAGAACATTTTTCCCATTACTTTAAATACCAACGTAACGTTATCAAAAGGAAAATGCGCTGTGACTCCTTTTTTTGCCATACAAAAAATTCGTAATTGTTCTATATGCATGCTTAAGATTAGTTATTTTTATGATGTAAAAATTCATTCAAAACCCTGAGGCTTTCTGTTGGGTTTTCTTCCATTGGTACGTGTCCTGAATTTTGAAGCACTACTAATTTTGAGTTGGGCAAAAGTGCGTTCATTTTTTTTCCATTCGTTACAGGTATCCAAGTGTCCATTGCACCCCAAATTAATAATGTAGGGGTTTGGAGATTTTGCAACTGTTCTTTTTTTGAAGCTTCTGACGGAGTGAAATCTATTTTTGCACGGTCTATAAATGCTTTTCGATTTCCTTCTCTGAGTGACAAGTCATGAAAACGGGTAATCAATGCATCTGTAATCTTAGTGTCGTCTTGATAAACTTGTTTTAGATTGTCTTCAATAATACTTTTGGGTGTGATATATAGAAAAAGCTTGTTTAAAACGGGTATTTTTGCCATTTTAAAAATCCAAGGTTGTGGTTTGTTTGTTGGCAACCCACTTGCGTTTACTAAAATGAGTTTCTGTACTTTCTCTGGGTTTTTTGAAGCATAGTTCCAAGCAATATTCCCCCCTAATGAATTTCCGGCTAAAATCATGGAATCGAGTTTCAATTTAGCAACAAATTCCTGTAAAAAAAGTGTGTATTTATCAATCGAATAATCCCTGCTTTTATTGGGGCCTGTAAGACCAAAAGCAGGCAAATCCATTCGAATTACCCGGTAATTTTCTTTGAGTTTTAGGGCCCACTCATCCCAAGTGTGTAGGGAAGAACCGGTTCCATGTATCAATACAATTGGCATTCCTTTTCCTGCTACACGGTAATGTACTTGCATACCGTTTATGTCAACAAATTTAGAAAATGAATTGGCATATTTCTCTTTTAATTTTTCTACAGGAATGTCTATATACACAACACTTTTTACTGCTAAAACCAGGAAAAATATAAAACCATAAATGGCATATTTTCTTTTATTACTTTTTATCATCGACTAAAATTTTATAACGAATCAGTTTGCTTGTTGTTGCATCATTTTCAAAGGATGTAAGCATTAAATTTAATAAATACTCTCCCAGTTACAAAGGCATTTGGGCCCCTAGATAAATTGGGTAATCTGCGAATAACAATAGCGCCTATTTTTATTTCTTATTGGTGTTTGTAATTTTTTTTTGAAATTACAAAATGAATATTCATCACTTCTGGCGCCACAGTTACTACTTATGAAACACCTATGAGTTTAGCAACATCTATGGCTATTTTTCGTGAATTGTATTCTATAATTGCTTTCATGAATAGGGTGCTTTATTTTTTGTAAAGGGTACTTATTGACTCAAATATAGGTTTTTAAAACTAGAATTTCAAGAACCTGAAACTTGTCTAATGCGCATTCAGAAAAAATAAATGGGCAGCGATACCGTCTATTAAAAACGCCCCTTTTTTCGTGGTTTTTAGCGTATTTCCTTCAACATACAAGAGTTTTTGCTGAATGTATTTTTCTGATTCCTTGTTAATGTGGGATACGTATTTGTTACCAAAATCAGTTTTAATTTTCTCCAAAGAAACGCCCCAAATCGTTCGTAATCCCGTCATCACATATTCATTGTACCGGTCGGTTACACTCAAGATCTCCCTCTCAATGGGTAGCGTATTCAAGGCAATTTGTTTGATGTATTTTGAATTATTTCGAACATTCCAACTGCGTTGCCTTCCATCAAAAGAATGTGCAGACGGCCCTATTCCGAGATACGATTTCCCCAACCAATAGGCCGTATTATTTTTACTGAAATGGTTTTGTTTTCCAAAATTAGACAATTCATAATGCACAAAATCCGCCTTTTCTAGTGCGTCTCTTAAGATCTCAAATTGCGCCTGGGCCAAATCGTCATCTACCTTTTCAATTTTCCCTTTTTTAATAAGTGTTTCTAATGCTGTTTTTGGCTCTACGGTTAGGGCATAACTTGAAATATGGCGAATGTTAAAACGCAATGCCGTTTGTATATTTTGTTGCCATTCTTCGTGAGTCAATCCTGGAATTCCATAAATTAAATCAATCGAAATATTCTCAAAATAGCGGGTGGCAATTTCTAATGATGTATGGGCTTCCGAAGCGGAATGTGCGCGGTTCATGAGGGCTAAATCTTTCTCAAAAAAAGATTGCACGCCAATGCTTAATCGATTGATGGGCGTATGAGAGAGTGCTTTAATTTTTTCTTCGGACAAATCGTCTGGATTGGCCTCTAGGGTAATTTCAGGGAAAGCTACAACGGCATGGTGTTCATAAATCGCAGCAATCAAACGGGAAATCTCTTTGGCAGATAACATACTTGGGGTACCACCGCCAAAATAAATTGTTTCTAATATTTGGTTGTTCAACTCTTCTTTTCTGAGCTCAATTTCTTTGACCAAACAAGCAATCAACTCCTCTTTCTTTTTTAGGGAGGTAGAAAAATGAAAGTCGCAATAAAAACAAGCTTGCTTGCAAAACGGGATATGTATGTAAATTCCAGCCAAAATCAGTGATCAATTTTCAATTATCAGAGATTGGATATTAGGGATCGAATAACCAATAATTATTTACTTATTAATTCTTGTTGTTTTTAAAATTGAAAAAAGAATAGGACTTATAAGTTCTGCTTGTGCAAATAAATCATTAAAATCTTCAATTTCCATCGCTCCACTATCTTTCAATAAATGGAACTGTATTTTGTTTCTAAAGGTTCGTTGGATGCGCTTTAAAAAAACCTATTTAATTTTTGAAGGATTTTGCTTCACAAAACTGGCCCAACCGGTATAATTTTTTCCACCAATCACCTTTCCTGAATTGTAAAAATGACACACTGCTGCTGCCAGACCATCGGTTGCATCGAGGTTTTTTGGCAATGTCTTTAAATCCAAGAGAGACTTTAGCATGAGCGCTACTTGTTCTTTGCTAGCATTTCCGTTTCCTGTAATGGCCATTTTAATTTTCTTTGGTAGGTATTCTGTAATGGGTACTTGTCTTGACAAACCTGCGGCCATAGCCACCCCTTGAGCTCTCCCCAACTTTAGCATGGATTGCACATTTTTACCAAAAAAAGGTGCTTCTATGGCAATTTCATCTGGATGATAGGTATCAATCAATTCAACGGTTCGCTCAAAAATGAGTTTAAGTTTCAGATAATGGTCATCGTATTTCTGAAGCATCAATTCATTCATTTGAATAAATTCCATCTTCTTACCAACGACTTTTATCAATCCAAAACCCATAATGGTTGTTCCTGGATCTATTCCTAAAATTATTCTTTCTATCGCCACAAGGGTTGTTTTATATAGGGTTAGTATCGCTAGAGCCGGCTCTTGTTTGTTTTTAAAACAATCCCGCAATCAAACTTTCTGCTTTGAACCAAAGAAATAGCACAAGGGCTAAAAGCAGTACTAGAACAGCTCCTTTTTGTGGCTTTGATCTTTTTTGATTCCCAAATTTTCTTCTTATTTTCATTGGTTTACTTTATAATTTTGTTGCTCTTAGCATTTCTCTTTTTCCGGGAGGACCTGGCAATCTTTCTACCGAAAAACCCACAGCTTGCATGGCTCTTCGGACACTTCCTTTTGCGGAGTAGGTTACCAAAACACCTTGTTTTTTTATGGCTTTGTACATTTTTAAAAAGATTTCTTCGGTCCACAATTCGGGTTGATTTTGTGCTCCAAACGCATCAAAATAGATCAAATCAAAAGCAGCAATGTCTTGAATATCCTGAAAAAACTGTTTGCGCTTCAATAATTGAAAATCTTCTGAAACGGA
This sequence comes from Flavobacteriaceae bacterium, assembly GCA_024640565.1. GTDB lineage: Bacteria > Bacteroidota > Bacteroidia > Flavobacteriales > Flavobacteriaceae > Polaribacter. The sequence goes on from JAHEET010000005.1 coordinate 320,339, forward strand.
ATGTTCTTTTTCCCATGAGGCTTGGTGCATTTCATCAAAAATAGATTGAAATTCAAGGGCTTTTAATTCGGAAACGTAATTCAACTCCTGAATTTCTTCTGCTGAAACTGGATAGGCTTCTACACCCACATAATTCACTTTTTTATGCAATTTCTTCGCTTCTAAAAATGTAATAAAAGCATTTAAACCGGTTCCAAAACCAATTTCTAAAATAGCGATTTCTTGTAAATCAATTTTAAAAAACCCTGTATCTAAAAAAACGTGATAAGCTTCTTGTATGGCACCATGCTTTGAATGGTATTGCTCATTCCAATCGGGAAGCTGTATGGTTGTAGAACCATCTGAGGTAATGATGATTTCTCTTTTCAACAGGTTATTTTGTTTTTAATAAAACACCCTTTGCTTCAAAAGCAAAGGTGGTTTCTGGCACTTTAATATTTGCAATTTCTTGGGTTGATTTCACTGCATCTTTTGCATAATGTTGTAATTCTGCTACTGAAGTTTGTTTTACAAACGCGATTCCTTCAACAATCACTTCTTTTCCTTGTGAATTTAGGGGCATAAAAAAACCATAGTCTTTAAAACGCACCATCGTTTCCTCCGTTTCATTTAAAGGCAACTTCATCCAACATCCCTTACTAGTACACACCTCTTTAATAGTAGAAATAAATTTTACTGGAAGGGTATCTCCTACCTGCAATACTTTCATTTGAGCAAAAACTTCTTCTGATGAAAGTACATTTTCTTCTGAAATAACAGCTCCAAAAGATTGATAGACTGATGGAACTTTAGCCACTTCTTTTTCAGTGGTTTTCATTTCTTTACATGCTGTAAAAAGTAACAAGGCAACTGCACAAAATTGAATCCATGATTTCATTCTAAATCGTTTTAACGTGATACATACAAATATAAGGTTTTAAACCATAAAACCTAAGCCTAAATAGAGAATCAGAAACATAAAATTATGTACCTTTGCGACCTATAATCAATTTAAAAAATGGCATTAAATATTGAAATTCAACACACAGAAAAATCTAAAATAGATTCTGTAGATTTTGACAATTTACCTTTTGGAAGTGTATATTCAGACCACATGTTAGAGTGTGATTTTGTGAACGGTGCATGGAAAACTCCGGTAATTAAGGCCTATTCGCCAATTAGTTTAGATCCTTCTTCTAAAATATTTCATTATGGACAATCAATTTTTGAAGGTATGAAAGCCTACAAAGATGCTGATGAAAACACGTTGCTATTTCGTCCTTTAGAAAACTTTAAAAGGCTCAATAAATCTGCAGAAAGATTAATGATTCCTGCAATTCCAGAGTCAATTTTCATGGAGGGCTTAAAAAAACTATTGGAGATTGACAATCAGTGGATTCCAAAAAATGAAGGCAGTTCGCTATACATTAGACCCTTTATGTTTGCATCTGGAAACGGCTTCCATGCCTCTCCTGCTGATGCCTACAAATTTGTCATCTGTACAGCACCTTCTGGAGCTTATTTTGCCGGTGAAATAAAAGTTTTAATCGAAGAGAAGTATGCCAGAGCTGCAAATGGTGGTGTTGGTTTTGCCAAAGCAGGTGGAAACTATGCTGCTCAATTTTACCCAACACAATTGGCCATTGAAAAAGGCTATAATCAAGTAATTTGGACCGATGACAATACCCACGAATATATTGAAGAAGCGGGTGCCATGAACATTTTTATCAGAATCAATGACACATTGATTACGAGTCCAACCAATGATCGAATTTTAGACGGAATTACACGTAAAAGTATCATTCAAATTGCAAATGATCTTAGCCTTAGCATGGAAGTAAGAAAAATTACCGTTTCTGAGGTTATTGCTGCTGCTCAAGCTGGAAGTTTACAAGAAATGTTTGGTGCTGGAACTGCCGCTGTCATCTCACCTATCTCAGGTTTTGGATATCAAAACACTGATTATGATTTGCCAAAACTAGAAGCAAGCTATGCCTCTTTATTGAAAAAAACGATTACAGATTTACAAACAAACAAAACAGAAGACCCTTATGGCTGGAGAGTTCAGCTCTAGTTTTTTTGGTGAAAATATATTTTGAAACCTCAACATTGTTGGGGTTTTTTCTTTTTTGTAATTTTAGAGGAAATTCGTTTCATGCAGAAAATTCATTTCTTACTCTTTTTTTGGGTATTCATTGCTTGTGAGGCCCCAAAAAAGAATGCGAGCCTATCTTCCAATCGTGAACATCAACAATATATTACTGTATTGGGGACGGCTCAGGATGCGGGCTACCCTCATATTGGCTGTCAAAAAGAATGCTGTCGCAGTTTTTATATGGGGCTTCGTAAAAAACAAAAAGTGGTATCACTGGGTTTAGTAGATCTTGAAAAGAATCAAAAATGGCTTTTTGAAGCAACGCCAGACATGACTACCCAACTGGCCAACTTAGAACAAAACCATGTACAAAAAACATCCCTAATTGATGGCGTCTTTTTGACTCATGCTCATATTGGGCACTACAGCGGTTTGATGTATTTTGGAAGAGAGGCATTGGGAGGGAAAGGCATTCGTATTTTTGCAATGCCAAAAATGAAGGCATTTCTTTCTACCAATGGACCTTGGAAGCAATTGGTAAAATTGGAAAATATTGTTTTTACTGAGTTGGCGCATCAAACTACAATCGTACTAAACAACCATCTAAAAGTGACTCCATTTGTTGTGCCACATCGGGATGAGTTTTCGGAGACTGTTGGATATAAAATTGAAGGAAGACAGAAAACGGCCTTGTTTATTCCAGACATCAACAAGTGGGCAAAGTGGAGCAAGGATATTGTCGAAGAAGTGAAAAAAGTAGATGTTGCTTTTTTAGATGCAACATTTTTAAAAGCGGGTGAGGTGAATCGTCCCATGTCAGAAATTCCACATCCATTTATTGAAGAAACGGTTGCGCTGTTTAAAAACGAAACATTTGCTACGAAACAAAAAGTTGTTTTTATTCATTTCAACCACACCAATCCTGCGCTTCAAGAAAATTCAGCGGAACGGAAAAAAATAGAAAAACAAGGTTTTCGTCTTGCTTTTGAAGGAATGCAGATTGGACTTTAGTCTTTCAAGTTGCATTGAGTCATTCATTGCATCGACTTAAAAATGCGCTTAGTTTTCTAAAATAGCGCCAATGTTTGGTTTGAAATAATGAGGCCCTTTTAAAACCTTACCATCTTCTCTATAAATTGGACGCCCATCTTCGCCTAATTTGCTCATGTTACTACGTTGAATTTCATTGAATACTTCTTCTATCTTATCCTGCATCCCATGTTCGATAATGGTACCACAGAGAATATATAACATGTCGCCTAAGGCGTCGGCGACCTCAACGAGATCATTGTTTTTTGCGGCTTCTAAATATTCTTCGTTTTCTTCTTTCATCAACTCGAAACGCAATTTTTTACGATCTTCTGAGATATCCACAGTGGGTGTATCTTGTATGTTTAGTTTGAATGCTGTATGAAATTTATGTACTGCGGCTATTTTATTTTTCATGGTATCTATTTTTATTGATTAAAGTACTTTTTTTAAAACCCAAGCTGGCATCAATTTAAGCGCGAAAGCAATCAGAGCCCATCGCTTGGAAACATAGGCGACTCTTTTTTTCTTTTTGATGGCTGTATAAAGCTGTTTTGCAGCTTTGTGCAAAGGGACCATCCAAAAAACTGCTTCGCCCAATGCCATGGGCGTGTCTACAAATCCTGGTCTTATTTCCGTAATGTAAACTTTTTTTGATTGAATTGATTTTGTTTTTATGTAAAGGCTTTCTAAATAGGCTTTTTGATAGGCTTTGGAGGCAAAGTAATCGGGTGCAGCACGGTTTCCTCTTAGCGATGCAATGGAAGTAATACCAACCAACTGTCCAAATTGTTGTTTTTTAAATAAATTATAGGCTAATATATACAGCCTTGTACACCCCAAAACATTGGTATTGATGGTTTGTTCTTGTCGCTCCCACTCGAGTTTTGGATTTACATACCCCACTCCCGAGGATTGCACAACTAAATCGATGCTTTTGAATTCTGCTACAATTTCATGAAAAACTTTTTCGACATGGGCAACATCCTGAATGTCATTCTGCTTTATTAAAATGGAAGCTGGATATTGCTTTTTTAATGCGGTTAATAGCGCTAATCTTCTTCCTGTAACTGCAACTTTATAGCCTTCTTTAATTAGAATTTCGGTCAGCGATTTTCCAATACCAGAAGTTGCCCCAAAAACGATGGCTTTCTTCATTTAATTTGTAATTTTGTAAGATCTATTAAAAAATACAAGATATAGAATCTTCATGACACCTAAAACTGTTTCGAATTCTATTATTCACTAACTTATAAAGAAAATACAATGTTTTTAGCAGCATACTTCACTCCTGGTAGGATTCTATTTATGATTTTTTTCATAATTTCTTTTTTGATTTTGGCCATTTACAGTTACAAAAAAGATGTAAAAAGCCATAAAGCTCACTATAAAAATGCCGCAAAAAACTTATTGATTTTTGGAAGTATTACGCTTATTATTTTTGTTGCGATTCGATTATTTACAGGGAATTAATTTTTTTTGAAGGGTTTTTTAGGGCTGATATTTAAAACAATCTGTCGTATGATCGTTTACCATACCTACTGCTTGCATATAAGCATAGATGACCGTAGAACCCACAAACTTAAATCCACGTTTTTTTAAATCCTTAGAAATTGTATCTGATAGCGGTGTTGTTGTAGGAACATCCTCTTTTTTATGAAATTTATTTCTAATTGGTTTTCCTTGCACATAGGCCCAAATAAAATTTGAAAAAGAGCCAAATTCGTTCTGGATTTCAATAAATAATTGGGCGTTGGTAATGGCACTTTTGATTTTTAACTTATTTCTTATAATTCCAGCATCTTGTAATAAAGACGCATACTTTGTTGCTGAATAGTTGGCGATGCTTTTGCAATCAAAATTATCAAATGCAATTCTAAAGTTTTCTCTTTTATTTAAAATTGTTATCCAACTTAAACCGGCTTGAAAAGTTTCTAAAATTAAAAATTCAAATAAAGTGGCATCATCAAAAACAGGCTCTCCCCACTCTTGATCATGGTATGCTATGTAATGTTGACTGTCACTTACCCAAAAGCATCTTGTTTTCATAGTGTTCTTTTAAAAGATAAAAATAATGTTAAAAGTGCGAAAATCAATCTCAATCTAAAAATAATTCTGCAACTTTACAAGAACAAAACTACTGATTATGAAACTCTTAAAACAATTTTGCACACTACTTATTGTTGGATTGCTAGTGAGTGCTTGTGGTGCGCATTACATTGAAAATAAAAAAAGTAAAAAGGAGGCTCCTGTTCGAATTGCAAATGACAGCTTGGCCTATGAGATAATTATTATAGATCCTGGTTTTACGGCTTATTTAAATGCGGTTGCACTATCAGAGGGTTATTACAATCAGCGTTACTTGGAAGCAAGAAATCGTGTATGGGTTACTACTTGGAATCAAAGAGTTCAAAATCCGAGGGAATTTCGTCAAGATATTTATGAAAACATCATTGCGTATCGGCCAACAGTAAATTACGGTTATGAGGTTAATTACAAACTTTTTAATTACTTTTTATTCGCTCAAAGAAAGTACAAAATGACCCTTGGAGGGGGTTTTAGAGCAGATCGAATCAATTAAATTTTCTGATAACTAATAAAGCTATAATCGTATCCGTTTTTCTCATCTGCTAGAAAATCTTCTCTTGAAATTTCTTGCCATATCGTAAGATCAATTTCAGGAAAAAAAACATCCGCTTCAAATTCTTGATGCACTCTCGTAATATCTAATTGATCGATCAAATTATTTTCAAGCGCTTGTTTGTACACCTGAGCACCTCCTATAATAAATGCATCTTTACCTTCTGTAATTGCAATGGCTTCTTCTAAAGAATTGGCAATAAGACAGCCTTCTTTTTTGTATTGATTATTTCTGGTAATGATAATAGAGGTTCTATTTGGCAACGGCTTTCCAATAGATTCAAAAGTATTTCTACCCATTAAGACAGGATGTCCTGATGTTACTTTTTTAAACCGCTTAAGGTCGGCAGGTAATCGCCAGATTAAATCATTATCTTTCCCTAAAGCATTGTTTGTTGAAATAGCAGCAATCAATGTAATCATAGTAAAATAGCATTTTTTTTAATCGTACTAGAAAAGAGTACAAACGTTTCAATTGGTTGGGTTATTAAACCGCTACTTTTCCTTTTATATGTGGATGTGGGTTGTAGTCGACCAATTCAAAATCTTCAAAATCAAAATCAAAAATATTGGTAATATCTGGATTGATCTTCATCGTGGGCAAAGGTCTTGTTTCCCTACTTAATTGTAATTCTAATTGTTCTTGATGATTGTTGTAAATGTGTGCATCTCCAAAAGTGTGAATAAATTCTCCCGCTTCGTATCCACAAACTTGGGCAATCATCATAGTAAACAATGCATAACTTGCAATGTTGAAAGGAACTCCTAAAAAGATATCTGCACTTCTTTGATAGAGCTGACATGACAACTTACCATCGGCAACATAAAATTGAAAAAAGGCATGACAAGGTGGTAATGCGGCTTTATTATTGGCTACATTCTCTGAAAAAGAAACAGTAGTATCTGGCATTACGCTAGGATTCCATGCGGAAACCATCATTCTTCTACTGTTTGGATTGCTCTTTAAAGTTGCAATTACATCTTGCAATTGGTCAATATCATCGCTGTTCCAATTTCGCCACTGATGCCCATAAACAGGGCCTAAATCTCCATTTTCATCAGCCCAAGAGTCCCATATTTTAACGCCATTCTCTTGCAAGTATTTAATATTGGTATCCCCTTTTATAAACCAAAGCAATTCATAAATAATGGACTTTAAATGCAGTTTTTTGGTGGTTACCATCGGAAAACCGTCACTCAAATCGAAACGCATTTGATACCCAAAAACGCTTTTTGTTCCGGTACCTGTCCGATCTCCTTTTTCGTTCCCGTTCGCTAAAACGTGTTGTACTAAATCGTGATATTGTTTCATGTTGTAATCTGTGCGTTAAATTGTAAAATAACCGCTGTAAAAATAACAAATAAAAGATAATTCTAGTTTTTGAATCCTTTTTTTAAAATTGGATCTTTTGCACTTGGTGATTATCCAATAATCATTCCAGCAATGGTAGCAGACATTAATGAGGCAATGGTACCTCCTATAAGTGCTTTCATTCCAAACTCTGACAAGGTCTTTCTTTGTCCTGGCGCTAGAGAACCAATTCCTCCAATTTGAATTCCTATAGAAGCAAAATTTGCAAAACCGCACAACATGTAGGTAGCCATGATAATCGACTTATTATAGGTTAAATGAGAGGCATTTGCTATATTTTTTAATTCTGCTAATTGAATGTATCCAACAAATTCACTTGCTGCTAACTTGATTCCAAGTAATTGCCCCATCAACGTCATGTCTTCTGTTGCAACTCCTATTAACCACATTAAAGGTGCAAAAGCGTATCCTAAAATCGCTTCAATAGAGAAGGTATTGTACGCTGTATTTTCGGCCATCCATGAATTTAATGATGTAAGATCTCCAACCCAACCTAAAATTCCGTTTAACATTGCTATTACGGCCACAAAAACCAACAACATGGCTCCTACATTGACTGCTAAACGCAAACCTTCGGTAGTACCGTTGGCAATGGAATCTAAAATATTTGAACCAATTTTTTCTTGTGAAACCGTAACATCTGTATTTACTTTTTCTGTTTGTGGATAGAGCATTTTAGAAATCACAATTGCGCCAGGTGCAGCCATCACAGAGGCAGCCAACAAGTGCTTTGCAAATACCAACTCCAATGCTTTATCGCCACCGCCTAAAAAACCAATATAAGCGGCTAACACAGCACCAGCAACGGTCGCCATTCCACCCACCATAACCAAGAGCATTTCAGATTTATTCATTTTTTCTAAATAAGCCTTAATTAACAAAGGTGCTTCGGTTTGTCCTAAGAAAATATTTCCAGCCACAGAGAGACTTTCCATCCCAGAAATTCCTAAAAACTTGGTCAATGCGAGGGCTAAAATCTTAACAATTTTTTGAATAATTCCTAAATAAAAGAAAAGCGAGGTTAAAGCCGAAAAGAAGATGATTGTAGGCAATACTTGAAAGGCAAAGATATACCCAAAGGTAGTTGTATCGCCAACCATTCCTGCAAATAAGAATTCACTCCCTGCTTTGGTGTACTCTAATATTTCTATGAATATTCCTCCAATAAATTCAAAGACCGATTGCACCAATTGAACTTTCAAAACGCCAATGGCGATGAGTAATTGAAGTGACAGCCCAATTCCAACTTTTTTCCAATCAATGGCTTTGCGGTTACTACTAAATAAAAAGGCTATTATGAGTAAAGAAATCATCCCCAAAACACCGCGCCACAAACTCTTCATTGAAAAACCCTGACTTGCTATGATGGCACCAGAGACTTCTGTGGTATTCGTGGTTATGGGTTCTTTAAAGGTATTTGATAGGGTATCTTTTGTAATTTCAGACACTACTGTAGTAGGCGCTTCCTTTTGCTCCGATTTCACAACTTTTTCTGTCTGACTTTCTACGACTTTAACGCTAGCTAGTTCTTGAGAAAAACTCACTATAGCAAACAAACAAAAAGCAATTAATATTATTTTTTTCATGGATCGTTTTGGTTAGGATCTTTTACTAATTTCGTCTCTAATTTTTGCTGCCAATTCATAATTTTCATTCTCCACAGCTTTCTCTAATTGATGGTATAATTCTTTTAGGGAGTTTCCAGAAAAAGAAGATTCTTTCTCAGAAAAAACGGTTTCTATTTCGTCTTCCTCGGAAGCATTATCTTCTTGAAAATCCAAGGCTTCCTCAATATTTAAATGCACACCTGCTTTGTCTAAAATATTTTCGTAAGTATAAATTGGCGCTTCAAAACGAACAGCTATTGCAATCGCATCAGAAGTTCTTGTATCAATAATTTCCTCTACACCCGATCTGGTACAAATTAAACTCGAAAAAAAGACACCGTCTACCAATTTATGAATAATAACTTGTTGAATCTGGATTGAAAATCGGTCAGAAAAAGTTTTAAATAAATCGTGAGTAAGTGGTCTTGGAGGTCTAATTTCTTTCTCTAATGCAATCGCAATGGATTGAGCCTCAAAAGCACCAATAATTATTGGCAAGGTCCTCGTGCCCTCCATTTCACTGAGAACTAGCGCATAAGCACCACTTTGAGTTTGGCTATAAGAAATTCCTTTGATTGTAAGTTTTATTAAACTCATAAATAATCTTCCTAAAATAAAAAAAGGCTATCAAACTTAGGAGAATACCTAAAACCGGATAGCCCTTTTATTGGGCACAATTTAATAAAAAATATGTGTGAAACTTTAAATATTCGCTGTAATTTATAAAAATTTATGCAGCTTTGAATGCTTTTAATTTATCAATCAATGCTGGCACTACTTCAAATGCATCTCCAACGATCCCATAGTCTGCCGCTTTAAAGAAAGGTGCCTCTGGATCTGTATTGATGACAACTTTTACTTTTGAAGCATTAATTCCTGCTAAATGCTGAATCGCACCCGAAATACCAATGGCAATATACAAGTTGGATGCAACAGGCTTACCGGTTTGCCCAACATGCTCTCCGTGAGGACGCCAACCTAAATCTGAAACGGGTTTGGAACAGGCCGTTGCTGCACCTAAAACATCGGCCAACTCTTCAATCATTCCCCAATTTTCTGGTCCTTTTAAACCTCTTCCTGCAGATACAACCGTATCAGCATCTGCAATGGTCACTTTCCCAGAGGCTTTTTCTACTTTTTCTGAGGTAACGCCGAAATCTGATTCCGATAGGATCACATCAAAACTTTCTGAAGTTCCTGTTACTGGATTTTCATGTACTCCATATGAATTTTTTGCAACGCCAATGATTTTATTTTCTGTATTCATAGTCGTATTGCTAAAACCTTTGTTTGAGAATGCCTTTCTTTTAATGGTAAAGGGAGCAATTTCACTTGGCAATGCGACCACGTTTGATGCATACCCTGCTTGCATAGCTACGGCCAACATGGGTGCAACGTGCAAGACATTGATACTTGAATCCAACACAACAACGCTTGCGTTTACGGCAGCTGCTGCTTGCTGAATTACCGAAGTATATCCTTTTGCATTGAATGTTCTTAATTGATCATTAGACACCCTCAACACTTTTTCAGCGCCATAAGTATATAATTCTGAAACTTCCGAAGCGTTAATGGTCACTACGGTAAAAGCAGTTCCTAATTGTTCTGCAACTTTTTTCCCATAGGAAACGACTTCAAAAGCAGATTTTTTAAATTTTCCTTCCGATGAATCGGCAAATACTAAAACTGACATATGCTTATATTTTTTTTTAATTGACAAACTGTTTTTCTTTGCGGGTTGTTTCTTACAAAATTCCAAAACAACAGCACATAAAAATATCGATGCCTTTAGATTACTTTTGCTTCATTATGTAATAAATCAATCAACACATCAATATTATCTGCTTCGATTAATTTAACAGCTCCTTTGGGTGCAGGTTTTTCGTAAGATTGCACAGAAGTTGCATTTGCTATATCCAAAGGTTCCAGAACCGTCAATGGCTTTTTTCTTGCCATCATAATTCCTCGCATGTTTGGAATCCTTAAATCAGATTCTTCTACAATCCCTTTCTGTCCGGCAACCACCATTGGCAACGTAGCGGCATGTGTTTCATTTCCTCCATCTATTTCTCTTGTTAAAGAAACTGTTGTTCCTGTTACTTCAATACCTACACAGCCGTTCACAAAATTATAGTCGAGCAAAGAAGCGAGCATACCTGGAACCATCCCGCCATTATAGTCAATCGATTCTCTTCCAGTGAGCACTAAGTCATACCCTCCGTTCTTTACAACCTCTGCCAATTGCTTTGCAACAAACAAACCGTCTGTAGCCAGAGCATTCACACGAATTGCAGCGTCTGCACCAATGGCCAATGCCTTTCGTAAGGTAGGTTCTGTGGTTGCATTTCCAACATTTACAACGGTAATCGATGCGCCTTGTTTTTCTTTAAACCACATGGCTCTTGTTAAACTAAACTCATCATATGGATTGATTACATACTGAACTCCGTTTGTATCGAATTGTGTATCGTTTTCTGTAAAATTAATTTTTGAAGTGGTATCAGGCACATGGCTAATACATACCAATATTTTCATAAATTTTTAGATTTTATTTTATTTTGATTTGACAAAGTTACGCCTTTTTTACAAAAAATACTATGCGTGCATAATAAATTTTTTGTTTTTTATAAAACCCCGAAATCGATTGCGTTTTCTTCAACATTCTAAGAAGTTGTTTTCAGAATTCATAGAGAAATAATAAAAAACCTAATTTTTCAAGAATAAATGTAGCCTACTACTCAATATAGGATACATTCGCAGCGATAGGATACATTTCAATATAAAGAAGAGCGATTTGCTTTCCACAAATACCCGACAAAAGAACCGCAAAATTTGAAAAAATAATTTGCATTAAAAGTGTCTTTTTTTTCTTCATAATTTCATTACTTTTGCTCTTCAAAATAACAACAATTAAATTTAGATGAAGACAGTTCAATTCAGAGAAGCAATTTGCGAAGCAATGAGCGAAGAAATGCGCAGAGATGAAAGCATTTATTTAATGGGTGAAGAAGTTGCCGAATACAATGGTGCTTACAAAGCTAGTAAAGGAATGTTGGATGAATTTGGAGCAAAAAGAGTCATCGATACTCCGATTGCAGAATTAGGTTTTGCAGGAATTGCAATTGGTTCTGCCATGAATGGGAACAGACCGATTGTAGAATATATGACTTTCAACTTTTCGTTAGTTGGTATTGATCAAATCATCAACAATGCTGCAAAAATTAGACAAATGTCTGGTGGACAATTCAATTGTCCAATCGTTTTTAGAGGTCCTACAGGATCTGCAGGACAATTGGGAGCAACCCATTCACAAGCATTTGAGAACTGGTTTGCAAATACACCAGGACTCAAAGTAATCGTCCCATCAAACCCATACGATGCAAAAGGTTTATTAAAAGCAGCCATTCGTGATGACGACCCTGTAATTTTCATGGAATCCGAACAGATGTATGGGGACAAAATGGAAATTCCAGAAGGAGAATACATCATTCCTATTGGCGTTGCAGAAGTTAAAAGAGAAGGAACCGATGTAACTATTGTTTCTTTTGGAAAAATTATAAAGGAAGCTTACAAAGCAGCAGCAGAATTAGCGAAAGAAGGTATTTCTGTAGAAATTATCGATTTAAGAACTGTTCGACCTATGGATCATGCGGCAATTATAAGATCGGTAAAGAAAACAAACCGATTGATCATTTTGGAAGAGGCATGGCCATTTGCAAGTGTTGCATCAGAAATTACCTATAGAATTCAAGACGAAGCTTTCGATTATTTAGATGCGCCAATCAAAAGAATTACAACTGCAGACACTCCTGCACCCTATTCACCTGTATTATTAGAAAAATGGATTCCAAATGCTAACGATATAGTTACGGAAGTAAAAGACCTTTTAAATCGTTAAAAAGTACGATTTTACAGCACTAAGAAATCCTTTTTTCAGAATGAAAAAAGGATTTTTTTATACCTCAAAAAAACACTAAAATCCGAATGCATATTTTCGAAAACCATTGCGTAAATTTTTAAGCTTAAAACCTTGATAAACTGCATAGTTTCACTATTTTTGCAATCCTATTTTAAATGAAAAAAAGACGTATGGAAACCAAAAACAAAGAGACTTTTGATGTTTTAATTGAAATTCCTAAAGGAAGTAGAAATAAATATGAGTATGATTTTGAGTTGAATAAAATTCGTTTTGACAGAATGCTATTCTCTTCAATGATGTACCCGGGAGATTATGGTTTTGTTCCAAAAACTTTAGCTTTGGATGGAGATCCTTTGGATGTATTGGTTTTAGGGCATGAACCCACATTTCCAATGTGTGTTGTAGAAGTAAAGCCAATTGGAGTATTTCACATGGCCGATGAAAAAGGACAGGATGAAAAAGTAATTTGTGTGCCCGTTTCGGACCCAATTTGGAGTGACAAAAATGATTTATCAGATATTAATCCACATCGATTAAAAGAAATCGAACATTTCTTCAAAGTTTACAAAGATTTAGAAAAGAAAAAAGTAGATGTTGGCGGATGGGGAAATGCCCAAGAAGCGAGAGAAATTTATTCAGATTGTGTTGTCAGATATGAAGAAAGTGAGCACAAAACAAACGGTGATTTTACGATTTAGCAATCATTTTACCAAAAAAATACAAACCTCTTAAAAAATTGCTTTTTAAGAGGTTTTTTAGTTCTATTTGAATTCATTACTTTTACGACCGTTTTAAACTAAAAATATAAAAAATTTATGGAATCAATGATGATTTGGATGCCAATTGCAATGGCTTTATTAGGCTTAGCATACATGGTAGTAAAAAAATCCTGGGTAATGAAGCAAGATGCAGGTGATGGTAAAATGAAAGAAATTTCAGACCACATCTATGAGGGTGCTTTGGCATTCTTAAATGCAGAATATCGACTATTAACATTCTTTGTTCTTGGCGCGAGTATTGTTTTAGCCGGAATTGCGTTTTATATGGATACTACCTATCTGATTGTTATTGCCTTTATTCTTGGTGCGATATTTTCTGCATTTGCAGGAAACATGGGAATGAAAATTGCTACCAAAACAAATGTTAGAACTACACAAGCTGCAAAAACAAGTTTACCAAATGCTCTAAAAGTTTCTTTTGGAGGTGGTACTGTAATGGGACTTGGAGTTGCTGGTTTAGCTGTTTTGGGCTTAACGGCCTTCTTTATTGGATTCTTCTACCTTTTTATGGGAGGTGAATGGACCAACACAGCAGACATGACTATTGTATTAGAAGCATTGGCTGGTTTCTCTTTAGGAGCTGAATCTATTGCGTTGTTTGCACGAGTAGGAGGTGGTATTTATACCAAGGCTGCCGATGTAGGTGCAGATTTAGCAGGAAAAGTACAAGCAGACATTCCAGAAGATGATCCAAGAAATCCAGCAACAATAGCAGATAACGTAGGAGATAATGTAGGAGATGTTGCAGGTATGGGTGCCGATTTATTTGGTTCTTATGTAGCAACCGTATTAGCTGCCATGGTTTTAGGAAACTACGTAATTGAAGATATGGGAGGAGCCATCCAAGATGCTTTTGGAGGAATTGGACCGATCCTTTTGCCAATGTCAATTGCAGGTGTTGGAATTGTTATTTCACTAATTGGAACCCTCTTGGTTAAAATTTCTTCAAACGACGCAAAAGAAGCTGACGTTCAAAAGGCATTAAATATTGGAAACTGGGCTGCTATCTTAATGGTCGCTGCCTCTTGTTATGGCCTTGCTACTTGGATGTTACCAGAAACCATGCAAATGGATTTCTATGGTGAAGGCTTGCAAGATATTTCTTCGATACGTGTGTTTTTTGCATGTTTGGTTGGTTTGGTTGTAGGTGCAGGGATCTCTGCATTTACTGAATATTATACAGGATTAGGTTCAAAGCCTATTTTAAAAATTGTACAGCAGTCGAGTACAGGGGCTGGAACCAATATTATTGCAGGTTTAGCTACTGGAATGATTTCTACCTTCTCATCGGTTTTGTTATTTGCAGCTGCAATCTGGGCATCATATGCTTTGGCTGGATTTTACGGAGTTGCTTTAGCTGCTTCTGCAATGATGGCAACAACAGCGATGCAATTGGCCATTGATGCTTTTGGACCAATTGCCGACAACGCCGGAGGTATCGCAGAAATGAGTGAGCAAGATCCGATAGTAAGAGAACGAACAGATATCTTAGATGCCGTTGGAAATACCACTGCTGCAACTGGGAAAGGTTTTGCCATTGCATCTGCTGCTTTAACCTCTTTAGCGTTATTTGCAGCCTATGTAACTTTTACCGGAATTGACGGAATCAATATTTTTAAAGCTCCAGTATTGGCCATGCTTTTTGTTGGAGGAATGGTACCCGTAGTATTCTCTGCATTGGCGATGAACGCAGTAGGTAAAGCAGCTATGGAAATGGTCAATGAAGTGGTAAGACAGTTTAAAGAAATTTCCGGAATTATGGAAGGAACTGGAAAACCAGAATACGACAAATGTGTTGCTATTTCCACCAGAGCTTCTTTAAAAGAAATGATGTTGCCTGGTCTCTTAACCATTGGATTTCCAATATTGGTTGTATTAATAGGGAAATTGGCCTACCAAGAAAACAACATGTTGGTTGCTGAAATGCTTGGTGGATATATGGCCGGTGTAACAGTTTCTGGTGTCCTTTGGGCAATTTTCCAAAACAATGCGGGTGGTGCATGGGACAATGCTAAGAAATCTTTCGAGGCGGGTGTTGAAATTAATGGCGTTATGACGTATAAAGGTTCTGAAGCTCACAAAGCGTCAGTAACTGGAGATACCGTTGGAGATCCTTTTAAAGATACTTCAGGTCCTTCGATGAATATTTTAATTAAACTGACTTGTTTAATTGGTTTGGTCATTGCTCCCATCTTAGGTGGTGGACATGCTGGTGTTGATAAAAATAACGAAGCAAATGTTTTCATTACAAAAGACGGAACTAAAATAAACATCACCTCAAATACAAAATTTGTATCGGGCCATGCAGCAACGAAAATTGTAAAAATGAATATCGAGAAAAATGACGATGGAACTGCAAAAGCAACTGTAACTACCACCACTACTGAAAATGGTAACGAAGTAACGAAAGATGAAATTTTTGAAGGTACTTTGGAAGAAGTGGAAGAGAAAATAAACGCTTTTGAAAGTAATATTGAAGAAGTTCATATTGACATCCAAAAAGACGGAGAAAAGGTCATGAAAATGATTCAGGTTGAAGTAAAAGAAGAAAAATAAGGTTCTTTATTATACCTATTTAAAAAAGCATTCAATTTAAAAATTGAATGCTTTTTTTTGGTTCACTATGATTTTAAAACGAATTGAAAAGTGTCGTTTGTCTTTTTTTGCGCCAATTGATTTATCGCCGTATTTGTAAGTTGTAAAACCCTCGGGTATCCTCCGGTAACCTGACAATCTCGCATCAAAATAATTACCTTTCCGGAAGGTGTTAACTGAACAGTTCCTGGAAATACCGCTGATGTTAGAATGGAAGGCAAGGTATTTTCTATCCCTTCATTCAGACGGTATCCCATTCTACTATTGTCATTAGAAATTGTAAAAACTTGCCTCGCGAGAATCTCTTTTTGAGATGCGCTCAATGCATCAAACTCAGGCCCCTTATCACAAGCAATCCTTTGAGATTCAAAATGATCATTTCTAATTTTCACAGAAGTGTTTGACGAAGCTATAGTGTTTGTAAAAGTTCCAATGGGCAATACATCTCCTTTGCCAAGGAATGTTTGTTGTGTGATGCCCTGAAAAAAACTCCTACTGTTTAAAATTGCTGTTGTTAAAAAACCATTTTTCACGGCCAAGTAACACCTGGCACCAAAAACATTTTGACCAAAAGTCAACACTTCATTTTTATAAACACGAATTCTTGTTTGCAATGCAACGGGCACACCCTTTATTTTTGGTGAAAAATGAGCTCCAGAAATACAAATTGTCGTTTCAGTCAAAAATTCAAACGCACAAAAACCGTACGCAATTTCGAGTACAGCATCCGTTTCCGAATTATTGAGAATTCGGTTTGCTAAATTCGAAGAATAGGCATCCATTGCACCCGAAACAGGAACTCCTAAAGCGGCAGCCCCCTCTCTGCCCTTGTCTTGAACTGACGAATAAAAACTTGCTTTTAATACCTTAATCATGGACCAAAGTTTTAGAGATTGTATATTTATTTTCAGCCACTTCTTTTTCTAATTGATAAAATTTAGCCAAAGAAATTGGTTTAAACTTTATTTGATCTCCTGCTTTGGCAAAACAAGGTTGCTTCTTAGTACTATCAAAAAATTGAATCGGTGTTTTCCCAAGAAGGTTCCACCCCCCTGGAGATGAACATGGATACACCCCTGTTTGTTTTCCACCAATCGCTACAGCACCGCGAGGCACTTTGAGTCTTGGGGTTGGTTTTCTGTCAAAAAATAAATCAGAATGCAGCCCGCCCAAATAAAGAAAACCAGGTAAAAATCCAAGGAAGAAAACCGTATATGTTTTCGCAGCGTGGCGGCTCCTAATTTCATCAATTGATAATTTCGATTTTAGAGCCATTTCTTCCAAATCGATGCCAAATTTTAAATCATAGCACACTGGAATTTCCCAAAGAAAACGTGGTTTTTTTTTCGAGGTAGCGTCCTTTTTATAAATAGACTTTAAAGTTTCAACTTCCGCAGTGTAATTTAAAATCGGTGTTTTGTATTTTAGGGTAAGCGAATGATATCCAATAATATAATCTGCAATAAAATGAGATTTTTCTTTTTGAATCCCTTCTTTAAAACGAAGTAGATCCTCCAAAATTTGGTCACTAATATACTGCGGCCATTCGATGAGAATCGCTTGTTCGCCAAAAGGTTTGTATGAGAGAACTTTATTCAATTGCTATGCCCTGTTTTTTCAAATTTTCTGATAAATAGCCTAAAATTGAAAGCGCATTTTGTTGATCTCCATGCACACAGAAAGTATCGGCAATGATCGGTTTCTTCTCACCAGATATCGTGATGACCTCCTGATGTTGATACATGTGCATCACATGTTTAAAAACTGCAGCTGCATCTGTAATTAAGGCATTTTCTTGGCTTCGTGAAACCAGAGAAAGCGCTGCATTGTAATTTCTGTCGGCAAAAGCTTCATAGATTACCTTATAGTTGTTTTCAACTGCCAATCGAGCAATAACAGAATTATAAGGGACATACAAAAAAGTATTTTTCGCGTATTTTTTAATTGCTTTTAAAAAGATTTTTGCAGTTACAACATCTACAGCAATTAGATGATACAAAGCACCATGAGGCTTTATATGATTCATTTTAGCTCCCACAAGATCCACTCTACTTTTAAACAAAAGCAATTGAGATTCAATGCTTTCTTGCAATGCTTTTGGAGTCATCTTTTGAATTTTTCTTCCAAAGTTCTCTTTGTCTGGAAAAGAAGGATGTGCACCCATTAAGACCTCGTTCTCAAGGGCAATTGCAATGGTATGATCTATTGTTTTTGCATCTCCAAAATGCCCCCCACAGGCGATATTGCAAGAGGAGATATAGGGCATTAGCAAGTGTTCATTGAGAACGCCTTCGCCAACATCACAATTAATCGCGATCGTGTTCATTAGATAAAATTAAAAACTTTTAAAATTCCTTTTGCGCCCAAAAACATTGTGATTGCTAAAATAACAACCCCAAAACAATTTTGCCTTTTAGAGTTCACATACTTCCCTAAAACAGTACTTTTATTCATAATCCACAATAGGATTCCTGCAATCAAAGGCAATAATATACCGTTTGCTACTTGTGCAAATTTGATGATTTCGATGGGTTTAATACCTATTGAAGCGAACAAAACACCTAAAAACAAAATACAAATCCATACAAATCGAAATCGTTTCGATTTCATTCCACCTTTCCAGTTCAAACACCCTTTTGCTACATAAGCGGCTGCCAATGGCGCAGTGATTGCTGAGGTAATTCCTGCGGCAAACAAACCTAACGCTAAAAAATATTTGGCAAAATCACCGTATAAGGGTGCCAATCCTTTTGCTAAATCGGCTGCATTTGAAATTTCTCTAAAGGGAATCGAAGAAGCTGAAATTATAATGGCCATCGAAACCAATCCTCCCAACAGAATGGAAGTGATGGTATCTTTTCTTGCGAATGATAAATCTTCGCTTTGATGCCAGCGTTCTTTTACCAAAGAAGCATGTAAAAACAAATTATACGGCACCACTGTTGTCCCAATAAGACCCACAATCATGAGTAAACTTTGGTCGGGAAATCTAGGAATAAACATCCCTTTTAGCATGGCCAAGAGATTTGGTTTTGTGACAATCGCAGTGATTAAAAAGGAAATACTCATGACTAAGACCAAGCTAATAAGCGCCTTTTCTAAAAATTTATAATTTCCAATATATAAGAGCACAAATGCAATCCCTCCAATTATCCAACTCATTACATTGATTGAAAGACTCCCCATATTTATAATTGATTTTCCAAAAATAGTTTCCAAGCCTAAAATTCCTCCGCTAATATTTCCTGCTTCATAAGCGGCATTTCCGACAACAATAGCTCCTAAAATCAAAAGCATTACAACATATTTGACGGCAGGAATTTTAATTTCTTCTCGAATCACTTCTGACAATCCTTTTTGAGAAATGACCCCCAGTCTTGCCGCCATTTCCTGTAAAACAATGGTTGCAATTACAGAAAGTAACATTGCCCATAATAAGTTAAACCCAAAATTAACACCCGCTATGGTACATATTGTCACCGTTCCTGGACCTATAAAAGCGGCCGCAACTAAAGTGCCTGGACCAATGTTTTCAAACCATTTTTTTATCATCTCCTAAAATTATGCTTTAAAGATACTTTAATAAAATAAAAAACACCTCTAAAGGAGGTGTTCTATCAGCTGAGAAATATAAAATCTTGCTACAATGCATAACGTTGTGGTCCTCCCCTTCGGATTTCTTCGCTTGCTAAATCTTCAAATTGTTTAAAGTTGATACGAAATGCATTGGATAGTTTAAAGGCTGTTTTGTAGTAAGCTGTATCATTGTTCCAGGTAGCTCTTGGGCTTAACAACTCTGAAGGCACGCCAGGACAAGTTCTTGGTTGTGCAACTCCAAAAACAGAATGTATATGGTAATTTTCATAGGTATAATCTCCTAAATCTCCGTTTAAGGCTGCAGAAATCATGGCTCTAGTATATTTTAGCGGCATTCTTCTTCCTACTCCGTATTGACCACCAGACCAGCCGGTATTGATCAACCAAACATTGACGCCTGCTTCCTGCATTTTCTCACTTAGCATTTCTGCATATCGTGTAGGGTGTAAAGGCATAAAAGGAGCTCCAAAACAGGCTGAAAAACTTGGCGTTGGTTCGGTAACTCCTGCTTCTGTTCCCGCAACTTTTGCTGTATATCCAGAAATAAAATGATATGCAGCTTGGCTTGGAGTTAGTTTCGAGATGGGAGGTAAAACACCAAAAGCATCGGCTGTTAAGAAAAATATATTTTTTGGATTTTTACCGATTGACGGTGTTTGAATGTTTTTGATATGGTCAATCGGGTAACTTACTCTTGTGTTTTGTGTAATAGCAGTATCTGAAAAATTGACCGCTCCATTACTATCTAGGACAACATTTTCTAAAATAGCCCCTTTTTTAATCGCTGCATAAATTTCTGGCTCTTGCTTTTGCGACAAATGGATCACCTTTGCATAACAACCTCCTTCGAAATTAAATACGGTGTTTTCTGCGGTCCAACCATGTTCATCATCACCAATTAAGCTTCTGTTTGGATCCGTTGATAAGGTGGTTTTTCCGGTTCCAGAAAGTCCAAAGAAAATAGCGGTATCTCCCTCTTTACCAATATTAGCTGAACAATGCATGGGCAGTGTATTTTTGAATACTGGAAGTATAAAATTTAGCGCAGAAAATATGCCTTTTTTTATTTCACCAGTATACCCGGTGCCTCCAATTAAGGCAACTTTCTTTGTAAAATTTAAAATTGCAAAATTATGCTGACGGGTACCATCTTCTTCTGGATTTGCCATAAAACCAGGTGCATTGATAATTGTCCATTCTGGAGAAAAATCTTCGAGTTCGGATGCTGTTGGACGCAGAAACATATTGTATGCAAACATATTACTCCAAGGATATTCATTGACAGCCCGAATGGACAGTTTATAGTTTTCATCTGCACAGGCAAAGGAATCTCTTACAAAAATTTCTTTCCCAGAAAGGTATTTGGTAACTTTGTGATAAAGGGTGTCAAACTTATCAGCATCGAAAGGTATGTTTATATCACTCCACCAAACTTCGTCTTTTGTTACTGCATCTTTGACAATAAAACGGTCCTTTGGAGATCTTCCCGTAAATTCTCCCGTATTTACAGCAACTGCCCCCAATGAGGTAGTTTTTCCTTGTTTTTTTTCAATAGTCAATGCATGCAATTCATCTGAGGTTAATTGATAACGAATGGATGCATTATTGATACCTAAGTTCCTGAACGAAATCGATTTCGTTTTTGAATCTGTCATCTATTTTATTTTAAAGTTTGTTGGTTTCAAAATTACATAATATTTTAGAGTGGACTTATTATTTAGCAATAAATTATTAATTTATTGCTTTTTACGTAATTTATTTAAAAATATCACAATCAATAAACTCCAGCCTGCGATTAAAAACACCCCACCCAATGGGGTTATAAACAAAATTGATTTTGCCGTAATCCCTGTCAGTTGGAGTAGGTATATCGACCCTGAAAACAGGGAAATACCAGCAAAAAATAAAAAACTGGTCTTGTTCTTTTGAGCTATTGAAAACCCGTCATAAATATTGACAAATAACAATACAATGACATGATACATCTGATAGCGAACCGCCGTTTCAAAGCTTAAAAGTTGTGCTGAACTCAGTATTTCTTTCAATGCATGTGCTCCAAAAGCTCCTAATACAACGGCTACCAACCCTAAAAAACAAGTAATTACTAAATTTTTAAACATTTTATAGTGTTTCTGTTAAATTTTAAACAATTAAACTATCTTAGTTGCTTACAAAAATACACGATTTATTGATGAAAAACATATTGATTATTGGTGCCGGAAAATCAAGTGCTGTTCTAATAAAATACCTTTTGGATAAATCAGACGCAGAAAACCTACGACTTACAATTGGAGACCTTACCACCTCAAACGCAAAAAAACTCATCAACAAGCATCCAAATGCAAGGGCAATTGCATTGGATGTTTTTAATAAAAAACAGCGAGAAATTGAAATTAAAAAGGCGGACCTTGTAATTTCAATGTTGCCAGCAAGGTTGCACATTGAAGTCGCCAAAGATTGCATTACATTCAAAAAACACCTGGTCACTGCATCTTATATCTCAGAGGAGATGAAGGCACTAGATAGCCAAGTAAAAGCGAATGGATTGATTTTTATGAACGAGATTGGGTTGGATCCGGGCATTGATCATATGAGTGCAATGCAAGTAATTGATCGTATTAAAAGCAATGGTGGAAAGATGTTGTTGTTCGAATCTTTTTGTGGAGGAATTGTTGCACCTGAGAGCGATACCAACTTGTGGAATTATAAATTCACATGGAACCCACGAAATGTGGTATTGGCAGGTCAGGGAGGTGCTGCGATGTTTATCCAGGAAGGCACCTACAAATACATCCCTTATCATAAATTGTTTCGAAGAACGGAGTTCTTAAAAATAAACGGTAGTGGTAATTTCGAAGCCTATGCCAATAGAGATTCGCTCAAATACAGGAGTGTCTATGGATTGGATGACATTCCAACAATGTACCGAGGAACCATTCGAAAAGTAGGTTTTTCAAGAGCCTGGAATATATTTGTTCAGTTGGGAATGACAGATGATTCCTATAGCATTCAAAATTCTGAAAATATGAGTTATCGTGATTTTGTGAATTTATTTCTCGCCTACTCTCCTTCTGACTCAGTAGAATTGAAACTACGTTCTTATTTGAAAATTGATCAAGATGATTTGATGTGGGCAAAACTGGTAGAATTGGATATTTTCAATGCAGAAAAGAAAATTAAACTCAAAAATGCTACGCCTGCACAAATGCTGCAAAAAATTCTAGAAGATGCATGGACTCTAGATGCCGATGACAAAGATATGATTGTAATGCAACATCTTTTTGGATATGAGCTTGATGGCGTAAAAAAACAAATTGAAAGTAGCTTTGTTGTGACGGGAGAAAACCAAACCTACACGGCCATGGCTAAAACTGTTGGTCTGCCAGTTGCGATTACGGCTATAAATATTCTAAAAGGAACAATTAAAACTCCTGGAGTACAATTGCCAATCACCAAAGAAGTTTATGAACCCATCTTAAAAGAGCTAGCGAAAAATGACATTCTTTTTAAAGAAAAAAACGTGCCCTATCTGGGGTACAATCCAAACAGTGTAAGAGGATAAATTACATTTTTAAATAAAAATCTTTCGTCAAATTCTTGTACGCTTGTGTATATTGATGACGACTAATTTCAATAGTCAATGTAGTGGCTAGCGGTTTCTTTGCGTATCGCGAAAATTCGAGTAGACTTCTTTTAATTGCTGCCGTTGCAGTTCCTCTCACGTGACAAACACGGTGTAAAAACAAGTGATATTTTGCTGCTAATTTTATAAAGTCAGCTTCCTCTTTGTAAGGGATAATAGTAGCGAAAACCCCATTCTCTGCGATAATTTTTGAAACCCCTTCCAATAAATTTTCAAAAGATAAAGCCGAAGCAAATCGCGCTTTATTCCTTGCCGTATTTTTGGTCTCAAAGCCATCGGTGTAAAAGGGTGGATTTGAGACGATCAAATCATAGGTTGCTGCTTCTACTGCGATTTCGTTCGCAAATTCTTGAAAACTGGCATGATATCCATACAGGCGATCGGCCCAATGAGAGTCTTCAAAATTCTGCACTGTTTGCTCATAGGCGTGCTCCTCTAACTCAACAGCATCGATGGTCATGGCATCGCAACGTTGGGCCAACATCAAAGCAATCACCCCAGTACCTGCGCCAATATCTAAAACTGTATCCGGATCATTTTCCACAGAACTCCAAGCACCCAACAAAACGCCATCTGTCCCCACTTTCATGGCAGTTTTTTCTTGCTGAATTGTAAATTCTTTAAATTGGAATGGTTTTGACAATGTCAATCTGGGTTTTAAACGAAAAAGTTCTGCGAAATGAAACACAGAACTTTTTTTAAAATTTAGCAATCATTTGCAGAGAGGAAGGGATTCGAACCCTCGATACGTTGCCGTATACACACTTTCCAGGCGTGCGCCTTCGACCACTCGGCCACCTCTCTATAGATACAAGGCAATTAATCCTTCCGGAGTTTCTACTTGTATTGTATTGTTTTCTTTATCTACTTTCTTGATGAAATCATCAATCATTGGGATAAAAATTTCAGTGCCATCGCTGTCAATTTCAAAAAGAGGTTGGGCGGCTTTGTCATTGATATGAACAATTGTACCCACTTTTCCAAAATTTACATCAACTACTGTAAAACCAATTACTTCATGAAAATAAAACTTATTTCCTTCCAGTTTTGGCAATAATTCCATTGGTAAATAGATGCCGCATTTCAAAATGGAATCTGCTGCTTCATCAGAATACACATCTTCAAATTGAACTCGCAACTGGTTTCCTTTGTGCAATGAACTTTTTTCAATAAAAAATGGAACCAGGTTTGCGCCGAATTCGACATACACTGATTCCATTTCCTTATACAACTCAGGCTCGTCAGTATCTAATTTGATAACTACCTCCCCTTTAAAACTATATTTGGTTACGATTTTGCCTAAGTAAAAACAATCTTCTTTACGCATTGTCGTAGCTCTTATAATTTATTCTGCTGCTTTTTCTGCTGCTTCGTCAATGGTTTCTGGAGCAGCCTCAGCCTCAGCCTCAGCAACAACTTCTTCAACTACTTCCGCTTCCACAACAGGTTTTGCTGCTTCAATTCTAGCTTCATTAACTGCTTTCTCTGCAGCTAGTGCTTCTGCTTTCGCTTTAGATTGTGCTTTTGATAATCCTGCTTCTTTGTCAGAAATTTTTGCTGCTTTTTCTTCCAACCAAGCTGCAAACTTTGCATCTGCTTGTTCTTGCGTTAAAGCCCCTTTACGAATACCACCAACTAAATGATTTTTTAACATCGCACCTTTGTAAGATAAGATGTTTTTTGCAGTATCTGTTGGTTGTGCACCATTCTGTAACCAAGATACCGCTAGATCAATGTTTAAGTTGATTTCTGCTGGGTTTACATTTGGATTGTAGGTACCTAATTTCTCTAAGTATTTCCCATCTCTTTTAGCACGTGCATCTGCGGCAACGATCCAATAAAATGGTTTTCCTTTTTTACCGTGTCGCTGTAATCTAATTTTTACTGACATAATTTATTAATTTGTGAAGGTTCTCGACCTCGATTATTAAAAATCTTACTATCTCGTAGTAAGTGGGCGCAAAAGTACAAAAACCTTTTGAAACTAAAAGACTGAATTTTCAATATTTTTTAATCGCTTTACATCAACTTTCACGGGCAACGTATTTTCAAAAAGAATAGGTACACAAACAAAAACCTATTTTGGCTTACATTAAAAGCGCCTATTGCTATTACAATTGGTGATAAACAACTACGAATAGTTAATAACTTCCAATCATAAATCTTACAAAAAAATGTAAATTTACAATCCGTTTTAAGCATATAAAATCATCAACAAACATCTTTTTTCATGTACTTAATTTTTGATACAGAAACTACCGGTTTACCTAAGAGTTGGAATGCCCCAATTACCAACACTGACAACTGGCCTCGATGTGTTCAAATAGCATGGCAATTACATGATGAAATGGGAAATGTTCTAGAACACAATGATTTCCTAATAAAGCCCGAAGGATACAACATTCCTTATGATGCCGAGAGAATTCATGGGATTTCTACTGAACTCGCAGAAGAACAAGGAATCGCTTTAGCAGAAGGATTGGTTTTGTTTAATGAAGCCTTGGAAAAAACCACCTTTATTGTGGGCCAAAATGTAAATTTTGACCTAAACATTATGGGCTGTGAATTTCACCGATTGGGTGTTGAAAATAAACTATCCTCCCTCCCTGTTTTAGATACCTGTACCGAAAAAACGGCACTCATGTGTCAGATTCCTGGAGGTCGTGGTGGCAAATTTAAATTGCCCACCTTAACAGAACTGCATACACATTTGTTTGGAACAAGTTTTGGCGAGGCACACAATGCAACTGCCGATGTGGAAGCAACTACGCGTTGCTTTTTGGAGTTAATCCGTTTAAGAAAATTTACACAAGCAGAATTAGGCGTATCTGTTGACTACTTTAAAAGCTTCTCAGAAACCAATCCAAGTCCAATGCAGGTACTTGGATTAAAGCACATCAACCTAAAGAGAGAAAGTGAAAAAATACGAAAACGACTTGAAAAATTAAAAGACACCCAAGCAACTAAATCGACTTCTGACGGGCTGGCAGAAATGGAAAATGTGCAATTCTCGCACTTGCACAATCATACACAGTTTTCCGTTTTACAATCAACCATGCAAATTGGAAATATTATAAAAGCTGCCGCAAAGGACAACATGCCTGCAGTTGCCATGACAGACTCGGCAAACATGATGGGTTCTTTTCATTTTGTAAGTGCTATATTAAAGCACAACAAAACAGCAGCAACTCCAATGAAACCAATTATTGGATGTGAATTTAATGTTTGTGGAGATCACAGAAATAAATCTGCAAAGGACAACGGGTACCAAATTGTTTTATTGGCAAAAAATAAAAGAGGCTATCACAACTTAGCAAAAATGTCATCCATTGCATTTGTAGATGGGTTTTACTATGTTCCAAGAATCGATAGAGAAATCATTCAAAAATACAAAGAAGACATTATTGTTTTAACGGGGAACCTCAATGGTGAAGTGCCTAGTAAAATTCTCAACCTTGGAGAAAAACAAGCCGAAGAAGCGCTACTGTGGTGGAAATCTGAGTTTAAAGACGATTTTTATATTGAATTGATGCGTCACCATCAACAAGATGAAAAAATTGTAAATGAAACTTTATTAAAATTCTCTAAAAATCATGATGTAAAAGTAGTTGCTACCAACAACACCTTCTACTTAACACAAGAAGATTCCAATGCACATGATATTTTATTGTGTGTAAAAGATGGAGAGAAGCAAGCAACTCCTATTGGAAAAGGACGTGGTTATCGCTATGGCTTGCCAAATGACGAATACTATTTTAAGTCTAGTCAAGAGATGAAAACCCTCTTTGCAGATTTGCCCGATGCCATCATTAACATTCAAGAAATCGTCGATAAAATCGAAATTTTTACCCTGGCGCGTGATGTTTTATTACCCGCCTTTGATATTCCAGATGCCTTCAAAGACCCAAAAGATGAAGAAGATGAGGGAAAAAGAGGAGAAAACAATTTTCTAAAACACCTTACCTACGTCGGTGCAAAAAAACGGTATGGGGAAATTACAGCAGCTATTAAAGAGCGTTTGGATTTTGAGCTTTCTGTGATTGAAAAAACAGGCTACCCCGGATATTTCTTAATTGTAGAAGATTTTATTCGCGAAGCCAGAAACATGGACGTTGCCGTAGGTCCAGGCCGTGGCTCTGCCGCAGGTTCAGTAGTTGCATACTGCTTGTGGATTACCAATATAGACCCTATTAAATACGACCTTCTTTTTGAGCGTTTTTTAAATCCAGAACGTATTTCGATGCCCGATATTGATATTGATTTTGATGATGAAGGACGTGGAAGAGTAATGGATTATGTGATTGAGAAATACGGCGCCAATCAAGTAGCACAAATCATTACATACGGAACCATGGCTGCAAAGTCTTCCATTAGAGATACCGCAAGAGTGTTAGATCTACCACTTTTTGAAGCCGATCGTATTGCAAAACTAATTCCGCTCATTAAGTTAAAGAACATTTTTGGTGAGGATGCAAAAAGCAAAGGGAAAGTTGCTGGCTTAAGAACGGAAGAAAAAAAATTGGTAGAAGAATTGAAGTCCATTTCTTATGGTAGTGATTTAGCCGCAGAAACCGTTAACAAAGCCACTATTCTAGAGGGTTCTGTAAGAAATACAGGAATTCATGCCTGTGGTGTTATTATCACACCTGGAGACATTACCAATTATGTTCCCGTCGCATTGGCCAAAGATTCGGATATGTATGTGACGCAATTTGATAACTCTGTTGTAGAATCGGCTGGTTTGTTGAAAATGGATTTCTTAGGATTAAAAACATTGACATTAATCAAAGATACCGTCAAAATTGTAAAAGCGAAACACAATGTCGATTTGGATCCAGAAAATTTTCCTTTGGATGATGAAAAAACTTACGAATTGTTTCAAAAGGGAGAAACCGTGGGTATTTTTCAGTATGAATCTCCAGGAATGCAAAAACACATGCGATCTTTAAAACCCACTGTTTTTGCTGATTTAATTGCCATGAATGCCCTCTACAGACCTGGGCCCATGGAATACATTCCCTCATTTATTAATCGAAAACACGGAACAGAAGACATTGAGTATGATTTGCCAGCTATGGAAGAGTATTTGGCAGAAACCTATGGAATTACAGTTTACCAGGAGCAAGTAATGCTACTTTCCCAAAAACTAGCCAACTTTACAAAAGGGGAGGCCGATGTTTTACGGAAAGCGATGGGAAAAAAACAGATTGCCGTTTTGGATAAAATGAAACCAAAATTTGTAGCACAAGCTGCAGCGAATGGGCATGATGCAGAAAAACTAGAAAAAATATGGAAAGACTGGGAAGCATTCGCCAGTTATGCCTTTAACAAATCGCACTCTACCTGTTATGCTTGGATAGCATATCAAACAGCGTATTTAAAAGCGCATTATCCTGCCGAATATATGGCTTCTGTATTGTCGAACAACATGAATGATATCAAATCAGTTTCCTTTTTCATGGAAGAATGCAAACGCATGGGCTTGGCTGTTTTAGGACCAGATTTAAATGAATCTTATTTAAAGTTTTCTGTTAACGACGAAGGAGCTGTTCGTTTTGGCATGGCAGCCGTAAAAGGTGTTGGTGCTGGTGCCGTTAGAGCCATTATAAAAGAACGAAAAGAAAATGGAAATTTCAATTCAATTTTTGATCTCGCAAAACGTGTCGATTTGCGTGCAGCAAATAAAAAATCATTTGATAGCCTTGTAAAAGCGGGTGCTTTCGATTCTTTTACAGACACCCATAGAGCACAATATTTTAGCACCGATGAAAAAGGAATTACCTTTTTAGAACGTGCCATGAAATTTGGTAGTAAATACCAAGAAAATAAAAATTCTGCACAAGTATCTATGTTTGGAGAAACTTCTTCGGTACAGTTTCCAGAACCCGACATTCCTGAATGCGAAACTTGGGGCACCATGGAATTACTTTCTCAAGAAAAAGAGGTCATTGGAATTTATATTTCTGCCCATCCATTGGATGATTTCAAAAATGAAATGATTTTTTGCAATGCTACTTTAAAGCATTTCAAGGAAGATCTGACAAAGCACCTCAACATGAACTTATCTTTTGCTGGTATAATTACCGACGTGCAACATCGTGTTTCTAAGGCTGGTAAAGGGTGGGCAATGTTTACGATTGAAGATTACGGAGATAGTCACGAATTCAGAATTTTTGGGGAAGAATACTTAAAAATGAAACATTTTTTAGTGCCCAACTCCTTCTTATTTGTGCGCGCTACCATTCAACCAGGATGGACCAATAAAGAGGGCGTAAAAGGGGAACCAAGATTGAAATTTACAGAAATGAAGTTGCTGCATGATATTATGGATGCGCTTTGTAAAAAAATTACAATTAAAATGCCAGTTTCAGAAATTAAAGAAAATACTATTTTAAATCTAGAAACTATTCTAAAAAACAATCCAGGAACACAATCGTTGCATTTTAGCATTTGGGATGCTAAAGAAAAAATTGAGGTAAGCCTTCCTAGTAGAAATACAAAAATTAAAATCTCCAACGAATTATTGACAACGCTAGAAAGACAACATATTCACTTTAAATTGAATTGATCTTTACTAATCATTTTGAAAAAACAGTTGCTGTGATTTGATTATCCCTTATTTTCGCAGCCAATTAAAAAATAAATGACCCAAGAAAATAATGGTGTATGGACCAGTTGGAATGAAAACCTCACCTATAAATACAAGTCCCTTTATAAAATTACGACCGAAAAAGAATTGCAAGAAGTAGTTGCAAAAACAACTAAAATTCGATTTTTCGGAACCAAGCAATCCTCTGCAGATATTGCAGCAGGAATGAATACGCTAATTGACATGAGAGCTTATAATAAAATTGTTTCCTATGATGAAGCCAAACGAAGCATTACGGTTCAATCGGGAATGATTTTAGGAGATTTATTAGAAGTAATCGAAGCAAAAGGTTGGTGTATTCCTTGCTTGCCAGACATCAATACAATCACAATTGGTGTTGCCTTAGCAACAGGAACACATGGAACAAGTGGATATTTACTTTGTGAATACATGACAAGTTGTACTTTGGTTTTGGCAGATGGCTCCTTGAAAAACATTCAAAAAAGCGATGCTTTGATGCAGGCAGTACGCGTTTCACTTGGTGCCTTGGGAGTAATGTCTACGGTTACCTTTACGTGCGAGCCTATTTATACACTTCATGTAAAAGAGGGTCCAGAAAACGATTCTGAATGGTTGCCAAAAATTAATGAACGTTTGAAAAAACATGATTTTCTGAGAATTTTGTGGCTTCCTCACACCAATAAAGGCTATGTAATTACTGGCGACAAAATAGCTCCAGAGACTAAAATAATTGAAAACTTAGGACCAAGCTATTTAAAACACCGAAGAAAAGCTTCGAAAATACTGTACAAATACTCCCATGTTTTCCCATGGATTACCGCGATTGCAAATCGACTCTTGTACAAAGGTTTTTTTAGTGCCAACAAAGAATACAAAGGCTCTTTATACCAGGCAACCGTTACAAAATCTAGAGGTGCTACTTTGGAGCTGGCAGAATGGACTATTGGTTTGGATACGTTTCCACTCGTTTTTGATGAGTTGAAAAAAGAGATTAATAATTGGAATAATAAATCATTTATACACATTCCTATGGATATTCGTTTTCTCTATAAAGACAACTCTTGGTTAAGCTATGCGTATGAGAAAGATACCGTTACCATGGGGTGTGTTTCAAGAAATGCAGCCACTGCCGACACCTATGAAGCTTTTAAAACCATAGAAACAATTTTCTAAAAATACGGTGGAAAACCACATTGGGGAAAACGCTTTACAGCAAAAAACGCAGCACTTCGGACCATCTACTCGAAATGGGAAGATTTTAAACAATTAAGACAAAGCATGGATCCTACAAATAAATTTCTGAATCCTTATTTAAGTAAAATATTTAACGAAAAATAATCCATTAAAATGTTACCAAAAGGCGTATTGTTTGATTTTGACGGCGTTATTGTTGATAGTCACATTAGCCATTATTCGGCGTGGAGTTCTGCGTTTAAAGAATTATTTGGAGAAGAAATCGTTGCATTTCCAAAAAAGCATACTGGAAAATCTCCGATGATTATTGCGAACTATTTTTGTAGTGTCCTTGATAAAGAAGACCAAACTGAAGCCTTATTTTTTCTAAAAGACAACCATTTAGATGTCCATTTTATCACTCCCGAAATTTTACCTGGTGTGCATGAATGCACTACTTTTTTAACAAAAAATAAAATCAAGTACGGCATTGCCAGTAACGCAACTCGACAGTTTTTAAAAAATAGCATTCATCATTTAAACTTAAATTTTCCAACCGTTTTTGGGGTGGAAGATTATGAAAAACCAAAACCTGCTCCAGAAGCCTATGTAACCCTTGCAAAAGCCTTGGGTTTTTCAAAAACAGATTTTAAGAATCTTTGGGTTTTTGAGGATAGTTTAACAGGAACTACAGCAGCAAAATTAGCGGGTATGGTTCCGATTGGAATCTTAACGCAATTTACGGAACAGGAACTAAAAAAAGCGGGGAGTGAAATGGTGTTTCCAACACTATTGGAAGCACATCAATACTTAACAAGTTTGTCTTAATGAGATGTTAGTACTGTAAACAAACTTTCTAATGTTTTATTGACTGAACTTAACTCTAAAATTGTAAGGTTATTTTCTTGAGCAAAGTAAAATAATTTTGGTCGCATATCTTCTTTATTCTCAAAAGTAAGTTCCCAAGTATGTCCACCCAAATCTTTAGAAGAAACTAGCAATGCCAATCGCTCAAATTGGGTTGCATTCACTTTATTATTAAAAATTACTTTTATAATTTGTTGGTGGTTTTTTTGAAGTTCAACCAGTGTTTTATCTATTAAAACAGTTCCTTTTTTAATAATGATTACACGGTCACAAACAGCTTCTACTTCCTGCATAATATGAGTAGAAAATAATACGGTCTTGTCTTTTCCTAATGTTGTAATCAGTGTTCGAATTTCAAGGAGTTGATTGGGATCTAAACCGGTGGTTGGCTCGTCTAAAATTAACACCTTAGGATTGTGCAATATGGCCGCGGCCAACCCTACCCTTTGCTGATATCCTTTTGATAATTGATTTATTTTCTTATCGGCTTCCAAAGTCAACCCTACTTTTGCAATGCACTTTTCAATCTGTTCTTTGACGGTCACATCAATAAGCTTAGAAATCTGATATACCGAAGCTTGAAATTGCAGATATTCTCGCACATACATGTCTGAATATAACGGATTGTGTTCGGGCAAATAGCCGATGGCTTTTTGAGCTGCTTTTGGGTTTTGTAGCACGTCGATTTGATCAACAAATACAGTTCCTGAGTTGGGCTTTATAAAACCTGTTAAGATTTTCATTAGGGTTGATTTCCCGGCTCCATTTGGACCTAAAAAACCAATAACTTCTCCTTTATCTGCAGAAAAGGAAACCTGGTTTAAGGCTTTTTGTGTTTGGTATGTTTTACAAACAGAAGTAACTTGAATAGACATTTTACAAACATAGTTTGAATTCTAATGATACCAAAATTCTTTAAAGTTTTGTTCACAAAAAAACCGATTGAAAATTCAATCGGTCTTAAAATTTATTTAAAAAAAAGTTATTCAATGACTAACTTTCTTGTCGTTTGTTTATTTCCGTTGGTGATTTTCACTAGATACAATCCGGCTGCAGCTTTCGGAAAAGAGATGCTTTCAGAAAAACGTGTATTGGTATCTAGAAAATTCTTTTCTCCAATCAATCTTCCACGGATATCAAACAACTGAACCATTACTTTTTCTGTGTTGACCACATCAAAATTCAAGTTAAAAGTTCCTTTGGACGGATTTGGATACAAGTTGAAACCTGAAAAGGCGAAGTCTTCAATGGTTGCCGTAGCTTCTTCTACGGTAACAGTATAGTCTTCTACTTCTCCATCAAAGGTAGCGTCTGTACAAGAGGCAGGATCTGTACTGTATTTCGTTGAAACTCGCATTGTAGTACTTCCTAGTGAGGCGTCTTCAGGGATTGTTATCAATAAAGGGCTTAAGGTAGTCGCTCCGTCTGCAGTGTTTAATGCATCTCCTAAATCGAAGTTCTCACCCGTGTCTAGAAAATCACAATCTTGATTCCAATCGATCCAAACAACTGTCTGCACCGTGTAATTACCATCGGTATTTACATGGACTGTTAGATTGTGCGTATCTCCTCTTTTAACCGTCGTTGCAATTGCTGTATAATCGCTATATCCACTTGGTTTTGCTGAAGGGTTGTCTATGGTGTTAAATTGTACCAAAGTGGTACTTGTTTGATAGGTCATGTTTCCTACAGATTCACATACGGTACAACTGATGGTTGTAAAGCTAAATGTTGGTGAGAATACTCCATCACCACAAATACTTTTTCCTTTTACACGCCAGAAATAGGTAATTGTTTGATCTAATCCTGATAAGTTGTAAGCATTTGTTGTCACATTTTCACTGGCAACAATTGTGGTAAAATCAACATCTGTAGAGATTTCTACGTCATAAGAAGCTGCGTTTGCGTCGGCCTCCCAAGTTAAAGTAGGCGTTAGAGAAACTCCTGTATTTCCATCGGACGGCGCTGTTAATACGATGGCTTCTGGTGCCCCACTATAGACTCCTAAAGTAACGTCTGATTCTTTGGTAATTGCACCCGAGGTACCTGTAATCTTAAAGCTATATTGTCCTACGGAAACACTTCCAATACCTGAAATGGTCGCAGTTACCTCTGTGCCGTCTGCAGTGGCAGTTGTTGGACTAAAAGTGGCTGTTGCTCCTGTTGGTAATCCCTCTGCAGAAAAGGTTGTTGTACCTGTAAACCCTAAAAATGTATTGTAGGTAAAGTTATACACTGCAGCATCGGGAGCACACACATCCAATGCGGGGTTTGAAACTGCAATAGCAAATTCCGATTCTTTGATGGTGAAATTTGCAGCATTCATTGCATAGAAAATATTGTCTTTTCCTTCTACAATAATTCTTGCTTCTGTAGTATCTCCTTCTCCAGTGACAGGTACTGTAAAGGTATAGCTACCGTTGTTATCAACATCACTTCCTAATGTATATGGAAACGTAAGTCCACCATCGGTAGATAAAAGTATATTTACTCTCGGAGTATTCACAGCTCCTGAAGCGGTTCCTGCAACATCCCATGTAATTGTTTTTGTGGAACCTGCATCCCATTCTTCTGCCGTTGTTTGTGAGGTTATTGCAAAGGGTCCTGAAGTATCATCAACTGTAATTTTCATTAAATCAAAACTAGATTGCCCATTCAATCCTGTTGCTGAAGGTGCTCTATCTCTTACAGTTAGTGCCCAATTTAAATCTCTACTTACTGTGGCTACAGTTTCCCAAGCGGAATTTATTGTTGGATTTGTTTGAGTTAAATCTCCTGTAACAACCCTACTTAGTTTTGGAATGTATCGATTTGGGGAACTTGTTGGTGCTAGTGATCTGGCCATAGAACCAATGGTTCTGGTAGGGCCAAATTGCGCACTTGTTACTTGACCACTGTCGGTTCCTTCCCAACAATACATCAAATCATCATCTTCATCCACATCGGTTGCTGCTCCTCGTAATACGTAGGCGGTTCCTTGTGGAATTGTATAATCACTTCCTGCGTTTGCATTTGGAGGGCTGTTGGTTATGGTAACTGGGTCATTTGCTTGCCAACAGGTTCTAGTGTTGGTTACATTGTCAGTAATTTGTCGGATACTGTGGTAATGAAAATACGCGTCGCTATGAAGAACTACGTTGTTTGATCCTGTAATTCCAGCATAGCCCATAATGGTTGATCCTGACCCTGGTTCTGCATTTACGCCTGCTCCCTCTGTACTGTGAGAAAAGGTGTGGTTGGCTCCCATTTGATGTCCAATTTCATGGGCTACATAATCGATATCAAAATTGTCTCCTTCTGGAATACCATCTGCAGGTGAGGTAATTCCTGCTCCTTTGTTTCTATCTGAGGTAGATGCCGAATCGTCAACACAAACACATCCAATACAACCTGCGTTTCCTCCACCTCCTGAAGCGCCAAACATGTGACCAATATCATAGGCCGCATTTCCAATGGTAGAGGTTAATGTATTTTGCAATTCAACATTCCAAGCACTTAAAGAACCTGAATAAGGATCTGTACCTGCATCTGTATAAATTAATTCTGGGAAATCTTGTACTTCAAAAGTAATCGCCATGTCGGTTTCAAAAACAGCATTT
The DNA here is from genome assembly GCA_024640565.1 of Flavobacteriaceae bacterium. Classification (GTDB taxonomy): domain Bacteria; phylum Bacteroidota; class Bacteroidia; order Flavobacteriales; family Flavobacteriaceae; genus Polaribacter. Next base: position 355,843 of record JAHEET010000005.1, read on the forward strand.
ACACGCGTCATTGTAGCGTTAATTGCCGCCAAAGCTCCGGCAACGGTTCCGCCATGATAGGAAGTATACTCTCCATTTACCGATATGGCCAAACGAAACTTACGAAGGGTTTGATCATCGGCATCTCTTTGTGTGACCATCTCTAAACCTGTATCTTTTACCAATTTATCTGCAGTTGCACAAATAAAATCTTCTTTTGGCAAGTTTACTTTGGAGCGTCTGTTATAAACAACATAGTGCTGCACATCATCTTTCAAAGGTTGCATGTATACAGTGGATTGATCTCGATAAGAAATCATCGTTTGCACTCCTTTTGGAGATACACTCATTCTTACAACGGATCCTGAATTGTCTGTACTATACCCTATATAGGATTTTATTGCTGGATATTTTGCAGACAAACTCGCTGAAAAAACAGGTGCTTCTATGATAGTAAATACCTGCAACATTCCCTTATCATTGGGAAGACTAATTTGTGTATTTGAAACCCTAGCTGCATCACCACGCAAAGGAGCCCCTTGCAATTGTTCCTGGAATGCCTCAAAATCTAATGCGAGTACTGCTGAATTATTGGTGTCTAATTTCTCAATTGAATGTCCTTGAAATTCTCCTTTTTCAGTAGTAGTTTTCCATATTTTAGATTGTGAAAAACTAATTAAAACTGTGAAGCTAAGAAATAAAGTTAATGTAATTTTTTTCATTTAGTGGGGACGTATAAAGATTAAAAAAATCTATTGAATTCAATCTAAATAATAGCTTTTCAAATATAAACAAATATTTATAACTACAAAACCAATACTAACAACATCCTGTAAATTGAAATTTCAAAATAAACCCAACTAAAATTTGCTGCTACCCCCCAGAATAAGTACAACATTGGTGGCTATTCTAACTGAATTCAGAGAGATTATTGGCATTTACTACTAAAATGTGAAAGTACATTTTGGGCCATGCGTGCAGCCAATTTTAGTTGGGTTTATTTTGAGGAAATTTCTGGGTTTGAATCGATCTTTTTCGGTCATTATAAAAGCTATAGAAAGGGGCGTAAAGAAGGTTGTAAATACAAACAAATATTTATCTTTGCTTTGTGATTATGAATAAAAAAGTAACTGTCAAAGATTTAAAGTCAAAAGACTATAATGAAACTTGGAAATACCAATCCGAGTTACTTCAAGAAATTGTAGCGCTTAAAATTGAGAATCGTCGAAACGACCTCAACCAACCGACACCAAATTACTTACTATTTGTAGAGCATCCGCATGTATATACCTTAGGTAAAAGTGGTGATTTTAACAATTTACTACTGAACGAGCAACAACTAAAAGAAAAAGGGGCTACTTTTTACAAAATCAATCGTGGAGGTGACATTACCTACCACGGACCTGGTCAAATTGTAGGTTATCCTATTTTAGATTTGGAAAATTTTTTCACAGACATTCATAAATACCTTCGTCTTTTAGAAGAAGCCATTATTTTAACAATTGCAGAATACGGTTTGGAAGGGGTTCGAAGCGAAGGTGAAACGGGTGTTTGGCTAGGGGTTGGCACCCCTTTTGCACGCAAAATTTGTGCGCTAGGGATTCGTTCTTCAAGATGGGTAACCATGCATGGTTTTGCCTTAAACGTAAATGTAAATCTTGGCTATTTTGACAATATCATTCCTTGCGGAATTAAAGGCAAAGCAGTGACCTCCATGGAAGCTGAGTTGGGTAAAAAAATTGATGAATCCGCTGTGAAAAATAAAATCCTAAAACACTTCAAAAATCTTTTTGATGTGGATGAATTTTTAGGTTCTGAAAATGCCCATTTAAAATTGCGCTAATGTCTTAAACAAATTACTTCTCTTCGTTGAAATACACTTTGTAATACTTCATTTTTTTCTCTTCGTCGTACCCTCTTTCCAAATATTCTGAAGCCGCCTCAGGGGCATCTACATCCAATTTGATACGAATGTTGGTATCTAACTTAATTTCGGTTTTTAGTTTGGCTTTCTCTTTTTTTAGCACAACTCCAGAAACATCAAAATTATTTCGAATCAATACTTCGTTTAAAGTTTCGTAATGTTTTTTATAGTCATCAAACAATTCTTTGTGTTTGTCTTCTTCAAAAATCTCATCTTTAAAAGTAGCATAATCAACTACTTCATTTTCTTTAAAATAATCAACTGTACTTGCTAGAAAGTTTCCTTGTTCTTTCATTCCCATCTCTGGTTTAATTATTTCTTCGGAAAATTCTTTACACAATTCTAAATAATTCTGGGTATGTGCGTTGTGATCATCGGCAAGCTTTACACTTAAGAAATTTTTAAGCCAATATTGCGCGTCGTAATTATTGTTATCTACAGACAAGACAACTGTTCCTTCTGTATCAGAAGTATTTAAAATTAAACAGCCTTTATCTATTTTTTTTGTTGAAATTCCTTTTTGAACGACGACGTCAAAACTTTTATTATCATCGAGATAGGTTTGAAAGAAATCAACTTTATTCTCAATTTTAAAGATACCAATGGCTTCTGTCAATACATCTTTGTATTCGATTCCTTCGATACATACAATCAATACATCTCCTGTTTTTATTTGCGCTGAATTTGATTGTTCGTACAAATGATTAACTATGTTTTTTGAATATTCAATAAAAGAACTTTCGTTCTTAAAAACTTCAGAAGCATAATTGTTCAATTCATTTAAGCGAACATCTGCATGATGGGAAAAACGATAGCTCTGTGCTAAACTGCCAAAAGGCTTGAGCAAGAAACTTTTCATTAAGTCATAACCTTCTTGGTCAAAACGAATTAAATCTTCTGAGAAAACATTGTGACCACTGTTAAATTTATTGGCAACTTTATGAAGAATGCATTTGGTAATTTCTGCACGTGTTTTTTTAATCATCTGTAAAAAATTGAGAGGGTAAAAATAGCGAAAAGTTTGGGTTTGATTTCGATATCAATGCAGAATCTAAAAATATCTTTCTTTCGTATTTTAGAGAGCTATTCAGCATAAATCAAAAAGAACTATATCTCTAATTTTAATTGTTCAGGGAGCAATCGAAATGTCTTTCTATGATATTCTGTTACACCAAATTCTCTAATGGCAGCTCTGTGTTCTTTGGTAGGATATCCTTTGTTCTTTGCCCAATTGTACATGGGGAATTCTGCATGAACACCTTGCATGTATGCATCTCTATAAGTCTTTGCCAGCACAGAGGCGGCGGCAATACTTAAATACTTGGCATCTCCTTTAACAATGGTTTTATGTGGGATTTTGTGGTAGTTTCTAAACTTATTTCCATCAACAATAATAAACTCAGGGCGCGTTTGAAGGGCATCTATTGATCGGTGCATTGCAGTAATCGAGGCTTGCAAAATATTCATCTTATCAATCTCGTCTTGCCAAACAAAAGAAACACCAAAAGCCAAGGCATTTGCTTCTATAATGGGCTTTAATTGAGCTCTTTTTTTTTCAGATAGCTGTTTTGAATCTGTTAAAAATGGATGGGAAAAATCTTTAGGCAAAATCACAGCAGCAGCAACCACTGGACCAGACAAACAACCTCTCCCCGCTTCGTCTGTACCAGCTTCTAGAGAAAACCCACTATAACTTTGTTTTAGCATGCTACAAAGAAAAGAAATATTTTGCTTCTGGATGTGCTTACTCCCACCTCATTCTATATTAATATAGGAGACGTAAATAGGTTTTCAAAAGTCACAGAAGAAGCGCTTCTGAAAATTAACAATTTGTAATGAAAGTATAGGGATGCATTATCATTTTATTATTTTACATTTGCCACTGCAGATGAACATTATGATGAAACCCGCTAAATTCCTTTTATTTTTATTTTTGCTTTCTAGCATTCATAGTTTTTCACAAAAAAAATTAGGGATGGGAACAAGTGTCAAAAAAGATAAATATTCTTTTAATAGCGATGGCACTATCGATTCTTTAAACAACTCGGGAAGTGTAAAGGTGACACTCTCTGCAAAAACGAAATATACCGACTATAAAGTATTCTCTTTTAAAAAAGATACTACATATATTGACACCACCTTAACCATCCAGAAAGAATACAAATTCAACTTTTTACGAAAAGATAATTTTGAACTTTTAGGGTTTCACAATCAAGGGCAAACCTTCAACAATTTGGGCTACCAATTTGACGCAATTTCTAATTTTCCAGACATTGGTTTTAGCGGAAAACAGTTCAATTACCTAAATGTATCCGATATTAAATATTATGAAGTCCCTACCCCAACTTCTGAAATCATGTATCGAACAGGCCTGCAACAAGGTCAAGTTTTAGAATCACTTTTTTCTTTGAATTTCTCAAAAAGATTCAACGTATCTCTTACCTACGAAGGGATTCGCTCATTGGGTGCTTACAGACAAGCATTGACGAGTAGTGGAAGTTTTAGAACTTCGTTTCATTACAGAACAAAAGACAGTCGGTATGCTTTAAGAGGACATATTGCTTCTCAGGATATTTTAAATCAAGAGAGCGGTGGTTTAACTGAAGCGGCACTTAATTCTTTCATTGCAAATGATCCAAATTTTAGTGACAGAGGACGACTAGATGTTCGTTTAAATGATGCTGAAAGTCTATTGGAAGGAACGCGTTTTTACCTTGAACATGATTTTAAATTATTTTCTAAAAAAGATTCTACGTCTAACAAAGACTTTAGCAATGTAAAAGCTGGGCACATCTTAAATAGTGAAACGAAAACCTATGATTTTATCCAAGGAAATCGAACAACTGCTGTTTTTGGTGAAATAAACGCGACCGAGGCAACTGATGAAGGGGTAAAAAGCAACTTGACAAATAATCAGCTTTTTTTAGAATTTAATTCCAAATATGTTTTAGGAACTTTTAAAGTAAAAACGGACATCACCAGTTTTTACTACAAATATGACACGATATTGAATAGCAATCGTGCTGTTTCTAACACAGGATTGTCTGCCAATGCTGTTTCTTTTGGTGCCGATTGGAAAGCAAAAATTAAAAATTTTCAGTTAAATGCAACTGCCTCCCTTACCCCTGGTAGCTCACTTTTGTCTGGAAGCTATGTAAAGGGAGAAGCGCTCTACAAAAAAGACAGTGTGTTTTCTTTAAGAGCAAATTTATTGCTTAGCGCTAAGCTACCAAACTTCAACTATCTATTGCATCAAAGTGTGTATGATGCCTATAATTGGGAACGTAACTTCAGCAACGTAAGAACACGCGATCTCGGTTTTCAAATTGAATCAAAATGGGTAAATGGTGCCATACATGTGACCCACATAGACAACTATACGTACTTTGATGAGCACAGTGCTCCGCAACAATTTGAAGAAAACGTAACCTATTTAAAAGCCAAAGTTTCCAAAGAATTCACCTATCGAAAATTTGCGCTCAACAACACCCTTATGTATCAAAAGGTAAGCGCAGGAAGCTCCGTGTTTAGAGTTCCTGAATTTGTTACAAGAAACACATTTTATTACTCCGACTATTGGTTTAAAAATGCAATGCAAGTACAAATTGGTACTACTTTTAAATATTTTACACAATACAAGGCCAACGCCTACAATCCTTTATTGGGAGAATTTACATTGCAAAATGATACTGACATTGGTTTTCCTACTGTGGATTTTTTCTTTAATGCGCAAGTAAGAAGAACACGTTTGTTCTTTAAGATTGACAATGCCCTTTCTTCCTTAGGAGATCGAAATTACTTTTCTGCTCCCAATTATCCTTACAGAGATTTCACCATCCGTTTTGGATTGGTTTGGAATTGGTTTATTTAACCCGATGAAGCAGCAAATCAAAAATAACTGGAAGTTTTTTTTACTCGCAAGTGTTACTTTAGGCCTTGCTCCTTTTAATCCGCCACACATTATTGGAAAGATCCAATGGCTTTTGGGAGGAAATGCTTTTACGGGACAAAATGCAATGCAAACGCAAGATTGGTTGGATGTTTTTTTACATGGAAGCCCATGGATATTATTACTAATTTCAATGGCAATGAATCTTTTTAAAAAGAACTGACTTTTTATTGTAGAAAACTTTAATCCCAGCTTGGGTAATAACCACCCTGCTATCGAAGTTTGTTTTTGTTGGACGACTTTACTTCCGTATTTCTTACTAGATCATCTGCAAAATGAATCGGAATGCGCAGGTAACAAGTAGCACACATTTTTGGGACTGTACTCAATAGCATGGACTATTAATTGTATGACAGTTTCAGCAAATATGTGCATCCAAGAGTTTGTACTGGAAGAATCCTACTACTTCCTAACCAACCTTCTTATTTTTATACTAAAAGCAGCAAACAAAAGAGTGGTAATTGGACTCAAATAATTAAACATTGCATACACAAAATATTCTCCAACACCAACTCCTAAAACTCCAGATTGATATGCTCCACAAGTATTCCAAGGAATTAAAACTGAGGTAACCGTTCCGGAATCTTCTAGGGTTCTACTTAAATTTTCTGGTGCCAATCCTTTGTCTTCATAAGCTTTCTTAAACATTTTACCAGGGATCACAATGGCTAAATATTGGTCGGATGCAATGGCGTTTAAACCAAAACAACTTAGTACCGTACTTCCAAACAATCCAAGAACAGAGGTTGCTACTGAGAGTAGGCTTTTGGTAATTTTTGCCAAGGCACCTATGGCGTCCATAATCCCCCCAAAAACCATGGCACAGACAATTAATAAAATGGTCCACAGCATTCCTAAAATACCTCCAGCACTAAATAATTCAGTCAATTTCTCGTTATCCGTTTTAATTTCTACAGATGTCCAGAGTGCCGTTAGGATTGATTTAAATTTGGATCCTGACAAACTCTGAAGCACTTCCTCTTGAAAAATAAGGGCAAAAACAGCGGCTAAAACAACACCTGTTCCTAAAGCAATGAGGGGTTTGGTTTTCAATAATATCATTGCAATCACTGCAGCGGGTACTAAAAATAACCAAGGTGAAGTATAAAATGTACTGTCTATGGTAGCTAACAAACTACTAATATCGGCACTCCCTGTGGTATCGATGGAAGTACTTAAAATTGAAAAAACAATAAGGGTTACGATAATGGTTGGCACTGTGGTATAGGCCATGTATTTAATATGGGTGAACAAATCGGTCCCTGCCATAGCAGGTGCCAAATTGGTTGTATCTGACAATGGTGACATTTTATCCCCAAAATAAGCTCCTGAAATAACGGCACCTGCAATCATTCCTGTAGGAATTCCTAAAGCACTTCCAATACCTACCAAGGCAATACCCACAGTGGCTGAAGTTGTCCAAGAACTTCCCGTTGCAATGGATATAATTGCTGCAATAATCACAGAAGCAGGTAAAAATATTTCTGGACTTAACACTTGCAGTCCATAATACACCATCGCGGGAATAATACCACTTACTAACCATGTACCCGCCAAAGCTCCTACTAAAAATAAAATCATTATTGGAACAAAAACACTTTTCCAATTTCCCCAAACTTCAGCAACCATTGTTCTTAAAGAAACCTTATTTCTAAAACCTACCAATGATGACAAAATACCACCAATTAATAAGATGTATTGATTGGAATAACCGCCAAACCACTCGCCTTCCTCCATAAAAATATTGTAGGCCAACAAACACATTAGGATAATAACCGGCACTAAAGACTCTAAAAGACTTAATTCTTTGTTATTTGTGATTTTTGGATCTTCATTAAGGGTTTCTGACTGGTTTTTCTCCTTTTGCATGCTGAAAAATTTTTGTGCTGTAATGTTACGATTTTACCCCCTCATATGCAAATGGAATTGGTTCCTTACATTTGCAAATATGGATTCATTAACGCAAATAGTTTTAGGGGCCGCTTGTGGTCAGATGGTACTGGGCAAAAAAATTGGGAACAAAGCGTTCTTGTTTGGAGCAATTGGCGGTACAATCCCAGATGTAGATGTTATTATTGGACGTTTTTTATACAGTAATGAAATTCAAGCCATGGCTTTTCATCGCGGATTTATGCATTCGATTTTGTTTGCTGTGATAGGCGCTGTCTTTTTTGGTTGGATTACCTTCAAAGCTTACAATTCAGGGAAAAGAAAGGAAATGACTACCCAAAAAGATTGGATTCGACTTTTCTTTTGGTCAATTTTTACGCATCCAATTTTAGACTGCTTTACGCCTTATGGCACGCAATTGTTTGCCCCATTTTCTGATTATAGAGTCGCTTTTAACAACATCTCTGTAGCCGATCCTTTGTATACCCTCCCTTTCTTAATTTGTATCGTTGTTGCGTTGTGTTTTCAAAAACAGCATTCAAAAAAAATGAAATGGACAAAAGCTGGAATTTATATCAGTTCTTTGTACCTGTTTTTCACCCTTGGAAATAAAATTTACATGGATACTGTTTTTAAGAAATCTTTTGAAAAGGCAGGGATTTCAATGGATCGTTTTTCGGCACAACCCACAATTTTTAATACTATTCTCTGGTATGCAGTGGCAGAAACTGAGACTCAGTATCATGTAACTTTTTACGCTTTATTTGATGAAAAATCATACTCAGAAAAAATTATCAATATTGATAAAAACCATGCATTGCTTGATATGAGTGATGAAAATTTACATACCTTAACTTGGTTTAGTAATGGGTATTTCAACCTTTCTAAAGGAGCAGAAACCGGTACTTATGAGTATGTAGACTTGCGATACCCAATGTTAAACCCGAATGATGTGAATAGCTCGGTTTTTAATTTTACCATTTCCCAAAAAAATAACGAATGGGATATTTTACCTTTTCAAGGAAAAGCGCCAACTAAAAAGGATTTGACTGTTTTTATGGAACGAATTCGAGGAATCTAAGGGGCAATGGCTTGTGAAATGGCTTCGACAAGCTCAGCCTGACATTTGTTAGGCTCATCCATACATTCGACAAGCTCAGTAGGACATTCGAAAAGCTCAATAGGACATTCGACAAATCGGTGGGACATTTAACAAGCTCAGCCAGCCATAAGTTACCTTTAACTTGATACTCGTTAATGCTTCTAATTTTGAAGCTGCAGGACTCCTACTTCCTCCATACAGATTTTCATCATGCGATACGTTCTTTCAATATCATTGTCCAAACCAATAGAGCATCGAATCAACCCCGCAGAAAGTCCCATTTCTTTTTGTTCGTTTTCTGGAATTTCTGAGGATGTAGAAGTTCCGGATGCACTAAATAATGTTTTGTAAAAACCTAAACTTACCGCCAAATACCCGATATTTTTTGCTTGCATTAACTCCATTAATGCATTGGCTTTCTCCAGCGAACCAGCATCAATCGTTAGCATGCCACCAAATCCAAATTCTTGATTCATCATCGATTTGAAAACCGCATGTGAGGGATGCGACTCCAACCCCGGATAAACTGTTTTTATGCCTAAATTTTCAAATTTTTTAGCGAGGTAAAACGCATTCTTACTGTGTTGTTTCATTCTAAGATGTAGGGTTCTCATATTTTTTAAAATAGCAGCAGCACGCAAGCTATCCATAGATGCGCCCAACAACATACTTGCCCCATCAATAAGACTTTTGAGAGAATTCACGAAGTCTGCTGTACCACAAACAACACCTCCCATAGTGTCTGACGTTCCATTAATAAATTTTGTCAAACTATGAATGACAACATCTGCGCCCATTTTTGCAGGAGAAATTGATAATGGTGAAAAGGTATTGTCTACGACGAGTGTTAGTCGGTATTTTTTTGCCAAAACAGCCAATCCTTTAATATCTGCCACTTCCAATAATGGATTGCTCACAGATTCACAATACAAAACTTTGGTGTTTTTTGTAATTGCAGCTTCTACCAATGCTAAATTTGTAATGTCTACAAAGCTGGTTTGTATCTGCATTCTTGGTGTAAAATTTTTCAAAAAAGCATAGGTACCCCCATAAATAGTTCTACTTGAAACTATATGATCTCCAGCACCACATAATTGTAGTATTGTAGGCGTAATGGCACCCATACCCGAGCCAGCAACATTTGCCGCTTCTGTGCCTTCCATGGCAGCCAAAGCTTCCCCTAAATAATTATTACTGGGCGTAGAATGCCTCGAATACAAATAGCATCCGTTAGTATTTCCTTCAAAAGTATCCGCCATTGTTTTTGCCGTTAGGAAGGTATAGGTTGAAGAGTCTGAAATGGAAGGGTTGACCCCTCCACTTTCACCAAAATATTGTAAATCTTGAAGGGCGTCTGCTGGATTGAATTTCATAGTATTAGTTTTTTTACAATACAAAATGACAACTTTTTAGAAAATTAGTCAATACTTTTATTAAAATACAGATTAAATAACTACATTTAACAATATTATCAGTTTAAAAAACTGACAACATGCATTCATATTACTTATTTTAGAAAATACTTATGCTAGATGCTATTGATAAAAAACTTTTAAATAGCTTACAAAACAATTGTAAACAGACCACCAAACAACTGTCTTTACAATTAAACCTATCGATAACGGCTATCTATGAACGTATCAAAAAACTGGAGCACCAAAAAGTGATTCAGAAGTATGTTGCCATTGTAAATAATAATAAGATTGAAAAAGCCTTTTTGGTTTTTTGCCATGTAAAACTCGTGCAACATTCCAAAGAATTTGTCAGCACTTTTGAGCGTGAAATTCTTAAACTTGAGGAGGTTTCTGAGTGTTTTCATGTGAGTGGTGATTATGACTATATTCTTAAAATCTATGTAAAAGATATGGAAGCATACCGCGAATTCATGGTCACCAAACTAACCGCTATTAAGCACATAGGGAGTACGCATAGTGCTTTTTCAATTGAACAGGTAAAAAACACAACAGCGATTCAATTGTAAAAATCAGGATTTATTGCTTCACCAAGATCATTTTTTCCGACTGTTTTTTAACCAAATCTCCATAAAATAGTTTCAAAACCTGATAGTTTTTAGCACTTATGAGCGCTTGGTGAAACTGCAATATGGAACGGACATTAATTTTTAACCCTACTTGGTGTATTTGGTATTTAAAAACACCTAAATTATTTGGCAAACCAATTGCCATAGCTGCTGGTAATTAAGACACTTTATATCCTTCAGGAATTTCAATGGACACCGAATAGTTAAGCCTTAGTATAATTTGTCAACCCTTTACAATCGCCATAACCTACATCATCTACAATGTTAGCAGCGATTGGTTCCCAACCACCAATACCCACTTGAACACTTATATAACGTGTTCTATTTTGTACGAATTCATAGATGAGTTTGGCTTTCTCCATTGGATCTTCTACCTCTTTTACGAGTTTTTTTATCTTTAGATGCGTAGATGCATCCAAAACATTCCTTCCGTCAAGTAACTTCTCATACATCCATTTTCCAAATTCACTCCAGTTCGTGAAAGAACCATGAACACCTTTCAGATTAAACGTATTTAATGTAGCCATGAGTATCGGTAATATTTTTCTGTAAGAAACTGAACTGTCTTCATATTTTAAGGCTTTTTCATTCTGCAGGGTGTATTGGATTCCTGTGCCTAATTTTTCTTTTTCAATTGCAAAATTTTCGAAATTTATTTCTTTAGATCTCCAAGGAATTCTCTCTGGGTTTATCAATGAATACGATGCCTTTTCTACAGAAATATAATATCCATTTATAGGAAACCAAACTGGTATAAATCCTGTAGAAGAAGTCTTATATTCAGACTCAAATACCAAAGTGTAAGGATAGGAAACTGGGGTGTAATCTATATATTTCAATCTTGAATCGGAATACAGCGTCTCTCCATCGACCGCACTTTCATCTTCAAAATTTCGTGATTTGTACTTTTTAATTTGATTTCCCATGGCATCATAGATTTTAGCAGAAAGTTTAGTAATCTTTTTATAATCGTCATAGCTTTCACCAATAAATGCATCTATATTTCCTGATTTATTAAGCACCGTTACCACTTTCTTCTCGTAGACTAACATCTTATCAACTGCGATTATAGATACTTCTTTTATATGATTTCTAACGACCGCATTGGCATCTCTCAACAATGCCTCTGGAATTAAAGTAACTGCATAATTATTTTCTTGAGATAGGCTAGACATTGAAAAGGCAAATATTAAAAAGGAGCCTATTTTGAAAAAGTAGTTCATTAAAATTGATGTTTTCATAGCTATCCAATATAGGAAAGATACTGTAAACCTATGATAATAAATGCTAAAAATAAAAGACGAATTAATAAGTGGGCATATAAGAGAATAAGTGGGCGAATAAGAGGATGTGGGAAAAATGCCAATCCTAAAACACCTATATTTCTATATAAAAGGGGAAAAACAATTGAATCGAAGGGGTAAAGAAAGGGAAAATGGCGAAAATTGATCAGGTGTAGTCAAAAAAAAACCAAAACTTTCGTTTTGGTTTTTTATAATCTTTAAGTTTCTAGTAATTCGAAACTACTTTGTTGCGTGAGATCCGTCGCAATATCCGTTTGGATCGGATGTGTTTCCACAACCACAAGTAGGTCTGTCTGCTTTGTAAAAATTCATTTTTATATTTTTTTAAGGTGTGTTATGCTTTCGTAACTACACTAAAAGACATTTCCATTAAGTCATTAATGAACTTGTCTTTCAAGGCTGCATCTAATTTTTTAGAAGCATATACAACACCAAAATCAGTTCTGTCAATGGTAAATGTTTCGCTTTTAAAAGTTGTAATCCCCTCAGCTGTTGCAATGGTTGCTGGAATTGTAATGCTTTTGGTTGTATTCTTAATTGTTAAATTTCCAGTAACTGCTAGTTTTCCGTCGGTATCAACTACAGAAGTAATCACAAATTTTGCTGTTGGATAGACCGCAACATCAAAGAAATCTGAGGCTTTTAAATGCCCTTCTAATTTAGCAGCGCCGTTGGAACCTGCCATATCTGTATTCGTAATACTGTTCATATCAACCACAAAAACTCCCTGTGTTAAGGTTCCAGCTTCTACTAACAAACCTCCACTTTTTAAGGCTACCGTTCCATTGTGAGCGCCTGTAGGCTTACTTCCCTCCCAATTTAAAACAGAGGCAGTAACATCTACATTGTTTAAATTTTCAGCATTTACAGTAACCTTTACCGCTTCTTTTATTGCTGTTTTTTCTTTTTTCTCTCCAATACATGAAGCAAATACAGTTGCTGTAATTACTACTAATAAAATTATTTTTTTCATCGTTATTTATTAAATTATTTAGTTAAAAAATGCTTTTAGCAAAGCAAACATACAATTAATTTATTTTCCATGGAAAATAAATTTTGTCATTTTTTTATAAAACCTATGATTTTTCTTTGGAGTCAAGAATAAGGGTTATGGGGCCATCGTTCAATAAAGACACTTTCATATCGGCTCCAAAAACACCGGTTTGTACTTTTTTGCCCAAAACAGACGTTAATGTAGCTATAAAATTCTCGTATAAAGGAAGTGCCACTGCTGGTTTTGCTGCTTTGATATAACTAGGTCGGTTGCCTTTTTTGGTAGCGGCATGAAGTGTGAATTGACTAACTACTAGAGCAGCTCCTCCACAATCTACTAATGAGGTATTCATTATATTTTCTGCGTCATTAAAAATACGAAGATTGCAAACTTTTCGAACCAACCAATCAATATCGTCCTGTGTATCTTCTGCAACAATGCCCAAGAACATCAGAAGACCACCTTTGATACTGGCTACCTCTTGATGGTTAATTGCTACGCTTGCTTTTGAAACTCTTTGAAGTACAACTTTCATTGATCTATGGATTCTCTTCTTCTTCCCAAATATCGGTCCTGTAATGCTCCGATTCTTCTTCACCTTCTAAAATTTGTAGGTAACTTCGATAACGAGACCATGAAATTTCTTCAGCTTCCAACGCTTCTTTTACGGCACATTTGGGTTCTTTTACGTGAATACAGTTGTTGAATTTACAGTCTTGTTTTAAGGCAAAAAACTCAGGGAAATAATCTCCCAACTCATATTTATCAATGTCTACAACCCCAAAACCTTTAATGCCAGGAGTGTCTATAATTCTTGCATCAAAATTTAGGTCGAACATTTCTGCAAAGGTCGTGGTGTGTTTTCCTTGACTATGTTGATCAGAAATTTCTTTTGTTTTTAAATCTAAAGCAGGTTCTATGGTATTGACTAATGTTGTTTTCCCAACCCCCGAATGCCCAACAAACATGGATGTTTTGCCTTCCATTAATTCTTTAATTTTGGAAACATTTTTATTTTGAGTTGCAGAAACCTCTTCGCACTGGTATCCAATTTTTTCGTAAATATCCTTTAAGTATAAGATCTCGGCACGTTCCTCGAGTGCGTAGGAGTCTATTTTATTGAAAATCAAAATAACTTCAATACTATAAGCCCTTGCAGACACTAAAAAACGATCAATAAATGCCGTAAAAGTTGGCGGGTTATTGATGGTGATTAACAAGAATACCTGGTCAATATTTGAAGCTATAATATGGGTTTGCTTTGAAAGGTTGACGGATTTACGAACAATAAAATTATCACGTTCAAAAATTGTTTTGATGACACCGATTTCTTCATCTCCCTTTTTCTCGATATTAAATTCAACGCGGTCTCCAACAGCAATTGGATTGGTACTTTTAATATTCTGAATTCTAAATTTACCCTTCATTCTACACTTATAAAATTGGCCAATATCCGATTTTACTTGATACCAACTACCGGTAGATTTGTATACGATTCCTGTCATTGCTACAAAGATGAGAATAAATTACGAATTGGGGCGAAAAATGAGAATGTCACTTAAAAAAAAAGACGCTTCAGGTTTTTAATCCCTGAAACGTCTTACCTCTTTGCATCGAAAAAAATCTAACAAGAAAACAACGATCTATAGTCCATTGATGATTTTTTCTTGATGATTGATAGATTCTTGGTGAATGGCTTTGAACATTTTTAAAACAAACTCTTCACTCAATCCTTTGCTTTCTCCTTCAAGAATCATATTTCCAAGAATTTCATTCCAACGTTTTGATTGTAAAACCGCCACGTTTTTATCTTTCTTAAGTGCACCAATTTCATCGGCAACTTTCATACGTTTCCCTAACAAATCGATCATCTGATTGTCGACCACATTAATTTGCGCACGTAAATTGTCTAAAGAAATTTGGTATTCCGCCTCTGTGTTGGTTTCTTTTCTTATTTTTAAATCTTTCATGATTTGCTTTAAAGAATCTGGAGTTACCTGCTGTGCAGCATCACTCCAAGCATTGTCTGGGTCTGTGTGTGTCTCAATCATTAAACCGTCTAAATTAAGGTCCAATGCTGTTTGTGAGACATCAAAAATCATAGCTCTATTTCCTGTAATATGTGATGGGTCACAAATTAATGGTAAATCTGGAAATCTATTTTGAAATTCAATCGCAAGTTGCCATTCCGGAATGTTTCTATATTTTGATTTCTCATAGGTAGAAAAACCTCTGTGGATTGCTCCTAAATTTTTAATCCCTGCCGTGTACAATCTTTCAATACCTCCCAACCACAAAGCTAAATCTGGATTTACTGGGTTTTTTACCAATACAATCTTATCCGTTCCTTGAAGCGCATCTGCAATTTCTTGCATAATGAATGGAGATACGGTAGAACGTGCTCCAATCCATAATAAATCGACCTCATTTTCAATCGCTAATTTCACGTGTGCTGCATTGGCAACTTCCGTACAGGTTTTCATTCCTGTTTCTTCTTTTACTTTTTTCAGCCATCGCAAACCAATCTCTCCAACCCCTTCAAACATTCCAGGTCTTGTTCTTGGTTTCCAAATTCCTGCCCTAAAATAGTTCACATCAGAATCTTTTAATTCGTGTGCAATTTTTAAAACCTGTTCTTCTGTTTCTGCACTACAAGGCCCTGCTATTACTAGTGGATGCGCTAAATTCATGTCATCCAACCATGTTCTTAATTCTTTTGTATTCTCCATTTTTCTACTTATTGTGGCTTATTAGTTTATGCCGTTTAAAATTTCCTTTATATGATTTGTATTCTCCATTTCTTTAAAGATTTCAGAGAAATTGTCTTGTTCCATCAAGGTCTTAAAATGTTGTAAATTATTGATATATTCTTCCAAGGTTTCGATGACGTTTTCTTTATTTTGTTTAAAAATTGGCGTCCACATTGCGGGCGAACTCTTTGCCAATCGCACAGTTGATGCAAAACCTGATCCAGCCATATCAAAAATATCGCGTTCATTTTTTTCTTTATTAATCACTGTTTTCCCTAACATAAATGCACTAATGTGAGAGAGGTGCGAAACATACGCAATATGCTTATCATGAGAAACTGCATCCATATACCGAATACGCATCCCAAGGGCTGTAAAAATGCTTAATGCTTTTTCTTGAAGTTTGAAAGTTGTTTTTTCTACTTCGCAAATAATATTGGTTTTCCCAGCATACAAGCCAGAAATCGCAGCTGTTGGTCCAGATTTTTCAGTACCTGCTATGGGATGACATGCTAAAAAGTTTCTTCTTTTTGGATGATGTTCAACCGACTTACAAATTGCTTCTTTTGTGGAACCTGCATCGATAACCAACGCCTTTTCAGAAATGGTATCTAAAATTATTGGCAATAATTTTACCGTAGCATCTACAGGAATAGAAACAATCACCAAATCTGCATTGACTAAGTCTTCTAAAGTTGCTTTTTTATCAATCAACTTTAAAGCCAAAGCTTTGTTAAGCGTTTCCTCTTTTCTACTAATCCCATGAATGATTGCCTCTGAATGGTTTTTTTTGATATCAATGGCAAAACTACCGCCTATTAAACCAATACCGATCATGTATATATTTTTCATATTCTGGCTATTGCTTCTTTAATGATGGCTGATGTGACACACAATGAAAATCGGATATAGCCTTCTCCTTGGCTACCGAAAACAATACCTGGCGTAATAAATATATCGTTTTCATATAAAATGGTATCCGTCACTGCTTCGGATTTTTTTCCTTCTGGAACTTTTGCCCAAACAAACAACCCTGTTGCCTTTTTATCATAAGTACAGTTCAATTTGTCTGCCAATTGCCAAACCAAATCCCTACGTTCTTTGTAAATTTTATTTTGTGCTAAAAACCAAGCATCATCCAGTTGCAATGCCGCTATAGCACCTTTTTGAATTCCGTAAAACATCCCAGAATCCATATTGCTTTTTACTTTCAATATTTGGTTGATATAATTTTGATTTCCCAAAACCATTCCTACACGCCAGCCTGCCATATTAAAAGTTTTGCTCAGAGAATTTAGCTCCAAAGCAATGTCTTTAGCACCATCAACCTGTAAAAGACTCTTTGGTGTTTCATTTAGAATAAAGCTATACGGATTGTCATTCACAATTAAAATCTGATGTTTCTTTCCAAACGCGATTAATTTTTCAAAGGTTGACTTGATCGCATTGGTTCCCGTTGGCATGTGTGGATAATTGACCCACATGATTTTTACTTTCGTTAGGTCATTCTTTTCCAGTGCTTCAAAATCGGGTTGCCAATTGTTTGCTGCATTTAAATCATAAAACAAGGGGGTTGCACCGACCAACTTGGTCACTGAGGTATAGGTTGGGTATCCTGGATTTGGAATTAGCGCTTGATCTCCTTCATTTAAGAATGCCATCGAAATATGCATGATTCCTTCTTTACTCCCCATCAAAGGAAGTACTTCTGTTTCTGAATTGGTTTGTACTCCAAATTTATCGAAATAAAAAGCTGAAATAGCACTTCTTAATGCTGGTAATCCTTGATAGGATTGGTACTTGTGCGCCGTTGCATCTTGCAAACTGTGTTGAATAGCTTCAACAACATTGCTTGGAGGTTGCAAGTCTGGACTCCCAATTCCCATATTGATAATTGGTTTTCCTGCGGCAAGTAATTCGCGCACTTCTCTTAGTTTTTTTGAAAAATAATATTCTTGAACGCTGTCTAATCTTTTCGCTGGTTGTATCATTCTCTCCCACTTTTATAGGTTCCTAATACTTTAAATTTTTCGGCCATTATGGTAATAATAGCAATGGCTTTTTCATACTGCTGAAGTGAATCAAAAGTAACATCAACAAAAAAGGCATATTTCCAAGGAGTTTGAATAACCGGAAGTGATTGAATTTTTGTCAAACTCATTTTACAATCACTCAACACATTTAAAATCGCTGCCAAACTTCCTCTTTTATGATCCAATTGAAACTTAAGCGTTGCCTTGTTAAGTGCTTGGTTTTTTATTGCAGAAGGCTTTGTTTGTACAATTACAAAACGGGTAGCATTCTCTTTTATGGTTTGAATTTCATCTTCAATTACTTTCAATCCATAAATTTCGGCAGCAATTTTTGGGGCAATCGCCGCCACATTTTTTAACTGTTGTTCAGAAATTCTCTTTGCTACTGCAGCAGTATCTGCATCTTCTACTAACTTAATTTTTTTATGATTTCTAAAAAACTCTTTACATTGAAGCAATGCCATTGGATGCGATACTACTTCTTGAATATCTGCTAAAATTTGATTCTCTAATCCCATCAAATGGTGATGTATGCTTAAGTAATACTCTCCAACGATGTGTAAATCATTAGCATCAATCAACGCATAATTGGGGATTATAGAACCCGCAATGGTATTTTCTAATGCCATGACTCCAATATCACTTTTCCCTGTTATAAGCGCATCTACCAAACTATCAAAAGACAAACATTCTTCGAGAGAAACGAATGCTTCAAAATAGTGTTTCGCCACAATATGATGGTTCGATCCTTTAATTCCTTGTATAGCTACTTTCATTTTTTAGTCATAAAAAAAAAGCCTCGATAACTTCGAGACTTTTTATATAATTTGTTTCACAAAACAATATAACGTCTCAACTTTTATTAAAATAAAAGTAAAAATAGAAACGGCTCAAAATATTTTGTATGTTCATGATGTTATTGTTATGTACCAAATGTATGTATTAAATTGAGATAAAAAAATAAATGCATTAGTATTTTTAAAAAAATAGCAGATTATATAATTATAGACTTAAAAATTATTGAATTATAACTTTTCTTTTAGGAAAACTAAGGAAATAAAAAAATCAGTAAGCTACATAATACCATTCCTTAAGGAAAAATAGGTTGTTTACAAATAATTTTAATATTTTTATTAATGGACATTAATATCTTAAAATGGGCTTGTTGTGGGCCAAAAAAATTATATATTTAATTTACTTTTAAACAAAAATAGAAACCATGAAAAAAATATCTCTTCTTACATCAATATTTTTATTATTCATAACTAATTTATTCGCTCAAAATCAATTTGATATAAATATTGACGGAATTCATGAATCAGATTCTATTCGGGTAATTGTTCAAAAATCATCCGAAGTACTTCTCAAAGACTGGGTGCATTACAACGGTGGAGAAACCTCTACAGTTAGTTTTGATCTAAGTGAAGGAGCTTGGGCTGTTAAATTAGATGCTACTGGTTATACCTATCCATCACAGCAAATAATTAATATTCCAACTGATGTTAATATGACTTGGGCTCTCACTCCACTTACTGATGATGATTATGATTACACTTGGCAAGATGACGGAAGTGCCGCTGGACATGCAACACAAAGATACATTAATGAACCTGCTAGAATTGTCGTTTTAAATGATTCAATAGCAGTCCCTGACGATTTTTCTGCTGTAAAACTCAGAACTGAATATGGTATAATTCTATCAGATTCTATTCAACCTTGGTCAAATGAGGATAGCTATCGCCTTTATAAAATGTTCTCTAACCTGCCTTACAGTTCATATGGAGAAGGAAATGGAATTAATTATGAAACAGGTGAAAATATTCGTGGTGTTTTTATGCTAACAGATCAAGAGCAGGACAACGATCTTTCTATTGACAATTCTAACCAAATACCCTACGCGACTGTCAGCCAAAGTGCGTTTGTATATGCAGAGCCACAAATTGTGACTATTGATGGAATTCGTGGAAAATTTTTTTCAAAAAGACTATACCATACAGTTGTTAATTTTATTACTGATTTTGCAAATGATGTTAACACTGTTAATTGGCTTGCCAATGAACGGTTCGGAATCAAGTTTATGGAACCTAATGATGAAACAGAAGAATTGATGAATGAAGATCAAAGTAACTTTCAGGAATTTTTTAAATCTGAAAAACTTGAGATATTAGCAATGTTTGAAGAACTCCCCGAAGGATTTCATAAACAAGAAGGGTTGAAATATTTAGTAAGGCGAATTAACGGACAAGATAATCCTCAATATCCAGATGCAGCCGCTATTGCATGGGCTGGATTTAACACTATGGAATTCATGTCTAAAGCATTTAATGGTGGAGATATCAATGATTCACGTAGATTAATTTTACATGAAAAAGCACATTTTTTATGGGCTTACTCATTTGATCAACAATTAAAAGATGATTGGGCTGAACTTGGAGATTGGTTTGAAGACCCTACCTCCGCAAGTGGTTGGTCCACAACAAATACTACTGAATCTGTATCTGCTTACGCACATTTAAAAAGTCCAAATGAAGATTTAGCTGAATCAATTGCATTTTATTTAACCAATCCGGATGCACTTTTATCTGTTTCGGTTCGTAAATACGAATTTGTAAGAGATCGGATTATGCACGGAACAAGATACATAGCTCAAATTAGAGAAGATTTAACATTTACAGTTTATAATTTATTCCCTGATTACACTTATCCAGGTAAAGTAACTAAAATAGAATTACAAGTAGAGGGAGGGTCAGAAGAAGATAAATTAGTAACAATTAGAGCAACACTGAATTCTGAAGACCCAAGTATTGACGGTGCTAGTAGTGCATATCTGAGATTTGCATCTAGTATTGGAACTATTCATGATATTGGATTAAGTCCTGAAAATGGTCAAAATCAAGATTCTATTTTAATTGGAACTACTTCATTTAGTTATCTTGAAAAAAGTGGTTATTGGAGTTTGGCGTCTTTTAGAGTTGAGGATCCTGTTGGGAATGCTCGGAATGAAAATACTTCTACCCTAGGAATGAAACTCTATATAGAAAATCCCTTAGAAGATATATTAGCTCCGTCTTACAACTACAATTATAATTATGAAATTGTTGAAGATAAGTTTATTACGGGAGGTGTTCAAGGTACCCCAAATGAAGATGGAGAAATGATGAAAGCTTTAAAAATAAATTTTTCTCATTATGATGCAAGTCCGTCAAGTAGAGGATATGCAAGATTAATTGTTCCTAATAACAACGGTGAGGAAGTTTTTGAAAAAGACATACAAGATCAAGCTATTATAAATTCAGAGTTAGGTTACGATAATGATTTTAATTCTGATAAACATTTTGAAATGTATCTTCTTCTTTATGATTATCTCCAATCTGGATATTATTCAACAACCTATTCTTTTGTATCAGATATTGCCGGTAACACAGGAAAAGTTTATCACGTAAAAGATACTGCTGATTTTAATATCTCTGAGGATAATAAATATAAAATTTTCAAAGAGGTAAGAGATAGTATTTATGTAGAAACTTTATATCCAGATAGTTTAAAACCAGAAATAGATATAAATAATATCACTATTACTGCAGAACCCACTAATCCAGAATCTCCAAATGGAGAAACTCGAGTAGATATATCTATTTTGGCAAGAGATTTATCTGGATTTCCAGGACATGAATCTGGAGTTTGGGTAGTTGAATTTACTCTAAGAGATCCGTTGGGTGGTATTCATGGATTTCAAACAGGTAATGGAACAATGAATAATCCAGATTTAAATTATCATGATAGTGATCCTCAAAATGATAATGAGTGGAGAATTTATAATTTTGATCTATTGTTACCTCAGGGATCACCTCCAGGAGAATGGGGGATGGCATCAGCTCGAGTCGATGATAGAGCCGGTAATTGGGAACAATATTCTTTTGTTGAATATATCCGTTTTGATATAATCGAATCTGACATAGAGTTAACATCACCTCTTGAAATTGAAATCACAGATAAAGTTGTTAATGCTAATAATGTTGATTCTATTGAAGTATCCATGAGCTGTGAACCATGTGAAGATATGAACTACGTATATACTATATATAGCCTAATGGGAGGTAATGTTGTCCGAGGAGAAGGTATATTTGAAAGTGATAGCATTAGTGTAAGTTCAATTAATACAGAAGGTGTTCTCGAGGGAGTAATTAAACTCACAGTTCAAGTAACAGATACTGAAGATCGATTAATCGCAACAAAATCAGCCGAATATACAAAAGACACAGTGCTACCTGCATCATATTACAGTCAATCAAATTTAGAAAATGAGGGAACTAGTTCATTGGATGATTGGGTAATAGAAGTCGTTATTGAAAGTGTTGATGTTAATGGTACATATAATTTAGATATTGATGAAGCTAGTACTTCAGAATCAGGTAGAGTCCAATCATTGAGTTTTGAAGGTGATTTGAGCTCAGAAGTTACAATTTTAGAAAATTTAGATATTTCTAATCTTGAAAATGGTGATTATAAATTTGATTTAAAAGTAACAGATCCAAACGGTAATCTTGGTGAATCAGAAATATTATATTACAGAAAAGGTGAAGAAGAAATAACATTATTAGGTAGTGAATATATACCTAACAACGCACCTATATCTGTAGATGGTTCAACAGTAAAAGATGAGGATACTCCACAAATAATTAACTTATCAGCATCCGATGTGGATGGAGATGACTTGACATATACGATCGGAACTGCTCCAACTAATGGAACTGTGACTCTAACAGGTGCTGAGGCAGTATACACACCAAATGAAAACTTCAACGGAACTGATAGCTTTACTTTTACTTCCTCTGATGGAACTATTGAAAGTAATACTGCAACTATCATTATTACAGTTAACCCTGTCAATGACGCACCAGTTGCTCAAGATGGCTCAAATACCAAAGAAGAAGATACCGATCAAACTATCACTCTATCAGCATCCGATGTGGATGGAGATGACTTGACATATACGATCGGAACTGCTCCAACTAATGGAACTGTGACTCTAACAGGTGCTGAGGCAGTATACACACCAAATGAAAACTTCAACGG
>JAHEET010000005.1:378984-422791 GCA_024640565.1 Flavobacteriaceae bacterium
AACTGATAGCTTTACTTTTACTTCCTCTGATGGAACTATTGAAAGTAATACTGCAACTATCATTATTACAGTTAACCCTGTCAATGACGCACCAGTTGCTCAAGATGGAACTGAAGCAGTTAATCCTGGAGTTTCTAAAACTTTCTCATTAATTGCTAATGATATTGATGGTGATGATCTAATTTACTCAATTGTAAATCAACCAAATAATGGTTCTATTACTATTAATGGAGATCAAGCAACATACATATCTGACATACTTTTTATAGGAGAAGATAACTTTACATTTACTGTATCTGACGGAGAACTAACAAGTAATGTCTCAACAATATCAATTAATGTTACACTAGGTACTTTAGGAGAATTAGAATATATTTTAAATAATATAAAATCATATCCAAATCCAGTTGATGATTTTTATATGATTGAAAGTATATTACCATTAAAGATTGAAATATATGATGTTAATGGTCGTATTTTAATAAGTAGAAATCTTGATGCTGGAGAAAATAGGATAAATGCTTCAAGTTTAGCAACAGGTTATTATATTATTAAAATGAATTATTTATCTAAAAGCGCTAGACGTATACTGATAAAGAGGTAAATAAAAATAGTTGTTATAAATAAAAAAGCACCTCGTTGAAGGTGCTTTTTTAATTAATACATACAAATTCTCAAAACAAATCTAATACATAAAATTCATCAAAATTAATTCGCTTTTTATGAATAAAAGAGAGATGATAAAATAACCTAAATTAAAAAATCCTTAACAATCAAAAGATTATCAAGGATTTTGCGGTCTGGGCGGGACTCGAACCCAAATATAAACCCTTGTTGCTCAGACAGTTACAAATTTATCGTGTACTCAATGAGTACTAAATTTGTTGATTTTTGTTCTCTGTGAGTACTCTGTAATCGTTGTGAGTACTTAGTTTAACAGAGGTGAGTACTAAAAATCGGTTCAAATAGAATTAAAAAATTTTAAAGTAAAGATTAAGTTGTTCCCATAATTTAGTAGTCTTTGTGTTATACGATTTTAAATGTGTTATAATTTTGTATATTAGTGTTATATAAATATTGAATTATGGAAAATATAATGAAGTTTTTTAAAGACAGTTATGAACTTGACCCATCTACTCCTATGGGAGAAGAAGACCCATTAGTTGGAATAATGGAAAATGAATTTAAAGGATTCTTAGAAGAAAATGGGTACAAAGTAAAAAGAGTATATTCTGAATATGAGGATTATATCAATACAATGTCCTTTGATATAGAAAATAATAAAGAAATTAGATTAACTTATGATGATGATGGTATTCCATGTATAGATGTCTGTGGTTCTGAGGGGGATATCATTTTTACAGTAAAACCAAAAGAAGAAGTTGATTTACATAATTTTGTTAAAGACTTAGATTAATTTATAACACACTTTAATTTCTTCTCTTTTCAAAAATCAGTATATCCTACTGATTTATACATAACTACATAACATTATATAATATTGTTGGTAACTATATTGAAGATGATTCGATAAAGTGAGAGGGTTTTTGATATCAATTCTTGAATATTTTTAATTACCTGTTATTCAGGTGATTATAAAATTATGGAAGGATTCGAACCAGTTAAAAAAGAGGGTGATTTATAAAAACATAAACCCTTGATTATCAAGGGTTTATGTTGTGCGGTCTGGACGGGACTCGAACCCGCGACCTCCTGCGTGACAGGCAGGCATTCTAACCAGCTGAACTACCAAACCGTTGCTATTAGCGGGTGCAAATATAACATACATTTTCATATCTGCAAAAAGAAAATCGTGATTTTATTTTATTTTTTTTCTCTGAATCAAATACGCTGTCAAAATTTCATTAAATCCTTGTTGGATGTCTACCGGCAAATAGGTAATTTTATATTGTAAACATTTATTTTTCAAGTCATTGAAATACGAATCCATTAATGCGGCATATTTTTCTTGAATATTCTGTGAAAACACATTTATTTCTTCACCTGTCTCTACATCTACAAACTTTTTTGGAGCAGTATCAAAATCAAAATCTACCTCTGTTTTTCCATCATAAGTATGGAATAAAACTACCTCATGCTTGTTATGCTTCAGGTGTCGAAGTGCGTCAAACAGCCCTTCTTTATTCGTTGTTGACTGAAACATATCTGTAAACAAGAAAATTAAAGAACGTCTGTGGATATTTTCGGCAATTTCATGCAAATACTGATAGGTTTCTGTAGTGGCTGTAGAAGTTGAAGTTAAAAGACGCTCTAACTGGTTTAAAATCATTTTTCGATGCCGTTCGCTTCCTTTTTCTGGTGCATAATATTCATAGGTATCTGCATAAATACTTAGCCCTACCGCATCGCGTTGTCGCTTTAATATTTCCATTAAAGCAGCAGCAGCCACGGCAGCAAAACCCACTTTATTCAACGAAGCAATTGTTTGTGTTTCAATAACTGGATAATGCATGGATGCCGAATTATCAATAATAATATGACATCTTAAATTGGTTTCTTCTTCGTAGCGCTTTGTATACAGTTTTTCTGTTTTAGCAAACAACTTCCAATCCATATGGCGTGTACTTTCGCCATTGTTATACAATTTGTGTTCGGCAAACTCTACTGAAAACCCGTGAAAGGGGCTTTTGTGCATACCCGTAATAAAACCTTCGACAACTTGTTTTGCAAGAAGATCTAAGTTTTTAATTTCAGAGGAAGAGACTTCAGATACCTTCATACTACTTTTTTAGGTATTGTGCTCTCGCTAGATTGTCGGTCGTTTGTAATATTTTTTTCAATAAAACAGGATTATAATTGGGCTTCGTATCTAAGAAAGAGCGTAAGATGAGCGCAGCCTCTTTGGAAGAATAGTTTCCAATAGAACTGGCCAACCATCCTTTGGGAAAGAAAATATCACCGGTTAATTGTACCGCTTCTAGTGCTTCTAAAATATCCTTGAGATGTTTTGTTGCCGATTCTTGGCGTAACGGATGGTGGATATTCCCTAAAGCAGTTTGTACCCATGACTCTTTTTCTCTATTTTCTTTTTCTAAAAGCGATTTCATAAAAGCGTCTCTTGTCACCTCATTCTCAGAAAGTGATGGCAACAACCATTGAAAACGTGCGAAACGATCTTTATTTGAAATAGCCAGAGCTTGTTGTTTAAGAATCTCGGAGGCTTTTGGGTGTTCGTAAATGGCCAATTTCATTGCCAAAGAAGTATAGTCGTTTTCATTTAAAAAGAGGTTTTTAATCTTTTTATTTTTTGACCAAAGCGCATACAAATTTTCTTTTCCTTGTTCAGAAATCGCAATGGATTGATAGAGATTAAACAGGGTTTTTTTAATGTTTTTGGGCAGCTCTTTTTTCAACAAAGTAAAAAGTTGACTTTCTGTTTTTTGTTGTACTTTATGTTGCTGTTTTCTTGTCAGAAAAGTCCAATACATCGTTTGAAGCCTTCCAGATAAATAATTCAAAATCAACTCATTTTCTTCTACCAACATTGCCTCAAAAAAAACGCCATAGGTTTCTAAAGGGCTCAGGTTGCCTCTGAGCATATTCTCATACAAATTGATAAACTGAGCTCCTCTTGAAACTTCATCGTCAATTGCTTTATAACTGCTGAGTTTGTCTTTATAAATTGGAAAAACCCCATAACCAAATCCGTTTGTATTGTAAAAAATTTGTCCTGGTTTAAAATCTTTTACCGCCGAAGAAATATCAAAAGAGCTACCCATATTTTTAAGACTAATGGTCTTCTCGAAGCCTCGTTTGTCTTTCAATTGAATTTTAAAAGACTGCACCCATACTTTTTGAGAACCATCTTCAGCTTTTTGATGAATGACAAACTTGGTCACATTTCCTTTTTCATTCAATTCAACTTCCTCTGTAAACACAGGCCTTCCTGGAGAGTTTACCCAAACATCGCTCCAACTTTTAATATCAGCAGCCGTTTTGTGGTCTAAAATAGCCACCAATTCACTCCAGTCTGCATTTCCATTTGCATAAGTTTGGATGTATTCTTGAATGCCTTCTTTAAATTGTGCTTCGCCCAATAAGCTTTCTAACTGACGCATCATAATTGGCGCTTTGTTATAAATAATTCTCCCATACAAAGAGCCTGCATTTTTTAAATTCCCCAAATATTGACGAATCGCATTGGTCCCTTTTGTTCTATCTTCTGAGTAAGCACTGGGATAATGCGACATCATAAAGTTTAATCTGTGATTGATTTCAGGGAAAACCGGATTCATTATCTTATCTGCCATGAAATTGGCAAATACTTCTTTCATCCAAACATCATTGAACCAGCGCATGGTCACTAAATCTCCAAACCACATGTGTGAAGTTTCATGTCCTATTAGTTTAGCGCGACTCAATTTTCTGTTTTGTGTTGCATTTTTATCCAAAAATAAGGAAGATGCTCGATACTGAATGGCGCCCACATGTTCCATACCTCCATATTGAAACGGAGGAATGGCTGCAAAATCCATTTTTTGAAATGGAAACTTTACCTGTGTGTACTCCTCTAAAAAATCGAGCGACTTTTGATGGATCAAAAAAACCTCATCGAGACTTTCTTCAATTTTCTCTTGGTTATTTTCTCGGTACAAAAAACGCATATCAAATGCTCCTGGATTTTTAGTTACTGCAGTAAACTTTCCAGCAACAAAAGAAAATAAGTAGGTACTCATTTTGTCTGTCTGAGAAAATATATGCTTGGTAAAATCGCCCATTTCTATAGCATTTTGTTCAAAAGCACCACAGAGTACTTCCCATTCTTTTGGGGCTGTTATGGTCAATTGATACGTTGCTTTTATATCGGGCTGATCAAAACAAGGAAACAACGTACTTGCTCGATCTGGCACCAGTAGGGTATACAAAAAATCTTCATTTCGGTTGAGTGATAATTCGCCCGCAATGAAAGAAACAACGAGGGTGTTTTTGCCCAAAACTAGGGCTTCTTTAGAAACAATTAAATGTTCGTTTTGATGATTGATAGTAACCTTTTGACCATTTACCTTCAGAGATTTCAAATTGGATTTTGCTGCGTTAAAATCTAAAAACAAATCCTGTGTTAACTCCTGTATCGTAAGCATTAATGTTAAGGAGGATAAAATGGGGGCAGATTTTGCTGCTGGAATGTTAAAATCCAAGTCATAGACAACATTTGAAACTTGTTGTTTTCTGTACTTGGCCAATTCTAAAGAAATTCCTTTTTCCAAGCCAATGGTATCTTCTTTCAACGAACAAGAAAGCAATAAGATTAGGGTTCCAAAAAGTGGTAAACTGTATTTCATTGAGAAGATCTTTAGGTTCTAAAAATAAAAAAAGGTTTGACGTTAGCCAAACCTTTTCAATATTATAAGAAGGAAGTAGTTACTACATCGCAGCATCAATCTTTCCTGTGTACACATTCTTTGGAGCTACCCCCACTTGTTTGTCTACAACTTCACCATTTTTAAATACTAAAACTGTTGGGATGTTACGAACACCATATTTCGCTGCAAACTCTTGATTTGAATCAACATCTACTTTCCCTACTACAGCTTTTCCTTCATACTCCGTATGAATTTCATCAACAATGGGTCCAACCATTCTGCAGGGTCCACACCAAGCTGCCCAAAAATCTACCAATACTGGTTTGTCCGATTTTAATACGATTTCTTCAAAATTCGCATCTGTAATTTCTAATGCCATATTCTATATTTTAAATTTTTATTTCAATTATTACTCGACAAAAGTAAACAAATATTTCACGACACAAGCTGCTGCAAAATTAGTTTTAGCTATTGGTCTATCGAGCCACTTTATCCCTAAAACAGTGCTGCTGCAATTTTCTTAATGTTTGAAGATTTCCCCATAGAGTAATAATGCAACCCTGGCACCCCTGCTTGTTGCAATTCTCTCGATTGTTGAATGGCCCATTCGATACCCACCTGACGCACTTGTGCATTGTCTTTGCACCCTTCAACGGCAGCAATTAATGCTTCAGGGAGATCGATGTTAAAAACCTGAGGTAACAATTGCAAATGTTTATGGATTGCAAAGGGCTTGATTCCTGGAAGAATCGGCACGTCAATTCCTATTTTTTTGGCAGCTGCTACAAAATCAAAATACTTTTGATTGTCAAAAAACATTTGAGTAACTACGTAGTCGGCACCAGCATCCACTTTTTCTTTGAGTCTTTTCAAATCGGTTTGCAAAGAAGGTGCTTCCAAATGCTTTTCAGGATAACCAGCAACGCCAATACAGAAATTAGCACGATCATCCACTTCCAAAACATCGTGTAAATACTTCCCTGAATTTAAATTGTTAATTTGTGTCACCAATTCTTTCGCATATAAATGCCCCCCTGGAGTGGCTTCAAAATATTTTTGATGACTCATGGTATCACCCCGCAATGCCATTACATTGTCTATGCCTAAGTATTGGCAATCTACCAATAAATACTCTGTTTCCTCTTTGGTAAACCCCCCACATAAAACATGAGGAATTGTATCTGTCTGGTATTTGTGTTTTAGCGCTGCACAAATCCCTAATGTTCCTGGACGCATTCGGGTAATTTTTTGCTCGAGTAATCCTTGTTTTTTCACATAAACATGCTCTTCTCTTGAAGTCGTTACGTCTATAAATGGAGGATTGAATTCCATTAATGGATCTATATTATTGTAGAGCTCCTGAATACTTTTCCCTTTTTTTGGGGGAATAATTTCAAAGGAAAATAAGGTTTTCCCCTTGGCTTTTTTTATGTGTTCTGTAACTTTCATATTATTCAGTTATGTTCGGATTCAGCCATTGATAAGCTTCTTCAATTGTTATATTTCTTCTTGTTGCGTAGTCTCGTACTTGATCACTGGTTATTTTTCCAAGTCCAAAGTAAGTCGCTTGTTCATTTGCGAAATAATACCCAGAAACACTTGCAGCGGGCCACATGGCCAAACTATCGGTTAATTGTACACCAATTCTCTCCTCTACATTTAGCAACTCCCAAAGGGTTCTTTTTTCCAAATGATCTGGACAAGCTGGATAACCAGGGGCTGGTCGAATTCCTTTATAGTTTTCTTTGATTAAATCGGTATTAGAAAGATTTTCATGAGCGGTATACCCCCAATGTTTGGTTCGCACTTCTTTGTGTAAATACTCTGCAAAGGCTTCTGCCAATCGATCGGCCAATGCTTTGATCATAATGGAGTTGTAATCGTCATGAGCTGCTTCATAAGCCTCTGCCAATTCTTTGGTCCCAAACCCCGTAGATACGCAAAATCCACCTATATAATCTTGAATGTTTGTTTCTTTTGGAGCAATAAAATCTGCCAAAGCAAAAGATGGAACCCCTTCTCTTTTCTTTAATTGTTGACGGAGTGATAAAAAAGTAAGGGGTTTTTCTTTCCCCGCAACTGTCACTTGAATATCATCATCATCAACGGTATTGGCAGCAAACAAACCAAAAACCGCTTTTGCTTTTAAAAGTTTTTCGTCAAAAATTTTCTGAAGTAAAACCTTGGCGTCTGCAAACAATTCTGTGGCTTGTTCTCCAACAACATTGTCTGTTAAAATCGCTGGATACTTTCCATGCAAGTCCCAACTTCTAAAAAAAGGACTCCAATCGATAAATTCTTCCAATTTGGTCAATTCAAAATCGTGCAATTCTTGAATCCCCAATTGTTTAGGTTGTACAATATTTGCTTTTTTCCAATCGATTTTAAATTTTCGTTTTCGAGCTTCGGCAATGGAAATGTAAGCTTTCGATTTAGAACGATTTAAAAACTTTTCACGAAAATTCGCATACTCATCTCGGAGTTGTTTTTTGTAAATATTAGAATCTTCTTTTAAGAGATTACCTACTACAGTTACGGCTCTTGAAGCATCGTTTACATGCACTACTGCATTGGAATAATTGGGCGAAATTTTAACAGAAGTATGTGCTTTTGAAGTAGTAGCACCTCCAATTAATAGGGGTATCGCGAAATTATTTTTTTCCATTTCTTTGGACAAGTAGACCATTTCGTCCAAGGAAGGTGTAATCAATCCGCTCAAACCAATTGCATCTACATTTTCTCTTTTTGCCGTTTCAATAATTTTTTCTGGCGGCACCATCACCCCCAAATCAATAATTTCATAATTGTTGCATCCCAACACAACCGAAACAATATTTTTACCAATATCATGCACATCTCCTTTTACGGTTGCCATTAATATTTTGCCTGCAAATTCTGGATTTCCGTCTTTTTCAGCTTCAATAAATGGTTGTAAGTAGGCCACGGCTTTTTTCATGACTCTTGCGGATTTTACGACTTGTGGTAAAAACATTTTTCCACTCCCAAATAAGTCTCCAACCACATTCATACCAATCATTAAATTCCCTTCAATAACTTCAATCGGTTTTGCAGATTTTTGCCTCGCTTCTTCAATATCTTCTATAATAAAAACATCAATTCCTTTGACCAGACTGTGGGTAATTCTCTCTTGAAGAGACCCATTTCGCCACTCCAAAACTTTGGTTTCACTTTCTTTTTTATTTCCTTTTACACGTTCGGCAATCTCCAGCAAACGTTCTGTAGCATCTTCTTTTCGATCCAACAAAACGTCTTCTACGGCTGCTAATAATTCTTTTGGGATTTGATCATAAATCTCTAGCATCGTGGGATTTACAATTCCCATATTCATTCCGTGCTGAATGGCATGGTATAAAAATGCTGCGTGCATGGCTTCTCGAACAATATTGTTGCCTCGAAAAGAAAACGAGACGTTACTCACTCCGCCAGAAACATTTGCAAAAGGTAAATTTTCACGAATCCATTTCGTCGCTTTAAAGAAATCTAGTGCATTTTTTCGATGTTCATCCATTCCTGTAGCGACTGGAAAGATATTGGGATCAAAGATGATATCTTCGGGTTTGAATTGTACTTTGTTGACCAATAAATAGTAAGAACGTTCGCAAATTTCTATCCGTCTTTGATAGTTATCGGCTTGTCCTACCTCATCAAAGGCCATGACAATAACAGCTGCTCCATAACGTTTTACCAGTTTTGCCTGACGAAGGAATTCTGCTTCTCCTTCTTTCAGACTGATGGAGTTTACAACACATTTTCCTTGAGCAACTTGCAAGCCCGCTTCTATAATTTCCCATTTAGAACTGTCGATCATCAATGGAATTCTTGAAATATCTGGCTCGGACGCAATGAGATTTAAAAAAGTGGTCATGGCTTGCACGCCATCCAACATTCCTTCGTCCATATTGACATCTAAAATTTGTGCACCGCCCTCAACTTGATCTCTGGCTACTGCTAATGCTTCTTCATATTTCTCTTCTTTTATTAAGCGAAGAAACTTTCTAGAACCTGTTACATTTGTACGTTCACCAACGTTGATAAAGTTGCTGTTTTCCGATAGAATTAAGGGTTCTAAACCGGATAAGCTTAAGTATTTTTTACAATCACTTTTCATTTAAGATCCCACTTTTCGAGGTTGATATTTTGCTGCAACTTCTGCGATTGCTTGGATATGTTTGGGACTGGTCCCACAACAACCGCCGATGATATTGATGAGATTATCTTGTAGATAACTTTCAATAAAAGCTTGCATTTGTTTTGGGGTTTCGTCATACTCTCCAAATGCATTGGGCAACCCAGCATTGGGATGCGCCGATGTATAAAAATCGGTTTCTCTGGACAACCTGCTTAAATAGGGTTGTAATTGTTGGGCACCCAAAGCACAATTAAATCCGACAGAAAAAAGCGGTATGTGGGAAACTGAGGTTAAAAAGGCTTCCACGGTTTGTCCGGAAAGGGTTCTTCCTGAAGCATCGGTAATGGTGCCAGACACCATGATTGGAATTTTTAGATTTCGTTCTTCTTTTACTTCTTCAATCGCAAACAAAGCCGCTTTTGCATTGAGGGTGTCAAAAATAGTTTCTACCAATAATAGATCTACGCCGCCGTCTAACAAGGCCTCCACCTGTTGCTTATAGGCAACACGCAATTCGTTAAATGTAATCGCTCTGTATTCGGGTCTGTTGACATCGGGTGACAAACTTGCGGTCCTGTTGGTAGGCCCTATAGCTCCGGCTACAAAGCGTGGTTTGTCTGGTTCTTTTTGTGTGAATTCCTCCGCAACCTTTTTGGCGATTTTTGCAGATTGAAAGTTGAGCTCATAAACCAAATTTTCCATTTGATAATCTGCCATGGCAATGGTAGTTCCTGAAAACGTATTGGTTTCTACAATATCTGCACCTGCGGCAAAGTACTTTGCATGGATGCTTTCAATGGCTTCGGGTTGTGTGAGTGATAACAAATCATTGTTTCCTTGCAAGGGACTTGGATAGTCTTTAAAGCGTTCGCCTCTAAAATCTGCTTCTGTAAATTGATACTGTTGCAGCATGGTTCCCATGGCGCCATCGAGCACAAGAATTCTTTTTTGTATTTCTTTATAAATATTAGGCATCTTCCAAAGCTTGCTTTAAATCCTTGATAATATCATGTACATTCTCCAACCCAACAGAAACTCTTACCAAACCATCTGTAATTCCAACTTCTAGTCGATCTTCTTCTGATAATCTACCGTGGGTCGTACTCGCTGGATGCGTGACAATGGTTCTGGTATCCCCCAGATTGGCAGAAAGCGAACACATTTTTATTTTGTTTAGAAAGGTTCTTCCTGCTGTAATGCCGCCTTTCAACTCAAAAGCAACCACATTTCCTCCTAATTTCATTTGTTTTTTGGCAACATCATATTGAGGATGCGATTTTAAAAAGGGATATTTCACCAATTGAATTGATGGCTCTTGCTCGAGAAATTCGGCAACAATCAATGCATTTTCACAATGCTTTTCGACTCTTACTGCCAAGGTTTCTAAACTTTTGGACAATACCCAAGCATTAAAAGGAGACATGGCAGGACCTGTATTTCTTGCAAAAAGATAGATCTCACGCATCAGTTCTTTGTTTCCAACGGTAATACCTCCCAACACTCTTCCCTGACCATCAATGAGTTTAGTGGCGGAATGAATGACCAAATCGGCTCCAAAATCGATGGGTTTTTGCATATAGGGAGTCGCAAAACAATTGTCTACGATAAAAATAAGACCGTGTTTTTTGGCCAATGCGCCTAACACTGCTAAATCTAAAATATCAACGGCTGGGTTAGTAGGGGTTTCTATATATAAAATCTTGGTGTTTTCCTGAATCAAACTTTCCACCAAATCAACCTCATCTACTTTAAAATAGGATGTTTCTATGTTCCATTTTGGTAAAAACTTCGTAAACATGCTGTGAGTAGAACCAAAAACAGAACGGCAGGAGACCACATGATCACCAGCATTTAATAGCGCTGCAAAAGTAGAAAAGATGGCAGACATGCCGGTTGCAAAAGCATATCCAGCTTCCGCGCCTTCCATGGCAACAATTTTATCTACAAATTCTGATGTGTTTGGATTGGTAAAACGACTGTATAGATTTCGCTCTTTTTCTTCCGCAAAAGAAGCTCTCATTTCTTCGGCATCTTCAAAAACAAAACTCGATGTTAGATACAATGGCGTCGAATGTTCTTGGTGCTGAGACCGCTCGGTTTGCGTTCTTATCGCGTTTGTTTCAAAATTAAAATCTTCCATATTTTAGACAGTTGGACTTTTTAAAACTGAAGTGGTTTTAAAAATAGGTTCAATAATTGCTGCTAACTGCTCAAATTCAATGAGAAAAGCATCATGCCCGTGCAATGATTTTATTTCAGAATAGGCAACGTTCTTTTTTACTTTAAATAAGGCAATGAATGTGTGTAAATTTTCTTCCGCGGTGAAAAATAAATCAGAATCTACACTCACCATATGAATATTACTTTTAATTGTACATAGGGTGTTTATACTCGATTCATTTTCGTTGGTAACATCGATTGATTTCAATAAATGATTCATCAATTTATAAGCCGACAATTGAAATCTTTTTTGCAATTTTTTTCCGTGGTGTAGCAACCAACTCTCAATATTAAAAATCTTCAAATCGGTATTCTTTGTTCTATTGAAGCGTTTGTTAAAGGACGCAGGTGTTCTGTACAATAACATGGCATGCATTCTTGCATCGTGAATTGGATTGGACGAGTTGTTTAAAAATTGCTCTTGAATTTTACAATTGGCAATCAACCAATCTGTTGCTCTAAAGTCGGATGCTATTGGGATCAAATGCTTACAAATGGTAGGTTGTAAAACGGCCATTTGCCATGCGATACTCCCTCCCAATGAACCGCCAATAATCGCAAACAATTGCTTAATGTTTAGTTTTTCGAGTCCTATTAAGAAAAGTTTCGCCATATCTTTTGCGATAAAATCTTGATAATTTTCCAACAATAAACCATCATAACCATTCCCCGGGATGTTGAAGGCCAAAATAGTATAATGCTTGGTATCAATCGCTTTTCCGGGACCAATTAATTCTTGCCACCACCCCTTTTCGCCACAAACATCGGAATTCCCAGTTAAAGCATGATTGACCAAAACAATGGGGCCCTCATGCAGAGGTTTCCCAAAAAGCTGGTAAGACAATTCTAAAGAAATTGTCTTACCACTTTCTGTGATAAATTGATCAATCGGTAGCTTTTGTAGTTTCGAATTCACTTGATTTGATAAAAAATTTATAGGGAAACTGTTGAAAAGGCAGCCTTTAAATCGGCTTTTAAATCTTCAATATCTTCGATACCAACAGACAATCGAATTAAATCTTGTGCAACGCCAGCACTTTCTTGTTCTACTTCTGATAACTGTTGATGCGTGGTACTTGCCGGGTGGATAATGAGCGATTTGGTATCTCCAATATTTGCCAATAGCGAAAATACTTTGGTCGCATCTACAATCGATTTTGCAGATTCATATCCGCCTTTGGTTCCAAAAGTGACGATTCCACTCTGTCCGTTTGGCAAATATTTATCTGCTAAGGATTTGTACTTGCTACTTTCCAAACCTGGATAGTTGACCCAAGCAACTTCTTCTTGAGCTTCCAGCCATGTTGCCAATGCGAAGGCATTTTTTGAATGCTGTTGAATACGAACTGGTAATGTTTCCAATCCTTGAAGAATATGAAATGCGTTGGTAGGACTCAATGCACCTCCAAAATCACGCAACCCTTCTAAAATTAGCTTAAAAATAAAAGAGGAAGCACCTAAGGTTTCATAGTATTTTAATCCATGGTATCCGGCAGATGGTTCTGTAAATTCTGGAAATTTCCCACTAGACCAATCGAAGGTTCCTGCGTCTATTATTGCGCCTCCTAAAGAGTTTCCTTGCCCGCCTATGTATTTTGTTAAGGAATGAATTACAAGATCTGCTCCATGTTTAATCGGATTTAGTAATACAGGTGTTGCTACGGTATTGTCTACAATAAAAGGAACTTTCGCTTCCTTAGCGTGTTTTGATATTCCTTCTAAATCTAAAACATCTAATTTGGGATTCCCTAAAGACTCCACAAAAAATGCTCTTGTATTTTCCTGAACCGCTGCTGCAAAATTAGCTGGATTTGAGGGATCTACAAAGGTTGTTGTAATCCCAAATCTTGGTAAAGTGACACTTAATAGATTGTAAGTTCCACCATAAAGGCTACTGGAGGCTACAATGTGGTCTCCCGATTTTAAGAGCGTAAGCAAACCGGTTGCTATTGCTGCAGTACCTGAGGCAAAAACCACGGCACCAATACCGCCTTCAATAGCTGCCAAACGGTCTTGGAGAATTTGATTTGTAGGGTTGTTTAAACGGGTGTAAATAAACCCCAATTCTTTTAGTGAAAAGAGATTTGCTGCATGTTCCG
Source organism: Flavobacteriaceae bacterium (assembly GCA_024640565.1). Classification (GTDB taxonomy): domain Bacteria; phylum Bacteroidota; class Bacteroidia; order Flavobacteriales; family Flavobacteriaceae; genus Polaribacter. Next base: position 392,778 of record JAHEET010000005.1, read on the forward strand.
AATTGTTAAAAACATACGAAGTAGTTTGATAAATTGGAACGGCTCTTGCACCTCCATTTTCTTTGGCATCATGCCCAATGTGCAACGCTTGGGTTGCTAATTTTTGTGTACTCATTTTTCTAATTTTTTTGAGTTAATAAAAGATTAAACCAAAAGTCAAATGCATCAAATATTGATGAATCAAAATAGAAAAATGTTAAAAAGAAAAAATAGAAGTTTTCAGAATGAAAAATTCTCTTTTGTTATCTATCCATAGTTTTTAAACTTGGGTAGAATTTAGCACCTTCTTCATTTCTAAAGGGTTGCTAAGGCTTCATAGGGTCTAATCCCTCCGCCTTTCTTGATAACATTTCAATAAATTATTGAACTTTGTGAGTGCAAATATAGCTTTAGAAAAATTTAACATCCTAATTTTTTTTTATTTTTTTTTCATTTTTAACAAATTCAGAAATAAAGAATCTCCTCATTACAGAATTCCTATTTTAAGAACAAGGAATGCATTTCTTTTATTGAAAAAAGAATTGAACGAAAAAATAAATGTTCGAAATTAGTGTTGGATTTTAAAATTTAACTGTAGCTTTGCAACAGAATTTAAGAGGAAAAATTTGAACTGATTGCAACCTCTTTGTTGAAAGTAACGAAAGTGAACCTCAACATAACAAAATGCTAAAGCAGTAACTTCTACTCCTTTTAGCACCCCTGTAATCTATTTTTATTTTTCTTCTACAATAAAGAAAAAACATGTCATATTTATTTACCTCAGAAAGTGTTTCTGAAGGACACCCAGACAAAGTTGCAGATCAAATTTCTGATGCTTTAATTGATAATTTTTTAGCCTTTGACCCGACTTCCAAAGTAGCTTGTGAAACTCTTGTAACCACAGGTCAAGTTTTTCTAGCTGGGGAAGTAAAATCCAAAACCTATTTAGATGTTCAAAAAATAGCAAGAGATGTCATTAATAAAATTGGATACACAAAAGGAGCTTATATGTTTGATGGCAATTCATGTGGCGTGCTCTCAGCAATACATGAACAGTCTCCAGATATCAATCAAGGTGTAGACAAAGCAAATCCAGAAGAACAAGGTGCTGGAGATCAAGGAATGATGTTTGGATATGCTACCGATGAAACAGAAAACTACATGCCTTTGGCCTTGGAACTTTCGCACAGATTATTGATTGAACTGGCCGCATTGCGAAGAGAAAATAACGAGATTACCTACTTAAGACCCGATGCTAAATCTCAAGTTACAATTGAATATTCTGATGACAATATTCCACAAAGAATTGATGCCATTGTAGTCTCTACCCAGCATGATGATTTTGACTCGTCTGACGAAGTAATGTTAGCGAAAATTCAAAAGGATATTGTCTCTATTTTAATTCCAAGAGTAGTTGCAAAATTACCAGTACACCTTCAGAAATTATTTACCGACGACATTACCTATCACATTAATCCAACCGGTGTTTTTGTGATTGGAGGGCCACACGGGGATACGGGGTTGACTGGTCGTAAAATTATTGTGGACACTTACGGAGGAAAAGGGGCTCATGGTGGTGGTGCGTTCTCTGGAAAAGATCCTAGCAAGGTAGATCGTTCTGGTGCCTATGCCACAAGACATATTGCTAAAAACTTAGTAGCTGCCGGATTGTGTAAAGAGGTGTTGGTACAAGTTTCCTATGCAATTGGTGTTGCAAAACCAACAAGTATTAATGTGGAAACCTATGGGACTTCCAAAGTGGATTTAACGGATGGGGCCATCAGTAAAATTGTAGAATCTATTTTTGACATGCGTCCTTATTTTATTGAAAAGCGTTTAAAATTAAGAGCGCCTATTTATTCAGAGACAGCTGCTTATGGTCATATGGGAAGGACTCCTGAAGTAAAAACAGTTACATTTACAAACCCAATGGGTGAAACCGTTTCACAAGAAATAGAAACGTTTACTTGGGAAAAATTAGATTTTGTTGACAACGTAAAAGAGGCTTTTAACCTCTAATTTTGATTTAAGAAATCATCCTACATAAAACTAAAAAAGGACTCCAATAATGGAGTCCTTTTTTTTATTTGGTTTGTGATGCTATTTTACAATTGGTAACGTACTCTAAAGCTAATAAATCTAGGCAAAATAAAGGTTTCTCTTACATTAAAAGAAACAACACCTTGGCTTACAGAAGCATTTGAACCTGTTGCTAGTAAGTTACTTCCAACGAGTTCATATTCCCATTTTGCATCTCGATCTTTTCGATACGCTATTTTTGCATTCAGTATTTTGTAGGAATTTAAGACACTTCCACCTTGCCTTTGTTCATTGTATGAAAAATCGGATCTCAAAGTAACAGACTCCCAAAGATAGGCGTCAAAATCTACAGACGGCGCATGGGTAACTGTTTTGATATCAGTGGCTCTAGAACTATTCTTTTGATCTACGAAAGAAAGTCTATAATTCAAACTAAGATTGGGTGCTTTTGTAAAATTGGTTCCAATTCTTGTATTGATTCCTTTTACAAAGCTTTCGTTGGTATTCTCTATAAAATTAATTGATTGATAGCTTTTTGAATAAGAAAAATTACCCCCTAGTCTTGCAGTGATCTTTTTATAGGTCTTGCTAAGGTTTCCGTAAGCCGTAAGACTTTCATTATCAAAAGTAGAGTTGATAGACGAACTGCTTGAAACGACTGATCTCGGCTGAAAAATAGTATTTCTATTTACTTGGTCTGCTGTTTTACGGTAATTTACTCCTCCAAAAATACTGCTTCCGTCAAACAAATTGAAACTTCTATAATTCAATCTTAAATTGTGCGTGCTAGCATTGGTTAAGTCAGAATTTCCAGCAAAAAAGGAATTGTAACTGTTGGCAACAATTCCACTTGCAATTTGATTTACGTCTGTAAAATTAACTTCTTTTTTATAGGTGAAGTTCAGGCTTTCACTTCTTTTAAACTGCACGATCATATTAAATTCTGGCAATAGTTTTGCAAATTTATCTTGAAACATTTCAGAACCAAACTGAATGTTCTTGGAAGTATAGGAGTGAATGGTAACTCCTGGAGTAAAGGTAAAAATTCCGGACTTCAAACGATATCTCAATCCGCCATAAATATCTGTAAAATTGTATTCCGTATCGTTAATCGTTCGGATATTTTCGACACCCTCAATTGTAGGATCTGGATCAAATTCTGTCCCATTGTCTAAGGTTTGAAAAAAGCGAGAATTGAAATTTTGCTTGCTTAAGATGGTACCCATTACAAAATTCAAATTGCTCTTCGAATTTAAAATGTAATAATAGTCTAGTTTCGCATCCAATTGATTCGATTTTACTTTCCGTTCTTGTTCTAAATTGTAAAACTGATTTGATGTATTTAATCCTAATGCTTCAGCTGCATCATCAAAACCGTCATTATCTTCATCCTCATTGTTGTTTGGATCGTTTTCTAAAGAAGCCACATAAAAGGGATCTTCATCCTGTAATAAGTGCTTTACTTCTAAGGCAAAAATACTCGTCTCACTTGCAGTGTAGAAATAACTTAAGTCTTGATTTATAGTATATGGGGTCGCATTTTCTGATTCTGTAATATCACTTAACACCAAAGAATTTACGTCATCAATTCGGAATTCATTGGTAAAACGTCCCGACACGTTGTAGTTCATTTGATTGTCAAAATCTTTTTTATAACTGGAACTAAATCGAAACAACCCAGTGTTACTAGTCTGATCTGTTGTATTGTCTACAAAATCATCTGGTGTATTTGGATCTACATAATCTATTGCATTAATATTTCTTTGTCCGTTGCTATTGCTTGAAAAAATTAAGAATCCGCTTAAATCTAATTTTGAATTTGGGGAGTAACTAAAATTTAAGGCACTTAATTTGGTCTCAATTCGGTTTGCATTTCTGGCATTGGCAGTTAGAAATCCAATTCCGGCATCGGCAATGTTAATGTTGGTTCCATTGGAGGGACTCTGACTTTGAAAATTTCCTCCAAAACCTCTGAGGTCTCTTCTACTTAGAACAACATCGCCCATATTATTTACATCACCAATAACGTTAATGGTATATTTAGGGGTGTAATAGAACAATTTTGGTTGAAAAAGATACAACTCGGTGTCTGGTGAATCTCCTCCTCCAGCAGTTACATCTCCAAACCAAAAATTCTTTTTCCCTTCTTTTAATTTAATATTTATGGCTACTCTATCTTCATTGTTTTGAACTCCACTTAATTGATTTACATTGGAGTAATTTCGCAACACCTGAATTTTATCTACGGCATTTGAAGGAATGTTTTTTGAGGCTAATTTGGTATCTCCACTAAAAAATTCCTTTCCATCTACCATTATTTTTTCAACTACTTTGCCTTCCACCTCAATTTCACCAGCATCATTTACTTCTACTCCTGGCAATTTCTTTAAGACGTCTTCTAATTTGCGTTCGGATCCATTCTTAAAGGAATCCGCATTGTAAATAATGGTATCACCTTTAACAGTTACCGGCATTTTAGAAACAATATTTATTCCATCAAGCATGTTGTCTTCCGACATGGTGTAATTTTTAGAGGTATTGGTTTCTGTTGTTTTTAAGAACTCACTTACATCTTTAAAACCAACATAACTAATCTTTATATTGTAGGTAGTATTCTTTTTTAGATCTAATTTAAAATTCCCTTGTCCGTCTGTAAAACCGTAAGAAGCAATTCTTTTTGCAATGGTATCAATGGCAATTACATTTGCCATTTCTAAGGGATTTCCAATAGAATCTTTTACGACGCCTTTCAATTCAATTTGAGCACTAGAAACCCATGATGCCAAAAAAATGGCAATAAATAGTAATTTTTTCATATACATGTTTTGATTGGTAATTGTATTTTTAGTAGCCTCTTCCTCTACCACCACGTCCTCTATTTTTAAAACGCTCTTTCAACTCTTCCGTTTTTTCTTTTACAATTTGAGTGTATTCTTCTCTCGAAACTTCTTTTCCTTTGCGTGGTTCTTTAATTTCTAAATCTCCCGAAGTACTGATAGCGATTTCTGTACACAACATAGTAGTTCTACCCGCATTTAACTCCAAAATCAATCCCGGCAATCCATAATACTTGTCTGGACCAGAACTTACTGGAATCTGTGGCGTATACCAAGCAGTAACGTTCAACATTTTCTTTGCGGTTTTGCTGTCTTTGTTATTTGTAGAATCTTTTTTCTTATCGTTGCCTCTTCTACTAAAAATGCTTCCCCAATCTACATTGGTATCTTCTTTGACTAAAGTAGCTTTGTAACAAGTATAGTTTCCTATTTTTTTGGTTTCTGTTCCCAACTCCCATTCCAATTGCCCCATATCTTCAACAACTAAAAAACGTTTGCTAAATTGCTCAACGTCTTCAATCATTTTTTTATCTTTCAAACTTTTATAGATTGAACCTTGACCATTGCTTCTTCCCCAACTTGGACCTGAAGCTCCTGGGCCTTCTAAGGCAACATCTTCTTTAAAAGAAGATTCCGTTTTATTGAAACTCAACGTATAGGTTTTCTCAAGAAAATTCTTAAAACGCGCCATCATTTGTTTCTTACGTTGCTCAGGCATATTCTCAAATCGGCTCATGTCCATAGAAGTTTTGGACATGTATACTGCTTTGCCTTGAAAATTGTTTTGTGCAAAAGTAAAAACAGAAAGAAAGGCAACTAATATTGTAAAGAGTGATTTCATCATTTGATTGTATAAATTTTTTTCAAAAATACTGTTAATTAACCACATTTAGACTTAAAGATGAAGTAAAAGTTTAATGGGGTTTCAAAAATAACTAAACTTAAATTATCCTCCTATTTTAATATTGATGCCACCCCCCATGTTTACGCCATTTCGAGACTTAAAGCGTTCCATCAATTCCTGGGTCTTTTCTTCTTGAATTTTGTCATAAGCAGCTTGGGAAACAATTTCACCTTTTTCGGGTGCTTTAACTTCAATTTTCTCGGAAGGATTCAAAACAATTTCTGTACAAACAATCAAGCGTTCTCCATCATTTATTTCTAAAATTAAACCCGGTAATCCCTGGTAATTGTCTGGACCATTACTCACAGGTACTTGTGGAGTGTACCATGCGGTTGTGGTGACTGTTTTTTTAATTTTATTTTCTTTAGACTCCCCATCCTCAAAAACCATCTGAATATCTTCTACAGTTCTGGTAAAGGTTGCTTTATAACACGTGTAGTTTCCAATGTTTTTAGTTTCGGTAGACAGGTTCCATTGATAGTTGGGCAAGGAATCTTTCACCAAAAAACGCTTCCCCATGATTTCGGTCTGATTGACAAATCGTTTTTCATTGATGTTTTTAAAATAGATGCTTCCATTTCCCGAACCTCCAAAAGACATGACCATCACACCTGAGCCACCTATTTGAGATTTTGGCGCATCTAATTGCACATCTTCCTTATAGGTAGATGTTTTTTGATCAAAATTCAAAATAAATGTTTTCTGATTCATTTTCTGTATTCTCGCCTGAATCTGTTTTTGCATCTCATCAGACATACCCGGGTTTTTTTCGTTGTCAAACGAAATCGTCGATTTTCTACTTGTTTTATAGATTGCTTTCCCTGAAAAATTTTGTGCGTTCAGAGCAAAAGAAACTAAACTAATTAAAATGGTAACCTTGATGTTCATAAAATATCCTGTTTTAATGAACACAAAGTTAGAAATTATATTAAACCTGTTTCATATTTAACATCTTTTAACAGCTTTGATGCAATAATCCAAAAATAATGTTTTCAAAAACCGTGAATATTTAAATACTAAATATTCGTGGGTTTGGGGATAAATTGATTTGCAAATGAACCCCTAATGGCAAAAATTCACTACCTTTATCGCACCAACCAAACCTCTAATTATTTAATCTATGCACGTTGCAATTGCGGGAAATATTGGCGCAGGTAAAACTACGCTCACCAAACTATTAGCCAAACATTATAATTGGAAACCTCATTACGAAGCTGTTGATGAGAATCCATATTTAGATGACTTTTATTCAGAAATGGAACGTTGGTCTTTTAATCTTCAAGTCTATTTCTTAAACAGTCGTTTTCGTCAAATACTAGAATTGCGCGAAACAGGCAAGAAAATAATTCAGGACCGAACGATATACGAGGACGCACATATTTTTGCGCCGAACCTACACGCAATGGGGCTAATGACCAATAGAGATTATGGGAATTATAGTTCTTTGTTTGAGTTGATGGAAAAACTAGTAACACCCCCCGATTTATTAATTTACTTACGTGCAGACATTTCTACCTTGGTTGGTCAAATTCATAAGAGAGGTAGGGATTATGAAAACTCTATTAGTATTGATTACCTGAGTCGATTAAACGAACGATATGAAGCTTGGATTTCTACATACACCAAAGGGAAATTACTAATCATTGATGTAGACCAATTAGACTTTGTAGACAATCAAGAAGATTTAGGTTATATCATCGATAGAATTGATGCGCAAATCAATGGCTTGTTCTAAAAAAAATAAATTTCATACCCTATCCTAAGAGACCGTTCTATGGTCTCTTTTTTTTTGAAAAAAAGCTTTCACAAAATATTTCAAAAAAAACAGCTTTGTTTTGTAACAAAGTAACGCTTTGAAACGTATAATGAAATAAGAATCGATGTAAACCCCTAATATTTTTTAAAACTTCCATGAGACAGCTAAAAATTACAAAGCAGGTAACCAATAGAGAAACTGCATCCTTAGACAAATATTTACAAGAAATTGGTAAAGTAGATTTAATTACTGCAGATGAAGAAGTAGAATTGGCTCAGCTAATAAAAGCAGGAGATCAAACCGCTTTAGAGAAGTTAACAAAAGCAAATTTACGATTTGTGGTTTCTGTTGCAAAACAATACCAAAACCAAGGATTAACCTTACCAGATTTAATCAACGAAGGAAACTTAGGGTTAATTAAAGCGGCAAAACGTTTTGATGAAACACGGGGATTTAAATTTATCTCTTATGCCGTTTGGTGGATTCGACAGTCGATCTTACAGGCATTGGCAGAACAATCTAGAATTGTTCGTTTGCCATTAAACAAAATTGGTTCGATTAATAAAATTAACAAAATGTACGCTTTCTTAGAACAAGAAAACGAACGTCCTCCAAGTGCAGAAGAGATCGCTAAGAAATTAGACATGACTGTAAACGACGTAAAAGAGTCTATGAAAAATTCTGGACGTCATGTATCGATGGATGCACCGTTAATTGAAGGGGAAGACTCTAACTTGTACGACGTATTGAACTCCGGAGAATCTCCAAACCCAGACCGAACCTTATTACACGAATCGTTACGTATAGAAATTAACAGGGCCCTAGAAACGCTTACCCCTCGTGAAGCAGACGTTGTAAAGCTATACTTTGGCTTGGGAGAACACCAACCAATGACCTTAGAAGAAATTGGAGAAACATTCGACCTAACCCGGGAACGAGTTCGTCAAATTAAAGAAAAAGCGATTCGTCGTTTAAAGCATACCTCAAGAAGTAAAATTTTAATGACCTACCTCGGGTAATCATTATTGTAAATAAAACTTGTAAAACTCTCGAAATGAATTCGAGAGTTTTTTATTTTATATTCCTATTTTTACAGTAACAAATACACAACAAGAAAAAACAAATGAGTAATTTAATAGCACCTTCAATTTTAGCAGCAGATTTCGGTAATTTACAACGCGATATCGAAATGGTAAACAATAGTGAAGCAGATTGGTTTCATATTGATATAATGGACGGCGTATTCGTTCCAAACATTTCTTATGGAATGCCGGTTTTAAAAGCCATCGCTAAATATGCCACAAAAACAATTGATGTGCATTTGATGATCGTAAATCCAGATCAGTACATTCAAACTTTTGCAGATTTAGGCGCCCATATTCTAACAGTTCATTACGAAGCTTGCACCCATTTGCACAGAACAGTACAAGCCATAAAAGCCTCAGGAATGAAAGCTGGAGTTGCCTTAAACCCCCACACACCGATTGCCGTTTTAGAAGACATTATTAACGACTTGGATTTGGTCTGTATTATGAGTGTAAATCCTGGTTTTGGTGGGCAATCTTTTATAGAAAACACCTATAAGAAAACTTCACAACTAAAACACCTTATTGAATTTACAGGTTCAAACTGTCTAATAGAAATTGATGGTGGTGTAACCAATAAAAACGCCAATGCCTTAATAGAAGCGGGCGCCAATGTCTTGGTATCTGGTAGCTATGTTTTTGGTGCAGAAAACCCAACAGAAACCATTGCAGATTTAAAAAACACGATTGGATAGAAGGTACGCAGTTGTAGATATAGAAACTACGGGGAATGGATACAAGGGACAAAAGATCACCGAAATCTCTATCTTTATTTTTGATGGAGAAAAGGTGTTGGACGAATTTACAACATTGGTCAATCCAGAAGCACCCATTCCTGCATTTATAACCAACCTTACTGGAATCACCCAAGCCATGGTTCGAAACCAGCCACGGTTCTTTGAGATTGCAAAAAAGGTTGCAGAAATTACCAAAGACTGTATTTTTGTAGCGCACAATGTCAACTTCGATTACAACATCATTCAAGCAGAATTTAAAAGTTTAGGCTTTGATTTTAAACGTAAAAAACTCTGTACTGTTCGTTTGTCACGGAAAATAATTCCCGGACTTCTATCCTATAGCCTAGGGAATATTTGCGCAGATGAAGGCATTCCTATTTCTGCAAGACACCGTGCAAGAGGGGATGTAGAAGCTACCGTAGAATTGTTTAAAAGACTCTTACAGAGAGATGATAACTTTACCATCAATTCTTTTTTAAATCCAAAATCGAGGCAAGCCACTTTACCACCTCTTTTAGACAAAAAGGTTGTTGATCAACTCCCCGAAAAACACGGAGTTTACTATTTTAAAAACCCAGCAAAAGAAATTATTTATGTTGGCAAAGCCAACAATATAAAGCAACGCGTTATTAGTCATTTTTATGACAAAAAGAAGAAAGAAATTTCGATGTGTCAAGAAACTGCCGACATCACTTATACCCAAACAGGTAGTGAATTATTGGCCCTGTTGCACGAATCTGCTGAAATAAAACAATATTATCCAAAATACAACCGAGCACAAAGACGTGCTGGAGAAGCTATTGGTTTGTTTGCATATGAAGATCAAAAAGGAGTGCTTCATTTGGCATACAACCGCCTTAAATTAGCACCAAACGCCATCATGAAATACTACACCGTAGCCGAATGTAGAAAACACATAGCGCAACTCTGCGAAGCATTTGAATTGTGCCCAAAATATTGCCACTTACAGACCAATGTATCGAGCTGTTTTCACTATCAACTTAAAGAATGTAGAGGCATTTGTTGCGACAAGGAAACCGTTGCGAACTATAACAAACGGGTAAACGAAGCCATTAAATCTTTAGGAATTGGAGCGGAAAATTTGGTCATTACAGAAAACGGCGTTGCTGAAAATGAAATTGGATTTGCTTTAATTTTAAATGGAATTTATCAAGGTTTTGGCTATTTAGACAAAGAACAAGCAGCACAATTAACACAACCCGAAGATTATCAATTTTTTGTTCAACCCCAAAAAGACAACCGAGATGTGCAACGAATTGTTGCAAGCTACTTGAAAAAGAAAGCAAAACTAACACAAGAATAAAATGGATAAATCTGCATATAAAATACACATTATTGGTGCTGGAGTGAGTGGTTTAATTGCTGCCAAAGTTTTGGAAAACAATGGCTATTCTCCTACTATCATTGAAGCATCTGCTTCCGTTGGGGGTCGGGTAAAATCGGACACCGTTCAAGGCTATCAACTAGATCATGGCTTTCAAGTATTGCTTACCTCTTATCCTGCAGCAAAAAAATATTTAGATTTTAAACCCTTAGCACTTCAAGAATTAGTGCCGGGTGCTACCATTTTTAAAAATGGAAAATCACAAACGATTGGAGATCCATTACGCAATCTATCATTAGTATTCCCAACACTGTTTGCGTCTATTGGCAATTTTTCAGACAAACTCAAAATTTTAAAACTCAACAGACATTTAAAGAAAAAATCAATTTCCGCAATTTTTAAAACACCTGAAACAACCACCTTAGCATATTTGCAAAAACTTGGTTTTTCAGAAGCGATGCTTCAAGATTTCTTCAAACCGTTCTTTAGTGGTATCTTTTTAGAGCCCAATTTGGACACCTCAAGTCGCATGTTTGAATTTGTCTACAAAATGTTTGGAGACGGCCTGGCAGTCATTCCAAAATCAGGAATGCAAGCCATTTCAAATCAGTTAAAAAAGGGTTTAAAAAATACAAAAATACATTTTGAAACTCCTGTAAAATCTGTGAAAAATGAAATCATCACATTACAGGATGGATCGGAAATAGAAAGCCATTTTACAATTATTGCCACAGAGGCTAGTGATTTGGTCGCCAATCTTAAAAACCAAGCAACAGCCTGGAAAAGTTGTGACACCTTGTATTTTGAAACTTCGAAAAGAACCCTTCAAAAACCCATTATTGGTTTGATTGCTGATAAAAATGCATTGATTAATAATCTTTTTTATCACAGTTCAGTAGCAATGGAAATGAAAGGAGACAAGGAATTACTTTCGGTGACCGTTGTAAAAGATCACGATTTAGCAGCTAAAAAACTCATTGAAAAGGTCGCGAAAGAATTGCATGTTTTTTGTGGAATAGTCCATCCAAAATTCATCCAACACTATCAAATTAAAAAAGCGTTACCAAAACTAAGCAACCTTCAATACGAGCTATCAAGTACAGAAACAAAATTAACTTCTTCAATTTTTTTAGCGGGAGATCAACTCTTAAATGGCTCTTTAAATGCCGCTATGATTGCTGGAGAAAGAGCAGCTATGGGGGTCATTGGCACCTTACAAGATGGATTGATTGTGGATGAATTGACCTCAGAATACTCCTAGAAACAATTCATAATTGGTATAGTTTGTCTCTAAGTATTGAAATCAAACAGTGAGATATGCAAGGAACAATAAGAGGTAAATACTAAGATAAAATAAGTAAAAATTTCTAAATTTTTTATACGAATGGTTTTCTGGATAGAGGTTCCCAAACAGTCCTTTCAATTCTTTCCAAAAAATCGGTTTGATATTGATGGTCCAACTGTCTGTCTGGTAGACGATTTTTCGAAATTTACTTCTGTAGTATCCCATCGGAAAACCCCAGGCTACAAAGAGAAAGAATAGGATATTTTTGATACTGAACTCCATAACTATTTTATTTTTTTAGGGAACCACGGTAAAAAAGAATTGGTTTTTTTCACATAATCACTGTACAAAGGCTTTGTATCTTTTAAGGTTTTCTCAAGCAAGCGAACTCCTGAAACTTTAATGATTAGTAAAGTCATTATCACAGCGCCAATTACCTGCCAATAGCTTTCTGAAGCTATACTAAAAATTGCATAACTCCACCAAACGGCAGCATCTCCAAAATAATTTGGATGCCGGGTATATTTCCAAAATCCAGTATCTAAAACCTTCCCTTTATTATTTAGATTTCGTTGAAAGCGCATTAGTTGATAATCTCCGCCGGCTTCAAAAATGAATCCAACACTCCACACAAAGATTCCTAAATAATCCAGTGCGTTCAAAGCACCAGAATTCGTACTTGTTTGTATTCCTATAAGCGGGAGCGATATGACCATAATGAGGGCGGCTTGCAATAAAAATGTTTGAAAGAAACTAAACCACCAATAGCGATTAGGTCCAAAGTTTTTTCGAAACTCTTGATATCTAAAATCCTCTCCTTTCCCATAATTTCTATACGCCAAATAAATGGCAAGCCGCAGCCCCCAGATTGTTACTAAGGACAAGACTAGTAATTTTCTTGCTGTTAAATCTCCGAACTTACAGGCATAAAATGCATTGACACAAACAAATCCGATACCCCAAAAAACATCGATGATACTTACATTTTTAATAAACACACTCCAGATCCATAAGAAAGTAACAAAAGTGAGAATCATTAAAGCCGCTTGAAAAAATAAAATCATTGATAAGGTTTGTTATTGGTTTTAACTCAAAGATACTAATCTATTCAAAAACTAAACAGACAGGGCTATTCAATGCACAAAAAAACCTTACTATCACTAGTAAGGTTATGTGAGCCAAACTTTTGAAAGTTCGAACTTTTTGAATGGAATTAATGGTATCGTGAGGTTTTAAAACGGTGTTTTCTAGGCATGTATTAAGTCTTTTATATCCTACAAATTGGAGTTTTCATTAATCTTATCTTTTTCAGAATCAAGTCGTAGAACAACAAAATAATTTTTGTCTAATCATTGCAATACATCATCGGGGCTATAGTTTTATGATTATAAATGATGCCAATATAAATTTTCAGATTTGATATTTTTTTCTTGCATTAAATCCTTGAATGCTACTCCCTTTTGTTTGTTTACCAAAAAAATCTTTAAATATTTCAGGTTCAATCGTATTTGACTTATCATTATTACAATAATAGCAGGCAAGAAATTGTGAGCAGGAGGAAGTCCAAGAATAAATTTAATTCTAAAATAGGTGATGATGAATTTATTCTTCAAATTGATAATGATAATTTTGAAATAGAGAAAGTGTTTAAATTGTTTAAAAATGAAGATTGTGTAAATTCTCTATACAACGGAATTGAACAAATGTATGGGGAATTAGGAAAATCTCCAGACTTAACTAGACAAGAAGAACTAATTAAGTTGATTTCAATTTTATAAGATATTTTTCTTTGTTGTATTCTTGCACAACTAAATTTTTATAATTTTCTGTTAATTTTTGGAATTCTTCCTATTTTATTAAAAAAAACCTGAATCATTAAATGTTCTAAAACTGAAGGTATTGTGAAAATTCCATCACCAATTTCGTAATAATAAATCTCTAAATTCTTTAACCTATAGTTCTTTTCAGAATAATTATTTGATTTAGAATCTATGTATTTTAAAAATTCTCCATCTAATTTATAAGGTGATGAACCATTTAGTATTCTACTTCTTATTCCTTGACTTGATTTAGTCTCTTCATCAATTACTTTACCTGATGACCCAATATAAATAATTCCATCTTTTTTTGTTTGAAATAAATAAACTCCTTTTGTTTTGTTTAAATTTGAATCTATTTTTTTCTTGAAATAATCTCTTGATTTGAATTCATCAAATCTTTTTAACTCAATTTTTTCTATATGAAACATCGAATTAAACTCTTCAACCAATTCTGTCACAAATAAATAACTTTTAGTTATGTTTTTTTTCATTTCCTATGGACAAAAGATTAGTCTGGTGAACATTGACATATAGATAATGTGAATTCTGTAGAACTTTTTGTTAATTTAATAAAAGCGTCTTTACTAATTTCATTAAAATCTTTATCAAAATAAATAAAGTTATACCCAATCGACAGAGATAAATCAATAAACTCTTTTTTGAATTTATTGTCTGTTTTTATATTGGCTTGTATTCCGTCATCGTCAATATCTAAAAACAAATCTTCCCTAAATAGTTTTAAATCAATTTCATCATAAAACCCCCAGTACTGGGCATCCCATAAATCTCTGTCATTATCCAATTTTTCTTTTAGAAAATAATCTTCAACCGAGTCTTCCATAGAACAATCAAACGGGACATTAATTCCAATAAAGTATATATAGTCTTAAAATTAGTTAGGTTACAAATTTAATTTTTTTTTTAAATTTATAATTTATATCTTTAAAAAAAAATTCGATAATTGGACAACGTTGTCTATTAACGTAGTATATAGTTGTGATTTAATTTTTTATTTTTAAAATATAAATTATAAATCTAAAAAATTAATAAAATGAAATTAAAAGTTTTAGAAGGAACTTGGACTGTATGGTCACAAGAAACCAAACAACTAAATGTAGAACTCGAAGATGGAAGAATCTTGGGAGTTAGACAGATTGAAGAAATCTTTGCTGCAGAGCTTACCGAAAATGTAAAAAAAGGATGGGAGAAGGTTTAATTTGTTAAGTTATTAATTCAAGATGATCGAAATCAAACTTAAAAAAATATTATGACACTAGAAGAATTAAGAGCAACAACAATTTATAAAAAAAACGCAGTCTTAAATGATACCGTAATTGATACCTATAAAGCAATATCTGGCGATAAAGAAGGATTCAATATATATTTTTATAAACAGGAGCAACTCGACTATTCCTCCCACGAAGAATTTAAATTTTACACCCATAAATTAGAACGAATAAATAAATCCATTGAAGAATTTAAATCTTTAAGTATTGACAAAAAACTCTCTAAAGGAATAAAAAATTTAACAGATAAAACAGAAGCGCTATTTAGAAATAAGGAGCTAAAAGCCTATGACTTAAAGGCCTACAGACGAAAAGTTTCACAAATACAAAATTCAATGTGTAATACCAAAATCTTGGATATTATAAATGGTCTAAAAATAGAGATCAATGATTTAAACATAAATTTACCTAAAATACCTACACCTGTTGTAACTCATAAGTTTTATGTTTCAAAAAAATCAAATAAACCTGTGGGTCAAATTTTAACAGAGGACTTACCTGTTGAATTAAAACGAGCTCCAATAATGAATGGTTATGTTCTTCCTCTAGAAGTATACAAAAAAAAATGTGTAGTTTGGACAGGACATAAACCAGCACCACTAATGGGAAGTGGATTTCAAGAATTATGGGAACAAAGAGACAACAAATGGCAGTGTATAGATTCCAGTGGGACATGGGTATCCTAATTTTGTTTTTATTATTATTTTTAAAAATAAATTATTAACTAAAAAAAATAATATAATGAGTAAAGCAATTTTATCAGAAGATGTAAGAGAAGTGTACTGGGCAAAAACAAATGAGTATAACATCAAAATTGACGATAAAAATTACAAAGTAAGAGTTTTTGAAGATTCTAATGGATGTGAGGAACTTTTGTGGGACGGGGAAAATTGGATTAAAGATAATTTTCCAGAAGCTGTTCAAAATTTCTTCAGCCTTGTTAGTTACGGAGAAGTCGATAGTAGTGCTACCAAAGGTGAAGTATTTGATCTTGAAGCCTACCAATAAAATTAATTTTCAAACATCACAAATGAAAATAGCATACCTACATGGCCTAAAGTAAAACCAACGGTATTGGTGGGTACTACTCATCACATATTTCTTGGTAAAGACGATTCGGTTGTGAATGGACAAGAAGTAAAATTTTATTTAAATAGCTCGGGTACAGGAGAATTTTACTTTGAAGAATATGAAGGAGGCCACAGAGTTCCGGCCCAAATATTTTTTATCTCAATCAAAAATAAAGTAACTAATAACTAAATATAACATAATTATGGAAATAACAAAAGCAGTTTTTTTAGAAAATGCACCTTTTAATTACGAAGGTGATGATATAAAAGGATATACTTTTATTGGAATTAATTTTTTCGATTTTGAAATAAAAGAAGTTACAGACAATATGGCTTCAACTATGGATGATTTGAAAACGCTATTGGAAAGCGACGATATAGATGAAATCACAGAGTTAAACAATTCTATTATGAATTGGGCTTTTGCTGAGGGAGATAATTTTCAAGGCTCTTATGAAGAAGTAGAAGGTTCTGGAGAATATAACTGGTATCTTGATTTTGGAAAAGTAGAATTTCAACCTGATGGGAAAGAAGCCAAATATGTTGGCGTTCGTTTATATAATGGAAATTTATAACAATAATAATAATGGCAAGAGATTATACAAAATACAATGTAAAAGGCGTTGGCGAAAAGTTAAACAAAAGATAACTAGTTTTTGAAGTAGTAAAAAATTGGGCTGCTAAGAAAAAACCATCTTTAAAAGTAATGACCAATACTTTTAAAGATGAAATACAAGGCAGCAAGGGTTTTGTAAGAAAAAAGGGAGAGGTAAAAGACCCAAAACGTTTTAACATGCAAGAACCATTAAGTATTAAAAACGGTACTAAAGTGGTAGTTTCTAATCAATGGGGCACAAAAAATATTGCCGCATTTTTAGATTTGGCAAAAAAGTTAGGCCTCACATTTCTGTGAAGCTTTAAGTGAACTCAACAATTAGAAGTTCTAACTTTTTTGAGGATATAGAAAATATATTAATGCAAAATAATAACTTTAAAAAAAACCTCCAACCAAATAAAGGTTGAAGGTTCTACTGTGACCCAAACTTATGGTAGTTCAAACTTTTTGGATGGAATTAATGAGATAAGTTTAAAAAAAATATTTCCCAAACATTAATTTCAATTTTATTGGAAAATTAGAATGGTATCCTGTAACTGAGAAAGAAAAAAAAGAACTCTAGAAAAAAATGGTAGAAGAATATCAAAACAAAGAGTTAGGTATTTCAAAACTCAAGATTTTCAATTTAAATCTAACTCAAAATCATCAGATTTTCGTCACTTACTAATTAGCGACATTGAAGAAGACGGGGTGTTTTATTGTATATATGATTTTAAAACTATTGGAAATATGGGTCAAAAAACTAGATATAAGTTTCAAATCAAAGATTTTCAATCGATTGACGCATCCTCAAAAGTTAATATTGAATTGTTAGATGAATATCTAATAATGATTCGATAATAATTTTTTTTATTTCCAGGATTTTTTCAGACTTTTAGCATACTCAACAGCTATAATTCTTGAGGGATTATTTGAGTTTTCAATAATATTTTGTTTTATTTCCTGATCTTTATTCCAGTCTCCGCCTGTATATGTAAACCTATACGATTGTTTACCTTTCCATGACTGATCAATCACTTTAACTACAGAACATTCATCAATAAAAATTTTATTAATATTTAAGATTAGATCATCAATGGGTTATTGGTTGTCAAATATGAAATAATTTTCAGGATAAATAGGAACACCTATTATTATTTATAATGAATTATAACTTTGAAAAAAAAGCTAAATCCTCTAATTAATCTGTTTGATAGTATATTTAAATTCTCCAAATTCAAATGTATCTCCCTCTTCTTTAAATCTTAATAACTTCCCTAAGGTAGAATCAAATAAAGTTAAAGAATACCCTTCCTCAAATTTAACATCACCGTCTCTTGAATCTGTTAGTATTTTTTTTTGAGTAATTTTTCCATCACTCGACTCAAATACTATTTTTGAATTTAAATCTGCTACTTTTATACCATTCTCCTTTGACTTGCGCCAATCTACAAAACTATCAAATCCACCAATGAATAATAATCTTCCATTTTCCCATTGTCCTATTTTGTAAGGAATACCACCCTGTGGATGATGTATAATAATTCCGTTATACTCAAAATTAGCACCTAAATACCTGTAAGTTCCCCTATTAATCCATTCTAAAACAGGGAAGATGTCTGACATCCCTCTATTCCATCTATTATAACTGTATGCAGCAACATTTTTTATAGAAAAAAGCTTATTAGATTCAAAAAAAACCTTCAATTCCGAATGGGAATAAATTTGACCTTCATTAAAACCAGCATTTAAGTCGCTTAACTTTCTGTTGTCTATCATCATTGTATATTTAAGTGCTTTAGTATTTTACTCCAGTCTCTAAATTTTTCTGATCCAAAATGCAACCACTCCCCTTTGAACTCTGAAGCACCATTAAATCTTCTGTCATCAATTAAATAATCTCCAATAAGTAAATGTTTGTGATGAGATAAAATTAATCTTTTTCTAATTAATTTTTCGTTAAAGTATTTTGCAACCCATAGTCTTTTATGCATCCATGCCTCTGGGTTATCCCATGGGGCTGTCGATAAAAAATACACATCAAAATCTTTGTGATTTAATAGTTTATTTACTGATGCTATGGCTTCTGAAATAGGCTCTAAATGCTCATAAACTCCCGGTAATTTATCGGGCCTCCCGATATAAGGGGTAATAGTAGATAAAGAGTGATTTCTCCTACCTTTTTCAAAATTGGCAACAACCCCATCAAGGTCTATATAAATGATTTTCATAAAATTGAAATAAAAAAATTTTTATTGTATTTTGCAATATATTAAAATAATAAATACAAAGGTGTTTTAATATTTTATTTACCCCAATAACTTTTATAATTTTTAATGAGGAATTCAAAAATCATAACGCTATTATTTTTACTAGTATCAAACTTTTTATGGGCTAATCCACTTATTGATTCTTTAAAAATTAAAAGGCTTAAGAATCATGTATCATCTTTAGATTATATCACCAGACAAATTGACAATAGTAAGTTTTACTTAAATCTAAATAAATCTTATTGTGATTCTATTTTAGCTATAGATTCCAGTAACCAGTTTGCTCTTGATTTTAAAAATAAAATTAATTTAACCTTAGCAACCTGTGATCAAAATACAAACCATAAAATTGAATTATTTCCGTTTTTTAACGGGTTTCCAGATTATATGGGTTTTGCTGATGATCCAATAGAATACGCTTACGATAGTAGTCTTGAAAAACTTCTAAACTCTAAATATCCAGCTGTTGAAAATGGGCCTATCCTAAACACTAATATCTCATCTATAGTTGTACGAAATTCTTGTGATGATGAAATGTTTGAAATTGTAAATCAAACATTATTAAAAAAAACCAATCATTACATAATACCAAAACATGAATTAGAAGAGGTTCTAGGTAAGAAAGCTACCACAAGTCTTATTGATGGAAATATTGATTCAAAAACTATATTGTTGCTGTGTGAGAAATTAAAACTAGATCGATTAGGCATTTTTAATGTAAATGATTTGGATGTGATTAATAACTCAATATGGTTAGTTCAATCAGAGTTTTATACATTTCATAAAGATTCTGGATTTACAGAGCCAATATTTACAAGAGGTTTTAATATCGATAAGCGTTCGTTCAGTATTATGTATATACTGTTACTAATTATTAAATCTATTTTATTAATTGCGTTAATTTCTTTTTTAAACCAAAAATTAAAAAGAATAATTGACAGTAGCGATAAAATCATCAAGGATTTATTTAATCTGTTTATTGACAAAGTGAAATTTGTAGGTATTAGTTTTATAATTCCATTACTCTTCTCATTTTTATTAATTTATTCTGTTTCTTATTTAATGCCAAGTGCAGAGGAGCATTTTGAAGAATTTTCAGCAAAATTTTGGATGTTCTCAATAACTATAGGAATGAGTATAGTTCCAACTATAATAAATCTATACTTTATCAATAGAATGGATTTAGATGGTTTCCACACCATAAAAGGATATCGTTATTTTGCCAATTCTTCATTATATGCTACGTACTTTCCATTATTTGTTTTCTATATTATTCAGTTTGACACCTACCCAATAACCGAACATTTTCTTTTAATTGGAATTACTTTATTAATTGGAGATTTATTGGCTAGATCTTATTTTCAGTTTTCTTCAATCACAAAAAATATTGCACTAAAAAAACAAGGTGTATATGGAATTATATTAGGAACAGTTGCGCTACTTTTATTTAACTCAATTATCCTAACTGAATTAACAATCGCAAACCTAGGGGTAAGTATTGTTGTTATTCTTCCTTTGTCAATTGCTCATTATCTAATAGGGTATTATTTAAATAAAAAATATGAATACAATTTAAATCAATCTAGTAACAAAACACTGCTTAGTAATGTCCCATATATTACTGAATTGTTAAATCCTAAAGAAGCTATTTTTAACAAAATTGTAGATTCAATGTCTGATACTGAATTAAATATAATGATTGTATCAGGTCCTGCAGGAATTGGAAAAACAAGAGGGTTATTAGAAACAAAAGAATTATTTGAACATAGTGGATGGGATTGGTATTATGGTGATTGTGATGAGCTACAAGGAGAGAATGCTGTTTCCTATGAGCCTTTCCTAGAGGGGTTTAAAGAATTACTTAAAATTGAAGCGTTTTCCAATCGAGGTGAAAGAATGGAGAAGTCTATGGGTAAGGCTGTAAATGTTGGAGCGGCTATTATAGACATAGACACCTCATTTATTGGAGGGTATGAAAGAAATTCAGAAAGATCAATAACTGAAATGTGTATTGAAATCATAGATAAATTAGAAAGCAGAAAAAATAAGACGATCTTTATTATGGAGGATCTCCACTGGATAGATCCAGAAAGTCATGCCTTTCTTAATAAGTTTATTGAGATGATTAATAGAAATAAATTTCTGCGAGGAAACATGTGTATCATCCTTTCTATAAGAGAAGAAAGTATATTTGAACATAGAGGTCCTTCTATAAGTCAATTAATAGCAACTACAAATGATCTCAATAATAACTCCTCTTATAAATTTAAAGTTGAAGAACTTTTAAGTTTCAATAACTTTAATACCCTAGATTTTGTTAAGCATTTGAGTACACAAAATAATAAATTTAAAATTCAAAATAACTCGCTGCTTGAAATTAACTCACTTTTAAACCAATTAGTTAATGAGAAAAATACACTTGGACAAATTACTCCTTTATATATTTTCAAAACACTTGAAAAGTGGATTAGTGATGGGTTATTAAAATACAGTCCTAGTGGATATATTTTAACTGCTAATATAGATACTGATAGTCTACCTAATGATATGGAAGTTGATAGCTTCTATCATACAATTATTGATAAATACGATGAAAAATGGCAACGCCTTTTGGAGAGTGCCTCAATCATTGGAAATAAATTTAATGCAGACATACTAACACAAGTTTGGGGTTATGAATTACTTGATGTTTTAGGGTTTTTAGAGAAGGTAGTTGAAGATGATTTGTTAATAGATATTTCTGACGAAGATAATATTTACGAGTTTAAAGATAAAAGAATCATAAGTTCAATAAAATCATATTTTAATAAAGATGATAATAGTGATGATAAACAAATCATCAAAGAATATAATAAACGATACATATATCTTCAGAATAAAATTATTGAAAACCCTCACAACCACAGTGTTGAAGAAATTTTATCTATAATTAGAAGACTATCATCTTTATTAATAAATGACACCTATTTAAAAATTGCGGAGAAATTAATTTTAGAGGTAGTTGTTCGGTTAGTTAAGCAAGAGGAAGAGGACAAATTACTAGGGTTTAATGCTTTTTTAATAAGTACAAAGAAATTAAATCATATCTCTAATCTTATCTCGTACCTTATTCAAATAAATAGTACCTCATTCATAAGTATATTAGAATTGAATGAAATTTGTGAACACGTATATCATATAGAAACAAAATCAAATTCAGTCTCCTTAGATTTAAAGTTATTTATTTTATTCATTTTAAAAAACAAACATCATATAGAATCAAAAAAGTTTGTCAAAGTTTCAGAATTAGAAGAGGTAAAGCATAAAATATTTAATGAATACAAAGGGAACCTTCAATTTCAATTTGGGGTTGAATACATCTTATATACTCATAAATCAGCTAAGGAATCCATTCAAATTTTAAAAGATTTTCATTCAAGTATTGAAGAAAAAACTGAAGAACACAATCAATTAATTGAACTACAAGAATTAAAATTTATGTGCTTGGATACTCCTATTAAAAAAGAAGAAATTGATAAAAGGTCATTACAATTAGTTGAAAAGACTAAGAACATAAAAAATTACTCAAATAAGTTTAAAATTTTAGATTTTAGATTAGGTTTTCTAGCAAGGGGTTTAGAGAATGATGAGAAGGCTACAGTAGAGTTTATGGAATACCATAAGCTTTTAATATCAAGTGAAGGCGTTAATAAATTATGGGTAGAATTAGTATTAAGTTTTTTAAGAAGTTGGAGCGGTAGCACCTACATAATTAAACATCCAGACGATGCGCTAGAGAAATTTACAAAATGTGAAACCTACTTAAAAAAGATAATTGATTTTGGAATTTTAAGTAATTTATTAATTGAATTTATTGGTGCAAAAAAAGAAGTATTAGAGGTTACCAAAAAATATAAAGAACTTAAGAAAGTCTGTTTAGATCATTTAAAAATGGTCAAAGAATCTATTGGAGTAAATACTATAGATTATGCAAATGCATGCCATGATGTAGGTAAAGTTTATGAACATTTGAAAGAGGGAGAGTTGTGTGTAAAGTACAGATTGATGGGTATTGACTCACTTCTTAAATTAGAGCAATCTGATAAGATTAAGAGGGCCTTAGCTACAGCTTATGGAAATCTTTCACTTATTTACAGAAATCATTTAAAAGATGTTGAAAATACTATTATTTGTGCACAAAAATCTCTAGAATATAAAGAGAGTTTTGAGAAAAATAAATCTTATGGTATTTCCCTATACAACCTAGGTAGAGCTTTCGCCATGAACAACGAATTCAAAAAATCTGCCGATTTAATTCAACAAGCATTGCAGTACTTTAAAGAAAGTTCTAACAAAGAAATATATCAAAAATCAGTTCTAGAAGTTAACTTAGGAATAATAGTAAACGAATTTGATAAAAAAACAGCAGAGAAACTATTGAAAAAATCAATACAAAAAATAGAATCAGAAGATATTAGTATTTACATCAGTGCTGAAGTAAATAAGAGAATTGAAATTGGAAAAAATATACTGAATTTAAATGATTAAAAATTTCACAACTAAATATATAGCTCAACTAAAAATAATTATAAGATGACTAACAAGAAATACCTAAGCTTCGCAATTGTTCTTTTGTTTACATTTAACGCTCGAAGTCAAGCCATTATTAATACAGAAAACTTAATGAAATCTATGGATTCTACATTAACTGTAGGGTTTGGTATAAATGGAGATTTTAAATTTGGTAACTTAGAACTGTATCAATTTAATATCACCAATCAAATTGGTAAAAAATTTGATAAACATCTAATTAGACTTTTATTTAATTATGAATATATTTCAGAAAATAGTGAAGTGTTAGCATCAGATTATATAGCGCAATTAAGATATAATTACAGCCTGGGTAATCATTCGGTATTTTCGTTTATTCAAAGTCAAAAATCAAGAGCATTAAGCCTTAATTATCGAAATTTAATAGGAGGTGGATATCGTCATAATATCTATAAAAAAGAGGAGAATTATTTTGATGTATCAGCAGGAGTTTTTTTTGAAAATGAGCTTTACTTAAAAGACACCAACAAAGAAGTAATGATTGAAAATTACAGAGTAAGTTTGAGTTCATTTTTTAAGGTAAGCGTATCAAAAAAATCTTTTGTCAATACTAGTATTTATTATCAAATTAACTTAGATAATAGTAAAGATACACGGCTTTTTATTGAGCCACGTTGGTACTATGAGTTTGATAAAATAGCTGTTTATGTAACCACACAGATTAGACATCATACTACGCCTTATATAGATATTAAAAAGACAGACTCAGAACTTTTAGTAGGGTTAGAATTTAATTTATAAAATAGCATTATGGACATTTCACTGGCAATGAAGAATCAAATTTTATTTGATAATGTTGATTTAATTCAGCTTTCTAAAAATAAACTAAAACAATGGCTAATGTCTAATTTTGTAAATATATTATGTGATCATAAAATTTATATCGAAACGGTTTCAATTACTCCACATGAAAATATAGACACTAACCTCTTATATACTATTAAAGCAAGTAATGAAAAAGAGAACTTTGTAATGGAATTTGGTGAATTAAAAACTAGTGACATCCTCAACCTAAAACAAAATGAATTTCAACAATTATTTATTGTAAATATGAGTAATGATTATGATCAATTGTCTGTATTAAAAAAACTAAATGGTATACGATATAATCTATCAGTTATTAGCAACACCAAAACATTGCTATTATTTTAAAAAACCTACAACATCTTTAATGGAGTTTATAAAAACTTCAGCTAATACTCTGTGACCACCATTATAGCTTGTGTAGGAAAACTCTCCAATGCCAAAACGACTAAAGTAAGATTGTACTTGAGCCCCATTAATTACTTCATCGGTTTTTCCTAGAAACACACTATGGCTAGTCTCTTTTAATGTAATGTCATCTACAATTGGATCAAAAGATCTTCCAATAACAGCAGGATTAAATAATATAGTTGGAATCTCTAGGCTAGCTCCAATGAGATATGCAAAATACCCACCCATTGAAGAGCCTACAATATAGTCTGGTTTGTGTTTTTTAATTTGAGTAAGAATATTAGTAAAAGAATTGGTATTGTGATAATTTATTGAGGGTGTGTATACCTGACTAAAATTATCATTTAACCAAATAATCTTTAAACTAGAGGAGTCAATAGAAGACTCCAAACCATGTAAATATGCTATTTTCATTTATGTGATTAACGAGTAATAACGCTCCTACCCTAGAGCTTTTTTTAATTTAAAAAATGATAGGGTATTATTTTGAGTAAATTATAACTTCTGAAGATTTACAATCACTGTCTAAATAGCTCGTAATTTCTAGCTTACTCCCTTTGTAATACAAAGAATCAATAAATTCCCATTCAGAGTCTAGACCTTCTATATAGCCATCTAAAACAGAAAAATCAGCAACTTGTGGAACCTCATTAGATTTAACTTGGTATGCACATATACCCCCTTTTAATTCATCTATTGAAAATAAAATATGTTCAAATTCTTCACTAGGAATTATAACATATCCCACACCTGTTTCTGAAGTACCAAATTCTTCATGATGAATAACATTTGATAATTCAAATCTATTCACTTCTATGTTTTGGTTATCCTTTAATACAAATATTGTTTTGTCTAAATACCAAAAGGGTTTAGATAAGTGTAAAATATCCCAAATACCATCTGGAGCAATAGTATCTTCGATGTCAAACTTGATTTCTGAAAACTCTTCGACACCAAATTCAATTTTTAGATTGTTAATTTGTTCAACTTGAGCTAAAGTTATCGATTTTGCTTTGGCGTCCAAAGTCCAGCCATAAAGTTCTATTGTGTAGTTTTTCATGAATGTTATTTTACTATGTAGAGAAGTACTCAATCTGTTTTTTAGAATTTGACACTTTAATCTCTTTTTTAAGCATTTCTGCCATCTTTTGAGATCAATTCCAATGCATACTTTAAATCAGTAGCAAATTCTTTTTCAAACCCGGTTTTAGTGGAGTCAATATATGCGTCTGACTCATTAGTCTGAATCAGTATTATAGGCATTGTTTTCCTTCCTGCTCAAATTTTAATATTCCCCATAAGTTTCCCCTTTTTTCTTACTTTTCCTGTAGGACATTCTTGCTGGATTATTACTATTGTATGCATTCATCCAATCATCGTAGTTTTTAACTTCCTGTATAGTATCACCATTTCTAAAATGAGTTACGCAAAGATTATTAGTTGACCATTCTTGATTGCCTATTTTTACTGACTTCATATTGTTAATTTATAGTTTTAAAATATTTGTTTGACCTAGGCTGAAGCTTATTGGATACTTGATTATTTTGATAAAAATAGTAAAAAGTTCTCATTTCATTTGCCATAATATCTGATTTTATTTTTTAAGTAAAAAATAGTTAATGATGTGAATGATGACCGGTTGGATGTGAGCTGCTATAATATTTTTTAGTTGTAGATAAATAGAGGGTTTTATCATCAGCATATTTTACAGGGTCCTCAATTTCACAGTTTGTATAAAATTGCTTGGCTTTTAAAATATTAGATTTAAATATACCAAAGGGTGTTCTAGCAATTTTTAAGGTTTTTAATGCATTATTCTTAACAAACGGGATTTCCGTAAATGGGTTATCTGAAATATCCAAATGCTGTAAATTAGGGAGCGATAAAAGGCTCTCAGGAATCTCCGATAGCTTATTTGCTCTGAAATCAATTTCTTGTAAAGAGTCCGGAAAATCAATATCAATAGTGATTAATTTCTTCCAAACTGCAAGTTTTTTTAAAGAAGTAAGATTTGAAAAGGATGCAGGTAATTTTTTAACACTGGTGTCGTTTAAAAGTAATTCCTCCAGTTGAACTAAATTTCCAAAATCTTTTGGAAGGCTTGTAATATGTACAGCACCCAAATTCAATTTTTTTAAATTAATCAATAAACAAAACGATTTATTTAACTTGAGTTTCCCTCCTAATTTTGAAATATTTTGAAGTGATTTAGATTCAAAAAAATCATCGCATATAGAAGCACAAGGAACACCTGTTAAGTCTAAATCTATGAGAGAGGAGTACTTTTTTAAACTAAAATGTGTGAAGTTGTTTTTTAGCCAATCAAGTTCAGTGTAGGTTAAAACATCCTCTAGCTTCACATCATCCCAATAGGCGCTTGGATTGATTCTTTTAACCTTCTCCATAGCACTTAAGGAGTATTTTTTTATTAAATCTGATATTTCCATAGATTATATTGAATTTAAAATGATTTATTATCAATGAACATCGCAATTAGCTCCATACTCACAGCAGATATCAATGAATTTACTAAAATTGGGGTTTGTAGAGGGTATAATAGTTGTTATCCCCTCAAGTTCTAGGTCATTAAAGAGAGCTTCATTGTCTTCATAGACAATAATACTCAGTTCCTCAAAAAATCCCCAGCCATTTTGAGACCATAAATCATCAGGGTCTCCATCCAAACTATTTTTAATAATATAATCCTCAACGGTATCTTCCAAATCTCCAGTATTTATTCCTATATATTATCCCATATTGTTTCAATTATGTCACAAATAATTAAAACCAAAATATGTTGAACTATGATTTAACAAGTTAGTTAACTCACTAATATTTTTACATTTTATAACATTGTTAAGATCCTTTATATAACCTTCTAAAGATGATAAATTGTTTTCAATTAAGTCCATAAGATATTTTTTGTTGTAAATATAAAAAAATAAAATTTTTCATTACATTAGACGCGACAGAACCCAATTTTTTATCCCAATGAAAAATGATATATTTTTTTATTTAACTTTGAAAAATGAATTTCAATAGATTAATAAAGGATTCAAAGGAAGGCTTAAAAAGAAAAATCTCATCTAGAAGGGAAAGAATTTTTGTATCAGTTGATGAATTCAATTATCTTTCCAAAAAGTATTTCAATCAGATAAAAGAGGGTGAAAATCTTACAATTAAGTATTACAAAAAAGATAAAGAAACACTTCTATTTATCTTGAGATGGTATTACAATTTATGGGTTGATATTAACGAAGATTGTATTGAGGTATACTCCAGTTTTCCAAATGAATTTAAAATAATTAATGAGGTTAATAAACTAAACCACCCTCACACACCAAAAACATTTAAAAAAGGAACTAAAATGTATTTTAATTCATCTAGTTACTCTTCTTCTAATTGGTTAAATGGGATTCCACTTTGGGATAACAAAGATGAAGAGGTAGGTTATGGATTAAAACCAAGTTGTCAAGTAAATTATGACTACATTAAAATTGCAAATAGTTAATTATAAATTAGAAACAGATCAAATTTATAGAAGAAATACATAGTAGAGGAAAAATATGAGGATCTTTTAGTGTACTATTAATAAAAAAATACTAGATAAATAGATAACCAAAACACTAATGATAACTAATCAATTATTTCTAAAATGTAACCTTGATTGTTCATATAATTTATTTGAAAATTTATCTTGATTATATAAGTTCGTAAAATAAAGATTTAAAATTAATTTGATAATTTTAAAAGATTAACATAAAAATTAATAATAAAAAATATGAAAATTGAATTAAAAAATGACCAAATAGTTTATTGGCCGAAAACAAGTGAATATAATTATAGGTGGACTTTTGAGGTGTTCTATGAGGTAGAGTTCTTTGATAAAGAAACCTATGAGTATAAAACTCAATTTATATTTCATTCAAAGGAAAAAAAAATTTATTATGAAAACTTGACTGTTTATATTCCTTTTGAAGAAATCAATTGGAAATATGGCAATTACACAGATGATGAAGGTAATTTAGAGTTAGGATCTACAGATAGTTTTATTTTTTACAACACATATTACATCGGGAAAAAAGAAATTGAAGAAGATAAAAGAAAAAATACTTTAAGCTCATTTCCAAACCCGTTTCAATTTTCAGAGGATCCAGAAAATAATGAGTTAAATCATAACAGAAATGTAATAAGGGACTGGTGGGAAAATAATAACATCAAAATTGTTGAAATAATTTTTGAAAATAAGGATTTATATAATTCCCAAATTGAAAACAGTCTAAACGATGTTAAAATTAAAGATTGAAAGCCCTTCAAGTCTCACCTGTATTTTCGATTTTAGAAGTTTTAGTTCAAGAGTTAATTACTAAAATGATTTATTATACTACCAATAAGGTTCAATTAGATCGAGAAAAGGTTCAAAAGAAGGTTTATCGTAAATGGAAAATATTCAAAGTAGTTGTTTTTATTCCTTTCAAGTACGCCATAAGAAAACCCTTAGCTATTTAATATTTTGAATTTTGTTTTTTAATTCTGAATGAGTAAAATGAGGTTAAATATTTTTGTCTCAAAGCTATTAACTATCGAATCATTTTTAATAAAATTCGTTTTTCTTCAAATTGATTATCAGTTAATATGTACTCCTTTACGATACTTTGCCCTGCAAGACTAAAACCTGATGATTCAAAAACGTGCAAAGTTGAAGCATCAATTTCGAAGAAATAGATACTTCTTTTAAAAATCTGCTGTTTTTCTGTCCTCATCATTATTTTTAGGAAGTTGCAAACCGTTACTAAGCCAATATTTATTAATATGGTCTAATTTTATTTTACTTAATTCATCAAACAAAACTGTTGGTTCTGGAAGAGATTCTAAAAGCGTTTTTATTTTTTTAACTGACATAATTTTTAAGTTTAAAATTAAATATTTCTTGTTCTATTTTTCCAAATAAGGAGTATTACAAGCTGATTCTTCTTTTTTGAATTTGGCTTTTGTAAAGCCCTTGATATAAGTCTTATTCTTCCATATAATTAAATTTTTATTAATAAAGATTTTAAATGCTCATAAATCATGACCATAGCCAAGGTATCTAATTCACAATAGCGTTTTAATGCCTCTGCTATGTCTTCTCTTTCCTCTTCAGTCATATCGGTATACTGTATCTTTCCATAGGCTGTTAGTGCAGCACCTCCATCATCAA